>NZ_NSGW01000002.1:0-1130473 GCF_002300445.1 Fibrobacter sp. UWS1
GATTTCCGAGGAAGATGCCGACTCGGATTTGAAATTGCCGGAGGATTTCGAAGAGCTGGCAGCAAAAAGGACGATTTCGATTCCGAAAATCCATGGAAGGAATCCCTGTCGGAAGAAAAGACAACGCGTCCGCTTGATGCCGGTGAAAATTGCAGCCCGCTTCTTTTTGAAAAGAAGAGCGATTCGGCTGCTGAAAAAAATACTTCAGCGACAAAAAAAAGGTAGATAAGAGAAAAAAACGAAAAGAAGAAAAGCCAAAAAAGAAAATTCGGATCGAGAATTTTTGACCTTGATTGTCGAACCGGTTTTTGAAAGAAAATTCTAAAGGCGTTTTTCGTTTGGGCCGGTCGTTTTTTCGTTTATTTCATTGCCGCTTTGAGCCGACTGTTGTGGAGGGAATCCGTTGGAATGAGGACTATGAACGAATGGGCTATGTGGTCGGTGGATTGAATGCGATGAGTGGAATTGTCCCGTTTTTTTGAAAATTGGATTTTTCTTGCGGATTGGACGGGCGAAAAGCCTTTGAGGATTGAAGGCGGATTTGTAGCCTCTTTTTCAATTGCTAGAATTTTGGGATTTATTTTTATCAGTGCTAAAACGATTGCGGAATTGAGGTGTATTATTTTTGGAATCGACGGCGATATCGAAAAAATCGGATAGCGTTCGGCTGTGTTCTGGCGGCGTTGGATTGTTCGTTTTTTTATCTTCCCTTAAATAGAGATTTGTATGCAAAAATTAACCGTAGAAAGATTGCTGTCCCGCTTGGGATTTGGAACCCGGAAAATTGTAGGGATGGTGCGCTTTGGATTGGTTGCCATCGCGGAAGAATATCGAAGATCATTTGAAGAGTTGGAAAGAAACCGGAATCCTCGAGGTCAATGGTGAGAGGTTTCGACCGGGAAGAACTGTATTTGATGATGAATAAACCTTGCGATATGAAATGCAGCATCACAAGAGACCATGAATCCGTATTTGACTTGCTTCTCGGATGGATTGAAATGGGTTTGAATTGTGTTGGGCGTTTGGATGCGGAACTCACGTCTTCTTTTGTTTCAATCAGGGGCAGTTTATCCATCGGGTGGAAAGTCGAAAAAAGGAATGCTCAAAACTTATGAAGCGCGGCTGGCCCGTCCGATTACGAGGCGCAAGTTCGGATTTTGAAAGAAGGCGTATTGTTGAAAGGAGAAAAGAAGCCTTTCATTGCTCGGAAATTGGAAAAATTTCTGATACACTCGTGCGCATTTCGATTGCAGAGGGCGTGTATCACGAAGTGCGCCGGATGTTTGCCGCGTGTCAATCACG
This sequence comes from Fibrobacter sp. UWS1, assembly GCF_002300445.1. Lineage (NCBI taxonomy): Bacteria > Pseudomonadati > Fibrobacterota > Fibrobacteria > Fibrobacterales > Fibrobacteraceae > Fibrobacter > Fibrobacter sp. UWS1. The sequence goes on from NZ_NSGW01000002.1 coordinate 1,303, forward strand.
TGGAAGAGCTTCAGCGGATTTCGATTGGGGCCTTGCTCTTGGACTCTTCGCTTGAAAAAGGCGCATGGCGAAACTTGACTCCGGAAGAAGTCGCCCTGTTTATTTAAAACGATAGCTCGCCGATTGTCTTGGTGTCAGACTGTTTTTGCTGTGGAAACTTTTTCTGTTTGAAGTTCCACTGAACGTGCGATAGCCGCTTTGAGTTCCGCGGAAAATTTAAATGTCGGTATGGTTCTGGATTTTAAAAATACCGGTTCGCCCGTTCGAGGGTTGCGCACAGGACGTGCTTTCCGAACTTTATTGGCAAACGTGCCAAATCCACGGATTTCAATGGAATTTCCCTCGACGAGGGATTCTCCCACGAAATCCAGGAATTGTTCCACAACAACACGCACTTTGTTTTTGACAATGCCTGTGGATCGGCTTACCGATTGAATTAAATCTTGTTTGTTCTATTCGTCACGTTCAAAATATAAGAACCTATGGCCGAAAAAATTACATTTGCTGCGAGATAAATTCTTTTTTTGTCTTGTAATTGTTGGCTATTTCGTGGATAAATGTGAAGAAATGTTGAAAAATAAATTTCAGTTTGCCGGAGTCGGCGTTTCTCCCTGTACGGTGCTTTCTCCTATGGCCGGCGTGACCGACGCTCCTTTTCGCCGATTATGTCGGATTTTGTCCGGAAATCGAATGGGACTTCTGGTTTCGGAATTTGTATCGACAGATGGAACTTCGCCGTTTGTTTGAAAAATCGCAAACAGCTCCATTTTTACCCGGAAGAACGCCCCTTTGGAATTCAAATTTTTGGCCGGGATCCGGAGCGGATGGCTTATGCGGCTCAAGTTCTTGAATCTTTGCGGCCCGATTACATTGAAGTCAATGCGGGCTGTCCTGTTCCAAAAGTCGCTGGAAAAGGCGGAGGCGCGGGGCTTTTAAAGGACTTGCCGCGACTGGCCAAAATTCTTTCGGAAGTCAAAAAGGCGATAGCGATTCCGATGACGCTCAAATGTCGTGTCGGCTGGGATGAAAATTCCATCAATGTCATGGAAACTTTGAAAATTGCAGAAGCGGAAGGGGCTGATATGCTGACGGTCCATGGCAGAACACGAGTGCAGGGGTATAACGGTTTTGCGGACTGGAACTTGATTGGCGAAGTTGCTGCTGCGGCAAGGATTCCTGTGGTCGGCAACGGCGATGTTTCCAGCGTTCAATCCGCTCTTGAAAAATTGGAAAAATATGCGATTAGCGGAGTTTCCATTGGACGAGGAGCTTTGCACAATCCGTGGCTTTTTGGTGAAATTGCGGACGCATTAGAAGGCAAACCTGCGCGGGATGTGTCCGCACAAGAAGCTTGTGGTATTTTCAAAATTTATTACGAATTGATGGCGGAAGGATGCGAATCTTCGCCTTTTGGAATGCTTGGGCGATTGAAACAGCTGGCGGCCAGACTATGCAAGGGCTTTGAACCGGACTCGTCGGAATTTCGGCAGCGGGTATTGACAAGCCAGAGCTTAGAAGAGCTTTTTGAAAATGCGGACAGGTTTGCAGAATTTGCGCAAAGCAACGGAATACGCTTTAATCCTTCGCGCTTGGTTAATTTGAACGGTCGCAAGGAAAATTCGGTTTCGTTTGACAGGCAATTCAAAGGCTGAGGAAATACTTTCGCCAGTCGCCAAATTCGGAAATATTCTTGCCGATTTTTTGCACTATTGGTTCTCCTAAAAATCCGGAAACTTCCGTTCCGTTTTCCAAGCGGATTTTCCCGATGCTGAGTGGCGCGGGGATCTGGGAAATAAATTTTCCGAATTCTTCCGCTGGGAGCGCGTAGAGCTCTACATGGAAGGAACTTCCGCCTTTTTCCGCACGGACGAGTGCTGGTTTGGGAATGTTCCCAGGAAGGGCGAACATGGTGTATTCCGCAGCAGTTTTTTGGGTCCCTAGAAATTCGGCGTCTTCGAGTTCCCCATGAAGAGGCATTCCCTGTAGATGCGCTCCGCAAACGGCAATCGCCATTTTGGGCGCTAGGAACGAACGGAGCTTTTCTGCGGCGGAGAAAAGGACATTTTCCGCGAAGGCTTTACCGACGAGAGTGACACCGAATGGCAACTTCCCCGCAAATCCCACAGGAATGGCTAGCGCCGAAAAGTCGAGGAGATTCATGTAGTTTGTATAGTATCCGAGATTCGAGTTGAGGCGGATCGGATCGGCTTCGACTTCGGCTGTCTTGTAGCAGGTGCCGACGGTTGGCGTTATAAGAAAATCGACTTGATCCATCTCCCGGTCGGCAAGAGCTTTTGCGTGGCGCAGTTTGTGAAATGCGTCGAAGATTTGCGACGGATGCGGCGTTGATGGAGGAATAATAATTTTGCGTGTCACGGGATGAATTTGTGCGGAATGCTCTTCGATGAATTTTCCGACAGCGGAATGCCGTTCAAAAACCCAAGGTCCTTCGTACAAGAGTCGAGCCGCTTCGAGAAAAGGTTTAAAATGGATTCGTCGCATTTTTCCGCCGGCTTTTTCCGCAGCTGTGATGGAGTCTTCGAAGAGCTTCCGATAATTTTCGTTTCCAAAAAAATTAAGTTCCGATTCTTCGGGAACGCCGAACGCCCAATTTTCCGGAAGATGCGCCAAGTTTTCAGGAGCTTTTCGCGAATAATCGTCGTCTTCGTCATAGCCTTTTGCAATTTCGAGAAGCCGCTTTGCATCGCTTAAATTGAGCGCAAAGAGAGAAACGCAGTCAAGACTTCGGCATGCGGGGACGACTCCTTTTGTGCTTAAAAGTCCACAAGTCGGTTTCACGCCATAAAGATTGTTGAATGCCGCAGGGACGCGCCCGGAACCTGCCGTGTCCGTTCCGAGGGAAAAAGAGCAAAGTCCATAGGCGAGTGCTGCTGCGGACCCGCTGCTAGATCCTCCAGAAATGTATTCGGGAGCGAATCGGTTGGGGATTGCGCCGTAGGGAGTACGCACTCCGACAAGACCTGTGGCGAATTGATCCATATTTGTCTTGCCGAGGGGAATGGCTCCTGCGCGAATGAGCTTGCCCACGACGGTTGCGGAACGGTTTGGGGTGTAGGCGAATGCTGGGCAGCCGGCTGTCGTTTCGCAGTTTTCGAGGTCGATGTTGTCCTTGATGGCGAAGGGAATTCCGTAGAGCGGAAGATCGCGGGGAGATTTCAAATGCAGGTTTTTCAGATAGCGGGAAAGGGATTCGTCGGAAGTATGCGAAATCCAAATGGAAGCCGGCGCTTCAGCGATTTTTTTCTTTAATTCGGTTATAACTTTTTCGGGAGTCGTGGATCCATCGCGATAGGCAGAAAGCAATGAGCGGATGTCGAGTTTCATTAGGAACCTCTTGACTTTATAAAAACCTTTTATAAAGTAGTTTTGCGGAGAGAAAAAATAAAGAGAAATGCAAAAAAAAATCGATCCAAAAATGTGAATCGATTTTCAAATTCGTTCAAAAATGTTGAAACAAGCCCCGATCAGATTTTTAAAAGCCTTTGAATGGATAGTTGCGCAATTCCGGCAAAGTATTCTTCTTGCGTATTCGGCTGGATGAGGAGCTTGGGCAATTTTGATTTAGCGAATCGCATTTGTAAACGTTTTTCAAAGTTCAGCTTTTTTAGATCTTCCGAGAGGCTGCCGGTGAGAAGAATGACTGCGGGGTCGAAGAAGACGATTGTCGCTTGGACGACTTGCAAGATGCCGGGCAGTGCTCGCTTTGCGTTGTCGAAAAATCGCCGCTGGCTCCCTTTGGGAAAGGGGAAGGGGAAATAGGAAAGTTCGCCGGAAAGACTCGAATGTCCGCGGACGATATTCCCATCGACGAGAAATCCTCCGGCAGGCGGGTTGCCTTTTGGAAAAAAGAGAATGGCTATGTCTTTTTCGTTTTGGTTTACGCGCGAGTAGCCTAGTGCGATGGAATTCATGTCGTTTTCGACGAAGACGGGAATTTTGAGCGCGCTTTCTAATTCGCTTTGGACTGCGCGCCCGTCTAATTCGGGGAAATCGCTAAAGGCGACGATTCCTTCGTGGACGCAGCCTTGAACGCCGAGGGTGACGAGTCGGATAGCCGGATTCTTTTTCAAAATTCCCATTGCCATTTTTTTCAAGGTGGGAAGATTCACTTGGCGGACGAGGGAGGAACCTTGGCTGTGCGTTTTTTCAGCGACATCGACAACTCTGTAGTAGATTTTTTCCGTACCATTCTCGGAAATGGCGAGAAGGCTGAGAAATTGCGTTTTCTCGGCGCAGTAGCGGTAAGCTTGTGCCGGGCGCCCGCCATTGGAGAATCGCAGGTTTTCCGCTACAGCGTCTCCGGATTTGGCCATTTCGTTTAGCAGGTTTCCGCAAGTGGCGACTGTCAATCCCGTGTGTTTGGCGATTTCGGGTTTTGTCGCAGAACCGAGCGCAATGAGTGCCCGTTTGATTTGCAAAATGTTTTGCTGTTTGATTTTTATAATGGAATTGGAGGACATCTTGGTTAAAAGATAAATTCAAATTATTGTTATCCGCTAAACTTTAATTCATGAATTCATAATCCCCAAAACGTCCCGTTTTCAAGGAAAACGGGACTTGTTTCAAAATACGAGCCCCCCCTCAGTTCAGTTGGGACAGGAATGACTGCTGTGATTGCGGTGGAGCGAGTCCACCGACGTATGCATCCCTTACAGCCTTTATTGGAGATTCCAGGAGTTTGTACAGGTCTACGTAGTAGGTTGCACACTGGCGTATCAGCAGAACCGTGCTGGAGAAACTCAGCTTCCTTTTTGTCTGCGCACGAACAATGGCTGTCAGCAGGTTAGCTATCATTACTATCCAGATCTGTATCCGGATCGCATTCTCGCTGTCTCCGTAAAAGAAATGAAGCGGAAAATTCTGCTTGAGACTGCGGTAGAAGGTTTCTATCTGCCAGCGTCTTCGATAAATTTCGACTATTTCCTTGGCAGGAAGTTCATTGTTGTTCGTAAGCAGCCGCCATGTCTTTCCCGTCTCCTCGACATAATGTTCGACTATGCGGGCCCTGTGAACTCGCTCCTTCTTGCGGGAGACAAAATGAAATTGGACATTCTCGTCCCGAAGTATGTTGTCTGAAACGGGGTTGTCCGACACATGGTCGTACTTGAGGTTCTTCTTCATCCTGGTCACGTAGGTCGTTTTCTTTTTGGAGAAGCTCTCGAACAACTTGTAGTCGATGTATGCCCTGTCTATAGCAAGAAATGATTCCGAGGGAAGCTTGACTTTCTTGAGTTCAGTGCTGTCATGTTTCGCTGCCGGGGTCACGATGACGAACTCCGGCGCTCCAGACGAATCCTTCATCACGGTGTGCGCCTTGACTCCGCCCTTCTTCTTGCCCAGCTTCGGGTTCCTGCCGGCACCCTTCATCACGTCGGTGAAGAGGGAGACAGTCGTCGAGTCCATGACATAAAGCCTTTTGGACCAAAAATAGTCCCGGCTGTCCGCTAAACAGTGCTCGTACTTCTTGTGCAACTCATGGTAGAGCCGTTCAAATATCGCGGCCGGTCTCCGTCCGTTCGCGTCAGCGAATGTGCTTCTTTTGGGGATCTCCGTAAGTCCGGCGTGGACTAGTCGTCTCGATTCCGCTTCGAGCCCCAGCAAGATTTGATTGATGGACTTGTACTGCTCCATGACGGAAAACAAGAGCACAAGCAAATGCTGGTACGCATCGAACTTCTTGACATAGCGTTCCCCGCCGTTCTGTCTAGATAGGGACAGGACAAGGTTCTTGGGAATAAGCTTCATTATCTGGGAAAATACCGGCTGTCCGCTAAAGTTGCTATCTTTCATACTGCTTTTGGTTCCTTTTATTTGTGGTTATTTAAAACGATACCAAAAGTGACGGCTCTCGATTATCGGGAACCGTCTTTTTTTATAACTTTTCTACGAAATTGATTAACTTTTAGCGGACACTATTAAATTCAAATTTTAACGTAATGAGAAAAATCTTTATAAAAATGTTTTACAAAGTATGCTTGATTTCTGGGAAAACGACGAAAAGGGCTAAAATGTTTTTTCTCTCTACAAATCTGTCAGGACTTTATAAAAAGTTTTTATAAAGTCGGAGTGAAAAAAAAATAAAAAGCGGCGAAATTCGTTGAAAAAACGGAAACTTTTCGATTTTGGCATTGCTTTTGCTTTGTGGACTGCAGAAACTCTTCACGCGAGGTACTTATGAAAATGCCAAAAATCCTTCTTGCCGCGGCCATGGGTCTTGCGGCGACACTTTACGCTGAAAAGCCGGTCTTGAAAATTGCTTATAGCGATTGGCCTGGCTGGACTGCTTGGGAAATTGCCGACAAAAAGGGATTTTTCAAGAAGCACGACGTGAATGTAAAACTCGAGTGGTTCGAATATGGGCCGTCTATGGATGCCTTTGCCGCGAAGAAAGTCGATGCTGTTGGAGTGGCGAATGGCGATGCGATGGTCTTGAATGCAACGGGTGCACGGAACGTGACGATTTTGATAAATGACTATAGTAACGGAAATGATAAAATTGTTGGAGCTCCGGGAATTTCTTCCATCAAGGATTTAAAAGGGAAGAAAGTCGGCGTGGAAATCGGTTGCCTTTCCCATGCACTTCTCATCAACGCCCTTTTGAAGAATGGTCTCAAGGAATCGGACGTGACTCTGGTGAACATGCCGACCCACCAAGCGCTCCAAACTTTGGAAAGTGGCGAAGTCTCGGCAGTTGTTGCCTGGGTTCCGCATTCCGTAAACGCACTTGAGAAGGTGACGGGTTCCAAGGAGCTTTACACGAGTGCTGACGAACCGGGCATCATCTATGATGTCTTGGCCGTTTCGCAAGAATCGCTGATGAAGTACAAGGACGAATGGATGAAAGTCGTTGCTGCGTGGGACGATGTGGTCGCCTACATGAATGATCCTAAAAACAAGAAGGAAATGGTCAAAATCCTGGCGGATCGCGTTGGTGTTCCGGAATCGCAATATGCGAAGTTTATCGGCGGAACGCGTTTCTTGCGGCTGAACGAATCGATCAAATTCTTCAACAAGAAGGATTCTTCTTACGGGTCGATTTACGGTTCGAGTAAACGAGTCGATGAATTCTTTGTGAAGAACAAAGTCTATGACAAACACGTTGATGTGAACCGCTATATCAATCCTTCGTTCACAGAAAAGCTCGTTAACGGAAAGTAGAAAAGACAAATTAACCCGGGACGTAAAACATGAACTGTCCAATTGGAATACGAAAGGAAGCCGGGAAGCGCGGAAGAATAATTTTGGCCATTCTTTCGTTCGCCTTGCCGCTCGCGCTTTGGTGTGCGGTAAGCTATATCCCGTTTATTTATCATCCGCTGATTCAAATAACGGGTGCGGGCGGAAGTATGTTTTGCGAACCGGGCGATGAAATCGCCAGGGAAAATTTTGAGGAAGAGAATGCGAACTTGCTTGCAGTGGGAGAGGTGCCGATGAAAGGCGTGCGCGTGAATCCCGCTTATCTACCGGCTCCCCATTCTGTGGCAAAAGCGCTGGTGACCGCTTTCCGCACGCCGCCGAAACGCGATGGGGACGTCTGGTTTTACGAAAGTATTTTGCATTCGATAAAAATCGTTTTCCTAGCGTTTTTCCTTTCGAGTCTTGTCGGACTTCCTCTTGGCATTCTCAGCGGTTCCATTCCTTTTGTGGAAAGGCTGACCGCTCCCTTTATCGAGTTTTTTCGGTATTTTCCAGCTCCGGTTTTTGGGGCGCTCGCTGTCGCTGTTCTCGGCATTAACGATGCCCCGAAAATCGCAATTATCATTATTGGAACTTTTTTTCAACAAGTTCCGATGCTATCCGCAACGACGCGTCATGCGGATCCGGCTTTGACAGAAGCGGCGCGGACTTTGGGTGCGTCTCCTTTACGCGTGCTGATGAAAGTCATTATTCCAGAAATTGCGCCGAAAATTTACAAGGATATGCGAATCCTGCTCGGTTGGGCTTGGACGTATTTGATTGTCGCGGAAGTAGTCGGTACGAGTTCCGGCATTACCTGGTTCATTAATCAACAAGCGAAGTATCGGAATTTCGATAACGTTTATGCGGCGATTGTCATTTTAGGAATCATCGGACTCGGTTGCGATCTTGTTCTTTCAAGAATAGGAAAGGACTTGTTCGCTTGGGAAGATGGGCGCGTGAGTTTCCTCGTGAAATTGCGTCGGGAACTAACCGCTCCAAAGAACTACGTATTTTCCTTTCGCTTGACAGAAGCGGAAAAAGAATTGAAGGAAAAGAATAATGGAAAACTTTGATTTCATTATTGAAGCGAAAAACATCGTGAAAGATTTTCCTGAAAGCGATGGCGGCTTGCGTCGCGTCCTCGACGGAATTTCTTTTGGAGTGAAACGTCGCGAATTCCTTTCGATCATCGGACCATCGGGATGTGGAAAGTCAACGCTCATTCGCATTGCTGCCGGTCTTGAAACGGCGACGGATGGATGCTTTTTGTTGGACGGCAAGAAAGTTTCCGGTACGGGAGCCGAGCGAGGAATGGTGTTCCAAAAATACACGCTTTTCCCTTGGCTTTCGGTGAAGCAAAATGTGATGTTCGGACTTGAATCGTCGGGATTCGGGAAGGATGAAGCGGAAGAAACGGCGAGGCAATGGCTGGAAATCGTCGGGCTTGACAGGTATTCGGAATACTATCCGAAGCAACTTTCGGGTGGTATGCAACAACGCGTCGCCATTGCCCGCGCGCTTGCCCCGCAACCTCGAGTTCTTTTGATGGACGAGCCTTTTGGCGCTCTGGATGCACAAACGCGTTCGCAAATGCAAAAATATTTGCTCGAAGTCTGGAAGAACATCGACATCACGATTCTTTTTGTGACGCACGATTTGGACGAAGCCGTATTCCTTTCGGACAGGATTCTGACTCTCCAGGCGAACCCCGGCAAGGTAAAAGAATTTGTAGAAGTCGATGTGCCGCGTCCGCGGAACGAAGAAAGCCTGTTCCTTCCGCAATTCGTAGAAACGCGGAAGTATGTGGAAGACCTGATTCATCCGACGGTGGAAAACAAGGTTCCCGTGGAAACGTTTAACATCGTGAACATGGTTGGGAAGAAAAACTCGACCAAGTAAAATTCACCAACAAAATTCCAACAAGAGGTAAATACTATGGAAAACGAAAAAGTTTTGACTTCAAAAACGATTGCGGGTGGCTGGAACTATTCCCGCATTGTGAAACGCGGTCAGAAAATCCGACTTACAGATTTGGAAGGCGGCGCAAACGCTTCGCTCCTTTGCTACAACGCAAAGAATTTTACGGAACGCTTTAACTTGGGCGATACTTTGAAAATTCAACATGTCTTTCGCATTGCCGAGAATTGCTGCCTTTACAGCGATATGGGACGCATTCTTTTGAGCGTTGTCAAGGATACAGTCGGCTGGCATGATCCGCTTTGCGGTTGTACGCATGCGAACTTGATCAAGGAACGCTTTGGTGAGCACGACTATCAACATTATCAAAATGATTTTTTCCAAAATGGTTACGATTCCCTTTTGGTGGAAATCGGCAAATATGGAATGACCAAACGCGATTTTACGGAACTCGTGAACTTCTTCTCGAAAGTCGTGGTGACATCGGACGGCAAGATGACGTTTGTCGAAAACAATTCAAAACCCGGCGATTATGTGGAACTACGCGCCGAAATGGATACGCTTGTCGTTATCGACACGGGAATGCACCCGCTGAATCCATCGAAGGAATATCTGCGGAAGCCTGTCAAGGTGGAACTCTTGCCTTGCGAATTTTCGGAGGCAGATGATCCATGCTTCATCTGGTGCCCAGAAAATGGACGCGGATTTATAAATACGGCAGATTACAATCTTTAAAGGATGGTTTCAAAATGGTGACGAAATATTTGGAAAGCTCCCTTCGGGAAGAAGACGCCGTCTATTCGGAAGATGTGCCTGCAGGCGAGGGCTGGATGCACTTAATTAAAAAAGGCCAGATTTTCCGCATTTTGGATCTCGAAGGAAACCAGGCCGTTGATACGCTATTCATCAGCGCAACAAATCCAGAAGAACGCTACAGTGTGCAGCAAACTGTGCAACGTCAGTCGAATTGTTTGGTGGGTGTAGGCACGAAGCTCTATTCAAATGACGACAATCCGATGCTTACCGTTATTGCGGATACCTGCGGCGATCATGATACGCTCGGGAGCGCATGCTCTTGCGAAAGCAACACGTGCCGCTATGCTTTGGACAAACGTTACATGCACGCATGCCGTGAATCATTTCTCAAGGTTTTGCTTGCGAAGCCTGGATTTGACAAGCGCGATCAAGTGAACAATTTGAACTTTTTCATGTACGTTCCCTTTGATGAACAGGGAAATTTGAATTTCGCAGATGGCATTTCGAGCCCGGGAAAGTATGTGGAAATGAAAGCGGAAATGGATGTGTATGCCGTTGTGAGCAATTGTCCGCAACTGAACAACCCCTGTAACGCGTATAACCCGACTCCGGTGAGAATGCTCATCTGGGACGAGGAGGATCTATGAAGCTGAAAGAAAGCGATCGGAAATTGGAAGAAGCGGTCTATGATGTGACCGTTTATGCGGGCGAAGGCAAGATGCTCCCGCTTCGGAAAGGCCAGGTTCTTCGACTGATCGATGTGGAAGGAAATCAGTCCGGAGACGTTCAAATTTACAACGCCCACGATACGGCAGAACGCTACAGCGCTCCGAATACGATTACCGCACAGAGGAATACGATGATTGAGGTGGGGACGGTCATTCGTTCCAACGACGACAATCCGATGCTCACCGTGATTGCGGACACTTGCGGAGAGCATGATACTCTCGGCAGCGGATGCTCCGCCGAAGGAAACGTCGTGCGTTATACGGACAAGACGAGATATATGCACAGTTGTCGCGACACATTCGTCCGGACTCTTGAAGATTTTGGGATGAGTAAGCGCGATCAGGTCTGCAATTTGAATTTTTTCACAAAGGTCATTTTGGACGACAAAGGACGCTTGGAATTTGCGGACGGCATTTCGGGACCGGGAAAGTATATCGAAATGCGCGCGGACATGGATGTTCTTTTTTTGCTTTCGGATTGCGCACAATTAAACAATCCGTGCAATGATTACAACCCGACTCCCATCCGGATGGTCGTTTTTGATGCGTGAAATTGTCTATAGAGAATTTTCCCAAGAAGATTTGGACGCTGCATACGACAATACGCGTGCAGTTTTTGAAAGTGCAAAAATCTTGGAAGGATTTGAAATTCGCAGCGCAGAAATTGCCGCAGCGTTTCCGGACACGATGGATATTCCATACGGAACGCTTCCGCGTGAGAAAATAGACTATTTTCCGGGAAATCCAGGAAGTCCGATCCTTGTCTTTATCCACGGCGGGTATTGGCAAATGCGGCGAAAGGAAACTTTTCGTTTTTTGGCGAAGGGTCCGCTTTCTTTGGGATTCCACGTGGCATCGGTTGGCTATACTCTCGCACCGAATGCATCGCTGACGGAAATTGTCCAAGAAATCCGTTCTGCGTTGGATTTTCTTCGTAAGAATGCGGGGCGTTTCGGTGCCGATGTCTCCCGGATATTTGTTTCGGGATGGTCCGCCGGGGCGCATCTAGCCGTTTCCGTTCTCTCCGAGGAAAGTGTTCGAGGAGCTCTTGCGATTAGCGGAATCTACGATTTGCTTCCGATTTCCAAGTCGTATTTGAATAAAGCTCTGTCTTTTTCGGAGTGCGAAATCCAGAACTTGAGCCCGATGCGTTCCCCTTGCATTGCAAAGCCCGTTGTCGTCGCTTGCGGTGCGGATGAACTTCCGGAACTCCGGCGTCAAAGCTTGGAATTTGCAGAGTTGCGATCCCGTGAACGAATCCCCGGGTATTTTGCCGAACTGCCGGGCAAAAATCATTTTTCCATTCTCGAGGAGCTAGAAAATCCGAATGGCATTTTAACTCTTCTGTTGAGAATTCTCTCCGTTTCTTAAAAAGTTTTCATTATTCAAGGAGTTTGTATGTTTCGCAAAATTTTGATTGCCAATCGAGGCGAAATTGCGTGCCGAGTGATCCGTACGTTGAAAACGATGGGAATCCAATCCGTTGCCGTCTATTCGGATCCAGACGAATCTGCGGCACACGTTCTGATGGCGGACGAAGCGGTTCGCATCGGGCCTGCTGCAGCCAAGGACAGCTATCTGAATGTGCCTGTCATTTTGGAAGCGATTAAAAAGACAGGAGCCGAAGCAGTGCATCCGGGCTATGGATTCCTTAGTGAAAATGCGGATTTTGCGAAGGCTCTAGAAGAAAATGGAGTCTCGTTTATTGGACCGACTCCGAAACAGCTTGTGGAATTTGGCATGAAGCATCGCAGCAAGGAACTTGCCGAGAAATTCGGCGTTCCCCTGGTTCCCGGAACAGGTCTTTTAAAAGACATTGAAGATGCGGTTCGTGGTGCAGATGAAATCGGCTATCCGGTAATGTTGAAAAGTACGGCGGGTGGTGGTGGCATCGGCATGACGATTTGCCGTTCCGAAGAAGACCTGCGAAATAGCTTTGACAAAATTCGACATTTAAGCGAAAATAACTTTAAGGACTCTGGACTTTTCGTCGAAAAGTATGTGGAACGCGGTCGCCATGTTGAAGTACAGATTTTTGGAGATGGCGAAGGAAATGCCGTTGTTCTCGGTGAACGCGATTGCTCTGTGCAAAGGCGCAACCAGAAAGTCGTCGAAGAAACTCCGGCCCCGAATCTGCCGGAAATGACGCGCGAAGCTTTGCACGCTGCAGCATTGCGATTGGTTCAAGGAGTCAAGTATCGTTCTGCGGGAACCGTAGAATTTATCTACGATGCGAAAAATGACAAGTTCTATTTTCTGGAAGTGAATACCCGCTTACAGGTGGAACACGGAGTGACTGAAACCGTGTTCAATGTTGATCTTGTTCGCTGGATGATCGAGCAGGCTGCGGGAATCCGCCCGTTTGAAATCGGACAGAAATTTGCCCCTCAAGGGCATGCGATGGAGTTTCGTGTTTATGCGGAAGACCCCGGCAAAAATTACCGCCCTTCGAGCGGTCTTTTGACGGAAGTTTCTTTCCCGGAAGGAGTGCGCATTGATACCTGGGTTTCGTGCGGGACAGATGTTAGCGCATTCTACGATCCGCTTCTGGCGAAGGTTATTGTCGCTGGCAAGGATCGGGACGAAAATATCGAAAGGGCGAAATCGGTTCTTGCGAAAGTGCGACTCTGCGGATTTGAAACAAATATCAAGCTTTTGAAAGACGTTCTTGAAATGGCCGCTTTTGTCACGGGAAATGTTTCTACTTGGATTCTGAACGATTATCAATACAAGAATCGCACGTTCGAAATTCTCGCACCGGGCCTCCAAACGACTGTCCAAGATTATCCGGGTCGCTTGAAGTTATGGGATGTTGGCATTCCACCTTCTGGCCCGATGGACAATTACAGTTTCCGCTTGGCGAATAAAATTGTCGGCAATGCGGAAGGCGCTGCCGGTATTGAAATGACGATTTCCGGTTGCTCGGTGTGCTTTCATACGGAAACGGTTATCGCTTGGACGGGCGGCGATTTTCCGGCGAAACTGAATGGACAGGCGTGTCCGAAAAATGCTCCGGTCAAAATTTCGGCAGGCGATGTTCTGAAATTCGGCATGACGAAATGTGGCAACCGCGCTTATTTGGCAATTCGCGGCGGAATTGACGTGCCGGATTATCTGGGCAGCAAATCGACGTTTACGCTAGGCGGTTTTGGCGGCCATGGCGGTCGCGCTCTTTCGGCGGGCGATATTCTCCATATTGGAAACGACATGGATGGACATCCGGTTACGTCCTCTCCGAAGGCGATTCCTGAATTGACTTCCGAATGGAATATCGGCGTGGTATATGGTCCGCATGGCGCTCCAGATTATTTGACGGAAAAGGATATCGAAGAATTTTTCGGTGCGACTTGGGAAGTGCATTACAACTCGTCGCGGACTGGCATCCGCTTGATTGGACCGCAACCGAAGTGGGCTCGCCCGGACGGCGGGGAAGCAGGTCTGCATCCTTCGAATTTGCATGATAACGCGTATGCCGTCGGAACTGTCGATTTTACGGGAGATATGCCGATAATTCTCGGTGTCGATGGACCAAGTCTCGGCGGTTTCGCATGCCCGGTGACTATCGTTTCAGCGGAACTTTGGAAAATGGGTCAGCTGAAGAGTGGAGACAAAGTTCATTTTGTTCCCATTTCCGTGGAAAAAGCAGAAGAAATCCGGTTGGCCCGGGAAGCGAATTTGCAAAATCCGGAAAAGGCCTCTGCAGAAATTCCTGCTCTCGAAGCCGTGCCGGTGACGACACCCATTATTGCCGAATTTCACAAAGAAAACGAGATGGAGCGCATTGTCGTCCGCGCCGATGGCGACGACTATTTGCTGCTCGAATTCGGACCCGCGGTAATTGACTTGCGGCTCCGTTTCACAGCGCATGCCTGGATGCTTGCCGTAAAAGATCGGATGCAGGATTTCGTTATCGATGTGACGCCCGGCATTCGTTCCATCCAGATTCATTATGACATCAGGAAGATTCGCCAAGGCGAAGTTCTAAAAATTCTCAAGGAACTTTCGGAACATTTGAAAAAGAACAAAGTGACGAAGGTCCCGACAAGAACGGTTTATTTGCCGCTTTCTTGGGATGATCCGCAGACTCGCATCGCCATTGAAAAATATGTGACAACAGTTCGCCCCGGCGCGCCTTGGTGCTGCCCGAACAACATCGAGTTTATCCGTCGCGTAAATGGACTCGATTCGATTGAGGACGTCAAGAAAATCATTTTCGATGCGGACTACCTCGTAATGGGGCTTGGCGATGTCTATTTGGGTGCGCCTGTCGCGACTCCTCTCGATCCGCGACATCGCCTGGTGACGACCAAGTACAATCCTGCGCGCACGTGGACTCCGGAAAATGCCGTGGGCATCGGCGGAGCTTACATGTGCGTCTATGGAATGGAAGGCCCGGGCGGTTATCAATTTGTAGGAAGAACGGTGCAAATGTGGAACCGGTTCAAAAAGACTGCAGACTTTCCGTTGCCGTATTTGCTGCGCTTTTTTGACCAGATTCGCTTTTACGAAGTTTCTGCAGATGATCTTTTGCAGATGCGGAAGGATTTCGTCGCGGGTAAGTTCCATGTCAAAATCGAGGAAAGTTCGTTCGACATCACGGAATACGAGAATTTTCTCGCGGACAACGCTCAGTCGATTGCCGCTTTTGAAATCAAGCGGAAAACGGCTTTTGAAGAGGAAAAGGAACGCTGGATTCGCACGGGGCAATTCACCTTTGAAAGCCACAGTGCCGAATCGGCGCCTGTTGCCGAGGTGACGCTTTCCGAAGGCGAAGAAGGTGTTTATTCGCCGGTCGCCGGAAGCCTGTGGAAACTTGTCGTCAGCGAAGCCGGGAAGCGTGTCAAGGCTGGCGAGACTCTGGCTGTCCTTGAAAGCATGAAGACGGAAATCCCCGTTGTCGCGGACGAAGATGTCGTCGTTTCGCAGGTCTTTGCGAAGCCCTCGATGGAAGTGCGTTCCGGCCAGTGTCTGTTTGCTGTTAAACCTTCGCCGTGTTCTTAAAAATATCTCTGTCGCGATTTATTCCACTTATAAAAAATCCTTGAAAAAGTCGTGAGCTTTTTCAAGGATTTTTGCTTTTCGCCAGACTTTATTTGGCGTGCTGATAGGGATTACTCTTCGGAATCTTCCGAAGAGTAATCCCTATCAGCAGACGAACTGCTTACATAACCGCTTTCGTTGACAATGCCGGAGTTGTTGTAATCTCCGGATACAACGTCGGCACTGCAAGCGATAAACAAAGAAAGAGACAGAAGGAATAAAAATGCAATCGTTGTTTTTTTCATTTTTCAATCTCCTTAGAAGTTCAGGAAAAATCCCATATTGAGGAACAGGTTTTCGCCATTGAATGCCGCCGCAAAAGACTTTTCATAGACAACGTCTTCGAGGCTTGCTTCTACGGCGAGCATCTTCCACTGGAAGCGCAGACCGAGTTGGGCTTTGGTTTGCGAGGAGTGGATTTGCATTAGCGATTCTTCGGAATCGTCGTCATATTTGACGGTTTCATAGCCAAACACCAGGATATTGTGGGAAAGGCCGCCGAATGCGAACCAGTTGTCTGTGATGGCAACGTCCGCCCAGATATTCGGCGTAATCTGGAGACCAAATTCCATGTGTTCTTTATAAGTGTCCGAAGCGGCGTCGCCTTTGTCAAAGATTTGCACGGCAAACATGTTATTGGAACCGAGCATTACGCGGGCCATATCGTTTTGAAGAACTTTAAAGGCGAAGTTGAAATACGGGTCGATTTCGATGCGGCTATTCGGAGAGGTGATGTCCACCGTTTTTCCGCCAGAGGTAAGCTCCTGTGTTTCCGTGTTCCGTAAAAATTGCAATCCTGCGGACCAGCCGAAATCTCTGGCACTGGGATTATTTGTCAAGCCGATAGAGCCGCTTAGACGCCAAAGATCATTTTCTTCTTCATCGGTTGTTTCTTCGTCGCCTGTGGTGAGCCAATCCGCGCTGATGGCAAGAGCCAGTCCACCGATGGGCATAGCGAAATTCAAACCTACGTCGTCGCCAACGTTGATGGTCGTCGTTTCCACTTCATCGCCGCCGTCCGGTTTTTCGGTACGATAATTTTTGGAAATGCCGATATCCACACCTAAGCCGAAAGAAGGCGAAGCGATACCGATGGTCATCAGGCCGACTTCTCCAACGGAATTGTCGAGGCCGCCATAAAAGGTCAATCCCTTTTTGAAAGAAACATATCCCTTATTGTTTGTAGGTTCCACATAGAGGAATTGGTCAAAGGACATCATATAGGGAAGTCCGAGACGAAGGCCGACGGTGGGTGCAGCGAGTTCGTTTCCCACGAAATTGTACGAGTTGCCGCGAAGAACCGATAGCTTGGCATCTAATGGGCTGAGCGGTTCAAGCTTTTTTTCTTCGACAGGCTGAACGGCTGGAGCGGCTTGCATTTGCGTTCCTTGAACCGGCTGGGCGACAGGCATCATCTGAACGCCTTGCGCCGTTTGAACGGGCACCATCTGCGTCGCTTGCGGTTGATCGGCGGTCTGCATTTGCGTTCCTTGAACCGGCTGGGCGACAGGCATCATCTGAACGCCTTGCGCCGTTTGAACGGGCACCATCTGCGCTGCTTGCGGTTGGTCGGCGGTCTGCATTTGCGTTGGCTGAGCGGCTTGCATTTGCGTTCCTTGAACCGGTTGAGCGACGGGCATCATTTGAATGCCCTGCGCTGTTTGAACGGGCACCATCTGAACGCCTTGTACGGGCGCCGTCTGTGTGTATGAAGCATCTTGTGCAAAAGTTGCGGATGCGATAATCGCCCCGCAGCTAGCCCATAATTTCAAGTTCATGAATCCTCCGTATGGTGATAGAACGTGTACAGAGAAATATAATAACTTAACGGACATTCACTTTTTCTAATTTTAAGAATATGCGAATTTTAAATTCTTTCGTTTTTATTTTTGCTTTTGCAGGAATCGTTTTGGCAGCAGCCGGAAATGAAATTCAACAGCCCTCCGGCAATTTTCGCCATACGGA
Source organism: Fibrobacter sp. UWS1 (assembly GCF_002300445.1). NCBI lineage: Bacteria > Pseudomonadati > Fibrobacterota > Fibrobacteria > Fibrobacterales > Fibrobacteraceae > Fibrobacter > Fibrobacter sp. UWS1. The sequence goes on from NZ_NSGW01000002.1 coordinate 18,909, forward strand.
TAATTCGGATTTTTTTGCTAAAGCGATGAAGTCTGAAAAATCCACCGAAGCGTGGACCTATTCTTTCGTATTTGATAATGGTACGCGCGCCTATGTAAATTATGCGACGATCATCATTCCGACTTCGGGGAAGAAAATCGGTTGCGATATTGCGTTTGTCGGGCTAAAAGGCAAGAATTCCAATATCGGTCGGCAATATCCGCTGGAGCGTTTTTCCGAAGACAAATCCAAAGTTCGCATTTCCATCAAAGAGGAATATCTGATGGAGAATAAGCCTGGTAAGGGACATCGGGTTCTCTTTACGGCGAACAAGGAAAATTTTGGTTCCTTTCTTTTGGATGTGACATTTTCCAGCGCGCATAAGGGAATGGTTCCGGGCAATGGCAATTGGAAAGTCGGCGATAACCAGTATGGCTCGGCGATTTTGATTCCCTACGGACGGGTGAGTGGAAAAATCGCTCATGACAAGGACACGCTGGAAGTGAAAGGCTATGGCTATATGGAGCATACCTGGCAATCAGGAAATGCGACGGACATCGCCGTTCGGGCATTCAATTTGAGCGAAGCGACAAAAGGCGCTTATGCCGGTCGTATCGCAATCGACAAGAAGGGAAATCCTTTCGGGTATTTGTTGCAGCAAACGACCGACGGAACGCAGATTCTTTTTCCGAAAAGAATTGTTGCAGACGGTAAAGATTACAACGGCAAGAATTTTCCTAAATCGCCTTTTCAAGTTTTGTGGCAAAATGCGTCGGATACGCTGACCATAGATATGACCAAGCCCCGGCAGAAATTTTCCATGCTCGAAAATTTTGATGGTTGGTTTGCCAAAAAAGCGACAAAACTGATGCTCGGCGGAGAAATCTATTTTTGGCGCGGACGCTCCAAGGCGAACGGCAATGTTTTTGATTGGAGCATTACAGGATTTTAAATATGACTTTATTTCGCCCCTGTATCGATATTCATCAAGGCAAAGTTAAACAGATTGTCGGCGGGACCCTTTCGGATTCGGAAACGCCCCTGACGCATTTTACCAGCGAACATTCTCCGGCTTATTTCGCCCATCTTTACAAAAAAGACGGATTGAAGGGCGGGCACGTCATTATGCTCGGCAAGGGCTGCGCAGAAGCTGCCAAGGAAGCTCTGCAAGCATATCCGAACGGGTTGCAAGTCGGCGGCGGCATTACTCCGGAAAATGCCAAGGAATTTTTGGATGCTGGAGCTAGCCATGTGATTGTCACCAGCTGGATTTTTAACGGCGGAAAGTTGGATATGGAAAAAGTCAAGGCGCTTTCATTTGCCGTCGGAAAAGAAAAGCTCGTTCTGGATTTGAGCTGCCGCAAAACCGCAAACGGTTGGAATGTCGCCACAAACCGCTGGCAGACGATTACCGATTCCGAAGTGGACGAAAAACTTTTGGAATCCCTTGCTGCATACGCCAGCGAATTTCTGGTTCACGCAGCCGATGTGGAAGGCCTGGAAAAAGGAATGGATGAATCGCTCATCCGCTTTCTCGCTCAAAAAAGCCCGATTCCTGTGACTTATGCCGGCGGAGCAAAAAGTATTGACGATTTAATCCGCTGCAATGAAATTTCAAGTGGACGGGTGGATTTGACAATCGGCAGTTCTTTGGATATTTTTGGCGGAACAGGTACTCGCTATGCAGAATGCGTTCAATTCAACAACCGACACTAGGCCTTCGATTTTCGGAAGAACGGTCACGAGCGTTTTTCCCAAGTTTTTTTCGTTCAAACATCAGCCGCCGGGCAACATTCGCACTTGCATGATTCCGCCCATTGTCTTTTGGGAAATTCTCAGAAATTTGCCGAAACTTTTAAAGCTCCGCTTCTATTTGAAAAAAAAACGGGCGGAACATTCTGCAGACGATATTTGTGTCGCGTTCTACTCGGACAATTTGGATGAAGTGAACGGCATTGCCAATAATTTGCGCCATGTCATTTCTTTTATGCGAGGACACGGCTATAAGGCGGCTCTTGTCGGAAACGCTTTTAATACGCGGGAAAGGGGAGTGGTGGAAAATGGCTACGTCATTCTTTTGCCTCGCATTTTTAGCATGGAACAGCTGGGTTATGCAAATAGCGAACTGGCCATTCCGCATATTGCGCCGGCACTTCGTCTGCTGAAGCGTTATCCCGTTGATTTGATTGAAGTGGAAACGCCGAGTCCCGGAGCGTGGGCGGTTGCTTTGTGCGCCAAAGTTGCGGGAATCAAGGTGATAAGCCATTATCGCACAGACGTTCCGACTTACACAAAGACGCTGGTCAAAGCGAAGTGGATGCACCGTTACGTTTTAATGCTTATGCAGATTTTTTACGGTTTTACGCGCCCGGTCATTAGCCCGTGTAAAGACTATATGAACATTTTAAATAAGGACATCAAAGTTCCATTCAAAGATATTGAAATTATTCGGCGCGGAATCCCCCTGGACAATTACAGCCCGGATTTTCGTGGCAAGGGAACGTGGGAACGCTTTTCGGATTCCAAAAACAAAGTTCGCTTTGTCTATGTCGGTCGTATTTCCAAAGAAAAAAATCTTCCGCTGCTTAAAAATCTGTGGCTGGAATTTAGAAAGTCGCATGATGATGCGGAGCTGATGTTTGTCGGTGACGGCTGGTATTTGGATGAGCTTAAAAAGGATTTTGCTGGTGCGCCGGAAGTGCATTTTGCAGGTGTTCAGGGCGGTGAAATTTTGGCGGGTCTTTACGCCGATGCGGACTTTTTGCTTTTCCCCAGCACCACGGATACCTTTGGAAATGTTGTTGTCGAAGCGCTTGCTTCGGGAACGCCCGCCATTGTAAGTGATAAGGGCGGACCGCAAGATATTGTTTTCGGCAAGGACTGCGGTTACATCCTTCCCAGCGACGATGCGACGGCGTGGATGAATCAGCTTGACGAATGTATTCAACTGCGTCGAAACGAGTCGTCTTATTTGCCGATGCGCGAAAACGCTTACAAGCGCAGTAAGGATTTTACGTTGGAAAAAGCGGCTGCCGCTCAATGGGAATTTTATAAAAAGGTTTATCACGAGTATTATTTCGGCAAATAGATCCCTGTGCAAGTGGTTTGTAGAGAGCAGGGAATCGTTTCCTTGGCGTTTGGAGAATTTGTACGAATTTCGAAATCCTTATGCGGTTTGGATAAGCGAAACGATGTTGCAGCAGACGCAGGTTTCTGCGGTGCAAACGGCATTCAAAAAATGGATGCAGGATTTTCCGGATGTATTGACGCTTGCAAAGGCAAAAGAAAACGATGTTTTGCAGCATTGGCAAGGGCTTGGCTATTACAGTCGGGCGAAAAATATTTTACGGACAGCAAAAATTCTTGCGGAAAACGGAGGAATGTTTCCGCAGGCGCGCAAAGAATTGGAACAGTTGCCGGGAATAGGCGCTTATACGGCGGGAGCCATTTTAAGTCTTGCTTTTCACCTGCCCGAAGCGATTTTGGACGGCAATCTTGTACGCATTTTTGCCAGATTGCGACTGTGGGATTTTTTACCCGCCGAAGGAAAAAAGGAAAGAGATTTTTATTGGGATGAAGCGTTTCGTTGGGCGAAAGCGGATAAGGCGTTTTTAACAAACGAAGCTTTGATGGAACTCGGACGGAAAATTTGCAAACGCTCAAATCCGGATTGTGAAAACTGTCCGCTTCAAAAAATCTGTCAGGCAAAACAGGAAAATCGGCAAAATGAATTTCCGAAAAAGAAAGTAGTCCGCTACGAATCGTGGACGGGTTTTGCGCTTGTCGTTTGCGACAAAAATGAAAATTTTTTGTTGCGAGTCTCTCCTCGTTCTCCGTTTCTTAAAAATCAGTTGATGTTCCCGCTTTTTGAATACGCCGACGCGTTTCGCAATCGGATTCCTGGAATTGTAGAGTCCGTGATTCCTTGGGAAAAAATCGACCAGTGCAGTTGGGCAGGAATTGTAGAGCATTCCATTACCCGTTACAAGATTCGCTGCCGAGTGTTAAAAGTGCAAATCAAGCCGAACGCGGGTTTAGATGGAATCTGGGTTTCTGCTTCGGAACTTTTTGAAAAACTCCCATCTAGTTTTGCGCAAAAAATCGCTCAAGTGGCAGAGGAAGATGCTGGGTTGTCTAAGAATCCCCTTTTCTGAAATACGCGCGATAGGATCTTTTTACAAGGCGGATTTTCGTCGCTAACGCGACTTAGGTTTGTAGTTTAACTTGCGTATAAATATACTCTAAAGGGGTCATAAAGTCAAGCCTTTTTCGAGGCCTGTTGTTCAGTTTATCCTGTATCCAGCGAACTTTCCGGGGAGAGATTCCCTTGAACGACTCCTTCTTGGGAAGATATTGGCGTATTAGACCGTTCATGTTCTCGTTGGCACCGCGCTCCCAGGAGTGGTACGGGTTCGCAAAGTAGTAATCCGCCTTCATAGCTTTCGCTATTTCTGCGTGACAGGCGAACTCCTTCCCGTTGTCCGAAGTGATTGTGAGAATCTTGACTTCGAACGTTTTCTCAAAGTCCTTCAGCGCCCTCACAAGCGTTCTCTTCAGGTCTTTCGCGTTCTTCGTCGGAAGATACCTTATCAGGCTGTAATTCGTCATCCTGTCGTTGATCGTGAGCAGGTTCGCGTCATGGTCCGCGCTGTTTATCAGGTCTATCTCGATGTCGCCTACGCGTGATTTCTCGTCCACGATTGCCGGACGTTCCTCGATGGGCACGCGGCCTACAATCTGGCCTCTCTTGTCCTTCTTCTCCCCGCGCTTACGGTATGGTTTCTTGCCGTGCCGCAAGTGCTTCTTCAGGTCCTCGTCCTTGTTCACATGCCTGTATATCGTGGCGACGCTAGGGACACCCATCCCATCGAGTTTCGCGCGTCCGTTCACCTGTTCGGGAGAGTAGTCTTCCTTGATTTTCCCGTCCACGATTTTCCAGTCGTCCTCGTCGTAGTCGTAATGCAGGTGACTTGTCGCGGCAAGGAGGTCTGCCCGTTCCTGCGACTTGACCGGGTCGTAATGCTGGCGGCCGCCGCCCCTGTTTAGTTCCCTGTAGATTGTGGATTTGTGGACCTTCAGCTGCAAGGCTATGTTTTTCGGGGGGATCTTTGCCGCATTGAGCGCTCGTATTTCGTATCTTTGTGCTTGGTTGAGACTCACCGCCATGTCCTTTTTTGGTAGAATCGGCAAGGTAGAAAAGTTTCGGCCAGGTTCCCCAGGGGCTAGCCCTAGGGAACTTTTTTTCTTCCCGATTCAACCTATATCAGTCGCATTGACGGTGAAAATTCGCGCAACAAGAAGGCGCAATATACTGCGGAAAAATATATACATTCGGGGTGATGCAACTGTCTTGTAAAACGATGTCCGCAGAAGAAGCCGCGGAACTGATTCGGCACGATGAAATTCTCGGCGTTTCGGGATTTACCCTTGCCGGTTATCCCAAGGCGGTTCCAACAGCGCTTGCAAAACGGGCGGAACGCCTGCACGCTCAAGGAAAGCCGTTTCAAGTATCCCTTTTTTCAGGGGCTTCGACCGGGGACGAATGCGATGGTGCGCTCGCTCGGGCCAACGCTATTCGGTATCGCGCGCCCTACCAATCGAATAAAGATTTGCGCTCCGCTATCAATCAGGGAAAAATCTTTTATACCGACGCCCATCTGGGTATAATGGGACGTTGGATTCGTTCGGGAGCTTTGCCGCATCCGACGACAGCCATTATAGAAGCGACGGAAGTTTCTGATGACGGAAAAATTCGGCTTTCCACTTCTTGCGGAAATTCGATGGAATTTCTGCAAATGGCTGACCGCATTATCGTCGAGTTGAACTCCCTTTACGGCGATGCTTTGGCGGGCATTCACGATTGTTATTTACCCGATATGCCTCCTCACGCTCGTCCTATTCCCGTCTCTCATGTTTTGGATCGTGTCGGAACGGATTTTGTGCAAGTCGATCCGGAAAAAATTGTGGCGATTGTCCACACGCAAGCGGGCGACAGTGTGCACCCTTTTACAGAACCCGACGAAATTTCTAAAACCATTGCCGGGCACATTTTGGAATTTCTTGCGCACGAAAGAAAAAAGGGACGGCTGCCATCGGGACTTCCTTATCAGAGTGGGGTGGGCAACGTGGCGAATGCCGTCCTCACTGCGATGGCGCGCAATCCGCTGCAAGAGCCGATAAGCCTTTTTACCGAAGTCATTCAAGAAGCCGTCTTTGAACTGATTCAGTCGGACAAATTGCTCGGTGCGAGCGGGACTGCTTTGACGTGTTCCGCCAAAGCTCGGAAATATTTTCTGGCGAATGCGTTTGCGCTTAAACGGAAATTTGTTTTGCGCCCTCAGGAAGTGTCGAATCATCCCGAAGTCATTCGGCGATTGGGCGTTATTGCGATGAATACGGCAATCGAATGCGATATTTTCGGGAACGTCAATTCGTCCCATATCTGTGGTTCTTCAGTGATGAACGGCATCGGCGGCTCTGCTGACTTTTCGAGAAATTGCCTGCTGGGATTCTTTATGACGCCTTCTACGGCAAAAAACGGGACCATTAGTGCGATTGTGCCGCTGGTTTCGCATTTGGACCATTCCGACCATGAAACTGATATTTTTGTTACGGAACAGGGGCTGGCCGACCTGCGCGGACTGGATCCCGTTGCTCGTGCGCATCGCATAATTGACGCCTGTTCGCACCCCGACTACCGCCAACAATTAAATGATTATTTAAACTATAGTGTGAAGTCCGCCAAAGGAAAGCACATTCCCATTGCTCTTGACCGAGCGTTCAATATGCACTTGCGTTTTCTTTCCGACGGCTCCATGAAGGAATAACAAAATTCTTTGGAATTCTATTTTTCATTTGAAACTGCAAAATTTCAAAGGAACATGAAATGGCAATTAGACAAGAATTACTGGATCAACTTGAAGAACGCAGAAAATCTGCTCTTTCCTCCGGCTGTGGTCCGGAGAAAGCGGAAGCTCGTCATGCGAAAGGGCTTTTGACCGCTCGCGAACGGATTGATGACCTTGTAGATGCGGGTTCCTTCCAAGAAGCGGGAATGTTCGTGGAACATGATGTCCGCGGATTCGGCTTTGAAAAAAAACATCTTGCCGGTGACGGCGTTGTGACAGGAATAGGCAATGTGGATGGTCGGCCGGTGACCGTGATTTCTCAGGATTTTTTGGTGAGTGGAGGTTCCCTCGGCAGCCGTCATGCGCAAAAAATGTCCGAAGCCATGCAACGCGCGATTGAACTCGGTACGCCGATTATTTCGGTGAACGATTCCGGTGGAGCGCGCATCCAGGAAGGCGTCAAGAGCCTTGCTGGTTATGGGAAAGTCTTTCGGGCGAATGTTCTGGCATCGGGAGTCGTTCCTCAGATCGCGGTCATTGCGGGACCTTGCGCTGGCGGTGCATCCTACAGTCCAGCATTGATGGACTTCTGCATTCAGCTCAAGGACAATTCCAATATGTTCATCTGCGGTCCGCAGGTGATTAAAGCTTCTACCGGCGAAGAGGCTCCTCTTGAAAAGTTTGCTTCGGCGACGGCGCATGCCACGGTTTCCGGCAACGTTCATTTTGTGGCGAACGACGACAAGCACGCGACCCAGATTATCAAAAAGCTTCTCAGCTTCTTGCCGTCGAATAATGCGGAGCAGCCTCCGCACAAACTCACCGACATCGTTTTAGACGATGATTCCGGCATGAACGAAATCATTCCGTCCGATTCTAACCATCCGCTTGATGCGTACAAAGTAATCGAACGTCTGGTGGATCCGAACGAATGGCTTGAAGTCAAGCGCGACTTTGCGAAAAATATCATTACGGGCTTTGGCCGCATTAATGGTATGGTCGTGGGCATCGTTGCGAACCAGCCGACTTACAAAGCGGGTTGCTTGGACATTGATTCGTCGGACAAGGGCGCTGAATTTGTGATGTTCTGCGACGCATTCAATATCCCTATTGTCACTTTGACGGATGTGCCGGGCTTTATGCCGGGACTCGCTCAGGAACGCGGAGGTATCATTCGTCATGGGGCGAAAATGCTTTATGCGTATGCGTCTTGCACGGTTCCTCTGGTGACGGTGATTATGCGCAAGGCTTACGGCGGAGCTTACATTGCTATGGCATCAAAGGATCTCGGTGGCGATGTCGTTTTCGCTTGGCCCACAGCGGAAATCGCCGTGATGGGCGCGGAAGGCGCAGCAAAGATTATTTACAAGAAAGAGCTTGCCGCGGCTGAAAATAAAGACGAGCTGTATAAATCTCTCGTTGCCGACTACCGCGAAAAATTTTCGAAGCCTTACCAGGCCGCGGAATCTGGAATCATCACTGATGTTATCAATCCCGCGGAAACAAAGGCAAAAGTTTCTCTCGCTTTGAGGACTTTGCTTTCGAAGCGGGTAAAACGTCCCAATAAAAAACACGGATTGAGTCCCCTATGACAACAACAGAACAACAAAAAAGCATAGTCGGCCCTTATCCCGTTCCTGAACGGTTTAAGGAACAGTTAGCGATTATGCCTGACTCGATTAGCGCGCCCATTAAAGAGCAGCTGACCTTAATGCCCGATTCGACGGTTCTCGAAATTTACGAAGGCGGGCACAAGACTTCTGTCCTTTACAAGACGAATGCGCAATCTCGTGAAGCGAACGCTCGTCAAGACAGCATTAGAACGGAAAATGGTTCTGGCAATGTTTTGCCGATTGCTAAAGCGAAACTCGGTTCCCAGTATATGACGGAACAGGGTGAAGTGCAGACGTTCTCTTTCGGAAAGCTCGTGGAATTTCAGGCGACGGGTCTGATTATCGTGATGATTGTCATTATCAGCATCATGATTCTCACCTACCTGATGGGCTATGTCGTGAACAAATTCGTTGTTCCGATTACCACCAAAAAATCTGCGGCCCCTACTGCGCCGGCTGCTCCTGCGCAGGCTTCCGTGGCTCCTGCTCAATGTTCTCTAGATCCGAACGCTCCGAGTGTTCATCCTGGATTTACGAATAAGCAGTTGCAGGCTTTCTTAAGCATTGCGGCCATTTCCGCTTTGGATATTCATCCGGGTCTTACGAACGAACAGCTGGCAATGATTTTTGCTGTTGCTGCCGCCGAAGTTCTCGGATCTCCCGTGAATGTCGTCAAATTCAAACCCCAAAATTCGACCGAATGGGCATGGACAGCTCAAGGTCGTGCAGAACTACAAACCAACGGGCTCTAAGCTCAAGAGGAAAATACCATGAAGAAAACCCTCCGTATCAGTTTTGAAGGTAAGAGCTACGATGTCGAAGTCGAAGTTCTCGATAACAATCAAATTGCTCCTGTTGCTGTTGCTCCTGTTGCCGCGGCTTCAGTTGCTCCCGCACCTGCTCCGGTTGCGGCTCCGGTTGCCGCGCCCGCACCCGCAGCTCCTGCTGGCGGCACCCCGGTCCCAAGCCCGATGATGGGCATTGTATTCAAACTCAAAGTCAAAGTCGGCGACAAGGTGGCTAAGAATCAGGAAGTCGCCGTTCTCGAAGCGATGAAAATGGAAAACTCCATCATCAGCCCTTGCGATGGAACGGTAGCATCTATCGCTGTCAAGGAACAGGAATCGGTCTCCGAAGGCCAGGTTCTGATGACCATCGCCTAAAGGAATTTTACCTATGAGCGGTATCCTAAACTCAGTCGCAGAGATGTTCTCGTCCGGTACGGGATTTTCCATGATTACCGGACCGATGATCATCATGTGGATTGTCTGTTTTGTGCTGATGTATCTGGCCATCGTCAAGAAGTATGAACCATTGCTTCTTTTGCCGATTGCGCTGGGTGCGCTCGCCGTAAACATCCCAAGCCGAGGCTTCTACGAAGGGGGCTGGGGTATTGAAGGAATGTTTACTCCGACAGCGGGCCTTTACTACTATATCAGTCAAGGCATCCATCTAGAACTTTTCCCTCCTATTATCTTCCTTGGTGTCGGTGCCATGACCGACTTTGGACCGCTGATTGCCAACCCGCGTACTCTGATTCTCGGAGGCGGTGCGCAATTCGGCGTGTTTATCACGATGTTCTGCGCGGTTGCCTTTGGCGGATTTACTCTCGGCGAGGCGGCTTCGATTGGCATTATCGGTGGCGCGGATGGACCTACATCCATTTTTACTGCGAATAAACTCGCTCCCCATCTTATTGGACCGATCGCGGTTGCTGCATATACCTATATGGCTTTGGTTCCTTTAATCCAACCGCCGATTATGCGGGCGATGACGACTCCTAAAGAGCGCGTGATTCGCATGAAAAGCCTGCGCAAGGTTTCCAAATTGGAACGCATCGTTTTTGCCGTTATGGTGATGGTTGTGTGCATTTTGGTCGTTCCAGATGCGTCGGCTTTGATTATCATGCTCATGATGGGAAACATCTTCAAGGAGTCCGGTGTGGTGGATCGCTTGGTGAAAACTTCCCAGAATGAACTGATGAACATTGTCACCATTTTCTTGGGAACTTCCGTTGGCCTTACGATGTCCGCTGATATTTTCCTTCAACCGAAGACGTTGATGATTATCGCGATGGGCGTTGTCGCTTTTGGATTCTCCACGTTTGGTGGACTTTTGCTTGCCAAAATTATGAACAAGTGCTCGCCCAATAATCCGGTGAACCCTTTGATTGGTTCCGCGGGCGTTTCTGCGGTTCCGATGGCGGCGAGGGTTTCTCAAGTGGAAGGCGCAAAATATGATCCGCAGAACTTCCTTCTGATGCACGCGATGGGACCCAATGTCTCCGGCGTTATTGGAACGGCGATTTGTGCGGGATATATGATTTCTCGGCTCGCCTGATTTTGCCGAATTTATTTAGGCCTCGACATTTGTCGGGGCTTTTTCTATTGGCGAATTTTGTGCGATGTCCGGTTGAATTTTCTATAATAATGATTGGCGGATTTTCGTCGCTAACGCGACTTAGGTTTGTAGTTTAACTTGCGTATAAATATACTCTAAAGGGGTCATAAAGTCAAGCCTTTTTCGAGGCCTGTTGTTCAGTTTATCCTGTATCCAGCGAACTTTCCGGGGAGAGATTCCCTTGAACGACTCCTTCTTGGGAAGATATTGGCGTATTAGACCGTTCATGTTCTCGTTGGCACCGCGCTCCCAGGAGTGGTACGGGTTCGCAAAGTAGTAATCCGCCTTCATAGCTTTCGCTATTTCTGCGTGACAGGCGAACTCCTTCCCGTTGTCCGAAGTGATTGTGAGAATCTTGACTTCGAACGTTTTCTCAAAGTCCTTCAGCGCCCTCACAAGCGTTCTCTTCAGGTCTTTCGCGTTCTTCGTCGGAAGATACCTTATCAGGCTGTAATTCGTCATCCTGTCGTTGATCGTGAGCAGGTTCGCGTCATGGTCCGCGCTGTTTATCAGGTCTATCTCGATGTCGCCTACGCGTGATTTCTCGTCCACGATTGCCGGACGTTCCTCGATGGGCACGCGGCCTACAATCTGGCCTCTCTTGTCCTTCTTCTCCCCGCGCTTACGGTATGGTTTCTTGCCGTGCCGCAAGTGCTTCTTCAGGTCCTCGTCCTTGTTCACATGCCTGTATATCGTGGCGACGCTAGGGACACCCATCCCATCGAGTTTCGCGCGTCCGTTCACCTGTTCGGGAGAGTAGTCTTCCTTGATTTTCCCGTCCACGATTTTCCAGTCGTCCTCGTCGTAGTCGTAATGCAGGTGACTTGTCGCGGCAAGGAGGTCTGCCCGTTCCTGCGACTTGACCGGGTCGTAATGCTGGCGGCCGCCGCCCCTGTTTAGTTCCCTGTAGATTGTGGATTTGTGGACCTTCAGCTGCAAGGCTATGTTTTTCGGGGGATCTTTGCCGCATTGAGCGCTCGTATTTCGTATCTTTGTGCTTGGTTGAGACTCACCGCCATGTCCTTTTTTGGTAGAATCGGCAAGGTAGAAAAGTTTCGGCCAGGTTCCCCAGGGGCTAGCCCTAGGGAACTTTTTTTCTTCCCGATTCAACCTATATCAGTCGCATTGACGGTGAAAATTCGCGATTGAAAAATTCTCGGAGTAAAAAAATGAAACATATCTTTCTCGTTGCGCCGGCTGCTGTCGGCATTGATTTGGCTTACGCCACAAAATCCGTTTTTGAAACCGTCCAAAAGGAATCCGCCTCTGCTGAAATGTGGGTTGCCGCTGAAAAAGTGCCCGCGATTCTCCAATCTGTCGAAGCGGACTCCGCTATGGAAGCCATTGTGGGGATTGTTCAGGAATCTTCTGCAGAGACGTTGGTCGTTGCCGGGGTTTCTTTTCAGGAAAGCGTCCGCGCGGAGCAAATAAATATGCTGTTGGCAGCGGCTCTTGATGCGGATGTCGTTCTCGTTGCGGATTCCGACGAGTCGGGAGCTCTTGTTGCTGCCGACTTTGCTCTGCAAAAAATTCGGGTGGCTTTTGTTTGTGCCGAGGGCGATTGCGCCCATGCGGAAGCGGTAAAGAAAATTCTGGACAATGAAACCGAGCATCGGATTTCCCAAGCGGAATTTCGTCGGAATCTGATTCGGTTGGCTTCGCGCCATCTCAAACGGATCGTTCTTCCAGAAGGAGCCGAACCTCGTACGCTGAAGGCGGCAATAGAAGCTTACAATCGCAAAATCGCCATTCCCGTTTTGATTGCGAAAAAGGCCGATGTTGAAGCGGAAGCCGCCCGGCAGAACTTGACGATTCCCGACGGATTTGAAATCATTGAACCGACTGCGGAATTGGCTGAAAAATATGTGCCGCTGCTGGTGGAACTTCGCAAAGCTAAAGGGATGACCGAAGAAAAAGCCCGAGAGACTCTTAAAGATTCGGTTTTCCTCGGTACGATGATGCTCAAGAAAAATGAAGTGGATGGGCTGGTTTCGGGTGCCGTCCATTCGACTGCTGATACGGTTCGTCCCGCCTTGCAGATTATCAAGTGCGCGCCTGGCGTCAAATCCATCAGTTCCGTATTTTTTGTGTGCCTCCCTTCGCAGACTTATGTGTTTGGCGATTGCGCAATCAACCTGAATCCGACCGATGAAGAACTCGCAGGCATTGCTATCCAGAGCTACGATACGGCCAAGGCTTTCGGTATTCCGGCTCGGGTTGCCATGCTCAGTTATGGCACGGGAAAAAGCGGCAAGGGCGATGATGTGGAATTGGTCGTTAATGCGACGCAAAAAATTCGGGAAGCCCGCCCTGATATTCCTGTCGATGGACCGCTGCAATACGACGCGGCTACCACGGAAGACGTTGCAAGGCTGAAGGCTCCAGAAAGCAAGGTAGCTGGCAAGGCGACTGTGTGCATTTTCCCCGATCTTTCGGCGGGAAACATCTGCTATAAGGCTGTCCAGCGTTCCGCTCCGGGAGTTATCGCCGTGGGGCCTATGCTTCAGGGACTTGCTAAACCCGTGAATGACCTTTCCCGCGGTGCGCTCGTCGAAGATATCGTATATACCATCGCTCTGACTTCGATTCAAGCACAGGCCTAATTCTTTTGCGCGGAAAGCGGGGTGGATGCTCCGCTTTTTTACGCCAAAGTTTTTCATTTTGGCGTAATTTGCGTTTTTTCTGCTCATTTTCGTATTGATGCAGGATACAAGCCGTGCTTTAAAGGAAAAAAATTATCCGTTTTTCGCCGTTTTAATATACTTTGGGGGTAAACCTACTCACCGAGGAGTTTTCGGAATGAATTTTAAAATATTTGCCGCCGTTGCAGCCCTTTGTGTTGCCCCGTCTTTTGCCATTGTTGGAATCGGTTTTCATTACGCTCCGAATTTCGGTACTAGCATGGATGCGGTACAGAACGAACATTTGCTCGATTTGTCCGCGAGCAAAGACGGCTCTTCCCTCTCTCTCGGTTCGGTGGATTATCGCCACGGCTCCTTTAGCGGCGTTCAGGGATTCGGTATTAAAGTTTGGGTGGACTTCCTTCCGATTATCGATGTGGAAGCGACTTATAATTTGCAGTGGGGTTCCTACAGTTCGACCCTGACTTTAAACGGTGCAGACGGTTCGGTAAAAGAACAGGATATCGAATTGGAATTTGACGGGGTTCCTTTCGGCAAGGCTTCTCCGAAATTCATTGCGATGAACGGCGACCTTTCTATCACCTATCCGATCACGAGTCTTCCGATCATTCGACCCTATATCGGTGGCGGTATTACTTACTATCTCAGCACTCCGGTGATGACGACAAAATTCATCAAAAAATATACGGACCATCTTGATGGTGAACTTAAAACGGCATTCCTTGCAGGAACGATGACCGAAGATCAGATGAAACAGCTGGCTCATAATCTTTCCGAAGAATTGCAGGACGACGGATTGAATACGAATTTGGGCGGACACATTCTTGTGGGTGTTCGCGCCAAGCTGCCGATTATTCCGATTGCGGCTTATGTGAATGGAAAGTATTATTTTGGTGTGGACTATGATTCTGCCGTTGACGCTTCTTCTTTTGTTTTGGAAGCCGGCGTAGGCTTTGCTCTTTAATCGTTGGAGTTTTCATGGATAAAAAGAATTCAAATGTGACGATTCTCGTTATAGAAGACGAAATTGCGATTGCAGAAGGTCTTGTGGATCTTTTGGAATTTCAAGGCTATCGTGTAAAGCATGTCGCTGATGGCATTTCAGGTTTGGAAGAAGGTTTGAGCGGCAAATACGGGCTGATTCTTTTGGATTTGATGCTCCCCGGCATGGACGGCTTTACCGTTTGCGATAAAATCCGCGAAAAGGACAAGGATATTCCGATTATCATTCTTTCGGCAAAAAATACCGACAAAGATATTATCGACGGGCTCAAATACGGAGCGGACGATTATGTTCCAAAGCCTTTTGCCGTCCCCATGCTGCTGGCTCGTATTTCTGCGGTTTTACGCCGTGCGCGCCAGACTATGGAAGGCGATGGCAAATTGGTTGCGGGGAATCTCCGGGTGAATTTCCGGGAATACAGCGGTTTCCGCGGTTCCGAAAAATTGTCGTTCACGCGAAAGGAAATTGAAATTCTGGAATATCTGTGGAATAATCGGGATCGTGCGGTTCCCCGGGCGGAATTGCTGAATAAAGTCTGGGGCTACGAAAACGCAGAATCGGTTGATACTCGAACCGTGGATATCCACATTACAAAGCTTCGCAAAAAAATTGAAGACGACCCGTCGCATCCGTGCCTGCTGGTCACATTCCGCGGCGAAGGCTATCAACTCAGAGAAACACCGGACTGATGAATCGGCTCAAGCTGATTTTCATCTTCTTGTTTTTGGTGATAGCGATTCCGGTCGCTATCCTTTTAGTTAATTCCTATCAGCATTTTGAAACGGAATCCCAATACGCTTACAAGGAACAGGCGTATTTTATTTTGCAAATGCTGAATCAGCGTATTTACGATGATTTGGCTATCGAAGAGCAACGCTCGTATTCGGAATATCGTTTTATTCGGGCGGTTCCCATTATCGGCGGCGAGGAAGTCACCATTTCCAAGCTGGCGGAAATGCCCATTCGCAGTCATTATGGCGGCATGATCGGCTATTTTCAGCTGGATCCGGACGGTGGAATGCACACACCTGTTTTGCCGGATGGGATTCTGGAAAAAATCCCCGTGGAAGATCGGGCGAAACGGGAAATCGTGCGGGACAGCATCCAGAATGTGCTGAAGCAATTGGATTTGCACAATGAAGGTTTGCAGCGGACGCAGGTGCAGGCCAGCACTCAAGACAGTTTGGATCGCCTTTATGGAAAAAATCTGAAACTCGCCGTCAAATTGAATGATTCCAAAAAATTCCAGCGGCGTTACGAGCAAAGTTCCCAAACGGAAAGTTTTCTTTTTGATGTGGAATCGGCGAGAATTCTCCGCATTTCGGAAAACGGGCGGGAAGAAACCGAAGACGATTCTCTTCAGGTGCCCAATATCCTTGAAGTGGAAATCGATCCTTTTCAGGCGACTCTTAACGAGAATTACATCGTCTATTATCGTAACGTGTGGAGAAACAACGAACAGTTTATCCAAGGTTATGCCGTGCGAGTCCGTCCTTACTTGGAAAATCTGGTCATCAATGAATTGCAGTTCAATCCGGCGGAACAGGGCATTTCCTTGGAATTTGGCACCAAGCAAAAACCCTTTGTGACTTTTGGTAGCAAAGCCAATTCCCGAGGTGTCTTGCTGGAAATCCCGCTGCAATTCCCTTTGAACGAAATGCTGCTTTCCGTTTATTTGACGGATGCGGGTTCCAGTCACAGCTGTTTCTTTTTGATTTTAATCGGTCTGGTGATGTTCACTGTCTTGGCGGGGGGATTTATCGCCGTTTTCCGTTCGACGAGGAGCCAGCTTCAGCTTGCCAACAAGCGGCAGGATTTTGTTTCGGCGGTAAGTCATGAATTGAAAACGCCGCTGACAGCGATTCGGATGTATGCGGAACTGCTGCAAAATTCCTGGGTCGCCAATGAAACAAAACGCCAGAAATATTACGGCTTAATTGTGGGCGAAACGGAAAGGCTTTCCCGGTTGATTCAGAACGTGTTGAACCTTTCCAAATTGGAACGCGGAAACTGGAACGTGCAATTCACCCGGATCAATCCCAAGACGATTCTCGATACTTTTGTTTCGACCTACACGCAAAACGTGGAAAAGAACGGATTTGATTTGACGGTCACGAGCGATATTTGCAATATGCAGCTGACTTTGGATAAAGACGCCGTGATGCAAGTTCTGATGAATGTGGTGGACAATTCTCTCAAATTTGCGAGAAATTCTGCCTACAAGATGATTGCGCTGGAGTTGCGCGTTGCCGAAAACGATGTGTATTTTGTGGTTCGGGATTATGGACCCGGCATTCCGCCCAAGGAAATGGAGCACGTCTTTGACGAGTTTTATCGGGTGGGTAACGAAATGACGCGCACGACGTCGGGAACGGGAATCGGCCTTTCCATGGTCAAAAAGCTTTGCGATAAGACCAATATGAAGGTGGAAATTGAAAATGCGAATCCCGGATTGCGGACAAAACTGCACTTGCCGATGCTGGATATTTAAGACCGGCATTTAGACGTGAACGAACTTTATCGGCGAGCCTTTGAAGAGAATGCTTCGGCTATTTCTGCGGCCAGAGAGAATGTTTTGTCTTCGGAATTGTAATTCTGTTTTTTGTTAATGAATGTCCGTTTATCTTGGCCGAAGACCTTTTAAGAATCAAAAAAATCCAGCAAACATTTTATCTCAAAATGGTTATACCTTTGTCGCCCATCTTTTTTTAAATTTCCAAGCAGAAAAGCGAGGCTCTTATGACAAAGGAAGACATTCTCGAAAACCCGGACAACTACGATCTTTCCATTGAAACCGTTGGCAAAGGCACTTTGGTTTCCCCGATGAAAGGACTGAAATTCGTTGACGACAGCAAACGCGTCAGTTTGGCAACGGATGTGGAGTCCTTGGAAAAATTTGTCCATTCGAGCAAAGGGATTCCTTCGCTGGAAGCGGCGGGGCCTCGCGAAATGATTTATCATGACCCGTCTTGGACTCGGGCGGCGATTGTCACTTGTGGCGGGCTTTGCCCCGGTTTGAACAATGTGATTAAAAGCCTTGTTCGTGTTCTGTGGTTTGATTATGGCGTGCGCAATATCTTCGGCATTCCTTACGGATATCGCGGATTGAATCCGGATTATGGATACGCTCCCAAGATTTTGGATCCGGACATTGTCGATAATATCCAGGAAGACGGCGGCACGATTTTGGGCAGTTCCCGTGGCGAACAAAGTTCCGAAGTGATGGTGGATACGCTCATGCGCTTGAACATCAATATGCTTTTTTGCATTGGCGGGGACGGTACTCTTCGGGGAGCCCGTGATATCGCTAAAGAAGTCAAGCGCCGTCATCAGCCGATTTCGGTGATAGGCATTCCCAAAACCATTGACAACGATTTGAATTTGGTGGACCGGACGTTCGGCTTTGAAACCGCTGTTTTGGCCGCTTGTGCAGTCATCAATAGTGCGCATTGTGAAGCGAATGGCGCTTACAATGGGCTTGGACTTGTCAAGCTAATGGGAAGGGATTCGGGATTTATTGCTGCCGATGCCGCTTTGGCTACGACCGTTGTGAACTTTTGCCTGATTCCCGAAGTTCCTTTTAAATTAGAGGGTGAAGGCGGGCTGTTTAACGCTTTGGAAAATCGCTATGCCATCGGCAAAACGCACGCCGTTGTTGTCGTTGCCGAAGGTGCGGGACAGCATTTGTTCAAAGGCCTTCCGCAAAGAAAGGATGCTTCGGGAAATATCCTCAAATACGATATTGGCGACTATCTGGTGGAAAAAATCGATGAGCATTTCAAAAAAATCGGAATGGAAATCAACATCAAATATTTTGACCCAAGTTACACGGTCCGCAGTATTCCCGCCAAAGGAACCGATGCCATTTTTTGTCATCAGCTTGCAGAAAATGCCGTCCATGCGGCGATGGCTGGCAAAACGAATATGGTCGTGGGCAGCATGAATGGAAAATTTACGCATGTTCCTATCGACTTTGCTGTCAGCGAACGCCGAAAAATCAAGCCCGATAGCCCGCTTTGGCACGCCGTTCTCGGCTCTACTCGGCAATTGGATTACTTTAACGGAAAACAAAAACGTAAAAAGCAATAAATCGTAACAAACAAGCGGACAAAGATTTTTAATTTATAGCTACTATGCTCAAGAAAGAAGAAAAAGTCATCATCCGCACAGCTCTTATGGAGTATCGCAACCTTCTTTTTAAGGCATTCCATGGAACTGAAGAAGAAAAAAGCCGGATTGCTTCGGTGAACAAGCTTCTTCAGACTTGGAAAATCTAGCCGGGAAAGCGATGCTTCGCATTGTTGTTTGCCTTTTTTTGCTGGCGGGAATCGCTCTTGCCAACAAAGATTTGGAAACGGGAAATTATTGGTTTGATAACCGAGCGCAAAATTCCAAAAACGACCATGCGGATTCTTCCATTGTTGAAAAGATGATCAACGCTTATAAACGTGCGCTGAAAGATTCTTCGGTGCAAGAAAAAGCGGCAGAGCGTCTTTTGTATGCCTATTATTTTAAGGGCTGTTATGCGGTTTCGGATCACAAGACCCGTTTGAAGCTTTTTGCCGAATCCAAAAAATTCGGCGAAGAAATGTATGCGAAATACCCGAAAAACAAGGTTATCATTTCGCTTTATGCTCAAAATCTTTCGCTGTGGGCGAACGAATATGGAGCGTTTCAGGCGGTTAAAGAAGGCATTGCCAAAAAAGTGCGGGATCTTTCCACAGAAGCGGAAAACTGGCAGTTTTTGGGACGAGTGCATCAGTTGCTCCCTTACATTCCCATTCTTTTGAACTGGCCCGATAAAGATTTGGCAGATAAGTATTTAGTGATGGCGCATCAAAAAGAACCGGAGGACATCAATACGATGCTCTTTATTGCGGAATTGCGAACGGACCAAAAGCGTTATCAGGAAGCTTTGCAAATGGTCGAAGAAGCTTTAAAACGCGGAGTGCGCCCGACGTTTGTCGTCGAAGACAAGCGAACCCGCTGGAAATTGAAAAATCTTCGCCAGAAAATCAAAGAAAAGATGGAATAAGGCTGAGGTCGGAAGACCGCCCTAACTGCCGACAAGTCGCCCTTTCTTATTTTCACTAGCCCTTTGGTGGATAAGGCGGCGACAGAGCTTCCCTTTGTTAGACTTTATTCAATCGACGGATAAGATTCCTGATCCGAAATGGCTTCGTCCAAATCTTTCAACGGGAACTTCAAAAGGGCTTCCCAATTCGCCACATACAGGGTATCACCGACGGCAACCATATCAAAAGAAGCGGCATGAGCTAGACAAATAAGGTGGGAGCAAAAGTTGCCAAAAATCCATCGCCAGCCCTTTTCCTCATTTCCGTATGGAGGCCCATAGTCACCCATGTAAACATAAGGTGCCGCATCGCTACCTGCAACAAACAAATGTTTTCCATCTGAAGCTAGGGAAAAACGCCGGTACGGCCCATTCTTATAAACTCTATGTCCACGATAGGGGTCGGCAAAAGGGTCCGTCGTGTCAATAGTCTCGTCGTAGGTCTCAATGACGCTGTCTATAGGGTTCCACAAGTCCAATGCTTCGTCATATTCAAGGATGCTGGTAGAAGAATATTGACCTATAACATAGATTTTACCCTTATGCACTACATGTCCATAATTCCTTCTGTCGTATCATTTTCATCAAGCCATGTTGCCCAACTAGGGTATGGATATTTCGCCATCTTTTTCCAGCTGCCGTCATAGCGCCACATGCCACGGGCACCGCTAATCGTGTACAACTTGCCATTTAGCTCAACCCCCTTGTGGAACTGCATCGGGTTTTCCTTGGGCGAATCGTAGTTATACGTGATATCCACCCATCCGGTATCCGTCTGCATTTTCATCGTAAGCTTTATGGTTTCGTTGCGCTTATCGGTACGGTCCTCGAAGCCGGCGAGGCATACAACGGGGCGGCCTTGGTAAATGGCAATTCCATAGACGTTGTACAAACCGAGCGAATCAAACGGGTGCGCATATATTACGTCCCACTTGCCGCGATCGAAATCGTACTTCAGGGCCTTGCCGCTGAGCTGGGTTCCGGCATAGAGGCCTGTGGAGGCCCCGTACACGTAGCGAATCCACTCGGAACTGGCAAGCGTGTCCCAATGAGTCGATCCAATTTTTGAGGCAAATACCCTTGGGGTATAGGTGACAGACTCCAGGGAAGTATACTCGTTGCTGGACCAGTAATCGTCAACCAGAACAATCCTGTCGCCGACATGATAAATAGATTTCAGGCCTCCAAACGACTTGGATTCGTCTAGCACCGGGATGAAATCCCCCTTGCGCCAGCCAAAATCCGGATCGTATTCTTTCTCTCTGTAGGCCTGCGTTACCGAAGATTCGTCGAAACAGGCGAACAGAAGCAACGCCAAAAGGAAAATGCACAGATTCTTCATGTCAAATTCTCCATACATACTGGAGATTCAAGAGACTGGGTGCATCGTATGCCTTGCATTCTTCAACGGAAGGTGCTTTCCCGAAAATCACATTTCCTTCGGAAACAAGCAACGCAATTTCGCAGACGGTTTTGTCGAAGGGACTCCAGTCTGTCAAATGAAGCCCAACATTCTCACAAACATTGTAAGGCAAATAAGTCTCGTCATAAGGAACATTCCATTGAACTTCTTCTGTAATTTTTGAAGGATAATTATTAAAAGATTTTACGGCGTCATCATAATCCGTTTCTGCAAAAGCTGTTGCAGAAAACAACGCGAACAATAATCTTGCTTTCATAAAGCATTCTCGTTAAAAAACGAAAAGTTGCTGTAAATTTTAATAAGTTATAAAATCGTTCCAGCTTTGCTGATGTTAATTCGTTAAAAATGACGGTTGCTAACAAAAAAATGTTTCAAAATTCTTTCATAAAGTCGCAATTATGTGAGTGTGATTAACAGAGGCTTGGCGCATTTCAGATGCGCAAGAGCGACTACACTGAACATACTTGCGTAAGGAATGAGGCGGTCACTTTCACCTAGCCACTACCCACTAATAACTTTTTCTCTCCTCGCTCTTGGCTTTTTTGATGGCTTTTAATTCGGCGAGGCGGTCGGCGAGTTTTTTTTCTTTGCCGTATTCTGTCGGCGTATAAATTTCTGTGCCGACAAGTTCTTTGGGCAGATGTTCTTGTGCGGAATAGGCTCCTGGGCTGTCGTGATCGTATAAGTAGCCGTTGCCGTAACCCAGTTGCTTGCCGACTTGGGTGACCGAATTGCGGAACGCTCTTGGTACGGGCAAAGTTCCCGTCCGCTTGATAATCTGATCGGCGGTCATGCCGGCGACTTCTACGCTGTTGCTTTTGGGCGCAAGAGCCAAGTAGATGGCAACTTCATCCAGCCCGATGAGCCCTTCGGGAACTCCCAAAAAATCAAAAGCTTCCCGGGCGGCGGTAGCGAGTAAAATCGCATTGGGATCGGCGAGTCCCACGTCTTCCATCGCCATACGGATAAGACGGCGTAAAATAAATCGCGGGTCTTCGCCTCCTTGCAGCATCCGGTGCAGCCAATAAACGGCAGCGTCCGGGTCGCTTCCTCGAATGGATTTGTGAAGAGCCGAAATCAGGTTGTAATGTTCTTCGCTGGACTTGTCGTAACGGAGCGGTTTTTTATACTGGATTTCGTCCAGCATTTTTTCGTCGATGGTTTTGCGCCCGCCCAAATTTTTGGCGATCCATTCGATTTGGTTTAGCAGAAAACGCGCATCGCCATCGGCTTGGGCGACGAGTTTTGCCATAGATTCTTCGGAAATTTCAACGTCTTGAAGCCCGAGCCCGCGGGGGTGTTCCTTGAGGGCGAGAAGCGCCAATTGGGAAAGTTCCGCCGTCGAAAGCGGAGCGAATAGAATCAGCTGGCATCGGGAAAGGAGCGCTGAATTGACTTCAAACCCCGGATTTTCCGTCGTTGCGCCAATCAACGTAATCGTTCCGTCTTCGACCGCTTTGAGAAGGGCGTCCTGCTGGCTTTTATTGAAGCGGTGGATTTCGTCGATAAATAGAATCGTCCTCAGGCCCATTTCCAAATTCGCTTTGGCTTCGGCGAGAACCGCCTTGACTTCTTTGACGCCGCATTCTACGGCGGAAAGGGAAACAAAGCGCTTTTGGGTGTGCATCCGGATGACGTTGGCCAAACTGGTTTTTCCACAGCCCGGAGGCCCCCAGAAAATCATGCTGGGTACGGAATCGCTTTCGACGCTTTGCCGAAGCATGCTCTTGTCTCCCAGAATTTTGTTCTGTCCTAAAAATTCGTCGAGGGAAGTCGGGCGTAAACGTTCCGCCAAGGGCTTTTCATTGGGATTGTTCATCGCGTGCAAATATAGCAACGATTTTGTGCAGTGCACAAGAAAGGAGGGACTCTATTTTAACCGGAGAGGAAAAGGGAAATTTTGAACGTTTCTTTAAGCGAGGAATGCGGGGCGAACATTTTTGGCGTTTTCGTTTGCAAAAGCCGTTCAAATTGCTAATTTTGGAGCCGATATTTACGAGGTATCTCTATGGCAGTTGAAGCCCAAGAAGCCAATTTCTTTACAACGAAACTGGACTTCATCGTCAACTGGGGACGTAAAAACTCCCTGTGGCCTTTCCCTTATGGAACGGCATGTTGTGCGATTGAATTTATGAGTACGGAAACAAGCCCCTACGACCTTTCTCGGATAGGGTCCGAATACGTCCGCTTTACACCGCGCCAGTCCGATGTTCTGGCTGTTCAAGGAACGATTACTTACAAGCAGGCGCCGATTCTCAAACGTATTTACGAGCAGATGGCGGAACCGAAATGGGTCATTGCTATGGGAGCCTGCGCAACGTCCGGCGGCATTTACGATTGCTATTGCACGGTGCCCGGGATTGATAATATTATTCCTGTGGATGTTTATATCGGCGGTTGCCCCAGCCGTCCCGAGGCGTTCTTCGATGCCATGTTCGAAATCCAGAAAAAACTTTCGGACGAATCCTATATGCAGCAGCGCAAGGAACGTGTGAAGGAACAGTGGGAAGCTTTGCAGGCTAAAACGGCGCAGGCCAAAGCCGAACTGGCGGAATATTCGCACGAGAAAGTTCGGGAATGGAAAGAAAAGGCGGAAAACATCAAAGATTCCGCAATCCGCAAGGCTGAATTTTGGAAGGAGAATCCGTAATGGCAGTCTCTGAAGAAAATGTGAAGGAACCGGTTGTCGCGACAGCCGAAGCCCGCAAGTCCTTTGAAGAGCAGGCGCTTGCCCGCTTGGAAAATTTCGGAGGCGTTCGTTCCGAAAAAAATCCGTGGAGCTTGACGGTCGTCGTGAATAGCGCTCGGTTGCATGATGCGGTTCTCGCTGTCCGCGATGAACTCGGACTCGATATGCTGCTCGACATTGTCGGCATCGACTACTTGGGATTCAAAGACTACGCCGGACCACGGTTTGCGGTCGAATATGTTTTCAAAAGCGTCTATGACCCGGCCAAGCGTCTTATTTTGAAAGTCTTTGCTGAAGAAGCGGACTTGAAAATCCCGACTATTTCCGATCTTTATGAAATTGCGAATTGGCAGGAACGCGAAGTTTATGACCAGTATGGCGTGACTTTTGTCGGGCATCCGGACTTGCGCCGCTTGTTGAACCATGTTGAATTTGTCGGGCATCCGCTCCGCAAGGATTATCCGGCGCATCGCCGCCAGTGGCTTTCCACGAACGATTATCTGTATCCGGCGCTGGAAAAGCGGCTGGAATCCAAAGGCTACAAGATTTTGGAACGTCCGGAAGAAATCCTGCCGAACGAAGTTGAATTTTTGCAAGGGAGCATCAAGAAATGAAAGTTCTCACTCCTGATGGTGAACAAAAGAACTTGATGGTGCTGAATATCGGCCCGTCGCATGGTGCCACGCATGGCTGCCTTCGCTACATTACGGCTTTGGACGGCGAAAACATCGTCGCTTCTGTGGGCGAAATCGGCTACTTGCACCGCGGATTTGAAAAAATGGCGGAACGGGGAAATTGGCAGCAGGTTTTGCCGCTCACGGACCGCCTCGACTATTGCTCGGCGATGATGAACAACTTTGCCTATTGCCGCGCAGCCGAACAAATGCTCGGTATCGAAATCCCCGAACGCGCCAAAGTGCTGCGGGTGATTGTCAATGAACTTTCCCGTATTGCGGACCACTTTATTTGCGTTGCCGCCGCTGCGCAGGATCTGGGTTCGACGACAGGTTTCTTTTACCTGTTCGACTCCCGGGAAATGACGATGCGCATTTGGGAAAAATTGACCGGTGCTCGCTTGACGAACAGCTATGGGCGAATCGGCGGGCTTTATCGCGACACTTACGAAGGCTTTGAAGAAGACGTTCTTCGCGTGTGCAAACAGGTCGAAAAGAACTTGCACGACGTGCACGCTTGCTTTGACAGAAACCGCATTTTCTTGGACAGAACGGTCGATGTGGGAAACATCAGCCCGGAAAAGGCAATTCAGTTTGGCTGGACCGGACCTTGTCTGCGGGCGACCGGAGTCGCTAGCGACTTGCGCAAAGACGAACCGTATTGGGATTACGAAACCTACGATTGGAACGTGGTCACGGGAACGCACGGCGATGTTTATGACCGCCTGATGGTGCGTCTTGCCGAAGCGGAAGAATCGGTGAAAATTATCCGCCAGGCGTTGAAGCGTTTGGCACCGGGCCCTGTCAGCGTAGAGGATCCGAGAATCCGCATCCCTTCGCACGAA
The DNA here is from genome assembly GCF_002300445.1 of Fibrobacter sp. UWS1. NCBI lineage: Bacteria > Pseudomonadati > Fibrobacterota > Fibrobacteria > Fibrobacterales > Fibrobacteraceae > Fibrobacter > Fibrobacter sp. UWS1. Next base: position 44,099 of record NZ_NSGW01000002.1, read on the forward strand.
CGAATTTACCAAGAAATGGAAGCGTTGGCGGGACACTTTAAAAGCGTCCTCGAAGGCATTCGCATTCCAGCCGGGGAATACTATTCCGGCTCCGAAACCGCGAACGGCGAACTCGGATTTACCCTGATTTCTGACGGTTCCGGCCATCCCTGGAGAGTGAAAGTCCGCCCGCCGTGCTTTACGCAATTTGCCGCTTTCCATGAACTGGTGGAAGGCAGCCTGATTGCCGACTCCATTGCCTGCCTTTCGAGCATCAATATCATTGCAGGAGAATTGGACAGATGAGTATTCTTAAAGGCGCCATTCAAGACGTTGCAAACAATACGCTGGCCTATACGCATGGCCCAACGCCTGTCGAAACATATCCCTCTCCCGCGGAACAATTCGGGCATGCCAATCCGATTCAGAAGCAGCCGACCTGGGCGGAAATCGCCCCCAAGCTTGAAACGGCGGCGATCAAAGCCCGTGTTGCCGATATGCTTTCCCGCTATCCTGTGAAGCAGGGGGCGCTTCTTGAAGTCCTGTGGATTGCTCAAGACGCTATCGGATGGCTTCCGCACGAAGCGATTCGTTGGGCTGCCGATGTCTGTGCCTGTTCTCCGGCGCACGCCTACGGCGTTTCGACTTTCTACACGATGTACAAGCACGTTCCGACGGGAAGATTTCTTTTGCAGTTCTGCCACAATGTGAGCTGCCATTTGCGCGGGGCGGAAAGCATGCTGGAATACGCCCGCAAGTCGCTGAACTTGAAACCGGGCGAAACGACTCCGGACGGTCTTTTCACCATTGTGGAAGTGGAATGCCTTGCCGCTTGCGGAAACGCTCCTGCGATGCTGGTGAACGACGACTACGCGACCGATGTGGAAAACGGTGAACTGGTGATGAAGCCCGGCGTTTGCTTGACCCCGGAACGTTTTGATAAAATTTTGCAGTGGTGCTACGCTCGTGAAGAAAAATTCCCGAATGCGGAACCTCCGCGGGAAGTTCTTGGCGGCGTGGTGAAAGGACACGGCGGACATCCGGGTGCTCCCGGGGCGACGGCAAAGCCGCAAAATCCGACGTATGCTCCTCCGGCTCCGGTTTTGAATGTCGTCGCTCTTGTCGATGAAAACGGCGCGACCCTTACCTGGAAAAGCGCTCCGGAATGTACAGAGCTTTCTGTGGAAAAAAACATGAACGGTTCCTGGACGGAAGTCGGCAAACCCGGCGTTAAAGACAAGACGTTTGTAGATGCTTCGGGTAAAGTCGGTGACGAATATCGGATGATTGCGACGAGCGGAACCCGTACGGCGAAGCCTTCTCCAGTTTCTAAAGCCAAGGCGGCTCCGCTTCCCGAAGATTCCGCAGCACCAGTAACGGCAAAGAAGGTCTGATTATGCAAGAGTCGATGAAAGTTTGTACGGGAAATTTTGGAAAGAACGCCCAGAGCATCGATGCCTACAAGAAGCTCGGCGGCTATTCTACGATTTCCGAGCATCTTTTTGAAATGTCCCAGTTTGAAGTGATTGACCGCGTGCAGCGTTCTGGACTTCGCGGGCGTGGCGGTGCGGGATTTCCCACGGGAATGAAGTGGAGCTTTGTTCCCCGCAATACGGGCAAGCCTGTCTATATTGTGGTGAATGCCGATGAAGGCGAAGGCGGAACGTTCAAAGATCACTTTTTGCTTTTGGAAGATCCGCATCGTTTGATCGAAGGCCTGATTATCGCTGGATGGGCACTAGGGGCCCGCAGTGCCTACATTTATGCTCGCGGCGAATTTCTGCCGTGCATCGAAAGCGTGAACAAAGCACTGAACGAAGCTTACGCGGCGGGTTATCTGGGCGAAAACATCCTGGGAACCCAATTCAGCTTTGACATTTTCGTCCATCGTGGTGCCGGCGCTTACATTTGCGGTGAAGAAACGGCTCTCATCAATTCGCTGGAAGGCCAAAAGGGACAGCCCCGTTTGAAGCCGCCTTTCCCGGCGGTCGCTGGCGCATGGGCATCGCCGACCTGTGTGAACAACGTCGAAACGATTATGTCGTTGCCTTGGATTTTTTCGCATCCGGTCGAAGAATACACCAAAATGGGAACTCCCAGAGCTCACGGCACAAAAGTCTTTTGCGTCTCGGGCGACGTCAAGCGTCCGGGAATCTACGAAGCTCCTTTGGGAACTCCGCTCATGGAAATGCTCGAAAGCGAGGAATACTGCCAGGGCGTCATCGGAAAACTGAAAGGCGTCATTCCGGGCGGCTCTTCTTGTCCGCCGCTTCTTCCCGAAGAATGCGAGCACGCTACTTTGGACTATGAGTGCATGGCTTCGCTGAAAACCATGTTCGGTTCTGGCGCCATCATCGTCTTTAACGATTCGCACAATGCGGTCGATATTTTGGACGTTCTCGGGCATTTCTACTCGCACGAATCCTGCGGACAATGCACTCCCTGCCGCGAAGGAACGGGATTTGCCAAGCGCGTTCTGGACGCCATTGTCAAGGGCGAAGGTCACGACGGCGACATCGAGCTGTTGCAAAGCATTTCCGCGGGTTTTGGCGGAACGACGATTTGCCCGCTCTCCATTTCCTTGGGCGGTCCGCTGAACGTGTACACGAGAAAATATCGTGCCGACTTTGAAGAATACATCGCAAAAAATCCGAAACATGCGGAACCTCGTTTAAGATCAACCGTTCGTTTGGGAGCATACTGGTAATATTATGAGCAATCATTACAACATGCCTCACCTTCCGACTGCCGACAGTCCCCGAGTTACTATCGAGGTTGACGGCAAAAATGTGGAAGTGCCTGGCGATACGAACCTGCTCGAAGCGTTGAAAGCTGTGGGCATCGAAACTCCGCACATCTGCTACCATCCGTATCTTCCGGTTTCCGGCAATTGCCGCCAGTGTCTGGTCGAAACGGAAGGCCCGCGTGGAAAAATGCTGATTATTTCCTGCTTCACCCCGGTGAAAGAAGGAATGAAGGTGTTTACTCCGCGCTCCAGCGAACGGGTAAAAAGCGCTCGCGCCGCGGTTTCCGAATTTATGCTGTTGAACCATCCGCTCGACTGTCCGATTTGCGACAAGGCCGGCGAATGCTCTTTGCAGGAAAATTATGTCGAAGCGGGCAAGGCTTCGGGGCATCTTTATCCGGAGATCGGCAAAAATTATCACGGCAATCCCGATCACCAATTCTACGATACCAAAGGTCAGCTTCGCGGTGGCAAGCGCATCGATCTTGGCCCACGGATTTCTTTGGATGAAGAACGCTGTGTGCAATGTGACCGTTGCGTCCGCTTTATGCGCGACGTGTGTCACGACGAGCAGTTGCAACTGGCTGCCCGAGCGGATAAAACCTACATCACGACTTTCCCCGGAAGCAAGCTGGATCACGAATACGATTTGTGCGTTTCCGACATTTGTCCGACGGGTGCATTGACGGCCAAGTATTTCCGTTTTCAGCAGCGGACTTGGATGCTCAAGCGCACGGCGAGCGTTTCCATGGACGATTCCTTGGGCGCGAACATCTGGATTGACCACAATGAAGGATTTATCTGGCGAGTGATGCCTCGTTGCAATCCTCAGGTGAATCGAACTTGGATTTCGAATACGAGCCGTTTGGCTTTTCAGGAATTTTCCAAAAATCGTCTTCCTGTCGGGAATCTGGATTCTGTCCAGGCGGTCTTGAATGGCGATGGAAAAATCGCGTTTGTTCTCGGCGGCGCAGCGACGAATGAAGATGCCGCTGCCCTTAAGACTCTTGTCCATAAGCTCGGCGATCGCGCGGAAGTATTCGTCGGCACGTTTGAACCGGTAAAATCTCCCGACGGCATTTCCAAAAGCGGGGATCCGTTGGCGAATCGCGCTGGCTTTGCGCTTTTCGGCTTTACGCAGACCGCAGAGGATCTGGCGCGTCGTGCGTCCGAATTTAAAACGCTGGTTTCGCTTTCCGCCGACTTGTGGGGAAGCGACGCTCAAAAGGCAAGCGCTTTGGAAACGATTCCGACCCGCATTGCTATTTCGGCAAAAAATGACGAGACCGCAAAAAAATCGTCTATCGTCTATGGCGTCAATCATTGGTCCGAAGTGAACGGCACGATGGTGAACGTGCATTCCATTTTGCAAAAACTGAATGCGGCCCCTACGGCCCCCAGCGGCGATCTGCAACCGCTTTTCCAGGTTCTTTTCTCCCTCGCCGGCGAAAACGTGGAAAGTGCGGCTGTCGCATACCAAAAGGCGGGAGCCTTTGTTCCGGTTCTTGCCAAATTCTCTTTTGATGCCATCCATAGCACGGGCGAATTGCTCGATGGAGTTGCTGTATGATGGAAATAATCGATTCTAAAACCTGGATTGAATGGCTCCTGACGTTGGCGAAGCTTTGTCTCGCCTTTGTTCCCGTGCTTTTCATTCTGCTTCTTATTCCGATGGAACGCCGTGGCGCCGGATTCATTCAGGACCGTCAAGGCCCGAACCGTTCCTACGTCAAGCTTCCGTTCTTTGGGAAAGTCCGGTTTTTCGGCTGGGTGCAAAACGCCTGCGACGGTCTGAAGCTGTTTTTCAAGGAACAATACGCTCCGGCGAATGTGAACAAAGTCCTGTTCGCGCTCGCTCCGGCGATTCCTTTTGGGCTCACTCTCCTGACGCCTTGCGTTCTTCCGTATTTCGCTTCATTGAATTTCACTTTCGGTGATACGGTTGTGCATATTCCCGCGGCGAATATCGATACGGATGTCGGCATTCTTCTGATGTTCGGGCTTTCTTCGCTTTCCGTTTTTGGAACGGTGCTTTCGGGTTGGGCTTCCAAATCCAAATTCCCGTTCCTCGGCGCATTGCGCGCGACGGCGACGAGTATCAGCTACGAAGTCTGCTTGGGAATTTCGATGATGGGCATGGTGCTTCTCGCTGGAACCTTTAGCGTCGAAGGCATTGTCGGTTGGCAGGAACAGCACGCTTGGGGCATTTTCGTTCAGCCGGTCGCATTCTTCTGCTTCCTTCTTGCGGCCATCGCCGAAACGGGACGTCCTCCGTTTGACGTTTCGGAAGGCGACCCGGAACTGGTTGCCGGTTATCACACGGAATACGGCGCCATGCAATTCGGTATGTTCTACATGGGCGAATACGGCCACGTCGGAATCAACAGTATTTTGATGGCGACGCTCTTTTTGGGCGGCTACTCGATTCCGTTCATGACGACCGCCGATATTCAGGCGAATTTGGGAACGGTTTTGGCGGTTCTCTTTGGCATTTGCGCATTCCTTGCTCTGGCGTTCCTGCACATGGTTTATCGCTGGCTGCGAGCGTTCAACAAGGGACAGGCTTCCAACAAAGCGGAAATCAACCGCGAGTATCTGCTTTACAAGACCATCGCTTGGATTGCGGTTCCCGTGTTCATTGCCTTGGCAATCGTTTCCGGTCTCTTTATCCACCCCGAAGCGACGATGGTGAACGGAACCGCTGTTTATGGCATCGGCACGGCACTCGGTACGGCTGCCTTGCAGTTCCTTGTTTTGATGATTAAAACCGTATTCTTCTGCTGGGTTTGGATTTGGGTGCGCTGGACGCTTCCGCGCTTCCGCTATGACCAGATTATGCATCTCGGCTGGAAGATTCTTTTGAACATCGCACTTTTGAACTTGGTCGTGACGGCGATAATCGCCAAACTCGTCATGGGAGGCAACTAATGGTTCGCGTCGTAAAGCACAAGTCGATGAACTGGATCGAACGCTTGTATATATTCGAAGCGTTCCGAGGCCTTTACACCACCATCAAGCATTTTCTTCGCGGCTTTTTCCGCTATGAAACGCTGCCGACTACGGGTTATCCGGAAGTAAAGCCTTACATTCCGAGGGATTACCGCGCAAAGCACCGTATGATGCTCCGTCCCGATGGAACGCCGCGCTGCGTGGCGTGCTTTATGTGCGCAACGGCTTGCCCTGCGCACTGCATTTTCATTGAAGCGGCGCAATCCGAAGACGGACGCATTGAAAAGCGCGTCGCCCGTTTTGATATAGACCATTCCGTTTGCATTTTCTGCGGTCTTTGCGTAGAAGCTTGCCCGCTGGATGCGCTTCGGATGGATACTTGTGAAACAAGCTTTGTGCACCGCAAGCGTGAAGATTTTATCGTCTCGCTCTACGATTTGACCAACTGGGATCCCAAGGATTATCCGGATGACCCTCAAAGTCAGGTCGCTCCCGGCGGTACAAAAAACAAGCAGGCACTTGCTGCTTGGGGAGAAGTCCAATAATGCTAGCTCTCGTTTATTTCATTCTTTTATCCGTCATCGCGGTCGGCTGTTCCATTTGCATTTTGCTGAATCGGCATCCGCTCTACGCTTCTATTGCTATGGTGACGACGATGCTTTCGCTCGCGGGCATTTATGGTTTGCTCGGGAGTCCTTTCGTCGGCGTCGTCCAGGTGATGGTCTATGCCGGAGCCATCATGACGCTCCTCATGTTCATCATTTTTGTGCTGAACGGTTCTCGGGACAATCGCACGAAACGCTTTGACAAGACGTCGCTTTTTGTTCTAGTTTCGGTGATTGCAATGGCGCTTCTTGCAGCGGTTGCTCTTTGCCGCTCCGCTTTCGACTTTGATGCCGGCGCGGTCAGGGGATCTGTCGATGTGACGGCGAAAACCCTTTTCGATATGAATGCCAGCGGGCAAGGCTACTATCTGATATTCCTTTCCATTGGGCTGGTTCTTCTTTCGGCAATGGCTACAGCCGTTATACTCGCCCGCAAGCGCATCGCTTCGGATCCGGAAACGGCAAAGTCTGAGGAGGTTCACTAATGCAAGCGATTTATGTGCAAATCCTGGCACTCATTCTCCTGTCGCTCGGTATCGCAACGGCCTTGTGCCGTCGAAACGTGTTCTTTGTTCTTATGGGCGTTGAACTCGCTCTGAATGCAGTGAACTTGAGCATCATCGGATTTTCTAAAACGCTCCCCGGCGTTGAAAGCGTCGTGGGGCAGATTGTTCCGCTGTTCACCATCGCCGTCGCTGCTGCGGAAGCTTGCGTCGGTCTGGCGATTGTCATCCTGATTTTTAGAAACCAGGACAGCGTGGACATTGACAATTATTCCAATATGAGGGGGTAATAAAATATGATTCCTCTTTGGCTCATCCCTCTGTTTCCGCTGGCAGGAACAATCGTTCTCGCCCTGATTGCGGTCGCGTCTTCGGACAGCAAAAAAGGTCCGGACGAAGGTCTTGTCGGCTTTTTAGGCGTTCTGTTTCCGCTGTTGGCTTTTGTCGCCACGGGACTTCTGGCGTGGAACATGCCTCAAGACGGCATTCACCAGACTCTCGGCAGCTGGATTGACTCGCCGTTGCTTTCTGTCCATTTCGGGCTTCTTTTTGACGGGCTTTCCCGGACAATGCTCCTGTTCATCACGGGAATCGCGACGCTCATCATTCTGTACTCGACCGGTTATATGCACAAAGATCGCGGATTTGCCCGTTTCTTTGCTTACATGAATCTCTTCCTGTTCAGCATGGTCGTGCTTGTCCTTTCCGATTCTCTGGTGCTGACTTTCCTCGGCTGGGAAGGCGTCGGGCTTTGCTCTTACCTGCTTATCGGATTCTGGAATAAGGATTTGAACAATTGCAAGGCGGCGAATAAAGCGTTCTTGGTGAACCGGGTCGGTGATGTCGGCTTTTTGCTCGGCATGGCGATTCTCGTTACCATTGGCGGTTCGGCGTTTTTGAACTATGCGGATTTGACGGCGTGGCTTGTGAATCCCGCATTTCGCGATGTGTTGATTGCGAACCTTCCGCTTTTGACGGTGGCGGGGCTGCTCTTTTTCTGGGCGTGCACCGCAAAGAGCGCGCAGATTCCGCTCCTTACTTGGTTGCCCGATGCGATGGCCGGTCCGACTCCGGTGTCGGCTCTTATCCATGCGGCAACGATGGTGACCGCCGGCGTTTATCTGGTCGCTCGCCTTTCGCCTTTGTTCGTGCGGCTTCCCTATGTGCTGACGATTATCGCTATTGTGGGTATGCTGACGGCTTTCTGGGCGGCCATCGCTGGCCTTTTGCAAAACGACATCAAAAAGGTTCTTGCTTATTCGACCATTTCCCAGTTGGGTTACATGTTCATGGCGGCGGGAGCGGCTGCATTTGACGTTTCCATTTTCCATGTCTTTACGCACGCTTTCTTCAAGGCGACTTTGTTCTTGGGTGCGGGCGCGGTGATGCACGCTCTTGCTGGCGAACAGGATATGCGCAAAATGGGTGGCTTGCTCAAGAAAACGCCGATTACGGCAATGACGATGCTTTTCGCCTATCTCGCTATTATCGGTTTCCCGGGATTCTCCGGATTCTTCTCCAAAGACCTGATTTTGGAACGTCTTTTTGCGTTCAACCCGTCTCTTGGCCCTGTTCTTTATACAATCGGTCTGATTACCGCTGTCATTACGGCAGTTTACATGACCCGCTTGATGGTTCTCGTTTTCTTGGGCAAGTATCGCGGCGACCTTCCGGAATCCCATATTCACGAAGCACCTCTTTCAATGACTTTCCCGATGGTTGTTCTGTCCATTGGTTCCGCCTTTTCGGGATACGCTTGGAATGTCTTTGTTTCGGGTGCGAATTGGTTTGAACGCTGGCTCGCTCCGGTCGTGGACGGTGCACAGAAATTTGCTGCGGCTGTTCGCCCAGAAATGGAAATGGAACCGTCGGTTTTGGTGTTCGCTATTCTAGGGACGATTGCTGCGGTGGCGGGCGCATTCGTCGGTTACGAAATTTTCACCCGCAAGCGCATTCCTGAACTGAAAAAGAATGCGACTACAGTTCCGGAAGGCAAAGCCGGTTGCTGGACGTTCTTCTTTGATTTTATTCACAACGCTTTCATTACAGCTTTTGAAGCTGCCGCTTGGTTTGTGGATGCCATCATCGACAAGTTCATTCAGATTTTGCAATGGATGATTTGCTCCATCGCCTTGATTTTAGGTGACGGAATCCGGAACCTCCAGGTTCGTAAAATCCGCCTGCAAGTGGGATTCAGCATTGCCGGCATGGTACTTATCGCCATTGCGGTCTATTTCTGCGGAGGACTCTTCTAATGTTATACATTTTGGTTTTTGCTCCGTTCCTTGCGGCTCTTTTGATGCTTGCCGCTTCTGGAAAAGATTCCCGTTCGGCGTCTCGCTTGGCGGTTATTCTTTCTTCGCTCCTCTTTGTTTCGGGGCTTTCCCTGCTGGTTTCGGGCGATTACAATACGACCCCGATTCAGTGGTTCACCATTCCCGGCGCAGATGTCACGGTAACTTTTGCGTTTGCTGTCAATGGCTTTTCGGCGTGGATGGTGTTTTTAGCAAATATCATCACCCTTGCCGCCTTGATTTGCGCTAGGAAATCGGCGGGGAGCAACTATCGCAATTATGCGGTCGGCCTCTTTACGCTTTTGGGAGCTTTGAACGGAACGTTCCTTGCAATCGATGCGGTGCTGTTCTTCTTCTTCTTTGAAGCTCTTGTATTCCCGGCGGCCATTTTAATCGGTTCTTACGGCGGACAGGAACGGCGCGCGGCTTCGCTCAACTTTGCGATTTACACGTTGGTCGGTTCCGCTCCGATGGCGGTGGCGCTTTGGTATTTGATAACCATGGCGGGAACTTCTTATATCCTTCCGGTCGCCCAAGCGGCGCAAACGCTTCCCGAAACGACCCAAGCAATTCTTTTCTGGTGCTTCGCTCTGGCTTTCTGGGTAAAGACTCCGCTCTTCCCATTGCACGGCTGGCAGGCGCAGACATACGCGGAAGCGCCTGCGGGACTCAGTGCGGTTTTAACGGGAGCTATGTCTAAAGCGGGAGTCTATGGATTCTATTTCTGGGTTCTCGCAATTTTCCCGGCGGCCTCTTTCCAAAACGCCAAGCTGCTGATGGGAATGGGACTTTTGACGGCTCTTTATGGTGCCTTCATGGCGATGCGGGCAAAGGACATCAAAAAACTTCTCGCCTTCAGTTCCATGAGCCATCTTGGACTTGCCATTGCGGGACTTTTTACCCTTTCCATCGACGTTTTCCCGGCTCTTCTGGTTTTGCTTGTCGGGCACGGACTTTCGGCATCGGCGTTGTTCATTCTTTCGGGCTCTGCTGAACGCTTTGCGGGCCATCGCCTGCTCGATAAAATGGGCGGCTTGGCAAACCGCAATCCGGTCTTTGCCTTCTTCTTTGGAATTGCGAGCGTTCTGGCTATCGCTATTCCGGGAACGGCGGGATTTATTGGGGAATTTTTGGTGCTTGTCGGCCTGTGGGGCGTTTGCAAAGTCGCCGCAGTCGTTGCTGGAATTTGCATCATTTTGACGGGCGTCTATATGCTTCGTCTGATTCAGAAGGTTTTGTTCGGGCTTCCGGGCGAAATTTCGGAAGAACAGCAGAAGTTGCGCTTTCCGATTGCCGATGCCGTGGCGACGGCTCCGCTCCTGCTCCTTTTGATTGTTTTTGGCATTCACCCGCAGCCGATTTCCCGTACGCTGGATTACACCACGTCTGCGCAGCAGCAAGAAGAGGAAATCGAAGCGGCGATTTCGGCGGCGGCAGTTCAACCGCTTTCCGCAGAGGATTCGGCAAAAATCGCTGAAGTGATGGCGGCTTTTGCGGACAGCTCGGCGCAGGTTGCCGACGTTCAGTTGGATTCCGCAACAAATCAAATGCAGACTTCTGAAATGCAAAAAAATACCGAGATGAAAACAGAAAACGGGGAGGCGCAAAATGACGTCCGCTAGTTTGATGAATCTCTTGCCGATGATCATCGTCGCTTTGGGCGCGATGGTGTGCATCGCAACGGAACCTTTTATCGCCGACAAAAATAAGCAGAAAGTTCTTCCCTGGGTGGCAAGTGCCTTTTTGCTTTTGGGTTTTGTTTCTTTGCGCTTTGTTCATGTCGGGGCTGAATCGCTGTTCGGCTTTTTGGAACTGGATACTTTGCGCATGTTTTTGCTGGCGACCGTCCTTCTTTGCGCGTTCCTCGGCATTGGCGGTTTGCAGGTGACACTCGCTCGGGAAAAATATCCGGCGGGCGAGCCTTATGGACTGACTCTTTTGGCTACGGTCGGTGTGATGATGATGGTGCAGTCGGTGGATTTCCTCCCGCTGTTCATCGGAATGGAACTTGCCGCGTATCCGGTTTACGGTTTGGTAGGACTCCGCAGAAAAGATCGCAACGCCAACGAAGCGACTTTCAAATACTTTGTCACCGGTGCCGTTTTCAGCGTCCTTTTCCTCTATGGGATGGCGCTTGTCTATGGCGCAACGGGAACTACGCATTTTGGCGGTAAGCAGATTGCTGGCCGCGAAAGCCTGTATTCGCTTGGCGTTCTGATTTCGGCATTTGCTCTTCTCTTTAAGGCGGGAGCCGCTCCGGTACATTTCTGGGTCGCCGACGTCTATACCGGAGCCTCTGTGGCCGTTACCGGTTTTATGGCGGCGGTTATCAAGGTCGGCGCATTGAGTGCTCTCGGTGCTCTTTGGATGCGCTCCGGATTTGAAAAGCTGGCTCCGGTCATCATTGTCGTGGGCATCCTTTCCATTGTCATCGGCGCGTTCTCCGGGCTGGTGCAAAAGTCGATTCGCCGGATATTCGCTTTCTCTGCGGTGATGAATGCGGGATTTATCGTCCTCGGTCTTTTGCTCAAAGATTTGGGAACTATGTACTACTTCCTTATCACCTATGCCATTGGTTCTTCGGGTGCTCTTGCCGCCATTGCGGCGTTTAGCGGGAAAGGCGATGCCAAGGAAAATCTGGACGATATCCGTGGACGCGGTCGTCGTCATCCGTTGGAAGGAGTCGCTGCGGTGATTTGCCTTGCCAGCTTGGCCGGACTTCCGCCGCTTTCGGGATTCCTCGCCAAATTCGTCCTCTTTACTGGCGTTGTCAAAACGGGGTACATTGCCTTGGCCGCATTTGGTTTTGCCCTTTCCATTGTAGCGATGTATTATTACTTGCGGATTGCCATAGCACTTTTTGCTCCCGCTCCCGCAGACGAGTCGCATCCATGCTGCTGTTGCGTCAGCAATTCCACCCGATTCCTTTTGCGATTTGGCGTGGTTGTTGCAGCTCTGGTTTTGGCTGCGATGGCTTTTGTGCCGGTTCTTTTGCCGGTTGTCAAATTCTAGCGAAGGATAAGAAAATGAAAATCCGAGAGCTTCTGCTTTCGGATTTTTTGTTATGGACGTATTTTCTTTAGGAAAATTTCGCAGAATTTTTCGCTTTTTTATTTGTGGAAGAGTTGCGCGGCAAAAATTTGGACCGGAAGGATAGAAGGATAGGGACGAAGGAAAAGGACCGTTTATGATTTGCTTGAAATCGCGTGATTAGGGGTTAGCGGTTAGTTGGAAGTTATGAGTTGGGAGCTGGAACTGAAAACTAATAACTAAATTTAATTGCAAGTATTTGCTGGAAGATTGTCCATAATTCCCACAAAAAATGCCGCATGCGCGGCATTTTCAAATTCTCAATTTTATTCCATCAGTCTCCGTCAATGCAGCGAACCGAGTAGCCGTTTTCCGGACGCGGAGCCAATTCACGCACCATGTTGTCGCCCATGCGTCCGAGGACCCAAATCCAAATGGTCGAATTGCGACCGTTCTGCGAACTCCAAAAGGCGGTATATTCTCCCATTTCCACGTAGCGATGCCCGCGGCCCAAAATTTCGCGTCGCCCGGATCCAAACGCCGTAAATCCGTATTCGTCGGTTCCGCCTCCGCCTTGCCAACCGGAACGCGCTTTGAGTTTCGAGGCAAAGGCTTCGCATTTTTGAACGCCGTCATAGCAGCCGGTTAGGCCCGTGAGCATGTCTTGCCATTCCCTGTCCCGCGGCAAATGAAATCCTTTGGGGCAAGCCTTGCGCGCACCCTCCAAAGAATACAAGCGCCCGCTTCGGCTACAATAAGTATCCTTGTCGTCGTAGCACCAGGACTCTCCCGGAATGTTGTAGTTCATATTTTGCGCAAGCCAGGTTCGACCATCGATTTTTATCACCCGGTAAACTTGTCCGTCCCGCGTGTCCGTGATGAATCCGGAATTGCGTTTGACTTCCTGGAAATGCTCCTGTTCCCGAATCCGAAACGCCGCCAGCGAATCCCGCTTGACTTTTTCCGAGCGTTCTTTATTCGCTTTCCAGTATTTTTGCGCTGTGGCATTTTTGAATTTGATGCGCAGATCTTTTAGCGCATACAATTCGTCGTCGCAAGCCAAATCCACGCCCTTGATATCGACAATCAAATTTTCTTTTCCGAAAGCCTGTGGCCCTTGGACGTAAGAAATCCACGCTTCTTTCGTTTTGTTGCAAAGCCCGTAGAAACGCTTGTTCTCGATGGTGTCGGCAGGGACTTTCATCACGCCGGAAACCACAAATTCCACATTGTCGCCTTTTACTGCAAACGATACAGGCTGCTTTTCTCCGTAATATTCGTAGGTCATAAAACGGACTTGCCCGACAATGGGAACGCTTTCGTATTCCCCCGAACCTTCTGCATGAAAAATCGCATCCCATGTACGTGGGGGCGTTGCCTGCGCCAATCCCGCCAACATCATCACGCCAAATCCCAACATTCCCGCCAGTTTATTCATTTTATTTTTCCTCTTGTAAGAGTTTTGCCGCTTCTTTTGCGAAATAGGTCCAAATGATTTTTGCGCCAGCGCGCTTGATTCCCATGAGGCTTTCTAGAACGACTCGACGGCGATCCAGCCAACCGTTTTGAGCCGCAGCGCAAAGCATGGCATATTCGCCGCTGACCTGATACGCAGCGACAGGAACTTCCGAAAAATCCGCCACTTCGCGCAAAACGTCCAGATAGTAGCACGCCGGTTTTACCATCACCATGTCGGCGCCTTCTTCGATGTCCAGGGCGACTTCGCGAATCGCTTCCTTGCGGTTTGCCGGATCCATCTGGTATGTTTTTTTGTCGCCTGCTTTGGGTGCAGAATCCAAGGCGTCTCGGAAAGGCCCGTAAAATGCGGATGCGTATTTGGCACTGTACGCCATAATGGAAGTATTTGTCAGCCCTTCGGCGTCCAATGCTGCCCGAATCGCTCCGATGCGTCCATCCATCATGTCGGATGGGCAAACGAAATCGGCTCCGGCTTTCGCATGGCAGACCGCCATTTTGCACAGGACTTCCACCGTTTCGTCGTTGAGGATTTCACCCATCGGCGAAACAATGCCGTCATGCCCGTCGATATTGAACGGATCCAGGGCGACGTCCGTCATCACGACAACTTCCGGAAATTTTTCCTTGATGGCCCGAACGCAAGTCGGTACAAGTCCGTCGGGATTGAAACTTTCGCTGCCTGTCCGGTCTTTTTTTTCTTCGGCAATGCTGGGGAACGGAGCGATGGCTTTAACGCCCAACGCCACGCATTCTTCGATTTCTTTCAACAATACATCGACGGTTTTGCGGGTCATTCCCGGCATCGAAGGAATTTGTTCCTCTCGCTGGGAACCTTCCATGATGAACACCGGATAAACCAGATCTTTCACGGAAAGTTCCGTTTCGCGAACCAAATCACGAACCGTTGCGCTTTTTCGGTTACGGCGCGGACGCTGAGTCAAATCTAAAGAAAAGGGATGATTCATAATTCCTCAACGCATTCTGCCGGAACGCAGAACGTCCATCATATCGAAAGGTTTTGCGGAACCTTTTTTCAATTCTTCCGCCAAAAAATTCACGGCATCGACGGAGCCTTCCGCATAGATTTTCCGCCCGCATACGTTGTGCTGAAATTCAAAATGTACGGTGCCGTCTTCGCTGTCGAGGCTGTAGGTGTGAAAGGCGTGTCCGGAAAGATAGGCTTCTGGAACTCCCATCCGTTCCATCGCTTCCTTGTCGTTGCGCACTTTTTCAATCTGGCTTTCGTCGATGTTCAAGCCCATGTTCGCAAAGGAGTGGGCGACCGCTTTTGCCGTTCCGCTCGTGTCCGCTTTGGTTTTCTGGTGGCTTTCGACAATGGAGAGCTTGTAACCCGAAAATGCCGTCGGGAATGTTTGGGAAAGCCATTCGATCATCGCTTGGAATGCAACGATTTGCTTTGCCATATTCGGCGCAATCACGCTCGGGTGATTCGCTTCGGCGACGAGTTTTTTCAGGGCTTCCCGGTCGCCGCCGGTCGTTCCCATGACGAACGGAATCTTGTGCGCCACATAAAAGGCGGCGTTATCGTTCACGGCGGTCGGGTGCGTAAAATCGACGGCGATCAGTCCCGGATATTTTTCCAAGACTTCGCCGATGCGCGCTTCCCGATTGGAAGGTTTCAAAAGCTGGATGTTCTTGCCCGCGACTTCCGATTCATTTTCGACGATGATTTCCCCGGTCAAAGAATAGGGAACCAGTTCCAATCCTCGCTTGACGCAGGTTTCCGCCACGATTTTTCCCATATTTCCCGGAATGCCGTTTACCATTACCAACGTTGCCATAAAGACTCCTTGCCGCTAAATATTGATGCGCTCCAAAGATAGAAAAAACAAAAAAGAATCGCTGATTGGCGATTCTTTTTCATCGAGAAACAAAGGAAACTAGGCGTTCTTTTTGAAGTTTACGTATGCGCGAAGCACGTCGCAGAATACTTCGTCCGGCGTGTTGTCGCCCACAATGTGGCTGATGATTTTCGGGTCGTATTTTTCCAGAACTTTCGCGGTGGAGTCCTTGTAAACGTTCAAGCGGTTCTTGATGACGTTTTCGTCGGCGTCGTCCTTGCGTCCTTCGATTTTGGCGCGGTTCAAAAGGCGGGCGACGATCGTCGCTTCGTCCTGAATGTCAAGTACAAAGATATGCTTCACATCGACAATCGGGCGAATCAAATCGACCTGGGCGACCGTGCGAGGGATGCCATCCAAAAGGAGAGTGTCCTTTTCCGGGTTCAACTTGTTCGTGTTTACCAGCCCTTCTACATAGCGTTCAAAAATTTTGACGGTCGCTTCGTCTGGGACCAAAAGGCCTTTGCTTGAATAGGAGGCAAGCAATTTGCCCGATTCGCTCGACGGTGCGATGCCGCGGAAAATGTCGCCCGTGGAAAGATGCTTCAGAGAAGTGGTCGCTGCGAGTTTTGCGCCGACAGTTCCTTTTCCAGAACCCGGAGCACCAAAAATAAGAACAGCAGAAATAGCCATAATGGTATCCTCTTGAAAAATTGTTTCGCTGGCAAATGTAGAAAATAAACCTGCCCGCCGTTGGTGCTTTTGAATTTCGCTTGGAAATTCCCAGATTTGTTTGCACGATTATTTTACAATCAAGGCGACAATGGCGGTGACAAGTCCCCCAAATAGCAGAACAATGCCGACGGTCGCTAAAATCAGGAACCATTTGAAATACTTGACGATTTTCACCAGCAGCGACTTTTGATTGCTCGTAAATTGCTGCACCACATTGAGTACTGCAAATGCCGACACGCCCAAATCGTCCATCCACCCCAAGACCGGAATGGCATCGGGCAAAATATCGATAGGGGAAACGGTATATAGTCCAGCAAGAATGGAAAGAAAAATCGCCAGCCCTTTCTGCAAATCAGACGCTCCTTTTTCGGCCTGTTTGCCCGCCGCTTTTTTGTCCGCTTCTTTTTGCCGCTCTTCTTGCAACGTTTTCACGTCGCCGATTTCCACATAGGGCTCTTCTTTTTTCTGCATGAATCCTCGGACAAAGTGTTTCTGTTCTCCGTAAAGAGAATTTATAAAAATCGGAGAGCCTTCTTTAAAAATGGACGGGATTTTTTCTTTTGGAATGGTATATCGGAACGATTATTTCTACATTGTGCGATATGGAAAAACTTTGGTCTAAAACTTTTGTTTTAGTCGGCATCACCAATTTTCTACTTTTCTTCGCCTTTTACGAATTGCTGCCGATTCTTCCGCTCTACATCCTCGAAAAGTTTCACACGGGGGCCACGGTCTCGGGAATTATCATTTCGCTGTACACGATTGGCGCGTTGTTCTGCCGTCCTTTCGCTGGTTTTCTGGTGGATTCTTTTTCGCGAAAACCGCTCTATCTTGTGATGTATTTCTTTTTCGCGTCCATGTTTATCGGCTATGTCGCGGCGGGAACTCTTTTTTTGCTCGGGCTTTTCCGCTTTTTGCACGGAATCTGTTTTGGTATCGCCAGCACTGCGGGAAATACGATTGCCATTGACGTTCTTCCGTCCAGTCGGCGGGGCGAAGGAATCGGCTATTTCGGCGTGACCACCAATCTGGCTTTTGCCACGGGACCCATGACGGGAATGTTCCTTTACGAAGCGTTCGGCGAAATTCCGGTTATCGCTCTTTCCGTTGTTTTGTGCGTCATCGGGTTGATTCTCATCCTTTGCGTTCACCCTAAAGCTCGGCCCATCAAAAAGAATGCCGCTCCGATTTCTCTCGACCGATTTTTTCTGACCAGAGCCATCCCTCAATTTTTCAACATGCTTTTAATCGGTTGCGCCTATGGCCCGCTGACCAATTACATCGCCTTGTATGCCAAACAGAATTCCCTTTCCGGTTCCGGCTATTTTTATGCGCTTATCGCCATTGGGCTCATCGCTTCCCGACTTTTGACCGGCAAGTTGATTGACCGCGGTTACCTGACCCGCCTGATTTCCATTGGGCTTCTTTTTGTTTCTTCCGCCTACCTTCTTTTTTCTGCGTTCCCCCATCCATTTCTATTTCTCGCTTCGGCGTTTTTCATTGGCTGCGGTCTGGGGCTTGTTTTTCCCGGCTACCAGACGATGTGCGTCAATCTCGCTCGTCACGACCAGCGCGGCACTGCGACTAGTACTTACCTGACCGGCTGGGATCTGGGAATCGGGCTTGGCATTCTTGTGGGCGGACCGCTTGCCGAATCGTTCTCTTACGCAACCATGTTTTTTTGCTGCGGAGTGTTATTGCTGGCATCCTTCTTGTTCTTTGTGAAAAAGACCGCTCCGCATTATCGCAAAAATCGTTTGACGGAATCATAAACGTGTGATTCTTTCCAAAAGGAATAATGCGCTTTGACGGCAAGACTAACGGCAGTAAAAACATTTTTCTACATTGTAGGCCATGATGAACGAAAGCATTTCTAAAGTCCGCGAACAGTTTGAAACCGAACTCGCCCAAACGAATTTGAACGAAAAAGACGCCGTTGATGCGCTCCGCGTCAAGTGGCTTGGCAAAAAAGGTCAAGTCACCGGCATGATGAAGCAGATGGGAACTCTCCCCGCCGAAGAGCGGCCCGCATTTGGAAAACAGGTGAACGAATTGAAACAGTTCGTTTCGGAACACATTGACAATGCGCTGGCAGAAGCGCACAAAAAGGCGCTGGAAGCGGAACTGGAAAAAGGCTGGACGGATATCAGCTTGCCGGGGAATGGTATTCCTGCGGGGTCCACGCATCCTGTTTACGACGTGCGCGAAGAGATTATCGATTTCTTTAGCCAGATGGGATTCGCCGTCGATTCGGGCCGGGACATTGAAACGGACTGGTATAATTTCGAAGCGTTGAATACGCCGCCCGATCATCCCAGCCGCGACATGCAGGACACGTTCTACTTGGGCGACAAGGTCATGCTTCGCACGCAGACTTCTGACACGCAGATTCACTACATGGAAACGCACAAGCCGCCATTCCGCATGATTGCGCCGGGCCACGTCTTCCGAGTCGATAACGATGCGACTCACGCTCCCATGTTCCAGCAGTGCGAAGGACTTGTCGTCGATGAAAATATCACATTCGCCCAGCTCAAGGGCGTGTTGCAGATTTTTATGAACAAGCTTTTTGGCGAAGGTGTCAAAACGCGCTTCCGTCCGAGTTTTTTCCCCTTTACGGAACCTTCTGCGGAAATGGATGTGAGCTGCGTGTTCTGCGGCGGCAAGGGCTGCAAACGCTGCAAGGGAACCGGCTGGATGGAAATCGGCGGTTGCGGCTCGGTGGATCCGAATGTGTTTAAAAATTGCGGAATCGATCCAGAAAAATACACCGGCTTCGCCTTTGGCTTCGGTCTTGACCGCATAGCGATGCTCCGCCACGAAATTCCGGAAATCGGTTTGATTACCTCGAACGATCAGCGATTCCTTTCGCAATTCTGAAGAGCGTATCTAAAAATTCATTTTCAAAAAATTTACGGAATCTCCACGACTTCGCCAATGGTCGGCGTTATGACGGGAATTCCTTTTTCTTGAAGCGCTTTGGCGTTTTGCGTCGGCTCGTTCCATGGGTGGTAAGACAATTTGAATTTAGAATGGTGCACCGTGACAACGTGTTGCGCTCCAAGCTCCATCGTTTCTTTTTCCAGTTCTTCGGGCAGGGTGTGGATCAATTTCCAATCCTTGTTGTATTGACCGTTTTCCAAAATGGCCAAAGTGATGTCGGGAAATTGTTCTCCCAATTTCTGAAAGTGCTTGCCGTAACCGCCGTCGCCCCCGATAAAGATTTTCTTCCCGTCCGGAGTTTCCACGAGGAACGATGCCCAAAGGGTTTTCTGCGGAAAAACGCTTCTGCCCGAAAAATGCCGCGCCGGAAGGCAGTGGAATTTGAAGCCGTCGCCCGTGGCAAGGGAATCGCCCCAATCCAATTCCGAAATTTTTTCTTCCGGAAATCCCCAATATTCAAAATCCTCGCCGACGCCAAGTCCTGTAACGACTTGCGCAATGCGGGGCTGAAGTTCTTTGACCGTCCGGTATTCCAGATGGTCGTAGTGGTCGTGCGAAATAATCAGATAGTCGATGTCCGGCATATCTTCCGGCTTGTAAATGTCTGTTCCCGGAAAAGGTTTGTTGATGAATTCAAAAGGCGCGCCCGCGTAAAAAACCGGATCGACAAGAATGCGTTTTCCCGAAAGTTGGAGCAGGTAAGAGGAATGCCCGAACCAGACAAAAAGGTCTTTATTTCGATCCAGATTTTTCAGGTTTGTGCGGATTGCTTGAATTTGCCCGGAATCGGGAACGGTGTTCGGGTATTTTTTGAATAGAAAGTGGAGCAGGGCTTGAAAGGAGCCTTCGTCACCCGTCATTGTAACGGTGGGCTCTTGATTTTGAAAATGGCCGTCTTTGTAATTCGGGGATTTTTCAATGCGCTCCAAGCGTTTGCCGCTGGGAATTTTTCCGAATTGCGGTTGGTTGAGAATGCCGACGCCAGTAATGCCGATTATGCCGACGATGGAAAGAACAATAAGGAACATCGGAACTCCGGTTTTTGTAAAATATACGATTTAGAGACGACTCGAAGTCAAGAGGTAAATTAGGGGGGGAGTGATTAGTTGTCAGTTATTAGTTGTTAGGGTTCATAGGAGAAACGGCTGCATCCGACGAGGATTCCTGAAACTTGGAATTTCCGATTCCATAATTGAAGTATCCCTGAAACAAGTTAGTGATTTGGGGGGGAGTTAGGAGTTGGGAGTTGGAACTGATAACTGGTAACTGGTAACTGAGTTCACCGTGTGAAAGAAAATCCCACGTGTGAAAAGAAGAACTCTTCCTCTCTCCACGGCACAATATCCAATTCTACCCCAGAACCTAAAACTTCCAACCACAAAGCGTGGCGGGGGATAGGGTGAAGGGAAAAGGGGGCTGCCCATGAGTCTTAAGAGTTTTACTCTTTTAGACGAATTGTCCCTGGAAGGGAGCCTTCGCAAAAGCGTGCAAGGCGAATGTTGCGCCGCAAGCTTGCTTGCAGGCATTATCTTCGAGGAGACTAGTAGTATTCGTCATTGCGTACCCACCAAGGAGAAAATCAGTCATATTTGAAAGCGACCGTCACCCCGAACCCCGGAGGGGTTATACGACACTTGGTAACTTTGTTACCTTAGTGGAGTTATACTCGAAGTGTAGAAGCAATCCTTTCCCGCTGACAAGATTGCCACGTCGCTACGTTCCTCGCAATGACGAGGTGCCAGCACAGATTGCTTCGGCTGCGCATCCCTGAAACTAGGAATCTCCGATTCCGTAGTTGAAGTATCCCTGAAAGGGACAATTCGCCTAAGGGAACAAGTTCCCAAGCAAGGCTCATGGGTAAGCGAGCACCTCGCGACCCGCGAGAAGAAATTCATCTTGTGAAAAGAAATTCTCGTTTTGAAAAAAAATATTTGAGGGTATTTGGAGGAATTTTGTATATAATTTCCAAAAATGGTAGAATGGGTCTCCAAAAGTTTTGGGAATCGCTCGCTAAATGGATGGAAAAACGGAGAAAGTTTTTGGCGGCAAGATAGGATGAAATTGGACGCTTGGGCGTGTTGCGCTGATGGTTGTCTGTCCCAAAGAATTTTGATTTTCAGAGCGTCTTTTTGATGTGGGGTTTTCCAAATTCTTTTCAAAATTTGTAAATTAAGCGGGCTTCAAAACAAGGCTGCTTCTAAAAATGGCTTGAATGAAGAGAAGTCGAATGGACTGCCGGTAAAACGGTCGCTATCGATTTTTTGAATATGAATTTTTAGAAGAGGCCATAAAGGATTTTTATGATTCGAATTGGAATTCTTGGTTATGGTAATCTTGGACGCGGCGTGGAATGCGCTCTCCAGAAATCTTCGGACATGAATCTCGTTGCGGTGTTCACCCGTCGGGATCCGGCTTCGCTAAAGCTTTTGACGGCAGGTGTTCCGGTTGTGGGGATTCAAAACGTTCTGGATTGGAAAGACAAAATCGACGTGATGATTCTCTGCGGCGGAAGCGCTACGGATTTGCCGATGCAGACTCCGGAATTTGCCAAGCATTTTAACGTGATCGATAGTTTTGACACGCACGCTAAAATCCCTTCGCATTTTGCGGCTGTCGATTCGGCGGCAAAAGCCGGGAACAAAGTCGCCATCATTTCGGTCGGCTGGGATCCGGGGCTTTTTTCTTTGAGTCGGGTTTATGCGGATTCGATTCTGCCGAACGGAGAAACTTACACGTTCTGGGGTAAGGGCGTTTCGCAGGGACATTCCGATGCCGTCCGCCGGATTCGCGGTGTGAAAAACGCCAAGCAATATACGATCCCCATTGAGAGTGCGCTGGAAGCGGTTCGTTCGGGAAAGGCTCCGAAACTTTCGACTCGGGAAAAGCACTTGCGGGAAGTGTTCGTCGTTTTGGAAGCGGGCGCAAACGCTGCCGAAGTGGAAAGAGAAATTAAGACCATGCCGAACTATTTTGCGGATTACGACACGGTTGTCCATTTTATTGACGAAGATGAATTTGTAAAAAATCATTCGGGAATGGCTCATGGTGGCTTTGTGATTCGTTCGGGGAAAACGGGTCTGCAAGACGAATTTTCCAATGTGATTGAATACAGCCTGAAGCTCGATTCAAATCCGGCGTTTACCGCTTCGGTTTTGGTCGCTTACGCCCGAGCCGCCGTAAAATTTGAACAGGCGAGTTCGTTCGGTTGCAAAACGGTTCTGGATGTGCCGCCCGCTTACCTTTCGTGCAAAAGCGATGCGGACTTGCGCAAGGAACTTCTCTAATGGAACAGGTCATTCAAATTCAGTATTTGGACGATTCGATTCCGCGTTTGGAATATATCGGCGGTAAATCGGACTGGATTGATTTGCGCGCAGCGGAAACCGTTTCTTTGAAAAAAGGGGAGTTCCGCTTGATTCATCTGGGGGTCGCAATGAAGCTGCCCGCAGGTTATGAAGCGCATATCGCACCGCGCAGTTCCACGTTCAAAAACTGGAAAATTTTGCAGGCGAATTCCGTGGGCGTCGTCGATTCCAGTTACTGCGGCAAAGAGGACTGGTGGAAGTTCCCGGCTTACGCGACGGAAGATGTCGTTATCGAAAAGGGCAGCCGTATCGCCCAATTCCGCATTATGGAAAATCAGCCCAAAATCCATTTTGAAGAGAGCACCCTGGAAGATAAAAACCGCGGCGGCTTTGGCAGTACAGGAATTAAATAGGACCTTGCTCTTTCAAAAAAGCGGTTGCATCAGAGGCTAGAGACTGTGATTCGTGGTCTCTAGCCACGATTCTCTCACTGGATTTATTCGTTTAAAAACGAAAGGAATTTATTGTAAGGTCCCGGCGTTTTGGCGTCGGGATCTTTTTCGTCTTCGAGGTCGCTGGAGACCAGCTCGCACAAGCGCGTATAGCGGAGTTGCATCCGGTTATTGCGAATGGCTTCTTCAAAAGCGCCGTTCCCTGAAAGAATCCAAACGTGTCCTTTGGCGCGGGTGATTCCCGTGTAAAGCAGATTTCTTTGCAGCATCCATGGCGTGTCGGCGTTCAGTACAAGAACGATGGCGGGGTATTCGCTTCCTTGGCTTTTGTGGATGGTGCAGGCGTAGGCGAGCGAAAGCTCTTCCAGTTCGTCGGATTCGTAGCAGACGAGATGCCCGTCAAAATCTACGGTGATTTTGTCTTTGCTTTTTTCTTGGGCGATGATTTTCCCGATGTCCCCGTTGAAAACGTTTTTCTCGTAATTGTTTTTCATTTGCATCACCCGGTCGTTCCTTTTCCAGAGAACGCCGTGCGAAGTGAATCCGTCCGAAGAATCGTTGAGAAGATTTTGCAGACAGCTGTTTAAAGAAATCGTGCCGAGGGGACCTTTATGCACAGGAACCAGAATCTGCAAATCTTTGCAGGCGTTTTTGAAAATCGACGGGATCTTTTCGGTGACGAGTTCTTTTAATGCGAGCAGGGCTTCTTCGGGTTCGGTAAAGGTTCGGTAGTGAAAATTGTTGCCTTCTGTCGGCGACGGCTTTTTCCCTTGGTTGATGATGGCCGCTTTTTCGGCGATGTCGTTTCCTCCGGTCTGACGAAAAATATGGTGAAGCCGGATATTGGGAATTTGCGAAATTTGCAAAAGGTCTCGCAGAACGTTTCCCGGGCCGATACTGGGCAGCTGATCCTTGTCGCCGATCAATATAAGGCGCGTCTGTTCCGGGATGGCTTTCATCAGTCCTGCGCAAAGCCAGGTATCGACCATGCTAAATTCATCGACGATGACGATTCCCGTCGCAAGCGGAAAATTCTCGTTTCGCAAAAACCGCCGAGTCTCGGGATTGATTTCGAGCAAGCGGTGCAAAGTCTTGGCTTCGTGGCCGGTCACTTCTTGCATTCTTTTGGCGGCACGGCCCGTGGGCGCGGCAAGGGCGACGTCCACTTCGTTCGCATCGGCAAGAGCCAAAATGCCTTTAAGAAGGGTGGTCTTTCCTGTTCCCGGTCCGCCCGTGATAATGAAAATGCGGCTTTGATATGCCTGGATGATCCCCGCTTTTTGTATGGGATCGTATGCAAATCCCTGCTCTTTTTCTAAATCGGTAAGCAGTTCTTCCAGTTTTTGAAAATTGTCGGAATCGGATTCGTGCGAAGTCATGCGCTTACGAATAAATTCGGCCACAAAAAATTCGGCGCGGGCTAGATTGGGAATCGCTATCTGGTCGTTGTCCTCGTTCAGTTTGCGCTCTTTGAAAAGCTGTTCTAGCGCATAAGCCAGATTGTCGAAAGCTTCTTGCGAGTCCATTTGTAGGCGCAGTTCTCTGGCTGCGTTTTTCAGCAGAACTTCGCGGGGCAAGTAAGTGTGCCCTTCTTCGGAAGAGGCTTTGAATATGGCAAAGCAGATTCCCGCTTCCAGGCGTCTTTCGTCCCAATCGGGGATGCCCACTTTTTTGGCGATGGCGTCGGCTTTGGTAAATCCAATCCCCCAGACTTCTTCGCAGAGCAGGTAGGGATTTTGCGAAATGATTTGGACGGTACTTTGACCGTATTGCCTCCACAGCCTTAAAGCGACGCTTCCCGTGATACCGTGCCCGTAAAGAAACAGCATCGTTTCCCGGCTTTCCCGCATTTGCCGCCAGTCTTCCAAAAACTTGGTGACCTTTTTCCCAGAGAATCCTTTGATTTTCTTTTTGGCCAGCGCATCACCGTCGCCGTCAAGGATGTGCACCAAATCGTTTCCGAAAGTATCGACAAGGCGTTTGGCAGTCGCTTCCCCGATTCCTTTGAAAAGCCCCCCGGACAGATAGGCAACAAGCCCGGCTCCGCTTTCGGGGACAAAAGCCTCGCTCTTTGTGCAAATGAACTGCCTTCCGTATTTCGGGTGCATTTTCCAGTCGCCTTCCATCCGCAGCGATTCGCCAATGGAAAGATCGGGAAAGGAACCCGTGACGGTGACAGGGCGCGCTTCGCTTTCTACCAAGAATTTAAGGACCGAAAATCCGTTTTCCGAATTGCGAAAGGTAATGGTTTTAAGCGTGCCTTCGATTTGCATAGGGGAAAGGTAGCAAAAAGAGAAATGGGAATTATATACGAACTTCTACAAAATACTCGCGCTGAAAAATTTTTCAAAGGGGAGCTCAGTTCTTAGTTCTCAGTTCCAACTCTCAACTCTCAACTCTCAACTCTCAACACCCCCGCTCCTTGGAGAAGCGAAGCTGATTTTGCTTTTAAAACAAAAACAAAAGGGAAAACCGGAAGGCATCCCTTTTACTATTCCGCAAGTCTTCGGAAAGAGTCAGCTGATACTAGCGAATCTTCTTCTTCTGACGATCACGACGACGACGTTTTTTACGTTTGTGGGTCGCAATCTTCTTACGCTTTCTTTTCTTTCCGCAAGGCATATCCTTATCTCCAAAAAGGGTTAAATTTCTGTTTGTCGAAAGCAAAAAGAGAAAATTTTTGTCCTTTTGTCAAGGGGGCGTGAAAATGGAGACCGAATAACGCAAAATTTGCGTAGAAATGCAAAAAATGATTTTGAGGGCGCAAAAAGCGTGAAAAATCCAAAGAAAAGCGGGAAAAAGTTAAATTTCCCTTATCCATGAAAGCCTACATTATCCGCCGATTGCTGCTTATGATTCCCACGGTTTTGGGAATTACGGTCGTCTGCTTTGCCTTGGTGCAGTTGATTCCGGGCGGTCCCGTCGAGGAAATGATTGCCAAGGTGCAGTCCGCGGCGGCAGCTCATGGGGGAGTTTCGGCGTCCAAGGCGATTTCTCCCGAACAGATAGCGCAGATTCAGAGCTATTTCGGTTTTGACAAGCCGGCCTGGGAGCGTTATCTGGACTGGCTGTGGAATGTCGTCCATCTGGATTTGGGAACTTCGTATTCCTACGGAATCCCGGTGTGGGATGTCATCGCTTCCCGCTTTCCTGTTTCGCTGGCCTTTGGAATCACTTCGTTTTTTTTGAGCTATCTCGTGTGCATTCCTCTGGGGCTTGCCAAAGCGGTCCGGAACCATTCCCTGTTTGACAAGGCTTCTTCGGCGGTGATTTTTTCGGGCTATGTGATGCCCGGTTATGCGCTTGGCATTCTCCTTATCATCTTTTTGGCGGGCGGCTCTTTTTTGGATATTTTCCCGCTGGGCGGCATCGTGTCCGAAGATTTTGAAGAACTCTCCTTTTGGGGAAAAGCTGGAGATGTTCTGATGCACTGGACGCTCCCGATGTTTTGCTATATGATCGGCGAGTTCGCCTTTTTGACTTTTTTAATGAAGAACAGCGTACTCGAAGAATTGGGCAAGGACTATATGCGAACGGCGATGGCGAAGGGACTTTCTTTTCGCGAAGCTCTGGTTCGGCACGCCTTGCGAAACGCTTTGATTCCGATTGTCACGCGTCTTTCCGAAATTTTCACCCTTCTTTTTGCGGGAGCCCTTTTAATTGAAAAAGTTTTCGACATCGACGGCATGGGACTTCTTTATTACAATTCCATGGTGAATCGGGATTACAATGTTGTGATGGGCGTGATTTTGCTTTCGAGCGTCCTCACGATGTTCGGTCGTCTTTTCAGCGATATCCTTTACACTTTTGTGGACCCGAGAATCCGATTCGGCTGAGGCGTTTATGTTCAAACTTTCATCCGAAACCCAAAAGAAAATTCTGCTGCTGAAAAAAAACAGGTTGGCTTTTGTTTCGTTTTGGGCACTGGTTGCTCTGTATGCGTTTTCGCTGCTCTCGCCGTGGTTGGTGAACGATGAACCGTTGCTCATGCGCTATGAAGGGAAAACTTATTTCCCAGCCTTTGTCTCTTACGCCGAAACGGAATTCGGGGGAATATACCAGACCGAACCGGATTACCCCAAGTTGATTTCCGAAGCAAAGGAAAACGGAAAAAACGTATGGGCGCTCATGCCCTTGATTGCGCAGGATCCTTTGAAAGCGGATCTTTCGGAAGAAGGGACGCCGCCATTCGCGCCTAGCCACCGGCACTTGCTGGGAACGGATGCGCATGGTCGAGACGTTCTTGCTCGCCTGATTCACGGTTTTCGAATTTGCATGAGTTTCAGTTTGCTCTTGACGTTGCTCGGCACGTTTTTGGGAATCGTCATCGGCGGGATTCAGGGTTATTTGGGCGGCAAGTGGGACATCTTTATGCAGCGGGGGATTGAAATTTGGTCGTCGCTGCCGTTTTTGTATGTGGTCATTTTAATCGGTTCCATTTATGGGCGCAGCTTTGTCTTGCTGATTGCGATTATGGCGGCTTTTAACTGGATATCGCTCAGTTATTATATGCGTGCGGAATATCTGAAGTTGCGTTCGCAACAGTATGTGCGTGCAGCGAAAATGCTGGGAATGGGAAGGTTGCATATTTTTTTCAAAGAGATTTTGCCGAATGCGATGACTCCTGTGATTTCGCTATTTCCTTTTACGTTGATCGGCGGAATTGGCAGCTTGACGTCGCTGGATTTTTTGGGCTTTGGACTGGAACCGCCGACGCCGAGTTGGGGCGAACTGATGAGCGAAGGTTTGAACAATTTGTATGCGCCGTGGATTTCGGTCAGCACGGTGGCGGCTCTTTTTGTGACTCTGCTCTTGACGACTTTTGTCGGCGAAGGAATCCGGGATGTTATGGATCCGAAACGCGGAGACCGTTATGAATGATTTGGCAGAAAACGTGTCGCCGGTGATTTCGGTGCAAAATGTTTCGGTGGCTTTTGGCGGGGAACAGCGGAAACAGGTGACTTTTGACGTTTCGTTTGATATTCGCCCTGGAGAATTTTTTGCGCTGGTCGGCGAATCGGGCAGCGGAAAGAGCGTGACGGCGATGAGCCTTTTGGGACTTTTGCCTCGTCCTTCGGCACAAGTGATTTCGGGATCGGCGATTTTTCACGGCGAAGATTTGCTCCAGATGAAACCGGTGGAATTGCGGAGGATTCGCGGGAAAAAAATCTCGGTGATTTTTCAGGAACCGATGCAGGCACTGGATCCTGTTCGCAAAATCAAAAGCCAACTTTTGGAAGCGATTCCTGAAACGCCCAAAAAGGAAGCGTTGGAAAAAATTCGGGAACTCTTGCGTTCGGCGGGTTTTTCGGATTTGGAACGCGTGCTGAACGGCTACCCCTGCGAAATGAGCGGAGGAATGTTGCAACGGATTTGCATCGTGATGGCTCTGGTCTCGGAACCGGATTTGATTATTGCGGACGAACCGACGACGGCTTTGGACGTGACCGTGCAAGCGGCGGTGCTGAATTTGTTGAAACAAATGGCGAATCAATCGCAAACAGCGGTGCTTTTGATTACGCACAATATGGGACTGGTCGCGCAATACACGGATCGCGTAGCGGTGATGTTCAATGGTCGCATTGTGGAAACGGGAACGAGCCGAAATGTGATTTTGCATCCCCAGGCGGACTATACGAAAAAATTAATCGCGGCGATTCCGCAATAAGCGTGGACGGTAAAAATGGTTCGCATTCTTTTTGTTTGTCATGGAAATATCTGCCGAAGCCCTATGGCGGAATTTGTCATGAAAAAACTAGTGTCAAAAATCCCCGTTGGGAAAAAATATGCGCCTGCTGATTTCGAAATCGCTTCGGCGGCGACAAGCACTGAAGAAATTGGAAATCCCGTATATCCTCCCGCTCGCAGAATTTTGCTCAAAAATGGAATCGATTGCCACGGAAAATTTGCCGTACAAATGACAGCCGAAGATTACTCCTACTATGATTACATCGTTTTGATGGATTTGAATAATCTGCGAAATCTTCGCTGGATTTTGCCCGCTGATATTTATGCGCGAGAAACGGACCCTCAAGTCAAAGGGAAAATTTCTTTGCTGATGGATTGGTGCGGAGAAAATCGGGATGTCGCTGACCCTTGGTACACCGGCGATTTTGAAGAGACGTGGAAAGATGTGAACAAAGGCTGCCACGCGATGCTGGAAAAAATTCTGCAAAATCTGGAATAGGGCGCATCCGAATAAACATTTTTGCCATTTTAAAAGGGAACAAATCCGATGATGAATTTTAACTCCAATAAATACAAGCAGTTTCAGGAAATGTTCGCGGGAATGTCTCCCGAAATGAAAGAGCAGATGATGAAAATGGCAAAGGCGCAGATGAAGTCGCGCCTTGTAGGATTTTGCAAAAAGTGGCTTTCTTTGCCGGCACTCTCGCTTGTTGCGCTTTTGCTGGGAACTTTTATCGGTGCTTTGATGGCGTTTTTCGGTCGAGTCCTTTTGCTTGTTGGAAATTTGCGGGACGCTCATCCGTTGTATTTTATTCCTTTGCTGGCTCTTGTCGGTGTGGGAATCGTGTTTGCTTATAAAAAATGGGGAAAAGGTTCGGAACGCGGCTTGAACCTGGTTTTTGCCGTGGGGCAAGGAAAGGAATCCGGCATTCCGTGGCGAATGATTCCATTTGTCGCCGTTGGCACGTGGATGACGCATTTGTTTGGTGGAAGCGCTGGGCGCGAGGGCGTTGCCATGCAGATGGGTGCGGCTTTGGGCCATGGCGTGGGCAAAAAACTCCCCTTTGAAAATGCGGGACATATTTTGCTTGTCGCGGGAATAGCCGCTGGATTTTCGGGACTTTTCCAGATTCCTTTGGCGGCGACAATTTTTGCGCTGGAAGTTCTGATTGTCGGCTATCTTGATTTGAAATCCCTATTCCCGACGGCGATCGCATCCTTTGCCGCTTGCAAGGTTTCAAATATGCTGGGGCTTCCCAAATTTTCTGTGGATTTGAACGGTTTGTTAGAAAAGAACGGCGGCTTGGATGTGTTTTCTCTTTTTGTTCATGAGGGTTCGCTGGATGTGAATTTCATTTTGAAACTGGCATTGCTCGGAGTACTTTTTGGCATTGTGGGCGGCGGCTTTGCGAAGGTGCTAAAGCTTTCCCGTGCGTTCTTTGCCAAAAAATTTCCGAATGAAATCCGGCGGGTTGCTGTGATGGGTGTCGCGTTGAGTATCCTTTTCCTGTTGCTCTGGCAAGGGCGTTATTCTGGGTTAGGAACAAATCTGATAGACTGGAGCTTTATTGGTGCAAATGGATATGCCGAGGGCATTTATAATTACGATTGGATTTTGAAATTCGTTTTGACGATTTTAACCCTTTCGGCGGGATTTGTCGGCGGAGAAGTGACTCCTTTATTTAGCATCGGTGCGAGTTTTGGCGCGGTCGCTTCTGTCGCATTAGGACTTCCTTTTCCGCTTGCTGCGGCTCTCGGGTATGCTGCGGTTTTTGGAAGCGCTACAAAAACATGGCTCGCTCCGATGTTCATCGGCTGTGAAATTTTTGGTTTTGGCACTCTTCCCGCTTTTTTTGTCGTGTGCATTGTCGCTTACGCCTGCAATGGCGGGCAATCGATTTACAGTCAAAAAAGAATTGAATTGAATTATCGGTAAGAGGCTTCACCAGATGCTCGCCTGCCGAAGGGCAGGGACAACTGATAACTCCGAATTGCCCCGCTAACTTATCGATGCGCTTTGAAACATTCCCTATGCCTGTTTTGGCTCCGTTACATTTGGTGATTCAGACGTGCGTCGGGCTTTGTAATGGTTACATTCGGCGTTTCAGACGTGCGTCGGGCTTTGTAATGGTTACATTCGGCGTTTCAGACGTGCGTCGGGCTTTGTAATGGTTACATTCGGCGTTTCAGACGTGCGTCGGGCTTTGTGATGGTTACATTCGGCGTTTCAGACGTGCGTCGGGCTTTGTGATGGTTACATTCGGCATTTCAGACGTGCGTCGGGCTTTGTGATGGTTACATTCGGCGTTTCAGACGTGCGTCGGGCTTTGTAATGGTTACATTCGGCATTTCAGACGTGCGTCGGGCTTTGTGATGGTTACATTCGGCGTTTCAGACGTGCGTCGGGCTTTGTAATGGTTACATTCGGCATTTCAGACGTGCGTCGGGCTTTGTGATGGTTACATTCGGCGTTTCAGACGTGCGTCGGGCTTTGTAATGGTTACATTCGCTGTCCCAAGCGAAAAACGGATTGCGGTGTGACAATCCTTTGCGTGATTGAAGATGGCTTCGCCGATTTTTTCCTTGCCATGACTTTCGCACCGGTTGGTGTGCTTCAACAACCGGTTGCTGCCCTTCGACAGGCTCAGGGACCGGTTCTCGAAACACAGCAGCCGCTTTTCGAACTAGTCGAAGCACATCAACCACTGACCAAGCAAATCGGCAGGAGTTTTGTATATCCCGCCCTAAAAAGAATATATTTTCTTTCTAAACAAAAGGATTTACCATGCGATTTTTAAAAATATTCACTTCGGTTGTTTTCGGATTCGGAGTTTCCGCGTTTGCTGCGGAATCCTATGATTGGGGCAATGTCCGCTTTGACGGTGGCGGATTTGTGAGCGCGGTGATTTTTCACCCGACCGAGAAAAATGTGCTTTACGCCCGAACCGATGTCGGCGGCATTTACCGTTATAATTTTGATGCCAGCCGCTGGATTCCTTTGATGGACTGGATTTCGGAAAACGACAAGGGATTATACGGAACGGAAGCGTTTGCGCTGGATCCCAAGGATCCGAAACGAATTTACGTCCTTGCGGGAACGGGATATTTTAGCGATGGTAGAACGGCGGTTCTTCGCAGTGAAGACTACGGAACGACTTGGGACACGAGCTATGTGGAAATGCTGGCGCACGGAAACGGTATGGGTCGGCAAACCGGCGAAAAACTTGCCGTCGATCCGAATATGTCGAACATTATTTTGTGCGGTAGCCGAACCAAAGGGCTTTATAAAAGCGAAGATTACGGCAAAACATGGAATCGCATTTATGAAGTCGCTCTTTCCAGTGCCACAGGAAATTCTCTCACTAATGTCAATGGCATTAGCTTTGTCCTTTTTGATGATTCACAAAGCACCCTTGCCGACGGTTCCTCTTCGACGATTTACATCGGCATTTCCCAAACTTCGGACAATTTGCAGGTCAGTCGGGACGGCGGAAAAACTTGGACGGTCGTTTCGGGTGGTCCCGCGAATCTAATGCCGCACCGCGCCAAGCTGGTAGAAGGAAATCTCTATATCACTTATGCCGATGGCCCGGGACCGCATAGCGTCAATAGTGGAGCCGTTTACAAATACAATGTTGCAACAGGAACGTGGACGGATATTACGCCTTCCAACGACGGAGAAAAAGACGCCAGCTCTTACGGCGGCATTGCGATTGATCCGAACGATTCCAAACACATTGTCGTTTCTACGGTCGGCAAGTACACCGGCAGGCATCTTTACGAAAATGGAAAGGATAATTACGGCGACCGCATTTACGTTTCTACGGACGGCGGCACAACGTGGATTCATGGGCAGGATTACAACGCGGGCGTGAATGTCGATGCAAATGGAACCGTCTGGATTCCGGGCAATGCGATTCATTGGGCGGGTTCCCTCGAATTCAACCCTTTTGATTCCAAACAGGTTTGGGTGACCAGTGGAAACGGCATTTTCCAGACGGACGATATTACAGCGGCTGTCCCGCTTTGGAAATTCCAGTCCAAGGGAATTGAAGAAACGGTCCCTCTCGATATCGTGAGCATTCCGAACGGACCGCTGGTTACGGCGATTGGGGATTATGACGGTGCTGTTTATGAAGATGTCGAAAAAAGTTATCCGCGCCACACGCCGACAATCGGAACGACAGAAAGCATGGCGTATGCAGCGGGTTCTGGAACGCTTTTGCGCACCGGAGTGATTACGGTTTACGGGCAATACGAATCCATCAATTACAATGTCATGTATCGCTCTGACGATTTGGGAAAAACTTGGGATTCTGTGGAAACGAATCTCAAAGGTTCCAAAGGCCTGGTTGTTCTTTCTGCGGACGGCAAAGTGATGCTGCATCGCCCCGACCAGAGCGCAACGGTTTACCGCTCCGAAGACAATGGCGTTACGTGGGAATCCGTCAATACGGGCGAGCAGACGCAGTATGCGCGAATTGTTGCAGACCCCGTGGACGCCAATACATTTTATGTTGTCAATTCAATGGGTTCGCTTTATAAATCGACGGACAAAGCCAAAACATTTTTGAAGCAGGATGCCCGTTTGCAAAACGAATCCACGGGCGAATATTATAATGGTGGCGGTCTGATTCGCACGGTCCCCGGAAAGGAAGGACATTTGTGGGTGCCTCTCGACCAGTCTCAAGTTTGGCTTGCCAAAGGGTATTCCGAAAATGGTCTGGCCTATACGGAAGATGGCGGAGCTTCTTGGAATCGCGTTTCTGGAGTGAATACGGCGATTGCCGTGGGAATCGGCAAAGCGAAAGAAGGCGCGGATTACGAGACGATTTTCATTTGGGGCATTGCCGGCGGCGCGGAGAATCCTCTGGGCATTTACCGTTCCACGGATAAAGGGAAAACTTGGGAACGCATCAATGACGATAAACATCAGTTCGGCGGTCCGGGCAACGGCAATTTTGTACAGGGCGACATGAACCATTTTGGTGTGGTCTATATGAGCACTGTTGGACGAGGGCTCGTTGTCGGAGCACCGAAGGGAACGATCCTCCCGATTCCGACAAAGGTAAATCCGAAAACGCTGGCTGCTTCGGTGGAACTTCGCGCGCGGAATTTGTTTGTACAGGCTCCGGCGCAAAGCACTTTATCTCTGCTCGGTGTCAATGGAAAACTGTGCTTGCAGCAATCGGTTTCGGGGAATGCTCAGGTATCGCTCTCCAAAATCCCTGCGGGCAAGTGGATTGTCAAAGTCGTTTCGGAAAACGGTAAAACGCTTTTGACAAAAACGCTGGTGCTTCGGTAGCCGTTAAAATTCTATCCGGGCGTTTTCTCCAGACGATGCCCAGAATTTTTTGCCGGAAGAGTTCATATAGCGAACATTCCGGCTTTTTTATTTGGCCTAAAAGCTGTTCTTGCACAAAGCATTTTTCAAAAGAGAAGATTTATTTTTAAAGTTGTAA
This sequence comes from Fibrobacter sp. UWS1, assembly GCF_002300445.1. Taxonomy (NCBI): domain Bacteria; kingdom Pseudomonadati; phylum Fibrobacterota; class Fibrobacteria; order Fibrobacterales; family Fibrobacteraceae; genus Fibrobacter; species Fibrobacter sp. UWS1. Next base: position 78,071 of record NZ_NSGW01000002.1, read on the forward strand.
TATGTATAAATGGCTTTTTGTTTTGGCGATTTTTTGGGCGATTCCGCTTTGGGCGATGGATTCGGAAGAACGATTGACTTTGCAGGAAGAGGAACTGCGGCTGCTTCAAGAGGCTTACGACGGCCAGATCAATCGTGTCATGGGCGATATGAACGAAAAGGATTCTTCTGCGTTTTTTGAAGCGCGGCGAGCGGGCAAGTTTGTCACTTGGAAGGACTTTGAAATCGAAATGCCCGCATTGCAGGCGTTCACGGTTCAAGAGGTCCCTTACGGTTTTTCGGTAAAGAGCAAATGGAATTCCCGTGAAACCGCGACGATTCTTGTCTATACTCGGGACGACGAACTCTATTACAAGGTGACAGTGGGCAAGTCGGCTTCGAATGATTTTGTCCGTATGGTTCATGCGGTTTTTGAATCGGACGGCGAAACGACTTTCCGGGAGGGAACTCCTTGCAATAGTCAGGCCGTTTCTTGCTTGAATGGATACGAAAAAGGCACTTCCGGAAAAAACAAAAAGTAATTGGAGAATAGGATGGCAGAACTAGGAACAATTGGAACTCCTCTCAGCGACAAGGCGACCCGTGTTCTTTTTTGTGGCGCGGGGGAACTCGGTAAAGAGGTAATCATTGAAATGATGCGTTTGGGCGTCGAGACGATTGCTATTGATCGTTATGCCAATGCGCCCGGAATGCAGGTGGCGCATCGCAGCCATGTCGTTAATATGCTGGACGGCTCCGAATTGCGTCGGGTGATAGAACTCGAAAAACCGGACTACATTGTGCCAGAGGTCGAAGCGATTGCTACGCCGACCCTTTTGGAATTGGAAAAGGAAGGTTACAATGTGATTCCGACGGCGATGGCGACTCGCTTGACGATGAATCGCGAAGGCATTCGACGGCTGGCCGCGGAAGAATTGGGCCTTAAGACTTCGCCATATCGTTTTGCGGACAACGAAGCCGATTTCAAAAAAGCGGTGGAAATGGTTGGCATCCCCTGTGTTGTCAAGCCCGTTATGAGTTCTTCGGGGCATGGACAAAGCACCATAAAAACCGAAGCGGATATCGAAAAGGCTTGGGAAATTTCGCAGAGCCAGGGACGTACGGGACAGCCATCCCGGGTGATTGTCGAAGGCTTTGTTCCTTTCGATTATGAAATCACCTTGCTCACGGTGCGTCATGTGGGAGGCACTTCTTTTTTGGAACCCATCGGGCATCATCAGGTCAATGGGGATTATCAGGAATCTTGGCAGCCGCAGCCGATGGCAAAATCCGTTCTGGCTAAAGCGCAGGACATCGCGAAAAAAATTACGGACGCTTTGGGCGGTCGTGGCATTTTCGGCGTGGAAATGTTTGTTTGCGGAGAAGATGTCCTTTTCAGCGAAGTGAGTCCGCGCCCGCATGATACCGGAATGGTCACTTTGATTTCGCAGGATCTTTCGGAATTTGCGCTTCACGCTCGAGCTGTTTTAGGCTTGCCGATCCCGAATATCGCTTTCCGCGGTCCTTCCGCTTCCAAGGCGATCGTTGTGGACGGCGAATCTGATCGGGTTGAATTTGGCAATCTCGCGAAAGTGCTGGAAAATCCAGATACGGGATTGCGCCTGTTTGGAAAACCGCAAGTCGGAGGGCACCGTCGTATGGGCGTTTTATTGGCCCGGGCGAACTCGGTAGAAAAGGCGGTAGAAACGGTAAAAGAAATGCGAGAAAAAATCTCTATCCGTTTATAGAGCATTTTTGACTTTTGCAAAAAGAAAAGCGAATGGACCTCCGTTCGCTTTTTTATTTTTGTATTATGGTGATTTTTTATTTGATTGCGATGTGTGTAATTTCCGCCGTGAACTTGCTTATTTTGTATAGCTTGTTCCCGAAAAAGAGAGAAAACTTTTTTTATTCGTCTGTTTTTCATTTTTTGGCAATCGCGCAATTAGGGCATTTGTTTTTGGCGCTGTCCACCAATGTGGAAGAAGCGATTTTGGCAAATAAAATTGCTTATATCGGAGCGGCATTTTTCCCGATGTTCATTTTCTTGGGAGTCCTTGATGTCTGCCAGATTCGATTGAAACGGAAAACCTATTTGTTGCTGCTGTTGCCCAGCATTTTTGTTTTTACAATGGCTTGCACGACGGGATACAAACCGTGGTTCTATGAAAAGGTCGAATATATCACGACGATGGGCGTTGGCAATTTTGCTGCGGAATATGGGTCGTTTCATGTTTGCTTTAATGTCATGTTTCTCTCTTATATGGCGGCGTGCATGGGCGTTTGGCTTTACGCTTGCATCCGAAAGAAAAACATTCCTATTTATAATTTGGCCTATACATCGCTCATCGGTGTTGTTTGCGGCGAAGCTTTTATCGTTTCTCGTGCGTTGGGAACCGATACGCTGGTAATGCCCGCTTGCTATGTGATTATCGAAGTAATTCTTTTATTTGCCGCGAGCCGTTTCCAACGGTATGATTTGAATTCTTTGATCGTTGAAGAAGTTCAAAAAAATAATTTTTGCGCCTATATTTCCATTACTCCCGATTATCATTATGTGGGAGCGAATGAGTTGGCGTTTCGCTATTTTCCGGAACTTTTGCACCGTCGAATCGATTCCGTCCTTAAAGATTCCAACGAGAGCTTTAAGGCGTTTTTGAATGTGATTCATCGGGCGGTTTCCATGAACCAGAACCTCTCCTATTTTCAAATTGGGGATGATTTTTTCAAATGCCTGGTGCGCTCCGTAAGCTATGGGTATGGCAGCAAGGGATTTTTGCTGCGGATAGAAAAGGACGTGCAGATGCAGCAATACAGTTCGCTTTTGGGGCGTTACAATTCGTCTTTGACCGATTTAAAGGAAAAGAATCTCCAAATTCATTCGATACAAAAGCAGATGTCGCTCGGCCTGGTTTATATGGTGGAATTCCGGGACGGCAGTACGGGTGGACATTTAAAACGCGTCGCCCATGCCGTTCAAATTTTAGTCGGCGTAATCCGGCAAAACGCAAATTGGCAAATTTCTGAAGATTTCTGCAATAATGTCATCCGTTCCGCTCCCATGCACGATGTGGGAAAAATTGCGATCAAAGATTCCATATTGACAAAAATGGGAAAGTTCTTGCCCGAAGAATACGAAGTGATGAAAACCCACGCGGAAATCGGGGCGGCAATTATCAAAAACGTGCTGTCGAATGTGGAATCGGAAGAGATGCAGCGAATCGCCCAGAACATGGCCTTCTTCCATCATGAACGCTGGGATGGCTCGGGTTACCCGAAAGGATTGAAAGGCGAACAGATTCCGCTGGAAGCCCGCATTATGGCGATTGCCGACGTGTATGACGCCTTGGTCAGCGAGCGCAGCTACAAGAAAAAGTTTTCTTTTGCCGAAGCGGATAAAATCATTTTGGAATCCATGGGCACCCAATTCGATCCGAATTTGCAAAAGTGCTATGAAGAATGTCGCCCCAAGCTGGAAGCTTATTATTCCAGCTATAACGAGGAGTAGAAAATGGAAAATCGTCCGAGAAAACTTCTTCTTTTGGATTCGTATGCTCTGGCGTTTCGGATGTTTTATGCCTATGCCAAAAATCCTTTGATCAACAAGAATGGATTGGATGTTTCTTTGGTTCACGGTTACTGGGGGACGGTTTTGCGATTGCTCGCCAAGCACAAGCCGACGCATTTTGCCATTGTCCGCGACGTGAACGCTCCGACTTTTCGCCATGAACTCTATCCAGAATACAAGGCGAATCGAGGTCCCATGCCCGAAGAAATGGCAAGGCAGCTGCCGCTTTTGGAAGAAGCGATTCAGGCCAGCGGTATTCCTGTTCTTTCTGAAAAAGGATTTGAAGCGGACGATGTGATGGCTGCTGCTGCGGAAGTGGCGTATAAAGAGGGCATCGAGCAGATTTTTCTAGTGACAAAGGACAAGGACCTTTCGCAGGTGGTGAACGATAGAATTCATCTTTTCCATTTGGAGAAGGGAGCCGACGGCATTGATTTTGGCCCGGAACAGGTTCAAGAAAAATTCGGAGTCCCCCGGAACAGATTCGCGACTATTTGGCTTTGATGGGCGACAGTTCCGACAATGTCCCCGGTGTCGCAAAAGTCGGCCCGAAAACGGCTGTACAGCTTCTTTTGGAATTTGGAAACATCGACAATCTCTATGAAAATTTGGATAAAGTTTCCAAAAAGGGTTTGCACGACAATCTGGAAAAAGGCAAGGAAAACGCTTTTCTTTCTCGGGAACTTGTCACGATTCAATCGTCCCGAGGGTTTAAAGGAACCTTGGAAGAGTTGGAATTTCACGGCATCGAAAGCGATGCGCTTGCCACCGTTTTCAAGGAAAACGAAATTTTCAGTCTGCTGCGACTTTTAGAAGACGTTCCTTCCAAGGCGGGATTTTCGAGCGAATTGCCCAAGCGAAGTGCCAAGTCTTTTGAAACGGTGATGGTGCGCACGACCAAGACTTTTCAAGAAATGCAGGCGGCGGTGGAATCCTGTGAGTCGCCTTCGATAGCGGTCATGTTTGACGGCGAAAATCAAATGGAGACGGCCATTGTCGGCGTAGCGTTCGCTGTAGAACCGAATCGCGGCTTCTATGTTCCGCTGGGACATACGGACGACATGGGCATTCCGTTGAACAATATCGATACGGAATACTTTGCGGATTGGTTTGTTCCTGTGTTCACGATTGCGTCCAAAAAATGGCGGATGTTTTCGGCCAAGACGACGTTGCACGTGCTTTCTCGGGCGATGGATGAACGCGTGGAACCCGCAGAAATTTTAGATGCGCAAATCGGGGCTTGGATGCTTTCTCCCGGGGAATCCAAATACGAATTGGAAGAACTCTCCATGCGATTTGTCGGCAGGGAACTGGATTCCAAAGAATCTTTAGTCGGGCATGGAAAAAATGAAATCCCGTTTTCTCGCGTATCTGTAGATGAGGGCGGCGAATTTGCGGCAAAGAACGCCGCTGCGATTTATGAACTGTGGGATTTTGTACAAAGTAAACTTGCTGCGGCCAATTTGGAAAAGCACTTCCTTGAAACGGAAATGCCGGTTTTGAAAGTGCTTTTCAACATGGAAGAAAACGGAGCCGCCATCGACTTGAAATCCTTGGAGGAACTTTCTAAAGATTTCGCATCCCGCATTGAAAAAACGGAAAATCTTGTTTACAAGCTTTCGGGAAAACCTTTCAACATCGGTTCCCCCAAGCAACTTTCCGAAGTCCTCTATGACGATTTGAAATTGCGCGTTCTGAAAAAAACGGCGACGGGCCGCAGCACGGATAGCGCCGTTCTCGACCGCCTTCTGAACGAATTCGATTTGAGCGAACAGGAAACCGTTTTGTTGCAGTCGATTTTGCATTTTCGTGAATTGAAAAAATTGCAGAACACTTATGTGGAAGTTCTGCCGACTTTGGTCAATAAGGAAACGCATCGCATTCACACGAATTTTGTCCAATGGGGAACAGCGACCGGTCGCTTGTCCAGCCGGGATCCGAATTTGCAGAACATTCCGATTCGCTCGGAGGAAGGTAAAAAAATCCGCGCAGCTTTTGTCCCGGCGGATCCTGAAAACCAAGTGATTCTTTCTGCGGACTATTCGCAGATTGAACTCCGGATGCTTGCGCATTTGAGCGAAGACGAAAAATTGATTGAAGCGTATAACAGCGGAACGGATATTCATGCGCTGACGGCGGCTGCCGTGTTTGGCAAATCGCCCGAAGAAGTTTCTGCGGACGAACGCCGCCGTGCGAAGGTGGTGAATTTTGGTGTGCTTTATGGAATGACTCCGTTTCGGTTGTCCCGCGATTTGCATATTTCCATGGGCGAAGCAAAATCCTTTATCGACGGCTATTTTCATTTGTACCAAGGCGTCGAAGCTTATATCGAAAAAATCAAGAATTTTGCGCACGAGCATGGCTATGTGGAAACGCTTTCTGGACGCAGACGCGCTATTCTGGGCATCGACTCTTCGGACAGAACGGAATGCCAGATGGCGGAACGCATGGCGGTCAATACGCCTGTTCAAGGAAGTGCCGCCGATCTCATTAAAACGGCGATGATTCGCATCGCATCGCGTATTGAACGGGACGCATTGCCGCTCACGCTGATGCTTCAAGTTCACGATGAATTGGTTTTTGAATGCCCCAAAAATCAGGCGGACGAATTGGGAAAAATCGTGCAGAGCGAAATGCAGCAGGCGATGACCCTCAAAGTGCCTCTCGTCGCTTCGGTCGGCTTTGGCGCCAACTGGCTCGAAGCGCATTAAAAATCGGGCAATTTTCCGTTGGGCAACGCGATGAAGCTTCGCTTTGCTTCTGGAGCGCATTTTTTGATGAAGGCTTCCAAGCGTAAGGCGTCGTGTTTGGATTCCAGTTCAAAAATCTTCAGAATTTTTTGCGGCGGAAATGCCCGCGTAAATTTGGCGCCTTTGCCGGCGCAATGCGCTTCAAAACGTTTTTGCACATCGGTTGCGTAACCGGTATAAATGCGACCTCCTTGACAAAGGAGCATATAAACGTAATGCATATGGTAAAAATTCATTTCTAAAAATTGCCAGTTACCCTTTCAAAAAGCCGTACTCATATACCTTCGGCTGGATTTTTTCGGCCAGCGTTTTCATTTTTTCCCGCAGGTCGGAAATTTTCTCGTTGTAAATTTCGTCGTCGGAAGTGCTGTTCATTTTGCCGTTCTTTTCGCCCTGAAAATATTTGCGGATGTCGTAAAAGGATGCGTCGGGTTTTGCGCTCGGTTGGGCGTGGTAGTATTTCCACAGTTCCAGCGCGGAGTTGTAAACCGCCTTTGCTTCTGAAGAAAGATTTTCCAGAGGGGAAAGCCTTCCCCTCGCTCCAGCCGCGCTTGCGTCTTGCGCTGCCCCTTCTGCGGGGGACACCCCCGCAACGCCCCCGTGCATTGTCGCTCCGTCCGCGCCGCCCTCGTGGGCATAGTCCGCGCCGTCATTGCGAGCCGTAGGCGAAGCAATCTTTACGGCGCACTCGTCCGAAGATTGCTTCGTCGCTTCGCTCCTCGCAATGACGGACTCTTCCCTGAACAGCCCGCCGTCCGCAGCTTTCGCGCGCAGCCTTAAATCGCCGCCTTTCAGGAAGTCGCTCATGAACGTGCTTTTGAACGTCTTTTTGCAACCCACTTGTTCCCGGGTAAAGGGAATCCAGTGGTTTACGCCTTGCGCAGAGGAGATGCGGTTCTGTCCGTGGAAAAGCGCATAGACGAGGCAATCCGTCTGGAATTCAAAATTCGTTTTCCAGCCGTCGCTGGGGAACAGGAACTGGTCGCGGTCGTTGAGCCAGGTTTGTGCAATACAATGACGAACAGTGAAATAAATACACATCGGAATTAAGGCAATCACTAAAAATTCCTAATTTTCCGTATTTACAAACAAACTAACTTTTTCTATATTGAGGGCATAACCAAGAGGATGCCCTTATGGATAACCAGCTCAGCTTCTTTGACCTTACGGACCGTTATTCGCAGCTTTCAAAGAAGGGCGATCCGTTGGAGAGACTTGACGAGGTTATCGACTGGAAAGAATTTGACGACATTCTCGCCTACGTGAAGAAAAAAGGCCGCGAGGCACGCGAGTGCCACAGCAACGCCGGGCGCAAGAGCTTCGGTTCGCGCACGATGCTCAAGGTGCTGGTACTCAAGCATCTCTACAACCTTTCCTTCGAACAGGTGGAATACCAGCTGAAGGACAGACTTTCCTTCATGCGCTTTGTCGGCGTGGGCCTGAACGGTACCGTACCCGACGAGAACACCGTACGCAACTATTTCGAGCAATACAAGGAAACCGGCGCCTGGGACAAGTTGATAAGGACGTTCGACAAGATACTGGAGAAGGCCGGCTACAAGGCCCAGGAAGGCTCCATCGTTGACGCCTCCATCGTGGAGGCCCCGCGCCAGCGCAATACCCCCGAAGAAAACAGGACAATCAAGGAGGGGAATATCCCCGAGGAATGGGAAAAGGTCCCGAACAAACTGAGGCAGAAGGATACCGACGCCCGCTGGGTGCAGAAACGTGGGCAGAACTACTTCGGCTACAAGCTCCACACACTGGTGGACGTGAAGCACAAGTTCGTGAGGAAGGCGATGGTCACCGACGCCAGCGTGCACGACAGCAACGTGTACGGCAAGCTTACCAAGGGCGACAAGAACGACGTGAAGCGAGTCCATGCGGACAGCGGTTATCTGAACAGCAAGGACGCCTTGCCGCAGACTTACGAGGAGGTCGTCTGCGAGAAGGGCTACCGCAACCATCCGCTCACCGATGAACAGAAGAGGAACAACCGGAAGAAGTCGCACATCCGCGCCCGGGTCGAGCATGTTTACGGGTTCATATTCGGAAGCATGGGACTGTTCATACGGACTATCGGCATGGCCAGGGCGAAGGCTACAATCATGGGGAGCGTGTTCGTGTACAACATATCGAGATTCGCCACCCTCGTAAAGGGGCCGAAACGACCACGGGAGAAGTGCGCCCAGCCCGCATAGCGGGCGCCCTCCGGGGCATACTCCGGGCGGAAACGCCCGGGAACCGGAGCCGAAAAGGCCCATCAAACGGCTAAATTACGAATAAATCGACATTAAAATGCCGGAATGACGGCGTTCTATGCTATTTTTAGTGGTTGCCTTAAATTCTTTTTCGTTATTATGAAATAAAAATGCGCCCGTAAATCATTTGGTGTAAGATCTACTGTAAGAAACAGCCCCATATTGTTTTGCATATCTTGTCCATTTACACGGACGTATCCAATAAAATCCCCATCTTTGTCATAATACTGTCTAATCCAATGCAGCATAAATTTGACATTGTTATATGAATAAAAAGAATGCTTGTATAAATAATTTCCATTTGAATCAAAAACGTCTGCAACATATTCTGGCAAAGGTTTTATCTCCGTAGATTTTTCATTTTTTGTATCTGTGTTCCAAATAAAAAAACCGATGGGAAATTGTCCCTTCACATTATCGAAAGTGTTTGCAGGAACTACAAAAAGGCTTTTTAGTTCCGCCCGAAATACAGAGCGAAACTTTGCAAAATTGGGGGCGCAAAGTGCCTTCAATTTTGCAAACTGTGCCAGTTTGCAACATTGAATTTCTGTATAAATGCGAATTAAAAATTCTGCATACACTTCTCTTGCGGCAGTTCCAATTATTTCACTCCATTTATCATAAACTTTATTTTCAAATGAAACTTTACTTTTGTTCTGCCCTGTATCAGAAATTTGTCTTTTATTTCCCGCTTCCGCATAGGGCGGATTTATATAAATCACCAGCTTTTTCCGCTTTTCCGCGTCGTGCAAAATCTCTTGCAATTCTTCCGGGCATTTGGAAAACTCGTCGTTCAGAAAATCAAATTGGAACACGTGGTTTTCTGCCATGCGCCAGCCGTTGGCTATGCGGTCGGTCATCACGTCCACGTCCTGTTTGTCCAGGGTGCTTGCCCACACCCGGTCGTAGTTGGCAAGTCCGTTCAAAAGGTTGCCCGTGCCCGCGCAGCAGTCCCAAATGTAATAGTCGTCCTGCCAGGTTTCGCCGAGGACTTGGGCCAAATACGCCTGGGATTTTTCCACCCAGATTTGGGGAGTAAAAAAGCTGCCTTTCCGCTCCCGAATGTCCTGGGGCACCAGCAAATCCCGCCGCGCAATGATGTAGTCCCAGTATTCTTCCTTGGGCGGCCTCTCGTAAACATTCCAGAATTCCTTGTAGGCTTTTTGCTTGTCGGTAAAGCCAACGCTTTTCGTCGTTAAGAATCCGTCCTCGTCCAGCTTTTTCGCCAGTTCATACTTCGTGTTTTTCAACACCACGTAGAGCGAATCCTTGAGCGACTCGCCGTCCTTGGAAAGCAAATCCGCCAAGAAAAAGTCGGCGGCGATAATCCCGCTCTTGTTGGATTTTTCCCAGTCCACGGCAATGGAGGGCTTCACCTTTTCCGACCATTTCTGGAACACGAAAGTGAAATTGTTCTTGGTGACGGCGATTTTTTCCGAAACGTCCTTGTCGGTTTTAAAATTCAGCCGGATAAACTCTCTGAACTCCTCCTTTTGATTTTCGTAACGGAACAGGATGGAATTTTCTTCCAGGGAATTTTTGCAGAGAGTATAAAGCTGCTTGAATTCCTTCGTGTCGTGATTGGAGGGAGTGACAGTCCAGTTGAAGTCGTTCTGAAAAAAGATTTCTTGAATCTGGTGGTATTCGATGAAGGCGAATTTTTCTGCATCGAACGCGCCGATGTATTTGGGCGGCAGGTATTTTTCAAAGGTCCTTTCTTTGCCAATCGTCAGGATGAGCTGCACAAAACTTTCGTAAATGTCGTGATTCGTTCCCTGCTTTGCTTCTGCCCACAGGATGGATTTCAAACCGTCATTGTCGATGGAATCGAAAAGCGATCGGGAGCCGCCCTTGGTCAGGTGCTTGGCAATGACAAAGTCGATGTTTCCCAGCTGGGTGTATTTGTAATCCGAAAACCAGTCTCCATAGACGGCACTTTTCAGCGGTTCTTCTTTTAATTTTTTGTAATTCATGGCTTTTCCAAAGGAAGGGATTTCTCTTTGGAAGTATAGAAAAGTTGGGAATTGGGGTGCGAATTTTCGTTGCTTCCCGAGCGGCAGAATTTGGAAATGGACTTTGCGATTTTTGCGGAAGGCATTCTGATGAATGATATGGTTGGTCCGAACTGGTGCGAATGATTTTTGGCGCAAACAATACGAGAGCGGGGAATTTGTGAAAATAAAAAAGTTCAGCGTCGATGTTTTCAAACGCTGAACTCTTCAATTTCAAGGAAAGTTTAAACGGCTTTCAATGGCTTCGCTTATTTCTTGATGCAGCGAACGGATGCGGAAATGTTTTTGTTGAAATGCTCGTAAGAAACCTTGTCGGTTACGCGCACAAGCGTTGCGCGGGAATCGTCGTAGGAATCGCTGGTCCAAAAACTTCCGCTTTCGTTTAAGTCCACGAATTTGCCGTCGTAATAGCGGAATCCCGTTTTACTGTTTTGCAAAGCGTTGGCGTCTAATGCTTCGAAGTCGGATTGAGAGGGCAACTTCCATCCTTCGGGGCAAATTTTTTGTGCGGTTTCAAAGGGATACAGGCTGCCGTATAGCTGGCAATTTTTAGCGGAGTCGTTATAGCAGTGGCTGGAGCCGGTCAGCGACAAGCGGGCGAGATTTTCCATCAGCCAGATATTGTTTCCCACTTTTGCGGTCTTGTAAATTTTTTCCACGCAGACGAGTTCACCCCCTTCTTCATTGTAAGTGCAGGAGTTCGATTTTTCGCAAGCGCAAAAAAGGATGGCGGTGATGGCGGCAAAGCCGAGAGTCAGAATTTTATAGAATCTCATATTTTCTCCGATGCGTTTTGATGTAGCCAAAATTAAATCCTCGGGGAAAATTTGACTAATACTATTCAAGTATTGAACTTATTGTTTAAAATGATGAATTGAAATGGGGCAAGTCTAAACTGTGTTTAGCGCCCTTCGACAGACTCAGGGACCGTTTGTCGAAGCAATCGTCAAAGCCATTTTCAGAGATGCCTTTGCAAGGATTAAAAATTATCGTCCCGATCAAACATGTGAGTCACGAATTGCACGACGAGCTCTTTGTAAGTCTCCTCGCCAAAGAGGGGCTTTTGCATCAAGTCGATGGCCTCTTGAGAAAGCGTTCCTGTTTTGGCAAGTTCCGCTCCGCCCTGCGCATAATTTTTTCGCAAAATATCAAGACGGCGTTTTCCGCCGCGGTGATGCAATGCCCGCATTTGCGGACAAGCGATTAGGGTGTAGCCGCCCTTTCCCAAAATGATATCAAATTGGCGAACAATCGGTTCGTAAACGACATCCAAGTCGCACCAGGCGCAGCTGGAAAGCAAAATGATTTTTTGCCCCGGTTTTTGATTTTGAAGCCCGTGCATCGGCTTGTTCATGCTTTCGGGTTCGTTGAGCTTTTGCCCCATATAGGGGTGAACCATTCCCACGATGCGGTCCATCAGCACTTTCATCTGTCCGGGAATGCTGAAAAGGAACAAGGGAAAACTCCAGATGACGATATCCGCTTCTTCCAACTTTTTGCGTGTTGCGGGCACGTCGTCGTCTTTGATAAAGCAGCTTCCGTCCGGGCGACCCCAACAGGTAAGGCATCCTCGGCAGGGCTTAATGTTCAGACGGTCTATAAAAACATATTCCGCTTCGTAATCGCCATTGGCGAGCATTCCATCGACGAATGCTCTTGTCGGCACAAGAGTTCCGCTTTTTTCTTGTTTAGGGCTGGCGACCATTATCAGGATTTTCTTTGTCATGGGAAACCTTTAGTTTTGGGCGTTTGTCCGGTTTCTGTTTTGTTCTGCGCGCAGACGTTTGCGCGCTCGGCTACCCAAGCGTTTGCCGTTGGAAGTTTTGGGCAATTTCTGCTGATTTTCTGGGCGTTTCGGCGTTGGATTTCTTTCGGCGCCTTCTTTTGATTTCGGGCGTTTTTCACGTCGGTTTGAAAATTTTCCAGTTCTCCAACGGGAATTTCGGGCTTCGCTTTCAGGGGTTTCCTTTTGTGGCGGGGGCAGCTTTTCTAAAATGCTCGGGTCGCCTTCTGGAATTTGAATGCGAGTCAAGCGTTCAATCGCCCGCAAATCCTGTTCTTCGTCCGGGGCGCAAAATGAAATGGCGACGCCGTCCCTGCCTGCTCGGGCGGTTCTGCCGATGCGGTGTACAAAGGTTTCTGGAACGTCGGGCAGGTCGTAGTTGAATACATGGGAAACATTGTCCACGTCGATTCCCCGCGCGGCGATATCGGTTGCGACCAGTACGCGGATTTGCTCGGTTTTGAAATTGCCAAGAGCTTCTTGACGCCGGTTCTGGCTTTTGTTGCCGTGAATGGCGGCGCAAGTGATTCCCGCTTTTTCCAAAACGCGAACGATTTTGTCGGCTCCGTGCTTTGTTCTGGAAAAGACCAGAACTTTTTTCATCTCGGGATGGGCGAGCAGCAATTCTTTGAGAAGAGCGCCTTTGCGCCGTTTGTCGATGCGGTAGAGTTCTTGCTGGATGCGCTCTATCGGCGTGCTTTGCGGAGCGACTTCAATTCGTACGGGGTTTGAACGCAAAATGGAAGCGGCGAGCTTTGTGATTTCGGGCGGCATCGTCGCGCTGAAAAAAAGATTCTGGCGCTGCGCCGGAAGAAGCCCGACGATTTTGCGAATATCGTGGATGAATCCCATGTCGAGCATTCTGTCCGCTTCGTCCAGAACAAAAAATTCGAGTTTTTTCAGGCTGACGATTCGCTGGTTGATTAAATCCAGCAAGCGTCCCGGCGTGGCAATCAGAATATCGACGCCTCGGGAAAGCGCGCGCTTTTGCGGCGTATCGCTGACTCCGCCAAAAATACAGGCACTGGTCAGTTTCGTGTATTTTTCATAGGTTTCAAAGCAGTCCGAAACCTGAATGGCGAGTTCGCGCGTCGGGAGCAGAATCAGGGTGCGAATGGATTTGGATGTGTTTCTTGCCCCATCCTGTAAAAGATTTTGTAAAATGGGCAGGGCGAATGCGGCGGTTTTTCCCGTTCCTGTCTGGGCGATTCCCATTAAATCGTTGCGCGCTAAAATAGGAGGAATGGCTTTTTCTTGAATCGGTGTGGGAAGGGTATAATTGGCTTCGGCGATGGCTCGTTGCAGTCTTTCGTCTAAAGGTAAATCGGAAAATTTCATATGGAAACAAAGCTAGAAAATTTTGCTATATACGTTCCGATGAACTCGCATTTTACCTTCCAGACGATAGCGCGCATCCGTTCCGATTTCCCGGAAAAATTTGGGATTCCTCGGCAAAGCGGAATACTTAAGGAACTCCAATCGCAGATTGTCTTTGAACCGGAATTTCGCGATGCGGCGGCAATTCGCGGTTTGGAAGGATTTTCCCATTTGTGGTTAATCTGGATTTTTTCCGAAAATATTCGGACAAAGTCTGCCTTGACCGTTCGCCCTCCGCGATTGGGAGGGAATGTGCGGATGGGGGTTTTTGCCACGAGGTCTTCCTTTCGGCCAAATCCCATCGCCTTGTCCGCAGTAAAAATCGAGAATGTGGAAAATACGGCAGAAGGCCCGGTAATCACCGTTTCGGGAGCGGATTTGCTGAACGGAACGCCGATAGTCGATATCAAACCGTACTTGCCATACGCAGATGCCATTCCGGACGCTGCCGGAGGCTTTACGGACAGCTTGTGCCCCGAACCGTTGGTGCTTGAATTTCCGCAGACCGAGCTGGAAAAAGTCGCCTTCGAAAAACGGGAATCCCTGTTGAAAATCCTCGCCGACGATCCGCGCCCGGCTTACCAGGAAAATCCGGCTCGCGTTTACGGCTTCCGATTCGCATCGTATGAAATCAAGTTCAAAGTGGAAAACGGAAGATTGTTTGTTTTGAGCGTCGAAGAGAGGAACGGTTAGGATTTGTTTTGGAAATTCTCGCTTTAGATGGGGAAGTTGTATTGAATCAAAGATGGGGCTGGCGGACAAAACGCGAGTGCGATTTTATATGGACTGCACGGACAACCGAACGTTTTTTCGGGCTTAGCCCCTATTTCAAACCGTGAAGTATGAATTGCCGGAAAGTTTGGACAGAGCTGTCATTTGTTTGAAAAAGGATGATGTTTCCTGTCAATCGGATAAAATCCGACATCTCCATTCCCGTCTTTTTCGTTCGCTCAATACTTTGGCTGATGCTGATGACGATACAAGCCTCCAGCTGAAAGGGATTTAACAAAAACAGGATTTGCTGTCAAGATTGATGGCCGAAAGTTTTTATTGTTGCCGCTCGGCAAAAATTCCAATCAGAATACAACAGGAACATCTTGATTTGACACATTGATTGATGTTCTGTAATCGCGTTCCAATTGACAATGAAGATATCTTTTCCATCGTCAAATGATATACAAAACCAAGCCGAAAAATAATCCACGTCTTTTGCTTGATAGGGCGTTTTCCTTGGCGATATAATTATCGCAGTTGTTTTTGTGAAATTTTGAGAGGACCGGTATTTGTTGCACGAAGTAAAAATCCCGAACCGGATTGAGGTCGGGATTTTGAAAACAATTTTATTTAATTAGTTGCTTTGTACGACGCAACTTAATTACTCTTCACAGGGTATTTTTCTAGTTAATTCAATTATGAATTGGTTGAAAACTATAGGATCCATAATTTCGTTGATCATACTCACTGCAGCATTCCCTCCCAACCCATTTATCATAAGAGTTTGTAATTGAAGTTCCATTCCCTCTGTAGGATCGTGGTTGGCGTTGGACATAGCATTTTCAATTCCAACTCCATAGGTCTTGTTCCAAATGTCTGCGGCGTTGGGAGAGGCTAATCCTAAAGCGGAGAAAATAGAATAAAAGGCCTTCATACCGTCTTCTGCTACTTTACATTTGGGACCTTTACAATCTACTCGAGCCTCGTACACGTATAAATATTCTTCGCCATCGTATTCGCCGACAACGAATTTTGTTTGACCTTTATTTTTCATCTTGCCGTCTGGAGTTTTGGTGACTGCATTCCAATCGACAATCAAGATGTCTTCTCCATCTTCTTTCTTTGTGCTGAATTTTACATTTACGTTCTTGCATTTTTTTGTATAATATTGAGGACAACCTTTGTCCATTACTATATGCTTATTTTCTCCCTCACCTTCCGACTTTGCGCCCCATCTACAGGCGTCTTGAGAAACTAATTTGATCGGACTTGTCGCCGCGCATGTTCCCACAAAGGTGACAAGTAACAGAAGAATATGTATAACACTGTTTTTCATTGAAAACTCCTTTATTGCCTAAAATTTGAAAATGAACGACGTCCAGCTTCTTTACAGTTTTCTACGTAATCCTTGAAGTGTTCTACGGACGATTGCCCGTTGAAAGTTTCCATAACTTCCAATTGTTCTGGAGAATTGATTTCACCCATGACTCCAACTTTATCAACAATTTGCACAATCCCGTCGTTTTTCAGATGATTGATTGCGTTTTGAACATAAGAATCGGCGATTCTGTCCAATTCTAGTTCTAGGCGATTTATTTTAATGATATTCATAATAACTCCTTTTTTTTGATTTAGCAGACGCAAATGTAAACAAAAAAAAACATTGGCAAGTCTTTTCTTCAAAAAGGCGTACTTTCGGCAATTTTTTTTTACAATTAACCTCTTCAAAAAAACGAAAGTGACCGTGGTTAATCAAAACGCCGTCTTTACAATTTTAAAGTTCGGTTTTATATTTGTAAAAAAGTCTGAAGGCGGTATTCCATGATTTCACGTGAAATGCAAGAGAAAGTTCAGAAACTGGCAAACCAGTACCCATTTGTTGCTGTAACTGGCCCGAGGCAATCTGGGAAATCCACCCTTTTACGGAATTTGTTCCAAGATTATGATTACGTGTCCTTGGAAGACTTGGACGAGCGTGACCTCGCCGAGCGGGATCCGCGGGCATTCATCCGGATGCATCCTGACAAAGCTATTCTGGACGAGGTGCAACGTGTTCCGGGGTTGCTTTCTTACCTGCAGACCCACGCTGATGAAGTCGGTCGAACAGGGATGTATATCTTGAGTGGGTCGCAAAATTTTTTGCTGATGGAAAAACTGGGGCAGAGCCTAGCCGGTCGAGTCGCCTTGCTTGACTTGCTTCCGTTTTCGCATTCGGAACTGAAGGCAGCAGGAATACTCCCGCCATCGCTGGACGATGAAATTTTCACCGGTGGATATCCCCGCATTTTCGACAAAGGAATTGCACCTACGGACTTTTACCCCAGTTATTTGCGCACATACGTGGAACGAGATTTGCGAACGGTCAAAAATGTAGGGAATTTGAATTTGTTTGTAAAATTCCTGAAATTGTGTGCCGGGCGGATCGGGCAACTGTTGAACGAGTCTTCGCTTGCAAACGAGTGCGGCGTTTCTACGCCCACTATAAATTCTTGGCTTTCGGTTTTGGAGGCTAGCTTTATCCTTTACCGTCTTAGACCGGATTTTCGCAACTTTAACAAGAGACTTGTCAAAACACCAAAAATCTATTTTTACGATACTGGCCTTGCGTGTTCTTTACTTGAAATCGATAGCGCAAACCAATTGAAATCGCACTTTGCGCGAGGTAGTTTGTTTGAAAACTTGGTCATCAATGAATTTATGAAAAAATCCTTGAATCAGGGTAAGGAGCCTCGGCTTTCTTTTTGGCGAGACAATGTTGGTCACGAGGTGGATCTGATTCAAGATAGAAATGGAATGCCCTTTGCATATGAAATCAAGTCGGGCGAAACTTTCAACCGTGAATTTCTGGACAACTTGAATTTCTGGGGAAAAATTTCTGGTTTTCCACCCGAACAGAGGACCGTCGTATATGCCGGAGCAAAGGAAATGCCCTTAACGGAAGCTCAAGTTGTTCCTTGGGTAAAACTCGCGGATACTTCCGTTGTTTCATAAACAGCCCCAATTTTCTTGCAAAGACGAGCCGCAATCTTTGCAACTGCAAATGACGCATATTCCCCCAAAAGGCCGCCTCTAAAAATGGCTTTGGCGATATGATTCTTGTTCATTTTAAATCCGGTTCCGTTTTTCCATTTTATACAGCGTGCGCATCCATAAAGAATCTTGTTCCCCGTCGTATAAGCGGAAAATATCGATTGTTCCTTTCAGCCGGGAATCGCCAATGATGAAATTTGTCAAATTGCCGAATCCATTTTCGCGTTTAAAATCCGTGTCCCGAATGACTTCTCCGTCCAGCATCACAGCGATATGCTTTCCGTTCAAGAGAACGGCAATCTGGTGCCACGCATCATCCAGAATTTTCATGGAACCGTAAATGGTCGTGTCGGAAATCACCAGCGAATCCGCTTTCACAAAAAGCTCCACTCCAATGGCTTTCTTTTGATTGCTGGAATTTTGCCGAACGACAAATCCCAAGGAATCTTGCATCGCGGTAAAGAGGGCGACGTTGGAGTCTGCACCAAAGGCGTCTTCGGGCAATTTTACCCAAAAAGAAATGGCGACTTTTTCATTTTGGAAGACTTCGAAATTTTGGATGGTGTCGGGGAGTTCTATGGGACTGTCCTTGGCGAAACGGAGATGGTTCAAAATGGAAAATGCAGAATCGTCCTCGGCGGAATTTGCCGCATAGACGTTTCCGCTATCGATATTCCAGAGAACGGGAATGCTGAACGCTTCGCCGTTAAAAACAAGAAGTTGCGAATAATCGGCGGCGGGAATTTTAGAAACGACGGCAATGTCGTTTTGAACGTCTTCTGCGGAAATCGTTTGGCAGGCAAATGTTTCCGGAATGCACACGGTATCGTTTTCGGAAAGCCCGAATCCCGAAAGAGAAATCGCGATTTGCGAATAGGGAAGAAGGACCTGATGAAATGGAAGCGTGTCGGAATTTTGCAGGGATATGCTGGCTTTGGCTCCCGAATCTTCTTCTTCATTTTCAAAAAGGATAGTGTATGTCCCTGTGGGAATTCTTTCGGAATGGAGTACAAACGAACCGTCTTCAGCGGATTCGGTTTTTAAAAGGACGGAATCTTGGACGGCGTTGAATCCGATTTTCACCATATAGACGGCGACTTTGGAAAGCGGCGATCCAGAAGGATTGGTGATGATGCCCGCCAGTGTTTGGCCCGATTCGGTTTCGGTAAGCACTCCGGCGTGATCCTGGCTGCTGCAAGCGGCGAAGTAAATGGCGAAAAGATTTGCGATTAAAAGGGAATGCCGAAAGTTCATTTTCCCTCCTCGTCCAGATTGGAAAACAGGTGAATGTTCAGATGGTAAACGCCGTCAGCGTTGGCTTTGTCTTGGGCGATAATTTGCCGGGTTTTGGCTTTGAACTGCTGCAATTCGGCTTCGATTTCCCGATACGCGTTGCGGGAAATGCTGAAAACCAGAGTGCTCATCACTTGCGGATTTTTCCCCGGCGAAAGCAGTGCCTTTTTAGAGAGTTCAAAACATTGCAACTGATATTCGCGGATAAGTTCCTGATTGTTGTATGGCCCACTGGAAATGGCGTCTTGGGTCGGTTTCCAAAAGCCGTCTTCATTTTGGCGAACAAGTCCGAGTCTTTTCAAAAGCGCAAGGGATTCGTTCAATTTGCCCGGAGTGACTTTGGGAAAAATACGTTTGGCTACGGGAGAAAGATCGTCTTTAACATCGATGACGTCGAGAATGGCGAAAAGCGCGCTGTGATACCATTCCGCATAATACTCGTAAGCGTCGGAATGCAAAAGCATTTGCGGATTCGGATTGATTTTGAGCAGCTCTTCCATGGCTTCTTTGCGAATAACATCCGATTTGGCCTGATCCAGCTGAACCATCGCTTCAAAATAGCGGGCTTCTTTTTTGTCCAGTTCCAAAATTTCAATGAATTTGCTCACCATGCGGGGGGAAACTTTTTTCCCGCGGAGAACATCGGCGAAATAGCTTCTGGTTTTGGGAAGTCCCAGCTGGACGCAAATGGAAGTGCGATTGAATCCCGGCTCGACTTGAGAACGGGCATTCTGGTATTCTGCAAGGAATTTGCGGAAATGCGTGTATTGAAAGATGTCGGCAAATTTTTTCACATTCACAATATAATTATTTTTGAGAACGTTCTTAATGTTGTGCTTGAAAATTCATTTTCAAAAATCGGCGGCTTGGGAGTGGCTTGTTGTCAGTCCCTTTCGGCTATTCGACTAGTTCGACAAACGGCTGTAGTGCTTGTCGAAGCACACCAACCAACGGTCCCTGAGCTTGTCGAAGGGCAGGGACCGCTAGCTGAACACTTCATCTTTAGGCTGCATGAAATGGAAACGGCGTTTTGTGTGATGCAGAACAAATTGGGGGGTATCCAGTTGTCAATTTTGACAGGAAAACGGATTTAGATTTAGGGCATGAGTACTGGATACAGAATTTTGCATACTTCGGATTGGCATTTGGGCAATTCGTTGCACGAACGTTCTCGCATAGATGAATACAAAAAATTTTTGGATTGGTTGAAAGGAACAATTATCGATCAAAAAGTCGATGCGCTTTTGGTTTCTGGCGATGTCTTTGATACGGGTTCGCCCAGCAATGCGGTTCAGGAGCTGTATTTTTCTTTTTTGACGGAATTGAATGGGACCTGCTGCAAAAATGTGGTGATTACGGCGGGAAACCACGATTCGCCTTCGACATTGAATGCGGCCAGTTCTGTTTTGGAATTGCTGAACGTGCGCGTTGTGGCGACTCCGAACAAGGAAACGCATTTTGAAAATGAAGTTTTTGCGTTGCCGTCGGCGAAAAATCCTCAAATCATCGTCTGTGCGGCTCCTTATTTGCGGGATGCGGCTCTTCAAGCGAGCTTGGAAAGCGAAAAACCGACAACGAACGAAGAATTTGTACGGGAGGGAACTCGCGCGCATTTTGAAAAATTGAAAAAAATCGCTTTGCAAAAACGGGAAACTTTGGGAAAAAATTGCCCGATTGTCGCTATGGCGCATTTGTATGCGGCGGGAGCGTCCCTTTCGGAAAACGCTGCCGATACGGAATACTCGGTGGTAGGAAATCTGCAAAATGTGAATATGGATATTTTTCCGTCGGATTTTGACTATGTTGCTTTGGGGCATATCCATCGGGCGCAGAAAGTTGCGGGTGAAAATCGAATCCGCTATTCCGGTTCTCCTCTACCGATGGGATTTGACGAAGCGAATCGGGGAAATGCGGTCCTGCTGGTGGATTTTGAAGAAGGAAAGGAGCCGCTTGTCCGTGAAATTCAGGTTCCGACATTCCGCAAATTGCTGACGATTCGCGGAGATGATTTGCAGGACATTCGCCGGAAAATGGAACTTGCCGCCCAGGAATCGCCCAAAGCTTGGGTTCGTGTGCAATTTGCAGGGGCGGGCGCTGTCGGGGATTTGCGGAACGTCCTTTTGGCGGATTTTGAAAAAACGGATCTTGAATTGCTCAAAGCGGAGTACGTCGCTCGGATTGATGGCAATTCTGAATTTCAGGAAGAGGAAAGGGATCTTTCGGATTTTTCTCCGTCCGAGGTTTTTGCTTTGCGCTTGCAAGATAGCGATGGCGCAAATTTGCCCCCGGAATTGAAAAAACAGGTTGAAGAAGCTTTTCAAGAAATTTTGAAGCAACTCCAAGAAGGAAAAGAAGAATGAAAATTTTAAGTCTGCATTTTAAAAATGTGAATTCCTTGGCGGGAGAATGGAACATTCGTTTTGACGATCCGTCTTTTGTACGCAATCACCTGTTTGCGATTTCGGGACCGACGGGTTCGGGAAAAACGTCGATTCTGGATGCGATTTCGTTGGCTCTTTATGGGAAAACGCCAAGGCAAAAGAATGTTGCGGACAAGCAGAAAGTCGATGGCATTTCGGAAATGATAATGACTTCGGGAACGGGCGAAACTTTTTCCGAAGTGGAATTTGAATCGCTGGGACGTCGTTATCAAGTAAAATGGAGCGTTCACCGTAGCCGGAACAGTCCCACGGGGGCTATTCAAAATGCCGAATGGAAATTGCTGTTTTTTGAAAAGGGACAGTTTGTTGCTCATGACGATGTTTACAAAAAAAATGAAGTCGGGAAAAAAATTGAAGAAGTCGTCGGTCTGAATTTTGACCAATTTATGCGAGCGGTGATGCTTCCGCAGGGCGGATTTGACAGCTTTTTGAAAAGCAGCCGGGATGAAAAAGCCCTTATTTTGGAAAAACTTTCCGGGCAAGAAATTTATCGGAAAATTTCCCAGGAAGTTTTTGAACGAAACAAAAAAGAAAAGGAAAAAAGAGATTCTATCGCGAAGCAATTATCCGATATCCAGTTGCTTTCAGAAAGTGAATTGCGGGATATGACAGCCTGGATGGAATCGGCGAAGAATACGAAAAAAACAAAAACCGAAGAGCAAAAAAAATACGAAAATCTACAGAGCAGCTTGCTGGCATTGAAAAAAGCGGAAAAGGAATGTCAGGAACTGCGATCGGCTTTTGCAGAACTCCAGAGTGAAAAGGAAAAATTGAAAGAAGTTCGACAAAGGCTTGATCGCGGCAACAAGGCACAGGAAGTGAAACCTGTTTGGGATACGCTGGAGCGCACTCAAATGGATTATGCACAGAAGTGCAGTCAAAAGGAAAAATTGCAGAAAGATATTCCGTTGAAGGAAGAGGACGGGCGACGACTTCAATCCGATTTGGAAAAGTGGAGTCAAGAAGAAGAAGCTTTGCAACGGGAAAATAAAAATCGCGATGCTCTTCGGGATAAAGTTTCCCAATGGGATGCCGAGATATTGAATTTGAAAAAATCCTGCCAGGAAAAAGAATCTGAAATTGCCGACAAAAAGAATCGCATCAAGCAGATTTTGTTGAAGCTGGAAAGCTGCAAAACGCGGCGGGCGGCTGTTGAAAAGGAATTGGATGCGAATCTCCGTTATAAAAAGGAGCATGCTTCGCATCAGGCGCTCGAAAGTGAAATCGCGGTGATTGCCGACCGGTTGCAACAATGGAAAACGGCGCAGGACAATTTTGAAAAAGCGAATGGTTCTTTGGAAACGGCGAAGGTGCAATTGGATAAGTTGGAAAAAGACTATCGGATAAAAGTTGCAGAATACAAGAATGCCGCCGCGGAAAGGGATAAAAGTTTTTCAAATGACATCCATAAAATTGCGCTATTTGTGCAGACCTCTCTTCGTGATGGCGATACCTGTCCTGTCTGTGGAAATCCGTTTCATTTGCCGCACACCGAACCCGTTTTTGCTGGGGAAATTTCGGCGACAGCCGCCCGTTTGAATCATTTGCAAAGCGCTTATGAAAAAGCCAAATCCGCGGAAGAGCTGAGTCTTAACGAATGGAATCATGGAAAGGAAAATGTCCTGGCTTGTGAAAAGAATGTTCAAGAAAAGAAACTGGCTGTAGAAAATATTCTGGCATCCGTCACGGAAAAATTAAAACCTTATGGATTTGCCGAAAAGGATTTGCTTCAGCAGCAGACGGTGCTATGCAAACTTCGTCAATGGATTACGGAATGGAATAATTGCATTCTGAAAATCGATAATGCGAAAAATCAGCTGAACATTTTGGATGCTGACGAAAAATCTTTGGCGGCCAGCATGGAAACGGAAAATGCGGATCTTCAAAATTTGGAGCAGAATCTATTGCAGCAGCAAAAGGATCTGCAAGAACGTTCCTTGAATCGGGAAAAACTTTTTGGAAATAAAGATGTCGCCGCCGATCGGCAGGAATATGCTGCGAAAATTGAAAATCTCGTCTGTCGGAAAAAAGAATTGGAAAAGGACTACAATCAAAATTTGCAACTTTTGACCTCTTTAAAATCTCAGTTGCAAATGATTTTAGAAGACTTGTCCAAGGTCGAACAGGAAAAAAATCGTTTGGAAGAAGCGTTTATGGCAAAATTGCGGGAATGCAGTTTTGCGACCAAAGACGATGTGATAAAAGCGATTGTTTCCGAAAAGGATCGTCAGGAGCTTTTGCAAAAAGTGGAGCAGGTAACTGCGGAATATGCCGCCAAAAGCGGACAGCTGCAACAAGCGGAAAAGCAGCTGAATGAATTGCGCTCTGCGGAAACGGAACAAGCGACTCTGCAAACCGTAGCTTCCAAGTTGGAAATACTGGAAAAGGAATTGAAAGATTTGGACTCCCGGATCATGGAAACTTCGAATAAATTATCCGTGAATCGAGATGCGCAAAAACGGGCGGAGGAATTCCTGCGTCAAAAAGAAGCGCAGGAAAAAACGTTCCATATTTGGGATACGCTGTGCAAGCTTATCGGCAGTTCCGACGGAAAACTTTTTGTGAATTATGTTCAGCAGCTGACTTTGAAAAAACTGATTGTCGCTGCAAACAAGCATTTATGCGCTTTGGCTCCGCGTTACAAGTTGAAATATGACAACAGCATGAATATGGGGCTTTATGATGCGGAATGTGGAATGGCTAGACCCGTGGCGAATCTGTCGGGCGGGGAATCTTTTCTGGTCAGCCTTTCGCTGGCACTGGGACTCTCTTCGTTGGCAAGCCAACGCGTTCGAATTGACACGCTATTTTTGGACGAAGGCTTTGGTTCTTTGGACGAAAAGAAATTGCAAAAAGCCATTGATGTTTTGCGCAATTTAGGAGAAAGCGGCGACAAGCAGATTGGCGTTATTTCTCATGTGGATTTGGTGAAAGACGGGATTCCCAACCATATTGAAGTTATTCCGGTCGGCAATGGGCGCAGCCGGATTGTAGGAGCTGGCGTTGAAGAATTCAAAAGGCAAAATCTATCGGCGTAAAACGATTAACCGATTAAAGTTTTGAAATTTTTCTTATCGCATCCTTGCCGGGTGCGATTTTTCGTTTAAATTCAGATGTTTTCGGTGATGTTTTGAAAGCAAAGAGGGCGCGACGATGCGAAAATTTGGATTCTATTTTGCCGTTTTCATCAAAGCGGCTTTGGCGACGGAAATTTTTGGCGGAATAGGCCTTGCTGTTTATCCTTTTGAAGCGGGTTTTGAAGTGGTTGGTGTCGTGCGGGATGCGCCTGCGGAAAAAGCGGGAATTGCCGTCGGAGACAAGCTGCTTGCTGTGGATGGAATTTCACTTGCCGGAAAATCGCTGGAATCGGGTTTGTCTTTTTTTCGGGGAAAGCCTGGAGAAATTTTAAACGTCTGTATTTTGCGTCAAAACGATACCCTTTGGAGAAAAATTCGCCGCGAAAAATTGATTGTAGAATCGGCGGAAACGAAAGGAGAGGACAGCGCTAAAAATCGTTTTTTGCTAGGCCGGATGGAATTTTTGAATTTGGATATTGCCGTCTATACGGAAAAGGAATCGCTTTTTTCTGAAGTTGGCCATCCTTTGGATAACGCTTTGCTTATTTTTTCACGCGAAGGCATTTTGTTTTATTTGAAAGAAGATGGCTTGGTAAATATTTCCATTTTTCATGCGGACGGAAAATTTTTAAAGACGCGCGAGTTTTCATCGCCAATGCAACTGATGTAAGGTAATCCGGAAAGAAAATTTCCCCAGGGGCGAGCCCCTGGGGAATGGCCGAGTTTTTCTACCTTGCCGTTTCAGCTAAAAAAATAGGTGAGGTGATGAGACTCGACCGAGATAAAAGATACCAAATTAAGGCCCTGCTTTCCGCGGGCTTAATGCAAAAAGAAATAGCAAAGTTGCTCGACGTAAAGGAACCGACCCTGTCCAGGGAGATATCCCGGAACGGCGGTCGCATACACTACGATCCCGAAAAAGCCCATAATCGAGCAACTAGACTGGCGGCCACAAGCCACGTGCATTACGTGTACGATGCGGAAGACTGGAAGATAGTGGATGCCCAAATCAAGGACGACCTGTCGCCCGAACAGGTGAATGGACGTCTGAGCAGTGATGGGGTGGGTGTTCCCTGCGTTTCCACGATTTACAGGCACGTGAAATGCGACAAGGAACTCAGGTCGCATCTGCGACATGGAAAGAAGCCGTACCGCAAGAGGGGCGAGAAGAAGGACAGGAGAGGCCAGATTGTAGGCCGGGTCTCCATCGACGACCGTCCCGCGATAGTCGACGAGAAGAGCCGCATCGGCGACCTCGAGATAGACCTGATCAACAGTGCGGACCACGATGCGAACTTGCTGACAGTCAACGACAGGATGTCCAACTACTGCCTGATACGGTACCTGCCAACGAAAAATGCCGACGACCTGAAGAAAACTCTGGTTCGTGCCCTCAGGGATTACCGGAAGACCTTCCCCCTATACACCATCACGTCGGATAACGGCAAGGAGTTCGCTTGCCATCTGGATATCGCCAAGGCACTTGGCGTGGAATACTACTTCGCCCACCCCTACCACTCTTGGGAACGCGGGGCAAACGAGAACATGAACGGACTCATACGCCAGTATCTGCCGAAAAAGGAGTCGTTCAAGGGAATCTCGCCGCAAAAAGTCCGGTGGATACAGGACAAACTCAACAACAGGCCAAGAAAAAGGGAGGCATCATCAACATGTGTGGTAGCATTTAGGCAGCCTTGCTAGATGATTCTCTCGATTCCGATTCCCATTCGTAGGCTATCTTTACATCGACATAGGAACAGCTCAACATTATCAGCGACAGCATGTTGTTCATGTTCCTGAAGCCATAGGCAGTCCGTATCAGTAGCTTTATCTTGTTGTTCGTCGCCTCGATCCTTGCGTTTGACACGCCCAGCCTGATTGTGTTGAGGATTCCGTCGTAGTTACGCTTGATCTTTGCGTACAGATCCTTTACTGAGCCGATGCGTGAGTGGCTTGCACGCCACAGCCACCTGTCCAGATTTTCCCTGGCATCGTCATAGCCCATCTTCAGGATGATGCGCAGTTCCTCCTTGAGCTGGTATGCCCTGTAGAGACGCGGATAGCGGCTTGCTATGAGTTCTATTTTTCTCTGCTGGCTTTCGTTAAGGTTCTCTGGAGCCTTGCCCAGAGCGTACCTGGAGTTCTTTATCCCCTCCGCGGTGCGGTCCTTCGGGACGCTATCCTTCGTGGGCCTGCCTCGGCCCCGTTTCTGATTGCGGTTTTCCTTGCGGGCCTCCTTCCAGGCTTCCACACGGACCTTGTCCAGGGCTTCTGTCGCCCACTGTACGACATGGAAGCTGTCCACGCACCGTTCGGCATTGGGCAGGAACTCCTCGATGCTTGACCTTATCCACTTGGCTCCGTCACAAGTCACAAGCTCCACGCCCTTGCGCTGCTCTTCGCTGAGTTCCCTCATGAAGATGTCCAGCACCTCCTTCCCGTAGCCCTCGTGTACCCAGATCACGCAGCGCCTGTCGTGATCCACTACCACCGTTATGTACTTGTGCCCTTTCTTGTAGCTGGTCTCGTCGATGCCTATGCGCCTGAAGATGCAGCCTGCCTTGATAGGCCTTGTGTCCAGGCGTTCCCATACGCGGTCGGCGATTTCTCCCACGGTATTCCAGGCGATGCGTAGCTGCTTTGCGACAGCCTTTTTCGACATGCTGCATACGGCCCATGCGACTTGCTGCTCGAAGGCGTCGGTAAAGCCTGACCTGTGGCTTGCCCACGGCACCTTCACGGTTTTTACGCCGCACTTCCTGCACTTCACCCTGTAGGTGTCCATCTTGATGAAGCCCATTTTCGTGCCGAGATCGAGCGTCCGCCACACCCTCTGTTCCCGGCCGTTGTCGTAGAGTTTCCCTTTTCGCCCGCAACAGCCGCACCTGCTGGCGTTGCCCTTGGTGAGTCTTACCGTGATGGTGACCGTGGTGTCGGTTTGCTCCTGCTTGACGACTGAACAGCCGTTGACATTGAAGATGGATTTGTATAATTTTGACATGGGCTTTTTCTTCTGTTTTTTTTGGCGATTAAATTTTAGAAAATAGCCCATTTTTTGTTTAATTTAGGCGAAAGTCAACAAAAAAGGGTGGCGAAGCCACCCACACATGTTGATGAAGAACCAAAGGCACTCTTCATTGAAATCCGTGGAATGCGAATGCTGCGGCAGCTTTGACCACCGGAATTTGAAATGGCGAGATAAAATATTGAGAAGGCCTCCTTGTCTTGGAAAAGGCAATTCGGCTTAAGGGAAACAGAGTTGCCCTCTAATCCCTAGCTACTTCATTTTGTACACTTTCGGGGACCTTCCGCTTTATAACGGGCAATGGTCGTCTCGTAAAAATTGAAAGTCTGCTTGGCGATGCTTTTCCAGCTGAATACATCTACCGCTCTTTGGCGGCTCGCTTCGCCGAATTTTTTTGCCATATCGGGATTGTCCAACAGGGCGTTCAGTTTGTCGGCAAGGGCGTGTTGGAAAACTTCGGGATCTTTGGGTTCAAAATTGGTCGCAGACGTCGCTTCAAATGGAACGAGGAATCCTGTTTTGCCATCGACAATAATTTCGGGAATGCCGCCGACGGCGCTGCCAACTACCGGAGTTCCACAGCTCATCGCTTCAAGATTGATAATGCCAAAGGGTTCGTAAAGCGATGGGGTCACAAAGGCGGATGCGTATGAATAGAGAACGCGCAATTCCTTGTGCTGCATCATTTCCTGTATCCAGAAAATTCCTTTTCGGGTCGCCTGTAGCGCACGGATTTTTGTTTCGCATTCCGCGGCGAGTTCCGGCGTGTCGGGCGCACCGGCGCAAAGCACAACCTGCACGTCTTCTTTCAAGTGGGGAATGGCGCTGATCAGTTGCGAAATGCCCTTTTGACGGGTGATTCTGCCGACAAAAAGGATGAACGGTTTGTTCTTGTCGATGCCGTATTTATCCAAAACTTCCGGTTCAAAAGTCGGCTTGTAAAAATCGGGATCGATGCCGTTATAAATGACTTGGACTCGATCGGCAGGAACGCCATAGAGTTCCATCACGTCCCGCTTCATTTCGTTAGAAACCGCAATCACGCCGTCGGCGGCTTCGTAAGCGGTGCGTTCTATCCAGGAACTCATCTGGTAACCGCCGTTTCCCAACTGTTCCGCTTTCCACGGGCGGTGCGGTTCCAAGGAATGGGTCGTCAAAATCAGCGGGCATTCCAGCAGGCGACTGGCGAGAACACCGCCAAAATGGCTGTACCAGGTGTGGCAATGCACCACGTCAATTTCTTGGAGGCTGCTCATCCATTGCAGATTGATGTCCAACGGATTCAGAATTTTGGACAATTTCGGATTGGCGGGCTGGGAATTCAACTTGGGTGAAAAACCGATGGCGTTTAAATTCTTTTCGGAATCGTTCTGGCTTCCGAATGCGCGCGCTTCGATTTCACAATGGTTGCGGAGTTCGCGGGATAAAAATTGAACGTGGATGCCGGCACCGCCGTAGATGTCGGGGGGAAATTCATTCGTAAGAAGAGCAACTTTCATGGGTTTAAATCTATTTCAATTTGAAGATTTGGGAAAGGAAAAAAATGACCTTGCGCGTTGTTTTTGGAAAATAAAGAAGTTTGGGCAAGGGAAAAGCGGCTTCAGTTGAGGGGGCGACCGAAAATTTTGCGATTCAAAAAATCGATTGCATTAGGAACAAGAAATATTTTCAGACAAAGAAAAACTGACGCATTACGCCATGCGCCGGTTTTGAATGTATTTGACAAAAGACGTCCCCTCCGTGGAATCTCTCGACGACCTTCCCGCTTGCACGGACAGCCGCGAGGGCGACTTGGTTCTGCTCTCCTCGCTGAACGCGGTCTATGTCTGCGACGACGGCAAGTGGGAAAAGTTAGACATCGATGACTTGCAGGAACCCTGCAGCTCAAGTTCTTCCTCGACAGAGATAAGTTCCTCGTCGGTGGAAGTCTCTTATGGCACATTCACCGATTCCCGCGACGGTCAGGTTTACAAGACTGTGCAAACCGGTGAACAAGTTTGAATTCGCCTTTCCAAAACGCGTGCCCTATTCAAAACTTAAAAACTCTGTCTGGTCGAATTCCGGCTTGGCAGAGCTTTTTGTTCGGTCATCAACTGCGCTTTGGCTGTTACCCTTTCCTCAGAAGCTTTCAAATGGGTGATTCCCTCCCCAAAGAATAAAAATTTCAGAAAATTCCGAAAAACTCTTGACAATGTTTTTTTTTTTTGTTTGTTTACATTTGGAGTGATAAAAGGGATGAAATAAAATGACAAATCGAGTCGTTGCCCAATCATCCCGGCGTGAGCTGCGCCAGGCATAATTTAAAGGAGATGGAACCATGCAAAAAGAACTTTCGTTAGCTGTCGCTACTGCATCTGCGGCGATTTTCCTCACAGCTTGCGGAGACGAGAATACCACCAACATCACGGAAACCACCGGTATCGCCGTCGTTGCAGCGGGGGATTCGCTGCCCGCTTGCGGCGAGGAGAACGTGGGCGAAATCGTCTTTGCGGAGGACTCCGCGCAGGTTTATTACTGCGCCGACGGAAAATGGACGACGCTCAAGGGCGAACAGGGCGAACAAGGCGAAACGGGGGAAGCTGGGGCTGACGGCAAGGATGGAGAGAATGGCTCGGACGGTTCCAGCTGCACAGCCATTCCGGTGGATGGCGGAATTGAAGTCCGCTGCGACGGCGAAGTTGTGGGAGTCATCGCCAACGGCAAGGATGGAACCGACGGCGAAGTGGGTTCGGATGGAAAAGGCTGCACAGCGGAAGCCATCGAGAACGGTTACAAGATTCTTTGCGGTGGCGACTCCATCGGCGTATTGCTGAACGGCGAACAGGGCGAAAAAGGCGAACAGGGCGAGCAGGGCGAGCAGGGAATTCAGGGTGAAAAAGGCCAAGATGGCGCAAGTTGCACTGCCGTAGCTTTAGAAGACAATTCCGGATTTAATGTTATATGCGGCGGCGATACCATTGGCGTATTGAAAAATGGGGAGAAGGGGAAAACCGGTGAAAATGGCTCGGGCTGCAAAATAGCCGACCTGGGCGATGGCGTTGTGGAAGTGACCTGCGGCGAAGGGGAGAACGCCTCGACGACGACTCTGTATAAGGCCATGTGCGGAGCGGCAGCCTACGATCCGGCAACGCAAATTTGCGCGGACAACCAAATCGTGGTGTGTTCGGAAGCGCTGGACGGCGAGAAGATTACGGTGAACGGGATTTCCTACCAATGCTGGGAACAGAAGTGGATTGAAGAAAAGGAGAATTGGCAATATCTGAATCCTGCGATTTCCTATGAAATGTTCAAAGACGCACGCGATGGACAAATTTACAAGTCCGTTAAAATCGGAAATCAAGTTTGGATGGCGGAGAACTTGAACTATGATTACAATGAAGGAACCGCTAAAAGTTACTGCTACAACGACGAACAGGAGTCCTGTGCCAAGTATGGTCGGCTCTATACTTGGGCTGCGGCGATGGACAGTGCCGGGGTATTCGGCGATGGCGGCAAGGGCTGCGGTTACGACGTAACGTGCTCTGCAAAGGAACCGGTTCGCGGCGTTTGTCCCGAAAGCTGGCACTTGCCCAGCGACACGGAATGGAAAACTCTGTTCACGGCTGTCGGCGGTGAGGATGTCGCCGGAACAAAGCTCAAGTCCAAGAGTGGTTGGTACAATAATGGCAACGGCACGGACGAATACGGCTTTTCCGTGTTGCCAGCGGGCAACCGCTTTGACGTTGGCAATTACTACAACGCCGACTACTACGCCTTTTTCTGGAGTCGTACGGAGCACAGCAGCGTCAATGCGTACAACTGGGACTTCTTCTACGTCGACACGTACGTGCGCTCGCAGTACTACAGCAAGGAGATCGGGTTTTCCGTTCGTTGCCTCAGGGACTCGGACTAGGGGCGGGGTAGGGCCCCCGCTCCTAGCCGTAGGCAAGGCCGCCACCCGAATTTTGCCAACCATTTTCAACTTGTTGTAGGTGCTAAATCATGGCAAATAAGAATTCAAACAAAAAGAACGAGAACGCAGAAGAAATCGTTTCCCTGATGCGTTACACGACCCTTGACAAACTGACCAAGATGATTCGGCTGGCGTAATATCCCCTTGTGAAAGAAAGTTCTCGCTTTAAAAAATTACTTCAGCGCTTTCTCGATGGCATCCGTGGTCAGGATTTCTGGCAGGACATTCCACGAAGCGGTCTGCGGTTTGTAAACAGCATAGGCGGGAACGCCGCTGCGACCCAGTTTCCGAAGCAGCTCGGTGACTTCCGGCGATTCGAGCGTATAGTCCGCCCGCATTAAAATCGCGTCGGCTTGGGCGAAAAGTCCTTGGACCGTTTCGCTCGAAAGAACGACCGCTTCGTTGGTCTTGCAAGTCAGGCACCAGTCCGCCGTCACGTCCACAAAGATTACCCGGTTCTCGTTGGCAAACGCATCAAAAGTCTTTTGGGAATAGCGATACCAGCCGTCATCACTCAGAGTTTCTTCTGCTGCAATGCGAGCTTTTTCTTTGATAGCGGTTTCGATGGCGACTTTTCCGAACAAGAACCACCCGGCTAGAAGAATCAGACAGAATGCGATTAACAAAACGGGTTCTCGAACAAAGGGCTTGTCGGGTCTAGCGATTTTGCCGAAAGCCAGGGAGAAAAGGATGGCGATCACGCCAAAGCCGAGAATGATGGCGGCTCCGGACGAACCAATCATTTGGAATGCGACCCAGACGAGCCAGATAGCCGTTCCCAGCAGAAAGACTCCCAAAATTTTTTGGAAAATCGTCATCCAGTTTCCGGGTTTCGGGAGAATTTGGCGAATCTGGGGAAAGATGGCGACCAGAATGTAGGGGAAAGCGAGTCCGATGGCGGCGACGGTGAAGAACAGGAATAGAATGGACGTGCTCTGCGTAAAGGCGAAGCCCATCGCCGTTCCCAAAAAGGGCGCGGAACAGGGCGTGCTCAAAAGGACCATGAGAATGCCGCTGAAGAAGGCTCCGGCTAAACCTTCCTTGCGGGTAGCCGCATCCATGCGGGTCAGCGTTTTTCCGGGAAGGAAAATTTCAAAGGCGCCGAACAGGTTCATGGCGAATGCGGAGAGTAAAACAACCATAAAGGCGATGAATCCCGGGTTCTGGAATTGAAAACCCCAGCCCGCGTTTCCGCTGCCCGCTTTGATGAGGGCGACGATTCCGGCGAGAATCCAAAAGGAAATCAGTACGCCCAGAACGAGCGCGCCTGTAAGAAGCCAAAGCCGTGAGCGGGTTTCTTGGGCGTTGCGGATCAGGCTGAAGAGCTTTAAAAAGAGGACGGGCAGAACGCAGGGCATCAAATTCAGAATCAGCCCGCCGACAAAGGCAAGCAGCAACAGCAGCGTTAGGGATTCAGAATCGTTTTTTTTTGAAGGAGAGTCGAGCGCGGGGGAAGAAAGAGAACTCTGTCCCAAGGATTTCAGCTCCAGAGAGGCGTGGACGGTTTGCGGAGCTAGGCAAATGTTGCTGCAAGCCTGGTATCCGAAATCCAGATTGGTCGTGCTCGTGTCGTAATCGGCTTCAAGTTTTTGGATGGGGATTTGAACGGTCAGCGTTCCTTTGAAAACCAGATTTTCCAAATCCAGCGCTTCGCTGTATTCTTTAATGGGTTCCGGCCAAATGGGGTCGCCAAATTGGATGCCGCGCGCTTGAATATTCAGGGTGGACGGCTTTAAAAAATCGTCCGCGACAATGTTTGCATTGACGTGCCAACCGTCGGGAATGGTGATTCGGACGGAAACGAGAGAGCCTTCCCGGGTCGTTTCTTCGGGATAACGGATTTCCACTTTGGGCGGCTGCATCCCGTTGAGATCAATGGATTCAAAGCTTTGCGCAGAGGCGAATGCGGCGCAGAGAAGAACGCCGAACATCAAATGCGACCAAATGGTTGCCAAAGTTTTTTTTTCGTTCGTTTTCAATCTAAAGCTCCTGTTGAAAATATATCTTTTGCACTGTCGCTTTTCGTATGTCTGGGAATGGACGGAAATATATGGCCAGCATTCAAGGGCCTGTTCGCAATCAAGATATATTGAATTTCTGGAATCGACATCGGTTTCAAATTTACAAATTGTGCAAGAATAAATTGCATCCCGGGATTGCCCTTCAGGATTTGATGCAAAATGTTTACTTGCGACTGCACACGCACTTTGAAGAGGTTAGGGAGCTGCAAAATCCGTCCGGGTGGCTGTTGCGGGTCGCCGAAAATCTTTGCAATGACGAACTTCGCCGACTTGCCAGGTCGCAGCGAGTTTGCGAAAGCTATTTCCATTACGAAGTCGAGCTGTCCGCCAAGAACGATAAGCAACTATTTGATGAACAGCAGGTGAATTCTATGCTGAACGGCATTTCGCCGAATTTGGGAACATTGGTCGATTTGCATTATTTAAAAGGATTTTCCATCAATGAATTGTCTGGGATTTCGGGAATCAGCCGCTCGACGATTGCCAAGCGATTGACGACTTCTGTAGGAAAAATGCGGGAAAATGTGGGGAAAAAGATGAAAATGTCTTGATTATTTTGGTAATATTGGAGTGTGAACATCATTTTCCGCTCTATATTCTTTTTTTGGGTGGCTCACGCGCTGGCCGTGGAAAGCTGGAATACTTTTGCCCGAACGACGGCGTTTTATGAAGCGGCGCTGGCCAATCGGACTCTCATTTTGGCGACAGACGGCGGCGTGCGATTCATTTATTCGAATGGTGCTTCCGAGGTGTATTCTTCGGAAAATGGCTTGGAATCGTCCGAGATTTACGGCGTTGTCCACACGGCCTCCGGGGAAATTTTTGCCGTTTCTTCCTTGGGAGTTGTTTCGCATTTTTTGGGAAACGGCAAGTTTTTGGTGCATAATCGTTCGTTCGCCTCTCTGGGGACGACTCTTGTGCCGGGCTTGCTGGAATCGAGCCATTCGATTTTGGTGATGGGATTTCGGGACCGCATTGCTTTTTACGACTATTCGCAGGGAAAATTTGTGATGAGCGTTGCGCGCATCGCCGATGTTTCGCTAAAATCCAGATCGCCTTCGGCTTTTTTGGTTCGCGGGGATTCCCTTTTTGTCGCTTTGGGAAATTCGGTCTATGTCCGCGAAATGCAGTGGGACGCCATGCGGCAGGATGTTCTGTTGTCCGATCCGTCTTCGTGGGATTTGGCGGCGACATTTGCGAGCGGGGATTCTTCGCTCACGGAAATTCAACGGATGGAATTTGACGGAAAAAAATGGACCGCCGATTTTAAAAAGACGCTCTCGCCGATTGTCGCTTTGGGAGACACCCTTTCGTCTAAAAAATTTCCATCCCTCTGGAAAAAGGACAGCTCCAAGGTTCGCCAAGTGGTGGAAGATGGAGAAATCGCGTATCTGGTTGGAGCGGACTCCGCTTGGGTCTATGACGGGGGAGAAGTTTCCAATGTGTCCGAGTGGTCGGAATGCCCGCTGGAAAGGCCTTATGTCATAACGCCTTTTGTGGGCGGCGAAGGCGGCATTACGGCGTATTCCGAGGGGGGCGATTTCGGCTGGAGCGATGGCGAAGGCTGGAATGCAAACCCGTCGCTCTCGGATCTTCCCTATTATGGAGGGACGGAACCCACCAGTCGATTGCTGAAAAATCTTTCTTCCTTGGCGGATCAAAAAACGCTGGTCGGCATTTGGGGCTTTGGCTGGCGTCTTTATTCGGGGAACGGTTTGGGTCTGGAAGAAAATATCTCCATGCAAAATGCCGGTTGCGTAGAAACCTATCTGCCGAATTACATTGTGCCGGGTGGAGTGACGGCGGCTCCTGATAGCATCGGTTGGCTGGTCAGTTATTGGGGAAAATCCAGCTATGGCATTGCGTATATCGACGAATCCGGCAATGTGAGCTGCGTGAATCAGGCCGGAACAGGGAAATTTGCGGGACCTTTGATCGCCGCTTTTTCGGAAGATAGTTCGGAGTGGGTTCTTTATTCGGGCGCAGGACTTACGGAAGGAGTGGAAGGTTACGGATCGTTGGATATTTTCCGCTTAAAACCGGTTTCGCAAAACGGCGGAGAACTCTCTGTGATTTCCAAAGAGAACGTTCCGACTCCCGGGCATTACGCGCTTATCGATATGGATTTGGAAAAGTCCGGAAGGCTTTGGGGAATCACGTATGCGGACTTTGCCTATTGGGAACCGGGAATGGACTCCGTCCAGGCTCCGCACAAAACGCAGTCTTACGAGCAGGCCAGCCTTTCGTCGATAGCCATCGATCCGAATGGGCGTCTTTGGCTGGGGACGATCGGGAGCGGCGCCTACATGATTCAAAAAAAGGGGGGCAGCCCCGATACTATGAAAACGACAAAGTTCGTCAGTCGGGACGGTTTGCTGAGCGACATTGTTTTTGATGTGACTGTAGATGGCAAATTGGGTGAAGTGTGGTTTGTGCACAAGAATGGACTTTCCCGCTACGCAAGGACGGATTTGCGGGAAACGGGGAATTACATGACATCGGAAGGTCCCCAGATCAAAGTCTATCCGAATCCGGTTCGTTTTGATTTGAACCAGTCCCTCGTGTTTGAAAATGTGGCGGAGTCCGCGGTCATTTCGGTTTACAATTCGGGAAAACATCTGGTCCGCTCTTTTTCGGGCGGCGAGCTGGATGGCGGCAAAGTCGAATGGAATGGGGAAGACAAACGCGGAGTTCGCATTGCGCCGGGAGTTTACCATTACATCATCAAGAACGGCGGGAAAACCAAAAAAGGAAAAATTCTGGTTGTTCACTAGGAAGCGTTCAATTTCTATAATATCACCGATGAAATACGTTGCTTTTCTATTTGTTCTTTTCGTGTTGCTCGGCTGTGCGTCGCAGCGGCAAAAGCCCGTTTGCGCAGAAATCGAATACCGTTTGAACCATACGGCCATGTCGCCGGATCAGCGGGAATGGACGGCCGAAGAACTGCGCCAGTGCCAGGCCGAACAAGAAGAATACGCCAAGTCGGATTCGCTGACGAACAAAATCAAAAAGAGCATTTACGAAATGTATGCGGATTCCCAAAAGGATTCGTCGGCACAAGACGGTTTGAAAAGGGTGAACACGGACTCTCTAAAGACGGATTCCTCGGCGACCCGTTCGGAAAATCCGGATTCCGATGAATAGCGAACGGATTCAACACGACATTCCCGAACGCCTGATGCGCATTGCGGAGCGGATCCGTTCGGCGGGAGGCCGATGCTATCTTGTCGGCGGTTTTGTTCGGGATGCGCTGCTAGGCAAGTCTTCTCGGGATTTTGACGTGGAAGTGTACGATTTGGAACAGCAAGCACTTCTCGCCATATTAAAGGATTTTGGGCGTCCCAACTTGGTGGGCAAAGCTTTTGGCGTTATTCATCTGGTCAGTCGGGGATTGGACTTGGATTTTTCGTTTCCGCGGACGGAGAGTAAAATCGGGGAAGGGCACCGCGGATTTTTGGTGCAGACGCATTTGCATTTGTCTTTTCAAGAAGCGGCGCGTCGCCGCGATTTTACGGTCAATGCCATGGGGCTTTCGCTGCCGGATTTGCTTTTGTCCGATCCTTACGGCGGAAAAAGCGATTTGGAAAAGGGAATTTTGCGCCATGTTTCGTCGGCGTTTGCCGAAGATTCCCTTCGCGTTTTGCGGGGCGTTCAATTTGCGTCCCGGTTTTCGCTGCGGCTTGCGCCGGAAACGGCGGCACTTTGTCGCGGTCTGTCGCTTTCGGATCTTTCTCCCGAACGGATTTTTGAAGAGTTCAAAAAATGGTTGCTGAAACCGGGAACTCCCAGTTTGGGGCTTCAGGCGTTTCGAGAAATGCGTTTGGAACGTTTTTTTCCGGAAATTCGCGGGCTGGGCCCTGACTGTTCCGACGAAAAATTGGGAGCTTTGCTGGACGGCGTTTCCCAAAAGTTGCCGCAGCTTCCGGATTTGGATTCGCAAGAAATTTTGGCGTTTACGGCGTTGCTTTCCGGGGCGGAAAATGTGCAGGCGGTAAATCGCTTTTTGTCGCGGATGACCAACGAAGTCTCGCTGTTAAAAAAATGTCCGCTTTTGTTTTCGTTCTTGCCCGACTTGCTTTCTCGCGCCAGCAGCCCGCAAACCGGTTTTGACGATGAATTCCTTCGCCGGGCAGCAGTAAAGCTTGGCGGTCTGAAATTGGCCGCGCTCTATTTGCCATCGACGCCGCTTTTAACGGATGCTACTAGGGAGCAAGCCGCAGAAATTTTTGTGTCGCGGGCAAGTGCGCTTGGCGTTTTGGACGCTTCGCCAGAGCCGTTTTTGAAAGGGGCGGACTTGATTCAAATGGGGCTTCGCCCGGGGCGTTTTTTTGGCGAGCTAATCAAAGAAGAATTTGAATGGCAACTGCAAGGGAAGATTTCTTCCCATGAGGAAGCTTTGGCTTTTGCCAGAAATCGTTTGGAATGTGGAAGAGGGGCTAGTGATTAGGGGTGGGGGTGCTCCGACTAGTTCGACTGGTTCAGCAGGCTCACCAACCGGCGGTTACCGAGCTTGCCGAGGTGCATCAACCATGGTTCGACAAGCTCACCAACCATGTACTTTGTCATTGCGAGCTGCGTTAGCAGCGCGGCAATCTTAGGCACATTGAAACACGAAAAAGCCTCCGGGGAGAATCCCGGAGGCTTGAAATGTGATTTGCCGAGAATTACTTCACACGGATTTTCTGAATTTCCTTGCCCACGCGGACGATGTAAGTGCCGGCGTTTTGCAATTCCATGGAAAATTCCGGGGAGTTCACCACACCGCGACGCAGCACGCGGCCTTGCAAATCGAGTACTGCAAAGGCGGAGCCGATGCGGGCGTTCTGGATTTGGAGAGTGCGGTTTTGAACGTGGAGATTGAAGCGGGGATGCGCGCTAAAGTGGAGAGCATCCGGATCTTCAGAACTGGAAGAACTCGACACGCCGCTGGAGGAACTGGGAGCTTCCGAGGAGCTGGATGCAATCACGCTCGAAGAACTCTGCACCGCCGAAGAGCTGGATTGCACAACCGCCGAGCTGGACGACATAATGCCGAACGAACTCGATGATACGGAAGAACTGGAGGCGATCATGCTCG
Organism: Fibrobacter sp. UWS1; assembly: GCF_002300445.1. NCBI lineage: Bacteria > Pseudomonadati > Fibrobacterota > Fibrobacteria > Fibrobacterales > Fibrobacteraceae > Fibrobacter > Fibrobacter sp. UWS1. Next base: position 116,433 of record NZ_NSGW01000002.1, read on the forward strand.
AAGAACTCTGCATCGCCGAGGAGCTGGAAGCGATTGCACTCGAAGAACTTTGTGCTACGGAAGAACTGGACCCCTGCGAAATTGCCGTGCTGTCGAATACCGCCGTATAGATCGCATTACCGGTAACCGGCACAATACTCGGACTCCAGCCTTTAAATGTGTAGTCGTATTGAGTGGAAGAGGGCTTGGTTGGAGTGTTGCCGTTGTATGCCGGAGTTGCTCCGTAGCCAACCTTGGTACTTTGTAATGTCGTGAAACCATTCCTGAAAGTGACCATAAAGGTCTTCAGGGAACTGTCGAATACCGCTGTGTAGGTCGCTGGCTCCGTAGCTGTCGCAAGGTTCGGGTTCCAGCCATAGAATGTGTAGTCGTATCCTGTGGTGGAGGCCTTGGTCGGCGTCTTGCCCATATATTTAGGAATACTGCCGTATTTAGCGACTGAATTTTGCAAAGTGTCGCCGTCAGCATTCAAAAAGACGATAGTAAGCTTGCTATACTTGGCTGACAGCGTGGTATTTCCCGTAAAGACGGTAGTCGGTTCTACCCGTGAGTCAAGCGAATCAAACCAGCCAATGAAATAGAATCCCGAATCGGGAGCGGGAGGTTCCGGGACAGAGTCCAACCCACCAGCCGCATTTGTCGGACGGCTTGCCCAAAGGTTGCCTTCGGTGTCCATAAAATCAACAATATATAGAGAATCGGACTCTAATGCATAATAAGCCGACACCTTTTTGTCGCTGGAAAGCGTGGACTTTTCCGAGAATATATTGCCGTCGGTATCGAGCCAGGCGACAAAGACATAGCCCGAGGCGGGTTCGGGAGTTTCGGGGAATTGAACGACCCCTTTGTTGTTGGAATAACGGTTAGTGGGTACGCCTTCGTCATCGAAAACGACCTTATAGATTGCCTTGTTCTGAGCATCGGCAAAAATGGGATAGCCGCCGTTCCGGCTCCAGATTTTGCTGTTTTCTTCCGTGCCCCCTGTGGAATTGAGCTGCCAGGCAAACAGGTCACGCTGCATATTGGCGGTGGAAAAGCCGCCCACATTGATTTTGCTGGCCGAACTATCGCTGCCAATGGCTGCCAGAGAAAGGGAGTCCGAATCAAAATAGACATTTTGCAAGGAACCCTTGCTTAACCCCACCAAGGCACCGGCGTAACCAACAGTATAAGAGTTGCTCGTTTTAAAGGAATAAGAAACGGAATCCGTCGCACTGTAGGCGTTTTTGATGGTCATACCGGAATCCAAATACCCCGCAAGTCCGCCTGCATAAAGAAGGTGTCTATAACTGCTGTTAGGAGACACTGCGCTGGTATCCTTGGCACGAACACTTCCCGTATTGTATGAATCCAGAATCTGCCCTTTGTAGCTCCATCCTATGAATCCACCCACATAGGAATATAAATTGGTATTGGAAGAAGAGGTCGAGACGGTCCCTGTAATGTTTCCGCTGTTTTGGGAGTTGCTGATGGTCACCGTGCTGCTGGAAGAGGCGTAGCCCACGAAACCGCCGGAGTAGGAGTGGGAGTAGGAGTAGGAGTAGGAGGAGTTTGCGCTCACCGCCCCGCGTTCGTGGAATGGCTGATGGTCACCGTGCCGTTGGCGTCGCCCACGAAACCGCCGGAGTAGGAGTGGGAGTGGGAGGAGTAGGAGGTGGAGTTTGCGCTCACCGCCCCCGCGTTCGTGGAATGGCTGATGGTCACCGTGCCGTTGGCGCCGCCCACGAAACCACCGGAGTAGGAGTCGGAGTAGGAGTAGGAGTAGGAGTCGGAGTTGGATCTGGAGTTTGCTCTCACCGCCCCCGCGTTCGTGGAATGGCTGATGGTCACCGTGCCGTTGGCGCCGCCCACGAAACCACCGGAGTAGGAGTCGGAGTAGGAGTAGGAGGTGGAGTTTGCGCTCACCGCCCCCGTGTTCGTGGAGTTGCTGATGGTCACCGTGCCGTTGGCGCCGCCCACGAAACCACCGGAGTAGGAGTCGGAGTGGGAGTAGGAGTAGGAGGAGGTGGAGTTTGCGCTCACCGCCCCCGCATTTGTGGAGTTGCTGATGGTCACCGTGCTGCTGGAAGAGGCGTAGCCCACGAAACCACCGGAGTAGGAGTGGGAGTGGGAGGAGTAGGAGGTGGAGTTTGCGCTCACCGCCCCCGCGTTCGTGGAATGGCTGATGGTCACCGTGCCGTTGGCGCCGCCCACGAAACCACCGGAGTAGGAGTCGGAGTAGGAGTAGGAGTAGGAGGTGGAGTTTGCGCTCACCGCCCCCGTGTTCGAGGAGTTGCTGATGGCCACCGTGCTGTTGGAAGAGACGTAGCCCACGAAACCACCGGAGTAGGAGGTGGAGGTGGAGGTGCTCACCGCCCCCGTGTTCGAGGAGTTGCTGATGGTCAGCGAATCCGTTGCATATCCCACAATTCCCCCGGCATAACGCTTCGACTGAACAGAATCGCCCATAAAGGAAACGGAGTCCATTACGCCCGAAGCCCGCCCGGCTATTCCCCCTGCGCTTCCTCCGTGATAATTTCCCTTTGCCGAAGTTACCGAACCCGCCGCCGAAATGTTTCGCAGGTTTCCCCGGCTATAGCCTGCAATCAATCCCACATTGCTCACCGAATCATTGGTGTAAACGGAAGCCCTCTGCAAGGACAGGTTCTGCACCCAGCCGTCGCGGGCAATCACGCCAAAAAGCCCCAAGTTCAGCGTGTCCGTCGCTTTCGTACTGGAATCCTGGACTTTCATCCCATAAATCGCAAATCCCCGCCCATCTAGAACGCCTTCAAACGCCGTGGAGGTGTCCTTGCCAATCGGGATCCAACTCACTGATGCCAAGCTTGCCGTATCTCGCCCAAACACAATGTCGTTGTCCAGCACCGCGTTGATTGCCGTGCTGCCCCCATTTACCTGTTCCGCAAACCAGGCAAGCTCCTCTGGCGTGGTAATCTCGTAAAAAATCTTCCCGCCGATTTTTCGGGTCGATTCGGGTTCGCTGGTGCCGCCCGTCCAGGCGGCAAAGGCCTGTATCGTCGCCACCAACAGAAAGAGGAGTATTTTGGTGTATCTCATGGGTTATTTCTCCTTATTTTGAATTTTCGCGGAATCGGGGGCAATTTGCAACTGAATATCCCCGGTGACAAAAAAAGTTTTTGTTTCGTTTATTTCAATCGACGACGATGGCTTTTTTTCTGACTGGCTATTTGAAAATTCGCTTTTCATATAAGCACCGAACCCAAATAAGCAGATTAGCCCGAAGAGCATTAAAGCGGACATGACTCGCCAAAAGCTGCAGCAATCATTGTCTTTTTCGTTTTTGTCGTCTTTGCTTTCAGAATATTCAGAGGGCGGTTTTCTATACGGCAAATTCAAAAATTGACAAAAACATTCTGCATCTTTATGACAACGGACAATTTTGCCCACAACAAAGCTGATGATTCCATAAATGGCGACAGTAATCCCTAAAAAGACAAGCACACTGCAACACAACGCCAAATAATCTTTAAAGGCTGCTAGGTTATCGCTTAAGAAACCTTTGAAAATAATGCAAAAAGCCGCAACCAAACAGAGCAAAACCAAGAACAACTTTCCAACAAAGTGGGGCGTTGACTCATACTTCGCCCTGTTCCACTCAAATTTCAAAAGCGTGGAAACGGCAGAATCGATGTTTTTTAGGGTAAGAAAATTTTTCTTCTGCTGCAATTCCTCCAACTCGTCAAGAATCTTTCTATCCTCTTCATCATTCGGATTCAAGCGACATTGAAAGAAGCATTTAGCTTCATGATAAGAATGGAATACGACCGGGAATATGTCTTCTTCGGGTTGCTTATCCGATTCCGGTAAAGTGGTTCGCTGATACAGCCGGTGCAACGCCTGCAAGCCGTCCCGCAAATCGTCCCTCCATTTCTTGCGTTCTTTGGTGATATTGTCCACCCGAATGCGGTTGTCGGAAGTGTTCTTGGTCACTAAAGCCGTGAACAGGGAACCGCTAAAAAATCCAGCGATAACAGTAAAAATGTTGTCCATATTCCAGCCCTACATCTAAAAGTCGTCCCCATCGGCGGAAACTTTTTTCACTTTGAAATCGTCATCCGTTTCCAACCGAATTTTTCGCCTAGAAAAGAACGCACCCGAAATCAGTAAGGCATTTGGATTGTTTTGCTCTAAGGTAAAAGAATTCCTCACGTAATAAAGTTTCGCATCCACGGGAACTTTTTCCATATTGACGAATACATTGTATTCATTGAATTCGTCTTCTTTGCCTTCTGTCTTTTTCCGATAAAGATGGTTTTCCGTCCCTCGGATTTGGAAGAGAATCTTTTTGTCCTCTACCGAAAATTTTGTGACTATGGCGTAAATGAAATAAGTTTGGGAGGTTTGTGGAGAATTTTTAGGCACTACAAGTTCTCCTAATATAAAGTGATTTTATGAATCTCTACGGAGCTATCATAGAATTTCCCTTCATCCACTTCTACCAGAATCTTTTGGTTATTGCCTTTGGCAATCAGCAGCGTTTGAAGCTCCCACTGGCGCCCATCTGTAGGGACCTTAAATTTGTCAGAAATTTCCTTCAGTTCGGCTTTGTCGTTTTCATTCCAAAACACGTTATATGTTTTCTCACCCCGTTCCAGATAGTAGCCGTCCACGCCCCGAATGGTAAACGAACCATCCGAAGACAGGGTTTTCACGTAGCATTCGATTTTATAAGGCATCCCTTCTCCTTTTGACAATTACTCGTTCCAAAAATCTTCCGAGTTCAATCTTAGCCGGGTTCCCTTCCAGTCCGGATACACCACGTCCGGCGTCATTCCCAGCATTTCCAACTCTTCCAGCAGACGCTTCTTCGCCTGTGCGGGGACCCTGACCTTTCGCCGGATCATTCCGTCCTGCGGGTCGTCTTTCCACTGGGCGAGCTTTGTCCTGTCGCCATCCATTCCGTAAATCAGGAACGCCCCCTGCTGCGCTCGGACGCGGGGGTTGTCCAGTAGCGGGTGGACGCAAAAAATGCTCTCCATATCCTTTTTGTCTATCCATTTTTCGAAATAGGGCTTTTCCGCCCGGATTTCATGGACCAGGTGCTGGATTTTTGAATCCGTATTGAACGCCTTGCGGTTGTTTTCTTCGTCTGCCCGGAGGTTTCGGATGTCCAGCCCCTCCTTGTAGTCGTAAACGGCGATGTTGGCGACGACGCTCACCGCGTCCGAATGGAAATTCTTGATTTTGTGGTCCGGCGCTTCATAGACATAGATGACGCCATCCGCATTGCCGAATTCCTTTTCGGTCATGCCGTAATCGGGGTCGATGTAGCAAGCGAAAAACAGGGATTGCAGGGCGCTGGTCGTAATGTCCAAAAGACGGGTCGGAATCCCGTAATGCTGCATGAGCACCAGGCGTTCAAAGGTTGATTTGCATCTGGCGAACTCGTCCGGAATGCGGCGTTCCGTTTCGCGGAACAGCTTCGCTTCCTTTTCCATGTTTCTTCTGCCGATGCCCGGCGTCGCCCCCGTACTCCCGAAATCCTTTCCTTCCCCACGAAAATAATAGCGCACACCCGAACGACGGTTCCCGCACACGTCCAGCCCGTAATGTTTGTAGTGGTTCAGGCATTCAATCCAGTCTGCGATCGAGCGAATTTCGTCCATTTCAGTCCTTTGCCGGTGCGTAAATCATTGCGTCTTTCTTTTTTTTTCGCAGAAGTGCGCTTCTGCGAAAAAAACATCTCGGGAAAAGGTTTTGAATGCGGCCTTTTCCCGACTCGGAGCCGCTACCGAGCTAAAAGGGGACAGGTTGGAACACTTCCGGCAAGGAAATCCGCTTGTCGGGGTTAGGATTCGTGTCCTCGGAGTTGATTTCAGTCAAACTTGCAAAGATCCGGTGGGGATTTGTAACCTTTTCGTATTGACAAGTTTACAAATCCGACTTATATTTTGCTTGTCGGTCACGAAAACTTTCGCAGAAGAGTACTTCTGCGAAATTCACTGCTGGGCCGGCTTGCGCCCGGAACCTCCCGATTTTCCAAAATTTTCGTTCCAATAATCACAATTTCTTTGCGGAGCAGGATTTTGCGCCCGCTTCGGGTTCTTCACGAACTCCCAGAACGCTTCCTGTACGCGCCGCTTGCTCTCGAAAGTCGGGTGCACGTAAAAATCCAGCGTGGTGTGGGTGCTGGCGTGACCGAGAAGTACCGAGAGAGTTTTCAGGTTCGCATCGGAAGTCAGCGCATGGGTGGCGAAGCTGTGCCGCAGGGTGTGGATGTGGGCGTCCACTTCAATTCCCGCCGCCTTCAGGAACTTTTTAAAATGGTTCTGCAATGTCCGCTGGTCGTGCTTCACCAGAAAACTGTCCGGGGAATTTTCCCTCGCCATTTTCTTCAGCCATTGGAGCAGATTTTTCGGGATGGGGATTTCCCGGTGGCCGCTTTCGCTTTTCGGCGGGCAGAGCTTGCGGACGGTCTTCGGGGGCTTGGCGATTCCCATTTCGGCTGCGTTTTTTGTGTCCGATCCATTTGCCGTTTCACCCTTTTCATTCGGCAAGCGTTCCAGCGTCCCGTGAATTTTGATGGTGTTCCGAACAAAGTCAAAGTCCGAAAATTTCAATGCGCAGGCTTCGCCGAGGCGCATCCCGGTGAACGCAATCAGCAAAAGGCTCCGGGCCGAATTTTCCAGTTTCGGGTTTTCGTTCTTTTCCAACGCATCAATCAGCGCGGCCAGTTCCTCAGGCGAGAGGGGAACCGCTTCTCCCTTCCGAATCGCCCCAGCGTGGGGAAAGTCCAGCGCACCAAAATCCTCCGGTGAAAGCGCCGATTTCAAAATCTGCAGCAAGGTCGCCAGCACGAAATGCCTCGTGGAATCCGCAAGCTCTCCGAGAGCGCTTTCCGCAAAATTTCGCACGAGAGCCGAATCAAAACCGACCAGTTCCACTTCGCCAAAATACGGCAACAGATACTTTTGCAAAATATTCCCGTATTTCGCCCGGGAACTCTCGCTCCAGCCCAAGCATTTCTTTTCAAACCACCTTTCCGCCGCTTCCTTGAACTGCATGGAATCTCCTTTATTACATTACGGTGCAAAGTTTGCAAAAAAAGACGTACTCTGGCGACTTGCTGTCTGGCGTTTTTCCGTCATTGCGAACCCGCCAAGGAGAAAATCTGCCTCATTTGAAAGCGACCGTCATTGCGAACCCGAAGGGTGAAGCAATCCTTTTCACGCAGACAAGATTGCTTCGGCTTTGCATCCCTGAAACTAGGAATCTCCGATTCCGTAGTTGAAGTATCCCTGGAAGGGACAATTCGCCTAAAGGAAGCAGAGCTTCCAAGGCTCATGGGCCGCTATCGCGGCTCGCAATGACGGGTGGGTCGCAGGGATTGCTTCGCTATTGTGCCTGGCGTTTTTCCATTTGCCCAAACTCTTGCTGACAATTTTTGAGTGTTTTTCCATTTGCCCAAACGCTCACTGACAATTTTTGGGCATTTTTCCGATTGCCCATGAGTTCGCTGGAGATTTTTAGGCGTTTTTCCGGTTGCCCATGAACCCGCTGGAGATTTTCGGGCGTTTTTCCATTTGCCCAAACTCTCGCTGGGGATTTTACGTCATTGCGAACCCCGCAGGGGTTATACGACACTTGTCAATTTATTGACTTAGTGGAGTTATACTCGAAGTGTAGAAGCAATCCTTTTCCGCTGACAAGATTGCCACGCCGCTATCGCGGCTCGCAATGACGAGGTGCCAGCACAGATTGCTTCGGCTTTGCATCCCTGAAACTAGGAATCTCCGATTCCGTAGTTGAAGTATCCCTGGAAGGGACAATTCGCCTAAAGGAAGCAGAGCTTCCAAGGCTCATGGGCCTTGCTCGCAATGACGTACCGCTGGCTTGGATTGCCACGGCGTTATCGCGCCTCGCAATGACGAGGTGCCAACAAGGATTGCTTCGGCTTTGCATCCCTGAAACTAGGAATCTCCGATTCCGTAGTTGAAGTATCCCTGGAAGGGACAATTCGCCTAAAGGAAGCAGAGCTTCCAAGGCTCATGGGCCTTGCTCGCAATGACGTACCGCTGGCTTGGATTGCCACGGCGTTATCGCGCCTCGCAATGACGAGGTGCCAACAAGGATTGCTATGGCTTTGCATCCCTGAAACTGGGAATCTCCGATTCCATAGTGGAAGTATCCCTGGAAGGGACAATTCGTCTAAGGGAACAAGTTCCCAAGACTCATGGGGCTTTGCATCCCTGAAACTAGGAATCTCTGATTCCATAGTTGAAGTATCCCTGAAAGGGACAATTCGTCTAAGGGAACAAGTTCCCAAGACTCATGGGCGAAGGCGAGCACCTCGCGACCCGCGGGAAAATTCACCTTGTGAAAAGAAGTTCTTGTTTTGCAGAAGAGTTCACCTTATGAAGAGCCATTCCACTTTAAAAGGGAGTTCCCCTTGTGAAAGAAAATCCTCCGTCTGAAAAAAAGTTCTCCTTGCAAAAGAAAATCCCCCGCTAGAATAAATGACCCACATTCGTCAAGGCGAAAAACGCAAAGCGGCAGGAAGCCACTTCTCCCAGCTCATTTCCAGCGGAAAACTTTGAAAATGCCGAGCGGAACGGCAACCGTAATGATGGGAATTTGCAGCAGTTCCGTAATGGGAATGGCAAAGAGAAGTCTGGTTTCGCGAAGCCGAATCGCTCCAATGGACAAAAAAAGCACATCGATGGCGACTTTGCTCGCAAAAGGAATGAAAAACCAGGCCCAGGGGAAATCGAGAAACAGGGCGAGCCACGGGGAAATAAAAAGCCACACGTAGAAAGTGTAAATCAGAGTCAGGAAAAACGTGTAGAGGTGATTGCTGTAGCTGGTACCGTTGCTGGACCAGCGAGCGCGTTGATTCAAAAGCCCTTTAAAAGAATCGACGGGCGCGGTTTCTACGACGGCGTTTTCATCTAGGTTGTAGCAAAAACCGACATTCGGTTCCTGAATCATTTTGTGCACAAGCATGTCGTCGTCGCCCGAAGAAAGGTGCACCAGATCGCCGAATCCGCCGACTTTAAAAAAGAGTTCTTTTTTGTAGGCGAGAGCTGCCGCGCTGGCGACCATCGGGATCCCCATGCTGAATCCCGCCGCTTCAATGGACGTGTAGCCGAGGGTTTCCAGTTTTTGAAAAGCGTGGACAATGCTCGGCGAACCCGAATTCTTTTTGGGACCTTGCACAATGGCGATATTTCCGCGGAAACGGCTCGCCATCGAGCGAATCCAACCTCGGGGCGGAATGCAGTCGGCGTCCATCGTCATTAAAATTTCGTGTTTCGCCGTTTTAAATCCCGTTTCCAAAGCCCGCTTTTTGGGGCTTTCCAAAAAGGGCGCGTCCATAGGAATATGCACAACGGAAAATCTCGGGTGCCCGGCGGCAAATTCTTCCAAAATTTGAGCGGTTCTGTCTGTAGAGCGATCGTTTACGCAGATGACTTCCCATTCTCCGCTGTAATCCTGAGCGTCCAAAGCCTCCAAAGTCCGTCGGGCGTGTTCTTCTTCATTGCGAAGGGGGACTATAACCGAGACGCTCCAGAGTTTTTCCGGCTGCCCGCCATTCTTTTTTGCCCGCAGAAGCCCTATGGACAAAAACAGGAATAAGGACACGTAGAGCGCGGAAAGAACGCTGATGATACAGAGGCTGAGCATAACGCGCAAAATATATTTATTATTATGCCGAATTATGATTCATCCTTCCGCCTATGTGAGCCAGAACGCCAAAGTTGCAGACAGCGCCTGCATCGGGCCTTGGTGCATTGTGGAAGATTTTGCGGAAATCGGAGAAAATGTGGTTTTGGAATCGCGGGTCCATGTTTTGCCCTTTGTGAAAATTGGAGCGGAAACGCGGATTTTTGACGGGGCGAGCCTCGGCAACGTGCCACAGGATCTCAAGTTTGCGGGGGAACGGACTTTTTTGGAAATCGGCGAGCGTTGCGTTATTCGGGAATACGCGACTTTGCACCGGGGCACGGCGGAAACGGGAAAAACCGTTGTGGGGGATGAATCGCTGGTGATGGCGTACGTCCATGTCGCCCATGATTGCCAAATCGGAAAAGGCGTGGTCATATCGAATCGGGTACAGCTTGCCGGGCACGTTCAAATTGGGGATTATGCCAATTTGGGCGGAACCGCCGGCGTTTCGCAGAATTGCCGGATCGGGGCTTATAGTTTTGTCGGGGCGGCGCTGAAGGTGGACAAAGATGTGCCGCCTTATGTGAAGGCTCTGGGAAATCCGCTGCGCTTTGCCGGCGTGAATCTCCACGCCCTTCGTCGTTTTCCGGAACGTTTTTCGGTCTCGCGGATGGTGGAAATCGAAAAGCTCTACCGGGACTTTTTTCACTCCCGCTGTCCGGTCGAAGAAAAAGCAAAAGAAATGGTGAAATGTCAAGATTCTACCATTCGGGATTTTTTTCTTGTCGAAAATCGCCCGTTGATCCGCTAGCTCTGTGGTTTAGTGATTAGTGATTAGTTGTCAGTTATCAGTTGTTGGAGTTCATAGGAAATTGCGATCGAAGCAATCTCTCCGAAAGGGATCGTCATTGCGAGGAGCAAAGCGACCCATGAGGCTTGGGAACTTGTTCCCTTAGACGAATTGTCCCTTTCAGGGATACTTCAACTACGGAATCGAAGATTCCAAGTTTCAGGGATGCAAAGCCGCGGCAATCTTTTTTACGGAAAAGATGACTTCGTCATTCTCTTTATTCATTCCTCGCCATGACGCACTTTTGAAGCGTCTTCGTTGTCATTGCTCTCCAATTTGAAGAATTCTCGTTGTCACTTTAGAGGGCTGCCTAAATGGAAAAAGCGGCAAATTGTCGCTTCTTTTGAAATTTTTAGATGGCTTTAATTTTGGGATTTATATATAAAATTCCACCTCGATTTGCTTGCTTGGTGCCCTTCGATAAATTCAGGGACCGTCGGTTAGTGCACCTCGGCAAGCTTGGTAACCGCTTGTCGAACTAGTCGAACCATGGTTAGCGACTAGTGATCAGGAGGTAGTGGGGAGTTGGAAATATAGGAGAAACGGCTAGCCAGAATGCAAAACACCTCGCAACCCGCGAGAAGAAATTTTCCTTGTGAAAAAGAAATTCCTGTATTGAAAAAGAGTTCCACTTTGCGAAAAAGATGTTCACACTTTGAAAAAATTTTTAATTGAGAGTATCTGGTGGAAGATCGTATATAATTCCCTTAATTTTGAAAGAAAGCCTCTAATGCTCCGGGATACCAAGAGTTGTTTGAACGGTCGTAAGCTTCAAAACCGCCGACTTTGGTGAATCCCCAGAATGTCCAACTGATGTCGAATTTTTCGGCGGCGGCAATCGTCTTTTTATTCCAGAGAGCCCAGTATTTATCGCTCGGACCGTCCGTTCCGCAGCTGCTGCGGGACCCTGCCGCCACCCCGAATTCCCCCATATTGAGCGGCACATGGTCTCCATTTACATCCGGGTAAAGTCTTCTGGCGAGGCTTACATAGCTGGCTATATCGGTTTGTGCCGTGTTGGCGTAAGAATTGTCGGCGTCGCATTTATAGCCGTGGCCTTCATGACTAAAGGTGTAGGGCTCGTAATAGTGTCCCGAATAGATGATGTTGCCGTCCTGCGGAAGTTTCAACGCTTCCAGATCGGCGAATTTTGCCGCATGATAGGATTCGAACATGATTGTCTTTCCCGGAGCGGCGGCGCGGATGATGCTGTAGGCGCTGAGCATCACGTCGTTCAACACGTCCGCATTTTTAATAGTCGGTTCGTTCAGGATTTCCAGAACGAGCATGGAATCGGGAAACGCGTTCAGCACCGTGGCGACCTGCGCCCAAATGGCCAAAAAGTGAGCTTTTTCGGCTTCGTAGGCGGCGGAATTGGCTTCGGGATTGTCAGCATAATTATTGGCAGCATTCATCAGTTCGTAATACCAGTGAAAATCGACAATGACTGCCAGCCCTGCCTGGATGGCCAGTTGCACATCTTCGACGACACCGGCAAGGCGGTCGGGGTTGACCTCGTGGGTGACGGGGTTGGAATTGTGTTGCCAGCGCACCGGAATTCGCACGGAATTGAACCCCGCATTTTTGATAATCTGGAAATCCTCGTCCAAAATGGGGTTGCCCCATCCGCCGTCGAGGTAATCGTTATAGCCGTAATTATAAGGATCGGCGGGAAAGTGGCAATCTTTATCCTTGCATACACTATAAGATTGCGAATCCCAGGCGTTTCCCAGGTTCATTCCCCTGCCGAGCCGAGCGTTCATGGCTCTCCCTTGGGAATAGTCGATGGGAATGGCTACTTCTGTATCGGAAGTGGAACTGGAAGATTCCGCTTTGGTCATGCCGCCGTCGTCGGAACAACCGGTTACGAGGATGGCGAAGAGAAGTGCCGAGAAGAAAATTTTCATGAAAACTCCTTAAAACCGTTTTTCCCAAAATAGATTATTTGCGAAAGGGGACGTTTTTTATCGCCAAAAAAAGATGTTTTCAATAGAAAACGGCGAAATTGGTGTGATTTACAAAAAAATAGGGCCCAAATGCAAGACTGAAAGCGTTTTTTTGCAAAAAAGCGAATTTGAAATGGAGAAAATCTATTTATATTGTTGCTTACTGGATTTTTGGAGAATGTGAAAAAAATATGAATGCTACGCAAAAACCCATTTGGAAGTGCTTGTTGGCAACGCTTCTTTTGGTTTCAATCGCTTCTGCCGGTTTTGAAGATTATCGAGACCGGGATCAGTCACGCTTTATCATGAAACCCGCAAAACCGTTCCGCCCCGATAAGGATGTCGTATCGGTAGTGATGCGCGAAGCCATTCCGCGTGGCGGCGGGTATACTTACCAATACCCGCGCGAAAACCCTGAACCGGTCATGACGGACAAGTATGCGAAAGAAGGCGCGCTTTCCATGGAAATCGAGCTTATCGCGAGCGATTATTCCGGCGTGGCCATTTGTATTGCCGGTTCCGTGGATCTCACTCCGTATTTGGAAGAGGGCGTTTTGGAATTTTGGATTAAGGGCGAAAAGGGCGGCGAAAACGCTTTGTTCGTGCTGGTGGACGATGGCGTGAAAAGCGGTGGCGAATCGCTTCAGGTCAAGCTCCGTTCCAAAAGCCTTGGCGAAATTACGACGGAATGGACGCATTTCAGCATTCCGTTGAAACTTTTCGGAATGACGGGTCTGTATTGGGATGCGAAAAACACCCGTGACGTTATGCTTCCCTTTGCGTGGGACAAGTTCAAGGGATTCCGCTTGGAAGTCCGCAAGGATGAAAACGAATCCTTCAAGGTGTGGATTGATGATATTGTAATCAAGAAACACGGCAAGCCTTATGAAGGCCCGGCCAACTATCCTTTCCGCAATGCGATTTAAGAGGGCTTTATGCGTAAACTAGTTTCTTCTTTTCTTATCGCTTCTTGCGCAGCTTCGGTTTGGGCTACACCAACCCAGTTGCAGTTGGACTCGATTCACGCCTCTTTGGATACGCTTTCTAGCAATATGGAATCCACTCTGCTGGGCAAGGACGATCTTCCGGTCGCTGTTTCCGGTTTTATGGCGTTCCGCGTCAAGAATTTCCATTATTCCAATACGTCTCCGGCGTTTGCTAGCGACAAGGCCCGTATGGCGGTGGACGCTATTTTTAAGGCGAATATCGTCGCCATGCCGAATTCGTACATGACTTTATGGACGAATTTTGCGTTCCCGTTCGACCTTTCCGGCACGTTCGGTAACAAGTATGCGACGCAGCCGACGGGCGTTCCGACTTATGATGAACGCGTTCTGTACGATCATTCCACGGACTATTATTCTTCGACTATCGATGAAGAGTTCAATGTCGGAGCCGATATTCGGGCGGGTGTCTTCGGGGCTTATATTACCGCCGGCGGTGTGATTTGGATGAACTCCTCTCCGCTGACCATTTGGGAACGTGAAACCGCTCCCCGTTTTGCCTGGCAATACGAACTTTTCGAGGACGAAAAGACGGTCAGCACTTACTACAAGGAAAAGGTTTTCAAACCGGTGAAAGAAGGCGGTCGTGCGTTCTGGACGAACCGTTCTTTTGGTGGCGTTTTTGCGAATGTCTATCAGCTGCCGTATAATATGAAAGCGCAATTGCTGGTCTCTCAGCCGATGGATGCGGATATGGGAACTCGCGATGGTCTTCGTCTTTATGCCGGTCAGCCGGGCGAACTGGAAACCTACGGTTTGCACGATATGCGCGGCTCCATTTACCACGCCCGTATTGCCAAAGAAAAAATTCTGGACAATTTGACGGTTGGTGCGAACTATATCGGGGTTGTTTTTGACAAGGGCATCATTTACGAAGACGAATTCCGGGGCCAGTGGATTACTGCGGGTTATGATCCGATGCTTTTGAATACCCACGTGGCTTCTATCGATGTGAAGGGAAACATCACTCCGAAGCTCTACTTGATGGCGGATATCGCTTTGAGCATGACGGATTCCATCAATTTCTATGAGTCGGAAGAGGCTGCCGATGGATATGCCGAAGACGCTTACAATTCCGCGATGGCGACTCCGCAAGTGGGCGTGTATATCAAGGCGCAAAGCAAATACATTGACGGTTGGCCCATTACGGTGGAAGGCATTTATTTGCCGAAAGATTTCTATTCCCCGTATTCTTTGAGCAATCCTTCCCGCTTTACCAGCTGGCGTAAGGATGAAGCCTACCTGAACGGAGGTTCTCTCCGCTATACGCCGAATATGATGGGCTTGAACTTCAAGCTGGAACCGACTTTCAATCGCGGCTATTTTGATTTGCAATACGGTCAGCACCGCCAGGTGGAAGAAGGCAACGATGTGATTGTTTTCAACTATCGCTTGAACGGTCGCAACATGTGGGAAAGCACCAATTCTTGGACCAAGCACAAACCGATTTTCTGGGCGGACTCGGGAAATGCGGATCCGAAAGCGAGTGGTTATGTTGCCCGTACAGGCATTTTGGAGCCTGGCATCGGCATTAAGCTTCGCCGTCAGCGCGGTGGACTTTATGGTGGAACTTGGGAAATGTGGGAATCCTTCACCGCGTATGAAAACGTGCAGCAAATTGCCAAGGGAGAGGTTCCGAGCCACGCCAAATGGTATTCTTTCCTTTCCTTTATGGGTGGCTATGACATTGGGCACTGGTTCGGCACGGATCGCAATATCATGATGACGGGCTATGCTGCGCTTTCCGGAGTCTCTACGACGATCGCTCCGATTGCCTACAGCGAAGACCAGACTGATATGCTCCTTTGGAGCTTCTTCGGGCAGTTTGAACCCGCCATTGCCGTAACGCCGAAATTCCACATGGTCGGTCTTCTCGGTATTGAAATGTTCCGTTCCAAGAACGCCTTTACCAGCTATAGCGTATCGAATGGCCTTGCCAAGACTTCTTCCCTGTATGGAGAAGTTAATTCTTCTTATTATTCCTATGCTCCAATAAATTATTTGGAAACTGCCATCGGAATTGGTTTCGATTGGGACTTTGCAGATAGAGCCGGTCTGCACGTCCGTTATAAGTGGATGACCCATTCGGATGAAGTCCTCTCTGTGAACGATTGGCATATGCATTATATTTCGGCGGAAACCAAGGTCTGGTTCTAAAGGAGAGAGCGTAAACAATGAAAAAGAATATGAAAAAGTTTTTGATCGCTTTCCTTGCTGCTGCCGTAACAGTCCCCGCTGCAACAGAATGGCAAACTCAAGAAAGGCTGGACGCTAAAGTAGATTCCATTCAGGCGAAACGTGGAGTCGTTATCGGCGGGAAAATTCGCGCGGCAGCTCAAGCTTCGTATTTTGACACCGATCAGGATCCGACCGGAAAGAATAAAATGCCGGAAACGGAGCGAAATGAAATGGCGAATGCCGACATCGATTTCCATTTTCGTCCGTATGAATTTGTTCGGGCTAATGTGATGTTCCGAATGGGCGCGGGAATGCAGGAGTATTTCTCGTCCGCCTCCAAAACCCTTTCCGTCGGCTGGATAAACGTCGAAGGGAATATTGGAAATAATTTCTATTGGGTTGTCGGTGATTTCAGGCAGCAATACAGCCCGCTGACTCTCTATTCTCCGGATGTGGAAATTCTTTACGAGCCGACCATTTTCGCTCGTAAACGTCACATGGCGGAGTCGCAGGAACTTCTTGAAGGCAATCAGCGCAATTTGCAGGGTGCCAACGTGCAATTCCGCGAGTATTTTGGAAAATCTCTTGGGGAATTCCGTGCCGAAGCGATGGTTGCCCGTATCAATAGAACTTCGGTCTTGGATCTTTCTGGTGCCGAAGGCAATATCTTGCCGAACGATTCCGTTGCCGGAGCGAGTCAGGCTGCCAATATGGATAAATGGGTAGTTGCCGGGAATTTGGAATTGTTGCCGATGGACAAAAATCTGTATATCGGCGTGACTCCGATGTACATCTTCGACAATGAAGATTCCTATTCCTACACCTATCGTCATCAAAATCTGTTTGTTGGCGATCCTTATGAATTGCAGCCGATTAACCCCTTTGATATAGATCCGCAGAAAACATTGATTGTCAGTGGCCGTGTCGGTGGCGATATCGCCGGTTTCTTGGGCAACAAGAACCTGATCCTCGATCTGGTCGCGGAATATGCCTATTCTTCGGATGATGTTTACAACCATTCGCAGATTCCTGTTGTCGATGAACTGGGAAATCCGGTGATGAATTTGGAAACTGGTGAAACGGTGATGCAGGACGTTGCTGCAAAGGAAACCTTGGACGGTTCCGCCCTTTTAGTAAACTTGAATGTGGGCTATAAGATGGATGCCGACTGGAGCCTTGTTCTTGGCGTGGACGTTGTCCGCAATGACAGCAACTGGTTCAACAATTTGGCGCAGTCTCCGAAATTCTTTGCTCGCCGCATTCTGAATTCGGATGTGGATGGCAATTCGATTAAATATGGCGTCAATTCGCCTCTTTATTCCACCTTTGACGCTCTTTATAATTATTCCCCTAAGTTCTCTCCTGTGGCAAGCTCTTTGCGAACGGATGACTCTGGTTTGAAAGATGGACAAATGGACAGCTACAATATAGCTCCGTTCAATAAGAGTTCTTGGAAATCCAATGTCTATACGCGGGCGCAGTTGGCTTTACTCGAAGAAATGAGCGATCCGGCTTTGCAGCTTTCGTTGCCAAACGGTCTTGCCACTTCTAACCGGATGGGTGGTCGCGGCAATCTGGTATTTGACTTGAAGGATTTTGCGGAAGCGCAGGTTCTCGGCAGCTACTTTACACAGGTGTCTCCGCTGATTGGCTATAAGGAAGCGACCTATTTGGAATTTGGCGGCGGGGCCAAGGTCGATGTGTTCAAGATTCTCGGATTCCAAAAGCCGCTCGAACTTTCGGGTTCCTATAAACATTCCGAACGCAAAATCGATACGGACAATTGGGCGTCTTTGGGCTTGGTGGATGGAACCGCGGAACTCAAGAGCGATTTCATTAACGCCGGATTGTATGTACAATATCTGCCGCGACTCGGATTTACCGCCGGATTCCAGTATGTCAAAACGGAATACAATACTTACGAAGGCTTGCATAGTGGATTGGTTGCGCCTTTGATGAGCGGCAAGCAAATGCAATGGATGGTCGGGCTCGACTATTCTCTAGCCAAGAATGCTTGGCTCTCCATCAATTACGGAATGATTTCGGTTTCGAACGAATACAACACGGCTGCCGTGGTAGCTTCCGGCTCTGCTGACGAAGCCTTCAACTTGCCTTCTTACTACGATGTTTCGACGGATGCAAAGGGAAAGTTCAAACATGAATTTAGCCAATCGATCATCGAAGCTTCCATTAATGTGGAATTTTAGTGGGAGGGACTAACGAATGAAAAACTTGAATATGAAAAACTTGCTCAGCTTCTCTTCGGTGTTGTTCCTTTCTGCAACGGCGGTTTTTGCACAGCCCGAACAGAATGAGACTGCACAACAGTCGGTGGCGAATCAGCAAAAGTCCCTGCTCGAAAAATTGGACTCGCTGAATGACGCCGTTCTCGGATTGCGGGTAAATGGATCGGTCAAAGCGGGAGTCTTGACCTCCATGGCGAAATCCGACCAGTTTAGCGACAATTCCCCGACGCAGGAAACGCAGGCTTACACCACAGCGAATCTGGTCTTTACCGCAAGACCGAGTTCCGAAACCGAGGCTAGGGTGGAACTTCGCTTGCATAAGGATTGGCAGAGTGCCTACGAAGAAAACAACAATCCGGTTATTGGGCATTGGTTCTCGTACGATGGCTTGATTCTGAATAAGCACGTTTCGTTCAATTTAGGCTATATGCGAGTCGGTTATACGCCTTACACGTTGTGGACTCCGCAACCGAACTTTTTGCAGGAACCGGAAATTTTTGCAGAGGAACGTGCCGAAGCAATGGCCGATCGTAACTTGGACACGACGAATAATCGTCTGCTTCATGGTTTGAATGTTGTTTATAACAGCGGCAATCTCGGCGTTATAGATAATATTCAGGCGCAGGTGACCGGAGCGCGTTTGCGCAACATCGCCAAGAAAAACGACGAGTCTTTCTTTGATTTCGATTGGGCTGATCGTTATCTGTTAGGTGCACGGGCTGGTGTAGATGCTTACGGTGCCCATATCGGTGCGAACTATGTTTGGGTTTTTGACCGCGAACTCAGTTTTTTGGCTCACGACTTGGACTTGGAGGATTCGCTTGCCTTGGATGAAAATCAGGTATTTTCCGGCGAAATCGGCTTTGATTCCCAGAAATTGCTTCCGGATCTTCCCGTTGTATTTGGCGTCACTGCGGAATTTGCCATGTCCTGGTGGAATGCGGATCTGTACTATTCGGGAAAGAAAACTTCAGAAGAGTATTCGTTGAAAAAGGGAACTGTTCCGAATGAGGATGGAGGACTGGATTCCATTGCTTATGTGACGGTAATAACTTCGACAAACAATGAAACCTTTAAGGAGGATTTTGCTGACGATAACGGGACAAGCTTCTACATTGCGCCGTATGTGAAGACGTCTTTCGCCGATTTTAATTTGGAATTGCGTGGACGTTATTTGCAGAATGATGAAAAGTTCTGGTCAGAATTGGCTTCTGCCCCGGCTTATCGTGGGAATGCGGTGATTTTGAATGCGAACGGTCTCTATTCGGATTCCGTCTATGCGGCTTTGGTGTCCGCATTCGGTATGTCGAGTCTGGAAAATCTCTACTTCCGAGTGTATAATTCGAATCCTTATAATGCTTCGAATATTCAGTCTGCGTCAACGGCGAATGTCCTTTCGTCCGGCGCATCGGAATCCAGTTTGATGTATTCCCGCCTATATAATAACTACAAGAACGTACATGTTTACCGCAATGGCTACAATGCCAATACCGTTAAACGCTTGGACTTGAACGATGCCCTGTTTCTGATGGACGGATCGCTGGATATGGCTCTTCCGTATGGTATTGCTACGCCGGATCGCAAGGGATTTGATGTCGCTTTTGATGGTGACTGGAATGCGGCGATTCATTTGAATGTGCGTTTTTCGCAGTATAATCAGGATGCCATTGACAACAAATACACGCAGTTTGGTGTGGGTGCCGGCGTTCGTTTGGACAAGGTGCTGCAAGAATTTGGCGTAGATGTTGATCGCATTTTGATTCAAGGCTCCTATGCCCACTCCGAAGAAGATCATTACTTTGAACGCAAATCCGACCGTATTATGGCTGGCGTTTCTGCGGAAATTTGGGGACCGATCGGCTTCCAGGCTGGTTTTGAACAGTTCAAAATGGAATACGGAATTGCTCTGCCTGTGGCGACAGCCGCTTCCATCAATAAAGTCGAAGAAATGCTTTTCCGTGTTGGTCCGCGAATCAAGATAGCTCCGGCTTCCTATTTGTCTGTTCAGTATGGACTCTTGACCGATAAGGTTTCGTTCATCCGCTCTGATGAAACAGGAGTGGTAAATGATGAACTTTCTATTGACAAAAACGTGATTATGGCAGATGTAACGGTAGCGTTCTAAGAGGTGCGACTATGATGAATAAAACTCTTAATCTTTTTATGGCATTGAGTGCTGTGGCTATCACGGCTTGCTCCTCGATGGATGTTTCTTCATCGGAAGCTTTGGAAGGAAACTACCCGAAAGATTTTACTGTAGAAGCTTATCTCTCGGTTCATCCTGAATTGGCCGGTCTGCAAATTCAGGATCTTATCAAAGCTCACAATGATTCGCTGATGCTGGAAAGCGAAGCGATTGCTGCGGATACTGCCGCATTTTTTGCGGACACGGCTTCTTTGCACCAGATTTATGTGAATCCATATTTTGCCGGTTATAGCGAAGAGCTTTGGGTGGAAGACTGGACTCCAAACGTTATCAGCGAAACGGTCTGTGGCCTGGATACCACTTATGTGACTGTTAAGCCCGACACATTGAAAGCGTTAAAAGTCTGGCTTGGCGAAATCACCTATGATGCCGCTGGAAAAATTATCAGGGTTGAAGGTTTTTCGGATTCTCTCAAAACGGAGCCGGTTGCTTTTGACATTGACGGCGTACTTAATACAATTGTAAATCGCTCGCCAAGTAACACGGGAACAGTCGTGGATTCAACGGATTGCAAAGTTGTAGAGACCAGAACCGAGGGAGAAATTCCAAAGGACAAGAGGAGACGCCTGGTGAACTTCAACTTCAACGACAATCTGCTGGATTTGGTCGAACTGGAATCGCTTTTGCAGAACGATTTGAATATGGACGTGATTGCTCTTCAATTTATCATGTATGGTCAGTCTCATGGCTGGGCGTATCGAATCTGTACAGATGAAGAAAAGAATAATCCCGTGCAGACGGAAACATATCCGGCTGTTAAACTTTATTGCGATGATGACGGTATCATCCGCGAAATTGCGGAGTGAGGATTCTTATGAACTTGAAATTGATCGCTCTTTCTTTTGCCTTGGGCATGACGACGATTGCCAATGCCGCTGCTGATAAGGTAGTGGGATATTTCCCGTATTGGAGCCAGTATTCCCAGTTTGCTCCGAAAGATATTCGCTATAACATGGTGACGCATATTCATTATGTGTCGCTTTCTCCCGCATCTGACGGTTCTCTCGCCTTTGCGGATGAAAACGATGTGGAAAATTTTAAGGAATTGGCGAAGCTTTCTAGCGAAAACAACGTGAAGTTGATCGTCTCGGTTGGCGGAATGGAGCAAGAGGCTACTTTGGCGGAAATCGCTGCCTCTGACGAATTGCGTTCAACTTTTGTAAGCAATGTCTCTTCTTGGCTCGCCGAAAATAATGCGGCGGGGCTGGAATTGGATTGGCAGAATCTAACCACAGAAAATGCGGAAAATTTTGCTAAGATGGTTGCCGCATTAAAAGAAGGTCTTGGCGACAAGATTGTGTCGGTGACGGCTTACCTTCCCGCTGTTGAAGCCTATTCTGCAGAAGCTTTAAATCAAGCGGATTATGTAACGGTTTTTGTTCCGGATCAGATGACCGAAGAGGTTTCTGAGCTTAAACCGAATCAGAGCACTGCCGTTTTTGAAGAAGCGATGAATGCTTTGACTTCCAAGGGCGTAGATAAAGACAAGCTTGTTCCTGTTGTGCTTTTTTACGGCAAGAGCTTTGCTGGAGCCAAGGGCTTGGGCGATGCGCAGTCGGGAATTGGCAGCGGAAACGAAGGCTTGATTTCTTATAAGGAATTGATGACCAAGTTCGATTCCCCGGATTACAAGGTTTCTTTTGATGAAGCGACCAAGTCGGAAGTGGCTGTGAGCGATATGGAGTCCATTGTATTTATGGGAATTCCTTCGGTGAAAGCTCTTTCGGAAGTTGTCAAGAACAATGGTTATGCGGGAGTCGCTGCTTATGATCTTTCGCAGGACCATCATGAACCGCTGGTTTCGTTGTTGGTGACGATCGGGCTGGAACTTCGTCCGGATGTGAATTACAAGTCGAAAAAGAAATAATTTTGAACAGAATTTTCCAAAACGCTGCGGAGTCGCAGCGTTTTTTGTATGGGACTTATATGAAAAATTCCACCCGATTTGCTTGTAATCACTAAAGATTTTCGCATTGCCAAAGGAGGGGATCGGGTGAAGGGAAAAGGGGGCGTTTTGCATTTTCTTCAAAGCGGTGAAGCATCTCGTTGTTGGCGAGAAAAGTTCATCTTTTGAAAAAAAATTCACCACTTTGAAAAATTCACGTTGTGAAGAGCTTCTCCATTTTGAAAAGAAGTTCCCTTGTGAAATGCCTCGTTTGAAAAAAAGTTCGCTCTTGCGAAAAAGATGTTCACACTTTTGGAAAATTTTTCATTGAGAGTATTTGATGGAGGATTGTATATAGTCTACCCTTAAAAAGTCACTTTGCGAGCGCAAGATAAGGACGTTCGCATTTTTTGTTCATTCCGTTCCACAGAAGGCAAAAAAAGTATAGCCATTCCAACAGGACAAAAAAGCGCCTCATGGCCCTCTTGAAGTTGAACGCCGCTGCTGCAAGCTTTGCATTGAGCATGTCGCCAAAGATTCCCTTGTAGAAATTTCTACCCATACGGTGGTCGCTTTTCAGGTGGCCGTTGATAGGCTCGATGCCTGCCCTCTTGCAAAAAAGCTTGTGAGCCTTTTCCTTCTGGTAGTAAGTCGCGTTTTTCTTCGGGACGTCCGGTATCACGATCTTTGTCGTTCCGGATTCCTTTTGTCCGCGGTAGCCTCGGTCGCATGCGGCCTGGCTCGGCCTGAATCCAAGCATTTGTTCGACATGGTCAAGCGTATCGTCTATCGTATGTCCGTCATACTCGTCCCTGAACGAGACCGCGCCGACAATGATGCCGCTGTAGCTCCGGGCGATTGACACCTTGTTGCCGAACTCGTATTTCTTGTGTTCCTTGCCCTTGCCGATGCATTTTACTTCGGGTTCGTGTAGCGAATAGACTTTGTTCTTGTCGCATTTCTTCTGTGCCAGAACTTTTTTGAAAAGCTCGATTTTTTCTTTGTACGTGTTCAACAAGTTCTTGCTGGCGAGATTTCGCTCTAATTCACGGACGAGCCGTCCCGCGATTGTCTTCTGCCTGCGATCTGCCTTGCGCGCCTTCTTGGCGTTCTTCGGGTGATTGCGAAAACGCTGGTCACGATGGACCTTCTTCAAGGTTCTCTTGTAGGACTGTCTCTGCGGAAGGCCGTGTTCTTCCACGATTTTCTGTACCTGTTCTATTATCTTGTTCGCAAGTTTGGCGTCTGTAGGGAACGTGATGTTCTTTTCCTGCACGGTCGTGTCAAGAAAGACCGTGCCGCATCCTGTCGGTCCTTGTTTATCGTGGTCATCGTTGACGAGGATACTTTCCTTGAGGATCATGTCCATGCCCGCTTCGCCAATCATGTGCCGGAAGTGAACAAGTTCGCTCGGGTCGCAGGGTTGCTCCGTCGAGAAGAACCGTTCTCCGCAAAAATACTGGTAATAGGCGTTTTCCTGAAACTGCTCCACGACGGACTCGTCCGATACGTTGCGGATGTGCTTCAGGATGATAAGCCCGGTCATGAGACGGATCGGCTTGTTCGGCGCACCCATTTTGTCGTCAAACAGTTTCGAAAACTCGGTCTCGAACTTGTTCCAGTCAATCTTGTTCGCAAGAACGTAAAGGGGATGCTTGTGGTTCAACTGCTCCTCAAGGGAACAGAAAAGGCTTGTCTGGGCGGAGGATTTTGGCGGTCTGTACATGGGAAAAATTGCAAGGTTTTTAATCCCATTTTAGAAATCCTTGCAATAATTTCACAGGGTAGAAATCAATTTTCCCCAATAGTTATGCGGGTTGGACGAGATTTTAAGGGACGACTATATAATTTCTTTTTGGATCTCAATTCCCGTTTTGTGTTGGATAATCGTTAAATTCAGGGAAAACGTCATCCCGCCGTTTTTCATCTTCTCTTATAAAAATATAGTTCAAGTTTTTAAGTGCAAAGCTCGGCTTACGGAACGTCCCGAGTTTCTAGAAAAGGGTACTTCGACTGGTTCAGCAACCGATGAATGCAAGATTTTGTGAGGAATGAACGCTGCGGAAGAAGTCGTCCTTATCGTGTTCGTCGGGAGGAACTCTTGATGCGACGAAGTGCTGCACAATATTGTCCAGAAAATAAATTTCCCTCAAAAAATGATGTCCGCGCAAAAAAGTATTGCCGCCCGCAGCAGCGGGCAAGATGTTGTACCCATCTGGTTGGAGCAGGAAAGGTGGCGGGCTTTGCCACTCTGTTCTTCCCCCTTTCCCGTGAAAGGACACCGTACGAAAGAGCGCATTTTTGTTTGTGAACGCTGCACTCCCTACCCGCAGGAAAACTTCTTTTCCGAAATAGAAATGCTCGTGAGAAATTCTTGTTTCAAAAAAAACTCCTGTTCTGATGGCATAAAAAAGTCCGCGAAAGCGGACTTGGGGGAATACTGTATAATATTAGTGTTTATTCCAATGGAAAGACGCCTGCTTGGAGCCTTGGCGAACGCGAAGAATGTAAGAACCCGTCGGAATGTTTTGCAAAGAAATCAGGTGGGTTCCGGCGGAAAGGTTCTGTTTTTGCTTGGAAATTACTTTCCCTGCCGACGTATAAATTGCCCAGTTTACCCATCCGGATTGAGGGATTTGCAAAAGCAGACTGCCGTGTTGAATCTCGGTGCGGAACGGTGCGATTTTTGCAGAAGCAATAATGGGAGTAGCGTAGTATTCTTCTTTATTTTCTGCGGAAGCCAAAGCGCTGTCACCGATGATCACCGTAATGCTTTTTTGGAATGCTTCCCAGTTTTCCGTTTCCGGAGCTGACGCGGTAATGCGGACTATGGCGTTGCTTGTTCCCGCTTGGATTTGTGTTGCCAACTTGGTTAGGTAAGGCGTTGATTCTTGATCGTTGTAGGTATAGCTGGTAGCGGTTCCTCCATTTAATGTGGTGTCGGGGAGTGCGTTTGCTTCGCTGAGTTCGCCAAGAGTGAGCGTGCGGTTTTTGAATTTCGAATGAAGACGCTGTTGTCCTTTTGCAAAAATAACCGTGATGGTATCATTTAATGCGCGATATCCAGTGACTGCCGGGGCGGACACGACAATTTTTCCTTCGCCATAGGATCCTGTAAATTGAAGCATGGGCAGCGAGACTCCGTATGTTGCTCCATAACAATAGTTTTTATTGTTGCAGATTCCCATTTTGACCGAGAAAAGGTCCGGGGACAAAGATTGGAAAGACATCTTCCCTCCCTCTACGGTAGTCGATTTTTTTGCTAGAAGGGTTTCAAAATCGCTGCTGCCCGTGTAATTTCTCATTTCGTGGCCTTGAGAGCAG
This sequence comes from Fibrobacter sp. UWS1, assembly GCF_002300445.1. NCBI lineage: Bacteria > Pseudomonadati > Fibrobacterota > Fibrobacteria > Fibrobacterales > Fibrobacteraceae > Fibrobacter > Fibrobacter sp. UWS1. The sequence continues at coordinate 141,699 of NZ_NSGW01000002.1, forward strand.
TTTCCCCCATAGCGGCAGGTAAAATCCGTGATTTCGGAGGTTTGCTTGGGTTCCTCTTCGACGACGATGACGGATTCGGAACCGTCATTTCCGGTAAGAATGGCAAAGCCTGCACCAACGATGGATGCCGTGGAACCAGATACGGAAACGGCTTCGGTATTGCTGGACGTGTAAGAGCAGCCTGCTGTTAAATCCACAGAACCGGCGGTTTCGCTGACGGTCTTGCTTTTGAAGTGGCAGGAGCCGGATTTGCCTGCGACAAGGGAGTCCGCCCAGGGGCGAATGTGTTTTTGAAGATAGTTTTTGACGATGGTTCCAGAGGCGGTGTAGCTTGCATTATTCAATGCCTCTTGGGTAGTCAAGTTTTCGGAACCGTCAAAAATGGCGGAGCCCTCTTCAGAATTATCGACAGTGCTTCGGTATTGGCGCAGGCTCCAATTGCAGTTGCTGATATTGTTCTGATCCATGAACGTGAGCCATTCATTTGTGGCACTTTCGTTGGCTGTCCCTTTTCCGTCGGCACTTGTGGTTCCCCATTCCGAAATGAAAACGGCATTTCCACTGTTCATAGCGGCGGTGGCTCTAGTTCCGTAAGTGCTGACGCTGTGCGTACCAGCATAAAAATGAAGAACGTAGGCGATATTGGTTCCGCTGACTCCGCCGTATGAAGAAAGTTGCGACCAGCTCGGCGTGCCGACAAGAATTAAGTTTTGCGTGTATTGGCGAATCTTTGGTACAATGGTGTTTGCGTAATTGGAAATTTCCGACCAGCTTTGATTTACCGGCTCATTGAAAATTTCGAAAATCACATTGGGGACATCGGCGTATTTCTGCGCCACCTGGGAGAAAAACGCCAAAGCCAGATCCTGCTCATTTGTGGCGCGGTGGCTGTGCCAGTCGATGATAATATAAATGTCGTTTTTGATAGCGGCTTCCACCATCTGTTCCAGCGATGCCAAATTGCTGCTGGGATTGCCTTTATAGGAGTAGTTTTCGTCCAAAGGGTCGCTCTCATCCGCTTTGTAATATTCGATGCCCATGGCAAAACGGAACACGTCAATTCCCAGATTTTTAGCTGCCCAGGAAATGACCTCGGGATTGTAGTATTGTGAGCCGGTGGCGTCCGACCAGAAAAGGCTTACTCCGCGCAAAACCACTTGTTTGTTGTTTTTTAGGCTGATGATTTTGCTGCCGCTAGTGCCAAGGGCTCCATAATTTTGGACGGGACCTACGCGAATCGGTTTGGCAGAGCTGACGTCGGCAAAAGCTGTTGCAGAAAACGCCAACACGCTTGCGCAAAGAAACTTGGTGAATGTTTTCATAAAATTCTCCTAAAAAAGGACCCAATCCCGAGAAAGTTTATTTTTGAATTTTCAAGAACTGCAATGTTTTTGCCGTTGAAAGACGCAAAACGTAAAGCCCACGGGCTGGTGCCAGTTCGTCCAGGGCGATTTCGCCCGAGCCATTCAGCATCCTGGTGGAAAGAAGCGTCCCGTTCAGGTTGTAAACGCTGAGTTTGGCGTTGTTCCCGACGGCGTTGAAATGGACGATGTTGCCGCTCTGACGGAGCAAAGCCTTGGTTAGTGCTTCCGTTTTGGGAATGGCATTTTGCCCGCTCAATGCTTTGACAACATTTCCGTTGCGATCCTGCAAAGCGATTTCGGCAAGGTCAAAGGATGCGTAGCCCGCTTTTTGCATTTTCACGTCGAATTTAATGCCGCGTACGGCTTTGAGAACATCGCTGGCGCTGATGACTCCATTCAGATTTGTCCATGCAGGGTAGGTGAGAGTGTTGAAATCGTTGTTTGCATTAGCGGTGATATCAATATCGATAGTTCTCCATTCGTCGTCCGTCGGTTGCAGGAAGTAGCCGGGTTCGCCACCTTCTTTGTCCTGATTCAGGGTTTCCTGGTCTAGAAGGGCGAAACGTATAACCCCTTTGCTACGGTAGGTAATGCGGACGTTGGCAAGGTCGCTCAAATCGTGGTAGGACTGCTCAGAATCAAAGGAGCAGGCGATTCCGGCAAATGGGTATTTCAAATTAGGATCGGTGCTGTAGGTGGGTTCCGGGGCGATGAACATTTCCATTGAAGCGATGTTTTTTCCGTCAGTCTGCTGGAAAATGCCCGAACTTCCCGAATCGGGGAACATTTTGGTTACGCCGAGGTCATCGGAATAGACTCCCCAGTGGGCAAGACCGGAAATGGTGGGCTGGAGAGCTGTGTCCTGCAAAACGCCGATGGGCTGTTTGGGGGTCTGCACATTGGCCGGATTCGGAACAAAGTCCGTGTAGTTGGTCATGTTGTAGAAATTGGGCATATTGCCGGTGAGCAGAAGCATATACAGAACATTCAAGGTCGATGCAAAATATTCTTCGCCGACCTGAGCGCGGAGGGAATCCTTGCCTTTGGTATTGGACAAAGTGTAGTAAAGGCCTTCTAAATACGATTTGGGATCGTCTGCGGAAAGCATAGAAAGACCTAGGCCTCCGGTAAAATCAGAGGAAACATAGACGTCGTTGTCCGAAGAGCCGTCCACATTGTACCCCGGCAGGATCATGCCGGCGTAACCATAGGAAGCGGAATCCAGCCACGGAACGATTTTATCGTTGGATGTTTTGGCTTTCGAAATGCCATACCAGGCGTAGCCCCACGCCATGCGCCATGGCGTACGGGTCGCATCGTTGTAAAATCCGAGATAGCCGCTGGTGACCGATGCGTTTGTTTCGGTAGGCTGGTGAGTGTTCCAGTCGCACCAGTCGGGCATGAGTCCCGTTTTGGCATTTTGGCAAAGCTGTACTTCGCTTGTGGCCTTGTCCACTGCGGTTTGCCAAAAGGCATCGTTGGTAATTTCGTAAAAGAGCTGGAATGCGGCGACGGCAGCGTAGCTGGGATTAAAGGCGTCGTTCCAGTTGCTGCCCGGACGGATGGAAGCGTCGCTATTCATATCGTTGCTTTTGATCCAGGCGATAAGCTGTTTGGCTTCGTTGAGGTAGGTGGGGTTGTTCCACTGTTTGGATGCCATCACCAGGGCGACCGCTGCGTCAAATTCGGCATCGCTTGCTGTACCGGAACCGATGCTTCCGTCATAATTGTCCACCTGCCATTCCATGCCTTGACCGCTCCAGCTGCTGCAACCGTTGCCGTTCAGACCTTTGCCGTAGCACTTCCAGTATTTCCATAGCTTGTCGAATTCCGACTGGTGATCTTCATTTGTAGAGGACATATAGACCATCAGGAGCATTCCGTAGGCGATGCCTTCCGAAACGGAAAGTTCGGCATGGGAGTTCGGGCTGATGATTCGCGCTGTTCCCGAGGGCATTGCTTTATTGGCGTTTTCGGATGCGCCGCCGTATTTGGCGTAAAATGTTCCCGCTTCGGTGTACCACGCCTTTTTCCAAACATTGAAATGGCTTTTGATGGAGTCCGTTACGGCAGATTGAAACGTGTTGCCATAGGGATAAGCCTTATTTTGCGGAAAGGGATATTGGGGGGCGGCGTTTGCCACGGAAAACGCAGCAAAGCCAAGAAACAATAGAAAGGATTTCGATAAATTTTTCATATATTCCCAAAAATAAGCGATAAATTTTGAACGGGGAGCTTTTTTCGTGTATAAAATTATTAAAGAATGCGTTGTGTAATTTGGATAAAATTCTAAAAGTGTCTTGCGTCAATTTTGAAAAGTAAAAAAGAATTAACAATAGGAAAAGATCTTGATGATGGAGTCTTTTGAAAAAAAAAGTTAGCGTAGAAAAAAATCTCTTTCTTTTTTGCGGAAAAAAGATATATTAAATGGCAAACCGTCCTTACTGGACATTCACATTAACAAGAGAGAGAAAACTATGAACAAGAAAATCTTTGCAGCAACCGCCGTTCTTGCCGCAGTGACCATGTCTTTCGGCTTGGACACCTGGGTAGGTGCCAATGGCGAATACCGTGTCGAAACGGGTTTTGACGATGGCACAAACACATACGGCTATTGGTATGATTATAACGATGCCAACGATGGCGGTTCTTCCACCATTACATGGCCTGTTGGTCCTGGCAATGAATATGACGACAATGCTCTGGACCCGATTATTGATCACTGTGGCGGCCTTTGCGCAACCGTGTCTCTGGGTGCTGGCTTTGACTACCCGTTCGTGGGGGTCGGCTTCAACGTTTCCGGCGGCGACCAAAAGGGTGAGGATGTTTCTAGCTGGGGTGGTATTTGCATTGGTTACAAATCCACGGGCATTGCTCCGGCACTCGAAATCTCTCCGGAAGACGAAGGCACTGTGACTGAATACAACAACTACAAGGCTGCGTTGAAGATTGCAGCGGCTCCAACGGTTGTAAACCTCGCTTGGAGCGATTTTAAGCAGGAAGCCGGTTGGGGCAAGAAAGTCAATCAGTCTGAAGTTCTTGCGAAGACCGCTGCTGTCAAGTTCAAGATGGCCGGCAAGGCTGGTGCTACCACCGAATTTAACATCACGACTATCGGTGAATACGGCAAGTGCGATGGCTCTGCTGCTATCCAGTCTGTAAAGGCTGCTTCTGCATTGAAAGCTTCTGTTGCTGGTCGCACCCTTTCCCTCTCCGGTGTCAAGGCTGGTGCAACGGTTGAAATTCTCAACCTCCAGGGTCAGGTGATGCTGAAGAGCGTTCTCAACTCTGCCAACGCTTCCCTGTATCTCGCCAACATGGATGCCGGTATCTACATGGTTCGTGTTGCTGGTCAGGCAAACCTCAGCCAGAAGATCGTTCTCAAGTAATTGAGTCCAAATTTTGGAAAATGGAATGGAATCTGTGATACAGATTCCATTCTTTTTTTGTAAGTGAAAATTTTGCTTTCTTTTTTAGGCGTGCTGTATATATTTAGGGTGTTCTAAAATCGTATTTTGCGATGCGAAAATTTGTGGAGATCCTATGAAGTTTAAGTTTCCGATTTGTTCTTTAGCGTTGTGCGCTTTGTTTGGTTTGAGCGCATGTTCAGACAGCAGCTCGTCGTCGGGGGATGATTCTAATTCGAGTTCGTCGGTTTCGATTGTTGTGCCGGGTAGTTCTTCCGGTGGGGCGCAGTCGGAGGTCGGCAGGCTCCCTGCTACGGCAAACGCCCAGTATCCGGACGCGTTGTATCCTGTGTGGAAAGATTTCCATTACATAACATTGGAAGACGAAGCGACCAGATATCCGAATTGGGGAGCTGAATTTGGTGAAATCTTTGCCCCGTATATTGCTCAGGGTTTGTCTGCTGGTCGCGTTATCTGGTCCACTTCCACCAACAACAACTGCTGGATTGATGAAGCAAGTGGTTCGCCGATGTATAAACGTGGCTGTACGGTATCGGAAGGTATTGGATATGGTATGCTGATTACCTTGTTTGCCGGTGACTGGGACGCTTTCAATCGTCTTTGGATTTACAGCAAGGCGTATCGCAATACACCTTATGCTGGAGGAAACGGCTTGATGCCTTGGCTCACCGCTTCGTTTTCCTGGACTATTCCTGATGACGCCAGCGCAACCGATGCCGATTTGGACATCGCTACCTCCTTGATCGTCGCCTATTATATGACGGGAAATTCGGCGTATTTGGAAGACGCTTTGACTTTGGTCGCCGCCCTTTGGGAACACGAAATCAACAAATCCAATCTGTTGATTTATTCGGGTGACACGCCTATGTGGACCGGAAGCGATCCGGTTTATAACTTGAGCTACTTCTCTCCGGTTGCACTGCGCCTGTTTGCCATGGTGGACCCCAATCACGATTGGACGGGTGTACTGAATGCCGAATATGCGTATATGCAGCAGGTTCAAAAGGCGGGAACTGGCGTTTTCCCGGATTGGAGCAATGGTGCTGGAGTGGCGGTGAATCCGAACAACAACTCGGCGGACAAGACCTATTGGACCTTTAACAAGGAATCGGTGCGTATTCCGTGGCGTCTCGCTTGGGATTACTACTGGTTCCAGGATGATCGTGCTGCACAGGTGTTGAACACCTTGAACTCTTTCATTTCTGCCAAGTCGGGTGGCGATCCGGTGAATCTTCCGGCGACCAACTTTACTTGGAATGAATCGGCCGGACCGGATATTGTGAATTCGAGACTTTCGCTGCACTGGAAAGGTGCTTGGTGTCTGACAGCCATGGCGGGAGCCGACAGCTGGATGGATGCCTGTGCGGCGGACTTCAATGCCCAAATAATGGAAACGTCGGCTTCAAGCTATTTCATCAATATTCTGCATATCATGATGAGTCAGCTGATGAACGGAAAATATGTCAAGCCGTTCTAGTACGATTTGAATTTTCGTTGTGAAAGCGTCCGGTTATATGCCGGGCGTTTTTTTGTGCTTGGATGGAATAAGCGCGCTCTAAAAATTCATTTTCAAAAAAATCGCTTGCGTGAGAGCGGTTGGTTAAAGCGCTTAATGAGCTTGCCAAACTAGTTGAAGCACAGTCAGGAGAACGGCCCTCCTTAATTCTTGCCAACGCAAAAACTTTTTACGAAAAAAGGTTTCCACAAAAGCTTCTCTCGAGCGTTGTACAAGATGGAGGCTTAAAAATTTCATCTTCAAGGAGGAAACCTATGAAAGAAAATTCCCAAAATGTCGCCCCGCACGATTCCTTTTTCCGCTCGGTTTTCAAGAAGCCTGAGCACGCCGCCGAGCTACTGCGCTTTGCTGCCCGAAAAAACGAGAGCCTTGCCGAGTTCCTGAAGACCGTGGACCTCTCGACCCTCACTGAGATTTCCGAGTCCTTCAGCGACACGGAGAGCTTTGGTTACGCGGACTTGGCGTTTACCGTCAGGATTGCAAACCACGGAACTGCGCCCAATTTACAATCAACGGACTTGCTGGTGGGCATCCTCGAAGAGCACAAGTCCGCGAAGGATCCGACCGTCGTCAAGCAGCTCATAAACTACTGGTTCCACATTATGGTCAAGAACCAGAAGAACGTCCCGACCGTCGCTATTGTCTTTTACAACGGCAAGGATCGCTGGAAGCTGGACGCGAAGACTATGTTCCCGCAGTATCCGACGTATTACCACAAAATCGGTCTGCCTTTTGTCTTTGAACTCGTGGATCTCGGGGACGCTCTAGATGCGGAATCCATCAAAAATCTTTCGGCGAAGATGACCCTCGCTCTGCTGGCGATGAACTATGCGTTCCACGGGGAAAATAAGGGAGTGCACCTGCGGGAAGCTGTTAAGCAACTGGCCGCCATGCCCAAAGACGAGGCGGGTCGCTTTCTCGACGAAACGTTTCTATATTTGAAACGCTGGTTGAACAGCACGCAGAAGGAGGAACTTCGCATGGATTTCATCACCGCGTCGGAAGCCTACGGCTACGAGACGATCGCCGAAGCCGAAGAGAAGGAACTCGCCGCCAAGTACGAGGAAGGTCTCGGAATCGGCATGGAAAGGGGACGGGAAGAAGGAATTGAAATTGGAGATTTGAATGCGCGCAGGGAAATCGCGAAAGCGCTTAAAAACAATGGAGCATCTCTAGACCTCATCGCGAATGTTTCCGACCTCTCCGAAGAAGAAATCCGAAATCTATAATTCATATTTTTAGGACTTAAGCCTCGCTTTGTGCGGAGCTTTTCTCATTGGGATTCAGCTCTTTATTATGCCGAAACTCCTCCGAGAGGAGGCGGAAAGCTTCACCACGGAAACATTTATATATTTGAAGCGTTGGCTGAACAGCACGCAAAAGGAGGAACTTCGCATGGATTTCATCACCGCGTCGGAAGCCTACGGCTACGAGACGATCGCCGAGGCTGAAGAGAAGGAAATCGCCGCCAAGTACGAGGAAGGTCGTGACGAAGGGATTGGAATCGGTATGGAAAGGGGACGGGAAGAAGGAATTGAAATTGGAGATTTGAATGCGCGCAGGGAAATCGCGAAAGCGCTTAAGAGCAGTGGAATTTCCGCGAAAATCATCGCCGATGCCTCTGGTCTCTCCGAGGAAGAGATTCAGAAACTGTAATCCATTTGGCTTTTGAAAGAGCCATGGTGTCTATTCGTTTTTGCTTTCTTTTCACCTTTTATCGCTAGCCGCTTTGGGGTATTCTGATGGCGTAGGAATTCCTTGTTGCTAATCGCTCCCTAAAGTAGTGCTTTTTTACTTTTCCATGAACTTTTTGTGACTGTTTTTGAAATGGGGATTTTTATATTCTTTTTCGATGATGACGGATTCTTTGCAAAATAGTATGATTGCAGATTCTGCGGCGGTGGACGCCGTCGTGGAACCCGTGAAAATGGATTTGTCCGTTCGCACGGATTCGCTCCCGCAAACGATTTTGAAGGGCGATACTTTTGAATTTAAGGTCGATATTTCCTGGCAGGCTCCGGCGGGGCAGAGTGCCGTTTTGATTCTTCCGGCGAGTTCGGCGAATGCCAAGGGAATTACTCAGCTGGGCGTTCGCGAGGAACATTTTCGCAAAGTTCTTGGAGACAAGTCCGTTTCTCATACGCGGTTTATTTGGACGCTTTCTGCGGACGATACGGGCACGGTTTCGATTCCGGCGCTGCGTTTCCAGATTCCGTCGGCGAATGGACCTTTTGAATTGGAATCCGAAAGCGTGATGTTCCACATTGGCGAACCCGCGCATTTGGGAGCTTATGCTGCTTTGGGCGGGGGAATTTTCGTTTTGCTCTCGGTTTTTGTGGCGTTGCTATGGCGGCGAAAAAATCGTTTGTCGGCGAAAGCAAAACAGGAAAAGCGAGATGAAGATGCTTTGGCGGAGCAATTTTTGCTGCTGAAAAAACGGGTTGCCAAGGCGGATAGCCGGATGTGGTTGCTCGATTTGGAAAAAATTTGTAAATCATGGGCTATGCGGCGTTTTGGAAACGACAATCTGGAGGATCTGGCTAAGAACGGGCTTTTGGACGGCTGGCAACCCTTGCTGAATGAATTTGCGCATGCTCGTTATGGCGGCGGAGAACGAGATGCTTTCCAAAATAAGGAGTCGTGGAAAACGGCGTCGAAACTTTTAAATATTCAAGAAGACGAATGAGGACAATATGACAAACGTTCAGGAACTTTCTGAAAAAATTAAGGACCGCGGACATTTTTGCGTGGATCTTTTACGCGAAGTGGAAGGAACTGTCATCGGGCAAAAGGATATGGTGAAGAGCATTCTCACCGGGATTCTTGCCGATGGACATATTTTGCTGGAAGGCTTGCCGGGACTTGCGAAAACGACTGCCGTTCAGGCTTTTGCGTATGCGGTTTCGCTGGATTTTAAACGCATCCAGTTTACCCCGGATTTGCTTCCGGCGGATTTGCTTGGAACGACGATTTACAATGCCAAAGAGTCCCGTTTTGAAACTCGCAAGGGTCCGCTTTTTACCAATCTGGTTTTGGCGGATGAAATCAACCGTGCTCCGTCGAAGGTGCAGAGCGCGCTTTTGGAAGCGATGCAGGAACGGATGATTACGATTGGCGACGAAACGTATAAGTTGGACGAACCTTTCTTGGTTTTGGCAACGCAGAACCCGATTGAACAGGAAGGAACTTATCCTTTGCCCGAAGCGCAGGTGGATCGCTTTCTGCTCAAGGTAAAGGTCGGCTATCCGGGCAAAGACGATGAAATGAAAATTTTGGAAGCGGTCAGCGGTTCGGGATTGAAAATGCCACAGGCCGTGGCGAACAAACAGGATATTTTGAATGCTCGTGAGCTGGTCAAGGAAATTTATGTGGATGAACGGATTCGCGAGTATATTGTGAATCTGGTTCTTTCGACCCGCGATCCGGGTAGCATTAAAAAAGCCGAACTGGCGAACTTTATTTCGGTGGGGGCTTCTCCCCGCGCTTCCATTGGCCTTGCAAAAGCGGCGAAAGCCCATGCGTTCATCGAAGGGCGCGGCTATGTGACTCCAGAAGACGTAAAGGCGGTTGCCATGGAAGTTCTCCGTCATCGCATTATTTTGAGCTACGAAGCGGAAGCAGAAGAGGTTTCTGCGGAACTGGTCGTACAAAAAATTCTGGATTCGGTCGAAGTGCCTTAATATGCTGTCCAAGGATGTTTTCAAAACGGTAAAACGCATCGAGTTGTCGGTGCGTGGCCCGCTGGATGCCATGATGGCGGGTGCTTACCACAGCTCGTTCAAGGGCAATGGCGTTGAGTTCAGCGAAGTCCGCGAATATGTTCCCGGAGACGATGTGCGCTCCATCGATTGGAATGTGACCGCCCGCATGGGAACACCCTACATCAAGAAATTTGTAGAAGAGCGCGAACTGACGCTGATGCTGATGGTCGATGCCAGTTCGAGTTCAGAATTCGGCTCGGGCAAGGAGATGAAGGGCGAAGCGATGGCGGCGATTACCGCACTGCTTTCTTTTGCCGCTGTCCGCAACAACGACAAGGTCGGGCTTTTGATTTTTACGGATCAGGTGGAACTTTTTATTCCGCCGGCGAAAGGCAAAAAACACGTTCTGCGTCTGGTTCGGGAAATCCTCTATTTTAAGCCGGAACATCATAGAACGAATTTGCAGCAGGCGCTTGAATATGTGGGCGGAGTTTTGAACCGTCGGGCGATGGTTGTCGTGATGTCGGATTTTATGGACGCCGGTTTTGAAACGGCTTTTAAAATTCTTGGAAAGCGTCACGATATGCTGGCCGTTTCGGTGATGGATCCTAGGGAATCGGAGCTTCCTCCGGTGGGTCTTGTGGAGTTTGAAGATCCGGAAACAGGAGAAACGATGCTTGTCGATACGGGGGATGCAGCTTTCCGTGAAGCTTTTGCGTACGAGGCGAAGAAAGCGCAAAAGGCGACGAAAAATTTGTTTCAGAAGATGAACGTGAATTATGTGCAATGTCTGGTTCATGACGAGTTTCGGGATACGGTGGCTCCGCTCGTGGAACATTTCAGAATGCAGCAGAGGCGTCGGAGTTGATGAGGTTCGGATTTAGAAAAATGGGAAAATTCTGGAAAGTGCCTTTGATGGCGTGCGCATTAGTCGTGCCGTCGCTGGCGATGGATGTGTCTGTCCGGTCGGCGACGACCGCTTCGCAGGTTTTTGTGGGCGACAGGTTCGATTATGAGATTTATGTGACCGCTCCGGAAAGTGCGTGGGTGGATTTGCCCAGCTTTGTCGGCAATCTGGGCAGTTTTGAAGTGAAGGATATGCAGCACAAAGAGATGCCCGCTGAAGGAAAGAAAAAGAGTTTTGTGTGGCGGGCGACGCTGAATACCTTTGTCGCTGGGGATTTTTTGATTGCGCCGCAGGAAGCGCGTGCGATTGTGGGTGCGGATACGGTGATTGTCCGGACGGATCCGGTGGCGGTCAAGGTGGTGACCCGGACGGATGGTTCCGAGGAGGATATTCTCGATGTGGAAGGGCCGTTGAAAGACTCCCGTTTGCCGACGTGGTTGCGCGTGTTTTTGGTTATCGTTTTGGCGGGCTTGCTCGTGCTGCTCGGCTGGTTTTTGCACAAGAAGTTCCGCAGGGAAAAAGAAAAGCCACGGCTTCCGCCTTACGAAGAAGCGATTCAGGCTCTTCGGGAATTGCAAGACAGACAGTTGCTGGCCTTGGGAGATCAGGCGGGATTTTATACGTCGCTGAGTTTTATCGTGCGCCGTTATGTGGAACGCCGTTTCTTGGGAGAATCCCCGTCGGAAGGAATCTTGGACGCGACTCTTTTGCAGTTGAAGTCCCGCATTTCTCAGATTTCCGGCTTGCAGGAAGCCTATAAGCAATCTTTGGTGGAATTGGAAAAGGAAACGTATCCGGTGAAATTCGCCAAAATGAAAATCGGCGACGACCGCGGTGTTTTCTGGAACGATTGGGCTTCCCGTTTGTTGGAAGACACCAAGCCCGCTCCCGAAGAAAAGAAGGAGAAGGCAAATGGATCTCGCTAATTTGCATTTTCAAAATCCGGAAGCTTTTTTCTTGCTGCTGTTTGTGCCGATTCTGGTGGCGGACTGGTGGTGGCATTCCCGAAAGCGGAAAAGTACCATCAAATTCCCGGCGTTGGCTTTGGCGAAAAAAGCGGCGAAAGGTTCGCATGCGAAAGCCCGCTATATTGTTCCGGCCTTGCGACTGGCGGCCCTCTGCTGTTTTATTGTGGCTCTGGCTCGTCCGCAAAACGCAACGGAAGTGGAATACACTTCGACAGATGGTGTTGATATTATGCTCGCGTTGGACGTGTCCGGATCCATGGGAACTCTGGATATGCTCACCCGTATGGATCAGGCGAAACTCGGCGTCATGAATGCGGAAAAAGTTTTGAAGAGCGGGCGTTTCTGGGATTATTCGCGCTTGGGATACGCCAAGAAGGTCATCGCGGAATTTATTCAGAAACGGGAAAGCGATCGCATCGGGCTTTCGGCTTTTGCGGGAAATTCCTACACGTTGGTTCCTTTGACTTTGGATTACGGCGCTTTGCTGGAAATTTTGGCGAGCGTAGATGATTCTACCGCTTCGGGAAATGGCACGGCGATTGGCGACGGCCTGATGACTTCGCTCGCGCGACTGGAAAAATCCGACGCGAAATCCAAAGTGGTCGTTCTTTTGACGGATGGCAACGACAATGCAAGTCTGGTTCCGCCGTTGCATGCCGCCGAAGTTGCCAAGGCTTTGGGCGTCAAGGTTTACACGATTGGCGTCGGAAAAAAATCGGGAACGTTTTTGGCTTTTCAAAGAAACCCTTGGACCGGGGATATTTCGTGGGCGGAAGAGCCGATTCCTCTTGAAAACGGGCTGGACGAAAGAACGCTGAAAGAGATTGCGGCAAGTACGGGCGGGCGTTTTTACCGGGCGGAAAGCAAAGAGGATTTGGAAAAAATCTATTCGGAAATTGACCAGTTGGAAAAAACGGAAATACAGACGATTGCGTATGCGCGGTATTCCGAAAAATTTTATCCCTGGCTCTTTGCCGGTGCGCTTTTGATCTTGCTGGAACTGGTGCTTTCGAATACGCGATTTGTGAGGATTCCATGAGATTTGCCGAGCCGAATTTTTTGTGGTGCCTGTTTACGTTGCCGCTCTTTTTGCTGCTGTTTGTCTATGCGTATCATCGGCGGAAAAAACTGGCATCCCGATTTGCTTCCATTTCGATGCTTCCGAAAATTGCCGTGTCGCTTTCGCCGTGGCGTCGAATAGCCAAAACAAGCCTGCTGCTTTTGGGAATCGCCTTTTTGATTATTGCGCTGGCCCGCCCGCAGTGGGGACGGCAAATGGAGCATATTGAACGCAAAGGTCTGGATATCGTTTTGCTTCAGGACGTTTCGTTGTCGATGCTTGCCGAAGACGTGAAACCGAACCGCCTGATTCGTTCCCGTCATGAAATTTCGGCGTTTTTGGATACGCTTTCCGGCGATAGAATCGGCTTGGTTGCTTTTTCGGGCGAGGCGCAGACGCTGGTGCCGCTGACTTTAGATTATGGAACGGTTCAGCTGATTCTTCGGGATTTGGAACCGGGATGGCTTTTGCCGGGAACGGATTTGGCTGCGGCGATAGATAAGGGCTTGCAGATGTTCCAGCGTTCCAAGGTGCCGTCCAAGTACGCGGTGATGGTTTTGATGAGCGATGGCGAAGAGCAGGATGCGAAGGCTGTGGAAAAAGCGAAAGAAGCTGCGGAAGCGGGGATTCGGATTTACACGGTCGGCATTGGGTCTAAAGAAGGCGTGCCTATTCCGGAACCGACGAAAAACGGTGATGTCGCTTACCACAAGGACCGTTTTGGAAATATCGTGACGACCCGGCTGGAAGAGCGGACGCTCTCGGAAGTGGCAAGCATTACAGGGGCGCGCTATTTTTACGCCAGTCCGGGGGAATTTCAGTTGCAGAAAGTGCTTTCGGAAATTGAAAGCATGGAAAAACGGGACACTTCTTCGGATCAGATGGAAAATTACCAGGATCGGTATCAGATTTTCTTGGCGATGGCGGCGCTGCTTTTTTTGGCGGAAGCTTTGCTTTCGGAACGAGGAAAGAAACGGAAACAGCTTGCGGGGCGTTTCAGCTAATAGGGATTTTGTATAAATGAAAAAATGGCTTTTGATATTTTGGGTGGCCGCTGCGGCTTATGCCCGTCCTATCAATGACGGAAACCGATTGTTTGCGGACGGGGATTTTCAAGGTGCTTTGGAAAAATACGAAGAAGCTCGTCAGAGCGAACCGTCGAATCCGATTCTTTTTTACAATATGGGAACCTGCCTGTATAAGCTCGGCGATTACGAGAAAGCGCAAAAAGAATTGGAAAGCGCTACGCGAATGCCCGATTCTTCGCTCTCGTCCAAGGCGGCGTTTAATCTGGCGAATACTTTTTACCGGATGGGCGAAAAATCCAGCGAGCCTTCGGAGCGGATTGCCAAGTGGCGCGAAGCCGTCGGGTATTTGAAGAAAGCGATCGATTTGAATCCGGATTTTGAAAATGCGAAACGCAATGTGGAAATTGTGCAGCGCAAGTTGAAAGAAGAAATCGACAAACAGAAGGAACAGAATCAGCAGAATCCCAATAACGATCAGGAGCAGCCCGAACTTTCGGAAAAGGCAAAACAGATTTTGGCGCGTGCTTTGCAAATGTGCAAAAACGAACAATATTCGCCGGCAAAGGAATTGCTGGAAAATACGATGGCAAGCGATTCGACGGCTTCTAGCTTTAGCTCTTACATTCAGCGGATAGAAGATGTGATAGATATTAAGGCGGGGCGAAAACCCAAGAGCAAAATCGACCAGTCCAATGCAGATAATGATTTGGGGGTGATTTGATGGTTGTCGGAAATTTAAAAGCGACTCGAATTGTATTGGTTCTGGCGGCTGTTGCTTGTGCGGCGAATGCCCCGAAATCCGCTGCCGAGTATTATTCGGATGCAGCGTACCAGTATATTGAAAACCGTTTGCCGACGGCGGCGATTACCTGCAAAGAGGGATTGTCGTATTATCCGGACGACGTCAAATTGCAAATGCTGGCGGACAGGATTGACGAGTCCAAGGATGAACAGAAAAATCAGAACAAGCAGAATAATCCTCAAAACGAAAACAATTCCGACAAGAATCAGGACCAGAACTCGGAAAATTCCAATTCGGACAACCAGCAACAAAACGACAATTCGGAGCCGGGATCTTCGGATAGTTCCAGCAGCGATTCTCAATCGGACAGAAATGACGGCGGCTCCAGCGGTTCAAATGGAAACTCCAGCGATTCCAATCAGGGTTCGGGCGAGGGCAATTCCAGTTCGCCGGATGAAAGTTCCAGCGATTCTCGGGAAAGCGACGAACGGCCCGCAGGAACGCCTGCGCAAATGAGCCCGCAGGAAGCTTCGCAGCTGTTGAAGGACTTTGATGAGGAACACGGCGAGCGGAAACCTTGGAAACCAGCCCGAGGCGTCGCTAGACCGGAAAAGGACTGGTAGTATTTGGAGGGGGATTTTAATCCTCCTGCAAATGCTCACCATCAAATTTTTCAAAACGCGAATTTCTTTTTCGCAGGGGGATTTTTTTCGCAGACTGCGAGGTGCTTTGCCTACCTAATCGTTCAACTATGGAATCGGAGATGCCAAGTTTCAGGGATGCAACGCCGTGGCAATCTGCGCGGGCAGCCCGTCATTGCGAGCCGCGATAGCGGCCCATGAGCCTTGGGAACTTGTTCCTTTAGGCGAATTGTGCAAAGCCGTGGCAATCTTGTCAGCGTGAAAAGGATTGCTTCTACACTTCGAGTATAACTCCACTAAGGTAACAAAGTTACCAAGTGTCGTATATCCACATAGAGGATAACTCCACTAAGTCAATAAATTGACAAGTGTCGTATAACCCCTGTGGGGTTCGGGGTGACGTAAAAACAACCGCCTGCTCAAGGAACGCAAGCGAGCCGGCAGTCCCGTACACAATCCGTCCCAGCGAGGAACAAAGCGACCCATGAGCCTTGGAAGCTCTGCTTCCTTTAGGCGAATTGTGCAAAGCCCCATGAGCCTTGGAAGCTCAGCTTCCTTTAGGCGAATTGTGCAAAGCCCCATGAGCCTTGGAAGCTCAGCTTCCTTTAGGCGAATTGTTCCTTTCAGGGAGCTTCGTAGGAGACTACCATTTCTCCCAACTAACCAGGCAAGATTCTTGCGTTAGCGACCGACGCCCGGATGGGTTCGGACAAATTCTTGGAATTTGGCTGAACGGACGCCGCGCTTCGCGAAGGATTTTGCAAAAGAATGCGCGGCGATAACGCTAGGGAGCGCCCCGCTTGGCGGGGAACGCCCAAAGAAAAACAGAACGGTTAAAATTCGTAGAAGACGCGTCCGCCGATTTCTAGGCTATGGTGCCACAGGGTTTCGGAAAGGTCATTGTATCCGCTGGAGCTTGTGCTCACGCTGCGGATGAAGTGCGGGCGGTAACGGACGGCGATGTCCATGCCGAACGGGCGAATTTTGTAGCGCATATTGGCGGAAAGGGCGAAGGCGTTGGCGGCAAAGACGGCGGATTCGCGAAATTCTCCTGAGTATTTGTCCATGCCGATGGCTGCATCGTGAACGGAGAGGCGGGAAAAGGAATAGGCCAGGCCGGGTCCGATTTGAAAATCTTCGGGCCAGAAGAAATAGTAGCGGTATTCGGCGGCAAATCGCCAGTAGTTGGCATCGTTGCCGGTTTCGTAATCGGAGCCTTTGCCGTAATTGACGTCGATATTCCACATTCCGAAGGAAACGGCGACGGTGTGCTGGTTGAAATTGACGCCGATTTCGGCGAGCGGCAGAGGAAAGGAGCCGATGGAGGGAATGAAAATTCCCTCGTCCCCGTCCGATTTCATATAGCCTTTTCCGTCGAGGTCGCCGCCCAAGGAAAGGGACGCGTCCAGCCCGATGGAGATGAAGTAACTGCGATGCCAAATGATTTTTTCGTGGCTTTCGGCAAAGCAGAGCGAAGTCCAAACGGCGACTGCAAAAAGAAGGAAGGCTTTGCGCATCGGTTCCCCTACATGGCTGCGTATCGGAACATTTCGTCGATGCAATGCTTGGCGCGGTGCATGGTCTCTTCGGGAAGTTCCACTTTGGTTGCCGCTTCCGGGTGACGCAATGTTTCCAGAATGTTTTCGAGCGAATTCGATTTCATGTATTTGCACATGCTGCAGCTGCCGATGAAAGTCTTGTCGGGAAATTCGTATTGCATCCGCGCGTTGAGTCCGCATTCGGTGAGGAGCAGGATCGGCGTTTCTTTGGGCTGTTCTTTGATGTAGGAAACCATTTGTCCGGTGCTGCCGACATAATCGCTGAGCAGGGCGATTCCCGGATGGCATTCTGGGTGGCTGACGACGCGTAGCCCGGGATTTTGTTCGCGGAAAAAGCGGATGAGTTCCGGGTCGTATTTTTCGTGGACGTAGCAGCAGCCGGAATACAGGACGATTTCTTTTTGAATGCCATTTTTGCGGAGCATTTCTTGCAGGTTCTTGCCCATTAGACGGTCGGGGACAAAAACGATTTTATCGTTCGGCAGGTTGGCGATGATTTTATAGACGTTGGAACTGGTGACGCACACGTCGCATTCCGCTTTGACGTCGGCTGTCGTGTTGATGTAGCAGGCAAAAGTGTAATCCGGGTATTTTTCGCGGAGTTTGCGCACATCGTTTCCCGTGATGCTGTCGGCGAGGCTGCAACCGGAAAGCGGACCGGGAATATAGACGTCTTTGGTCGGGTTCAGAATTTTGGCGGTTTCTCCCATAAAGCGGACTGCGGCAAAGACAATCATGTCGGCTTGAACTTTGGTGGCATCCTGGCTGAGCTTGAAACTGTCGCCATCGTAGTCGGCAACGCCTAAAATGATTTCGGGAGCGACGTAGCTGTGGGCAAGGATAACCGCGCGGCGTTCTTTTTTCAGTTCGTTGATTTCGTTGATGAGGGGAACCAGCTTTTGGCAATGCTCCAAGGTGTAATTGCAGAGAACGGAGCCGGGCTGGACGGTTTTGAGACGGTCGAAAAGTTCTTGAGCTGTCATAGTGAAACCAATTTACAATTTTAGAGGGGCTGTGTTGGGGGAATCTACTTTGGCTTTTAAGATTTGCCGGCTTTGATGGGCGAATAGATTCTGGCGGCTGGAATTTGGTAAAGCCTGTTTTCTTCGATGCAGTAGGCGGAGAGTTTTTTGCCATAGACGCAGCCGGAATCCAGTCCGTGGAAACCGGGAATATCGACGAGTCCTTTCGCCGCCCAATGCCCAAAGACAATCGGTTTGGACCAGGTGACGCATTCAAACCAGGCAGGGTTGGCCGGGGATTTCATCTCTTCGGCGGAACCGCTCCAGGTGCGAATCGAAAGCAGCACGTTGGGATTCATGTCCTCTAGACGCTGTTTGCCGGGTTCGAGTCCCGCGTGGACAAGGAGTGCTTGAGGCGTATCATACCATAAAGGCCATTTTTTGACAGCATTGGCAATCCAGAACGGATCTTCCAAAGAATCGAAGAAGCGTTTTATTTTGTCCGTCCAAAGTTCCTGCGGAACGCTGATGTATTTCAGCAGATGCGCTTCCCAGTTTCCCAAAACGCTTTTGAAATGGTTCTGCTCTACGGTCTGGACGGTTTTTAGGGCGTTCGGTCCTTTGCCGATAAGGTCGCCTGTAAAATAGATTTCGTCGTCTTCCGGACTAAAGCGCACCGCGTCGAGCATTTTCATCATTTCGTCGTGGCAGCCGTGCACGTCGCCGATGAAAATGGTTCGTTTCATTCTTGCGCTCCGAGGTCTTGTACGGATTTACGGAGCGATTTCTCTTCGGCTGGGGTGAGTTCGCGAAATTCGCCGGTGGGCAAATTCCCCAGGGAGATTCCGGCGTATGTGACTCGCTTCAAATCGCGGATGGTGTAGCCGACCGCTTCGAGCATCCTTCGGATTTCGCGGTTTTTCCCTTCGCATAGGACCATTTCCACAAAGCCTTCGTCAAAGAAAATTTCTTCGGCGTGACCGTGTTCCATAACGCCCCGCTCGTTTTCTCCGATTTCTACGCCATCGACAAGACGTTGGGCGTCGCTGCGGGAAAGGGGGCGCGTTGTCCATACATAGTAACTGCGGGGGATTTCAAATTTCGGATGCGTCAGTTTGTAAAGCAAATCGCCGTCGTCGGTAAACAGCAGCAGCCCGCGGCTTTGCAAATCCAGACGTCCGATGTATTTCATGGAGCGAAAGGCCGAGGGCAAATAGTCGTAAACGGTCGTGCGTCCTTGCGGATCGTGAGCCGAGCAGACGCAGCCTGCGGGTTTGTGAAAAAGGATGATTTTGGTTTTGGCCGGCGGCTGGACTTTCCGCCCGTCCACTCGCACGTCGTCGGATTCGGAAACGGAAAAGCCCGGCTGGTTTAGAACGGTTCCATTGACGGAAACCCGTCCCTGCAAAATGATTTCATCGGAAGCCCGGCGGCTGGCGACTCCGCATAAAGAGAGAAATTTGTTGATGCGCATTTAAATTCCTTGATTTGGCTCTTGTTTTTCGGGATATAGAAGCCCAAAGCGAAGTCCCGCAGTGCTGATTCGAAAACTTTCGGCGTGCAGTCGGGAGAGCAGGCTCCTGAGCCAGAAAAGCCCGCAGATAATCACGTCGCTGCGCCCTTTTTCCAGTCCGGGCATACTTCCCCGGAGTTCTTTGGAAACGTTGGAAATTTTGGTGATGACTTTTTCCAAATCTTCCAGATTCATTTCCAGCCCTTCGATGGCCTTGAAGTTGAATTCGGGCTGATTCAAAAATACCATGGCAAGAGCGGTCGCCGTTCCTCCGACAAGATAGATGGGCTTTTTGGCATAAGGTCGCAGAGGGTTGCCCTTGAGAACTTCCTTTTCCCATTTTTTGTATTCCGGGCCGGGAATGACTCCCATTTTTTTGAAGAGGAAGAGGGAACCGATGGGAACAGATACGGCTTTTTTCCCATCTGAAACTTCGGTTGAA
This sequence comes from Fibrobacter sp. UWS1, assembly GCF_002300445.1. Taxonomy (NCBI): domain Bacteria; kingdom Pseudomonadati; phylum Fibrobacterota; class Fibrobacteria; order Fibrobacterales; family Fibrobacteraceae; genus Fibrobacter; species Fibrobacter sp. UWS1. Next base: position 161,530 of record NZ_NSGW01000002.1, read on the forward strand.
CCGCCGCCAATATCTACGGTCACGATGTCTTTGCCGTGCCATTCTTCGACCGCTCGGAATGTGTAGGCGGCTTCTTCTTCGCCGGAGATGATTCGGGGCTTGATCCAAAGGGCTTTTTCGACTGCCGCCATCAATTCTTCGCCGTTTTCCGCTTTACGTGCGGCTTCGGTCATCGCGCAGGCTTTGATTTCTGCCCCAAGAGCGTGGGCGGTGGAACGGAAAGACGAAAGAATGCGGGAAAGTTCCTCGAGCCGGGCTTTAGAAATTTTTTGCGCATTGTAAATGTCTTCACCGAGTCGGCAGATTTCCACTTTTTGGATTTTGGGTAGCAGGATTTCTTTGCCGCTGTCGTCTTTTTCAAAGTCGGCAATCAGAAGGATTGTCGAGTTGCTGCCGATATCCACGGAAGCGGGTAGAATTTTTAGGGGATTAGGCATCTTGTTTTAAAAGTCCTTCGCGAATGCGGGCGGCAATCTGTTCCGGATTTGTAAAGAACTGTTTTGCCAAAGGAATCGTTTCTTCTACCAATTCCGCGGAATATTTTTGCATCCAAGCGGCGACGATTTTTCCCGATTCGCTGCCGAGTTCCTTGCCCGTTTTGATTTCTTGCGCCATTTTGAGTGCGAGAAAAAGGGCGAGTTCAAAGGCTTTCGGATTTTCTTTGTTTTCGAGTAAGCTGTTTACCCGGGAAATCTTTTCTTCAAGTCCCAGGGATTCTATTTCTTTCAAGTCGTTTTCGGAAATCATAGGAATAATGTAGAAAAGTGACGCGGAAAGCTAAGGAGAGTATTTGTGGAAGCATCTCGGCAGAGCAAAAAAGGGGGGGGGGGCGATTCTCCACCAAATAGCCGCGATGAAAAATTTGGGAATTATGGACAATCTTCCACCAAATACTCTCAATTAAAAATTTTTCAAAGTGTGAACATCTTTTTCGCAAAGTGGAACTCTTTTTTTCAATACGGGAATTTCTTTTTCACAAGGAAAATTTCTTCTCGCAGACTGCGAGGTGCTCGCCTACGCCCATGAGCCTTGGGAACTTGTTCCCTTAGACGAATTGTGCAAAGCCCCATGAGCCTTGGAAGCTCCGCTTCCTTTAGGCGAATTGTCCCTTCCAGGGATACTTCAACTACGGAATCAGAGATTCCTAGTTTCAGGGATGCAAAGCCGAAGCTATCTGCGCGGGCAGCCCGTCATTGCGAGCCGCGATAGCGGCCCATGAGTCTTGGGAACTTGTTCCCTTAGACGAATTGTCCCTTCCAGGGATACTTCAACTACGGAATCGGAGATTCCTAGTTTCAGGGATGCAAAGCCCCATGGGCAGCCCCTTTTCCCTTCACCCTATCCCCCGCCACGCTTTGTAGTTGGAAGTTTTGGTTTTGTGGGGTGGAATTGGATATTGCGCCATAGCGAGAAGGGGGAACTTTTTTCAAACTGGGCTTTTTCTTTCGCAAGGGGAAACTCGGTTATCTGTTATCAGTTCCAACTCATAACTCCCAACTCCCAACTCCCAACTCTTAACCGGTCCCTGAGCCTGTCGAAGGGCAGCAACCGGTTATCGAAGCGCACTACCCCCTAACCACTTCCCAATAAATCGGCTGGAAGGCTCCTCCCAAAAAAGAAAGGCTCGGAAGAATCCGAACCTTTCTTTTGCACAAAGAGAGAATGGAAAAATTACTTGGCTTTTTTGGCGACGGTCTTTTTCGGAGCCGCTTTTTTCGCTACGGGCTTTTTCGCCACGGCGACTTTCTTTGTTGCCGGCTTGACTGCTTTGACAGCTTTAGTGGTCTTGGAAGCTGCTTTTACCACCGGTTTTGCCTTGGCGACAGCCTTTTTCGGAGCCGTTTTTTTCGCTACGGGCTTTTTCGCAGCGGCAGCTTTCTTTGCCGGCGCTGCTTTGGCAGCTGGAGCCTTTGCCGTTTTTGCTGCCGGCTTTGCAGCCTTGGCGACTGTTTTTTTAGCTGCAGTCTTTGTTGCCGGAGCCGCTTTTTTGGTAGTCTTCGTGGTTTTAGGTGCCATATTTTTGTTCCTTTTTTTTTGATGTTGATAACTATAATTACAAAATAACTTGATTTACACAAAATATCAACACTTTTTCAATTTTTTTTCGCAGCGATGCCCGTTACTTGGAAAAAAATGCTACAGGGATTCTTTGCGCACAAAGTCGATGTAGGCTTCGATTCCTTTTTTGGCGGTCTCGTAGAGATTGCAGAACCGGGTGGCGAACGGAGGAATTTTGCCCGCATGGATGCCAAGGGCATCGTGTAGAACGGTAACGTGCCCGTCGGTATGCGAACCGCCGCCGATGCCGATAGTGATGGACTTCACGGCTTGGGTTATCTGTTTTCCCAAGGCTTCGGGAATGTGCTCCAGGACCATTTCGTAAACGCCCATTTCGGAAAGCGCTACGGCTTCTTTCAGAATCCGCCCAGCTTCTTCTTCGGTTTTGCCCACTTGTTTGAAACTGGTCGCGGTCTGCGGCAAAAGTCCCAGATGCCCGCAGACTTCAATGCCGTTCTGGAGAAGGGTTTCGATGATTTCCGGCTTGTAACCTTCAAGTTTGACAGAAGACGCTCCCACATCGATAAAGCGTTTGGCGTTTTCCAGTGCTGTTTTCGGATCGCTGTCGCTTTGAAAAGGCATATCGGCGACGACGTGGGTGTTGGGAGCTCCGCGGACGACCGCAGAAACAAAAATGAGCATTTCGGGCATTCCCACGGATTGCGTGCTTTTGTAGCCGAGCATGGTGTTGGCAAGGCTGTCGCCGACGAGAATCTGGTCGATTCCCGCAGCTTCGGCAATTTGAGCAAAGCCAAAGTCGTATGCGGTGATTTGGGCGATTTTTCGTTTGCCCTTGCATTCAAGAATCTGTTTTGCAGAAAGCATAATTTCTGACCTCTTGTAACCAGTGGTAAGATTTGACTTCCCGGTTTTCGCCGAGATGATTTTTCAGGTATTTGAAAAATTCGCATTCGAGGAACCGCGGATTGTGCAATTGTTCCCGAGTGGAGAGCCGGGCAATGTCTGCCAGAAATTCCGGGGAATGCTCCGGCTGGAGGACGCCTAGGCAGTTTTGGCAGAGGGCTCCGCCGTTTTCAAACAGGAAATCCGCGGGGAAATTTTGAATTTCGGCTCCGCAACGGACGCATTCATGGAGGGAAAGGGCGTAGCCTTCGCAGTCGGCGACGTGCCACATCCAACGGACAAGGGTTTCTTGCGGCTTTTCTCCGCGGTCCAGAATTTGCAGGGCTTTTTCCGTGTAGCGGAAGACCAGCTCTTGAGAGGGGCCTGCCGACAAATAGCGCAAAAGGATTTCGGCGATGACTTCCGCCATGGCGTTTTTTTCCAAGTCCTTCCGCAAATGGGGAAACCAGTCGATAAGGCTAGCTTCGCGAATGAAATGCAAGTCGCTTTTTCCGGAATCGTGAAAGACGATTTCGCTTTCGGCAAGGGGATCCAGGGAGCTTTTAAACGGGCAATTTTTGCTTTTGGCACTTTTGACAAGGAAGGATTGCACGCCAAAATCGGAACAGAATCCTTTGACAATCAGCGAAGAATCGCTGTAAGGCATCCTGTGCAGAATAATGACTTTTGCCCGTTTTAGCAATTATTTCGCTCCGAAACCGTCGTCGAGCCTTTTGCCGCCGAGGACGTGGCAATGAATATGCCAGACGGTTTGTCCGGCGTCGCCTTTGCAGTTGAATACGAAACGGGCTCCGCCTTCGCCAAGGCCTTCTTGTTTCGCTAAAAGCTGTGCACGGTAAAGCAAGCGTCCCATCAGCGGGGAATCGGATTCTTCGAGTTCCATCAGACTGGTGATATGCTTTTTGGGAACGACCAGAAAATGGACGGGAGCTTGCGGGTTCAAATCTTTGAAGGCGTAAAATTCGTCGTCTTCGTAGATTTTAGTGGAGGGAATTTCGCCATGGATGATTTTACAAAAAATACAATCGGACATAGAATACCTTTGTTTTGCGAAATTATAATAGCAAAAAATGGGGAATTATATACAATCTTCCTCCAAATTCTCACAAATAAATTTTTTTCAAAGCGTGGATTTCTTTTTCACAAGGGAAATTTCTTCTCGCAGACTGCGAGGTACTCGCTTACCCATGAGCCTTGGAAGCTTCGCTTCCTTTAGACGAATTGTCCCTTGCAGGGATACTTCAACTACGGAATCGGAGATTCCTAGTTTCAGGGATGCAGCGCCCCATGAGCCTTGGAAGCTTCGCTTCCCTTAGACGAATTGTCCCTTCCAGGGATACTTCAACTACGGAATCGGAGATTCCTAGTTTCAGGGATGCAAAGCCATAGCAATTCATATGGGCTCCTCGTCATTGCGAGCAAGGCGAAGCAATCCTTGCTGGCATTCCGTTATTGCGAGGTACTCGCTTACCCATGAGCCTTGGGAACTTGTTCCCTTAGACGAATTGTCCCTTGCAGGGACAATTTAGTTATTAGTTTTCAGTTCCAACTCCTAACTCTTAACTCTTAACCGGTCCCTGAGCCTGTCGAAGGGCAAGCAAATCGGGTGGAGTTTTGTATATAAGTCCCAAAAAATGCGCTTCAAAAATGCCATCGAAGAGCTTTTGAGAATGAAATGAAGCCGGAAAAAGAATGGGAAGGATAATCGTTACGCCCTTTTAGCGTTCGGAAAAGGGCCGATCGTGATGAGTGAGCCTGTTAAATTACGGACGTTCGAGGCTCGCCAAATCATTTTTCTTTTCGCTTTTTCGAGGATGAACTTTTCTATCTTTTCGCCGCTATGTTTTCGCTGGTCGTAACCCTTGTCATTTTGGCTTTTTCCATGTTCTTTTTTGTGCAGGGGAAAATCCGCTCGGATATCGTGGCGTTGGTGTCGCTCGTTCTGCTGATGGTTTTTGGGGTGGTTTCGGTAGAGGAGGCGCTGGCCGGTTTTTCCAATTCGATTGTTTTGATGATGCTCGGGCTGTTTATTGTGGGCGGAGCCGTTTTTCGCACGGGGCTTGCTCGCGTTGTGGGACAGAAAATCGTCAAGGTCGTCGGCAAAAACGAGGATGTGCTTTTTGTGGCGATCATGCTGGTGACGGGCTTTATCGGAGCTTTTGTCGGCATTACGGGAACCGCCGCTTTGATGCTTCCGATTGTGATGAGCGTTTCGGCAGGCACCCGCTCGGGCCCGAAGCGCTTTTTGATGCCGATGGCTTTTGGCTGTAGCCTTGGCGGATTGATGACGCTGATTGGAACGCCGCCGAATATGGTGGTGAGCGACGCCCTTGTCAAAGCGGGCTACCCGGCGTTGAAGCTTTTTTCATTCACGCCGATAGGCTTTTTTGTCCTTTTGCTGATGATTGCCGCCATGTTTCCGGCATCTCGCCTCCTTTGCAAAAAAAAGGACGTGCAGAAAGAAAGAGAGGTGCATTTCAAGTCTTTGAGGGAGCTGACCGAAGAATACAGCCTTTCCCGCAACGTAACGCGGGTTCGTGTGCAGAACGATTCGCCGATTGTCGGCAGGTCTTTTGCCGATTTGAAATTGCCGAATACGTATAATCTGACGGTGATAGAAATCGAGCGACCGGGGCGCGGCAAGTTTTTTGGAACCAGCACTCGGATGTTGGCAGGTCCGAGCAGCGTGTCGATGGGCGGGGACATCTTGTTTGTTCTAGGGGATTCGGCGGATGTGAAAAAATTTGCCGAGGAAATGCGTGCGCCTGTGATTTCGGCGGGCGAAACGGGTTCTCCGCTGCATTTTAGGAACTGGGGAATTGCCGAAGTGCTTCTTATGCCGGATTCCTCTTTGGTGAACAGGAACGTTCTTGAAACGAATTTTCGGGCGCAGTTCGGGGTGAATGTTCTGGGAATCCAGCGCAAGGGGGCCTACATTTTGCACGATTTGAAGGACGTGCACTTGGAATCTCGGGACACGCTTTTGGTGCAAGGCGCTTGGGAAAATATCCGCAAGCTGTCGGCTTCCAATTCGGAATGGGTTGTGCTCGGCGAGCCGCTGGAACTGGCGGATTCCGTTCCCCTGGATCATAAAATGCCGTTTGCAGCGGCGATTCTCCTTTTGATGGTCATTCTGATGGTTTCCAATGCGGTGCCTCCGGTGGCGGCGGTTTTTATCGCGGCGTTGCTGATGATTCTCTCCGGCTGTTTTCGCAATGTGGAGGACGCTTACAGTTCTATCAACTGGGAAAGCACGGTTCTGATTGCAGCGATGCTTCCCATGTCCACGGCTCTGGAAAAGACCGGGATTTCGGGAATGATTGCGAAGGAACTTGCCGAAAACCTTGGGGCTCTTGGACCTTATGCGCTCCTTGCGGGCATTTATTACACGACGTCCTTGGTGACGATATTCATCAGCAATACGGCGACGGCGGTGCTTTTGGCGCCGATTGCGATGAGTGCGGCAGCTGGACTCGGCGTGAGTCCGTATCCGTTCCTGTTTGCGGTGACCGTCTCTGCCAGTTGCTGTTTCATTTCGCCCTTTTCGACTCCTCCGAATGCCCTGGTGATGAACGCTGGACGTTATGTTTTCCGGGATTACCTGAAAATCGGGGGTCCTTTGCAAATCGCCATGGGTGTCGTTATGACTTTTGTTTTACCTTTGTTTTTCCCGTTTTAAACGGGAAAGATTTTAAATTGTGTCCCACAAGACTCTATGAAGGAAAGGATATATGAATTTTTCGCAAGTTATTTCCGAAGAATTGAAAATTGAAGAATGGCGCGTTGCCAAGGCTCTGGAACTGATGGATCAGGGCGGAACGATTCCTTTTATCGCCCGTTACCGCAAAGACCAGACGGGAACTTTGAATGAAATTGAACTGCGCGATATTCAGCACCGCCGTGAATACCTGCAAGAAATCGAAGAACGGAAAACGACGATTTTAAAAAGCATCGAAGAACAGGGCAAGCTGACTCCGGAATTGAAAAGCCAGATCGAAGCGTGCAAGGACAAGACGCTTTTGGAAGACCTTTACGCTCCCTACAAACCGAAGAAGCGTACGCGGGCGACTATCGCCAAGGAATGCGGTCTGGAACCGCTGGCCCGCATCATCATGGCTCAGGAAGAAACGGACAATACGCCGGAAACCATCGGGCTTATCTATTGTTCCGAAGAAAAGGGACTCGCCGATCCGAAGGCGGCCATCAACGGAGCTTGCGACATCTTGGCGGAAGAGCTGGCGGACAACGCGACCTATCGCCAGTATTTGCGTGCGCAGATTGAAAAGCAGGGCCTTATGGTGTCCAAGGTTCGCAAGGAATTTGAAAAGCAGGAAACCAAGTTCAAAAACTACTACGACTTTTCGGAAGCGGTTTCGAAAATCCCGAGCCATCGAATGCTCGCTCTGCGCCGTGGCGAAAAAGAGAAGGTCCTCCGGCTTTCCATCGATATGCCGGATGCGGAATTTATTTCGTATTTGCAGAGTCAGGTGATTCGGAACGAGAGCGTCTGGAAACCGTATTTGGAAGAAATGTGCAAGGACGCGTGGGAACGCTTGCTCAAGGCGAGCCTCGAAAGCGAAGTCCGCTTGCTCTTGAAGGACAAAGCCGAAGAAGAAGCGTTCAAGGTGTTCAGCAAAAACCTGCAAGACGTTCTGCTGGCACCTCCGGCTGGGCACAAGGCGGTTCTGGCTTTGGATCCGGGTTTCCGCACGGGTTGCAAAGTGGCCGTTTTGGACAAGAACGGCAAGTTTATGGATCACGGCGTAATCTTCCCTCACGAACCGCAGAAGCGTGTCGCCGAAGCGGGCGATTATATTGCCGCGCTGGTCGAAAAATACGAAGTCGATTTGATTGCTATCGGCAACGGCACGGCCAGCCGTGAAACGGACGCTTTCGTGGCGGACATGTCGCACAAGTTCAAGGGCAAGAAGCCGGCTCGTGTGATCGTTTCGGAAGCGGGCGCGTCTGTCTATTCCGCAAGTCCACTCGCCATTCAGGAATTCCCGAACGAAGACGTGACGACCCGCGGCGCGATTTCCATCGGTCGTCGTTTGCAGGATCCGCTGGCGGAACTGGTGAAAGTCGATCCGCAGTCCATTGGCGTCGGGCAATACCAGCATGATGTGAACCAGCGCGAACTCAAGAAGCGTCTGGACGAAGTGGTGGAAAGCTGCGTGAACATGGTCGGCGTGGATTTGAATACGGCAAGTGCTCCGCTTTTGACCCATGTCGCTGGCGTTTCTTCGGCTTTGGCGGAAAACGTGGTCAAATACCGGGAAGAAAACGGGGCGTTCAACAGCCGCGAAGAGGTGCTCAAGGTCAAGGGCTTTGGTCCGAAGGCTTATGAACAGTCCGCAGGCTTTTTGCGCATTCCGGGAGCGGAAAACCCGCTGGATTGCAGTGCGGTTCACCCGGAAAACTACGGCTTGGTCGAGAAGATGGCCGCTAAAGCGGGCGTTCCGGTCAAAGATCTGGTCGGCAATGCCAGTGCCATCAAGTCGCTTTCTTTGGAAGAATTCCTTTCGGACACGGTCGGCAAGCATACTTTGGAAGACATCTTTGCCGAACTCGAAAAGCCGAGTCGCGATCCGCGTAGGGAATTCCGCTATGCCAAATTCAACGACAACATCAAGAGCATCAACGATCTTGTGACCGGCAGCTGGATGGAAGGCGTGGTCACGAATGTGGCGAATTTCGGAGCGTTTGTCGATATCGGCGTTCATCAGGATGGTCTGGTGCACGTTTCTGAAATCAGCGACAAGTTTGTGGACGACGCCAAAACGGTTCTCACCGTGGGCGATGTGGTCAAGGTGCGGATTCTCGGCGTGGATGCGGGGCAAAAACGCATTAGCCTGTCGATGAAGCAGGAACAGACGGATGGCGTTGCCGGTGCGGGTCGGAATGCGCGCAACCAGCGTGGCGGGCGTCCTCCGCGTCGTGAAGTCGGCATTCGTCCGCATGCGACCATTGCCGATTTGAAGGCGCGTCTGGGTGGAGCCAATCCCAAGAGCAAGCCGAACGTTCAGACGCAGAACAAGCTCTCGTCGATGCTGAAAAAATTCAAAAAAGGCCTGTAATTTTCAAAATAGGGTTAAATTCGGGCGAAAAGAGCTTCTTTTCGCCTGTTTTGACGTAGGCTCCTTTTTGTGAGGATAAACACATATTGTAGTGGATAACCTGTTGAAAACACAATATGTTGTGGATTTTGGAACGGACTAGCACAGCTGGTCCGTTTTTTTTGCTAATATGCAATTCAACAAATCACAAAGGATGAGATATGGTCTATGACGAGAGATTAGATGGAAATATGGATGTGGAAGCCCAGCAGCTCTACATCATGAAGCGTTCCGGCGAACGCGTGGCTTTTGACGGGGAAAAAATTGCGAATGCGATTCGGAAAGCGAATCAAGAAGAAGGAATCCTTTCGGACAAATTGACCGAGGAACAGATTGCGACGATTGTTTCCGGCATCGAAAAGGACGCACGCAATGCGAGCCGGGATCTTTCCGTGGAAGAAATTCAGGACAAGGTGGAAAATTTCCTGATGTCCACGGGACGCTATAATGTGGCTCGCTTGTATATCACATACCGTTATAAGCACAACGAGCTCCGCAAGATGAGCAATATCGACCAGAAAATTTCGGGCATCGTCGAGCGGGACAACGAGGAAGTCAAGCAGGAAAACTCCAACAAGAATCCGACGGTGCTTTCGGTGCAGCGCGACTATATGGCGGGCGAATGGAGCCGTTACTACACCGGTCGTTACCTGCTCCCCGAAGATGTGGTTTCTGCGCATAAGAACGGCCTGATTCATTTTCACGATGCGGATTATTTTGCGCAGCACATGCACAACTGCTGTCTGGTGAATCTGGGGGATATGCTGGACAACGGTACTTGCATCAGCGGTACGCACATCGATTCGCCCAAAAGTTTTAACACCGCTTGCACGGTGGCTTCGCAGATTGTCGCACAGGTGGCTTCGAGCCAGTATGGCGGCCAGACGATTACCATGTCCCATTTGGCGCGCTATGTGGATATCAGTCGGCAGAAAATTTCCAAGCGGCTCCGTGAAGAGTTTGCCGAAGCGGGGGTTGTCGTTGCCGAAGACAAATTGAAAAAAATCGTGGAAGATGAAGTCCGCAAAGAAGTGGAATCCGGCTGCCAGACGATTCAGTATCAGCTGATTACGCTGCAATCCACAAATGGTCAGGCTCCTTTTGTTACGGTCTTCCTTTACTTGCACGAAGTTCCCGAAGGGCAAATTCGCGACGACTTGGCTCTCATCATCGAAGTCATGCTGAAACAGAGAATTTTGGGAGTCAAGGACAATCTCGGTTTTTATATCACGCCGGCTTTCCCGAAATTGATTTACGTATTGCAAGACGACAATATGGAAGAAGGAACGCCGTATTTTTACTTGACCAAACTGGCTGCCGAATGTACTGCTCGCCGGATGGTTCCGGATTACATTTCCGAAAAAGTGGCGCTTTCCTTGAAAGGGGATTGCTACCCGTGCATGGGTTGCCGTTCTTTTCTGACGCCGGATCGCTTTACGGATGCGGGCAAGGGAAATCTCAGCAATGCCCAAAATTATGTAGAGGGAAAGCATCGGTATTACGGGCGCTTCAATCAGGGAGTTGTGACCATCAATTTGGTGGATGCGGCCTGTTCTTCGGGTGGCGATGAACAAAAATTCTGGGAAATCATGAAATCCCGGTTGGATCTTTGCCACAGGGCGTTGCGCTTGCGCCATGAACGCTTGCTGGGCACGCCTTCGGATGTCGCTCCGATTCTTTGGCAGGACGGCGCTCTTGCTCGGCTGAAGTCGGGCGAAGTCATCGATCGCCTGCTTTTCGACGGCTATTCCACTATCTCTCTCGGTTATGCGGGTCTTGCGGAATGCGTCTATTATATGAAAGGCGTTTCGCACACGAGTCCGGAGGGCGAAGCGTTCGGGTTAAAAGTGATGCAGCTTCTGAACGATTCCTGTGCGGCTTGGAAAGCGGCAGAAAATATCGACTATTCCGTCTATGGGACGCCTCTCGAAAGTACGACTTACAAGTTCGCGAAAGCCTTGCAAAAGCGTTTCGGCAAGATTCCCCATGTCACGGACAAGAACTACATCACGAACAGTTATCACATCCACGTGACCGAAGAAATCGACGCGTTCTCCAAGCTTTCCAAGGAAGCGGAATTCCAGAGGCTTTCTCCGGGCGGTGCCATCAGTTATGTGGAAGTGCCGAATATGCAGAACAATATCCCGGCGGTGCTTTCGATCATGAAGCATATTTACAATTCCATTCTGTATGCGGAATTGAATACCAAGTCGGACCTTTGCGACGTCTGCGGCTACACGGGTGAAATTCGGGTGGTCAAGGATTCGACGGGAAAGCAGGTCTGGGAATGCCCGAATTGCGGAAACCGCGATCAGATCAAGATGCACGTGGCGCGCAGGACTTGTGGCTATATCGGCACGCAATACTGGAACCAGGGTCGCACGGCCGAAATTGCGGATCGCGTTTTGCACGTCGGCATCGGAACTATCGCGGCGGATTCTTCCGAAAAAGTCAATTCGGTCGTCCGCTAATGCACGTTGGCCAGATTTACAATTCGGATTGTGCCAATGGGACGGGCATTCGCATTTCGCTGTTTGTTTCCGGCTGCACAATCCATTGTCCGGAATGCTTCAATTCGCAGACGTGGGATTTTCATTTTGGCGTCCCATACGACGAGAAAATCGAGAACCTGATTTTAAATGAATTGCGCAAGGATTTTTACGAGGGCATCACGATTCTCGGCGGGGAACCTTTTGAACCGTCCAATCAGGAAACCCTCGTCCAATTGGTGCGCCGCATTCGGAAAGAGTTGCCGCAAAAAAATATCTGGATGTTTTCCGGCTACGTCTATGACCGGGATTTGATTCCCGGCGGAAAAAGACATACGCCTTATACCGATGAGATTCTGGACTCGATTGCCGTTCTGGTCGATGGCCCGTTTATGGCGGCGAAAAGGAATATCGCTTTGCGCTTTCGCGGATCTGAAAATCAGCGAATCATTGATATGCCGCAGACTCGGAAGGCGGGGAAAGTAGTTCTGCATCCAGCCATGCAATCCGCTCTCGAATCCAGTCTTTAAGGGAATCTGCCGTATCTTCGTAGCGTTTAAAGGATTCGACGAATATCCAGAATTTTTCGCCTAGAATCGGCCAACGCTTGTATTCGTTTTTGGCAGCTGGGGTCAAGTATTTGACCGTGGAATCGACAGAATCGATAACTGCTTCAAATGCGGAATGGTGATTTTGCCAGTATTCCTGTACTTTTTTTAAAATCTCCGGATTTTGGAACAAAAGGGAAAACCATCCGTTGTTTCCTGTGGGCCAGTTTTCGGGTGAAATTTGATGCTTGAGCCCGATGCCGTAGGCCAAATCGAAATCCCAGACAGGCCCCATTTGCAAAGGGAATCCTTTTTTCCAGACAATGAAAATGCTTTTGTGAAAATAGCCGTCCTGATTTTTGGAAAATTCCTGAATGAGGTAGTAGCGGATAAGATCCTCCAAATCTATCCAATGGGAGATGGATTCCAGCGTTTTTGGGTTTTCGTTTTGCCAGAAAAACTCAAAAGAATGGATTTGATTTTTGACGAGACGGAATGCGCTGTCGGAGATGGGCGAGGGGTGTCGAATGAAAAAATGGTGGCCCGCGTCCGAAAAAAAGGCCGGATGCGATTTGCTTTCGTCATCGTCCGACGTTTTTTCCAGCAGAAATCCGTTTTCATTATCGGGAATGTTGACGCGGTGCTTTGCGACCTTGATGTTTTCCGTCAGCAGATAAATTCCACGGTAGTCCTTGTTCACGAATACTTCCACGAATTGCGAACGAGGGGAATACTCGTCTCCTAGCGATTTCGCCAACTGAAAAGAAATGCGGTTTCGCACGAGGCTCTTATCTCTGTGGTTGGAAATTAAAATCCAATCCTTGTCTTTGGGCATATCGAATAGCGGGACGGCATTTTCAAATTTCAATCGGTAGCTGTATTTAGAAAAGCTCCACGAAGAATTTCCGTGTCCCCGGATGGTTAAGTCGTAAATGCGACTTTCGGGAGAGTTCTTTCCGTAAATTTGCAATTTGGCTTTAACGGGAGTTTCTTTGTCGCGGATGCTCGTGGCGTTTTCGGTTTGAATGACAAGGCGCGGCAAGTTGGCGTAGGGATATTCGGAGTCGTCCAGCGGAAGATATTCAAATTCCTGTTCGGAAACGGAATTGAAATTCCAGAGGCATGCCGTAAGTAAAGAGGCAGCAAGAAAAGAAGCGGCGACAAGCATATTTCTGAACGGATTTTTCAACGGCGCACTCCTTAGCGAATGGACAAACTGGAAGAAACAGATATTTTTTCTTTGGCTATTAAACGGTAGAATTTACAGCGGAATAGCGGAATGGCGCAGATTACGCCGGCGATGACAATGGGAATCGCGAAATAAACGGTGCCGGGCTTGTCCAAGACGCTTTTGAAGACGATTCTGAGAACCAGTAGAATCCACCAGTGAACGGCCAGAATAATCATCCCGTTTCGGGAAATGTTCCGCAAAATCCCTTGGAAAAGGGAAAAGCAAAAAACTTTGGGAAAACGATTGGCAAGCAGAAAAAGCGAAAGAATGCCCCACGTTCCCATGAGCGAGCTGAATAGGAAAGACAGAAAATTTTTCCCCAGCGCGTTGTTCATGATGCTGAAATTCGGGTCGGGAGTTTCAAAGAATGCGTAAAGGACGGCGAATAGCAACGCCGATGCGACCAAAAGGAAAATTTTTGCATTTCCCAAAGTGAAAATGAATCCTTTGGAAATATAGCCCATTGCAAAAAAGAAAAACGTCGTGAGAATCCGCTCGATTCCCCAAGGAAGGTGGATGGCATAGCGGTTCGACAGCCAGCCTCCGGCCATTCCCAGTGCGGCCAAAAGCAGTAACGGCATTTTTTTGCCGGACGTTATTTTATGCGCGGCAAAAAACAGCAGGCTGACGCCGTAAAGATTGAAAACGAACCAGAGCGGCCCCGCTCCCACGGAAGATTTTCCCGCCACAAAAATTTTGGCCAGATTCCAGCCGATATATTGCCAGACATTTTGAATATCGGGGTGTATGCCGAGAATGCTCATTTTCGGGGACAGCGGGAAAAATTTTGCAAAGTGGTATAGCACGGGATCCATCGCGAGAAAGAGAAGGGACAGTAGAATGTAGGGAACAAGCAGAACTTTTGTTTTATGCTTTAGATATTCTAAAAAACGAGGGAAACGGCGATTGCTAAAAAGCATTCCCGAAAGGTAAAAGAATGCCGACATCCGGAAGGCCGAGCAGTGAAGCATTCCCATTTGGATATTCGCAAAAGATTGCTCCAGATGAAAAAGGCAGACAAGTAAAAGGATAAATCCTTTGCATTCGTCAATCCAGGGAATTCGTTCTGTGAATTGCATCACAATGAAAAATAGGTTTTCCACAATTTGCTGTGGGCGTCAAACCGTAAAAACCTTTGTTTTGGTAAACCGATTGAGAGCTGGGAGCTGAGAACTAAGAACTGGGAACTAAGAGCTAGCCACTCTCACGCAACAATTTTTTGAAAATGAATTTTTAGAAGTTGCCAATATTTACTGAAAAGAGGTTGTCTGTATGGACAATGATTATATTTTTTAGATAGCTCTGGAATGCAAAAGTGAAATTTCAGATGGTTGTTTTTTTGAGAGAGGATTGCTTGTGTTGAAATGGACGTGGCTCTCTGGATTGGCTTCGGATTGGAATATCTGGGAAGATGAATTGACCGTTGCCGATATGGATGCGGAACATCGCTTTGTCCCGTATGTGAAAGAAGTGCAATCTTTGCAGAACATCTATTCCCTTTCCGAAGTTAAAAATGCGGATGTCCTGGTCGGTATGGATTTTTCGGCGCTTTTAATGCTCAAATCTGTAAAGCACCGGCCCGTAAAACAAAAATGGATTCTTTTGGCCCCGATTATCGATTTTTGCCATGGGGAAGACGCGTGGCCGCAAAAGCAGGTGCTGCAAGTGGCGAAAGGCGTGCGAAAAATGCCCAAGGTCGCCTTGCAGGATGTTTTGAATTTGTTCGGACCTGCCGACGAAGAGTATTATGAAAGCTGGATGCGAACCGCCTTGCAAATGGATCCGGAGCTGATTGCTCAAGGGTTTGAATATCTGGCAAATGAAAAAGTGAATTCCCCGCTTGCGCTTTTAAATTGGGCGGATTTTCGTCGCTAACGCGACTTAGGTTTGTAGTTTAACTTGCGTATAAATATACTCTAAAGGGGTCATAAAGTCAAGCCTTTTTCGAGGCCTGTTGTTCAGTTTATCCTGTATCCAGCGAACTTTCCGGGGAGAGATTCCCTTGAACGACTCCTTCTTGGGAAGATATTGGCGTATTAGACCGTTCATGTTCTCGTTGGCACCGCGCTCCCAGGAGTGGTACGGGTTCGCAAAGTAGTAATCCGCCTTCATAGCTTTCGCTATTTCTGCGTGACAGGCGAACTCCTTCCCGTTGTCCGAAGTGATTGTGAGAATCTTGACTTCGAACGTTTTCTCAAAGTCCTTCAGCGCCCTCACAAGCGTTCTCTTCAGGTCTTTCGCGTTCTTCGTCGGAAGATACCTTATCAGGCTGTAATTCGTCATCCTGTCGTTGATCGTGAGCAGGTTCGCGTCATGGTCCGCGCTGTTTATCAGGTCTATCTCGATGTCGCCTACGCGTGATTTCTCGTCCACGATTGCCGGACGTTCCTCGATGGGCACGCGGCCTACAATCTGGCCTCTCTTGTCCTTCTTCTCCCCGCGCTTACGGTATGGTTTCTTGCCGTGCCGCAAGTGCTTCTTCAGGTCCTCGTCCTTGTTCACATGCCTGTATATCGTGGCGACGCTAGGGACACCCATCCCATCGAGTTTCGCGCGTCCGTTCACCTGTTCGGGAGAGTAGTCTTCCTTGATTTTCCCGTCCACGATTTTCCAGTCGTCCTCGTCGTAGTCGTAATGCAGGTGACTTGTCGCGGCAAGGAGGTCTGCCCGTTCCTGCGACTTGACCGGGTCGTAATGCTGGCGGCCGCCGCCCCTGTTTAGTTCCCTGTAGATTGTGGATTTGTGGACCTTCAGCTGCAAGGCTATGTTTTTCGGGGGGATCTTTGCCGCATTGAGCGCTCGTATTTCGTATCTTTGTGCTTGGTTGAGACTCACCGCCATGTCCTTTTTTGGTAGAATCGGCAAGGTAGAAAAGTTTCGGCCAGGTTCCCCAGGGGCTAGCCCTAGGGAACTTTTTTTCTTCCCGATTCAACCTATATCAGTCGCATTGACGGTGAAAATTCGCGTTGTGAAGTCCGTTTCGGCAAAGAAGACGAATGGATTACGGGCGCGGTCGTCGAAGCGGCAAAAAATTTATTGCAGGGCGCTCAAGTAAGCGTCCGTCCCAAGGTGGGGCATTGGCCAATGTCCCTTATCGATTAAGGCGAATCCGCGGAATGAGAATGGCCGCGAGCAAATAGGCAAAGAAAAAAGCGAGCAGGGCGTATTCGACGGCGTCTCCGATGCGGGAGTAGAGAGTGTCTCTTGTCCGTAGGGGAATGCGGCGTGTGATAACGCGTTCGGTGAAAAGCTCTGTTTTCAAATCCTCGTTGCCGTATTGATCAATAAATGCAGAAATGCCGGTATTGGTTCCGCGCACAATGGGGTATCCGTTCTCGATAGCCCGGTAGCGCAACTGATTCAGATGCTGCGCGGCCGCTGTGCTTTTGCCGAACCAGCCGTCGTTTGTGATGTCCACCATCAGGCGGGATCCCTCTCGGATGGAACGTCGTCCTTCGGCTCCGTAAATGGTTTCGTAGCAGATGTATGGACTCCAGGAATAGGGCTCAAAAACGGGGCGGCTTTTTCCGGGAACAAAATTGCCCTGCCCGACATCCACATAGTTGAGAATCGGGAATACATTGTCAAAAGGCAGTCTTTCGCTGAAGGGAACTAGATGCGTTTTGATATATCGCGTGTAATCGTTTTCGTCCGGCTTAAAAAGAAATCCGCTGTTGTAAAGGTTTACGGGGCGCGGCTTTTTGCCGTTTTTGTCGTAATCGAGAGCGCCGATAAAAATGCTTGTACGGGAATTTTGAATCCGTTTGTGAATCCAGCGTTTTTCCCGATTCCGCAGCCGGAGAAAATCGGGGATGGCTGTTTCCGGGAATACGACCAGATCCACATCGTTTTTTTCCCAATCGATGCTGTCGTCGGCGATTTGCCAGGTTTTAAAGACGACGGAATCGTAGTAGGCCTTGCTCCATTTGTTCGTCTGGTGAATGTTCGGCTGAACAATGGCGATCTTGGGAGCTTCTTTCGGGTCGGCAACATAGAAGGGCGAAGCTTCCGGCTTGGAGAGAATGCGGGAACCGTAAGCCCACAACAGTCCAAAAAAGACGAAAGGAACGGCGAACAGAATTTTTTTTCGGGCGGTAAAGGCCGCCGCTACAGAAAGGTTGCTCGCAATAATCAGGGCGGTATAACCGAAAACGCCGATGAGGGAAAGCGCTTGCAAAAGCGGCAACTGATTGCCAAGAGCGTAGCCCAGGTGACTCCATGGAAAACTGAAGTCGCCGATGCTGCGGGTCATTTCGAGTCCAGCGTAAAAGAGCGGGAACAGAATTAAAAGAATCGGGAATTTCCGAATCCGGATTTCCCTCGCTTTCACAAAAAGAACCGCCGCAATCACGTTGTAAACGCTGAAATAAGAAATGAGCAGAACGAGCCCGATTAAAATCAAAAGAGCGGGCCCCACGTTCATCACGTTGTAAATCCAGTAATAGTTGATGACGTTATACAGAAATCCGGACCAGAACGAGGCGAAAATCGCCATCTGCAAATTCGCTTTCAAAAGTACGATAAACCAAGGAACCAGAAATACAAAAGCCCCCGGACCCAAAGGCAAAGGCGGAAAGGCGAATCCGTAAAATCCCCAGCCGATAGAGCAGAGAGCCAAAGCGGTGAGGGATTCTTTTTCATGAATTCTTTTCCAGTTCCATTGAACAAAGCGGAAAAGCGCGAACAAGAGGAACGGCACAAAGACCGTGGCAAGTTGAATCAGGCCGACATGAGAATAGAGAATGTAGTCCAAGGCGAGTGCTAAAAAACCGACAAGGCAATAGGACCACAGGAATTTTGAAAAATGCCGCCGTGTTTTTTGGCGGAAGAGGAACGGCAACGCTCCAAGAAATGGCACGAGCTGGGCGTGAAACGTGTAAATGCCTTCGATATCCGGATTGGCGAGGACTAAGGCGGCGTTCAAAACAATCTGGACAAATAGGAATCCGATCATAAACCGCCCTTTCCTTGCGGATGGAACAGAAGAACATATTCTCCTTTCGGTTCTCGATTCTTGTAATGTTCCAGCAATTTCGTCGGCGTTTCTACCAGATGTTCTTCAAATTTTTTGGTGAGTTCGCGCATCAGGGCGATGGGAATTTCTCCAAAGACCTGCCGAATTTCATCGATAAATTTGACCAGATTGTGCGGGCTTGCATAAAAAATAAGCGTGGAGTCCGCAGAGGATTTCAATTTTTCAAGCAAGTGCAGCCGTTGAGCGCTTTTTTTCGGGGAAAAATTTTCGAAGCGGAATCGGTCCGTTGGCAGCCCGCTGGATACGAGCGCATTGATCATCGCGCAGGCACCTGGAATGCTGCGCACGGCGATGCCTTCCCGGACGCATTCTCGGACAAGGTTGAATGCGGGGTCGGCGATTCCCGGCGTTCCCGCGTCGCTCACGATGGCAATATCGCCTTGGGTTTTCAAGTACTCCACGTATTTAGGAGTCACTTCTTCTTTGTTGAAGTCGTGATAGCTTTCCATGGGCGTGCGAATCTCGTAATGTTCCATCAGAAGTCGGGAATGGCGGGTGTCTTCGGCGAGGATGAGCGAAACTTCTTGAAGAATCCGCACTGCTCGATAAGTAATATCTTCTAAATTCCCAATGGGAGTGGCGACGACGTAGAGTGTGTACATAGGTTGAAATTAGTAAATGTCGGAACGGATGGATTCGTCGGCGGGGAAGTTTTGCAACAAGGACTGCTTCAAACGAGCGACGAGCTTGCGGTGCACCATGTCGGCGTGTTCCTGCATATAGCCGTTTCGATACGGCCCATACCAAAATAGTCGAGGGTGTTCCTCTTCCCAAAGGGTTGCGCTTTGTACTTTCACGCCTTCGCAGATAAGTTCCGCTGCAAGCCGAATGGAAATGTCGTCCTCTCGGGGCATGGCCGGCCATAACGGGGCCAACAGTAAAATCCCGAAATACCAGGGGCTGGCGTAATGCTCACGGACATCGCCGGCAAAGGAAAGATGCAGCGTGCAGCCAGCAGGAATGGCACCGTTCAAATGGTGCGCATAAGCGTGTTGCAATTGTAGCGGAACGGAAACGGTGTCGTCGTCCTCTGTCGCGGAAAAATAAACGGGCGCAGCATTTTCCGTAGCCATTGGTGCCGATTCGCCGAGAGCGTCTGCTCGGTAAAGAGCGGGTGCGCAGGCAGAAAATAAAATGGCGGTGAGAATGAAAATGCAAAACTTCACTCCACAAAAGTAAAATTTTATGCGGACGAGAAATTTTCCGATAGAGGAAAGTTCCAAACCGGGCAAGCGAAAATAGCGGCGGCGAGCATCTTGTAGCCCGCGAGAAAAATTCACCTTGTGAAAAAGAAAGTTCACGTTTTGAAAAAGAAGTTCACCATGTGAAAGAATGTGCCCCGCTTTGAAAAGAGTTCATTTTGCGAAAAAAGTTCGCTCTTTGAAAAAAAATGAATTGCGAGTATTCGGAGAAGGATTGTATGTAATTCCCTTTTTTCTTTTAATTTTTCTTTGCTCGGACAATTTTTGGGATTTCCCGTATTTAAATTGCAATATATGTGCAAGCCTTCCTATTTTTTTTCCGATGCCCATCTCGGTGTGAACCCTCCCGGAGCCATTGAAAATCGCGAAGAACGGCTTGTCGCTTTTTTACGGGACCTGAAAGGGAATGCGGAAAAGATTTTTTTTGTCGGCGATTTGTTTGAATTTTGGTACGAATACCGGCATTATATTGCTCGGGGACATTTTCCTCTGTATCGGGCTTTGGGCGATTTGGTAGATGCGGGAACGGAAGTCCATTACCTGATGGGAAATCATGATTTTGCACTGGGAGATTTTTTCCCGAAAGAGTTGGGCGTTCAGGTGCATTGTTTCTTTGTCTGCAAAAACATTCAGGGACATCATATCTATTTGATGCATGGCGACGGCATTCCCCAAAAGGATTGGGGTTATCGGGCTGCGCGCAAGCTGATCGATGCAAAATGGGCGCGCTTTTTATTTCGAAAAATCCATCCGGATTTGGGGATGGATTTAGCGCTTTTTGTAGGGCGAAACAGCCGTCGCGCCGGAGCTTCCCGGCAAATACAAATCGAAGAATATCTTCAGGCGGCGACGTTAAAAATGCAAGAAAATGCCTGCGACATTTGCGTTCACGGGCATCATCATATTCCTGGAATCTGGGAAGTCCCTGCCGGGAAAGTCGTTTCAACGGGGCAGTGGCTGTATTCTTTGCACTACGCCAAATTGGAAAACGGAAAAATCGAATTGGTGACTTTAGACCGATAGAGCCGCTTAATTGCTCAGGCGTTCTTCGGAGGCGTTCCGCAAACCTTTGGCCTTGTTCGTCCCCCAGAGCTTATCGACAAAATCGTAGCTGAGGAATTTTTCCATATAGGTTTCCACCCAGCACCAGTGCAGCTTTTCACCATTTTCGCCTTCTTCAATCCAATGGTCCGGAGCCGAAAAACGGTGAGTCGCCGGAGCTGCCGCCCATTCGTTTGATGTATCGGGAGCGTCTGTAATCGTCCAGACTTTTCCTGCGGTTCTTTGCCAAATAAACACGTTAAAGGCAATGACGATCGCCAAAAAGATGAGGCTCCATTTGAAGTTCTTTTTGGTCAGCAAGAAGATAATGAGGAGCAGAATCAAGAGTGAAAACGCTCCGAAATTATAGTGGACCGAGTAGAAAGCTTTGAAAATGTCTATCATAGATTATTCGAGTTTAAGTGTCATGACCTGACCGGAAATCTGCACGCTGTAACGGACGTGGGATTCCGGAAGTTGAACGCCAAAGGAGTGGAATGTTCCCATCATCGACATACTGGCATGGCTTTCGATGGTGCGTACGTTCACAAGTCCTTTCTTGCCAAAAGTGAAGCGGAATGTTTTTTTCTTCGCGTCGTATTCGGGAGTCATCACGGGGTTTTTGATGGTATTGATGGCGGTGATGCAACGCTTGTCCAAAATCATCGTTCCGCGTTGGTCGATGGAAATCATCGGGAGTCCCACGGAATTGCGGCAGGCGAGCAAATTCCATGTGCCCGTTTTTTTCGCCCCTTTTTTCTGGAAAATGATTTTGTCGCCTTCTTTTGTCAAAATGGCGTCGCCCGAGCAAATTTTCATGCCGACGGCGTTCATGGCGCTGCGAAGGTAAAGAAGGAATGTCCCGTTGGATTGAAGAAAACGGTATGACGAGGTTTTGATCTTGCTGGTGGGGACAATGGCGATTCGGCTTCCCGCTTTATCGACCAGCACGTCGGCATACGGCGTGTTCTTCAATTTGAATTTTTCTGCGAGTTCCTTGGAAAAACGGATAAATCCGCGGATATCCAGTCTGGCTTTGTAGCTTTCCATATTTTATAACCTCATCTAAGAATTTATGTAAAATTTAGAAAAACAGCAAAAGACGGGCAAGGCGCATCCGTTACTTTGTAATCATTCCTGATAGCTCTGCTCGAAGAACTTCTAAAAAATTTTGCCCTTTCCGTTCGACCACTTTGAATTTTCCAGCGTGATTTTCCAGCAATTTTTGCAGATTTTCTTTTTTTCGCGGGTCGTTGGCGATGATGATGGCTGGCGCGGTCGTCGCATTTTGGAAATCCATCTTGGCGCGTGTTCTGCCTAAAAAAGCGGGGAAAAATATACGGTAGCGAGAGGATAATGAAGAATTGAAACTTTCAGCGGGATCCACCAGAATCGCCGCCTGTCCCAAACCCTGCGTCAGGGAATTATAGGCCGCGATAGAGCCTGTACCATGCCCGAGAAATAGGGGATTTTCGGCGTGGGCGCATCCGATCATCGCCCGAATGTCGCTCTTGTAGTGGGTTTCTCCGGGATTTCCTTCGCTGCCTGCAGAACCGCGGTAATTGAATGCGACAAAACGAAATGCGAGGGAACCTTTGGTGTTGGCGAGAAAAGTCGCCGCGTCTTCTCCGCCGTCGGCAAAATAAAGCACGGTGTTGGGCAAGCTGTCGTTCAAAATCCAGCCTTGCAAGCGTTTTCCGTCGTCTGTGATGCACATCACGGCTTCATCCCGTAAAATGTCTTCGGCGGCTTTGTCGGCCTCGGCTCTGGGGAAAGCGAGTCGCCGTTCCGAAAGAAGCATATAAAAAAGCAGGCTCGCATAAATGATGGCGAAAATGCCTGCAAATCGAAGAATCTTAAAGAATGATTTTTTCAAAAGTTCCATTTTGTGGGTAAAATAGCTATTTGGTGCCGTTTGTCTCGGCGAGAGTCCGCGTCGGGCGCCCTTTGAGTAGTTGGAACTGGGAACTGAGAGCTGAAAGCTGAGAACTGAAAGTTGGGAGTTGGAAGTTGGGAGTTGGAAGTTGGAAGGTTGTCCATAATTCCCCAAAAAAGAATCCCGTTCTCTTTGTGAAAACGGGATTCAAGGGATGGGATTGGGTGTTCCTTGAAAATAGACAAAAAAATGTCGGTTGGAAAGAGCGTTTGCGCTAAAAGTGTTCTCCAAATGTTCTTTTGCGAAAATTGCGGCAATTTTACTCAAAATTTTGCAGAAGGGTGTTCCCAAAAAAAGAGGAAAAATTTATCTTATGTGGAGCCATGAATGTGTTTGCGTATTACAATTATCGGAAATTTTTGCAGGACTATTACGAATATCGGAAATCGGTTCAGCGCTATTTCTCTTATCGGGCGTTTGCCAAGCGGGCGGGCTATTCGTCCAGCGGATTTTATTTGGACTTGGTCAAAGGGCGGAAGTCCCTGACCCCGCAGATGGTCCCGCGGTTTATTCATGCGCTCGGACTTTCCGAAAAAGAAGGGCATTATTTTAGTCTGATGGTGGATTTCACCCATGCGGAAACGCCGGAATCCAAGCAGGCGATTTTTGACCAGATGTCGGCACTTTTGCCGAGAACG
This sequence comes from Fibrobacter sp. UWS1, assembly GCF_002300445.1. Taxonomy (NCBI): domain Bacteria; kingdom Pseudomonadati; phylum Fibrobacterota; class Fibrobacteria; order Fibrobacterales; family Fibrobacteraceae; genus Fibrobacter; species Fibrobacter sp. UWS1. Next base: position 184,688 of record NZ_NSGW01000002.1, read on the forward strand.
CCCAAGGCACTTTCGCGTCAACAGGTGGATTACTACAAAGACTGGTATAATGTGGCCGTTCGGGAAGCGTTGTCCGTTTTGAATATCTCGGACAATTATCAGGACCTGGCATTCTTTATGAATCCGCGGATTACCGTTCCGCAGGCGAAGCGCGCTATCAAACTGCTTTCGGATTTGGGGCTTATCGAAAAAGAAAACGGTTTTTGGCGTTCGGTGAACAAGACGATTACCAGCGGACGGGAAATTCCGGCGTTTATTGTCCACAAGTTCCAAAAGGAAATGATGGATTTGGGGAAGGCTGCGGTCGATAATTACAGCACAGAACGGCGCAATGTGTCTTGTACGACGATGAGCGTGTCGCCACAGGGACTTGAACGCATTATCCATAAAATTGACGCTTTTCGCAAAGAAGTCGTGGATATCGTCCGCTCGGATGACAGTGAATCCATGATTTACGAATTGAACATCCAGTTTTTTCCGCTCTCCAAAGAATTGGAAATCCCGGCAGGCAGGTCGGATGCGGTTCGCGCACAAGGAGGAATCGATGAAAATTGATCGGCTGATTTTCGCCTTCTTCCTCGGCGCATTGGTTTGGGCTTGTTCCGATAGCAAGGTCGCGGGAACGGCTACCGATACGGAAAATACGGTTGCGGGATTGGTTCGGCTGTCGGACGGTTCTTCGGCGGATGGCGTTGTGGTGCGGCAGGTCGCGGTTTCTCGGGTCGCTTCTTCGACGACATATCTGGAAACCCGAACGGATTTACAAGGGGCTTTCGTATTTGATTCGACGATTGCGGACACCGTGAACATGGAATTTCGTTACCATGTCAAGGATTCCGTCCTTTCGCAGGCGCAGATTTTGCGGAACGTGTCGGCGAAAGAGGCAAATGCGCTGGATGTCCAGTTGAAAAGCGTCGCCACTCTTCGCGGGTCGCTGGAATCCATAGGTGCGGCTTCGGGCTTGGCGGGTTCGCATTTTATTGTCGCTTTGGACTCGACGACATTTATGACGGACGTCTTTGCTCCGGATTCTTTTGAACTTTCCATTCCGGAGGGCGATTACCTGCTGACAGTGCTTCCTGCGGATTCGGGTGTGGTTTCCAAGTTGCGGGCGTCTGGCTATACGGATTCGACCATCGTCCGACAAATCGCCGTATCGCTTTCCGCAGGAGAAATTCTGGATGTCGGCAATCTTCGCTGGAACGCTTTGAAAGAAAATCAGGCAAAACCGAAAATTTTGCAGGGCTCGGTGCGTTGGCAGGACAAAGCGGCAAAAGGAGTGTCCGTTCATGTGGTGACGGATCTTTACGGACTTGGAGTCGCCGACAGCTCTGCTTTTGTCACACAGGCCGTGACGGATTCCAATGGAATCTGGCGTGTGGAAGCGCCCGTTCCCGATTCCGTAGAAGGCCGCTTCCGTGTTGAATTCCGGGGAAAAGATTTGTTGGGCAATCATATTACCGGGGTGACGCCTTATATCGAAAAAACGAAATTGGAAGAACGCGCCGATACGATTCTGGTTGATGCGGTTCTTTTGTCTGCCGAGTCGAGTCTTCGGGGCTCGGTGTTCCTAGTGGTCGATATGCCGCAATCGTCTCGGCAAGACACCCTTTGTTGGGCGTATAGCATCCGGATCGGGATTCTCGGGACGAGCAATTTTAAAACGGTCAGCTCTTGCAACAAGGTGGAACTTTTGCACTTGCCGTCGGGAATTCAGGATTTTGTATTCTATTCTGGGGACGAATTGGTTATCCGCAATTTGAGAACTGGCGAGTTCAAGCGGGAAGATTACGTAAAAAGCGTGGAAGGCGTTGTTCTGCCGGAAGGAGCTGTTCTGGATCACCAGAACTTTACCTATACGCCCCCGATGCTGGAAATGAATGCGTTGAACGGCGGAAAATAAATGTTTTTGGACGTTTTGCCGCCTTTTCTGGATGTTTTTGCTCCCCATTTATTGACTGAATCCTTTTTTTCTAGTATATTTGCGTAGCCTTGAAAATGGAAATTTCAAAGATTGCATCCTGCAATGGTAAGTTGCAGGCGAGTTTCGCAAAGGACGAATCCGATGCGGGCGTTTTTGAAGAGCTCCGGATAAAAGGAGAACTTCATGCAGATCTTTCGGTTTTCCCAGAGGATTCCAACAAGTGGATTCTTTCGGGGACGCTTTTCGGGGTACAGGTTTTGGAATGCTCTCGCTCGCTGGAACTGTTCGACCATCCTTTTGAAACGCCGATCAGTTTCTGGGTGGAATTAGTCCCGGGACTAGCGAAGCAGGAATTGGACGATTCGGATGACGAAACTTTTGGAATTCGGATTCCGGCTGTCCAAGACCACGTGGATGTGACCGAATGTATTCGGCAACTGGTGATTCTCCAGGAACCGCTCCATCCGGTCAAGGATGATCCGGACAAGGCCTTCGTTTGGGAAATCGGCGAAAAGTCGTCAAAAACCAAAGAAGATCCTCGTTGGGAAAAATTGAAAGCGCTCAAGGACAAGATGTCGCATCCGAACGGATGATTCGGGTTCTTGAGCCGAACGATTAGGAGTTCAAAATGGCCGTACCAAAAAGAAAAACCTCTACGACTCGCCGTGACAAGCGCCGTACTCATTGGAAGCTCGAAGCTCCGGCGATGTCCACTTGCGACCATTGCGGTTCTGCAAAGCGTCCGCACCGCGTGTGCCCGGTTTGCGGCTACTACAATGGCGTAGAAGTCGTTCACATTCAGGAAGCTTAATTTCCATTTATAGGAGTTTACGCACCATGATCAGCATTGCACTTGATGCTTTTGGCGGAGATTTCGCTCCGGATGTCGTTGTCCAGGGGGCAATCAATGCCGTCAATAGTTCTGAAGGAAAGTTTGCGGTAGTTTTATGCGGTCCAGAGGCCGAGGTTAAGGCGAAACTCAAACAATTCGGATATGAAGGCAAGCTGATTCAGGTGGTGGACGCTCCTGAACTTGTCGCGATGGACGATCACCCGACCGAAGTTCTCCGTAAAAAACAGAATTCCGGTTTGGTGATGTGCGTTGCGCTGCAAAAGAAAGGCCTGGTTCAGGCCAGTGTTTCTGCGGGCAACTCTGGTGCCATGATGGCGTCTTGCCTGATGATTTTGGGACGCACCAGTGAAAATTTTGCGCGTCCGCCCATCGGTTGCATTTTGCCGACCGCCGCAGGGCAGTGCATTCTGGTCGATGCCGGTGCGAATGTGGATGAAAAGCCCGTTGTCCTCAAGGATTTTGCGCTGGCCGGTTCTGTTTTTGCCGAATGCCAGCTGGGTATTCAAAACCCGAAAGTCGGACTTTTGAATATGGGCGAAGAAGAAAAGAAAGGCCCCGCGTCCGTTCAGGAAGCGTATCAGCTTTTGAAGAACGCCCCGGTGAATTTTATCGGCAATATCGAAGGTCGCGACGTGGTCATCGGCAAAGCGGATGTCGTCGTTTGTTCGGGCTATGTGGGCAATGTCCTTCTCAAGATGTACGAAGGTTTCTACGAATTGCACCAGAAAATGTTCGGCAAAATCGATTCCGAAGCCGGAAAGAAATTTAATGAAGCGTTTGATTACCGCAATGCCGGCGGCGCCCTGCTTTTGGGCTTGAAAGGCACCGGAATCATTGCTCACGGGCGCTCCGACGCCAAAGCGATTGAACAGGCTGTCAAAGTCGCTTATGCCTTTGCGGAAAATAAGGTCCCCGAAAAGGTGGGGCAAAAGCTCGCCGGTATCGAAGCATAATGAAAAATTTTTCGTTCCTGTCGGCATTGTCAATGTGTAGGCAGGGATTGAACAGCCTTTTTATTAAACATGGATTTAAATTTCCGTCTGAAGTAGCGCATACTCGGACGGTTTTTATTATCTTCACACTGTCTGTCTGTTTATTTTGGAGTTAACTATGGCCAAGACCATTTTTGTTTTTCCCGGTCAGGGAGCCCAATACGTGGGCATGGGCAAAGCCCTTTCTGAATCGTTCGCTCCGGCGAAAGAACTGTTGCAGAAGGCCGATGACGTTCTCGGTTTTTCCCTGTCGAAGGTGATGTTCGACGGCCCGGAAGAAGATTTGAAAATGACGGCGAATACGCAGCCGGCTCTGTTTGTCTTTTCGATGATGGTCCTGGAAATTTTGAAAGCCGAAGGCATTCCCTTTGATCTGGTTGCTGGGCATTCCCTCGGTGAGTATTCGGCGATTTGTGCTGCAGGCGGCTTCTCGTTTGAAGACGGTTTGAAGCTGGTTCGTTTGCGCGGTAGCCTGATGGCGGAAGCCGGTCGGACAAATCCGGGAGCGATGGCGGCGATTATCGGCGTCGATGATGAAAAGATTCAGGCTCTTTGCGATGAAGCGAAAGATGCGGGCGTTGTCGTTCCTGCCAATTTTAATTGTCCGGGGCAGATTGTCGTATCGGGTGAAGTCGATGCGGTGAACAAGCTGGTTGCGAATTGTGCTTCTGCCGGAATTAAGGCGGTACCGCTGGCGGTGTCCGGAGCGTTCCATAGCCCGTTGATGCAGAGTGCTCAGCCTGGGCTTGCCGACGCGATTGCGCAAACGGCATTTCACGATTTGCAAAAGCCGCTCATTGCGAATGTGACGGCAAAAGAGGTGACCAGCGGAAATGAAATCAAGGATCTGCTGGTGCGCCAACTGGTGAGCCCGGTTCGCTGGAGCCAGTCCATGCTCTATGCGCAAAAAGAACTGGGAGTGACCGCCGGAGTGGAAGTCGGTGCTGGGCACGTGTTGGCGGGCTTGCAGCGCAAAATCGATCGCTCGGTAAAAATTTCGGCAGTGGAATCCGTGGAAGCGGTTCAGGCACTTAAAGGAGCGTTATGATTGATTTAAAAGGCAAAGTCGCCGTGGTGACGGGAGCGTCCCGCGGTATCGGTTTGGAAATCGCCAACACCCTGGCTCTCCAAGGGGCCCGTGTCGCTGTCGTTTCGACAAAGGAACGTCCGGAACTGGCAGAACGCCTGTCTTCAGAGACGGGATCCGAAGTCAAGAGCTATGCTTGCGATGTCTCGGATTCGGAACAGGTCTCTGCAACATTCAAGTCGATTCTGGAAGCCTTTGGGCAAATCGATATTCTTGTGAATAATGCCGGCATTACTCGGGACGGTTTGATGATGCGCATGAAAGATGCGGATTTTGACGACGTGATCAATACGAATCTCCGTTCGGCCTTTCTTTGCACTCGGGCCGTTGCCCGCCACATGATGGGACGCCGCTCGGGACGCATTGTCAATATGGCGAGTATCAACGGCATCCGTGCGCAGGCGGGGCAAGCGAATTATGCGGCCTCGAAAGCGGGAATCATCGGGCTTACCAAGACCAATGCCATGGAATTTGCGGCTCGGGGTATTACGGTCAATGCGGTCGCTCCCGGTTTTATTGAAACCGATATGACGGCCAAACTGACGCCGGAAACCCTCGAAAAATTCAAGAACGCCATTCCTGAGCAGAGAATCGGCACGCCGAAAGATGTGGCGAATGCGGTGGCGTTCCTCGTTTCGGATGAAGCGGGCTACATTACGGGACAAGTTCTCGGTGTGGACGGCGGCTTGGGCGCATAACTTGATATTTTGTCAAAAGTTTCTAAATTTAACCAAAACCTCAAATGGAGTTAAATATGACTGAAGAAGAACTTCTCAATAAAATTAAAGCCGTCGTTGTTGAAAAGCTCGGCGTAAAGCCGGAAGATGTGACGACCGACGCTTCGTTCGTAAACGATCTCGGTGCGGATTCTCTGGACCGCGTAGAACTGGTGATGGCTCTCGAAGAAGAATTTGATATCGAAATCCTCGATGAAGATGCTGAAAAGTTCATCAAGGTTTCCGATGTTCTCGCTTACATCCAGAATAAGCTGAACAAGTAATCCGATTCAGCTGTCGGCAACAGCTCTTTCGTCAAAGGGATCTGCTAAAGGTCTTGTGACGAAAGGGCTGTTTTCATTTTTAAAGAACCCGGCTTTGAAAATTTAATCCTTGGGTTTATTGTAGAACCTGCCGGACAGTTGCCCCGTCTTGATCACATTGAGAAAAACGGAGGGATCGGCTTGACGGATGGCGCGCAGGACCTTGTGCTCCTCTGCGGCGGAAACGACCGAATAGAGCATTTGGCGTTCTTTGCCTTGATAGCAGCCGATGCCCCGGAAAAGAGTGGCGTCATGGTTGGTCAGAGAACGAATGGCTTCATAAACTTCGTCCGGTTTATCGGTGATAATGAGGAGTGTCGCCTTCTGGTAATTTTTATACAGCACTTTCGTGGCTTGGGTCGTTGCAAATTGGAAAATAATCGAATACAGGGCTTTGTCCCAACCGAAAAGAATCCCGGCTGCGGTGAGAATGACGATGTTGAAGGCGAGAATGTAATTCCAGGCATCGGAACCGCTGCGTTCTGCAATAAAAATGGCGATGAAATCCGTTCCTCCGCTAGTCGCTCCGGCATAAAGGCAAAGGCTGATGGAAACCGCGCAAATAAGGCCTCCGAAAATAGCGGAAAGAAGCAGGTCGTTGGTGACGTGGAATGTTGGCAAGGCATCTGTGAAAACGCCGGAAAGCAAAATCATCTGGCAGGAAAGGAGCGTGTATTTTTTACCGATGAAAAAGAAACTCGCGATGGCGGGAATCGCGTTCAGGACGACGAGAGTGAGGGTGAACGGCAGATGGATGTTGCCGAATTTTTCTGCACATCCCTGCAAAAGCAGAGCCAGTCCGGTAAAGCCGCCGGGGAAGAGATTCGCGGATTTAACAAAAGTATTCAAGTCGAGAGCCATCAGCAGCGCCGCAGTGACAATGCAGAGTGGACGCCAAAACAAATCGCCCACCTGAAAAGACGACCGGTTGGAGAGGAAATTTTCTTTCGTCATAAAGGGGATATAGAAAATTTTCTGCTGAAAACCCATTTTTTTGAAAGGATGCGACTTGGGAGGAATTGGAGTGGTTGAATTTTTATAGTTCTTTGTATATTAGTCATTAGCCCCGTAGCTTTCAAGAAGGAAATGGACGCGCTGGGCGGGAATTGCTACGAAAAATGTGGCAGGATTAGAATGGGATTTCGTGAATTTTGCCCGGAAACATTTTGCTCGGCAACGATACCTCACGCAAGGAATTTAGAGAAGAAACTTTTCACAAACAAAAAGGAGACTCACAATGATTCAACAAACGAACGGAAAATTTGAAATGCCCGCTTTGCCTTATGCAGCGGCGGACTTGGCTCCGGTTCTCAGCACCGAAACCATCGAGTATCATTATGGCAAACATTTGCAGACGTACCTCAACAACTTGAATGCCGCTCTTCCGGGTAGCCCTTTTGAAGGCAAATCCATTGCCGAAATTGTGACCAAAGCCGAAGGGGGAGTGTTCAATAATGCGGGCCAGTTCCTGAATCACTGCATGTATTTTATGCAGTTCAAGGTGCCGTCTGCAGAGAATCTCCCCGCAGGCAAAATTGCCGAAGCTATCGTTCGGGATTTTGGCTCTTTTGAAAAGTTCCAAGAAGAATTTCAGGCCAAGGGTGCGGGCCTTTTCGGTTCTGGCTGGGTCTGGCTTTCTGCCGACGCATCGGGGAAGCTTGTGATTACGCAGGAATCCAATGCCCAGAATCCTCTTACCAAGGGACTCAAGCCTCTCTTGACCTTTGATGTATGGGAACATGCCTACTACATCGACTACCGCAACCGCCGTCCCGATTACCTCAAGGAATTGTGGCAAATCGTCGATTGGAACATCGTCAATGAACGTCTCGGATAAATTTCGCACGGTTTAGCTGGCGTCTTAGATGCCCAAATTCTACGGAGTTTGGGCTTTTTTGTTGGAGAGAATAAAATGAACTTTTTGGCAGCGTCTGTTTGGGGCTAGATTGCTAAATTTCTGCTTGGATAAAAAATTTTAGCGGATAGGAATAAGTTTGAATGATGATGGATTTTTTGCAGAGCGAATGGGTTCAAAAATTACGGAAACTCTTTCCAGCGGCTTCGTTTTTTGGCGGCTTCGCCTGGGATTCCTTTACTCTCGGCAAATTGGTGCAGACCTCGGATTTGGCGATTCTCCTTTTGTATTATCTCGCTTCGTTGATTCTTTTGATTTTGCTCTCGGCTGAATCGGGAAAATTTCTGAATCGCTCCTGGAGCGAAAAATGGAACAACCGTTTTACCTATGCCGTGCAGTTCTGCTTTGGCAGCTTGTTCAGCGCGCTGGTCGTGTGCTACTTCAAAAGCAGCGGTTCATTTGGAGCGTTTTGTCTGGTGGCGCTTCTCATGGGTTTTTTGGTCGCCAATGAATTTTTGCAAAAGAGCTACGCGCGATTCGGGTTCTCTTTGGCATTGTTCAGCCTGTTGGGAACCATGTATTTGAATTTTTTGATCCCGCATTTAGTGAGTGGCATTGGACTCCCGTGGTTTTTGCTGTCGTTGCTTTTATCGTTTGGAATTTGCTTTGCCGCTTTTAAAATTTCCAAGCGTCCCAAGCGGACATTAATCGCTCCGGTGGTTATTTCTGTCGTCATGCTCGTCGCTTACTTGGCGAATTGGATTCCTCCGGTTCCGCTCGTGCTCAAGGATCAAAATGCGTGTACGGGATTTTCCAAGGATTATTCCTGCGATGTCGATGAAAATGGTTTTGTCAAAGGCTTTTTGGTTCGTTCGGGGGTCGTTTCGCCGACGGTTACGTTGCCTGCCAATGAGGGCGTCACGTTTTTGAGTTCCGTATTTGCACCTGCTCAAGTGGAAGCTCAATTGGAACATCGCTGGTTTTGGAAAAATCCCAAAACGGGAAATTTTGAATTGATGAATAAAATTTCGTCGAACAGAATGCGTACGCACGGCAGCCGGGAAGAAGGCTTCCGGATTTATACCAGAAAATCGAATGTGCCCGACGGAAAATGGCGCGTGGAAACGGCAGTCAAAGACGGTCCTATTGTGGGTTCTAAAACATTTTATGTGAAAAAGAGCGAAGGCGGTTTGCCGAAAAAGGCATTGTGGAAAATCCGATGAAAAACGAAAAATCCAAGCCGAATTGCCCGGCGGCTTGTGAAAATATGTAAATTGCAAATCATGGAAAAACTCAGCCAAAGTTTGGAAGATTATTTGGAAAAGGTGCTTATGCTGCACCAGTCAAAGGGCAATGCCCGATTAAAAAATATCGCTTCCGAATTGGGTGTCAAGGCGCCTTCCGCAGCGCGCGCTATGCGGGAATTGAAGGAGCTGGGCTTGGTTGAGCAGGAACCTTACGGATTGATTACGCTGACCCCCAAGGGATTGACCGCGGCAAAGTCCATTTTGGGAAGGCATACTTTACTTCGGCGTTTTTTGTCATTGCTCGGTGTTTCGGAGGCCAATGCCGATGCGGACGCCTGTTTGATTGAACACGTGCTTTCGAAAGAGTCGCTGGGCTGCATTGAAAATTTTGTAAAAAGCCACGTGGAAAATGGCAAAAGCGAAAAAAGCTGAAAGGGAAACGCTTTGGGGAAATTAGCATTCGCTGTTTACATTTAGGGAATAATGGACAATTCTCCACCAAGGGGAATTTAGTTTTCAGTTATCAGTTATTAGTTATCAGTTCCAACTCTCAACTCCCAACCGCTTGTCGAATTAGCCAAAGGATGGTCCCTGAGTTTTGGTTAGTGAGCTTGCCGAACGAATCGAAGGGCACTAATCACTAAGCAGGGGAAATGCAAAGTGATTATGAGCATAGCGCAAAATGAAAATGTTGCAGCGGTAATTTTTGAAGAATATCCGGCGTTGAAAAAATTTTTTTTTGAATTTTAGCCTTGACTAAATTTGTAAAGTGTTTTAAATTAGCAGCATAAAATTAGTTTAGACAAAACTAATTAGTCTAACCTAAAAACAAAAAAGGAAATATCGACAATGAAAACAATTCTCGGCATGGTTCTGGTTTCGGCATGGGCAACATCGCTTTTTGCCGAAGAATCGACAAAAACGCCCCAATTTTCCGTTGCGGGAGAAGTGGAATTTGAAGGCAATGCGCACTTTAAACAGGTGGATCCGCGGGAGGATTTGGCGAATAATGCCGAAGATAATAAATGGTTTCACGATTATTCGTCCACGTTCAATTTGCTTTTTCAGGTGAGGTTCAGCGATAAGTGGTCAGCAGAAGCGGCAATTTCTGCGGATGATGACAATGCGGCTCCAGGTTTCGCATACGACGGCGCATTTGTCCAGTATCAATTCAACGATAATTTGGCGATTAAAGTCGGCGACTTGACTTATTCTGAAGGGGCACTGCGTTATTACGATTACGATGATCCGGGCGATGCGGCGGTGGGATTGACCGAACGGAATGTCCGCGGTATCGAAATCAACGCTTACGGCTTTCTTTTGGGACTCGGCTGGGGCAGGGACGATGATGACTGCATCGATTGGCTTTCGGAAGAGAATGAAGAATCCGGCTGCAAATCTTACGATGCGCATCTTGCCTATGAACTGGCGCTGGGCTCTCATACCATACGTCCGTTCGTGAATTACCAGAGTTACCAGCAAAAGAATGCGAACCGCTTGCGCGCTGGCGTGACGGCGAATCTGGCTTTTGGCGAAGGGTTGAACGTGCAGATTGCCTATGGGCTTTTGTCCGATGCGCTCCAAGAGGACAATCCGAAAATGAGTCACGCTTTTGCGGTAGAGCCAGAGCTGAATTTGGGCAAATTGCATATCAAGGGATCGGCGTTCCATGCTTACAAAGCCGACGAAGAAGATGCACCGACCGAAATTGAAGTTCCCGAATATATGTTCGCTTATGTAGAGCCGAGTTTTGATATGACGGAAGCATTTTCTCTGGGTGTGCAAGGGGAATTCCACACGATGTCCACGAACAAGGACGACAAGCTGTCTCAAGTCTGGGTGGGGCCTCGCGCTTATTTAAATCCGATGGAAAATCTGGCTTTGGAAGGCTATTTCCGGGCTTGCATTCCTGTTGGCGACGACTATGATGCGGGCAGTGGCAGCGATTATGCCGGACAAGACGAAGTCTATTTTGGAGCCGGCGCAACGGTGGGATTCAGATTTTAAGAAAGAGGGAATATGCCTTTGACTTTTTGCTCGATTGGAGAAAATTACAGGGTTCGCCACTTGCTCGGAGAAGCCGCTGTGCGCCAGCATTTAAATGAACTCGGATTTAGCGTAGGTTCGCCTGTTTCGGTCATCAGCCGTTTTGGCGGCAATTTGATTGTGAAAGTAAAAGAGTCGCGCTTGGCGATGGATCGTAAATTGGCCAGCCGGATTTTGGTTTAAACGGCAAGGGAGATTTTATGAAAACTTTACGAGACGCGAGGATTGGAGAAACGGTGAAAATTGCTCGGCTGAACGGAGTGGGCGCATTGAAACGCCGTTTGATGGATATGGGTTTGACCGGAGGCACGGAGGTGTATGTGCGCAAAGTTGCGCCGCTAGGCGATCCGATGGAAATAACGGTTCGCGGATACGAACTCAGCCTCCGCAAGGAAGACGCGGAAGGTGTTGAATTGAAAGAGACAGGAGAAGCTTGAAAATGCCGATGACGATTGCTTTAGCAGGAAATCCGAATTGCGGAAAAACGACGATGTTCAATGCGCTCACGGGGGCGAATCAGTATGTGGGAAACTGGCCTGGCGTGACGGTGGAACGCAAGGAAGGCCGCCTGAAAAAGAACAAGGAAATTCGGGTCGTGGACCTTCCGGGAATTTATTCCCTTTCGCCTTATACGCCGGAAGAAGTCGTTTCGCGCGATTATCTGGCGAGTGCTGCTCCTGATGCGATTTTGAACATTGTGGATGCGACCAATATCGAACGCAACCTCTATTTGACGACGCAGCTTTTGGAGCTGGGAAAGCCGACGGTCGTCGCTTTGAATTTGATGGACGCTTTTCAAAAATCCGGCGATTGCATAGATGTGAAAAAGCTTTCGGAAAAATTGGGAGTCGCCATTGTGGAAACGTCCGCGCTTTATGGCAAGGGCGTGCTGGAAGCGGCTGAAAAGGCGGCAACATCGGATGCGAAAATCCCGACGGCACCTCGATTTGCTGACGACGTAGAGGGTGTAATTGCCGAAGTCGAACGCATTCTTTTGGGAAAGGTGGATGCTCATTTGCAACGCTGGTTCGCTATCAAGTTCATTGAGCGCGATAAGAATGTGCAATCTCGCTTGGCGCTTGCCGACAGCGACAAGGCGAAAATCGAAGCGAGCGTTCAGGCTTTGGAAAAAAATCGCAATGACGACAGCGAATCGATTATTACCAACGAACGCTATCATTTCATCGCAGAAATTTTGCGCGGCGTTTTTCAGAAATCCAATTGCCGATGGACCTTTTCTGATAAAGTCGATTGCATTGTGACCAACCGGATTCTGGGGATTCCCATTTTTTTGCTGACCATGTGGGCGGTATATTACATTGCGGTTTCGACGATTGGATCCATGGGAACCGACTGGGTGAACGATTCTTTGATTCCCGGCATTCAAGATGGCGTTGCGGGCTGGCTTTCCAATGCGGGGGCAAGCCCGATTCTGCTGGACGCTTTGGTGAATGGGGTCATCGGCGGCGTTGGCGCGGTCGTGGGCTTTGCTCCGCAGATGTTCATCCTTTTTATTTTGCTCTCTTTCATCGAAGATTGCGGCTATATGGCGCGTATCGCCTTTGTGATGGATCGCGTGTTCCGTCGCTTTGGACTTTCGGGAAAAAGTTTTATCCCGCTTTTGGTTTCTTCGGGCTGTGGCATTCCTGGTATTATGGCGTCGAAAACCATTGAAAACGAAAACGATCGCCGTTTGACAATCATGACGACGACTTGGGTGCCGTGCGGTGCAAAACTTCCGGTAATGGCGTGTATGACGGGCGTTATTGCGGCTTCATGCGGATTTGGTTCTTGGGTTGCTCCGTCCGTCTATTTTATCTGTATCGGGAGCGTTCTTTTGGCAGCGATCATGCTCAAGAAGACAAAATATTTTTATGGAGAATCGGCTCCTTTTGTTTTGGAACTTCCGCAGTACCATTTGCCGCAGGCGAAAACGGTGCTTTTGCATGCTTGGGAACGCACCCGTGGATTTCTGATTAAAGCGGGAACGATTCTTTTTCTCGCTTGTCTTGCCATGTGGTTTTTGTCGAGTTACGGTTGGGAATCGCCAAGTGTAGAAGTCGCGCAGGAAACGCTGGTAGAGGAATCCACTGAAGACTCGGACGCGGCTAGTGAAGTGGAAAACGAAGAAGCTGCGGCTGCAGGGGAATCTCTAGAAGCGGATTCGGACAATTTGGAATTCGGGCTGGTTGAAAACTCGGCAAATTCGATTTTGGCACGCGTAGGCGACAAAATACGCTATATCTTTGTGCCGTTGGGATTTGGCGGCAAAGAAGGCGGTTGGCAGGCTGCGGCTTCGACCATTGCGGGATTTTCTGCAAAAGAGGGAATTGTCGGAACGATGGCGGTTCTTGCCGGCGGAAACGATGCCTTGGTAGAATCCGCAGAGGGAGCCGAATCGTTTGATGCTGAAGATGAAGGCTTGAATGTTTTTGGGCAAGCGTTGAAAAAGTGGTTTCCGAGCGCTTTGGCCGCTTTCTGCTTCCTTCTTTTTAATTTGCTCAATTCGCCTTGCCTTGCGGCGATTGCGACGATGGCACATGAATTGAATCATCGTAAATGGTTCTGGTTTGCCTTTGCTTTTCAGAATATCTGGGCGTGGACATTCACCTTTATCGTTTACCAGATTGGCCGATTTGTCACAGACGGACGCGGATTTACAATAGGAACAGGGATCGCTTGTTGTCTCCTGGCGGTCATGCTGTTCCTGTTGTTCCGCCCGAATCCCTATAAAGAAAAGAATTTCAAAACGGTCCGCTCTGTCGATGCGCAGTCGGCTTTGGAAAATGAAAGGAGGGCTTGATGCTTGCGAATGTAGCGATAACCCTGTTTATTTTGGCTTGGGCTGTGGGTGCGGCTTTGTATGTGGTGCGGAGAATGCGGGATGCCGCAGCGAATCAAGCTCCCGCTTGTATCGGTTGCAGCCAAAAATGTTCCAAATGTTGCCGGTGTAAACACTGACGAGTGCATTGCCATAGAGAATCCCTCGGAGCCAAAGTTCCGGGGAATTTTTGTTGGCGGCGAATGTTTTGCACTGGTAACTGACTCTGCCGATGCACCAAAATCCTTTTTAGAAAAGGCCCTTACAAAAAAAAGCAGCCCTCGTTGTGAGAGCTGCCTTCCTTGAAAAGGATTCCTTAAAGCTCCGGTTGTTTGCCTGTCAACTTCACGAAAATTTCCACGTATTTAGCTAGCGTGTTTTTCACGACTTCGGGCGGAATTTCTGGACCCGGATAGGTTTTGCCCCAATCGAGAGTTTCGAGCCAGTCGCGCACGTACTGCTTATCGAAGCTTTCCTGATTTTTGCCGACCTGGTATTTGTCGGCGGGCCAGTAACGGCTGGAGTCCGGAGTCAGAACTTCGTCAATCAAGATGGTTTTGCCGTCGATTTCGCCGAATTCAAATTTGGTGTCCGCAAGGATGATTCCTTTGGTCGCGGCATAATCGCGCGCTTTCGTATAAATGTCAAGCGACATGTTCTTGAGATCGGTTGCCACTTTTTCGCCGACGATTTCAAAAGTCTGTTCAAAGGAGATATTTTCATCGTGGCCGACATCCGGCTTGGTGCTGGGCGTGTAGAGCGGTTTTTCCAGTTTTTGGCAGAGCTCGAGTCCCTGCGGCAAAACGTGTCCGCAGATTTTTCCGGTTTTCTGATAGTCCTTCCAGCCGGAGCCGACAATGTAGCCGCGAACAATGCATTCGACGCTATGGCGCTTGGCTTTTTTGACAATCATGGAACGCCCGCGAAGATAGTCCTTGTATTTCTGGAGAACTTCGGGATATTCGTCCACGTTGGCGGTGATCAGGTGGTTGGGCATACCGAGATGTTCGAACCAGAAGAGGGAAAGCTGGTTGAGAATTTTTCCCTTGCCGGGAATCGGGGTGGGGAGAACCACATCAAATGCGGAAAGACGGTCGCTTGCGACCATGAGGAAGCTGTCGCCCAGGTCGTACATATCGCGTACTTTGCCTTGGTGGAACAGCGGGACATCGGTAATGGGGGTTTCAAATTTTAAGCTCATAGTGCCCAAAATTTAGTTAAATTCCGGCTATGGCAACCTCTAAAAAAGCATTTTCAAAAATTCCGCCACGACATATCGCGCTTTTTCGTTTTTTAAAGTGGAGATGGTGGCTGCCGTTTTTTCAAGGAACTCGGAAATGGCCAAACGAATTTGCCCGCTTCGCTCGCCGGGATGGCGGAGCTGAGGTTCTTTTTGATTCTGTATTGTTCGGTTGCTCTGGATTTTTCTTTGTTAAAGCTTTTTGGAAAATTGCCTTATGAAGACAGTGGGTATTTGCGGTAAAATCGGCTCGGGTAAAAGTGCTGTTGGAGTCATTTTGGAACAGCAGGGCGCCCTAGTGCTGGATTTGGACATGGAAATGCACGCCCTCTATGCGGAATCTCGGGAATTGCGAAATAGGATCGAGGCGCGTTTTGGAAGCGGTTGTATTCAAAATGGAATGGTGAACCGGGTTGCTTTGGCTTCGCTGGTGTTTCGGGAACCCGCTGCCCTTCAGGATTTGGAATCCCTCGTTTACCCGCTTTTGCGTCGCCGAGTCGAGGAAAAACTGGAAATTGCCAAAGACCACGCCCATTTGCTCCGGATGGCGGCGGTCGAGGGGGCTCTTTTGTTCAAATGGCCGGATTTTGCCGAAAGCCTTTCCGAAATCTGGGTGGTGGAAGCTCCGGATGCTGTGCGGCTGGAACGATTGTTGAAACGCGGTTTATCAAAAGAAGATGCGGAACGCCGGATGCAAGTTCAAGCTAAAGATCCTCTGCCTCGCAACGCCGTCTATCGCTTTGTTGAAAATTCCGGAACGATTTCCGACCTTCAGAAGCGGGTGCTGGAGCTTGCCGAAAAATTAAAGCCGTAAAAAATGGAAACATATCTCGGATAGGTGCCGTTGAAATTCTAAATTATCCAACCGATGTTACGCTTGGCAGAAAACAGCTACACCAGATGTTCACGATAAGGATGAACTCAATATGTTATTCTCGCAGATAGCCCAGTCCATCGTCTTTCTTATTGGCGGTGCTGGCATTTTCCTTCTCGGTTTACGCTTTCTTTCGATGGGACTTCAAACGATAGCGGGGCCCACTCTTCAAAAATTGATCAGCAAGGTCACGAACCACCGCATTCTAGGAGTTCTAGTCGGCATGGGCGTGACCTGCCTTGTTCAGTCCAGCGCTGTGACCATGGCGATGGTTATCGGATTTGTAAATGCGGGAATTATGCAGCTGTCGCAAACCTTGGGTGTCATCATGGGGGCGAATATCGGTACGACCATTACCGGTTGGGTTCTGGTTTTGAATATCGACCAGTATGGGATGCCGATTGCGGGAGCTTGCGCATTGGTCTATTGTTTTGCAAAAAAAGAACGCCTCAAGTATTCCGCCCTCGCCCTTCTCGGCGTGGGCCTTGTTTTTGTGGGGCTTGCCGCGATGAAGGTGTCGCTTGCTCCGGTTTCGAATAATCAGGATTTTTTGAATGCGCTGGCGGTTTTCAATGCGGAAAGTTTGCCGAGTATCTGCGCTTGCATTCTGGTCGGCTTTTTGATGGCGACAATCATGCAGTCGAGTTCTGCATCTTTGGGAGTTACCATCGTGCTGGCTTCTCAAGGGCTTATCGGATTCAATACGGCGGCGGCCTTGGTGCTCGGGCAGAATATCGGTTGCACCATCTCCGCTTTGATGATTGCCGTGAACACTTCTCGACATGCTCGTCGGGCGGCGATGTTCCATCTGCTTTTCAATATCTTTGGCGCCGTCTGGGTGACTCTTTTGTTTGATCCGACAATTCATTTTATGCGCTGGTTCTTGGAATCGGCGGTGGGCATTGCCAATCCGGATGATCCGAAAAATGTCACTCTCGCTATCGCTCTTTATCACACGACTTTTAACGTGGCGAACACCCTTGTGCTTTTGCCGTTTACGGGAAAAATTCCTGCCCTTTTAGACAAGTTGTTCCCGAACAAGGTGCAGCCGAAGCACGCTGTCGTCACCAAGCTCGATCCGGCGTTGATCAAGTCGCCGTTTGCGGCGATCACGCAATCCGCGCGGGAAATGGAAATGATGAACCAGACGGTTCGCGATATGCTCACCGACTTGCGACAAGTTATCGACGGCAAAGCGGACAAAAGCATTGTGGAACGCATTTTTGAAAACGAGAACAAATTGGACACGGCGCAAACCGAGGTGATTGAATTTTTGACCGGCCTTCTTTCAACGAGCGTTTCCAAAAGCATTGCGAACGATGCGGAGCGTCAGTTGCGGATGAGCGACGATTTGGAAACGGCTTCGGATTATGTGACGCAGGTTCTGAAATTATGGCTTCGGATGCGGGATCACAACGTGGTGTTTGACAAGTCGCACCAGGACGATATTTTGGCACTTCATGACGGCGTGACCAAGTTGGCTGCCGATGTCGCCGCAGTTCTGAACAATCAGCACAATGTGCAAAAGCTTTCCGAAATCCGTCGAGAGGGACGCGAAATTACGGAGCAGGTTCGGGAATGCCGTGCCAAGCATTGGCGTCATGTCGCTGAAATCAACGAAGACCCTCTGCTCACTACAACGTTTACCGACGTTTTGGGTTCTTATCGCAAAATCAAGGAGCACTTGGTTACGGCGACGCAGGCTCTTTGTGCAGAAATCATTCCCGAAGAAAAATAACGTCAGGGCCGCTTCTAAAAATTTCATGGGCTGCTTCAAGAATCTCGCGCGGTCGTTGTTGCCTTTATAAACGGTGAACGCCTTTGATTCTTGGAATTTCTTGGGATGGATTTTAGAATAGCTATCTTTTGAAGTATGAAGAAACTCCGCGTTAAAAGTATTTTGATTCTTTTTTTGATGGCCTCTTTGGGGGGCGTTTTCGGCTGTTATAGTTTTACGGCGAGTACTCTTCCTAGCCACATTAAAACGGTACAGATTCACGAAGTGGACAATAAAACGTTGGATCCGGTTCTGGGAAATACGCTCAAGGACAGCGTGGAAAAAATGTTCCGTAAAAACGCTGGCGGTGTGCGCCTGGTGAATTCCGATGCGGATGCCGATTTTGAATTGACGCTATTGAGCTACACGAACAAACCCGAAAATTATACGAGTTCTTCGGAAGTGGAAACTTACCGTGTGACCATGAAAGTCAATGTGCGCTTTTATGACAATGTGAAAGAAAAGATGATTTACAAGGGCGAGAACCTTTCTGCTGATGGCACTTATGATGTCTTGCAGAATGAAACCGAAGACCGGCACGGGCAATCCCGGGCGATTGCCAAATTGCAGGATTTAATCATCGCGAACGCTTTGGCGAAATGGTAAGCCGTTTGGGCGGTTTTACGAAAGTCCCAGCAGCCGGGAAATTTCGGAGCTGATTTCACCATTTTGAAGGGTGACGCCCAACAATTTCTGTTCAATATCTTCGGGCGGGTTTTGGGGACCTTGATTGTTCAGGTATTCCGATTCAAAAGCTTCGTTGTGTTCCAGGACAAGCCGTTCTCCCAAGGCGGCATGCAGGGCGAGGGACGCGTCCAGGTATTTTAAAAGGGTCGGCTCTTTTAAGCTGAAGTTGATGGCAATTTTATTGTTTAAAACCCGCTCGTCAGGAAAATCTTCGGGAAATTCGTCTTCGACGCCCATATTGGCGAGGACGGCTTTGGTTTGTAGAAGCGCTTGAAAAATCTCTTCGCCGGATAGGGCGTTTTTCTTTCCTGTTGCCGATACGACAAAATCCGCTTGGGAAATTTCCTGAAGCACGGAAGGAATGTCGTCTTTACTGACAAGGGGGACGCCGTTCTGTTCCAATGTCCGGATGAAATCCGTGGGGGAGTTCCGTTTGTTCAAATCGGTTATCGTGCAAACTTCACAGCCGTTTTCAATTCCTTGCAGGGCGATTCCGCAGCCCACTTTTCCGCTGCCGAAAACCAGTAGTTTTTTCCCTTTGAATTCTGTCCATCCCGCCTGAACGAGCGCACGAAAAAAGCCGTTTCCTGTGCCAAGCGAAGTTTCGATCCGCTTGATGATGCCTCCGTCCGCATTAAATACCGGAAACTCTGAATCGTTGTAGTAGGATATGCCGGCGCGAGTCAATTCCACAAAACCGATTTTCGGGTGGCAGGATGCAAATTGCCCGGCGCAATCTAAAATCAAATCGAAAAATTCATCTTCCTGTTCCATATCCAAGACCATTTCTGGCGATACGACAGGGATTTCGCTTTCTTGAAGAAGTTCGACGATTTCGAAATCGCAGGGAATGGCAGCGTTTTCCACCGCGCGTCCGACATAAAGTTCTGCGCCGCCAGCTAAAAGGGCTTCGTATTGCAAAAGGGTGTTGCGAAAAATAGGAGTAGCAACCAAAATTTTCAGGCCTTCAAAAGGACGTGAGTCCTGCCATTCTTCGGCAAGGCTTGCCAAAGCGGGATATTCGCTGGGTCTGTAGTGACTTTGGATGATTTCTTCAAAAAGCATATAGCAAAAATAATAGCATTTAAAATTTGGGAATTATGGACGATTCGCCACCAAATACTCGCAATTAAATTAGTTCTCAGCTCTCAGTTCTCAGTTTTAACTTCCAACTCCCAACTCCCAACCGGACCCTGAGTTTTGGTTAGTGCACCTCGGCAAGCTCGGTAACCGCTTGCCGGACTAATCGATGGACGCTTTGCCTATAAGTCCAAAATTTTTACGGGTGACGAAAATGAATCGCGTCTTGTGGAAAGCGAAAGGAAAATCAGTGGATGTTCGATTTAATCGTTTCTACCGTGCGGGCAAAAGCCGCATCCTTTTGCATTTCTTCTTTAACGGAATTGATGGCGTGCAATACCGTGGAATGGTCGCGGTTTCCAAATCGCATTCCAATGCTTTTTAGACTGAGCGTAGTCAGAGATTTCATCAGGAACATGGCGACTTGCCGCGCGCGGGCGACTTCTTTTGTTCCCCGCCCCGCTTCTAAAAGTTTATCTTCGGGCACTTCAAAATATTGTGAAATCGCATGGATGACGGATTCGATGCCGACTCGCCGTTTGATGTTGGGAATGATTTCGGAAACGACCTGCCGCGCCATGGAAATGTTGATGTCCTGCTTGGAAAGGCTGGACTGCATGGCTAACCGAACGATAGCGGATTCCAGAGGACGAACGCTGCCTTCGATATTTTCTGCGAGATAGGCGAATACGTCGTCGGGAATATCCAAATGGCTGTTCTGCGCTTTCTTGCGGAGAATCGCTTCGCGGGTTTCAAATGCGGGCGGCTGAATATCGACCGTAAGTCCCGAAGAAAAACGGCTTACCAGACGGTCGGAAAGGCTTTTCACTTCGGCTGCTGGAGCATCGGAGGTCAAGACGATGAGCTTTCCCGCTTGGTGCAGCGTGTTGAAAATATGGAAAAACTCGTTTTGCGTTTCCGTTGAACCGCTCCAGTTCTGGATGTCGTCAATCAAAAGGACATCGACTTCATTGCGATAAAAGGATGACCACTCGTTCGTGTAGCCGTTGCGGATGCTTTCCGTGTATTCGCGCTGGAAGTCGTGCGCGGGAATGTAGCGTACTTTTTTCCCCGTGGCGTTTCCCAAAATATAAATGCCGATTGCTTGGAGCAGATGCGTTTTTCCCAGACCGGAAACGCCGTAAATAAAAAGGGGATTGTATTTGCTGTGTTCCGGATTTTCGGCAACGGCAAAGGCCGCGTTGAAAGCGAGCTTGGATTTTTCGCCGACGACAAAATTTTCAAAGCAGAATTCTTCCCCCAGTTTAATGGGCTGGCAAAACTCGTTTGATGCGACGGAAACGGAAGGGGTTGTCCCAGGGTGCTGAAAGTCGAAATCCAATTGCTGGCCGTTGACTTCTTTCCAGCTCATTTCCAACAGGGCTTTGTATGGCTGGTAGGCTTTGATGTCCTTGTTGGCGGGAAATAGGACCGAGACTCGGCGATCTGTTACTCGAAGCAATTCCAGATGAGCGAACAAGTCGTTGAATACGGAGTCCGAAATCAAACTGTGCAAATGATTCAAACAATTTTCTAGCAGGGGGTTCATAGGGTATAATTTAATTATTATTGAGGGTATGATGGATTGTGTTTACTGGATTGGGGCATTCTTTTGGTTGCCCCTATTTTTGTGGCTCGCTTTATTTTTGTGGGCTCGCTTTTTGGCATACCCTTTGTTTCTGAAATACCAGATTCGGCGGGGAAAAACGTGGTGTTACATCCCCGGATGGTGGTTGAAAAACGCCGCATTGCGGATAATGGTGCGGTTTGTCCTGTTGCTTCTTTGTGTTTTGGCCGCATTGTCGTCGTCGGCGACTCTTTATTGGCTTTATCCGGTATCGGCGTATTGGTTTGTGTTTTTATTTCTAGGCGTTCTGATTTTAGCAAGGCCGGTCGTGAATTTTTCGATGCGTTTTGTCTATCGCTTGGAATTGGATGCGTATTTTTTGGAATATCGGAAGCAGAGCGAATTTTATGATAAGGCGGGGCATCCGCTGTCGGATTATGATTTGGCTGGGCATGCTGCTTGGGCTTTTCGGGATGCGATGCATAAAGCCGATGCGGAAAAACGTTTTTTTAAATATTTGAAAGAAATGTCGAACCAGGCCTTCGCCTTGGAAAAAGGATCTCTTCCATGTTGAAGTTACAGGATGCCAAAAGTCGCTTTGAGTATGCAGACAAAATGCTGCTGCTCGTATCGCGGACATTTGCGTTGAATATCAACCGCCTTTCGGGAAATCTGCGCAAATCGGTTCTGCTTTCGTATCTTTATTTGCGGATTGCCGACACCTTGGAAGACGATTCGGTATTGCCCGCAAAAGAAAAAATTCACTTGCTCGGCCTTTTTTCGGACATTTTTCAGAAAGACGCTGATGTGGAAGAAAAAACGGACATCTTTGTGAAGTCGCTTCCGGCTCATTTTCTGCATTCGGATGATCCGAATTACGATTTGTGTTGTCATGCGAAAACCGTTGTTCCTTTGCTGTGGACTTTTGACCGTTCCTATTCGGAACCCATCGCCGACACGGTTGTGGAAATGACTCAAGGCATGGCGGACTCCATTCGGCAGATGGACGCTTCGTTTGAAAAAGGCTGGTTTGTTTTGGAAACGATGTCGGATTTGTCCCGTTACTGCTACTATGTGGCGGGAATCGTCGGCAAACTTTTAACCCGTTTGTTTTCGGCGAACAATTCGGCGATCGATGAAAAACGGTTGCAAAAAATGAAAACGCTGGATGTCAGTTTTGGGCTGGCGCTGCAACTGGTGAATATCATCAAGGATGTGCGGGAAGATTCGGAACGCCGGGTCTGCTTTGTTCCCGAAATGATTTGTCATTGTCATGGTTTTGAAGATGCGCCGTCTATGTTTTTGCCCGAAGCCGACAAAAAAGCGCGGGCGTCCGTGATGAAGGAACTGGTCGCTGAAGCTTGGAAACATCTGGCCGATGCGATTGAATATACGGTGACGATTCCCCGCAGAAATCCGCAGATTCGGTTGTTCTGCCTGTGGCCGCTTTTTATGGCCGCCAAGAATCTTTCCATCATGGGCGACTGCTCGCATCTTTTTGATAAAGACCATAAAGTGAAAATTTCCCGTGATGATGTGAAGCAGATTGTGAAATCGACGACGCTTCATTTTTATTCCAATTCCTGGATTCGAAAAGAATTTGAAAAATGGAGGGACGCATAATGAACGAAAAATTTCGATGGCTTCAGTCGTGGAAATTTCATTTGGCTTTTATTTTCGTTTCGCTTTTTGTGGATCAGGCAACCAAGATTTGGGCGGTTGCCTATCTATCTCCGACTTATGAAAATCCGCTGGGTCGCACGGTCCATATCATCGGCGATCTTTTGCAATTTCGTTTGGCTTATAATTATGGGGCGGCGTTCAGCAGCAGGCCGCAGGATATTTTGCCGTTTCTTCCGCCGACGGTTTTCTTTTTGCTCATTTCCCTTGTGGCGGTTTTTGTCCTCGTCTATTTTTACCGTTCCGCCAAATCCGGCGATTTTTTGGTGCGCACGGGAATCGCTATGATTATGTCTGGCGCTTTGGGAAATTTTGCGGACAGAATGCGACTCGGAAAAGTGGTCGATTTTATTGATTGCGATTTCCCCGATTTTATCATGTCGCGCTGGCCCACATTTAATTTTGCCGATTGCTGTGTAACGGTGGGCGTGGCAATCATTATTCTTGCTCCGATTTTGTATAAATTCATCCGATATGTTCCCGAAGGTTCCCATGACGAAAAAAATGGAAAATCCCCAAACTGAATTCCCCAAATTTGTAGTTGCTGAAAAGGAAGCAGGAGAACGTCTCGATAAATTTTTGCAGGTGAAGCTCAAAGATTTTTCTCGGACGGACATTCAAAAACTGATTGTCGATGGGAAGGTCATTGCCGCGGGTTCTGTGGCCAAAAAGAATTTGCGCCTGACAGAAGGAATGCATGTCGCCCTTTCCGCTTTGCCGCAGAAAGAAGCGTCGGAACTCAAACCCGAAAAGATGCCGCTGCATATTGTTTACGAAGACGACGATGTCGCCGTGATTTTCAAGCCGCGGGGCATTGTCGTGCACCCGGGAAATGGTGCTGCCACGGGAACTTTGGCGGCAGGACTCTTGCATTATTTCAAGGACAAATTGTCTTCGGTAAACGGGCCTTTGCGTCCGGGCATCGTGCATCGTCTGGACAAGGATACTCCGGGCTTGATGGTAGTTGCCAAAAATGACAAGGCGCATCGCAGCTTGGCGCATCAGCTGGAAACACGAACTCTGCACCGGAAATACGAAGCTCTGATTTGGGGGCATCCTCGGGATTTATCGGGGGAAATAGAATTGCCGGTTGGTCGGGATCCCAAGTCGAGAATTCGGATGGCTGTCGTTAAAAATGGAAAGTTCGCTAAAACCCGTTATAAAGCGAAGACGTTTTTTGCTATTGCAACGTTAATGGAATACGAACTCGATACGGGGCGCACACACCAGATTCGCGTGCATTCCCGCTATACGGGACATCCGATTGTTGGCGATCCGGTCTATGATGGTCGGGAAAATTCTCTTTCCCGAGTGCCGCCGCTTTATCACAGCACCGCGGAGATCTTATTGAAAATGGCTCCAGCCCAGTTGTTGCAAGCCGTTGAAATCACATTTTCGCATCCGCGCACGCGAAAGAAGATGACCTTTTCGGTTCCTTTGGAAAAGCCTTTTGCAGAGGCTGTCCAATTTTTGGAAAAAGAGTGCTTGCAGTCGGCGCCGACTTTTGACGAAGATACGAGCTTCCGTGATTTTGCCGAAACGGAAATCAATAATCCGTATTTGGAAGAAGAGATTGTTGAAGACGAGGAAGAATATCCTTACGAGGAAGAACCCGTCAAGGAGCG
Source organism: Fibrobacter sp. UWS1 (assembly GCF_002300445.1). NCBI lineage: Bacteria > Pseudomonadati > Fibrobacterota > Fibrobacteria > Fibrobacterales > Fibrobacteraceae > Fibrobacter > Fibrobacter sp. UWS1. Next base: position 209,082 of record NZ_NSGW01000002.1, read on the forward strand.
TTTGACACGGGCGGAACGTCTGGAAATCAAAAAGGAACGCCGTAAAAAGCGCAAAGCGATTGAAGCGGAAAAGCGGGAAAAGAAAGAACGCCGGGATGCGGAAAAACGCGGTGAAACGTACGTTCCTAAAAGCGAAATCGTTACGGGTTACGAGCCGACCATCGATCCGTCTTTTCTTTAGGAAGTGTTTGATGGGCGTGAATCGAGTTCTTCTTTTGCCGTTTTGAAAAAATTCAAAGACAAAAATCAAAAAAAAGACTATATTCTTCTCATCCTGTCCGCGTAGCTCAATTGGATAGAGTGTCAGTTTCCGAAACTGAAGGTCACGAGTTCGACTCTCGTCGTGGGCACTGAAAAACGCACCGTTTTCGGTGCGTTTTCTGTTTCAAAAGGATTGGGACTTATATACAAAACTCCACCCGATTTGCTTGGTTGGTGTGCTTCGACAGGCTCAGGGACCAGTTGGGAGTTATGAGTTGGGAGTTGGGAGTCGGGAGTTGGAACTGACAACTGAGAACTGAGAACTAAGTTCACCGTGTGAAAGAAAATCCCACGTGTGAAAAGAAGAACTCTTCCTCTCTCCACGGCGCAACATCCAATTCCAGCTCACAAAACCAAAACTACCAACCACAAAGCGTGGCGGGGGATAGGGTGAAGGGAAAAGGGGGCTGGCCTTTGCAACTTGGAAGCCCCCTTATCCCTTCCGCCCGCCGCGAAGGCGAGTCCCTCGCAGTCTGCGAGAAGAAATTCCCCTTGTGAAAAAGAAATCCACGCTTTGAAAAAAATTATTTGAGGGGATTTGGAGGAAGATGGTATATAATTCCCAAAAGATTTTATCTTGAACTGCGGTTTCGAGGTTGCTTGCACAGTCCATTAAGTCGCAAGGAAAGTTCAAACAAAATCCTTATTCTATTTTCGCTACGATTTTTCCAATGAGTTCATGCGGTTCCGCGTCCACGATTTTCACCAGATAAAATTCGCCGGGAGTTGCGTCGCCTTCCACGATTTTTACAATGTCGTCGGCATCCAAGGAATTGCCTTCGGTGCGTCCGATAAAATGGTAGTCGCTTTCTTCGGCGACTTCATCGATAAGGACGGGAACTTCCGTGCCGATGAGAGCTTCGTTTGCTTCAAGGGAGATTTCTTCCTGAATGTCGTTGATGGCGTCCAGGCGCGCTCTTGCCAGATCTTCGGGAACGGGAGCGTCTTCCAGTTTCATCGCGGGCGTTCCTTCTTCGGGGCTGAAAACAAAACCGCCCAGATGTTCAAAGCGCACGTTCTGGATTAAATCCATCAGCTCTTCAAAATCTTCTTGAGTCTCTCCGGGAAATCCGACAAGCACTGTTGTGCGTAATGTGACACCCGGAATTTTATCCCGCATTTTTTGCAGCATTTCCCGCAACGTTTTTTGCGTATAGTGGCGTCGCATCCGCTTTAAAACATTGTCGTTCGCATGCTGAATCGGCATATCGATGTATTTGCAAAGCCGCGGTTCTTTGGCCATCAGATCGAGCAGCTCGTCATCGATAAATTGCGGATACCAGTAAAGCGTCCGAATCCAGGGAATGTTCGTTTCCCGCAGAATCGCTTTCAAAAGCTTGACGAGATTGGGACCTTTGTTTCCCTGTTCGTGCCCGTAGAAAGTGGTGTCCTGGGCGATAAGGGTCAGCTCTTTGACTCCTTGTTCTTCGAGCTGCTTGGCTTCTTCGACGATGCTTTCGATGGAAAAGGAAATCTGTTTGCCGCGGATGTTGGGAATCGCACAAAATGCGCAACGGCGATCGCAGCCTTCGGCGATTTTCAGATAGGCGTGATGCGGAAATTCGCCCAGATTCAAGCGACGGATGTTTTCTGTGCCACTGGATTTTTCGCCCAAGCCTAAAACCTGTAAAATTTTTCCCGGTTCATAAGTGCCGAGCCAGTAATCGACTTCGGGCATTTCTTTGGGCAGTTCTTCTTTATAGCGTCCAGAAAGGCAACCGGAGACAATCAGTTTTTGTGAAGTTTTTTTGATTTGGATAAAGGAGAGAATCGCATTGATGGATTCTTCTTTGGCCGCTTCGATGAATCCGCAGGTATTGATGAGAATGTAGTCCGCCTTTTCAGGGGAAGAGACCGATGCGAATCCGGCAGAGTAAAGTTCGGTCAAAAGATGTTCCGCATCGACTTGATTTTTGGCGCATCCAAGTTGGGCGGTAAAAATTCGAGGGTGTTTCAAGGGCTATTCCCAGTCGTCGTAAACGTCTTCAGAGGTCGCAGGAGCCGCCGGGGCGGGGGCCGGTTCTTCGGGGACAGCTGGTGCGGATTCCGGTTGTTCCGCCGGCTGAGAGGCTTCGGCGGGTGCTTCGCTTTTCTGGACAACCGGTGCAGGTTCCGAAACGGTCGGTTCCGGTTCTGGTGTTGTGGAAACGCTTTCGCTAGCGGCGGGAGGTTCTGGTTCCATCGGAGTCGAACTGGTGTAGGAGCCGGAAGTGTTGTAGGAATCCGAGTTGCTGTAAGAACCCGTGGATTCTCCGGACTCTGGCGAGCCGACCGTGTCGTTGGCTTTATTGTCCACCCACCAGGCAAAGCCTAGAGGTTCTAACGCCGATTTTCCGTAGGCCTTGGCCTCTTCGATTTTTTTGAAATAGCCGATGCGAACCCGGAAATAGGAACCTTCAAGTTCCCCCGGATTTTCGACTTGCGCGAGATAGCCTTTAATTCCTTTTTCTTCCAATTTTTTTAAGACGTTTTTGGCTGCACTTTTCGACGGCTGAATGCTCACCTGGATGACGACCGCCCCTTCGGTTCCCGGCTGGATGTCGCTTTTGGCGATGGAAGAATTGCCTTCGGTAGAGGAGTTCGCGGAAAGAGATTCAATGGATTGCAAAATGGGCATCTCGGATTTTTGCGCGGAATCCGTTGCAGGAGCGGGCGCTTCTGCTTTTGGGGGCATTTTGATTTCGGGAACGATTTCGTCCTCTTCGTTGCCACAAGCGATGAGCATCAGTCCCATGATAGCGGAACAAGCAAAAGAGGAAATTTTATGAAGATTTGCCATTCTCTCTCCTATAACAAGATCCCAAGATCCTGTTGAACAAAATATACATAAGTCTTTGTAATGGCGCAAGTTGTGAGCGTCTTTAACCGCGAAAAAAATGGGAAACGCCGAGGATGTGGCGCGGAAAGACCTCTTCCCCTTGACGGGGCAAGGCCTTTTAAATATATTTGGGGTGAATTTTAATTTTTTCAACTCGAGGAATCGAATGATCGGTGTTGTAGTAAAGCCCAATGAACCTTTTGAACGCGCTCTCAAGCGTTTTACCAAGTCTTGCGAAAAGAACGGAATTATTTCCGATGTCAAGAAGCGCCAGCGCTACGAAAAGCCGTCTGAAGAAAGAAAGCGCATTGAAACTTCCGCTCGTCGCAAGCGCCTCAAAGAACTTGCTGAAGCGAACCGCAAGCGTCTGTACTAATTCTTTAATATAAAGATTTTGGGAAAGCGGTTGCCGCTTTCCTTTTTGGCGTTTCCGGTGAAAATTTGATTTTTTCATAAACTCTTTCATTTTGTGACAACAACATCCCGTTTGGGAAAAAGGAATAATTATGGCCGATTCGTTGGTTAAAGCGGAAAGTCCGCTCCTTCAGCAAATTCTCGCTGACATCAAAGCTGCGATGAAAGCGCACGACACGATGACTTTGGAGGTTTTGCGCACTCTGCATTCCGACATTAAGAATGTAGCGATCAACGCGCAAAAAGAAATCACGGATGAAACGGTTCTGGATGTGCTCTCCAAGAGCATCAAACAGAGGAACGAATCCATTGAAATGCTCCGTAAAGGCGGGCGCGAACAAAATGCGCAGGAAGAGGAAAAGACTCTTGCCGTTTATCAGAAATATCTGCCGCAGCAGCTGACGGAAGAAGAAGTCAAAGCCTTGATTGCAGAAATTAAAGCGCAGGTCGGAGCGCAAGGTCCTAAAGATATGGGCAAGGTGATGAAGGAGCTTTCTCCCAAGGCGAAAGGCCGTTTTGACGGTCGCCGTTTGAGCGAACTCGTCAAAGAAGCACTTGCCTGATTACCATTCTTCAATACCGTTTGGCGTAGCAAGGATAACTTTGTTCGCCATGCCGATAAACAGCCCGTGGCCAAGCAGTCCGGGTATTTTGTTTAATTCCGAGTCGAGTTTTTCCGGGTCGTTGATGGTCCCGAATTTGGCGTCGGCGATGAGATTGCCCGAATCGCTGATGACGGGGCCGTCTTTGCCGGGGGCTCCCATCCGAATCTGGAGGTCGGCTCCCAATTTGTGGACTTTGTATGTAACGGAAGCGATGGCGTTGGGCAGAATTTCCAGAGGAACGGCAAATTTTTCGCCCAGTTGCTTGACTTTTTTCCCGTCGTCGGCGATGATGATATAATGGTCCGCCATGGAAGCGACGATTTTTTCAAGTAGATGCGCCGCTCCACGGCCTTTAATCAAATTCTTTTGAGGGTCGATTTCGTCGGCACCGTCAATAGCGATGTCCAGATGTTCCGCGTCTCCCAAATCCATAAGGGGAATGCCCAACTGGCGACATTGAATGGTTGTACTCCAACTGGTGCTGACAGCCTGGATTTTTAATCCTTCCGTCTGGATGCGCTCTCCCAATCGGGCGACCATGTAAGCTGCGGTGCTGCCGGTTCCGAGTCCGACGGTCATGCCGGATTCAATTTTGTTTGCCGCAAGAATTCCCGCGTTTTTTTTGAGTTCGTTCAGGTCCGCCATTAGCGCCAATGCCTCCCAAAGTTGTTTTGTTCGTCTTCTGGAAAATCCTCGTCGCTGTCGAAATCGTCATCATCTTCTTCGTATTCGTCGGGAATGCCCGTTTCCAGTTCGGTGATGGACGGTTCGGCAATGTCAATGATGTCCACTTCAAATGTCAAATCTTTTCCTGCAAAGGGATGGTTGCCATCGAGGGTGACTGTATTTTTTTGAATCTCTCGTATGACAAAAATATCCGGTTCGTCGAAGTTGTCGTTTTTGTTGTAAATTTCGCGGGGATCCTCGGGAATGGAAAATTCGGTGGAGTCGGTGTCGCGGACCATTTCCAATTCCATGCCCAGCCAGAGTTCTCCGATGTTTTTGAGTTCTTCTTTGGGGACTTTGATGATCAGTTCTTTGCGGTAAGCGCCATAACCCTTGGTGTAGGGGACGTGGGCAATGATGTGGTCGCCGACGGAATGTCCGTCCAGCGCTTCTTCAAGTCCTTCGATAACGCTGTCGCAACCGTGCATATAAACAAAAGGAAAATTTTCGGGTACTTCTTCGATAATGGCGCCGTTTTCGTCTTTTAGGTAGTAGCTGATGCTGACCTTTTTGTTTTTCTTGATCGTTTCCATCATGATTAAATATAGAAAAGCTATATTGATTTTTATGCTATACGGGATCTATTCGGACATTCACGCCAATTTGCCTGCGCTTGAAGTGGTTTTGGAATCGATGCGGGAACATGGCGTGGAGCGTCGTGTTTGCCTGGGAGACATTGTTGGTTATGGGGCAAGTCCCAACGAATGCGTCGCTTTGGTCAAGGAAAATGCGGATGTTTGCATTTTGGGAAATCACGACAGCGTTGCTATCAAGTGGGATTCCGATGTGGGATTTAACCCGTATGCGAAGACGGCGATTGAATGGACGCAAAAAGCACTTTCAGAAGAATCCAAACAGTATCTGCGTTCGCTGCCCTATATGTATGAAGAAAACGATATCTGCTTTGTACACGCTTCGCCGATGTCGCCTGCGGACTGGATTTATGTCACGGATTTGGAAGACGCGCTGGATGCCTTTGATCATTTTGGCGAAACGCATTGCTTTGTCGGGCATACGCACAGCCCGGTGATTGTGGCGATGAAAGAAGAAGAAATTCCGAAAGTGATTGAAACGGGTTCCTATGTTTTGGAACCGAGCGAGCGCTTGCTGATGAATGTCGGCAGCGTCGGGCAGCCTCGCGACAGGGATTCCCGGGCGAGTTATTGCCTGTTTGATTCCGAAAAGCACAGCGTACAGTTGGTGCGCTTGGATTATGATATTGGGGAAACGCAAAGAGTGATGCGCGATGCCGGATTGCCTATGTTTTTAATAGAACGCTTGGAATTGGGACGATGAAACTGACGATGGCGGTGTTTGGCAAACCGGGCTCTTCTTTTGTCAAAGACGAAGTGGAAAAATATGTCAAGCGGTTGCGAGCCTCGAATGTGCAAATCGAAATAGTGGAATTGAAGCAGAGCAAGCGCGATGATCAGGCGAAGGGGCTTTCGGAAGAAGCCGCGGAATTTTCCAAGCGTTTTCCACGGGAAAATTATCAATGGATTGTTCTGGCAGAAGAGGGAAAGCTGCTGAATACGGTTCAGCTTGCCGACTGGATAAAGCCTCGGATAACGGCGAATTGCGTTTTTCTGATCGGTTCCGCTTACGGCATTGCTCCGGAAATCAAAAAGCAGGCGAGCCTTTTGCTCTCTCTTTCTCCTTTGACTTTTACGCACGACCACGCCCGTGTGATTTTAACGGAACAGCTTTATCGATGTCTGATGGTGATGGCAGGGCACCCCTATCATCATGTCTAAAAACACAGTCTCTTTTTTTGAGGGTTCACTTATGCATGAAGATATCCAAAAAGCACTACAGATCATTCGCAAAGCTTTGGAGGAAAAGCAGGTTTTACGACACGCCTGTTGCGTCCTAGAATTTGACAGTCAGACAATTTGCCCGGAAAGAGGAATGTTGGAACAGGGGAATACTTCAGCGTTCCTTTCCAATAAGGCGTTCCAGATTTCCCATTCTAAGGAATTCATTTCGTCGCTGGAACTTCTCTATGAACATCGGAAGATTCTTTCCAGGGATACTCGTATTCTTGTCGAGAGACTTTATTGGGATTATTTGCGAACAAAAAATATTACGCCGGAAATGGACAAAGAGTTTTCGTTGGTTTTTAACAAGGCTTTTGTGGATTGGCTGGATGCGAAAGAAGAGGCCGACTTTTTGCTTTTTGAAGATTCATTGGCTGCTGTGCAAGAGGTGAATTTAAAACAAATTGCGATCGCTGAAAATGCAAAGCGAGTGCCCTATGACAATTTGCTGGACGTTTACGAACGGGGAATGACGACTCGGGATTTGAATCGCTGCTTTGACGAATGCAAGGAACGTCTGGTTCCCATGCTCAAACGTATTTTGCAAAGCCCTAAAGAAATTCGCACGGATTTCCTTTCGCGCCCGGCACCTAAAGAATCCCAGAGGGAAATGACGGAATACTTGTTGGAACTGCTCGGGTTCAATTTTGAGCGGGGAACATGGACAACAAGCGAACACCCTTTTACTGAATGCCTTGCCAAAGACGATGTGCGCGTGACAACGCATTTTCACGAAAACATGTTCTATTCGAATATGTTCTCGATTATCCACGAATGTGGCCACGCCTTGTTTGAACAGAATCAGCCGGTGGAGGATTTTTTTTATCACATATCGTCCTATAAAACGTTGGGCCAGCACGAATCGGTGGCCCGGTTTTATGAAAATCTGATCGGGCGTTCCGAAGCGTTTATCCGACTGGTCTATCCGAAATGCAGGGAACTTTTCCCGAAAGTATTTGACGGTGTTTCGGAAAAGCAATTCTACGAAGCGATGAATCTGGTACAACCCAGCCTCATTCGCACTGAAGCCGATGAATTTACATACACGTTCCACATTATTATCCGGTACGAAATAGAACAGATGCTGGTGAATAAATCGGTACAAATTAAGGATTTGCCTCAGATTTGGAATGAAAAATATGAGGAATATCTTGGAATTTGCCCCTCGAACGATCGGGAAGGGATTTTGCAGGATGTCCACTGGACCGACGGATTCGGCTATTTTCCGACATACGCTTTGGGTAATATGTACGGGGCGATGTATTACAATAAAATGCGTGAATCGTTAGATGTAGATGCTCTGGTTTCTAGCGGAGATTTTGCACAAATTAACAATTGGATGCGGGATCATGTCTGGAAATCGGCTAACCGTCGGGATGCGAAAACTTGGATTTTAAAAATTACTGGACGTGCGTTTACGCCGAAGGATTTTTTGGATTATTTGGAAAATAAGTATTCCAAAATTTACGGCATTTAAAAGATGGCAGAAAAGAAAAAACGCGAACTGCATTTGACTCCGGCGCAACAAACGGAAAGAAGCATTTCAAAAAAATTCCGCAGCAAATTGTGGAGCCCTTTTGTTTCGGCGTTGAAGATGTATCGGATGATTCAACCGGGAGATAAAATTGCAGTTTGCATTTCTGGTGGTAAAGATTCGATGCTGCTGGCAAAGTTGATGCAGATGCTTCACCGTTACACGGAAATTCCGTTTGAACTTGTTTTTTTGGTGATGGATCCGGGCTATAGTCAAATCAACCGCCAAAAAATAGAAAGCAATGCAGCGTTGCTCGATATTCCAATTACGATTTTTGAAACTCGCATTTTCGACGTTGCACAAAAGACCGAACATTCGCCGTGCTATCTTTGTGCCAGAATGCGTCGTGGTCATTTGTATGCAAAAGCGGCGGAGTTGGGCTGCAATAAAATCGCTCTGGGACATCATTTTTCTGATGTGATAGAGACGACGGTGATGAGTATGTTTTACGGTTCCCAGCTACAGGCGATGATTCCGAAATTGCACAGCCAAAATTTTGCGGGGATGACCTTGATTCGCCCGATGTATTGCATTCACGAAGATGATATTGTGGCTTGGGCGAAGTGGAATCGTTTGGAATTTATCCAATGCGCTTGTCATTTTACGGAGTCAATCGCTTACAGTGAAAATGGAATCGGTGAAAGTAAGCGACAGGAAGTCAAGGAAATTATCCGAAATTTAAAACGCACGAATCCCAATATAGAACAGAGTATTTTTAACAGCATCCATGCGGTCTGTATAGAAACGTTTCCCGGTTTTAAAGCGGATGGGATTAGACATTCTTTTTTGGAGCGTTTTGAATTAGAAAAGGTGATTAGGGATTAGCGGTTAGCGACTAGTGATTAGAGGGAAGTTGGGAATGTAGGAGAAGCGGCTTGCTAGAATGCAAAACATCTCGCGGCCCGCGAGAAAAATTCGCTATGTGAAAATGAATTTTTAGAGGAACCCACTAATCCTCAACTGTATTCCGCCTACTGATTTAGGGCCTTTGATAAAGGGTTAATCCAAATTCGGGGAGACGTGCCATTAATCTGTCGATGAGGGTAGATGAAAAATTTTCATAGGGGATCCACTTGGATGTTGTCGTGAACAAGTAGATTTCAAGAGGAATACCATAGCTTTTAGATTCCAGTTCGCGGACGATAAGTGTTCGGGAGGTATCGATTTCGGGAATGGTTCTCAAAAAGGCGTCAACGCAAAGGCGGAAAACGGTTAGATTGAGCGGCTTTTCGTCTTTGGGAAACGTCGATGCCAGATTTTCCAGAACCGGACGATAAAGGGGATTGTTATTTAAATGTTTGATTTGTTCTTCGGAAAGCGGAGCGAGGGACCGCGCATCGATAAGGAGAGATCTTTGGATTCGGCGCCGACCGGATTCCTCCATGAGCCTCCAGTTTTTGAAAGGCGTGGAAACGAGGCTGTAGGCGGGGAGAATGCTGACGGTGTTGTCCCAGTTGATGATGCGAATGCTGGTGAGGGTTACGGATTGGACTGTGCCGTTGATTCCTTCTTTGGGAATTTCAATCCAATCGCCTGTGCGAACCAGGTCGAGGGAGGCGATTTGAACTCCGGCGGTGAATCCTAAGATGGAATCTCGGAAAATCAGCATGAAAACGGTGGCGAGCGCGCCTAATCCGGAAAGGAGAATGACGGGACTTTTCCCCGTTAATTGGGAAATGACAAGGATAGTGCAAAAAAGAAGTCCTACAAGAAATAGCGCTTGGCGAACGCCTTGGATGGGAAGCCCTTGCTTGTGGGATTTGGATAAAATGTGGCTAGCGCAAGCGTGCAGGAACGAATCAAAAATTAAAAAACTGATGACGATAAAATAAATGTTGTTGAAAGTGAACAGTAGCTGAAAAAGGATGGATTCTTTGGGTAGGACATGAGGAAGAAGAACGTAAAAAATAATGGCGGGAACGAGGTGGACTGCACGTTCAACGGTTCGATATTTCAAAAGCAAATCATCGAATTTATTTTTGCTTTTCTGTGCAATTTTTTTGAAAAATGGAAATAGGAGGTGCCGCGCAACGATTAAAGCCAGAGCGGACAGGGCTATAAGAACGGCGAGTCCGCGATAGATTCCAAAAATATCTCTCATGCTGCTAAAATAGAAAATACCGAGTGCAAAGATTCTGGACTGTGGTGTGGGGAGTTTGAAAAGTTTCTATCTTGCGAAACGCTATGACTATGAAGAAATTTTCGATCCCGTCGGGGATTAAAGTTTTGCTGCGGGAACTTGTTATCCCCATCGCCTGCGCGCTGATCGTCATTCAGTATGTGGTGCAGGCGTTTCAGATTCCGAGCGGATCGATGGAAGATTCGCTTTTGACTGGCGATTTTATTTTGGGGCTCAAGTTTACCTATGGATCACCGATTCCTTTTTCCCATTCCAAACTGCCGGGGCTTGCCGACCCGAAAGCGGGAGACGTGGTGATTTTTCGCTATCCCGGAGAACCGCCTTATCCCGATTACGATTATCAACGCTATACGCATTTGGCGGATGCTTTGATGTTTGGCAATTTCTTTTGGGATTCAAAGCCGTTGCCCGGAAATCCGCATCTGGTGCATTATGCGGACGGCCCGAAGGATTTTATCAAACGTTGCGTTGCGGTTTCTGGCGATTCCATTGAAGTGCGGCGCGGCGTGCTGTATCAAAACGGCGTGGAACAGAAAATTTTGCCGGGAAAAGGAAAATATACGGCGTATTATCGTTCGGGAGTAGCTCGAGATTCCTTGGAACCTCTGCGGGTTCCCTCTCCGGGAGAATCGGTGGATTTGTCGAATCTCTCGTTGCCGAGGCTCTGGTGGATGAAATCGTTGATTGCGCAGGAAAATCCAGAAAAGAAAATAGAACTGGATCTTTCTTTGTTCCGCGATTCCGTTGAAGTGCAGGATTATTTGTTTGAAAATTTTCGAGTTCCTGTAGAAAACGATCGGGGGCTTTTGTTGAATGCCGTTCTTGCGCAAGGGCAAATCGTCGGGTTGAATTTGCGGCAGGGCGATACGGTAGAAGGGCCTGCAAAATTCTCGATGTTTAAATACTTGGCTCGGACGGGATTTCTGCCCCGCTTTGATCCAAACGAACGCTATGGCGGTTTGATGCGCCCCGTGAGCTATGATTATTTTGAAGGTCATCAGCTCGGCGATTTAGCGTACAATGTTTCGCGGGATTCTTCGCTGGAATTGCAGGCGCGAATCCTTGTGGATGGAAAACCAATCGATAGTTATGAAATTCAATATCCCGTATATTTTATGATGGGCGATAATCGGGACAATTCGGCAGATAGCCGTTATTGGGGATTTGTTTCCAAGAGGAATGTCAAGGCGAAAGCGTTTATTGTCTATTTCTCATTTGATAATTCCGATGACGGTTTTTCGTTTACAAATCCGTTTTCCTGGTTTAAAATCCCATTTAAAATCCGGTGGACTCGCATCGGAAAAATTATTCATCTGATTGGGGAATAGCTTCGGATGAAGTCCCGCATTCTGATTCTTGTTTTTCTGGCGCTTTTTTTGAATGAATGCGCTACTTCCATCGCTCCGAGCGGTGGCCCGGAAGACAAGTATCCTCCTCGTGTTGCTGGGGTTTATCCAGCGCCGAATGCGGTGAATGTCCCGCCGAAATTGAATATCCATTTGCAATTTGACGAATGGATAGCGGCGTCGGTTCCGCGGAGTGCAATCATGATTTCTCCGCCTTTGGAAAAGAAACTCAAGTTTGAAGTGGACGGGGACGAACTTTTCATTACTTCAAAAGCGCGCTTGGATTCAAATACGACTTATACGGTAACAGTGGCTAGCGGATTGAAAGATTTGCGAGGAAATTCCGTTGCCGATCCGTTCCGTTTGACCTTTTCGACAGGACCTGTCATCGATTCCCTTTCGGTTGCGGGACGAGTCATGATTACGCCTTCGATGATTAAAGACAAACAATATCCGACGGTGGGACTTTTTTTGTTGGGAGCTTCGGAACGGGCGACGCACCATTATTTGGAAAAATACCGGGATTCTACGCTAGCAATCGAAGCGGATTCGATCCCGAATTTGATCAAGGAACAGCCGCTTTTTGCCACGCAGACCGATAGCTTGGGACGCTTTCATTTAGCAGGATTAAAAGCGGGGCATTATCGGGTTGTCGCTTTTTGGGATAGGAATGGAAATCAGAAAATTGAACCTTCTGCTGAGTTGGCCGGTGTAAACAATGGGGATTTGCTTTTAACCCCGGAATTTCAAGATACGTTGTGGATTCCCCTTGCGGACCAGGACACGACTTCGATTTCTTTGGAGTCGGTGACGCAGTCGGGCAGAGCATCCCTAATCGCTAAATTTTCCAGAAGCATTTTTGTGGACAGCGCTTTTTTGAATTTAAAGAATTGTGCATTGCGGACGCTGGATTCTGTACAAATATATCCTTCGGCAATTTATCGGACGCCGAACGGACAAGATATGCAGTTTTATTTTGACTCGCTGGCAAATCGAGATTCTTCTTATACGTTCGTTTGCAAAACGGCGCGTGATTCGCTGGGGCGAATGTTGAATAATCGGCTGGCGAGCTTGAGCATTGAATGGACGGAGCAAAAGGACGATACGCTTCCGCCTAAACGAGTGACGATAAATCCGTCGAGTGGCGCAAAAAATGTTTTTCCGGACGATTCGATAGTCGTTGTTTACGATAAACCGATTTCCGATTCGCTTTTGAATGCGTTTTTGAACACGCTGATTTTGGTGCAGAATCAGGACACGCTTCCGGTAAAAATTTGGCGGCTGGATCCTGTACGTTTTGCCGTGCAGGGAAACGAAAAGTTTTTGACCGATGCGAAAGAGGAACTTTTGGAACGCTATGCGGATTCCTCATTGTCGTCGCCGGACAGTGTGACGGGATTGCGAGATACGATTGTGACGATGAAGACCAGACAATGGGTGAAATTTGAAACGGTTCCCAAATTGCAGCTCTCTACTCTTGCGGGAAAAATTCCGGGAGGCAAGGCGGACACTCGTGTGCGTATTCGCTTGGCGGGAACGGAAAATTTCAATACTTCGCGCTGCGCCCCTGATGGCAGTTTTAAAATGGATGATTTGATAGAAGGAAAATACCTGATGGAATACTTCCGCACAAAGGATTCTTTGGACGTTCCTTTTGCGGGAAAATTGCAGAGCTTGGAATTTGGAATGCCCTGGCGAATGCTTGCGGATACGCTTGTGTTGGAACGCGGGGCGAATGTCTTGGACGAAAGTGTCATTTCTCGGATGCCGGCATTGCCGGAAAAATAAAGGAATAAAATGAAACCGAATGTATATGTAGCTTTGGACTTGGAAACGACGGGACTGGATTTCGAACATGATGAAATCATCGAAGTCGCGCTGGAACGATTTGAAAACGGCTCGCCTGTAGAAAGCCGGGACTTTCTGATAAAGCCGAATCGAAATATTCGCCCTTTTATTTCTTCTTTGACGGGCATTTCAGAAACGGATTTGGCGGACGCTCCAGACTTTGCTACGGTAGCTGGGGAAATTCGACAGTTTCTTGGAGACTATCCAATAGTCGCTCACAATGCGCAATTCGATTCCAAATTTTTGCGCGATTCCTTTGCCAAAGTTGGCATTTCGATTGAAGGCAATCCGGTGCTGGACACTCTTGTGCTTTCCCGTATCGCTTATCGCGATGTTCCAAACCACAAATTGGAAACGCTGGTTGCGCATTTGAATATCAAGCGTGAACGGGCCCATCGTGCGCTTCCTGATGCCGATGCCTGCGGAAAACTTTTTTGGCAGGCACTTTCGGAAATTGAAAAATTGGATTCTTTTGTACGGCATCATCTTGCCCGAATAGCCAAAGGAACCGCTTGGGAACAGGTATTTGAAGACTGCATTCCTTCGCATGAAGAACTCTCCCCGCTCTCGCCGGAGGCCGTTCTTCCCCCGAAAACAAGCTCTGCCAATACATTGCGCGTGCGGGAATTTTTTGGCGAAAATGGAAGACTTGCCAAAGAAATTCCAAATTTTACTGCCCGCCAGTCGCAGTTTGATTTTGCGGAAGTGGTGGAGCGTAATATGTATAAGGGCGGCATTTCGATTTTGGAAGCCGGAACGGGAATGGGAAAAACGCTGGCGTATTTGATCCCGGCGGCAATCAAGGCGGCTTCGGGCGAGCGAGTTGTTGTTAGTACAGCGACTCGTACTTTGGAAGAGCAGTTGTCTAAACACGATTTCCCGATGATAGCTTCTCTTTTTGGAAATTCGGTATCTCCGCTTGTACTCAAAGGTCGGGGAAATTATATCTGTCTGCGCAAATTTGAAGAACATTTGAACTCTCCGGATGTGCTTTTGACCTTGGACGAGCGGGAAACCTTCATGACTTTGCTTCCTTGGATTGAACAGACGAAGACCGGCGATGGTTCGGAAAATACCGGATTCAATTTGTCCCGCAATCGATTGCTCTGGAATAAATTTGCGAGTGACGCTTCGACTTGTCTTGGTGAAAAATGCCGCTTTTACGAAAAGTGTTACGGCTTGAATGCCCGGCGGCAGGCGGCAAAAGCGAATTTGCTGTTTATCAACCATTCTTTGTTCCTTTCGGATTTGGCGTTGGATTTTGCGCTCCTTCCCGCTTATGAACACATTGTTTTTGACGAAGCACATCGACTGCCCGCAATGAGCCATGCAAGCTTTGGAAAAATGGTGCGCTTTTTCCGGTTGAGAAACATCACCAAAGTTTTGGTGCATCCGAAAGCTCCGGACAAGGGGCTTGTTGCCGAAATGGAAGCTCAGCTAGGTAAGGCGAATATGGATTCGTCCATCCTTGATGCCTGTGCCAGATTGCGCGAAGCGGCGATGGAATGCGAAAAGTCGTTACATCGCTTTTTCATGAAACTCGGGAAAAAAGTATTCAAAAATAAATCGGACGGCTTCCGTTTTTCTCGGGGAATTCTTGCGGAATATGATACAGACCCGAAGCCGGTTTTGGAATCTTGCAATGCGGTGAAAGCGATTTCGGAAGACATTTGTTCGCAGTTGCGCCGTGTTCCCGCATTTGAATTGCTGGCTCGAAATTTGGAAGGAATCGCCATGGAAACGAGTCGCTTTGCCGAAGATTTTGGATTTATCGTTTCGGCAGGGAAGGAAGATTGGGTGTTCTACATGGAAGAACCCGGCAATCCGCATACGGCGATTTTGCGTGCGATTCCGCTTTTCCCGGGAGATAATTGGACGGAAAAATTTTATCCGTGGATTCGCAGTGCGACTTTTACATCGGCGACGCTTTCGCTCCAAAATTCCTTTGAATATTTTGAAAAACGGATGGGGCTGCTTTCTCCCCGTTTGAACAAATCGAAACGTCCGTTTGTGCGTTCTTATCCGCCAGCGTTTGATGTCAATTCTAAAAGGCGCGTTATTATTGCGGACTTTTTGCCGAAACCCAATGCGCCGGAATATCAAAAAGCTTTGGAGGAAACGCTGTCCGCCATTTTGCCCGAGAACAAGAAAAACGCTTTGGTCCTTTTTACTAGCATTCTCAGCATGACCAAAACGCACGACGCTCTTGTTCCGCACTTTGCCAAGAACGACAAGCTGCTTCTTTGCCAGCAGGTAGATGGCGGCATGGACAGCTTAGTGGAAATGTTCCGCAAAAAGCGGGAAGCGTGCCTTTTGGGATGCCAGATATTCTGGGAAGGAATCGACCTTCCGGAAAATGCGCTGGAACTTTTGGTGATTCCCAAATTGCCGTTCCCTAATCCTTCGAATCCTTTGATTGCGGCTCTTGCCGACAAAATGAAAGAGCAGAATGAAAATGCGTTTAAGAACCTGTATATTCCAGAAGCTTTGCAGGAATTGCGTCAGGGCCTGGGACGCTTGATTCGCAGTGAATCCGATTCGGGAACAGTCTTGTTCTTGGATAACCGTCTTGTTACGGAAGCTTACGGAAAAAGCTTTACCCGCTTGTGGGGCTTTAAATATGAGGTTGCTCATAACATCGAGGAATTGAAAAATTTGCTCGGATTGTAGGCCTTTAATTTTCTAGTTTTGGCATTTGTTTGTGGAGAATCTATGCTCGCTGTGAGAGAGTTTTTAAATGGTCTTACGAAACCGCAGTTGAAGGATTTGCATACCAAGGCGTTTGGTGCGCAGGGTTTGCTGAACAACGCAAAAATCCTTTCGGAAACGAGTTCTTTTTTTACGGATGTTGCTCGCTTTGAAAGCTTTTATGCGTCGTTGGAACCCTGGAAACGGTTTTGCATATTTTTGATTTATCATAGCGAAATGCGCGGACTGGAAATGAACGAACTCCGGTTGGCCGCGCCAGCGGACAAACGGGATGAAGTCGAGGTTTTCCTGTTGGAATCGGCAAAGAATCTTTATATTTGGCGTTCTCGTTCCGAAAAGGGAACGTACGTCTATTTCGGATTTGAAGATTTTTTGAAGGGGATTCTTTTGACTCCAGAAAACCCTGCCGATGAAAAAACGCGTTTTTTGAGTTATGAAGATATGCTGGTCTGGCATCTTTGTCAGATGCTCGCATTTGCTCGCCTCGGAAAAATGAAAATGAACGGTGCCGGAAATTTGCATCGTCGTTCGCTCCAGTTCTGCGAAGAAGCGTTTTCATTTTCTAAACAGGTTTCACCCGATGCGATTCGTGAAGAATGTACGTTGCTGTTGGAATTTCTCTCTTCGCATAATTGGATAGAACAGCGCGGCATGGATTTGCTCGTCACGGAAAAAACTTTTGACTTTTTGAAACACAATGGTTTCCGGCTCAAGAATGAAATTCTGGAATGGTGGATCCTGCGGCGTTTCCATGGACAGGAAGATTTTTTCAGGCACGTCTTATTTTCTATCAAGCGGGATGCGTCGATTATCAAAGCGCAGCAGATTTTGTGGACTCTCGATCCGTCGAGTCGCCTTTCCCTTTCGGAAACGGATGTGTTCTGGTCTTCGCTTCCTAAACCGCTGGCGGAGCTTTGGCTTTTGGGGATGGTGGAATTTGCCGTTTCGGCTGGGAAAATTTCAGCGGTGCGCTTGAGCGATTGGGCAAAAACGTGGCTTTCCGCTTCGGCGTCCCCAATGCTCGGCGCTCAAATTTCGACCCTTCCGAATTTTGAAATGATTATTTCTGTCAAGAGCGCTCCGCGTGTTTTGTTTATGGCGGCATGCCTTGCGGATGTGCAAAACGACGAACCGTATCTGCGTTTTTCCATTTCTCGCGATTCTTTTTTGAATGGACTTAAAACCGGATTTTCCAAAGAGATCACGGAAAGTTTTGAAGGCTGGATCAATGCGCCGGAAAATGTTCGGGATGCGATGAGCGAATGGTCTGCTTGTTATTATGATTCGGAGTTCAGCTCGGTACGTCTTTTGAAAATCAACAATGCGGAATCTCGGGAAGCGTTGGCAAATTTTCCGGAATTTATGCAGATGGTTTATGAAGCGATTCCGAATTACGGATTTATTATCAAGCCGGCGTTTGAATCGAACATTCGGGAATTGTTGAAAAATTATGGATTGGAACCGGCAAATCCGGTCAATGAAAATCCTGTGGAACCTTTCCGCAATACGGATTGGAGCAAGGAATTTTGGCTTCGTTGGACGCCGGAAGGAACTCCGGATGCGGCGTTTAAACCGGAAACGGATGGTTCTTCGGTTTCGGTCGCTTTAGGCGCGACGAAGTATGGTGGCGATTATCAGAAATTTGCAATGGTGGATTTGTTTAAAATGCTCCGTTACGCCCGCTCCACAAACAGTTTTTTGGAAGCGAAAATTTCTTCGAAAAATACGGACAAGAATATGAAATTGCCCAAGTTGCCGTCAGAAATTCGCTTTAAAGTCGAAGAACTGCATTTTTCCAAGGTGCCGTTCATTGCGAAAATCACAGTGGCACCCGAAGGCGAATCGCTGAATTTGCCTTTGGAATCCATTTCGGCGCTTCGCATCGCTCGCGAAACCCCCGTCTGATTTTTGGCGAAGAAGATTTTTGCTACATTCTGGATTCGCGATAAAAAACAAGGAGAGGGAGGGGGTTCATTTTAAGGAACCCGCTCTCAAAAAGAGAGGTTTTATATGAGTTTTGTACATTTGCAGGTTCATTCCGAATTTTCCATTCTCCAGTCTTCGGCCCGATTGGACGATATTTTGGCCGCTGCCGCAAAAGATAATGCGCCTGCCGTCGCTCTCACGGATCATGGTGCCATGTTCGGCATTTTGGAATTCCAGACCCGGGGAATGGCTCTGAATAAAGATCGCAAAGCAAAAGGCTTGCCTCCGATTAAAACGATTTACGGTTGCCATATTTATGTAGATACTTCGGGGGCAAACGCTAAGGAACCCGCCACTTACGAACGATTGACTCTTTTGGTGGAAAGCGAAAAGGGCTATTATAATCTATTGCGCATTGTCAGTTATCGGTATGAGGAATCCAAACGATGGGAGGAAATTCCGTCGGTGCCGTTAAGCGTCATTGAAGCGCACAAAGAAGGTCTGATTGCCATCGCTGGCGATTATTTTAGCCGTTATGGAATGAATGTGTCCGCCGGTCGAGAATCTTTGGCCAAAGCTTATATGGAATCTCTTTGTGAAATTTTTGACAAAGAGCATCTTTATTTGTCGCTTTGCGATAATGGCATTGCAGCGCAGAAAACATTGAATCTTTTTACGATGGCCCTCGCCAAAGAACTGGATAGGGAATTGGTTGCTGTCGGGGACGTGCATTATATAAACAAGGCGGATTCGGATGCGCACAAAGCGCTTCGCTGTATTTCGCTGGTCGAAAAATTCAAGGAATTTAAGGATAAGCGATTCCCGACGGATCAGTTTTATTACCGCAGCGAAGAAGAAATGCGGCAGTTGTTTTCGGATTGTCCCACGGCTCTTGAAAATACGGTTAAAATCGCCGAACGCTGCAATTTCGTGGTGAAAACAGGTATCGGTGATGATTTCTGGCCCCGATTTGCGATTCCCAAGGATTTTTTGGAATCCGAAGAATGCAAAGAAATTTACAAGGCGATGGAGGACGAATACAATAAAGCTTTCCCGGCAGCTTTTGAAAATGCGGCAAAGGAATACTGCGCAAAGAATGAAGGGAAATCCATGGACGCTTTGACGGACGAAGACAAGGCGGCTATCGAAAGAATCATGGAAAAAACGAAGACGAGTCGGCATGGCGGCGATGCGGATGCCTACTTGATTTATTTGACGAACCAGCGTCTGCGCAGAAGGTATCCGGATGAGGAAATTCTGTATCCGAATCACGGGACGGAAGTCAGCGATCGCGTCTATAAGGAATTGAATTGTATTCGCAATATGAATGTGGCGGGTTACTTGCTTATCGTTTGGGATTTTATCAACTGGTCGCGAGAACACGGAATTCCTGTTGGACCGGGGCGCGGTTCTGCTGCAGGCTCCATCGTCACTTATATCATTGGCATTACGAATATCGACCCGCTGAAATTCGGGCTCCTTTTTGAACGTTTTTTGAATCCGGAACGCGTTTCGATGCCGGATATCGATACGGACATTGCGGATAGGGATCGCGGGCGAGTCATCGACTATGTGACGCAAAAATACGGTTCGGATTGCGTCGGGCAAATCATTACTTATGGAATGCTCAAGTCAAAGGCGGTCATTAAAGATGTCGCTCGAGTTCTTGGCATTGATCACCGCGAAGCCGAATCCATTATCAAATTGTTCCCGCAAAAAGTCTTGAATTTCAGCTTGAATGAAGCGTGGACGGGTAAAACGAAAAAAGACGCTCCGGTCGCTCCGGATTACGATAATGCGCCTCTTCAAGCACTTGTCAACAGTCGCGAAAGCTATCGGGAACTTTGGGATATCGCATTGAAGCTCGAAGATCTTCCAAGGCAAACGGGAGTTCACGCTTGCGGCGTCGTGATTACGCCAAGTCCGATTTACGAACTCGCTCCGCTGTATCGGGCAGCTCCTGCCGATACTCCCGTTGTCATGTATGACAAACATTACGCGGAAGACATCGGCCTTTTGAAAATGGACTTTCTTGGTCTTATCAACCTTTCCATCATTTTGGATACGGTGAATATGGTCCAGAAAATTCGCCATCTGGAAGTGGACATGGACAAGATTCCGACCGATGACAAGGAAACTTTTGAATTGTTGAGCAAAGGAATGACGACGGCGGTTTTCCAATTTGAATCGCCGGGAATGCAAAAGTATCTTCGCGAATTGAAACCATCTCGGATTAGCGATTTGATCGCTATGAATGCACTCTATCGCCCAGGACCGATTGATCAGATTCCGCATTTTATCGCCCGCAAATTGGGCAAAGAATCTATCGACTGCTATCATAAGGATTTGGAACCGGTTTTGGCGGAAACTTACGGCGTGATTGTTTATCAGGAACAGGTGATGCAGCTGGCGCAGATTCTGGGCGGTTACACGCTGGGCGGCGCTGACAATATCCGTCGAATCATGGCTAAAAAAATGCCGGACAAAATGGCGAAGCTGGAACCGGAATTTAAATCCCGATGCGTTAATAGGGGCTATGATCCCAAAATGGTTCAAAAAGTTTGGGATGCTGTTCTTCCTTTTTGCGGATATGCGTTCAACAAGAGTCACGCAGCGGCGTATGCTTATGTCGCTTACCAAACGGCCTATCTGAAAACGCATTTTGGCCCGGAATATATGGCGGCTTCGATGACATCCAAAATGGGCAAAACGGAAGATATCGTGACGATTGTGCAGGAGTGCAAACGGATGGGAATCGAAGTGCTTCCGCCAGATATCAATACGTCGCTCGGCGTTTTTTCTGCAAATGAAAAAGGGCAGGTCGTTTATGGGCTGGCGGGAATTCGCAACGTCGGGCTTCCTGTGATTGAAGATGTGGTGGCGGAACGGAATTTGCACGGTCCTTATAAAACGCTTTTTGATCTTTGCAAGCGGGTCTTGGATTATCAGGCGCTTCAGCCGGAAAAGCGTCCTCCGCTCAGCCGTAAAACTTTGGAAAGTTTGGTTTTGGCCGGTGCATTTGACAAAATGTCCGAGACGACGCCCAATCGTCCAACTTTGATGGCGAGCGTGGAAAAAGCGATCGAAGTGGCGAATCGGCATCGCAAGGAACAAGATGCGGGGCAAACTTCGCTTTTTGATATGTTCGGCGAGTCGGATGCGGAATCGCAAATGGATGAAACCTACGAAGAGGCGCAGCCGTGGGGGTTGATGGAAGTCCTGAACAAGGAACGCGATGTTCTGGGACTTTACCTTTCGGCGCATCCGCTTGACGAATGTCGCCCGGAACTGATGGGATTTACAACGAACACTCTGGCGGAGAGCGAATTGAACGACATTATGAGCCAGAATCCAAAATCGGAAGTTTGTGTTGGCGGAATTATCACTCGCTTGCGTTCGTTTCAAGGCAAAAAAGATGAAACCAAAACAATGGGATCGGGAATTTTACAGGATTTCCATGGAGAAATTTCCATATTCTTCCCGCCGGATGCGTGGGAACGCTGTCGGAATTATGTCGGTGAAGACGACCGGGTGCTTATCTGCGGAAAATTGATGTCGCAATATCAGGATAAAGCTGCATTGCAAATTGTCGTAGAAAAAACTTTTTCGATGGACGATGTGCGTGACAAGCTGATCAATTACATTCACGTCTCTGTTTCTTCTATGGAATTGACGGAAAGTAAAATGAGCCTCATTTTGGATAGAATGGAGCAGGCGCAGGCTTTTCCCGGAGAGCATGCCGTGAATGTTGTTTTTCATGTTGAAACCAATTCCGGATATGTTCATATTTTAAAATCGCAGGTATTTAAAGTCCTCTATACTTCCGATTTTTTCGAATGGCTGCAAAAAGAATTCGGCGCGGATCATGTGTGGGTTTCTGCAAAAGTCAAGTAATGGCCTCCTCTAAAAGTTCACCAAAGCCGTTTTTAGAGGTTGCATAATCGATGGATTTGTTCTGGCTTTTTTGTGCAGGAGAAGATTCGGGAGATATTCTCGGAGAAAGCGTCGTTTGCGAAATTCGGGAAAAGGGATTTTCCGCGGTTGGTGCTGGTGGCGCAAGAATGCAGCATGCCGGTTTGAAAGCTGTCGTTCCTTTTGACGAATTGCCTGTAAACGGTTTTGCCGATGTGATATTTCATGCGAAAAAACTAAAGCAACATTTGTGCAAACTTCAGAAGCTTTTGCTAAACGAAAAATGCCAAGGGCTTGTCGCCATGGATTATCCCGGATTTAACTTGAAATTGATGCAGCTTGCGCTCCGATTAGGCAAGCGGATTATTTATGTGGAACCTCCGCAGATTTGGGCGTGGAATCCTCGGCGAGTTCGATTTTTCCTTTCGCCCGAAGCAAAAAAGCGGGTAGAACTTCGTTCGTGCTATCGAATGAATGTCCTCGCCTATCAAAAATATGGATTGCCGATTCGGCAGATAGAACATCCGTTTGCTGCGTTTTCGGATTTAAAAAAAACGGAGGCTTTTTCGCCTAAAGAGATTTTGCTTTTGCCGGGAAGTCGCGTTTCGCAAGCCAAGCGAAATCTGTCGCTTTATCGCAAAGTGGCGCAAAAATTTCGGGAGAAGAAAATCGCTGTACGTTTTGTAGCTTCTCGAAAAGAAGTGCAAAAATTTTTGGAGGAAAATATCGGGGAGTTTCCGGTGGTTCTCTCGCCGGTTTCTACAGAAGAACGTTTCCTGCAGATGATGTCGGCAAAGGCGGTTGTATGTGGACCAGGAAGTGCTGCGTCCGAAGCGAAATGGGCGGGAACTTTTTGCGTCGTCGCATCTCGAATCGAACTTTGGACATTTCTGATGGGAAAACTTTTTCTTCGCACAAGGCACATTGCCATGCCCAACATCGAAGCGGATTCCGTTGGCGAAAAGCCGCCCTTCCCGGAGTTTGTGCAGAGCGTCCTTTCTAACGAAAGTGTTCAGGCACAAAAAATTTTTCAGGCGATTGAATCTCGTTGAAGATGCCTTTTGAAAAATGCCGCTGCGTATTTTCACAGATGAAATATCTATTTTATCGCTATGGCTCTTGTTTTTGTTGCAATCGCTTTTTTTCTCGCTTGTTCCGCTTTTTGTTCTTTTGCCGAAGCTGCGTTTTACAGTTTTCCGACATCTGCCGTAGAAGTTCTTGTCAAAAAAGGTTCATTTACAGGAAAATACATCGCCCATGTCAAAAATAATATCGACCGTTATATCGCATCGGTTTTGATATTCAATACTTTGGCGAATACGTTGGGCGTGTATCTGGCGACCTCTGTAGCTTTGGAACATTTTGGCGTAACGGTTCAAGTTGTGCTGCCCATCGTCCTTTCGATTCTCATTCTTTTGTTTGGGGAAATAACGCCGAAAACCATTGGTGTAAAACAGGCAAAACGGGTTGCGCCGATTTGCGCAGTTCCCATGTATTACGTGACGATATTTTTTACCTATACGGGTCTTATTAAACTTTGTTTAGCCATCACGCAGCATTGGACGAAAAGCAAAAAAGAAGAGCCCGAAGTCAGTGTAGAAGACATCAATAGTCTGGTGAATTTAGGTTTAAAAGATGAAATTTTGGATCGCCAGCAGGCTTCGGTTATCAAGAATATTTTGGCATTAAAATCGATTCCTGTTCGCAAGGTGATGACCCCGCATCAGGTCGCATTCACCCTTCCTTTAAACAGCACGATTGGCAAAGAATTGGATAAGCATTCCAATTGGCCTTTTTCCCGAATACCCGTTTATGATGCAGAGGATAAAGAAAAATGGGTCGGGCTGATTATGCGCCGGGATGCCTACAATTTGTTTGCGGAAGGAAAGCGGGATGTTCCCATCAAAAAATTGATGCGCCCGATCCAGTTTGTTCCGGATAGTTTGAGCTTGGATAAATTGCTGATTCGTTTTTTGAAACAGCGCGGACATATTGTTGCTGTCGTCGATGAATATGGTTCCATTGCGGGACTAGCTTCATTGGAAGACGTGCTTGAAGAAATTTTAGGTCGAGAAATCGTCGATGAATTTGATGTTGCTGTTGATTTGCAGGAACACGCTCGCCGAAAAAGTCGCGCACTTTCTTTTTTGAAAGAACATAGAAGGGATAATCGCGTATGATGTTTGAAATCGCGCCTCGAATTTTGCATAATGAATTTCGTGTGCAGAAACCGAAACCATCGGATTATGTTGTTTGTACAAAACGGAATTTGGTTCTCGTGAAAAGGAGCGCCGACTCTTTTGAAATTCCCCGGGTCGCCGATATGGAAAGCGCAAATCCAGAAATCTCATCTCATTTGCATTATCTTTTTTCTATCGATGAAATAGCATTTTTTTCTTGCGATGAAGAGCTTTCTCTGGATCCGTTTGAATTTGTCAAAGACCGGATTTTTCGAGAGATGCCGGATATGGCAATCGCTTTTGGGGGCGCTGTCGCTGCGCACATTTCTCGTTGGGAACAGTCCAATCGTTTCTGTGGGCATTGCGGAAAACCGATGTCTCGCAAATCGGATGAAAGAGCGTTTGTGTGTAAAGAATGCGGCAATCTTGTCTATGGAAAAATCTGCCCAGTCGTCATTGTTTCGGTAACGTGGGGTGACAAACTTTTGATGGCGCACAATTTGAACAATCCCGATCCCAAACCCTATTTGATTTCGGGATTTGTGGAAATGGGCGAGTCGTTGGAACAGGCCGCCGTTCGAGAAGTGAAAGAAGAAACCGGCGTTTCGATTAAAAACCTTCGTTATATCGGCAGTGAACCTTGGCCGTTTTCCAATTCACTTATCGCCGGTTTTACTGCGGAGCTGGAAGGCTCCCCAGAAATTACCGTACAGCGTTCGGAACTTTCTTTTGCCAAGTGGGTCGCGCGAAAGGACATTGGAGAATATACCGGGCGGCTCAGCATTTCTGGCACGATGATCAAACGATTTAAGGAAGGCGTTCTTTGATGGATTTTATCGGGGACATTCATGGGCATCGTGAACGGCTGGAATTTCTTCTCCAAAAGATGGGGTATTCTCTTGTGGGCGGATCGTATCGGCATCCTTGTCGGCAAGCCGTTTTTTTAGGCGATTACATTGACCGTGGGCCGGATACGCGGGGCGTGGTGAATATCGTTCGGCGAATGGTTGAAGCAGGCTCCGCTCAAGCGATTTTAGGAAACCACGAATGGAATGCTCTTTGTTTTTGGGAAAAAAATCCGCAGGGCGGTTACCTGCGGGAGCACAGCGTCAATAAAATTTTAATTCACACAAAAACGATGGAGTCGTATCGCAGTTGCCAAGAAGAATTTCAAGAGGCTTTGAATTGGTTTTTAACTCTTCCGCTCTTTTTGGAAACGCCTGCATTTCGCGCTCAACACGCTTGTTTCGATTTGGAAAACGTCCGTATTCTCCGGCGGGAAAATTTGATAACCCTTCAGAATCGGGAAAATCTTTTCCGCATTTTGAATGACGCCGAAATTCGTCGTGCGGTATTGGATACTGTCCAAGGCCCGGAAATGGAACTTTCTCACGGAAATTTTTATTACGACAGCGAAGACGTTTTAAGAACTCGGGCGAGAATCAAGTGGTGGCTGGATCCGCAAGGAAAAACGCTTCGGGATTTGGCGTTTCAGCCGGGGGTAAAAATTCCGCCGGAGCCGCTTGCTGCAGAAATTCGGAATCGCCTGTTTTATGGCGAAAACGAGCGTCCCGATTTTTTTGGACACTACTGGCTGGAGGGAACTCCGACTTTATTTCGTTCCAATATTTGCTGCTTGGATTACAGCGTCGCTTCGTACAAGGGCACGGGAATTTTGACCGCTTATCGCTTTGATGGGGAAGCAAATTTGGATTCTCGAAATTTTGTGTGGGTTTAGGATTGGTTTGAGTAGCTTTGTGCGAAAACTAACCGCTGACAACTAGTCACTATTTGCGCATTCCGAACGCTAACCGCCGTCTAATTTCCTTTTGTAAATTTTGAAAACGGCAAAACAAAAAATGACAGAAAAAAGCGACCCCGCTGGCGCGGCCATTCCCATGGGAAGCAGCGTGTCGGGGGAGAATTTGGCGGCGAGAGCCGTTCCCGGAATGCGGACGAGCGCAATGGAAAATGCATTGTGGACAAACGAAATGATGGAAAGTCCGCGGGCGCAAAAATAGCCGCTAAAACAAAAATGGACGGACGCAAAAATGCAGTCAAAAACGTACATTCGCAGATACTCCGTTCCGAATCGTACAATGGCCGGGTCTTCCGTAAAAAGGGCGACGGCATTTTCCGAAATGAATTGAAAGGCGATGGCAAAAATAAAAGCGACGCTTGCTGTGATGCCCATTCCCGTCCAAAGTGTTTTTCGGGCGCGTTGAAAATCTTTTGCGCCGAAACTTTGAGAAGCGATGGCCGAAATGGTGGAAAGCATTGCCGACGGAACGAGGAATAGGAACGAAATGATTTTTTCAACAATGCCGACCGCTGCAGCGATTTCCATTCCGCGACTATTGGCGATCATCGTGATGAAAAGAAACGAAACCTGGATGAATCCGTCTTGAATGGCAATGGGAAATCCAACGCTACAGATGCCGCGAAGAATGGTTTTGTGCGGGCGAAAATCTTTTAAAGAAAGCGAAAAACCGACAGATTTGCGAACGGATTTAAGAGCCATCAAGAAACTTGCCGTTTGAGCGAGAATGGTCGCTGCCGCTGCTCCTGCGGCGCTCCAGTGAAATCCTCCGATAAAGATGTAATCGAGCGCGATATTTAATAGGCAAGCGAACGCAATAAAGTACATCGGGCGTTTGGATTCTCCCATGCCGCGGAAAATGGCCGCCATGAAATTGTATGCGATAATGCCCGGAATACCGGCAAAGCAAATGCGCAAATAGCGCGTGGTATTATCGATGGCTTCGGGCGGAGTTTTTAACAGGGAAACGATTGGCGAACAGAAAAATAAAAGGCTCGCTGTCAAAAGTATAGAAGCCGTTCCCAAAAGGAGGATGCTGTTTCCGGCGATTCGAGAGATGCTCAAAAAATTTTTCGCTCCAAAAGCTCTGCCGATAAGAACCGTCGTCCCCATGGCGAAACCCACAATAATCACCGTTAAAAAGTGCATGACCTGACTTCCGACCGCAACAGCTGTAATCGCCTCTGCACTTTCAAATTGCCCGATGATGAATAAGTCGGCAAGCCCATAAAGGGTCTGTAAAAAGTAGGCCAAAAGATAGGGAAGCGAAAAAATGGCGATGTTCTTAAAAATGCTTCCGTGTGCCAGATTCTGCGGCATACGGGGCAAGGTAGAAATCGGGAAGGCGAAGCGTTTTCTTTTCGTGTGAATTTGGTTTTGTTTGGGCGTACCAAGCTGCTCGGGTTTTGTGGAATTCTTGAAGCCTGTTCTGCTATTATAATTGATTCAATTATATCAATTAGTAGAATCAAAAAAGCGATATTTCCGCTAAAAATGGCAAAAATCACTTCTTTTTGCCCTTGCTTTTATCTTTTGGATTTCTACTTTTGGGTGGCACTGCGGCGCGTTTCTGTGCCCGCAGGAACTTTAGAGGAATAACATGAAAACCATTATGGTGAACCCCAAGACGGTCACTCGTCAGTGGAAGCTCATCGACGCCGAAGGCAAGCCGCTCGGTCGCGTCGCCAGTGCCGCTGCCCGCCTTTTGATGGGTAAGCACAAGGCTATCTATTCCCCGAACGTCGATACCGGCGATTTCGTGGTTATCATCAATGCTGGCAAAGTCGGCATTACAGGTAAAAAAGCCCAGCAGAAGCAGTATTTCCATCACACCGGTCACATCGGTGGAGAACGCTGGATTTCTTACGAAGCTTTGATGGCGAAGCATCCGACAGAACCGCTGATGGAAGCGATTTGGGGAATGCTCCCGCACAGCTCTTTGGGTAAGAAGATGCTGAAGAAACTCAAAATCTACGCTGGTGCGGAACAGCCGCACGCGGCCCAACACCTCGAAACCGTGACAATCGATTTCTAGGACGGAGGATAACGCTATTACTACCGCAAAATCTAAAAAGATCTACCGTGGCACCGGTCGTCGCAAAAACGCCATCGCTGCTGTTATCTTGAAACCGGGTTCCGGCAAGCGCACCATCAATGGTCGCGATTTTAAGGATTATTTCCACTCCGATGTGCAGAATATGATTGCGAATCTTCCGTTCGCCGTTCTGGAAAATGCGGAACAGTGGGATGTCGAAGTGAACGCTCATGGTGGCGGAATCGCCGGCCAGATGGGCGCCGTTCGTCTGGGCATTGCCCGCGCTCTCGTGGCAAACAACGCCGAGGACAAGTCCGCTCTGAAGAAAGAAGGATTGATGACTCGCGATTCTCGCGCCGTGGAACGTAAAAAGTTCGGTCGCAAGAAGGCTCGTAAGCGCTTCCAGTTCAGCAAGCGTTAATCGCCTGCGAACGAAAAGTTCAAGAAAAGCTTCCGGAAACGGAAGCCTTTCTGTTTTAAAATAGGGTCTGTGAAAAATGAATGCCGCAGCCATTCGTCGTGGTGAAGGATGTTTCGAACTAGGCTCCCTTCAATTAGTTCGGCTAGTTCGATAAGATCACTAACCAGCGGTTGCTGCCCTTCGATAAACTCAGGGACCGCCGGTTAGTGTGTTTCGTCAACCGGCTGCTGAGCTTGTCGAAGCACTCACCAAGCGCCTTTATATGTAAGTGGAGACTTTGCATTCTGCGGGAAAATTCATGCTGTGAAAAAAATCATCTTGTGGAAAAATATTCGCTTTGCTCGCCATGGCGATTATCGGGCATAGTTAGGGTGGATTTTGCTTTAAAACGTTCTTTTGTACAAAATGAATTTTCTTTCAAAAACGAGAGTGTTTCAAAGAATTTGTCTGAAATGGCATTGCGGATGTGATGCACATCAGTTTCGATAAATTTAAAATTTACGAGATAATGTTGTATTGTTTTTTTTTCTTACTGCAAAGGAAGGGGGAATCGGCGTTGCTATTTTTAATCTGCAAAATTCGCTGGCGGTTTTGTTCCTTTATTATAAAAAGGCAAAGGCGATTCAGGCGAATTCGGCTTTTTATCAAAAGCCATTAAAAAATAAGGAAAAAATTCCACCGCAAAGTAACTTTGCGAAGTCGCTTTGAACAAGGAGAAGGATTTGATGGAAGAAGAACCATTTTGATTGTGGGCGACGACGAAATGAATCGGGAAATTTTGTCGGGCATTTTTTCTTCGCATTTTGAAATTGAAGTGGCGCAAGATGGCAAACAGGGCTTGGAACGTGCGCTGAAACTTCGCGACAAACTGTGTGCGGTTCTATTGGATATTATGATGCCCATAATGGATGGCATTGAAGTTTTGCGAGAATTGAATCGAGAAAAGTTTACCGAAAAAATTCCCGTTTTTATGATCACGGCTGAAGCAAGCGGTGACGTGATGAAAGAGGCGTATCACCTCGGCACGATGGATGTGATAACCAAACCGGTGATTCCGTATGTGGTTCTTCGCCGGGTGCAGTCGGTCGTGGAATTTTTCCTTGTCCGGCAGCGGCTTAGCAATGTGGTGGAAGTTCAGGCGGAAAAAATCAATGATTTGAATTACGGAATGATAGAAGCCCTTTCCACGGCGATTGAATTTCGCAGCGCGGAATCGGGAAATCACGTTCGGCGCATCCACGATATTACTCGGTATTTGCTTTTTCATACGGAACTCGGGGCGGGGCTTTCCGCCGAAGAAATCGAACAGATTGCATTGGCTTCGATTATGCACGACATTGGAAAGATTGCCGTTCCGGATGCCATTTTGAATAAACCGGGAAAACTGACAGCCGAAGAATATGGCGTGATGAAATCGCACACGGTTCAGGGCGCAAAACTTTTGGAAAAAATTCCGCAGCTGCGGGAAAATGGCGCATACCATTACGCTAGAGATATTGCGCTGCATCACCATGAACGCTATGACGGTAGAGGATATCCGGAAGGTCTCCAAGGCGATGAAATTTCCATTTGGGCGCAAATCGTTTCCCTTGCCGATGTTTATGATGCCTTGAGTTGCAAGCGGGTTTACAAAGATGCGTTCCCGCGCGAAAAAGTTCTTGAAATGATTCGGACGGGACAATGCGGCATCTTCAACCCGAAAATGCTCGAATGCTTTTTTGCGGTGGAACCGGAATTGAGTAAACTTTACAAGGCGGGAGAACTCTGAAATGGAACAGGAAAAATGGGATTGGCTCTCTCGCGAGGGCGTTGATGTGGAAAGCGCTCTGGAGCGTTTGATGGGTAATTGCTCCCTCTTGGAACGCTTTTTGAATAAATTCGCTGCCGACCGTTCGATTTACGAGCAACTTGTAAAATCTCTTGCTGAAAAAGATGCCAAAGGCGCTCTTGCGGCGTCGCACAGTTTAAAAGGAATGACGGCGAATCTCTCGATGCTGAAGCTCTCGGAACTTTTTGCGCGCCAGGTGGCGTTTTTTCGGACGGATCGTTTTGAAGAGGCTTCGGCGATGATGCCAGAAATCGATGACGAGTTTCACAGAATGATCGTTCTTATTGAGGAATGACTGAAATGATAGATTGGTTGAAACGTTTCGGGAAAAAGAGTAAGCGGAATATCTTCATCTTATTTTTTTTGGTGCTGCTGGTAATTTTCTTTGCTGCTTTTATGCGGCGCATTCTTCTTGAACAATATTTGAAATTGGGAAATGCCATTGCTTTGCGCTATTCGTTGGAAATGGCCGGAGAATTGGATCTTATTTCTACTTTGCTTGATCACGGATCCTATATGGCGGCAATTGAAACGGAAAAGGGTGCCGATGAAAAAGAATTGTCTGAATGGGTTGCGCTTTTCCGCAAACGTATGTCGTTGCTGCTGGGAGAGGAAATTTTAGAACCGTTTATTGTTTATGATAGCGTTGTTGTTGTTAGCGATGCCGGAATCCAAAAGGTTCAGGCCGAATTGTCTAACAAATGGTACAAGAAAGTGCTTGCTGCAGATGGGAAAAAGTTTTTTTCCAAAGTTTATATGGATTCTGTTTCCCAGAAATTGTGCTTGGTCATCGCACGAAAATGCGATAAAAAGAACACTGTCATCGCATTTAAAGTTTTTGTACAAAATTTGACAATTTATGCGTTCAGGCCGGATTTGCCAGTAGGCTTCTCCGTTTATATTTGCGACAGAGCCGGGAATCTTATTTACAGCAATTCCATTCTCAAAGTCTCGCAGGATGAAATTAGCGATTATGTAAAGCGAATTGACAGTGGTTTTAAGAATGGTTCGCTTGTCGCTTATGATGCTTTTGTTTTCGATCCGACAGGAGCGCAGAGAGGCGTTTATTCCTCTCCGATTTCATTTGGCGTCCAAGACCTTGGCTGGAATGTCTATGTCACGATTCCTTACTGGACAATCACCGAACCGCTCCGTCATTTTTATTTCCTGTTCGCTTTATTTACTGTTCCGATTTTTGTCGTAGTTGTGATTATGAGCGTTCGGACGATTAAATTGAGTGAGGACAAGGCAATTGCCGATGAAACGGTGGCCTGTTTGAGCAATCAATATTACGCTATTTATCGGGTGGATTATGTAAAAGGAACCTACTTCATGATAAAAGGCTCCGAATATGTAAAAGGTCGTCTGCCTAAGAGGGGTTCTTATGCTGAACTGATGCGGGTTTTGGAAGAAATTATCGAGCCTGCTGCTTTTGAAGATTTTTGCAAGAATTTTTCACAGGAAAGCATTGGCAATCTTGTGGTCAAGCAAATAACTGAATTTGGCGGGGATTTTTTGCGTCGGTTTGGGGAGGAATACCGCTGGGTAAACGTGCGGGTTTTATTTGACAATCGTTTATTGTCACACGAGGCCGTGCTTTGCTTCCGAGAAGTGGAAAAAGAAAAACAGCAGCAATTTCAGGAACGCAAATTGTTAAAAGATGCGCTGGAAATTGCGAAGCGCGGTGAAAAATCGAAACAGGCGTTTTTTAGCAACATGTCGTATGATATGAGGACGCCTCTCAATGCGATTTTAAGCCTTTCGGAGCTAAATCTCAACGAAGATTCGCTCTCGGAAAAAGTGCGTGGTTATCAGGAAAAGCTTGTTTATTCGGGACGTCAGCTCTTGAATTTGGTGAACGATATTTTGGACGTGTCTTGCATGGAGCAGGGAAAAATTGTATTGAACAATCAAAGCATCGATCTTGAAGATTGCATTTCGGAATGCGTAGATCCGTTCTATTTGCAGGCGGAAGTCGAAAAGAAAAAATTCGAGGTGAAGTTTAACATTCGAAATCGCAAAATCATGGGCGACTCGGCGAGAATTGTTCAGGTGCTGAACAACTTGTTGTCCAACGCATTTAAGTTTACTTCCGAAAAGGATTCGATTTCGGTGTTTGTTCAACAAGTCGATGCAGTGGGAAGAGCGCAATATCAGTTTATAGTTTCGGATACCGGTATCGGCATTTCAAAAGAGTTCTTGACGCGGCTGTTTGATCCATATTCTCGGGAAACCCGTTTTTCAAATCGGCGAATTGCGGGGACGGATTTGGGAATGGCGATTGTAAAAAATCTTGTCACGGAAATGAGCGGTCAGATTTATGTGGAATCGACTCTTGGCGAGGGCACAACGTTTACCTTTACGATTCCTTTTTCGCTGGCAGAGGAATTGGACGAAAAGAAAACAAAAAAGGATAGCCATAAGAAATCCTTGCAGCTGGTATCTTTAAAAGGTCAAAAAATTCTGCTTGCCGAAGATAACGTCATCAATATGGAAATTTCCGCGGAGATTCTGACGATGAATGGCGTTAAAATTGTGAAGGCGTGGAATGGCGAAGAAGCGGTGAAGGCTTTTGAAGAGAGTTCGCCGTTTGAATTCGATGCCATTTTAATGGATATGCAGATGCCGATTATGGATGGGTGTGAAGCTTCGCAGCGTATTCGGGCGTTGAATAGGCCGGATGCCGAAAAAATTCCGATTATCGCGGTAACGGCGAATGCTTTTGCAGAAGATATTGCGGCGACATTTGCAGTGGGAATGAACGCCCATATTTCCAAACCGATAGATTTTAATGCTCTGTGTCGCACTCTTGGAGGTTTGATTGGCGAAAAGCAGAAATCGGCCGATAGCTGAAAATTTCTTTACTAAAGCCATTTTGTTCCGCGCCGGTTTACGGGAAAAGAAAAAATTCGGTGCTTTTTCTATATTTTCCCCCGCTCAAGCAATAGCGCTTGGGTATAACAAGCACCATTCAGGAAAAGAATCGCTTTCGGTGGCTACAAGCTTTGCGATTTGATGAATGGGAAGAATAACCGAAAAAAGGAAAAATACCATGGCAAATCTGCCTTCCGTTGAAGAACTGCTTTCCGCAGGCGCTCACTTTGGACACCAGGCTCAGCGCTGGAATCCGAAAATGAAACCGTACATCCTTGCCAAGAAGAATGACATTTACGTCATCAATCTGGACAAGACGATCAAGATGCTCGAAGAAGCCGGTAAAGTTGCCGCTCGTATTTCGGGTGAAGGTAAGAGCGTTCTCTTCGTCGGTACCAAGCCCACAGCTCGCGCGATCGTTGAAGAAGCGGCCAAGAAGACCAATCACTTCTTCGTCTCCAACCGCTGGCTCGGCGGCATGCTCACCAATTTCCAGACTGTCCGCAAGTCCATCAAGCAGATTGATAAAATCGACCAGATGGAAGCCGACGGCCTCTTTAAAGAACTTTCCAAGAAGGAAGTTCTGGACAAGACTCGTCTTCGTGAAAAGATGCTCGGCGTTTTTGGCGGCATCCGCGAAATGACCACTCTTCCGGGACTCGTTGTGGTGACGGATCTTCATCACGAACACATCGCTGTGGCGGAAGCTCGCCGTCTGCACATTCCCATTATCGGCATTTGCGATACGAACGTCGATCCGACCCTCGTAGATTATCCGGTTCCGGCGAATGACGACGCTGTGAAATCCATCAAGCTCGTTGTGGACTATATTGCTAACAACGTAACGGCTCGCACCGAAGTGGCAAAGAATGCCGATGCGGAAGCTGCTGTCAAGAAGTATGACGACGCTCCGGCTCCGCGCAAGCGTTTCAACAAGCCGCGTAAACCCGCTGCTAAGGCCGAAGAAAAGTCTGAAACCGCAGAGGAAAAGTAAGATGGCTATTGAAATTACTGCCGCTATGGTCAATGAACTCCGCAAAGCTACCGGAGTTGGCATGATGCAGTGCAAAAAAGCTTTGATTGAAGCCGAAGGCAATCAGGAAAAAGCGGTTGAACTGCTCCGTAAGCAGGGGGCCGCTGTTGCTGCAAAGCGTGCTGACAAGGCTGCGAAGGAAGGTCGCATCTATTTGGTCGAAACGGCGGACAAGGCTGCTGCTTTTGAACTTTCTTGCGAAACCGAACCCGTTTCCAACAACGAAGATTTCAAGGCTCTTGCTGCTCTGGCCGTGAAGGCTGTCGAAACCCAGAACATTTCTTCTGTGGAAGATTTGAAGAACGCTGTGGTGGACGGCAAAAAGGTGAACGACGTTCTCCAGGATGTGCTGGTCAAAATCCAGGAAAATATCGACTTCCGCAAATTCCAGGAACTCAAGAAGGCTCCGAACTCCGTGTTTGGCGTTTACAGCCACATGAACGGTAAGATCGGCGTGATTACCGAACTCTCTTACGAAGGTTCTGCAGACGAAGCAGCCCTCAAGGCTGCTGCTAAGGACATCGCTATGCAGGCCGCTGCTTTCGCACCGGTCGCTTTGAACGATGCCGCTGTTCCGGCTGAAACCATCGAAAAGGAAAAGGAAATCGCAAAGGCTCAGATCGAAGCTTCCGGTAAGCAGACGAAGCCGGAATTCGTTCAGCGCCAGATCGACGGTCGCGTTGCCAAGGTCCTCAAGGAAATCGTTCTCGAAGACCAGGAATTCTTCATGTCCGAAAAGAACCCGAAGAAGCTCTCTGTCAAGGATTACCTCCAGGAAGTCGTTGCAAAGCAGCTCGGTCTCTCTTCCTTGAAGGTCGTAAACTTCATCCGCTTCGAACGCGGTAACTAGTTTAGACGAAAGGCGAGTGGCGAGAGAATCGTCGCTCATCATCGCGAGCCCCGTAAGGGGTGAAGCAATCTCTAGTTAGAATTAAAATTGGTCGTCCCATCCGGGGCGACCAATTTTTTTGTATGTATTCAAAACCGCTGGCTAGGCCGGCGGTCCCGTTTAGCCTTTTGGCGTTCCATCCTCGACAAACAAGAAATCCTTTGGCTACTATTGAAATGCGGTCTGCCAACTGCAAACAAAAGAACCAAAGGATTCAAATGAAAAATAGCAATAATCATACCTTGGCCCACACGACGTGGAATTGCAAGTATCATATCGTGTTTGCCCCCAAATTTCGCAGGAAGGTGTTCTATGGAGAAAAGCGCCGCGAGATAGGTGAAATCCTACGTATGCTTTGCAACTGGAAACAGGTGAATATCGTCGAGGCGGAAGTTTGTCCAGATCATGTACACATGCTTCTCGAGATACCGCCGAAATATTCGGTTTCGGGATTCATGGGATTCCTGAAGGGGAAGAGTAGCTTGATGATCTACGAACGGTATCCGTCGCTTCAGTTCAAATACAGGAATAGGGAATTTTGGTGCCGAGGGTATTACGTAGACACGGCCGGCAAGAGTGCGAGCAAGATTGCCTCGTATATCAAAAATCAGTTGGATGAGGATAAGTACGGAGAACAGCTGACTATGCTCGGCAAGATGTAGCCCGTTTACGGGCGGCCGGTAAGGACCTTACGCAAGTGGCAGATCGACCAACGCGACGTGACGCGTGGCTAGTATCCTAGGGCTACGCCCGTAAAAGAAGAACCGCCGGCTATGCCGGCGGGTTCCTTTTTTGTATACAGAAAATCACTCAACCTGGAATACCCAACATTCTTTACAATTTGCCCCAAATTCGTCGGTTTCGTCACAAAACTGGGCATTTCTGTAAATATTCCGTGCGTCTGGGCTGTATTTAAGTTATTTTTAAATCGGACATATTAGAGAGTTTAGCTCTTGTTCTCTAAGTGAAATTTCGACAGTTTCCCTGAACGAGAATAAGGCGAACGCTCACGCAGGTATGCCGTTTTGCGGTGTATCTCGGTTTGCTGTACCGGCCTTTTAGCCGGTCTTTGGTCGTATAGCCAAAAAGCAACAGCCCTTTTGGGGCGTGGGTCGTTTGTGTTTATCGTTCAGAGGCAGTCGAGAGCCCCACTTAGGTAAATGCAACGATCTACGCCTTTTTTTGTTTCCTTACAAAAATCGGCACGGTTCCTTGCAGAATGGGAGTAAACCTCTTGTAATGAAAGAGGCTTGGTTCTATGGGAATAGCTAGGTATGTGTTTCAAAATTGCATAAAGCAACCTTTGCTTTTTATGCTAGTTGTTTCGTGTGCTTGCGTTTATGCAGGTTCATTCACTGGTTCCAGAGATGGGGAACGGTATCCGACTATTAAAATCGGCAAATCTGAATGGATGGCCGAAAATCTGCGATATAATGTAAGAGGAAGTATTTGCTTCCGAAATGAACCTAGAGCATGCTTTGTAGGACGCTACTATAATTTCGATATGGCTGAACACGCTTGCCCAAGTGGTTGGCATTTGCCATCAAGGCAGGAATGGACTGAAATATTTGATGTGGCAGATAGCAAATTTGTCACGGATCTTACCGGGTATTGTTACGATGATGGTACATGCTTTGACTCGGAATTCAACAAATATGGAGAGGAAAGCTCCTATTTTTGGCCGTCGAGTGATGATAATGGCACTTGGACATCTAGGCGTAGCGATAGTTTTATCAAGAGTATGTTTCCAAGACGACATAATGCCTATGCAGTGAAATACTCTAAGTCTCAAAGACTCAAAGACTATTTCGTGATTTTAGTAAACCAAAGGATGCTAATTATTTTAGTGTCCGTTGTGTGAGAGATTAAAGTTTAACAAATGAAAAAGGGGTGCAAATATGCCAAAAATAATCAGTTCTGCTAGTGAAAGGGGCTCGTTCCTCAAAATTAACTCTGTTCTTGTAAAGTCTATGCTTGTATTCACAGTAGCCTTTATTGGTTGCACCGATAAAGATGGTGATAAAAGTAAGTCGGGTCGAGTCATCACTAGTCAAGAAGCTTCGCCTGCCAAAGAGATTTCTATAGAAGAAATGTCTTTTGAACAATTGTATGGATGTGAAAAAATTGAATGTTATGATGAATATAAAAAACGATTAAAAGAAGCTGTTGCCTATGTGGATTCTGTTTATGCAGAAGGAAATGTTGATGATGCATCACAATTGTCTGCTTGGTTCTATGCTATTTTGAAAAGTGATGGGGTTCTGTCAAATAAACTGTGTCATTTAGTTTTTGTTAGCTAAAAAAAGAGCTTTGAAATTTCAAAATTGAAGGCGGATTTTCGTCGCTAACGCGACTTAGGTTTGTAGTTTAACTTGCGTATAAATATACTCTAAAGGGGTCATAAAGTCAAGCCTTTTTCGAGGCCTGTTGTTCAGTTTATCCTGTATCCAGCGAACTTTCCGGGGAGAGATTCCCTTGAACGACTCCTTCTTGGGAAGATATTGGCGTATTAGACCGTTCATGTTCTCGTTGGCACCGCGCTCCCAGGAGTGGTACGGGTTCGCAAAGTAGTAATCCGCCTTCATAGCTTTCGCTATTTCTGCGTGACAGGCGAACTCCTTCCCGTTGTCCGAAGTGATTGTGAGAATCTTGACTTCGAACGTTTTCTCAAAGTCCTTCAGCGCCCTCACAAGCGTTCTCTTCAGGTCTTTCGCGTTCTTCGTCGGAAGATACCTTATCAGGCTGTAATTCGTCATCCTGTCGTTGATCGTGAGCAGGTTCGCGTCATGGTCCGCGCTGTTTATCAGGTCTATCTCGATGTCGCCTACGCGTGATTTCTCGTCCACGATTGCCGGACGTTCCTCGATGGGCACGCGGCCTACAATCTGGCCTCTCTTGTCCTTCTTCTCCCCGCGCTTACGGTATGGTTTCTTGCCGTGCCGCAAGTGCTTCTTCAGGTCCTCGTCCTTGTTCACATGCCTGTATATCGTGGCGACGCTAGGGACACCCATCCCATCGAGTTTCGCGCGTCCGTTCACCTGTTCGGGAGAGTAGTCTTCCTTGATTTTCCCGTCCACGATTTTCCAGTCGTCCTCGTCGTAGTCGTAATGCAGGTGACTTGTCGCGGCAAGGAGGTCTGCCCGTTCCTGCGACTTGACCGGGTCGTAATGCTGGCGGCCGCCGCCCCTGTTTAGTTCCCTGTAGATTGTGGATTTGTGGACCTTCAGCTGCAAGGCTATGTTTTTCGGGGGATCTTTGCCGCATTGAGCGCTCGTATTTCGTATCTTTGTGCTTGGTTGAGACTCACCGCCATGTCCTTTTTTGGTAGAATCGGCAAGGTAGAAAAGTTTCGGCCAGGTTCCCCAGGGGCTAGCCCTAGGGAACTTTTTTTCTTCCCGATTCAACCTATATCAGTCGCATTGACGGTGAAAATTCGCGGAAGAAGCGAAAAGCAAAATCAAAGCGATGTTTTTTCAACTCGATTTTGTCTTTGCGACAACTTCAAATTTCTCCTTTTGAAGCAATTCAAATATAACAAGAAATGATAAAATTATCATTCCTTGTTTGAAAAAAAATCATCCAATTAAAGTTTTTGTGTTTCCGTTTGGGGGCGGAGAAAATTCATTTTGGAATTTGATTTAAGTTGAGTGGATTAAATCTTTGACCAAAAAGAATCGATAATTTTTGTACGCAAGTTGTCCAGTTTTGCAATGGCTTTTTCCACTTCTTTTTGATATTTCGATACGCCAAGTACACGAGTTTTACAAGCGAGTCATCATTTGGAAACAGACCTTTTGTTTTTGTCACTTTTCGAATTTGGCGATGATAACCTTCGACAGTATTTGTCGTATAAATAATGCGACGAATTTCACTTGGATAATCAAAATAACACGAAAGTTTATCCCATTTTTCTTTCCAAGATTGAATGACGATTGGATATTTTTTTGCCCAATTTTCTTCTAATTTTTTTAGTGCAATTTCGGCTTCCGTTTTGGTCGATGCCGCATAAACTAACTTCAGTTCTTTCAAAAATTCTTTTTGTGATTTTGCGTTAATGTACTTGAGTGAATTTCGAATTTGATGCACTACACACAACTGAACATTGGTCTTTGGAAACACGGATTCTATTGCGTCCGGAAAGCCTGAAAGTCCGTCTACACAAGCGATGAGAATGTCTTCCACTCCGCGATTTTTCAAATCGGAAAGGACTTGCATCCAGAATTTTGCACCCTCGCTTTGCGACACATACATGCCTAGCAAATCTTTGTAACCATTTGAATCAACACCGATGACATTGTAAATTGCTCGCGTTGTTACGATGCCTGATTCATCTTTTACTTTGTAATGAATTGCGTCCATCCAAACGATGGGATAAACCGTTTCTAAACGTCTCGTTCTCCATTCGTTAATCTCTGGCCACACGCGTTCTGTGATGTTGCTAATGGTATCGGCTGAAATGTATTCGCCAAAATCATCTTCCAAATATTTTTGAATATCGCGCATACTTTGTCCGAGTCCGTAAAGGCCGATAATTCGGTCTGCAAGACCTTCGGCAAGCACGGTTTGACGTTTCTTCACAATCTCAGGATTAAAGCTTCCTTCGCGGTCTCTAGGCGTGTTTATTTGGACTGCTCCGTATGCCGTTTTTATCTCTTTCGGCATTTTCCCATTGCGCCGATTTTCTCGATTTTCGGGCTTTGTTTTTTCCAAATGAACATCCATTTCCGCTTCTAATGCAGCATTCAAAAAATCTTCCAATACTTGGTGAAATGCTCCGTCTTTGCCAAAAATTGGCTTTCCTGTTTTGAACTGAGATGCTGCTTTTTTGATCATCTCTTTATATTCTTCGTGTGTCATCATAGTTCCTCAATTTACATCATTTTTCAAATGATGCTTGGTGGTGAATGACACAGTTTTATGGATAGAGTCAGTGATGGTTCAACAATTAATATGAGAAATGAAGCCCCATCTGCGGAAAGTGTTGCTAGAAGGATAGAAAAGTTGTATCCCCAAAAAGGATGTATTGAAGATTCGGTACAGTATGTTAATTATTTTTCGACAATATATGAAGTTGAAAAGAATTTAGAACCAGACGATGAAAAAATAAAGAAAATTTTCAAAAGGTATTTTGGTTATCTAAATAAAAATTGCAAGTTGCGTCACTATGATGAAGATGTTTTGGCGATGGAAGAACATTTTGTCACGGGCGCTTTGAAACGAAAAGATATCACAGTTGCAAAAGCCCAAAATTTACGAAATGATATGAGAAAAGGAGAGATTCTTGTAGACGAACGTGATGGAAAAAAATACAAAACGGTCAAAATCGGCCAACAAGTTTGGATGG
Organism: Fibrobacter sp. UWS1; assembly: GCF_002300445.1. Taxonomy (NCBI): domain Bacteria; kingdom Pseudomonadati; phylum Fibrobacterota; class Fibrobacteria; order Fibrobacterales; family Fibrobacteraceae; genus Fibrobacter; species Fibrobacter sp. UWS1. The sequence goes on from NZ_NSGW01000002.1 coordinate 249,561, forward strand.
CAGAAAATTTAAACCACACACTTAGAGGAAGTCATTGCTATAAGGAAAGTGCGGCAAATTGTAGAAAATATGGACAACTTTACAGTTGGGAATATGCGATAGAAGTTTGCCCTGATGGCTGGCATTTGCCAAGTGTAGATGATTTTAGAAAATTAATCGAAACCATAGGGGGCAAAAGTGCTGGGAAATCTCTGAAATCGACAACTGGTTGGGCAAGGCAAGATGGAAAAGATTGTAATGGAACAGATGATTTTGGCTTTTCAGCACAAGCTGCGGGGGGTAATTTTTTCTTTGGTGGGTATGGTCATATGACTAAGCATACCTCTTTTTGGTCTTCAACAGAAACTAAAAGTGAACCTGCTGGTCCGGGGCTTGGAGATAATGTATGGGCCGCCCGAATGTATATTGGCTCAAATGATGATTGCAATGAGATTGTGATTACATCGGCTATTACAGGCTACGGGATTAACGAGTTTTCTGTTCGATGCGTAAAGGATTGATTTGCGAAAATGGTGTGTAAGTGTTTAGGTGCGTGAAAATGAGTGGAAGCAAATCTATTTATCGGTTTGTGCATTTCGAACATCTTCTTGATCTGATAAAAAATCATCGATTACCGTTGATAAATCCTTTAGAATGGGAAGATAAGAATGACATCTTTGCGTCAAAATTAAGCAGCAAAGATAATGATGTGATGGGAATTTGTTGTTTTACTTTGTCTAAGTCTAATAGCATCTATAGATGGAGTAAAATGGCTCCCAATAATTTATGCGTACGTGTTGAATTTGACATGGATAAAATTAAGGCTAGACTTTCTCAAAAAATGATGATGAAAGAAGTTCAATATAAATCGGCCGAAGAATTAGAATCGTATGTCGTAGAAACAACGAAAGACTGTGCGTTTATAAAATCAAAACCATTTAAACCAGAAAAAGAAATCCGTATTGTCACGTACCAATCAGAGACTGGCGAAAATGAAAAGATTGTTGATTATTTGGATAACTTACCGTCGGATGTCATAAAAGGTATTCGATTCTCGCCTTTTTTGGACCAGGAAATGTATTGCCTAATTAAAGAATTGCTGCGTAAATATCTTAAAGCAAATAATTGGGCGAAAACCAAAATTTCACAGTCTGAAATATTAAATAAGGAAAAATGGCAAAATGCGTTATGTAAATGTGTCGGCTCTATTGCTCAAAAATAATTTTGAGTGAGGAAGTTGTTTCTTAACAATTTAACTTGGAGAAAAAAAATGATTACTTATAAGTTATATAATTCTGATAAATCGCTGGATAAAATGAGTTCTTATTTGATTGTCATGATGCTTTTGTTTGCTGTTGCTATTGTTGGTTGCTCTAGTAATGATGAAAAAAGCCCAAACGAAACGGAAAACAACAAAAAGCAATTTGTAGGAAATGAAGAGTCGGTTTTAAATAACTCCAACATTCAAGTTGTTAATGATGCTAGTGAAGATATGTCTTTTGTTGACCCTCGTGACGGACAATCTTATAAATATGCAAAAATCGGCTTTCAATTATGGATGGCTGAAAATTTAAAAACAAAGAAAGGCCAGTGGAACTGTTATGACGGTAATCTTGGAAATTGTGAAAAATATGGAATGCTTTATGATTGGAATACAGCAAACAATGTTTGTCCAGAAGGTTGGCATTTGCCAAAGTCTCAAGAATGGGATGAATTGTTTACTTATGTAGGTGGTCGAAATAAGGCAGGAACCGCACTAAAATCAAAAGAAGATTGGATAAATGGGACTGGTTCCAATTCGGCTGATTTTTCTGTTTTGCCTGCAGGAGCTATGAATGATAAAAAGCTCTTCGTGAACAGAGGCTATAGTGCGTTTTTTTGGAGTTCAACAGAAACTAAGCGCGAAATGGTGGAAATTATTGGTTTTAATCATGAAAATCAATTTGTTTCTGTTGGTCAAAGTGCAAAATATTTTAAGTTCTCAGTAAGGTGTGTGAAAGATAGAGATGCCGTTGAAAATAAAAAAATGAAGGAGGTGGATAATAACGATGTCACTGAAAATAAGAATGAGAGTGGTGACGAAACGAAAACATATGAGAAGATTTTTGTGAAAATAGGTTCACAAAAATATAAAACTGTAAAAATCGGCAATCAAATATGGATGGCTGAAAATCTAAATTTGAAATCAAAAGATTCTAAATGCTACAAAGGACTAAGTGTAAATTGTAAAAAATATGGTCAGTTTTATAATTGGAAGGATGCGCAAACGGTGTGCCCAGAAGGATGGCATTTGCCTAGTCAATGGGAGTGGGAATCCTTGATTGACTTTGCTGGTGGAAAGGATGAGGCTGGAAAAGTGCTGAAGTCTAAGCATGGTTGGAATAACAGCGGCAATGGTACAGATTTATTTGGTTTTTCTGCGCTTCCTGCAGGAAATTACGATATAGATTCTGATTATCAATATATAGGTTATAGGGCTCTGTTCTGGTCTTCTACCGATATTGATGCGGATAAAGCCTTTGTAATGCAATTAAACCATGATCGTAATAGTATTACTTATCAAACTACTAGAAAATGGAACTATTTCTCGGTAAGATGTGTTATGGATGATTAAAGAAAGATTCTAGTGCAAAATTAAGCGAATTTAAAAAGGTTGTTGAAATGCCGTCAAATAAAAAACAAATGTTTGTTGTTATAGAAAAATTTGCTCAATGCAATGAGATTGAATTTTCTGGTGACTGTGAGGATCAATCGATTTTAATTGGGTCCGACAATACTCATTCTGTCCAATTTCAACTTCAATGGTCAAACGATCATTATATCGTTTATCTTGTTTTAAAAAAAGAAAAGCAAAAAAAGAAAAAAATTACAGGGAAACAAAAGTCTCAAGCAATTGCGTCATTGTGGAATGTGTCAGATGTAGTTCAATTTCTCGGAGCGTTTTATAATCTTTATTGGCTATATGCGAAAAGAGATAATCCAAACGAGAATGAATTGTAGATGTGTTGGATAAAGTAGGGACTCATGTTCTTTTGATTGGTATTGAAAAATTACTATGAAAAAAGACCCCGGCATTCCTGCCGAGATCTTTAGTTTTATGGATTGCTTCGGGGCTTCTCGCCCCTCGCAATGACGAAGAAGCAGCTTAAGCCTTCCTGTAGCTCTCCATCGCGTCCACATCCACGCTCTTCACGAAGTTGTAGTGCTTGGCGACTTCGGCTTCTGCGTAGTTCACAAAGACCTTGAGGCTCTTGCCGAACATGGCCGCATTCTTCGTTGCATCGCGGAGCAAAAGCTGCGTCATGATGCAGTAAGCGGCGAGTTCATAAAGGTGACGGCATGCAAGGTCCAACAGTTCCTTGTCGCCCGTCGTCTTCACCGCTTCGAGGACTTCGTTGAACTTGACGCTCATCGCCTTTGCACGGGCGGCAAGCGCTTCGAATTCCGGAGCGACCGGCTGGGCTTCGAGTTCCGCGATGATCGCCGAGTATTCACCCGTCGAAAGGTGCGGAAGAGCTGCCACCGTCTGGAGCTGTGTCGTACCTTCATAAATCGAAGTGATACGTGCGTCGTGGTAGAGACGCTGGCAGGCGTATTCGAGCATGTAGCCGGAACCGCCGTGGACCTGAATACAGTCATAGAAATTCTGGTTCGCAAATTCCGCGTTCATGCCCTTGGCAAGCGGCGTCAAGGCTGTAGCGAGTTTGCCGAACTTCTTCAGTTCCTGTTTTTCTTCCGGAGTCAGCGGACGTTCGCGTTCCATATCTTCGAGACCCTTGTAAATGTCTACGTAACGGGCTGTTTCGTAGAGAAGGGCACGGCCTGCGTCGAGCTTCGCCTTCATCGTGGAGAGCATTTCGTAAACGGCCGGGAAGTTCACGATTTCCGTACCGAACTGCTTGCGGTCCTTCGCATAGGCGAGAGCTTCGTCATAAGAAGTCTGGCTAATGCCCACGGACTATGCGGCAAAGCCCAGACGTGCGCCGTTCATGAGAGCCATCACGTACTTGATAAGGCCGCGCTTGCGGCTTCCGCAGAGTTCAGCCTTGGCGTTTTTATAGACAAGTTCGCAAGTCGGGCTTCCGTGAATGCCCATCTTGTTTTCGATACGGCGAACCGTCACGCCGCCGTCGCGCTTGTCATAGATGAACATGGAAAGACCACGAGCATCGTGCGTGCCTTCTTTAGAACGGGCAAGCACCAGGTGAATATCGGAGTCACCGTTCATAATGAAACGCTTCACGCCGTTCTGATACGACCGTTCGGCTTACGCCTGAAACTTGCTTTTTGTGTATCTGTCTTTCCGTTGCTAATGTAAAAAAAAACAACAATTGTAAGTAAATTTCTGTAAACTTTAAAAAATGTAAATAAATAAATAAAGTTGGAAAACGCTAAATTTTGCAACTATGAGAAAATTTTGTTACGTTGTTACACTTTTTCCGAAGAAAAAGTGCTTTTTATTCGCAAAAATTCTATATTAATAATATGTTTAGGTCTATAATCGAAAAAATGGTCCAGTGGAAGGACTCGAAAAACAGAAAACCTCTTGTCCTTTGGGGAGCCCGTCAGACGGGCAAAACGTGGGCAATGAAGGAATTCGGCAAGACGCATTTTGAAGATTGCGTCTATGTCAGTTTTTATAACAACAGTAGGATTGCGAAGATTTTCGAGCCGGATTACGACGTCCGTCGCATCTTGAACGCTTTGGAAATTGAACTGCGTGTCAAGATTGTTCCTGAAAAGACTTTGCTGATTTTTGACGAGATTCAGTCTGCGCCGAAGGTGCTTGAATCGCTGAAGTATTTCTGTGAAGATTGTCCCGAATATGCGGTTGTGGTTGCGGGCTCGCTTTTGGGGGTTGCAATTCACGAGGGAATTTCTTTCCCGGTGGGCAAGATCAACGAGTTGTGGCTCCATCCGATGAGTTTTTCTGAGTTTTTGATAGCGCTTGGTGATGAACGCCTTGCCGCGTATATTGACAATCCTGAAAATGCGGAGGTGAACGAGTTTGCGGACTTGTATAGGGAACGTCTCAAGCAGTATTATATTGTTGGGGGAATGCCCGAAGTTGTGAATTTGTTCCGAGAAAATCAAGATTATGATGCTTGCCGTGAAATTCAGAATTCAATCTTGAATCAGTACGAGGGCGATTTCGGTAAACACGTGGACCCGAGGGAATTGCCAAGAATCCGTATGGTTTGGAATTCTCTACCATTGCAGTTGGCAAAGGAAAATCGAAAGTTTTTCTTTGGACAAATTAAGAAGGGGGCTCGCTCAAAAGATTTTGAAATTGCGATACAGTGGCTTTTGGATTGCGGGCTTGTGCATAAGGTAAATATGGTTTCCAAACCGGGAATGCCTTTAATGGCATATGCGGAATTGGATTTCTTCAAGATTTATATGCTCGATGTAGGCTTGCTTGCTGCAAAGAGCGAACTGGATGTGTCGTCGGTTCTGAATGGAAATAGGATCTTTACCGAATTTAAAGGTGCTTTGACGGAACAGTATGTGTTGCAGGAATTGCTTGCCGAGAAGCCGTATACTCCGTTCTATTATGCCTCCGAAAAATCAACGTACGAGGTTGATTTCTTGATCCAGAAGAAGGGGAATGTCGTTCCTATTGAGGTCAAGGCAGAAGAAAATCTGAAAGCCAAGAGCCTCCGCTTTTTTGTGGATAAGTTCAAACCTTCTACGGCGATTCGCACATCTATGTCGCCATATCGCAAACAAGAATGGATGGAAAATGTCCCTCTGTGGGCTGTGAAGGGTATATAGGCTATTTTTGGGATAAGAGTGTCCTAGCTTTTTGTTACATTTCTTCCGAGAAACGAACCTATCAACTGGCGAATAATTATGTCTAAATTTAAGCGCATTCTTCTGAAGCTCAGTGGCGAAGCCCTTGCGGGTGAAAAAGGCCACGGTATTGATAATGTCATCCTTGCCGACATGGCAAGTGAAATCGCTTCCATCGTCAAGCAGGGCGTGCAGGTGGCTCTCGTTATCGGCGGCGGCAACCTGGTCCGCGGAATTTCTGCTTCGGCAGGCGGTATGAACCGTGCTCAGGGCGATGCCATGGGTATGCTCGGCACCGTGATGAACGGCCTTGCCATGCAGGACGCTTTGGATAAGCAGGGCATCGACTCCGTGGTGATGTCTGCGATCCGCATGGAACCGGTCTGCGAATTCTTTGACCGCCGCCGTGCGCTCAAGCTCCTTTCCGCAGGTTCCGTGGTGATCTTCTCTGCTGGTACGGGCAATCCTTTCTTTACGACGGACAGCTGTGCTGCTCTCCGCGCCATCGAAAGCGAATGCGACGTGATCATGAAGGCGACGAAGGTCGACGGTATTTATACGGCTGACCCGGTCAAGGATCCGAAAGCGACCCGTTTTGACGACATCAGCTACCAGGAAGTCATCTCCCGCGGTCTCAAGGTCATGGACACGGCTGCGGTCGCTCTTTGCATGGAACACAATATGCCTATCTTCGTGTTCAAAATGGTAAAGGGAAACTTGACAAAGGCTGCCGTAGAAGGTAATTTAGGAACGCTCGTACACTGCTAATTTGGCTGTGTGCATAACTTTTATTTTTGAATTTGAAGAGGCTATTTCATGGCTGAAGAATATGAATTGAAAATGCAAAAAGCGATTGAAGCGACAGAACGCGAATTTTCGAAAATCCGCACCAGTGTTGCGACTCCTGCAATTTTGAATAACATCCGCGTGGACTACTATGGCACGCCGACGCCGATTCCGCAGGTGGCCAAGGTCACTGTGCCGGAACCTCGGATGCTTTTGGTGACGCCTTGGGAAAAAACGATGGTGGAACCGATTAACCGCGCTATTCAGATGGCGAATATCGGAGTCTCGCCGATTATGGATGGAAACGGAATCCGCGTTGCGATTCCCATTCTCACTGCGGAACGCCGCGCGGAACTGGTGAAAATCGCTCGCAAGCATGCGGAAGAAGGCAAAGTCGCCATTCGCAATATCCGCCGTGATGCCAACGATGCCATCAAGAAGAATAAAGAACTCGGCGAGGACGAATCCAAAAAACGCCAGGACCAGATTCAGAAAGTGACCGACAGCTACATTGCCAAAGTCGATGAAATTCTGAAGGTCAAAGAAGCCGATTTGCTCGAGGTCTAATCGTCATGGCGAATGGGCTGAGACATGTGGCAATCATCATGGACGGCAATGGCCGCTGGGCAAAGAGCCGCGGGCTTGAACGTTTTCTGGGGCACCGTAAAGGCACCCAGGCGACAATAGACGCCGTCAAATTCGGTTGCGATTTGCACTTGGAACATTTGACTCTTTACGTTTTCAGTTCCGAAAATTGGCAGCGCCCTTCTAAAGAAGTGGATTATCTGATGAAGCTTCTTGTCGAAATGGTGCACAAGGAACTCCCCGATTTGATGGAAAAAAACGTGAAGCTGGTGGTTATCGGAAACATCGACCGTTTACCCGAAGCTCCACGAAAGCAATTGCAGCATGCGATCGACACGACGGCGAGCAATACCGGGATGCAGCTGAATCTTGCGATTTCGTATGGCGGTCGTTTGGAAATTGTTGATGCTTGCAAGGCGATTGCCAAAGAGGTTTTGGAAGGCTCGCTTTCTTTGGATGCTATTGACGAATCGGCTTTTGCGAAACGCCTTTATTTAAAAGGAGCGCCCGACCCGGATTTGGTGATTCGGACAGGTGGTGAATTTCGCCTTTCGAATTATCTGCTGTGGCAAGCCGCTTACAGCGAATTTTATGTGACGCCAACGCTTTGGCCTGAATTTACGAACGATGAATTTCAAAAAGCGATTGATTTTTTTAATTCGCGGGAACGTCGTTTTGGAAAGGTTCTAGATGAGTAATTTAACAGTTCGAGTTCTTTTTGCTCTGATCGCAATTCCCGCTACTTTTTTATTGTTGTGGCTGAACGATATTTCTCGTTTGGCACTCATGTGTTTTTTAAGCGGCGCAGGTGCCTGGGAATGGGCACGGATGGCCTCTAAAATGTATAAGGGGCCTTCGATGCAGGTGGTGGCTCCGATAGCTTCGGCGGTGTTGGTTGCTGCCTGGGCGTTCCAGTCTGGGCATTTTTTGGGTATGGCTCCTGTTCCGCATTTGGTCGGGTTGGTTTTTGTCGCCGTTTTTGTGGCTTACATCATTATCGCTTTTGCGAAAGTTTCCATAGAACACTTGTTCCCGTGGCTTGTTATGCAGCTCGGCGCTCCGCTGTATTTGGGGCTTTGGGGCGGTCTCGAAGTTTTTTTGCTCGGTTCGGGCAATTTTTCCATCGAACATTCCTACAAGTTCATCATTGTGATGTCGGCGATGTGGGTGTGCGATACGATGGCTTATTTTGGCGGTCGCTTTCTGGGAAAGCATAAGCTGGCTACGGAAATCAGTCCTAAAAAAACTTGGGAAGGGGCTATTTGCGGGACGCTCTTTGCCGTCGCTTGGGTGATGCTTTTTGCGCCGTCCGTATTTGGATTGAATTATGCCCTTTCCGCCGTTCTGGGATTGGTTCTTGCGGTCGCTGGACAGGTGGGCGATTTGCTGGAATCCACTCTGAAACGCTGGTCGGGCACGAAGGATGCAAGCCAGATTTTCCCGGGACATGGAGGCGTTCTCGATCGGGCGGATTCGTTCTTTCTTTCGGCACCGGCTGTGGTGCTGATGATGTTTTTCATCAACGGAGCGGTTTAGTTTATGAAACAGGTCTGCCTTTTGGGAGCCACGGGTTCGATCGGCTCATCGACGATAGGTGTTTTAAAGCAACATCCAGAAAGATTTCGACTGTATGCGATTGCCGCCAACAAAAATTGGAAAAAAATGGCGCAGATTGCCCGCGAAATGAACGTGGAACGTCTGTGCATGTTTGACGAGGCTGCCGCCAGGGAACTTTCCAAAGAACTCGGCAAACCGGTTCTTTCTGGAATGGATGGACTTTGCGAATTGGCGAGCGATCCGAAAACGGATATCGTGTTGAACTCGCTGATGGGATCCGTCGGTTGCTTGCCTACTCTTTCTGCAATTCGTTCTTCCAAGCATATCGCGCTGGCAAATAAAGAAACCCTTGTGATGGCGGGCGAAGTGATTCAAGACGCGCTTGCCGCAAATCCCAAAGCGTATCTCACTCCGGTCGATTCGGAACACAATGCGATTTTCCAGTGTCTGGCGGATAGGCCAAAAGAGGAAGTGGAAAATTTACAGATAACCGCTTCGGGCGGACCTTTCCGGGAATGGCCCTTGGAAAAATTTAAGGACATTCGAGTGGAAGACGCCTTGAATCATCCGGTGTGGAGCATGGGCAAAAAAATTACCATCGATTCCGCCAGCATGATGAATAAGGGGCTCGAAGTCATCGAAGCGCATTTCCTTTTTCACATTCCTTATGAACAGATTCAGGTTGTCGTGCACCCGCAAAGCCGTGTGCATTCGTTGGTGCAATTTCGCGACGGCAGTCTGATGGCGCAACTCGGTGCTCCGGATATGAAAATCCCCATTCAAGTGGCACTGACGTGGCCGGAACGAATTCCTCTTCAAACCGAACGTTTGAATCTCGCCGAAGTCGGCACGTTCACTTTCTTTAAACCGGATTTGCAAAAATTCCGCTGTTTGGCTCTGGCGATGGAATGCGGGAAAAAAGCGGGGCTTTACACGGCGGTCATGAATGCGGCGAATGAAGTTTTGGTCAATGCTTTCCTCGAAAAGAAAATCGGTTTTATGGACATTCCGAACGGAGTCGAACGCATTGTCGAAAAGACTCCGTCTGTGTCGGGCAAGCTGGACTTGAATACGATTTTGGAAGCCGATGCGGAAGCGCGCCGTCAGGCGATGGCTCTTATCAAATTATGATGGCTTGGACATAGGTTGTTTTAATATAAACGTTTGCTCTTAATTTTTTTGTAGGAATCCAATTACAGCCTGATCTAAAAGGTGTGTTTATTGTTATCTATTTTTCCGTTTCATACGATTTTTTTACGATATATTTCAAAAAGCTCTTTATTTTTGCAAGTTTTTTGAAAAATTGTAAATTATATTGAAAAGGAATGATACGCCTTACAGAAGGAGAATGGATTTATGTATGTCCATGAGGATAACATTGAAACAAAGATAGGTGGCAATTATAATGGTCTTGAAGAGAAATTACTCGCGTTTGAAAAAAAATTTTATTTTCCGATGCGTGAAAAGGTAGAGAGCATTGATTTTTCAAGAGGGCTGACTGCTTTTGAAAAAGCTACAGAGATCCTTAATATTTATTGGGAAGAACTTCATGAATTTGCTATTAAAAACAAGATAAAATCTCAATCAAAATTTGAATCTACTTTTTTAGAAGAAATAAGTTGTTATCTTTTCCATAATATTGATGAAATAAAAAATGGCAATCTTTCAATATTCAACAAAGGAATTTATGCGGGAATAAAAATCAAGGAAGACTTAACAATTGACGTGATAAAAAAAGATGTTGATTTTTGTATTGGGAAAAAAATAAACGTCACCATAGATAAGCAAACACCGGTATCACTCATCATACCTGCAGTTTCTGTAGAGGTGAAAACATATTTGGATGCTACAATGTTTGGGGAGATTAAGTCATCTAGCAAAACACTCAAAAGTTCAACGCCCAATTCCCGGGCGTATGTTTTAATGGGATATAAAAATATTGCCGACGAACATATATTAGCAGCAAAACAAGATTCTACATTAGACGAAATGTTCGTCCTTCAAGCTAAAGAAGGGGATCCTATTGATAGTAAAACTTTGTATGAATATTATAAAGAGGTAAAAAAAGCGATTTCATCTTTGGTTAATCAAGTCAAAATTGTGGTTCCTGGAAGACTTCTGAATAAATCCGAATAATATTCTAACATAAAAGTATTGTTTATTGTCTACACAATCTTGTAGGAGGCGGTTCATTTTTCTCGTTTTAAATATCGCGCTATACTTTCTGCGATTCCTTTCGCTAAAAGTGGCGGTACTGCATTTCCAATTTGTTGGTATTGTGATAAGTTTTTTTCCCAGGACATTGTGGTTCTTTTCCCGCAAAAGATATATGAATCGGGAAATGATTGTAATCTAGCCCCTTCTCTTGCAGTATAATTTCTGTCGATGTAAGGATGCACAAAATTACTTTGAAAACTTGCGGGAACTGTTGGAGATGGTCTATTTGGATATGGTCTCATATTATTTTGTGAGTATGTTCTCCCGCTTATTTTATTAGCGTTCCCACGTTGCCGTTGCTGGTATTCTTGAGCGACATCTGCAACAGATTGCCCATATCCTATATGCGAAAATCGTTCTACCAGTCTTGCGGAATGTTTCATTGCTATATGGTTGTAAACGGCTGTTGATTTTTGCCGCGCCCATTTTTGGTATTTATTTTGAGGACAGCATGGGTATTCAACGGGTTCTTTCCCCGCTCCAGCTGATATTTGAGGCAAATCCATAATCGCCTGCTCTATAGTGATTTGATTATCACCAAATAAGAATCCTTTAGGTTTTAGCATTTCTCTATCATAAAGAATTTCTTTTTTTAGTCCGATAAAGAAAACCCTTATTCTTTTTTGCGGAACACCAAATTCTGCTGCGTTTAGAACATAAATCTCAACATTATAGCCGGCTTTATTATATTCACTCAATATAACGTCTTTAACCAATTCTCCCGATTTTGTTTGCATGGAGAGTATACCGGTGACATTTTCCATGACAAAAAAGGTTGGTTGAAAATGTTTTACAAACCGAACAAACTCTATAAACAAACTATTTCTTGGGTCTTTTTTGTCCCTGTTGCCACTTAACGAAAATCCCTGGCAGGGTGGGCCGCCAATAATACCATCAATTTTTATTTTCTTTTTTGAAAATAATGAATCCAGATCTTGAATTTGTGTGATATCGCCTGTGATAACTTTTGTTCCTTTGTGATTTTTTTTATACGTTTCTGATGCCCAACCGTCCCTCTCGACAGCTAGCGGAATTTTATAACCGGCCATTTCAAAGCCTGTACTTAAACCGCCGCATCCGGCAAATAAATCTATTACGTTCATATAAAAGCTCCTAAATAAATGATAAAAGTTAGACTTCATCTCCATTTTCAAGGATAAACGTTCTTTTGAATGTGACATTAAGAACTTTTGAAATACGCTCTAAATCTTCAATGGAAAAATATTTGCGCCTCATCTTTGCGTTAAAACTTTGAGGAGACTTGCCTAGTCTTCGAGCTAATTCAGCTTCACTGACTTTACATCTTACACAAAGTACCTTTATTTGTTCTGAAATCGTCATAATGCACCTTTAAACAAAGGTAAACTTTTTTGTTTATAACGTCAATCTTTTTTATGAATTCGCCTTAAAAATCTATTTGGAAAAGTTGGAGAAAATGCTTTTTTGCCAGCAAAAATTACAATATCCCTCTCAAAAAAGGCAAAAAGCGAATGTCCCCCTCGCCATATCCACCTTTGGAGAAATTTCCTAATTATTAATCCTCGTTTTGACGGGAAGTTGAATTTATATGAGCTTGTTTTGCTTATGGTCGTATCGAAAAATTTATTTTCAAAAAGCTTCACTCATTGGGAGGGAGACTGCCCTAATTGCATTGTGATTGCTTTTGCAGGGAAGGATGCATTACGTCTGTCCGACAATATCGTTCACTTTGTAGAAAAATGGAATGCGGGTAAATTTATACGGAAAATTCTTCAAGGTGAATTTCGCTCCTAATAGTTTAAGAAAAAAACTGTTTTTTGGGGAAAAGAGAACCTCGTATGCCTTTTTTATTATAATTCATCACAGGAGAATTTGTTTTGCTAACGGAGATTTCTGGATGAAAAGCCGCTTCCATTTTACGTTTCTATTTATTTGCGGAATCATTTTCTGCTCGACGATATCGGTGTTTGCCTCCCCAAACGTCATTCGGGTAAACGACTTGCAACCGGGAGTTCTTATAGACAAAAGCCAGATGTTGGCTGCGGATTTGGCGATTTGGAATCCGCCGAGTCGCTTTGACGACATGAAATCGGCACTGGTAGATGGCGGTTACAGCCTGTTTCGTTTTCCGAATGGTTCGCTTTCCAATGATTATCACTGGAACGGCATAGGTCATTACGATAGCACGGGACTCTGGATTCCCGATGAAAACAAATGGGCTCGCGGTTTTTTAGGAGAAACGATTTACCGCGGCACGACCAAGGACAATTATGGCTTTATTCGACGCAGCCATCTGGCGGACGGCGATTTGGAAACTATCTGGTGGGGCGAAATTTTGGATCCGGCGGATCCGCCTTGGCTTGTCGTGGAATTTCCTGAAAAAATAAATTGGGATTCGTTGCGGATAGATTGGGGAAAATGGCGACCCAAATCCTTTGAAATTGCTTACTGGACGGACGACTACGCGGAATATCCCGGGGTGCATCAGGCATTGGAAAATAAGTTGAAAGTAGAGTCCGTTGTCAAGGTAAAATCGGCGACAACCAAACACAAGTTTAAACAAATGAATTCTCGCTATCTCGCTATTCGCTTTAAAACGAAGGACTTGCCTGCTAAGGGTGTGCAAATTCGCGAAATGAAGCTGTTCAGCGGCGGAGCCGATTTGCTCGGCGGCAATAATTATAAAATTTTTGCCATTTCAACTCGCAATGGCGATAAAGCCCGTACCGATTGGACGAATATCCAGTGGGATTTTGAAAAATTTATGAGCTTCATCCAATCTCTTCCCAAACTTCCGAATGGCGATTCTGCGCAGGCGGTAATCTGTGTAAATGCGGGCACGGGAACGTCCCGTGAAGCTGCGGCATGGGTGCGCTATGCGAATAAAGTAAAGGGATATGGCATCAAGCAATGGCAAATCGGAAATGAACTCGAAGGAGAATGGGAAGAATCCGGACCGATTTCAGCAAGGCATTATGCGGTGCGCTTTTTGGAGTATGCGCGGGCGATGAAAGCGGTGGATTCGACGATTGTTTTGCATGGACCCCTGTTCAGTACGCACAAGATGCAGCAGAAAGGCGCGGGCCTTTTGGACGGCAAGTATTGGCTGGAAGAATTTTTGCGGATAGTGGGGGAAGCGGAAAGGAAAGATGGCAAACGCTATTTGGACGTGGTGGATTTGCACAATTATCCTTACTGGGCTGCAAACAAATTAAACGCTCACGATATGCTTGTAGCAATGCTTGATGTGGGACCGAATTTGGACACTCTTGATATGTGGATGAAACGTCATCTCGATGGCGAACGTCGCATATTTCTTTCGGAATTTAGCACTTGTGTTCAAGGACATCATTTGTTGATGGATTACCCGCAGGCAGCCGGTGTGGCTAGTATTTTTGCCCAATATGCTATGCGTTTTGGCAACCGCTTGCAGGTGCTTCCCTGGGACGCTTTTGGGGATTTATTTCGGGGACCTGACAGCACTTGGGGAACGATTAGTCTTACCGCACTTCTCAAGGAAGGCTCTTGGAATTATTGGAAATCGTTGGAACCGACCGCGGAATATTTTGGCATCTACATGACGTTTATGGATTTTCTGGAAGACGGCTTTGCCGTTTTGCCTGTGGAAAGCGCTTCGACGGATGTTGCGGCTTATGCAATCGGTAAAGGCGATTCCCTGCGGGCGCTTCTTGTTAATTTGTCTGAAATTACGCAGGTGGTGCAGATTGATCGTGCCAGCGTGCCGGACTCAAATGTCCTTGCTGAAGTTGGCAAAGGGGATTGGGTGCGCACACAAGTGGAAATTTTTGGCGAAGAACAGTTTAAATGGGTGGGCAATCAAAAAAATTCTTATCCTTATCCAAAAATGGGACCCAGCGGACGCCGAATCAATCCGAGCAAGAATAAGGATATCGCCATTCCCCCATTTGGTATGGCGGTTGTGCAAATCCAGCCGAAAGTCATTGGCGGCGAATCGGCGATCGAGCCTAAAATCCTTGCGGCTGCGCTTGAAAAAAAAGTTCTTCTTCCCGGCGACTCTCTGGATTTGTTTGTTACGGCGGTTCAGCGCAATGGACAGCTGACGGGGGCGACTTTTGAAATCGCGGAACTCGGCACAAAGGGTTGGATAAAACCCGATGATGGCAAGTGGAATGCGTCCATCGAAAGTTTTCATGTTAAAATACCGATTTCGGAAAAGGCAAAACCGTTTTCCGGAAATATCACGCTGAAAATTTCGGGTTTGGGCCAAAAGATGTGCGAATTGAAAATTCCTTTCCGTGTCCGCGGTGCTTACCGTACGACAAGCGTCCTGCAAAATTTCGATAGCGGGATCGATGCCGTGAACTGGTTTCCGGTGGCGTTCGGTGACAATGCGACGACAATGGGTGCAAAAATTTTTAACAGTGCTCCTCCGCAGGGTGGATTTATTCGTCACGATTTTTTCATAGAACAGCCGCCAGCGCAAGGATGGCCGAACTTTGCCGGTGCTTATTATGTGGTCCCTCCTGAAATTCGTCATTCGGCGGGTATCGTTTTTGATTATGCGACCCATCACGACAATCCTGAAGGCTATTTTGAAGTGCAGGTTGCTAGTGAACAAGTCAAGGATTACGACGAGTTCATGGCAATTCTTCGCAATACGCATGGCAGCTGGGTGCGTGACATTCTCATCTGGGAAAATATGGCGCAAGAAGGTTGGGGAAATATCGTCGAACGGCTCGATCCGAATCAAATCAAAAATATCTCGTTCCGGGCGAGGCATAGCGGCAAGGGCTACATCAGTCTTGATAACATTTATTTGCTGCAAGAAGACGGCGCAGAGATTCCCATGCCCAAGGGCTTGCGCCGTTTACGGTAACGCCCTAAGGATTGTGTAACCGGTTTTGAAAATTTGCGGAATAGGAAACGGACGGATATTCTGTTCGATCGCAGAAGGCCCTGAATGCGACTACTTTCTCTGGCGACTATTTACTACATTTCCCTTTGATGGAATCGATTTTTAGCAACATTTTGATGTTTGTGCTGGGCCTTGTGGCGTTGAGTTTTTTGGTGACGATTCACGAGCTGGGACATTTCCTGGTCGCCAAGTGGAAAGGCGTCAAGGTCAATACATTCAGCATCGGCTTCGGCAAAAAACTTTTGAAATTCAAGCGCGGGGAAACGGAATACTGCATTTCGGCAATTCCTTTCGGCGGCTATGTCGCCATGGCTGGGGAAAATCCGGATTCCTTGCCGGAGGGGACTCTTCCCGGTGAACGCGATTTTATGGGGAAATCCGTCGGAGCGCGGGCAGCGATTGCTTTTGCAGGGCCCTTCGTGAACATCGCTTTTGCCTTCATCCTTTTGATGACGCTCTATATGGTGGGCGTTCAGGAGCCGGCGAAAAACGAATTGATTGTGGGCTTTGTCGGCAAAAATTCTCCAGCGGAAATTTCGGGGATTCTTCCCGGAGACACAATTTCGGCGTTGAACGGTAAACCGACTCAAGGCTGGGACGATTTTCGCGAGCAAATCGGCGTGAGTCTCGGTGCGAACGTGGTGTTGGAAGTTCATCGGGGTGGAGAGGTTGTTTCGATTACGGTAGTTCCCGAAGAACTCGTTGTTCCCGGCAAGGATTCCTCGGATGGTGAAATCAAGATGGGCATCGGGGACATTGGCATTTACCCGCAGAATCGAGTCGTTGTTCGGCAGGGACCCTTGCCAGAATCGGCAGCGGAAAAAGCGGGCATTTTACAAGGGGATACGATTTTAGAAATCAACGGCGAACATATTTCCCGCTACGAAGATGTAGTGCGGATAATTGACGGCTCCCAAGGCGAATCTGTAAACATTTCCGTTGTCCGGGACGGCGACACTCTTTCCAAAAGTTTGACTCCGGTTTACAATGCGGAATACAAGCGCTATATGGTGGGAATCCAAATGGGCTATGTGCTTTTCCGCGAAACCAAACTGGTCCGCCGCGGTCCGGTGGAGGCGTTTACAAAAACCTGCGCCACCAGTTGGAAAATGACGACCAGCATCTTCCGCTATTTCAAACGGATGATCCAAGGGCAGGTCAAAGTGGATGCGTTCTCCGGTCCCGTTTCCATTGTGGCGGTAATGGGCAACGTCTGGATGAGCGGATTTCAGGAATTTCTGATGCTGCTCGCCCTTATCAGCATCAACTTGGGCGTGATGAATTTGCTCCCGCTGGCAATTACCGATGGCGGTCTTCTGCTGTTCTTGGGCATTGAAAAACTCCGCGGAAAACCGCTTTCCACAAAAACCCAAAGCATTATTCAAAACGTTGCTGCGGCGTTCTTTATCAGCTTTTTCGTGTTCATCACCATTTTGGACTTTGGAAAAATTTCCCTGTTCCTGATGTAGCTAATGTCCTTTCGCATTGTTCGTAACGAGATTTCAAAAGTCCGAGCGGACGCCATCGTCATGTCGGCGAATCCGGAACCGATTTGCGGAGACTCCTGCGATTTAAGCATTTACAACGGCGCCGGCTTTGAAGAAATGCTGAAGGCCCGCCAAGAAATCGGTCCGCTAGCTACGGGTGAAGTTGCGGTTTCACCGGCGTTTGCGCTGCCAGCGAAATATGTTTTCCATACGGTAGGTCCTGTCTGGAAAGGCGGGGAGTCGGGCGAGTTACTGGCCTTGCGCACCTGCTATGAAAAAAATCTGGAAAAAGCGTTGGAGCTGGAATGCCAATCCATCGCTTTCCCGTTGATTTCTAGCGGGGTTTACCTGTTTCCCAAGGACAAGGCTCTTTCTGTTGCAATAGAAACTATCCGGGATTTTTTGCAGATAAATGAAATGGATGTTGTTCTAGTCGTTTATGACAGACGCTCCTTTGAACTTTCGCAGGAATTGCGGAATGATGTCCGCTCGTATATCGACGAAAATTATATCGCCCTAAAAGATTCCTACAGTGAAAAATGGAATTTGAATTCGCGTAGCAAACTGTCCGCTTTTGAAACGGATTGTGGCGAGAATTCGGTGCTCCAGCCGGATGACGACGAATGCTCAAGTTTTTCGTTGGCGTCCTTCGAAAATTTGGAAGTTAGAAGGGAATGTGCATTCCGAAATATTTGCACGAAACCCTCCATCGACCCCAAAGAAGAGCCGTTGGAAAAAGTCATCAATCACGCCGCGGAAACCTTTCAGCAAAAACTATTCAGCCTGATTCAGAACAAGAAATTTGACGACGTGGATGTTTACAAAAAAGCGAATCTCGACCGCAAGCATTTTTCTAAAATCCGCAGCGATGTCCATTACTCGCCAAAGAAGAAAACTGCCATCGCCCTGTCTATCGCCTTGCAGCTGAATCTAGATGAAACAAAGGACCTTTTGTCCCGCGCGGGTTACGCCCTTTCGCCTTCGAACAAGGGCGACCTCATTGTGTCCTATTTTATCTCGCACCAAAAATACGACATTTGGGAAATCAATACGGTGCTTTTTAAGTACGGGCAGACGACCTTGGGCGCTTAACAAAATCCTTTGAAAACGTTTTTAAAATGTCGCTTTGCAGGCGACCTTTTTTGTTTTGAAGTCTTCTATTATTAAGCTACGATGATTGAAAACATCGAAACTTCAAACCAGTCACATGGTAAATAACAAGGAGATAAATATGAAAAAAGGATTGACGGAACTGGTATTTATTTTGGACCGCAGCGGTTCTATGAGTGGTCTTGAAAAGGAAACCATCGGCGGATACAATTCGACGCTGGATCGCCAGAAAAACGAAAAGGGAGAAGCCTGTGTTTCCACGGTGCTCTTCGACAATGAAATGGAAGTTCTGCACGATCGCATCCCTATACAAAATGTGGTTCCTTTAACCGAAAAACAGTATTACGCCCGGGGAAGCACCGCTCTCATGGATGCCATTGGAAGAGCCATTCATCACATTGGCAATGTACACAAATACGCCCGCGAAGAGGACCGCCCGGAAAAGACGATTTTCGTTATCACAACCGACGGCTACGAAAATGACAGCCATGAATATTCCATTCAGCAAGTGCAATCGATGATTAAAAGGCAAAAGGAAAAATACGGTTGGGAATTCCTTTTCCTCGGCGCCAATATCGACGCTATAAAAACGGCGGAATCCATTGGCATCCACAGTAGCCGTGCTGCGAATTTTATTGCGGACGAAGAAGGTGTAAATAAAATGTATAAAGCGCAGGAGATGCTCCTATGCGACATCCGGCAAAATCGTGCAACTGCTTCTGATGATTCTTGGAAAAGAAACTTGGAGGATGATTATATGAAACGCAAAAAGAGGGGATAGCTTTTTTAGGAAATTCCATATTTGCCTTTATTCTTGGTTGAAAATGTCGGTTATTTTTTTGTTTTCAGCCAAGATTGGGCTTCTTTAGCGATGATAACACACTAAAAAATTATTCTTTTTTTTACAAAATGTTATATTATTAAAGATAATTTATATTAAGGATGTTTTCGTGGCCTACCCTGTACCTGAAATTTGGACAGTTTCTGGATCGCTTAACAAGAGCGGGGTTCCGTTTTCTGCGGGCAAGGTTTATGCTGACAGCCTCAATATCCAGGGGGTAAAACGGGCCCTCGCCTTGTTTGCGCCGCCCATTGATCCGGGAATGTTGGTGAAGGCTCGCGCAATGGGCCTTTCCATTGATTCCATTTTGAACTCTGCTAACGAAAAACGGTCCATTTATAGATTCCGAGTTATTGTCAAACTCGCTGTCGATATGGCAAAGGATGCTTGCCAGATGGGTCGCGACCTGCTTGCAATTCTTGAAAAACAGGACGCAGAACAACTGCAAGTGTTCAAGGCCAAATGCGACAAGGCTGTGGTTGCCGAGAGCAAGGCTGTTCAAGAAATGGAAGTCAAGTCGCTGGAAGCCGAAAAGGTTCGGCTTGAAGAAAAGAAGACTGCAAAGCAGAATACCTCTAAGAAGCAAAAGGCCATGCACCTTGTGTCTGCTGCCGAGAAGAAGTATCAGAAGTTGATGGAGAAAGTGGCGAAAATCCAAGAAACTGTCGAGAAAGTCCGCAACATCGCTTCTGCAACATTCAAGATACCAGATTTCAAGTATGGCTCCGTGGTGAACGCATTCGGTGGCCCGAGATTCGACATAGAATCCATCGGCGGAACAAAGCTAGCCGAGAATTTAGTGAGTGCAGCCGAAAGCTATGCGTCGCGATTCGCACAAAGACAGCTCGATGCCGCCAAGACAAAGTTGCAAGCCGAACTGGAACGCCGTAAGAAGGAATGGACCCTGGAAGACGAAGTGGCTGATGCCGAAGTTGTCGAAGTTGAAAAGCAAGAAGTTGTAAACGAAATCAAGACCCAACAAGTCGAGAAAAAACATAAGAGTATAGAAAATGAAATTCTTCGTTCCGAACAGGCTTATGAAGTTTTGAGCGAAAAGTTTACGAATAATGATTTGTATATTTGGCTTGAAAAGGAACTCGGAAAGGTATTCAAGCAATACGTAAAACTTTTGCTTGATGTAGCCAAGATGGCTGAAAGAGCGTATCATTTTGAAATTCCTGATGATACTAGCAAGCCATATATACAGTCGAATTATTGGGATTCTTTCTACAAAGGATTGCTCGCTCCAGAACGGATATTGCTTGATTTAAGACGGATGGAAAAGGCATATCTTGAAAATGATAAACATAGAATAGAAATTACAAGACCTATTTTATTGTTTACAAATCTTACAGATCCGATTGTGCCAGATGTTAATTCACAGTATGTAACTGTCTCAAAAACTGATAATAGCAAAGTATCTGAATATGTTGTAAATATTAGAAGAAGTTTATTTGAGAAGGATTTCCCCTATCATGAAGAACGATTTACAAAAGACATTCGCTTGCAAGTTGTTGCAGAGAATGAGACTGAATCGTATGCTTGTCTTAATGCCGAAGTTTCTTTAACATCAAATCCTCAATTTATTGGAGTGACTGCTTCAAGTATGGCTCTATCCGAAGTGGGGAAATTTGATTTCAAATTTGTTGATGATAAGTATTCTCCATTTGAAGGGACTCTTATTGAAAACACCTTGGACCTAAATTTAAGGTTGACAGGAATTGATTGCATAACGGATTTGTCAACAGTGAAAGTTATTGTATTTGTAAGTTATACAGCGTGGAGGAACTCTAATGTTCAATCTGAATAAATATTATGGGTTATTTTTTTGTGCGTTAATGGTTGCCTGTGGTGAGGATTCGTCATTTTCTTCTCCAGAAGAACCAATTTCGTCATCGGTTGAAATTTTTCAGGAAAATGGTTCTAGTAATTCTCTAGAGTCGTCGTCCAGTTTGACTGTCTCGATATCCTCTACATCCGAGGATACCTCATCGAGCTTGATAGTCTCGACATCCTCCACATTCGAGGAGTCGTCGTCGAGCTTGGTAGTCTCGACATCCTCTACATCCGAGGAGTCGTCGTCGAGCTTGGTAGTCTCGACATCTTCTACATCCGAGGAGTCGTCGTCGAGCTTGGTAGTCTCGACATCCTCCACATCCGAGGAGTCGTCGAGTTCTCAAATTCCTGAAGTAATGAGTGTATATGATTCCATTGCGCACACATTAACTGATTTGCGTGATGGTCATGTTTACAAAACGGTGATTATCGGAGAACAGGTATGGATAGCCGAAAATATGAATTATAAGTATAAAGCAGGTTCAGAAAGTTTTTGTTATAACAATTCAGAAAAATATTGTAGTCTTTATGGTCGCCTTTATACAAGTGATTCGAAGAATGTTATTTGTCCGGAAAAATGGCATTTACCAGATTCTACAGAATGGGAGATTTTATTCAAATTTACCGGAAATCAAACAAGTGTTCTCAAGGCCGATAGTGGATGGATCCCGTGGGGAAAAGAAAATACGAATGGGACGAATGATTTTGGTTTTTCTGTATATCCTGCTGGGTACCAAACTATACTCGATGGATATACTGGTCTAGGCTCAGATGCTCATTTTTGGGTGCGAAAAGGCGATTGGATTCCGTATATACCCGATGTTAATAGAACCCCGCTCAATTTTGTACTTTCACATGACTATAAAGCTATACCTATTCGTTGCATAAAGGATTCGGAGTAATCTAATAATGAGTTCTTTGCTTAAACAAAACTCCTGCAGCAAGAGCGGTCATTTGCAATTGTTTAGGCTTTCTGTTGAAACGCCTACAAATGAAGTCTTTGTTTACGACCTTCTTGCCGTGCTTGAAAAACAGGATGCGGAACAGTTACAGGTGTTCAAGGCGCAATGTGACAAGGCTGTGGTAGCCGAGAGTAAGACCGTTCATGAAATGGAAGTCAAATCGCTTGAAGCGGAAAAGGTCAGGCTTGAAGAAAAGAAGACTGCAAAGCAGAATACCTCAAAGAAGCAAAAGGCCATGCACCTTGTGTCTGCAGCCGAGAAGAAGTATCAGAAGTTGATGGAAAAAGTTGCGAAAATTCAGGAAACCGTCGAAAAAGTCCGCAATATCGCTTCTGCAACATTCAAGATGCCCGATTTTAAATTTGGTGCAGTAACTAATTTATTTGGCGGACCTCGCTTTGATATGGAATCCATTGGCGGCACAAAGCTAGCCGAGAATTTAGTGAGTGCAGCCGAAAGCTATGCGTCGCGATTCGCACAAAGACAGCTGGATGCCGCCAAGACAAAGTTGCAAGCCGAACTGGAACGCCGTAAGAAGGAATGGACCCTGGAAGACGAGGTTGCAGATGCCGAAGTCGTCGAAGTGGAAAAGCAGGAAGTTGTTAACGAAATCAAGACACAACAGGTCGAAAAGAAACACAAGAGTATTGAAAACGAAATTCTTCGCTCTGAACAAGCTTATGAAGTTTTGAGCGAAAAGTTTACGAATAACGAACTGTATGTTTGGCTTGAAAAGGAACTCGGAAAAGTATTCAAGCAATACGTAAAACTGTTGCTTGATGTAGCCAAAATGGCAGAAAGAGTATATCATTTTGAGATAGATGGCAAAATAACTTCTGTTTGCGACTTTATAAAAAATGATTACTGGGATAATTTCCGTAAGGGCCTGCTCGCTCCAGAACGAATATTACTTGATTTAAGGCGGATGGAAAAGGCCTATCTTGAAAATGATGTGCATGAAATGGAAATAACTAGACCGATAAGTTTAAAAGAACTGCAGGAACGAGCCGAATTGTATGAATATGACGAAGGCTTTGAAACTCCGTTGACTGATGTGAAAGCTAATTGTTCTTGTGAATTCCAATTGACAAAATCTTTCTTTAACAAAAATTTTGAGGGACATTCTTTTCAGAGAATTAAAGATGTCCAAATTTTTGTTAAATTGTCTGAAAGCTCCGTACCATGCTATCTTAATGCAGAATTATCGTTAACGGAGGCCTTGGTTTATTTTGGAAAGGATTTACCCTTGTCTCTAATGGTTTCTGATACGACAATGGCTACTGGGTTAGCATATTGTCAACCTGACATTGATGGTAAATCCTACAATTCTAAAAAAACAGGTATCTTTGAAGGATGCGGGGCGATATCCAAATGGTCATTGTCTATTTCTGGAATAGAAAAGGATGGTAACGACAACAGTGCAGAGTATCCAATAGAAGATGTAATCATATATCTCACTTATACGGCTAGAAAAGGGGGGACTCATGCTTAAATTTTTGTTATGTTGTTTGATTGCAGGGGCATTTTGGGCTTGCGGCAATGCAGACTCATCTGACGATAACCCAATTATACCTGTGCTTTCGTCATCAAGTTCAGACATCGGAACATCTTCTAGTTCGGAAGAATCGTCATCAAGTTCAGACATCGGAACATCTTCTAGTTCGGAAGAATCGTCTTCTAGTTCAAACATCGGAACATCTTCTAGTTCGGAAGAATCGTCATCAAGTTCAGACATCGGAACATCTTCTAGTTCGGAAGAATCGTCTTCTAGTTCAAACATCGGAACATCTTCTAGTTCGGAAGAATCGTCTTCTAGTTCAAACATCGGAACATCTTCTAGTTCGGAAGAATCGTCATCAAGTTCAGACATCGGAACATCTTCTAGTTCGGAAGAATCGTCTTCTAGTTCAAACATCGGAACATCTTCTAGTTCGGAAGAATCGTCATCAAGTTCAGACATCGGAACATCTTCTAGTTCGGAAGAATCGTCTTCTAGTTCAAACATCGGAATATCTTCTAGTTCAGAAGAATCGTCTTCAAGCGAGTATTATAAATTAAGTTGGGACTACCTAAATCCATCAATTTCTTATGATACAATTATAGATTCAAGAGATGGTCAGATTTATAAGGTCGTAACCATCGGTAACCAAACATGGATGGCAGAGAATTTGAATTATTATGACACCCTTCAACATCCTGAATTAAAGATTATCTCATGGTGTTTTAATGATAAAAATATAAACTGTGAACGTCGAGGTAGACTCTATAAACATCCTGCAGCATGGGATTATGAAGACGGTGCAGACTTGTATAAAGATGTATATAAAGGAGGAAAATATCAAAACGAAAATGGAAAATTTGATTCTTTACTCGTACAAGGTATTTGTCCTGATGGATGGAGAATTCCTACACGATCGGAATGGATTGCCTTATCTAATAGGTGTAATATAAGGTCTGAAAAATGGGGTGGGACGAATAAATGTGGAATTTCCGTATTTGCGAGTGGTTGGCGCTCTGTTGACGCTGACGATTCTTCATTAGTTAAATATGTTAGTAGCGTCGCTCGTTTTTGGACATCCTCTTGGATTTCCGGTTTCACCTCGATAGTCGAATTTGAAAAAAATGGAACTAGTAATGTTGTTGGATCTGGTGCACAGAACGCTCATTCGGTTCGTTGTGTTAAGGATAATTAGTTTTTTGAGGAAAATATTATGGCTGACAAGAAAAAAATCCTCTTCTGGCCCGATGTCTATAAAGAACAGGGCCACTGGCTTCCAACCCTCGCATGGGCTGATCGTTTGAATTCAATAAAAAATCGCGATGGTGAAAAGATGTTTGAAATTGAATATATGGGTATTGCCGATTGTGAGGAATTGATTACATCTTTCAACAAGAAGAATGGAACAGATTTTAAATACAGCAATATCTTCTATGTTCCCGAAGATACGAAAGAGTCCATCTATCCTCCTGGCTATACAAATGAGTTTCGGACAACTCCTGGAAATAGGTGGAAAACAGACCATATATGGGCACTTGCATATGCAGGATTTGATAATCATGAAAACATCGTTAAGGCCGGAGCCCCAGAAGATTCTGTCATATACAAGAATGCTATTGAATTTAGAGAAAGATGGGATGATATTAAACCAGATTTAATGGTTTCTGGGTATTTTACTGCATTAGAAGCGTTAATTATCTATTATCATCATCAATTTGATTCGGATGTTTTTACTAGCAATACGAAGTTTGCTCTATCTACAACATATCTTAGACATCCTAGTGATAACCCTGCCGCGCACGCTTTGCAAAATTTGATGGCGTTTACACCAGATGAGCAAAGAAAATTGATAAACATGGTGGCGAAGGATTTGTGCAATCCCGATGACTATATGGTTGATCATGGAATTACGCTTGAACAATTTGTTGAGCCGCTAAAGAGTTTTCCTGAATATATTCCATGTCCACAGCAATTTGATTATGCTCATTATTCTCATGGCGGATTGGTGTCGTATGGAGAGCCCTGCATTACCAAGGAACTAGAAGGTATAGAGGATGATTCCTCGGGAATTCTGTGGGATGACATTCTAAGCAAGGATAAAATTATATATGTAACGGCTGGCTCACAGGTGCTGGACTATGCGGAAAGTGCGTTGTCGTTGTTTATGTCCATGATTAACGCTATGCAGTCTTCGGATATGAAGGACTACCATCTGATTCTGTGTGTTGGCTCGACACTTATTCAAAATCATTGGGAAGAGTACGATAATGTAACTGTTTGTGGTTGGGCTCCACAAAGACAAATTCTTGAGACCATTGCTGCAAAAGAAGATAAAAGCAGTTGTGCCATTATTCATGGTGGTCTTGCTACAATCAAGGAATGTATATACTATGAAGTTCCGTTCCTTGTGCTGCCGCTGGGAAAAGACCAAATGGACAACGCCTTGAGATTGGAAGACTGCGGTATAAAAAATAGATTCCATATTGAATACCTCAAGCCTAAATGCCTACGCTATTTTATCAACCAGATTTTACAAGATTACACGTCTTTGCGGAATCTAAAAAAATTAAGTAGTGAATTCCGTAAAATGGAAGCAGAGCATCCGACGGCACAGAAAATTGCTCAATATGCGCTAGAGAATTCAAATTAATAGTGAAAGATTTTTATTGATAGTGCGCATATACAAATATGTCAAATTTTAAGAGAAAGCGCCTTTTTGTTGCCCCTTGCTAAAAACTAAAACGAGTGTAACAAATAATTGCAGAATTTTAATTGAAAATTCTATGAATGTGGTGGAGTTCATTGTAGAAAGTGCATAAAGATTCCTTTGAAATGAGTAAGAATCCCGCACCCTTCTGTTGCAGGAATCGCGATTTTTCTAAATTGCCATACGAAATAAAAGGAAGTTTTTATGAATATTCTCGTTGTCGGTAGCGGTGGCCGCGAACATGCCATCGCGTTGGCGGTAAAAAAGTCGCCTCTGTGTGAAAATCTGATTTGCGCACCGGGCAATCCGGGCATGGCGAATTTGGGCCGTTGCGTTCCTGTGGACGTGGCTGACCCCAAGGCGCTTGCTGATTTGGCGGAAGCGGAAAAGGTGGATCTTGCGATTATCGGGCCGGAAATTCCTCTGGTTGCCGGCGTTGTCGATGAGTTTCGTGCTCGTGGTCTGCGGGCTTTTGGTCCGGCGGCTGCTGCTGCTGCTCTGGAAGGCTCCAAGGCGTTTTCCAAGAATTTCATGAAAAAGTATAGCATTCCCACCGCCGCTTTTGAAACATTTACGGATCTTGCTTCGGCAAAAAAATTTTTAGCAGAGCATCCTGCCCCCATCGTCGTCAAGGCTTCGGGGCTGGCCGCTGGCAAGGGCGCTGTCGTCTGCTTGACGGACAAGGAAGCGAACGATGCTGTGGAAGAGATGCTTGGCGACAAGGCGGTGTTTGGCGAATCGGGAAAGACGGTTGTCATCGAAGAGTTTATGGAGGGCGAAGAGGCGTCTCTCTTTGCCGTTTGCGATGGCAAGGATTACGTTTTGCTTTCTTCCGCTCAAGATCACAAGCGCGTTTTTGACGGTGACAAAGGCCCCAATACCGGGGGAATGGGCGCTTACACTCCAGCTCCCGTCGTCACGCCGGAAATTCTTTCGGCGGTCAAATCTCAAATAATCGAGCCGACTCTAAAAGGAATGGCTGCCGAAGGTTCGCCTTATACGGGCGTTCTCTATGTGGGAATTATGGTGACGAAGAACGGCCCGAAAGTGGTGGAATACAACTGCCGTCTGGGCGACCCGGAATGTCAGGTGGTGCTCCCGGTTTACGACGGCGACTTGCTCGCTCTTTTCGATGCCGCAGAAAAAGGGGAACTCCGGAATTTCGACGCTCCGGCTTCTCCGAAAATGTCGGCGGCGATTGTCGTCATGGCAAGCGAAGGCTATCCCGGCTCCTACGAAAAGGGCAAGGAAATTTTCGGAATCGAAGATGCCGAAGCGACAGGGGCGATGGTCGTTCACGCCGGAACCAAGATGGCAGACGGCAAGTTGCTCACCAACGGTGGCCGTGTTCTCGGTGTCGTGGGCACAGGCAAGGATCTTCAGGCCGCTTTGGACAAAGCCTATGAAGCTTGCGGAAAAATTCGCTTTGAAGGAGCGTTCTATCGCAAAGACATTGGACAAAAAGGACTCGCAAGATGCAAGAAGTAAAAAATCCTCTGGTTGGCATTATTACCGGCAGTGCTTCGGACAAGCCGATTGTTGATAAAGTAACAGGCATTCTCGATGAATTTGGCGTTGCTTGGGAATACAACGTACTTTCGGCGCATCGCACTCCGAATAAAACGGCGAAGTATGCGCGAGAAGCCGAATCCCGAGGCGTAAAAGTGCTGATAGGTATCGCGGGACTGGCGGCGGCTCTTCCGGGGACGCTTGCCGCGCACACGACGTTGCCGGTAATCGGTGTGCCGGGAGATGGCGGTCCTCTTTCGGGAGTCGATGCGCTCCATTCCATCGTGCAGATGCCTTCGGGCATTCCGGTTGCGACAGTTGGCATTGGCAATGGAAAGAATGCGGCTTATTTGGCGGTTTCCATTCTGGCCCTTCTGAACTCGGAAATTCGCCAGAAGCTTGCGGATTATCGTAAATCCCTCGGTGACATCTAAGGATTTTGTGAAAAGGATTCTCCTTGGCGCACTGCTTTTGACCGCATTGGGTTTTTCAGACGATGCGGCAAAAATTCCTTGGGCAAACGGGGAACAGCTTTCCTTTCGCTTGAGCTGGGGTTTTGTTACCGCTGGCTCGGCTGATATGATTGCCACTCCGCTTTCAGATGGGAAGTTCCTTTTTGAAAGCGTCGCTCGCAACAATGGCGCATTTAAATCCATTTACCCGGTTGCCGATACGATTCGGACGATTTCCAAAGGGAACAATGTCCTCCCGGAGTCGTTCAAAAAAATTCTGAACGAAGGTTCTTATCACAGCACTTCGCAAATCCTTTTCGACCGCAAAAATTTGAAAGCGACTTTATCCGACACGGTTTTTACAAATGCCCGTCGCCAAGATGTAAAATCAAGGGTGGATACGACCATATCGCTGAACGGTTACGAACATTGCATCATTTCGGCGTTCTATCGTGTGCGCAATATGGATCTTTCGGGAAAAAAGGATACTTATTTTTCGGCGGTAAGCGGGAAAAAACGCTACTCATTGCGCGTGATTATCTATGGAAAGGAGTCTGTGGAAACGGATCTCGGCAAGTTTGATTGCATTAAAGTGGAGCCGGTTTTAGGGGACGACGGCGCATTTCAGGCTTCTGGAAGGCTTTTCATCTGGCTGACGGATGATGAACGTCGATTGCCTGTCCTGATGCGGGTTAAAATCCCCATCGGCTCCATAAAAGGGGAATTGGTGCATTTTCGGCAAGGAAATGCCCAGTAAGGGAATTTTTTGGGGGTTGGCAACTTCTTTTTACACAAATAATTTAGTTTACATTCCGAATAATAAACTATATTGAATGCGGAACTATTCTATCTCTAAAAATAGAGGCTTTTTAGAAATGTTAAAAAAAGTTTACATCTTGTTTTTTGCTCTGGCAGTAGCCGGTTTTGCTCAAGACGACAATGATTCCTATGAGGATGAAGCTGCTCCGAATACGGCGGCATATACGGCTGCCAATGACGACGATGAAGAAGCTCAATCTTCGGCGAGGTCGTCCCGTGCTGCAGATCGTGCCAAACGCGCGGAATTTGAAAAGGATCAAAAATTGGACGAATTTGCGAATAACATTCGTCGTCGCGACTGGTTGAAAGACCGTTTGATTTTTGAACTCGGTGCGGGTTCACGCCAGCCGGTCATGGGAGAGACGGGAATCGGTATGGGCTTCGGTTTTGGAGCGGAATACATTACCCGTTGGCATTTGGGTCTGTACGGAGCGTTCGGTTTTATTCCGAGTGGAGACGACCCGGATTTCTCGGACTACAAATTGGAAGGCGGAACGGGCTGGAAGGTCGGTTTGAACTACTATCTCTTCCCGAAGAATCCGCTGCATTTGGGTCTTTCCGTGTCTTATGGAACGGTCTATTATGACCATGATATTACGGCGAACGAAGACAACGATTTCACTCGTGAACTTTTGATGACGACGGGTTTCCAGTTCGACGTTCTCATCACCTACCTGACGAATGAATGGTATTATCTCCAATTTGCCATCGGTATGTATTATGCGCCGAATGCTTACGACGATTCCCATAAAAAAGATGTTACCGGTAAAACGATTTCCCGTGTCATCGATTCGGACGGCATTTCAAAATTCGGCTTGGTCTTTGGCATTACTATCGGGTTTGCCCTGCCGGAATTCTTCCCGGATGCGACGGAAATCCGTCGGCGCGAACGCGAAAAGAAATACCAGGACGATTAAATTTTACTCGGCTTAAAAATATCCCTGCCATTGCAAACGGCGGGGATTTTTTGTTTTCCGAGTTGCGAACGATTTTTAAAATCGGTTTGAAACCTTTTTCATCTATTTCTATAATATGTCTATGCTTTCTCAAGAACAATCTTT
Source organism: Fibrobacter sp. UWS1 (assembly GCF_002300445.1). Taxonomy (NCBI): domain Bacteria; kingdom Pseudomonadati; phylum Fibrobacterota; class Fibrobacteria; order Fibrobacterales; family Fibrobacteraceae; genus Fibrobacter; species Fibrobacter sp. UWS1. Next base: position 279,636 of record NZ_NSGW01000002.1, read on the forward strand.
CTTTTTTGTCGGTGTAGCCGGTTCGGGCATGAGCGCCATTGCGGAATATCTGGCGGGCAAAGGCTTTTCGATTTCGGGTTCTGACCGTAAATTTTCCAGTGCGGATGGAGACGCTTTACGCGCGCAGTTGGAAATGACGGGAGTCAAGGTTTTTCCGCAGGATGGTTCCGGGATTCAAAAAAATCTTTCGGCAATCGTTGTCAGTTCAGCCATTGAAGAATCCAATCCGGACATCAAGCGGGCCTTGGAATTAGGCATTCCTCGGATGCACCGCAGCGAAATGCTCGCCAAAATTTCGGAAAGCGTAAAGACGATTTGCGTCAGTGGGACCAGCGGAAAAAGCAGTGTGACAGGAATGATTTGGCATATTCTCCATGAAGCCGGACTTTCTCCTTCCATTCTTTCGGGTGCTGCCCTTGTGTCTTTGGAAAAGCAGGGTAGAATCGGAAACAGCTTTACGGGAAGTGGGGAATGGCTTGTTGCCGAAGCGGATGAAAGCGATGGGACATTGGTGCGTTATTCCCCTGAAATCGGCGTCATTTTGAATATCGGGAAGGACCACAAGGAAATTGCGGAACTGCAAGAGATTTTTGCGACTTTTTCGAATAATATCACCGCTAAAAATAAAACGCTGATTGTGAATGAAGCCGATGAATTGGCGAATGCGTTTAGCGTCAATCATCTGGATGATTTTGGCTTGGAAGCAAAGGCCGGCGTTCAAGGAATGGATTTTAAACCCGAAGGCTATTCGATTGCTTTCCGAGTTCGCCATCAAGGAGAATTGGTATCGTGTAAATTGCCTTTGCCGGGGCACCACAATATGATGAATGCGCTAGCGGCGATTGCCGTGGCGTTAAAAGTCGGCGTTTCACTCCGGCAGTGTGCCGATGCGCTGTCGTCCTTTGCGGGAATTCATCGGCGGCATCAGATTTTGGGGACCTTTCATGGCGTTACTGTCGTGGACGATTTTGCGCATAATCCGGCAAAAATTGCGGCAAGCATTCGGGCGGCGCAGGATTTTACAAAGGGTCGAGTTCTCGCCTATTTTCAGCCGCATGGTTTTGGACCGACTCGTTTTTTACGAAATGATTTGGTGCAGGCAATTTCGGAAGCTTTGCGTTCCCAGGATGCTGCCTTTTTGAGTGAAATTTATTATGCGGGAGGAACCGTCTCTCGGGATATTTCGTCGGCAGATTTGGTCCGGGATTTGCTCGCTAAAAATGTGGCTGCCCACTACAGCGCGGAACGTTTGGAATGCGGACATCGGATGGTGCAATTCGCAAAGCCTGGCGATACGATTCTTGTGATGGGCGCACGCGATCCGAGCCTTTCGGACTTTGCCCAAAAAATTGCAGAGGAACTAGCTAAATGAGTGAACAGAATAACCGTTATAAAAATGCGATGAACCGCCTAGAAGAGATTTTGACAAAGATAGATCAGAGCGATGTGAGCGTAGATGAATTGGCAAGTCAGGTGGAAGAGGCTACCCGACTTCTTCGGGAATGCAAAACCATTCTTTCGGATACGGAAAAAAATGTGCAAAAGGCTCTTTCCGATTTGAACGAAGAGACTGCAAAGGACCCTGCGGAAGAATGAGTGAAGCGTTGCGGGTTCGGGATATTTCCGTTTATTATCCGATGCGGAGAGGTGTATTTTCCCATGTTTCCAATTATTTAAAAGCGGTGCAAAATATCTCGCTAGATTTGGACGAAGCGGAGATTTTGGCGATTATCGGCGAATCGGGCTGCGGCAAAAGTACATTGGCGCAGGCGTTGGTCGGTCTTTTGCCTTGGCACTCGGGAACGTATTCCGTATTTGGAAAAAATGTGGATGTGCAATCCCCAAAAGCGTTTTCCGAAGTCCGCCAGTCGGTGCAAATGGTTTTTCAGGATCCGTATTCCAGTTTGAATCCTCGGCAGACGATAGCGCAGATTTTAAGCTATCCTTTGCTGGTTCGTGGAGAATCCAAAAAGAATTCTTTGGAAAAAGCGAAAATGAAATTGGAGCTGGTCGGGTTGCCTGCGGATTCTTTGGAGCGATACCCGCATGAATTTTCGGGTGGACAACGGCAGCGGATTGGCATTGCCCGGGCGTTGATGTTGGAACCGAAAGTCATTGTCGCCGACGAAGTGACGAGTGCTTTGGATGTCTCGGTGCAAGCGCAGGTCTTAAAACTTTTGGAAAAACTTCGAGAGGAATTGGGCATTTCGTTGGTATTCATTTCGCACGACATTCTCACGGTGCGTTCTTTTGCAGACAAAGTTCTGGTGATGTATAAAGGCCGCGAAATGGAAAGAGGAACAGTGAAAGATGTCTTGTTAAATCCGCAGCATCCTTATACGCAGGCGTTGATTGCGAGCGTTCCGACCTTGGATTTTGAAAGGCCTCCCAAAGTTTCGCCGCTATTGGATGCCGAGTGGTTTTCTGCGATGGATGCCGTTTCTTCTCTATGAATATCGTGACTCTCCGTATGGAAAAAATGGCGCAGGGCGGGGATGCCCTGGCGCATTTGGAAGATGGTCGCGTCTGTTTTGTGTCGGGGGCTCTTACAGGAGAGCTTGTTGAAGTGGAACTGCTCCAGCAAAAACGGGATTATGCCAAAGGACGTGTTCAAAAAGTTTTAGAAGCTTCGCCTTTTCGCACAAAACCGGAATGTCCTTTTTTTGGTCGCTGCGGCGGTTGCTCCATGGGACACGCTTCTATGGAATTTCAGCTGGATTCCTATCGGCTGTCGGTGAATGAACTTTTCCGCCGCTTTGCTGGAACGGAATTACCGCCGGATTGGAAAATCCATTCGGGAAATCCTTATGCTTATCGCAATCGGGCCAGATTGGTTCGAGTTGGAGGTGGCTATGGATTTCGGGAAGCGCAGAGCCACAGGATGATTCCCGTTTCAAAATGTCCCATTCTCACTCCGGCTTTGAATCGGGCGATTGCCGAAAAAAAGTTGCCGCAAGTTCCCGAATTGTCTGTTTTTGATAACGGAAAAGGAAAAATAGCCTGCTATTACAAAGGAATGCGAAGTCCGGAATTTCAGCGTCTTGCGCTAAACTCGGTGCAAGTGGCCGATGTGAATCTCTCTATGGACGCCAGCTGTTTTTTTCAATCGAATTTACAGCTGCTTCCGGAGCTGGTGAAATCGGTTCGCGAATCGGCGGGTAGTGGGGATTATTTGATCGATCTTTTTAGTGGAATCGGTTTTTTTGCTGCCATTCTGCAAAATCAATTTCAGCGGATTGTGACGGTGGAAAGGGATCCGAATGCGCGGATTCATGCCAATCGAAATGTTCCAAAGGCAAAAAACATTTCTTCTCCGGCGGAGGATTGGCTTGCTCAAAATGATGCTTCCGGAGCAGACGTTCTCATCGTCGATCCGCCTCGAACAGGTTTGCCACCGACGGCTCTCTCGGCGATTTTAAAGGCGAAACCCCGAAAGTTGCTCTATATTTCTTGCGACCCAGCGACTCTTGCACGCGATTTCAAAAGTTTAGCGAGAGGCTATTCCATTGTCAAAGCGGAAGGTTTTGCCTTTTATCCGCAGACTCCTCATTTTGAAATGTTTTTGGAATTGAAAGCCGTTTAAAAAGAAGGCGGTTCTACAGGAGCTCTAAAAGAACCGGTTCCACAAAGGATTTCAAATTTTGTAATTTTCATTTGAAATGGAAATGCGATTGGCCGACAGATGGCGTTTTGTTTTGGACCGCATTTTTGTTTTAAAGGAAAGGGTCTCGCTCATGAAAAAAATTCATTTTTTGGCTTTGTTTGCCGCAGTCGTTTTTTGGACGGCGTGCTCTTCGGAGCCGATGACGATAGTTACCGGCAAGGAATTTATCCAGAATCGTTCTGTAGTGGCAGATACGGGAAGCGTTTTCCATTCTTCCGATCCATTTGTAATGCAATTTCGTTACGGCAAAGCTTTTGACTTTTCAAAGATCAAATGGGAGATTTTCAACGCATCGGGAAAGGTCATTGGTTCTAAAACCAGCACGGTAAATGGCAAGCAGGATTCTTACACGGTTCTAGTTTCTTCCCATCGGCATGGCGGCATTGCTAACGCCGCAGAAATTTTCCATGCCAAGGAAGGCTCTTTCACCCTTCGTTTTTCCAATGGTGATGTAGGAACGGTGCTTTTGGAAAAACAGATCCGCGTGGTTCTCAACAGCCAGAAAATAGACGGAGAATAGTTTTACACGCATGAATATGAAATTTTGCATTTCAGCCCTTTCTTTTCTTTTCTTTTGCGCCTGCTCTTCGGAGGTTGAAGTCAATTACAAATTGTCCCAATCCGTTCCCGTGGATTTGTATGTGGAAAGCACTTATTCAACCATGGATTTGGGCGGTATTGAACGAGTGGGGACCATTGTCGCCGATTATGTCCGTTTGGATTATTCGCAGGTGGGCGACACCCTTGTGATTCGTCGCCAGTTCGAAGTGGACAAGTCCCGCGGCTATCTGAAAAATTCGCACCCGGCGGAACTCCAGTGGCGACTTCCCGAAGTGATTACAAAGGGATTGGCGGAGCGCACGGTTGAAGTCAAAGGTTTTGCCGAGGAATACGATTCGCTGCTGTATCGCATTCCGATGCCCCAGCGTTGGCGCGATCAGCTTTTGAACCCGGATTATGTAAAACATCTGGAACGTCAGGAGCGGCACCGCTATGAAATGGACCATCTGCTTGTGGGCAAGGTTCCGGAAAAGGGAAATATCACTTCGCTTTTGAAGGAGCGAGGGCGGCTTCAATTTGCGTTGATTCAAATCGATTCCGTAGTCACAGACGGCTTTCACAATTTGGACAGACGCAAATGCTTGGGCTATACGGTTTACTTGAAAGAAAAGGAAAATTTTCCGTATTACATCTGGGAACAGCATGTAAACAGCAAAATCGGAACAGAACGTTTTCAGGCTTATCACAAAGGGCTTTCTGCGGAATATGAAACCGCCTATTGGGTCACTCTGGATCCGGAAACGGGAATTCCTTGCCAGGAAAGAGAAGTCAAGCAGGGAATCCATACCATGGTGAATCCGAAAACGGGCGATACGGCGACATTCAAAAGCAATACGACTTTGGAACGCCTTTATACGGTACTCGATTCGGCGGATAGACAATGAAAGTTTTTGCTCGCATTCTCTTTGCCCTAACGCTTTGGGTGCTGGTTTCTTGTGGTGGCACCAAGTCGGCGCAGCAGGTCATGGCCGAGGATCGAGCGTATATGTATAAGGAAGCTTATAAAGCTTATATCGACGCCGAAAACAAATACCTGAATTTGCTTTTCAATATCGAACGCTTGCCCGAAGAAGAGGAACTTTGGATAATGAAGCGCGAACAGATGCGAGAACTGGAATTGCTGCGGACAAGCATGCTCCAAGCTCGCGGCGATTTGGACGAATCTTTGCAGGATTGGGAAAAATATCTTTCCGAATTGCAAAAGGAAACGGCGATATCCACCACGCGCGCTCGTTTTCGGAACGGCAACCCGAACGACGAGAGGACTTCTCCAGGCCAATTGCTTCCCGGGGAATTTTTGCAGGATTCCATTCGCAAGGCGCAGTCCCAAATGCGGAGGTAGCGGTGATAGGAGTCTTCGATTCGGGCTTTGGCGGCCTGACTATTTTTCATGATTTGCGCAAAGCTCTTCCTGATTACGATTTTATTTACCTGGGGGACAATGCCCGCGCACCTTATGGTTCCCGATCGTATGAAACGATCTATCGCTATACGCTTCAAGCGGTCAAAGCACTTTTTGAAATGGGCTGCCCGCTGGTGATTCTTGCTTGCAATACGGCTAGCGCTCGGGCCCTTCGTACCATTCAGCAGCGCGATTTGCCGACATTGGCTCCAAAGAATCGGGTGCTGGGAATCATCCGACCGACAGCGGAAGATGCGGGTTCTTTTTCCAAGACGGGGCATTTGGGAATTTTAGGAACGTCGGGCACGGTTGCGTCGGGCAGCTATCTGCTGGAAATCGCTCGTTTTTTCCCGCAGCTCCAGGTTACGCAGCAGGCTTGTCCTCTCTGGGCGTCGTTGGTGGAAAATGGAGAGGTCGATAGCGACGGAACGCGTTTTTTTGTCCGGCGGGACATTCGTCTTCTACTGCAAAAGGACCCGCAGATCGACGCGGTACTTTTGGCTTGCACGCATTACCCCTTGCTTTCGCCCTTGATTCGGGAGTCCCTTCCGCCTCATGTACAGGTGGTGTCTCAAGGTGAAATCGTCGCTCGAAAAACGGTTGATTACTTGCGGCGACATCCAGAAATCGAAAATCGCTTGACTCGGCGAGGTAAAGTGGAGTTTTTGACGACCGATACCCCCGAATTTTTCAGTAAAGGAGCCACTTTTTTCGGAGAAAGCAACGTTTTTGCAAAAAATGTGTCTTTTTGACGGATAATTTTATATCTTGGAGAGGGAAAAACGAACCACTCTTGGTCCGCTTTTAATGCTTTTACTCTGAGGAAATACGAATTATGTCGCAAATACAAATCAACTTGACCGGTTGGCAAGGCTTCCGTGGTAAGAATATGGGTAGCCTTCTTTATGTTGAAACCAGTCACCTGACAGTCGTTCCTGTCCGTGATCAGATGAATGAAAATGGAAAGGGAGCTTTTTCGGAGCCGAATTACGAAACATCTACTTATGGATTTGTTTCTTGCTGCAACGTGAAAGCGATCAACAAGATTGTGCAGACGAATAAGAGCCGTTATATTCTTTTCGGCACCCGCTATGAAGGCGGCGATCCGGACTATAAGGGCAAGTATTTGATTATGGGCTATATGAAGATTGAAAATACGAAGGATGTGCGCTCTCGTCATATCCAGTCGTATATGTCCACTCCGGGTGCGGAAGAGCCTGAATGCATGCTTTTGGAAAAGGATATCGCCGTTCAGGGGCCGATGCATTTTGTTTCACTCCAGGATTGTTACGTTTTGACGGATGAACGCCTTAAGGATTGGGGATACAAGGGACATGCCAATCGTCAGCTCAAAACGGTTTTCAGTGAAGAGCATACAAAAATCATTTTGGACCACTTGGATTCCCGTGACGACAAAATCGACGAATATATCGCGACTGTCGAAGAGTTTAAAAAGGCTTTTATGGCACAGCAACAGGCTGAAGCTGCTGCGGAAGAACCGCAACAGTAAAAAAGCTTTCTCCTTTCAGAGGCGCTCCTTTGGGGCGCCTTTGTTGTTGTATAAACCGAAAACCACCAGCTAGGCTGGTTGTTCCCAAGAAGCCTTTTGGCGGTGATGGAAAATATAAGAACAATGGCTCATACGAGCTGGAACTGCAAATACCACATAGTGTTCGCGCCAAAATTCAGGCGGAAGGTGTTTTACGGAGAGAGACGGCTGGAAATCCCGTCCAAGTATGCCGTGTCCAGCGGGGCGGGCTTCTTGAAGGGAAAAAGCAGCCTGCAGTTGTACGAACGCTTTTCCGAGTTGAAGTTCAAATACAGGAACAGGGAATTTTGGTGTCGCTGCTACTATGTTGACACGGCAGGCAAAAATGTGATCAAGATAGCGAACTATATCAAGCATCAGCTGGATGAAGATTATTTGGGGAACAGTTGACCGTGATGGGTAAACTATAGCCCGTTTACGGGCAGCCAGTAGGGATCGAACGCCAGTGTCAGAACCGTCAACGCGTGCTACGCGTTGCTAGTATCCTAGGGCTATGCCGTCGGGAATCTTTTTTGGAACTATGAATGACAGGCGGCTTGATTTTGCGAAATGAATGCGGTTTGGAAATTTCTATTTTTTGGAAAAAATGCCTTTAGGATGAATGCGAGGAGGTCGGAAAATGCTGGTTTCTGTGATTTTGGTTGCTATAGCGATGATGGCGATGGTTGTCGTCTATTTTCGGACGCAGCTTCGCCTTGCGGAAGAGCGTTTTTATGCGCAAAAACAGCTTTCGGAAAATGCGTTGTCGGAACAGCAGAAGCGTTTTGACGAAACAATGGAAAAAGTGATGGCGCAAATGAAAATCGCCACGGATGAAATGCTCAAAACCAAGCAATCGGAATTTTCTAAAACCAATGCGGAATGCATGGGGAGCATTGTGAATCCGCTAAAAGAAACGATGGAAAAAATGAAACAGGCCATGGATGCTTCGTGTATGCAACAAAGCAATTTAAGCGGTGCTTTGAAAACGCAGATTGAAAATGCGATGAAAATGAGCGAAGCGGCGAAATTAAGCGCGGAAGAACTTTCAAAGGTTTTTAAGCACCAAAGCAAAGTGCAGGGCGATTGGGGAGAGACGATATTGAATGAGCTTTTGCAATCGCAGGGACTGACGGAAGGCGTACATTATGATGTGCAGGCGACTCTTCGCGATGCAAATGGAAACGCGGTGCGAACGGATGGCGGTTCCACACTTCGGCCCGATGTGATTCTGCATTTGGATAAGCAGCGGGAAGTGGTGATTGATTCCAAAGTTTCTCTGTCGGCGTATATGGAATATGTGAACGCCGAAAATGAAGTGGACAGGCAAAGATTTTTGAATGCCCACATTGACAGCCTGTTGAACCACGTGAAAGAACTTTCCAAAAAGAACTATGCCGAGTACATCAAACCGCCACGGGTAAAAATGGATTATGTTATCATGTTTGTCCCGCATACGGCAGCACTTTGGACGGCAATTAACGTTAGACCGAACTTATGGCGCGAAGCGATGGACAGGAACGTCTATATCGCCGACGAACAGACACTTTATGCGGCATTGCGAATCATCAATCTCACGTGGACGCAGATTGTGCAAAAGGAAAATCATGAAAAGGTCTATGAATTGGCGAATGAACTGATGGAACGCGTTGGGATTTTTATGGAGCGTTACCGTAGAATCGGCTCGGAACTCGATTCCGCACAAACCGCTTATGAAGAAGGGAAAAAATATCTTTTGCCGAATGGGAAGAGTATTTTGCAGACTTGCTCGAAACTTCAAAAACTCGGTGCCCGGCAAAACGCCCGCCATCCGATTCCGGAACTTGAAAGTTAGCGCTTTTTGCTTTCGTGCTTGCGGAAATAGGCGCGATTACGCCTGTCCATTTTGATTTGTTCCCGTTCTTTCGCCCGTTCCTTGCTGGGTTCGTAGGTGCGGCCTTCTTTGTAAGAAGTTCGGGAAAGGAGCAGTCTGGAAACCTTTCCCATTTTTAATCGCTCTAACGTTTTTTGAATCCAAATGCGATTTTCGGGAATATACCAAAAGAAGAAACGCTTTTGATTGTTTTTTTGTTCGGCGGTTTTGGCGACGTAGAGCGGTTTTCCATCGGGATAGGTTTCTGCGTAATACATTTCGGTCGCGATGGTCATGGGTGTGGGCGTAAAGTCTTGGACCTGTTCGAGCCGAAATCCCAACTGCTTGGTTTCGAGGGCAAGTTCTGCCATGTCCTTTTCGGTGCAGCCCGGATGACTGGAAATAAAGTAGGGGATGATTTGCTGTCTCTTTTCGACCGCCGCGCTTTCTTTGTCGAAAAATTCCTTGAATTTGTAAAAGAGGGCGAAAGAAGGTTTGCGGATTAGGCTGAGAACGCTGTCCGAGGTGTGCTCCGGTGCGACTTTTAATCTGCCGCTGACATGGTTCCGGATGAGTTCTTTTGCATAGTCGAGGTGATCGGCCAGAAGGGTTTTGTCCGTCGTTTCTTGTAAAATAAGATCGTATCGGACGCCGCTGCCAATAAACAGGTGCTTGATTTTTGGATGTTTGGAAATTTCCCGATAAAGTTCGGTCAGTTCCTGGTGGCGGGTGTTCATATTGTCGCAAATACGGGGAAATACGCAACTGGGTCGTGCGCATTTTTCGCAACGGCTGCGATCTTTTCCTCGCATTTTGTACATATTGGCGCTGGGGCCTCCGAGGTCGCTGATCGTTCCGGCGAATCCCGGCATTTGCGTGAGCAATTCCACTTCTCGCAAGATGCTTTCCTTGGAACGGCTGGCGACGAATTTTCCCTGGTGCGCATTGATCGCGCAAAAACTGCAACCGCCAAAACAGCCGCGATGCGAGGTGATGGAAAATTTGATCATTTCGAAAGCGGGAACGGGCCCGCGTTTTTTGTAGCGGGGATGCGGTGCTCGCATATACGGGTATTCAAAACTTTCGTCCAACTCGCCGTATTCGAGTGGAGGATAGGGCGGATTGATGACGACTGTGGTTTCTCCGACGTCTTGCAAAATGCGTTTGGCGTGGATTTTATTGGATTCGATTTCTGTTTTTCGAAAAGCTTCAAATTGCGTCTTTTTGCTTTGCAGACAATCTTCGTAGCTGGGGAGTTTTAAATCTTCAAACTCTTTGTTTTTGGGAACGCGTCCTTTGGGGACAAGATATGCCGTCTGCGGGATGGAATTGAGGTTTGAAAAGGGAACGCCTTTTTTGAGCAGGTGCAGCAATTCTTTCATCGGCTTTTCGCCCATACCGTAAATCAGCAGGTCGGCATTCGTTGTGGCGAGAATCGGTGGAAAAATCTTGTCGTCCCAGTAGTCGTAGTGGCTAATGCGACGAAGGCTGGATTCCAAACCGCCGATAACGATGGGAACGTCGGGGTAGAGCTGTTTTAAAATTTTTGCATAGACGGTCGTCGCGCGGTCGGGCCGAAAACCCGCTTTTCCTCCGGCGGTAAAAGCGTCGTCGCTGCGCAGGCGTTTCCCGGCGGTATAGTGATTTACCATGCTGTCCATGCCGCTGGAGATGGCGAAAAATAAGCGGGGCTTTCCCAATTTTTTGAAATCGCGAAGGTCGTCGCGCCAGTTGGGTTGCGGAAGAACGGCGACTCGGTACCCTTCGTGTTCAATCAAGCGCGCAATGACAGCGTGCCCAAAGGAAGGATGGTCCACATAAGCGTCCGCAGAAATGACGACGACATCAACAAAATCCCAGCCCCGTTTTTCCAAGTCTTCTTTGGAAATCGGTAAAAAATCGAGAGTTTCCATAAGCGTAAAAATAAAAATTATCTTTAACGAAAATGATGGCGGTTCAATGTCTTACAAAATTTTGGTAGGAGCGATTGTTTCTTTTTTGAGGCATCATCAATATGTGTGGTAGCATTTAGGCAGCCTTGCTAGATGATTCTCTCGATACCGATTCCCATTCGTAGGCTATCTTTACATCTACATAGGAACAGCTCAACATTATCAGCGACAGCATGTTGTTCATGTTCCTGAAGCCATAGGCAGTCCGTATCAGTAGCTTTATCTTGTTGTTCGTCGCCTCGATCCTTGCGTTTGACACGCCCAGCCTGATTGTGTTGAGGATTCCGTCGTAGTTGCGCTTGATCTTTGCGTACAGATCCTTTACTGAGCCGATGCGTGAGTGGCTTGCACGCCACAGCCACCTGTCCAGATTTTCCCTGGCATCGTCATAGCCCATCTTCAGGATGATGCGCAGTTCCTCCTTGAGCTGGTATGCCCTGTAGAGACGCGGATAGCGGCTTGCTATGAGTTCTATTTTTCTCTGCTGGCTTTCGTTAAGGTTCTCTGGAGCCTTGCCCAGAGCGTACCTGGAGTTCTTTATCCCCTCCGCGGTGCGGTCCTTCGGGACGCTATCCTTCGTGGGCCTGCCTCGGCCCCGTTTCTGATTGCGGTTTTCCTTGCGGGCCTCCTTCCAGGCTTCCACACGGACCTTGTCCAGGGCTTCTGTCGCCCACTGTACGACATGGAAGCTGTCCACGCACCGTTCGGCATTGGGCAGGAACTCCTCGATGCTTGACCTTATCCACTTGGCTCCGTCACAAGTCACAAGCTCCACGCCCTTGCGCTGCTCTTCGCTGAGTTCCCTCATGAAGAGGTCCAGCACCTCCTTCCCGTAGCCCTCGTGGACCCAGATCACGCAGCGCCTGTCGTGATCCACTACCACCGTTATGTACTTGTGCCCTTTCTTGTAGCTGGTCTCGTCGATGCCTATGCGCCTGAAGATGCAGCCTGCCTTGATCGGCCTTGTGTCCAGGCGATCCCATACGCGGTCGGCAATTTCCCCCACGGTATTCCAGGCGATGCGTAGCTGCTTTGCGACAGCCTTTTTCGACATGCTGCATACGGCCCATGCGACCTGCTGCTCGAAGGCGTCGGTGAAGCCTGACCTGTGGCTTGCCCACGGCACCTTCACCGTTTTTACGCCGCATTTCTTGCACTTCACCCTGTAGGTGTCCATCCTGATGAAGCCCATCTTCGTGCCGAGATCGAGCGTCCGCCATACCCTCTGTTCCCGGCCGTTGTCGTAGAGCTTCCCTTTTCGCCCACAACAGCCGCACCTGCTGGCGTTGCCCTTGGTGAGTCTTACCGTGATGGTGACCGTGGTGTCGGTTTGCTCCTGCTTGACGACTGAACAGCCGTTGACATTGAAGATGGATTTGTATAATTTTGACATGGGCTTTTTCTTCTGTTTTTTTTGGCGATTAAATTTTAGAAAATAGCCCATTTTTTTTGTTTGATTTAGGCGAAAGTCAACAAAAAAAGGGGGGCGAAGCCACCCACACATGTTGATGAAGAGCCTCTTTTTTTGTGGTTTGATGCTTGCCTGTGGAAACGACGACTCTTCTTCTGCGCAAGAAGAACTTTTGTTCAGTGATTCTTTGAATGAATCCTCATCGAGTACTGAAGCTAGCAGTTCTTCCCGTATTTATGCTGGCTGCGAAGTGCCGCCTCTTTTGGAAAGCGGTTGGCCAAATTTTAGCGATGAGATTTCAGCGCTTTCGGAGTTCTTTTCGTATGGAAGCGATGTTGGGTGCGATTCCTATCGAAATGGAACCGACGGAATATGCGGGGAATTTCCTATACAAGGCGAATTTGGAAAGTTTGGACAATCCTCAGTTGCTCGATGGCATGTACAAAGCGGTTTGATATGATAGATTCTCAATTTGTAGCGGGAATGCTGACGGAGGATTTTGCATACATCCCGTCTGTCAAATACGATTGCAAGTTATACAAGTGCGTTACGACGGCATATTTGAATCCCGACGTGGAATATGGGGAACTTTTGGATGAAAGGGACAATCAGGTTTATAGAACGGTCAAAATTGGCGAACAGGAATGGATGGCGCAAAATTTGAATTTCCTTACGATACCATCTGCCGATTTAGCAGTCAAGATACCATTCAGTCGATAGGGAGAATCCGAGGAGGATGCCCTGAAGGTTGGCACGTTGAAGATTTCTGGATTGCGGAAAATGGCAGGACCGATAACCCGAATTTCAAAATTTACTCGTCTTCCTATTCAACGAGCGTGAATTTGGAGTTTTATGGCACAAGGGACGACTTTGGAAGATTTGGTCTGAATGATAAAGGTGAAGGGCTTTCTGTCCGCAGCCTAAAGGATTGATGTTGAAAATTTTCTAAATTGGGGCTTGATATATATCCCGCACTTGCGGAAAGGATTACTCTATGTCGAAACTGACGGAATCTCATGAATGGAAAGCTCTCGCTGCGAAAGCGACGGAAGCGAAGACCTGGAATATGCGCAAGATGTTTGCAGAAGACCCGAAGCGTGCCGAAAAGTTCAGCGCCGAGGCCTGCGGAATTTTCTTGGACTATTCCAAGAACCTGATCGACGAAGACGTGATGGCGAAGCTTCGCGCTCTTTTGCCTGCTGCCGGATTTGATGCGATGCGCCAGAAATTTTTCTCTGGAGAAAAGATCAATACCACGGAAAAGCGCGCAGTGCTCCACACCGCTCTCCGTTACAAGGGCAATGAGCCGATTTGCGTTGACGGTAAAGATGTGATGCCGGAAGTTCGCGCTGTTCTCGAACACATGAAATCTTTCACGCATTTGGTTCGTTCGGGCAAGTGGCTTGGATTTACGGGCAAGAAAATCCGTTATGTGGTGAACATCGGCATCGGCGGTTCCGATCTTGGTCCGGTGATGGTCACCGAAGCGTTGAAGCCTTATGCAGACAAACCCGCTGACGGCGAATATTCTCCCGAAGTCTATTTTGTTTCCAATATCGACGGCACTCACATGGCCGAAACCCTCAAGAAAGTGAACATTGAAGAAACGCTCTTTATCGTGGCTTCTAAAACGTTTACGACTTTGGAAACGATGACGAATGCGGAAACGGCAAAGGCCGCTGTTCTCAAAGCGTTTAACGGTGATGAAAAGTCCATTGCAAAACATTTTGTGGCTCTTTCCACCAATACCGAAGCGGTTGCCGCATTTGGCATTGACACCGCCAACATGTTTGAATTCTGGAATTGGGTCGGCGGTCGCTACTCTCTTTGGTCGGCTATCGGTCTTTCGATCGCGCTCCGTATTGGCTTTGACAATTACATGAAATTGCACCAGGGCGCTTATGAAATGGACGAACATTTCAAGAATGCTCCTGTGGAAAAGAATCTCCCGGTGATTCTCGCCCTTATCGGCGTGTGGTACAACAATTTCTTTGACGCTTCGAGCTACGCCATGCTCCCGTACGACCAGTACCTGCATCGCCTCGCCGCCTACTTCCAGCAGGCGGACATGGAAAGCAACGGCAAGACCGTCGATCGCAATTCCAAACGTGTGGATTACCAGACGGGTCCCATTCTTTGGGGCGAACCGGGAACGAATGGTCAGCACGCCTTCTATCAGCTGATTCACCAGGGAACGAAAATGATTCCTTGCGACTTTATCGCTCCGGCGAATAGCCACAATAAGGTCGGCGACCACCACCAGAAACTGCTTTCCAATTTCTTTGCGCAGCCGGAAGCGCTGATGAACGGAAAGACTTTGGATGAAGCTGCGGAAGAACTTCGTGCGGCGGGAAAAACGGAAGAGGAAATCGCATTCCTCGCTCCGCATAAGGTTTTTGAAGGCAATAAGCCGACGAATTCCATTATGATGGATTATGTTTCCCCGGAAACTCTCGGTGCTCTTATCGCCATGTATGAACATAAGATTTTTGTACAAGGCGTGATTTGGAACATCAACAGTTACGACCAGTGGGGCGTTGAACTCGGCAAGCAGCTCGCCAAGAAGATCCTTCCGGAACTTGCAAAGGCTGACGCTGAACTGAACCACGACAGCTCCACCAACGGGCTCATCAAGTGGTTCAAGAAGCACCAGAAGTAAGCCGGTGCCGCAGGGTAAACCACCCCGCACCTAAAAATTAAAAAGGCCGCGACAATCAAGTCGCGGTCTTTTAGCATTAGCACAAAAAAATATATATATATTATCTGTTATACAAAGGATTTATAAGTCTATATGGAACTTTATCACGGTAGTAACATAGTGGTTTCCGTTCCCGAAATCAGAACTCCGTCTCACCGACTTGATTTCGGCACAGGATTTTACACAACCACGAGTTTTGACCAAGCCAAGCGCTGGTCGATTAGTAAAGCGAAGTTAGAAAAGAAAGGCTCTGCAACGGTTTCTGTTTTCACTGTTCCTGACGATTTTCTTCAAAACAAAAATCTAGATATTCTTGATTTCAAAAAAGCTGATGAGCAATGGCTTGACTTTGTTATCGCGAACAGGACGGACAAAGACTTCATTTATGAGCACGACATCGTGAAAGGAGCCGTTGCAAACGATAGGGTTTTTGCCAGTCTTAACGCTTTTGAATCCGGCTTCATGGACAAGCCCACCTTACTAAAAGAACTTTGCACCTGGGTCTATGTGGACCAAATCCTGTTTCATACAGAAAAGGCTCTTCAAATTCTTAAATTCTCGAGGGCAGAACAGGTATGATTCCCGAAATTACACAAAAAAATGTCCGACTTTTTATTCCGTATAAAGTCGCAAAAATCTGCGACGAATTATGTCGGCAAGACCACTTGACTGCTTCAGAGGCTATTCTTAAATTCTACAAAAGCAACTTAAGTCGCCTACTCGGTCAAGAAGATACAAAACTTTGGCAGCTAGGTTGGGTTGCTTTATTTGACATGTATAAGGAAGAAGCGCATGAACACTGAGGACTTGGCATTTTGGCTCTCTTGGTGCATTGAAGAATACGCATCTAACAAAGGCAAACAAGCCTCTGACATCGCCCAGTTTTTTGAAAAAACTGGTACACTTCAATACCTTTCCGAAAATGCAGAAATTCTGCACACACAAGGAAAGTCTTTTATATTTGACTGCATAGAAAAATTTTTGCAGAACAATCATTAAATTCTAAAATTTATACCCCAACGCAGCATATCCCTTCTTGCGCTTGGCGAGCATACGCATGAGTACAGGAACATCAACATCTGCGTAGTCATATACCCGAACTTCGGTTTTGCTCGCGGCCATGCGGTGTAATCGACCTACATATTGAGCCAATGTACCCTTCCATGAAATTGGAAATGGCAAGAACAGCGTGTCTAGTTCCGGCAAGTCGAAGCCTTCGCCGATATAACGCCCTGTGGCAAGAATCACAATGTTCCCGTTTTCCTTAGCCTTATTGATGTCTTCGAAAATTTGTTTCAATTGTTTTTTACCGAAGCCGCCTTTTAGAACAAATAAAGCCGGAATATCATCTTTCATTTTCTCGTAGAACAATTGGATATGCTCCGTACGTTCCGTCAACAGCAAAATTTGCCGACCATTGCGGTAAGTGTTGATTACTTCGTCTATAACCATAGCATTGCGGGCTTCATTGTTCCATAATTCTCGGAAAACATCCTGTATCGGTAATTTCGGGTCATCGCTTTGCGGTTTGAATGTTTGCATTGACCGCATAGCGCACCGGGCCAAGATTCATCAGGACAATCGGATGTTGCCCATCTTTACGGGCGAGCGTTGCTGACAGGCCCACCTTGAATTTTGCCCGGCTTTCTCGTACAGCCTTCTCGAAAGAGAATGCAGATATGTGATGGCATTCATCTACGATGATTTGACCATAATCGTTCACCCATTCTTCTACGCCCCCTTGCCTGCTCACGCTCGTAATAAGGGCTACATCAATTTTCCCAAAGCGCTTTTTCTTTGTGCCACTAATCTGTCCGATTTCTTTTTTCGGAATGCCTAAAAATTCCGTAATGCGTTCAACCCATTGTTCCATCAACTGCGCACGATGAACCAAAATTAGAGTATTGATCTTTCTTTGAGCAATCAGCCAAAGTGCGACAACCGTTTTTCCGAAAGCCGTTGTTGCAGAAAGAACGCCAAAATCATCCTTAAGCAAGGCTTCCGCGGCAAGCATCTGTTCTGGATAAAGAGTCCCAAGGAATTCTGCTTCTATGGATGCACCGACATTTCGCTCATCTTTGATAATCGGCGTTATTTTGTAATGCGCCAGCAACTCTGCGAGTTTGTCCAGACATCCTATTGGAAGCCCGATATATTTCGCCTGAATATCATAGCAATATAAAATTCGGGGTTTACCCCAAACTGGCAAACGCAACGCCTGTGCTTGATAGAATTCCGGATTCTGGAACGATGCCAGTCGCAAAATGCGGTTTCTCAAAATTGCAGGCAAACCTGTATAGTCGATGAATATTTGGTTGGATAGAACTATATCTATCTTGCTTGGAAGAGGAACTTCTATTTTGGGGAAATCTGCTCGCCTAGATTGCCAAGGAACATCTTCATCGCTGGTCTCGTTTTCATAGGCCGGCAGAATCTCGTGATGTAATCCAGCCAAGGAAACCTTTTGCTCTACAAACGCATTGGCGTTTTTCTTCATAGAGGCAAGAAACGCCCACTGGTCTTCGTATGCGTTTGACGTCGTTGGATCGATGAAAACGGAATGATTCTTTTCGCGAGCCTTCTTTTGTAATGGGAGTGCAATTAGATTGCCCAAGCCACCTTTCGGCATATAATCCTGATTCGGGAAGAACCTGTCAAAAGAAGCCAACTTGATTTCAGGGCGGGCATCCAGTGTTTTTGTCAGCAGGAGTGTTCCCAAATCACGAGCCACTTTCGCTTTTATCTTATCTTCAAAGAAAATCCAGACATGGCCTCCATCCCCTGAGCGGGACCGTTCCAGATACGCAAAAATATTTTCCTTTTCACAAGTTGCTATAAACGCTCTCGCATCGTCAAGCCAAGTCTGCTCGTCAAAATCAACAGCAAGGAAGTTACAACAGTCATCATTCAATAGTGGGTAAATCCCGGCGACAAACGGTCGTGAAAAACTGCTAGATTGCTCAACCCCACGCAAATGTTTTTCAATGACGGAATCTCCATATGGCACAAATTTGCGATGCGAGCAAAATGCGCATTTTACCTTCGGCTTTTCACAGACTCCAGCCTTCCATTCGTTTTCGCAAACAGGCTGATAGCCCGATTTACCGGTTTTTGCACTTTCGAACTGCCTTGCGAAAACATCCTGTCGCCCCTGAAACAGGTTTTTGAACAACTTGATTTTTTCTTCGACAGGAGAATACTTATTCACCCCTTTCAATTCGGGAATCTCCGCATTCTGCCGAACAGGCGATTTACGTTCTGCCCGCATCCCTTCAAGAATATGTTCTATCTCTTTCAGGCGGTCTAACAATTGCAAACGCTCTTGCTCCAAAGCCTCTTCAGATATCGGTTTTAAATCCAGTTCCTTCCCTATTCTCTAATTCATCCCTTGGAATATACAATCATTCCTGATAGGGCATGCCTAAATTTACCATAAAAAGGTGATTTATCCCCTGTTCCCGGTCGAAAATCCCATTCTTGTCGGATGGCCTAGCCCCGTCGACACCTTTTGACAACGGAATAATCTATATTTATCCCTGAAAATAGAGTTTTTGCTCTTGTTCTCCATCTGGAAACTAGACACTTTCATGAATACGGAGAATGAGGCGAACGCTCACGTCTGCGACCGGCTTAGGCCTGCCGCATCGTTTTGGTACATGCATATTTGATAAATCTGCCTGTAGGCAAGCGGCCATTATGGGGCGTGAGTTGTTTGCGCTTGTTGTATTCGGGCAGTCTAGGCCTCCAGATGATAGGTGCATTCAACTCCACGCCTTTTTTGTTTCCAGAAAATGCTTGGAAGAGTCTGCAAGAACGAGGGTGAACGCTCGTTGAGTATCGCTCTTGTTCTTCATCTGGAAACTAGACACTTTCACGAATACGAGAATAAGACAATGACTCGCCGTCGCCCGTGGGTTGCATGGGCGTAGTGTACCTTGGGCGTACTGTATCCGCTCGGGATTGTTTTGCAACGTCATTGCGAACCCTGAAAGGGTGAAGCAATCCATTGCAAGATTGTGCGGGTGTATTGTTTTCTTTTGAAAATGTCGCGCTTTTAGGCGAGGAGTGAGTCGGCTCCCCGCCGTTTCTTTTTGCCCGTACCCCGGTCAAGCGAATCGGCCAGAACCGCTCCCGCGAGAGTGAACTCGTTCACCTCGGAACGGAGCAGAAATGGCAACAGGAAAAAACAAGGCAAAATACTTCAAATCAATTGAACTGTTTGCCGGAGCCGGTGGTTTAGCGATTGGTCTTGAAAAAGCCGGATTTGATCATATCGGCCTAGTTGAATTCAACAAGGCTGCTGCAGAAACTCTAAAAATCAATCGGCCCGATTGGAACGTATTGTGTGAGGATGTTGCCAAAGTTGCTCAACGTGATTTGACAAGGGAATTTAAAATCAAGCGAAACGAACTTGATTTGCTATCCGGTGGTGCACCTTGTCAAAGTTTCAGTTATGCAGGAAAAAGGCTCGGACTTGAGGATGTTCGTGGAACAATGTTCTATCACTATGCAACGTTCTTGCATAAACTGCAACCCAAGATGTTCCTCTTTGAAAACGTAAAGGGACTTTTATCCCATGACAAAGGGAAAACATACCAAACAATTTTGGGCATTTTTGAGGATGAGGGATATGAGACATTTCACCAAGTGTTGAACGCTTGGGATTATAACAATCCTCAGAAAAGAGAACGCCTGATTACAATCGGAATTCGCAAGGATTTAGCCTCAAGGGTAAAATTTGAATTTCCAAAACCCCATAAATACAAGCCCGTTTTAAAAGATGTCAAACTCGATGTCAATCCCGATAAAGACCATTGCGCCAGATACTCCGAAGCTAAAGAAAAAGTTTTCGCATTAGTTCCTCCCGGCGGATACTGGCGGGACATAGATCCTGACATTGCAAAAGAATACATGAAAACCTGCTGGGAAATGGAAGGCGGAAGAACCGGTATTCTACGTAGAATAAGTCTTGAAGAACCTTCGCTGGCTGTGCTTACCAATCCCGGAATGAAGCAAACCGACAGATGTCATCCTTTAGAAGTGCGCCCGTTTAGCGTTCGTGAAAACGCCCGTTTCCAATCATTCCCCGAAAACTGGAAATTTGCAGGAAAATTGATGGAACAATACAAACAAGTCGGCAATGCCGTTCCTGTCAATTTGGCAAAAGACATCGGTGTTCAAATCGCAAAAGTTCTGAAAGAGGTTTAATTATGTGGGATTTAGACTTTATTTCAGAAAGTGATTTTGAAAATCATGTGCGTAAGACCATTGAGAATTATAGGGAATCGTTAAAAACGATGACCTTGAAGGACTTTAACAAGAACATCATTGACCCTGTAAAATTCGCATTCGACAAGGCTTTATATGGCATTTCCTGGCAGGAATTAATCAACAATGAAATAACTCGACAAAGGGACAAGACAAACAACAATTACATTGGCTATTTTCATCAGCATATATTCAAATACATAGACAAATGCTCTGTTCCACCAAATGGGAAAGACGGTGGCTGGGACGTCATTTTCAGGAATCCTGACGGCTTATATTTCGCTCCCAATGACGAAAGCAATGAACTAGTGCATACGATTTATGTGGAAATGAAAAATAAGCACAATACAATGAATAGTTCAAGTGCTGAACGAACGTATAAAAAGATGCAACAGCAGTTGTGCGATGACGATGATTGTGCTTGTTATCTTGTGGAGGCAATTGCCAACGAATCGCAGAACGTTATTTGGGAAACATCCGTAGAAAAGAAAAAAGTACACCACAAAAGAATCCGCCGAGTAAGCATAGATCAATTCTACAACATTGTCACAGGGCAATCTGACGCATTCTACAAAGTCTGTATGAAATTGCCCGAAGTTATTGCGAAAGTTGCCCCGTCAATGCACACCAATGAAAACTTTGATGACACAGTGTATTCCGAATTAAAGAACGAAGCGAAACAATACAAGGCTGGAGACGAAGATGTTAATTTGACTTTAGCAATGTATATGCTTGGATTCAGTTCGTATCTTGGATTTAACGGTATGAACTAGCCCACATTAGCGTTAGGGATAGTGACCCCTTGGGGCGGCACTGTGGTGCCGTTGCAAGAGCGGTGCGGGTGTGCCGCAGGTACGCACGGAACGCCTTGCAATATAGCCCGACCCGGCCCACCCTTCGACAAACTCAGGGAACTTGGGCCGGGGAACGTCCAAAGATGTCTCTCCATCGCTCTTCGCATCGGCTTCGAGAACTACATGAAGCTCCACCAGGGCACCAAGATGATTCCGTGCGACTTCATCGCCCCGGCTAACAGCCACAACAAGGTCGGTGATCATCACCAGAAGCTCCTCTCGAACTTCTTTGCTCAGCCGGAAGCTTTGATGAACGGTAAGACTCTCGCCGAAGCAACGGAAGAACTCCGCAAGGACGGCAAGTCCGAAGAAGAAATCGCATTCCTCGCTCCGCATAAGGTGTTCGAAGGCAACATCACCCGCCAAGGCGAGTGTCGCGGACAAGCTTGTTTGTCCATGACCGAGCCTCAAGGGGGAGGGCGAAGCCCAACCCGACGAATTCCATTATGATGGATTATGTTTCCCCGGAAACTCTCGGTGCTCTTATCGCCATGTATGAACATAAGATTTTTGTACAAGGCGTGATTTGGAACATCAACAGTTACGACCAGTGGGGCGTTGAACTCGGCAAGCAGCTGGCAAAGAAAATCCTCCCGGAACTTGCCAAGGACGATGTGGAATTGCATCATGACTCTTCTACGAATGCTTTGATTCGCTGGTACAAAAAGCATCGCGCTTAATAATTAAAAGCGAAAATTTCAAAAGGCTGTAATTGGATTGCGGCCTTTTTGTTTTTAACGGCGGATTTTTGTTGTGGAAAAGTCGATGAGATTTTCAAAAATTTTTGAAGGAAAAAGTGAAAAGGAAACTCGGATAATCCTAAAATGAAAAAGTCCCGAAGGCGATGGGAGCTTTCGGAACTTTTGAAAAAGTGAATTTTGGAATTAGTAATTTTCGGCGTTCACTTCAAAGAAGGACTGCGGATGGTTGCAGGTGGGGCAGACTTCGGGAGCCTTGGTGCCGATAACAATGTGCCCGCAGTTGCGGCATTCCCAAACCTTGACTTCGCTCTTTTCAAAAACAGCCGCGGTTTCCACGTTTTTAAGAAGTGCACGGTAGCGTTCCTCGTGGCGCTTTTCAATGGCTGCGACCAACCGGAATTTTTTGGCGAGGTCCTTGAATCCCTCCGCTT
Organism: Fibrobacter sp. UWS1; assembly: GCF_002300445.1. Taxonomy (NCBI): domain Bacteria; kingdom Pseudomonadati; phylum Fibrobacterota; class Fibrobacteria; order Fibrobacterales; family Fibrobacteraceae; genus Fibrobacter; species Fibrobacter sp. UWS1. The sequence continues at coordinate 301,958 of NZ_NSGW01000002.1, forward strand.
CGGCGGTTTTGGCAAATTCGGCGTACATATCTGTCCACTCGTAATTTTCGCCTTCGGCAGCCGCTTTCAAGTTTTCTGCCGTGTCGCCAATGCCGTTCAATTCCTTGAACCACAACTTGGCGTGTTCCTTTTCGTTTTCGGCGGTCTTCAAAAAGAGAGCCGCGATTTGTTCAAAGCCGTCCTTTTTGGCGCGGCTGGCAAAGTAGGTGTACTTGTTGCGGGCTTGGGATTCGCCGGCGAATGCCGCCTGCAAATTCTTTTCGGTTTGTGTACCTGCGTATTTGTTGGCCATTTTGAATCTCCTTAAAAGAGGTTGAGATAGCTTTAATATAAAAAGATGAAGGCTTTGGGGATTCTTTTCGCGGATAAATTTTGATGCAAAAATCGATTTGTGCAAGGAAGTCGTATTCAAAGAATTTCTTGGGAGGAGAGTTTTTTATATTGCTGGAAATGGAAAAAGTTGTAGCGATTATTCGGGATTGTGCACCGGCTCTTGTGGATAATTTGCCGGTCTTTCAGGAATTGATGACGTTTTTTGGAAAAGAGGCTTTAATCGCGCCTGGCTTGCGGGACCTGCGGGATTTTTTGGAATCGGGACGGCGGTTTCAGGTGGTCAAAATTTCGGAAACATCGCTAATGAAATGCGCCTATGCGCTGGTGGACAATTTTCCGGAATGCTTGGCGGCTCGGGGAATGCTCCGCTATTATCGAGTGCCTGGAGCGATGTTCTGGCAAGATGTGGAAAAAGCGGAAAATATCATAGCGAATTCACTGACGATGGATGTCTATGGTTGGAATCCCGACGCTTTTACCGGTTTTGAAAAAAGTGGCAGCGATAAATTTGAACTGACGGCGATTCTTTCGGTGTAGGCTTATAGAAATTCAAACAAAATGATTCCCGGACATTTTCCGGTTCCCAACCAGGAGTTTAAATATTCCAGAAGTTCGTGGTCGAGAACTTTTTTGAACTTGTAGGACGCATCCCGCAGGACAGGTTTTTTCCCTTTGTCCAGAATCAGAAATCCCGTGTGAAAGGTGTCAAGGGTGTTCCGGCTGCTAATGAAACCGATGCCGCGGACGGTACTTTCTCCCTGCCAAGGAGAATCGGCAAATTCAATCGCCTTGTCCAGAGGAAGATAACGCAAATAGAGCTTGGGATCCAATTCCTGATAGTCGATTTTTTTGGATTTGAAAAAATCTTTTTTGGGAATGGTTCGGATGACCGAAGTGTCGTTCGGCAAAAAAATCTGTTTGGCAAATTTGCCTTCTCCCAGCCAGTCGGCCACAAAATAATGCTTGCGAAATGAGTAAGCGGTTTGGCCGTTGATATAGCGGATTTTTTGCAGGGTGCTGAACAGGCTGTCTTCGCTGCTGCTTTTTGCCAGCGCAAGAACGTGCTCTAGATAAGTGACGCAATCCAAGGAGTCCGTGTTGATCATGCGTTTGGGTTCTGTCGGATCCAAATAGCCTTCGCCGGTGGGACCTCCCATACCATAAGGTTTGCCGAGGAACTTTTCGGAAAAGAACCGGATGCGATTGGAAAGTCCGGTGATGTGTCCGCCTTGCTGAAATAAGTCTTTCATGGTCAAGAGGGAGGAGTAGCCGTTATTGGCTGCCCTGTAAATGCAGGACCAGACGGAATCCAGAGCGTTGCGGCTGATGTTGTCGGGATTTTTTCCGGTATTGTTTAAAAAGGAGGCGATCAAGAGCGTATCGCCATCGATTGTCGGCATAAAACCGACAAGTCCATGCGTCTCGTTGATGAATCCGGTTTTAAAGCGGATGCGCCATGCAAATTCCAGATTTTGCATACGCTTGCTGCCGCTTCCGACTCCAGGACCGGCAAAGCTGTTTATATAGTATTTGCCTTTGGGATGCCTAGCCATTGTAGCGAGCAGCTTTGTTTCGGACGAAGGCTTGATCTTGTTTTTGGGAGAAAGCCCGCAGCCATCAAACAGCACAAAGTCTTCGGGATTTAATTTCCATTTCCTTAAAAATTCCTGAACGCCTTTGATGCCGTTTTCCACATTGCCGACTTGGTATTTGGCGGCGGCGAAATTCCGGAACAGGGCTTCGGCGTGTAAGTTCTGACTGCGCTGATTGATTTCATCCAAAAAACTGAGAAGCGGAGTTCCCTCGATGGAAATCGAATGCAGTTCCAGTCCGCTGCGGGCAAGAGTATCTAGGACTAAGACTAGCCCGCGATCTTGAAGGGCTTGCAAAAAGGCTCTTTCAAAGTAAAAGTTCGGATTGCGCACAGGAATGACGATGGCTGCGTTTTGCACATTTTTTCCGATGCTTCCCGAAATTGTGATAACGGGATCATCTGGGTCTAACGCATACCGCCATTTGCGACGATTGCCTTTGTCTGTAATCAGGGAATTGTTTACTCGAACGTAACCGACATCGGGTTCCACAACGACCTTTGCCGTATCGCCTTCTTTTTCGCTGGGATAGAGATGGATGAGTGCGCAATTATCGTTGAATATCAAAGGGGTGACTTCGGCGCCATACCAAGAGAGAAAATAATTGGAACGCCAGTGCTTCGGCTTTCTAGGGCCCGAAAAATACGAAGAATCCAATTCGGTCCGGACAATCAGAGTGTCGATGTTTTTGGAACGGATGGAATCCGCAAGGCTGTGCAAAATGAAAAAAGGTTCTGCGTAAAATCGCGCAGAGATATTAGGGTCGCCTTCTCCGCGCAATCGGATGACTCCGCGGAAAGTCTTTCCCGAAATGCTTCCGGCAAGCTGAATCGACGTTTTGGCTTGATAGTGGAGCGGTAAAAAATCAAGTGCCGCTGCGGTAGTGACGGTTTTCAGAGTGCTGGCGGGCGTAAAAAAGGAATCGGCTCGGATGGCGGCGATTTGCTTTCCGCTGCGCAAGGAACGGATGGAAAGTCCGAATTGGGAGCCGGGAAGCATGGAGTCGATAATAGTCTGGTAGTCGGCGGGAAAAAGATACGGCTTGGGAATAAACGGTGCGGAATCGGCTGTCGATTTGTCGGCAAAAACAAAGGCGGCAAATAGCAAAAAGAATAAAAGAATGCGGCTCATTATTTTATTAGAACTGAATGTTTGCACCCGAAAGGGCTTGCAAATCCTTCCAGTATTCGGGATAGGTTTTTTGGACGCACTGCGGATTTAAAATGCGAATTTTCTGGTCGGCAGAGATGCCGAATGCGGTAAGGCTCATGCACATCGCCATACGGTGATCGTTGTAGGTTTCAAAGGTTGCTTCTGAAAATGCCTCTGGCGGTGAGATGGTCATTGAATTTTCTGTCGTGGAAACGGATGCGCCGACTTTCCGGAGTTCGTTTGCCATAGCGGTCAGACGATCGGTTTCTTTGACTTTCCAACTGCCAATCCCGCGAATGGTGCTTTGGCCTTTGGCGAAAAGGCAAAGGACGGCTACCGTCATGGCCGCATCGGGAATTGCCGAAAGATCCTTGTCGAGAGCCCGAAGTGGAAATTCTCCGCGACGGCATTCGATAAATCCATTTCCGTAATGTATTTCGGCTCCCATTTCTTTCAGGACTTCGGCAAAGTAAATGTCACCTTGAATGCTGTTTTTGTCGATGCCGAATAGACGGACGGGACCATTGGAAATCGCTGCCGCGGCAAGGGGGTAGCTCGCACTGGAGGCGTCGCCTTCAATGGTATAATCGCCCGGGGACACGTATCCCGAATTGGGGATGAAAAATTTTTGGAAGCCTTCATTTTTTACGTGGGCACCGAATTGCTTCATCATGCGCAGTGTCATTTCGACATAAGGCTTGGAAATGAGTTCGCCATCGACGCAAATGGTCAGCGGCGACTTCATGCAGGGGGCGGCTAAAAGAACCGCCGTCAGATACTGGCTGGAAATGTTGCCCTTGATATGCAGAGTCCCGCCATTCAATCCGTTGGCGTGCAAAATAATCGGCGGAAAACCGTTCTTTTCGGCGTAATCGATGGAGGCTCCGATTTGCGACAAGGCATCGACAAGGTCTCGAATGGGGCGTTCTTTCATCCGTTCTATGCCGGTAAATAAAAATTTTCCTTTGCCGAGCGACGCCGCTGCGGTCAAAAAACGGATGGACGTTCCAGAATTGCCCACGAAAATTTCGGCATGGTTCTGGGGGAAATGCCCGTTTTGCCCGACGACGGTCACTTCCCTAAAATCCGAAGAAAATTCCATTTTTTGCACGCCGAGCTTTTGCAATGCCTCGGCCATATATCGGGTGTCGTCGCTCCACAGAAGGTTGTGCAGGCGGGTTTCGCCTTGGGCCATTGCCGCCAGCAGGAGGGCCCTGTTCGTAATGCTTTTGGAACCGGGCAGCCGGAGTTCCCCTTGGAAAGTTTTCAAACTGGGAATTCCTAAAAAATCCGAATTTAATTGATGTGGAACCATATTTGCAAATTTAGATTATTTTAAAATGGCTAAAAGAGGTGATGAATGAAACAGACAAAGGGTAGTTTGGAAATCCTTCAAAAGTTGTTAGAGTTTGATATGTTTCATCCGCTTCGGTTAGAACAGCTGGCCGATATGGAAAAAATGGTTTCCCGCATCGAATTGAATGCGGGCGAAATTCTAATGGAAGAAGGCATGGTCAGCGGTTGCTTCTATCTGGTGGAAAAGGGAAATGTCGAAGTCTATTTTTCGGTTCCCGGCCAAAAAGATTATTTGGAAGCGTGCCGTTTAAAAATCGGTTCTCCGGTCGGTGAAATGGCTTTGCTTGAAGATGACGTTCACTCTGCTCGGGTGGTGGCGAAAAAATCTTCGAGTCTGATTAAAATTGAAAATGAGGCGTTTTTGAATTTTTGCCGCTTGCATCCCGATGTGGGGTTTGAAGTCATGCGCTATCTGGCAAAGCTGCTCAGTAATCGGCTGCGCTATACCGATCAATTTGTGCGGCACGTTGTCTCCAAAGACTAGTTTTAATTCAGAATGAAAAAGGGTAAAGATGGAAAAAGAAATTGACGATTATATTTTCCCGATTCGATTTTCGGATTGCGATTCTCGGAGCCGCTTGCGGGTTTCTGCGTTTTTTGATTTTATGGAAGAAACGGCGATTCTGGATGCCGAAAAAAACGGCTGCGGAATATGGAAGCTTTTGCAGAGCGGTTATACTTCGGTCATTTCACGGATGAAATTGCGGATCAATCATTTTCCGCACTGGGGTGAAAAACTGCACGTTTCTACGTGGTCTAAATCGGTTGTGGGAAACAAGGTCCTTCTGCGGGATTACTCCATTCTTGATGAGCGGGAAAATGTGATAGCCGAAGCGACATCGTCTTGGTTGATTGTCAATATCCGGACGGGACTTTCCGAAGATTTGGAACGCTTGCCTTTTTTGCCGCAGTTTTATCCGGAAAAAAATGCGCTTTCCGAAAATCTGGAACTTTTGGAACCTCGTGAAAATCCTCGGGTGGTTTTGCAGAAAACGGCGTATGATTCGGATATCGATATGAATCGCCACGTGAATAATTGTCGGTATGCGGACTGGGTTTTTGATGCGATCGCTTTGGACCCGCTGCTGAAACATCGGGAAGTGCGCTCTGTCCAGTTTAATTATCTGGCGGGGATTTTGCCTGGGGAAACGATTGATTTGGTGCGTTTTGAAAATTCAAATCATCATGTCTATATTTTTGGCGTGAATGCGCAGGATGCGCAGAAGGTGCATTTTCAGGCTCGCATAGGAATTAGCGGATGACGGCAAAAATTTTTGGCACGAGATTGTTATTTTTGACGTATCCATTTTTTTGTCGCATCTATGAACTACTGTTTTTTGCACTGCGGCAGGGAGGAACAAAGTGAAAGGAATCGTACTTGCTGGTGGTTCTGGAACGAGGCTTTATCCACTGACGATGGTAACGAGCAAGCAGCTTTTACCCGTTTATGACAAGCCGATGATTTTTTATCCGCTATCCATGTTAATGCTTGCAGGCATTCGCGATGTCCTCATCATTTCTACACCGATGGACTTGCCGAATTTTGAACGTCTTTTGGGCGATGGTTCCTCGATGGGGCTTCGCCTTTCTTACAAGGTGCAGCCGAGTCCCGATGGGCTTGCGCAGGCATTTATTTTGGGCGAGGATTTTATTGGCGACGACTGTTGCGCGATGGTTTTAGGCGACAATATCTTTTATGGCAACGGCTTTGGCCCTCTGTTGAAATCCGCTGCGAAAAACGCCGAAGAAAATGGGCGTGCGAGCGTTTTCGGTTATTATGTGGAAGATCCGGAGCGTTTTGGCGTCGTGGAATTTAACGAAAATGGCAGGGTGATTTCGGTGGAGGAAAAACCGAAAAATCCGAAGAGCAATTATGCGATTACGGGACTCTATTTTTATGACAACCGCGTTGTGCAATTTGCAAAAAAGCAAAAGCCGAGTGCTCGCGGGGAACTCGAAATTACCGATTTGAACCAGATGTATTTGGATAGGGGAGAATTGGATGTAAAGCTGCTCGGGCGCGGATTCGCTTGGCTCGATACGGGGACAATGGATAGCCTGATTGATGCGGGCAATTTTGTAAAAATGATCGAAAACCGTCAGGGCATCCAGATTAGTGCCGTCGAGGAAATCGCTTTTATCAACGGTTGGATTTCTCGGGAAAAACTCTTGGAAAATGCGACAAAATATGGCAAGTCGCCGTATGGAATGCATTTGAAAAAAGTCGCTGAAGGAAAAATTCGGTATTGAAAAAACGGGAATTGTACAATTTTCTATTAAATAGTCTTAGTTAAAATTTGGGAATTATATACAATTCTCCACTAAAACTCGCCATTAAAGGATTCCTCTAAAGTGGGGACTTCCTTTCGCAAGGTGAATTTTTCTCGCAGACAGCGAGATGCTCGCTTGCGCAGCGGGCGGAAGGGATAAGGGGGCTTCCAAGTTGCAAAGGCCAACCCCCTTTTCCCTTCACCCTATCCCCCGCCACGCTCCTAGGAAGCCTTGGGAGAGGCGAAATTCCAAGACTTGCGAGTCTTGCGGTTCGGCGTCATGATTCCTTGCGTTTTAGGCAGGGAATTCTTTTGCTTGCCGCCAAACGTCGGCTGGCGAAGCGATTACGAGAAAATTGGGTGGAGTATTGTATATAATTCCCCCAAAAAAGGCAAAATGTGGATGGTTAAAAGAAAGTTCCCTCAAATTCGGCTTCTTTGACCGTCCTGATATTTCTGGTGTCTTGCCGCGCCGCTATGCGGATCGCCATAACGAAATATCTCACTTTCCCTTTCCAAATTTTAACTTCACACTAACCACTATTCGCATTTCCCTCCCATGGTTGGTGAGCTTCGACAGGTTTGGTAATTATCTGTCGAAGAGCCGGTCATTTCGACAGGCTCAATGACCGGTTGGTCCCCTTCGATAAATTCATTCAGGAACCGCTTATCAAATTAGCCGAACCATTTTTTTCATTGTGAACGTTGCCCCCTTTCCTTTTGTCTTCACCACGCTCTTTGGGAAAAGCGAAGAACTCTGGCATTTGTGGATAAATCGGGAGAATCAGGCACTGGCAGGAACGTCGAAGAGCCGCCGGAAAGCTCGTTTTGAATCGCATCAGAACGAAGCTTTGAATTGTAAGAAACAAATAAAGTATTTTCTGGAAAAATCGATGGGTAAAAGCTGATATAAGGTATGGAAAGGCGAAAAAAATGTCGCCAGTCCAGCAATCTGCTATGCAAGGGATGAATTTGCCTTGCGCGGCGACAGACTGCCCGGATTCAAGACGTTTTGCAAATGAAGCGGTGTTTGCTATATTTGCAAGGACATTTTGGATTTGAGTAGAATCTTGTTCCTGTATTGAAAAGTCTGGTAAACTTGAAGTTAGCAGGGAACAGGACATCGCTCGCACCCCTACGGGTGCGGGTCGTCTGTCGCTTATTGTTAACGGGTTTACCAGAGCCTTCAATACATAAGCTTCGCGACTCGCACTTTTTGTTTTTAAATCGTGCCGGTCTGCAGGGGCAAAGTTCAGGAATCTCTCGTTGTGGAGAAAGGCACGTTATATGAAAAACGAAAATAAGGATGTCGCTTTGCAGGCGACCAGAGATGCGGTGGATGGGGCTATATTGCAGCTTACGACTCATGTTTTCGGCGTCTGGTTCGTTGGAAAGTTGAGTTGTTTATATCGCGGGCAATAAAAGGAGTGTCGGATGAAAAAGGAAATATCTGCTGTTGTCGTGGCTTTGCTGGCTTTTGCTTTGGTCGGCTGCGGGAATCGCTATTTAAAAAATTTTAGGGGAGAAGCATTTGCAAAAACCGACCGCTGTGAGGTTGTCAATGTTGAATGGCTGTCGGTGAAAAATAACGAAACCCTGACGATGATGGATTTGAAAAAATCATACGAGGACAAGGGCTATGCATTGATAGGATTAAGCAATAAAAACAAGGTTCCTTTGAATGGGAGACACCAGGACGCTCTCAATAAAGCTTGTCGGAAAATGGGCGGACATATTGCTTTATATGGGGATTATAGTTCAGATATATTTTTCTTTAGGAAGGACATAGATGTTTTTTCCGAAGAAGGACTTGGGGATGATTAAATCGGGGATATTCATTTTAAGCGTATTGATGCTGCTCGCTTCGAACGCATTCGCTGCGCGTTTGCATTTTACGTTAAATTTCCAAGAGCATTTAGTGTGTGCATACGATCAAAAAGCGCAGGATTATTGCAAAAGCGATGAACCTGCGGATAGCAGCGGAGGCGTACTTTCGGCAGTTGTTACTGAAGATTCCGTTGCCACATTTATTTGGGGACCTTACGAGTATCAATTCATTGTCGATAGCATCGAAAATGCAATCGGTAGAGATGGAAAAGCTTTTCTTGTCATTAGCGGTTTCACCCAGAACAGTGTATTTAAATTTATCATGAGTTCTAAATATGCTACCCTAATAAATGAGGGAAAATGGCTGACGATTTTTAGTGCAGGAAATAAGCAGGGCGGCAACTCTTATTTTTTGGACTATCGCGTGAATTCTTGCGCAAAATGTATGTATGACAGTGTTCTTCAAAAATATGAAAAATGTGATTTTGATGACTACTCTCAAACATATATGAGTTCCATAAAATTCCAGTTTCGGCGAGATAGCCTATACGTTAAATACTGGCCAAATTTACCGGAAGTAAAGGTGTCGAATGTCTATGACAATAATCCCGAAATAATTGTCGGGAAAAACTTGAGGGGAGAACGGGTGAGTATCGTCATTGGAGGCGATTATTTTAATGTTATTTTGCCGGAAAAGATAAAGTATAGCTATGGCGAGCCATACGGCGATGAAAATGCTGGATTTTCAGTTGTCGGAAGTGCTGTAGCGGTTTCTAAAAACATCTTGATTACCAATGCCCACGTTGTGAATCTCGTATCTCGATTGAGACTGTATTTGGATGGAAAACGTCTGGAAACAAGTTCGGTTGATGTTGTTGCAGTATTTCCAACGAGCCTTCTGGATTTGGCGATTATCCGCGTTGAGGGCGTCCATTTAAATGCCTGTCCAATTGCGACAAATGAACCGAATCTGGGCTCGGATGTTCTTGTTTATGGATACCCGATGATAGATGTTCAAGGGGAAGATTTAAAGGTGACGAAGGGCATTGTTTCTGGAAAGAACGGCTATCGCGGAGATAGGGCTACCTTCCAAATTGACGCTGCTGTTCAAGAAGGCAACTCCGGAGGCCCCATTGTCTCTAATGGCAAGATTATAGGCCTTGCAACAAGCACTCTGAATTTTGACGGAGTACAGAATGTGAACTTTGGCATTAAAGCGAATAAAATTATTCACTTGCTGAAGTTTGAAGACGTGACGCCGAAATCGACGACAAATGACTTTAGCAAGTGCACCTATATGCTTGTCGGTCAATAGGGATTCAAGGAGAAAAAGGATCGCGAATTTTCACCGTCAATGCGACTGATATAGGTTGAATCGGGAAGAAAAAAAGTTCCCTAGGGCTAGCCCCTGGGGAACCTGGCCGAAACTTTTCTACCTTGCCGATTCTACCAAAAAAGGACATGGCGGTGAGTCTCAACCAAGCACAAAGATACGAAATACGAGCGCTCAATGCGGCAAAGATCCCCCGAAAAACATAGCCTTGCAGCTGAAGGTCCACAAATCCACAATCTACAGGGAACTAAACAGGGGCGGCGGCCGCCAGCATTACGACCCGGTCAAGTCGCAGGAACGGGCAGACCTCCTTGCCGCGACAAGTCACCTGCATTACGACTACGACGAGGACGACTGGAAAATCGTGGACGGGAAAATCAAGGAAGACTACTCTCCCGAACAGGTGAACGGACGCGCGAAACTCGATGGGATGGGTGTCCCTAGCGTCGCCACGATATACAGGCATGTGAACAAGGACGAGGACCTGAAGAAGCACTTGCGGCACGGCAAGAAACCATACCGTAAGCGCGGGGAGAAGAAGGACAAGAGAGGCCAGATTGTAGGCCGCGTGCCCATCGAGGAACGTCCGGCAATCGTGGACGAGAAATCACGCGTAGGCGACATCGAGATAGACCTGATAAACAGCGCGGACCATGACGCGAACCTGCTCACGATCAACGACAGGATGACGAATTACAGCCTGATAAGGTATCTTCCGACGAAGAACGCGAAAGACCTGAAGAGAACGCTTGTGAGGGCGCTGAAGGACTTTGAGAAAACGTTCGAAGTCAAGATTCTCACAATCACTTCGGACAACGGGAAGGAGTTCGCCTGTCACGCAGAAATAGCGAAAGCTATGAAGGCGGATTACTACTTTGCGAACCCGTACCACTCCTGGGAGCGCGGTGCCAACGAGAACATGAACGGTCTAATACGCCAATATCTTCCCAAGAAGGAGTCGTTCAAGGGAATCTCTCCCCGGAAAGTTCGCTGGATACAGGATAAACTGAACAACAGGCCTCGAAAAAGGCTTGACTTTATGACCCCTTTAGAGTATATTTATACGCAAGTTAAACTACAAACCTAAGTCGCGTTAGCGACGAAAATCCGCCGATGAAAACGCTTGTTTTGATGGTTTTATTGCTCTCCGTCGCAGTATCTCGGCAGCCACATTCGTGCTATTCGAAGGCAACGTGGAATTTGAAAGCAAAAGATTCTGAAGGAAATGAATAAAATGGTCAAAAAATTAAAACTTATCGCTCTAATAAGCCTTGTCCATTTGGCTTTCGTTTTTGCAGACAATTCAATATGTTCCAATACCGACGAATCTTTAATTGGCAGCGCGAAGTGTCTTTCTTTTGAAGAGGAGTTTGTTCAGACAAGTGAAGAATGGCCTAAATATGGCAATGGGGAAAAATTCCCAGAAGAGGGAACGGCTTGTTTTGGCGATAACAATAACATATACGATTTTGAAAAAGGGAATAAATTTTTTTCTAGAAGCGGAATTCGTTATGTGATTGTATCGCCACAGAGATACTGCTGTAATTTCGAAGTTTTTCCAACAACAGAAACGCGGTGGGGTATCGATTTTTCTTCTGGTGGGAATTATGGCACCTTCTATTTCGGTTGCGACTTTCAAGAAGACCTAACAAAGGATACTATTTTTGACGCAACTTCCAAATGTTCCAATACAGATGAAGCCTTAATCGGTAGTGAGAAGTGTCTTTCTTCTGGAGACAAGTTCGTTCAGACAAGCGAAGGATGGCCGAAATATGGCGATGGGAAAAAAAAGCCAAAAGAGGGGACGACTTGTTTTGGCGACATATACTATCCTGAAAAAGAATTCACTAGAAATGGGATTCGCTATGCGATAGTATCGTTAAAGCAATTTTGTTGCAAACATCAAGTTTTTCAAACAGAGAAAACTATGTATGGAATTGATTTTTCTCCCGGTGGAAAATACGGTACACTCTATTTCGGTTGCGACTTTCAAGATGCCGAGACAATGGACACCGTTTTTGCTATAACACCTGTGTGTTCCAACACAGACGAATCTTTAATTGGCAGCGAGATGTGTTATTCTTTTGGAAATGAATTCGTTCTGACAAAAGAAAAATGGCCAAAATACAGCGATGGAGAAGAAATGCAAGAAGAGGGAGGTGCTTGTTGGGATGATGACTATATATACAATCTAAAAAAAGGAAAGAAATTTTCTAGAAATGGAATTCGCTATGCGATTGTATCGCCAAAGCGATATTGTTGCCAATATAAAGTTTTTCAAACTGCGGAAACTACGTATGGGGATGTTGATTTTTCTCCCGGCGGGAATTATGGCATATTTTATTCTGATTGCTACTTTCAAGATGCTGAAAAAAAGGACACTGTTTTTGATATAAACTCACTACAGCAACCTTTAGATGAATTGGATGTTATTAACATGCTTGGAAACTTTAGTGAATCATTCGGCAATGAAGCTAGTGCCTTAGTGAAATTAGCGGGGGCGCAAGCGATGATGAGTAGCATGGGGGGTGAAACTCCTTTTAAAATCTATCGGAAAAATAAAACGCTTAAATATATAGGTGGAGTTAATATGGGTATCTGTTTTAGCAAAAACGGCAAGAAGATTTTGGATTTTGTACGAGGACCACAATATTGCAAGTAGGTGTAAATATGAAAAAAAGCATTTTCCTTCTGTTTTTGATAATCTTATGCGCATTTGACAATGCGAATGCATACAACTTTAAATGCCGTTCGCGCAATGGCTGGGCACCAGGAAATGGGCGGTATAGCTATGAAGGCGAATGGATTGACTACTTTGGCGTCTATGCGAGAGCGGGGGAATTTGTACTTTTCTATTACCCCAGAGGCGGTCATGGTTATTGGTTTTACAGCAGCGACTGCTATAAAATTTGATAAATTGAAATTAAAATTCACAAACAAGCGAGGAACGTTATGGAATACAAGTTTGAAATTGGTAATCAAGTTATGGATATTTATGAGGGAGATCGAGGATTTATTTCTGACCGAAAAGAGAATGGCGGTAGTCGGAGCTATAAGGTGTTTTTTTCTCAAACAAAACAGCCGTGGATTAAAGAAGATGAATTAAAACTTGTAGAAGACAAAGGGCTTTTGAATCGTTTTGCGGATGGGGAGTTTTGTGGTGTTGAAGAATTAAAAAGAATTCTTTCCTTTGTAAAAATCAAAGGGGAACTTACAAATATCTACTATAGTATGAACAATGGAAGTACCGAGTTTTTCCCTCATCAGTTCAAGCCTGTTTTAAAGTTTATAGAATCCACTTCAGGGCGTTTGCTTATTGCGGACGAGGTTGGACTTGGTAAAACTATTGAAGCCATGTATATCTGGCAAGAATTGGTGGCTCGTGAAAATAGTCATCGTTTGCTTGTTATTTGCCCATCAACGCTGCGAGAAAAGTGGAAAAATGATATGTACAAATTCTTTTCTATAGATGCAAAAATTGTTAGTGCGCAAGAATTATTAAACGAGTTGAAAGATGCTGATGATAAACCTGGGCAGAAGCATTTTAATTTGATAGTCAGTTTAGAAGGTATTCGCTATAAGGATAAAAAAGAGGATGGAGGAAAGAAATCTCCACAAGAAAAATTGAATGATTTTTTAGAAAAACGTTCAGGAAAAGACTTGTCTCCGATTTTAGATATGGTTGTTGTAGATGAAGCGCATAATTTAAGGAATTCGGCTACGGCAAATCACAAAACGGTTTCTTTGATTCGAGATAATGCTAAAAATGTTGTTCTCTTGTCGGCGACACCAATTCAAACCGAAGAAACTAATCTGTATAGTATTCTGAATATTTTGAACCCAGAAGTTTTTTTTAACAAGAAAACTTTTGAATGTCAGCTACAGGAAGGACAAAATTACATCAAGATCTCTAATTTGTTAAGATCAAAGGCATCTGCATCGGATATTTCCGCTGTTTTACCTGCAATAAAATCTGGTTCAATGTATCAGTATGATTCTTCTTTTATCGATAATTTTGAAAAAAATTTGGACATGATTCTTTCTGATGACCACAAGCGACTTGATTATTTTGAACGGTTTGCGCAAAAAGTCTTTTACGCCAACTATTTTACGCGGACACGAAAGTGTGACGCCTTTATGGAACAGCCTAAACGCAACCCCTGTCAATATTCTTTCAAATTAAACGAATATGAGAAGAAACTCTATGAAAAAGTTTCTAAAACTCTGAAATTTCGTTCTGATTATGTAGATCGATTTGGGGCATTTCAACTAATTACCCGTCAACGCCAAATGGCTAGCAGTTTGTTCGCTGCTTTTGAAAGCTGGCTGGGCAAATCAAATTCTGATGATGAATCTGAATTTGATTTTGACGAAAATGACATTGATGAAAAATTCAATATTCTTACCAAGGAAAAGCTGAATATTTCTGAATTGATGCCGCTTTTTGATGTGAAGTTGGACGAGCTGGAAAAAAATGACTCCAAGTATAATAAGGTTTTGGAGTGCATTCAAAATCAGTTCAAGGAATATCCCAATTCCAAGATAGTACTGTTCTCATTTTATCGAAATACTATTAAATATTTGACTCGCCGCTTAAATGACGATGGGATTAAATGTATTAGCATGATGGGCGGTGTGGATTCGGATAAAAATCAGATTATGAAGGATTTTCGTGAGGATGCTACTATTCGCATACTCCTTTCCACTGAAGTTGGTTCCGAAGGTCTTGATTTGCAGTTCTGCGATACGGAAATCAATTATGATTTGCCCTGGAATCCTATGCGGTTAGAGCAGCGTATTGGCCGTATTGACCGAATCGGTCAAAAAGCTGAAAAATTGAACATTATTAATTTGGCTTGTGATGACAGCATTGAAGACAGGGTTCTTCTCAAACTTTATGATCGAATTGAAATTTTTAAATGTTCTATTGGGGATATTGATGAAATCCTTGGTAAGACAGTCAATGGCATTGCTTACGTACTTCTCGATAAGGAGCTTTCTGATGAAGAACGTGAAAAAAGAGCGGATGAATTAATTGATACCGCATATATAAAGCAAAATCGTCAAAAAGAATTGGAAAGTAAGGCTGCGAATTTCCAGGCTTTTCAAGATTACATTATTCAAAATGTTGATGAGGTCAAGAAGACGCAACGTTTTGTTCGATCGGTAGATTTGATGTTTTATGTTAAGGATTATCTAACGAAGGAATGGCAAGGTTGTAAAATTGAAGAATATCAACAACTGCGAGATGCTTTGCTTATTCGTTTGTCTCATGATGCGGCACGAAGTTTTTCAAATTTTTTGCAAAAACAGGGTACAACAAGCCAGCTTCGATTAGATACTCAAGATGTATTATGTCTCTTTGATTCCTCCCAACGAGAAATCATTCGGAAAAAATTTTTTGAAATTATCACTTACTCCCATCCTTTGGTAAAATGGATTACAGAGGAACGATTAAAGAAGCCTACATCGAGTTATGGATGTTCTTCTATCTTATTTAAGTGCGATAAAAGTACATTACCTACTAGTGGAAAAGGAATGTACGCTTATTTTATTCAACAATGGGAGGCGAAAGGGTTTAAGAAAAAGAAGGAACTAAAATACTATCTCTGTCATATAGAAACTCAAGAAGTTGTTTGTCCTTTGTTGGCGGAAGAGATTCTTTCGAAAACCTTTGTATCCGGAAAATCGAATTTACGGTGGCAGAATGCTCTAGAAAATGAAAATGTGAATATTGATGATGCGTATGACGCCCTTGATTTATTAAAGAATGTAGCGCTTAACCGCAACTTGGAAAAAATTGAGGAAGCTAATAAGGTGTATATTTCCAACCAAGGAGCCACCTTATGGCAGAAGAAAATAAACCTGAAAAACAGAAACGTCGCCGCCTGAGTGCGGAGGACAAAGTCAAAATCCTGAGCGAAATTCTCCTCAAGGGCAGGGGCTTATCTGAACTTGCGGACGAGTACAAGATACATCCGAACAAAATTCTCGAATGGAGGAAGGTACTTTTCGAATCCGCTACGGGGATTTTCGAGCAGAAACGCCCCGACATAACCGAAAAGGCGCAACAGCGTAAAATAGACGCTCTCGAGAAAACCCTGGCCGACAAGGATGCCGTCATCGCCGACATCGCTCAGGAGAACCTGGCCCTCAAAAAAAAATTAACTGGCCGTCCCTAGGAAAGAAGAAAATGAGCCTCTCCGAACGGACCGCCATCATTGCGGAAATCGACGCCATTTACGCAAGGACGGGAATCGCCCCGTCCAGGCTGGTATCCTTTTTGGGAATCCCGCAAAGTACATGGAACAACTGGGTTTCGCGGAGGAAGGCGGAAACGCGGCATAACCACGATACGCCGAAGTCCAACTGGATGACCCCGGAAGAGACTCGCGCCATCGTCGACTTCTGCAAACAGTACAAGGACCATCTGCATGGATACCGCTACCTGGCCTGGCTTATGGTAGACAGGGATATCGCATACGCCCGTCCATCGACGGTTTACAACATACTGAAGAGGAACAACCTTTTCGGCAAATGGGCTTTTCCTGCGGAAGCGCGGAAAAAGGGGTTCGACCAGCCGACACGTCCGAATGAACAGTGGCATACGGATTATTCCTACGTCAGAGTTTGCGGAGTGTTCTTCTACTTCGCCTGCGTCCTGGACGGGTTCAGCCGCAAGGTTCTCGTCTGGGACCTTTTCTCCACGATGGAAGGCTTGAACGTTGAAATTCTCGTGACCAGGGCGAAGGAACTCCATCCCGATGCGCATGCCCGCATAATCCACGATAACGGGAAGCAGTTCGCCTCGAAGGATTTCCTCGATCTGGTTTCGAAACTTGAACTCAGGGAGACCTCTACATCTCCCTTCCATCCGCAAAGCAACGGGAAAGTGGAACGTTTTCACAAGACCCTCAAGGCGGAGGAAGTCCGTCGTGACGCTTACCAGGACTATTCCGATGCAAAGAGGAAAATGTCGGACTGGATCAATTACTACAACTCGGAACGGCTACATTCCGCAATCGGATTCCTGACTCCTGACGAGGTTTTCGCAGGAAAGATGGAGGAACGACTTGCAGAACGAAGAACAAAATTGTATAATGCGACAAGAGAACGTGAGGACTATTGGGCTAACCAACCGACCTGACGGAATCCCTTATTAGCTTTGTTAAAATTTTCCAAGTTCAACTTGGGCGGGACAGATGTTGAAATACCATCTTTTGGTAAAGGCAATCCGCTTCAAGAAAGAGAGCATATACTAGGACAGAAATTTAGAGAAGTTTTTTTCCGTGGAGTGACTGCTGTTAAGGAGAAAGATCCTAACTTGATGCAATCGATATGGGATAAAGATTGTAAAGAATTGCCCTATTATTCGTATGGAGGTGGTGCCGACTTCAATTGGTATCACTCAATTATATCGCACAATAATCCTTCTATGTCAGGTATGCACATTCCTTCTTTGGCAAAGAAAACCGCTAATGTCGGGAATCTCCCTAGTCATCGACTGGTTATTGCGCAACAGTTGGCTAGACCTTATTTTCCTGAAATAGATGGTTTTCCATGGAATTTTAAAGAACAAAAATCGCAAAGTTTTAAAGATGACTGGGGTGCAATGCCTGACTATTTGATAATTGATACGTAGAGGATGTTTCTAGCCATAGATTTTTCTGTAGCGACTGCTATGAAATTTGACAAAGGATAAAATGAAGAACTTCACGAGGATTGCAATTTTTATTTTTGTGCAAATGTATGTGTTTGCAAAATGTCCAGTGAGTAGTGATGAAAGTCGATTAAGGTATGATTATGGACCATCTGTTTGGCTGATTTGCGACTATCAAAATGGTCGTTTGATTTCAAGGTTTTTGCATCAATTTTATGAAGTAACCACTGTAGATTATTACTCCAATGGTTTGCCCAAAGAATATAATTTACGTTCCATTAATGGTAGGGGGAGCTGTATTTTGAAAATAAAAAATATAATCCTCGGGGAATGTTGATAAGTAGTGAATGGTATAGTGGGGAACCGAAGTGGATATGCTCTTATTTTAAAGGTTATAGATTAAAATGTTATGATTATAGCTATGACCTAGTATATGAAGATCCTGTTGAATATGTCACTGAATATGAGTTTAACGATTAAAAGTTAAAACTAGATATTTGTTGTCTTGGTTTTTGAAAAAGCCGAAAATTGGTAGTTCTTTAAACTAAAACAAAAATCTCGTATCGTTTTTCATATATGATTCGAACGGCATTTTAAATTTATTTATCTTTCTTCCCATGAAGAAAACCATTGTCATTACCGGTGGCGCCGGTTTTATTGGAAGCCATGTTGTCCGTCTTTTTGTGAACAAATATCCCGAATACAGGATTATCAACTTGGACAAGCTGACCTATGCGGGGAACCTTGCAAATTTGAAGGATGTCGAGGACAAGCCGAATTACCGGTTTGTGAAAATGGACATCTGCGATTTCGACGCTTTTTACAAATTGATGCAAGAAGAAAAAGTGGATGGGATTATCCATTTGGCGGCGGAAAGCCACGTGGACCGCTCCATCAAGGATCCGTTCACCTTTGCCCGCACCAACGTGATGGGGACGCTATCCCTTTTGCAGGCGGCTAAATTGTATTGGGAATCGCTGCCGGAAAAGTTCGAAGGCAAACGCTTTTACCATATTTCGACGGACGAAGTTTACGGTGCCCTTTCGATGACGCATCCGGAAGGCGTGAATCCTCCTTTCACGACAACGGCTTCGAGTTCGGAACATCATAAGGCTTATGGCGAGGATTTCTTTTACGAGACGACCAAATACAATCCGCATTCTCCTTATTCCGCTTCCAAGGCGGGTTCCGATCATTTTGTGCGGGCTTTCCACGATACCTACGGGCTTCCGACGATTGTCACGAATTGCAGCAATAACTACGGCCCTTACCAGTTTCCGGAAAAATTGATTCCGCTATTTATCAACAATATCCGTCATAAGAAGCCGCTCCCGGTTTACGGCAAAGGCGAGAATGTGCGCGACTGGCTTTTTGTCGAAG
The DNA here is from genome assembly GCF_002300445.1 of Fibrobacter sp. UWS1. Classification (NCBI taxonomy): domain Bacteria; kingdom Pseudomonadati; phylum Fibrobacterota; class Fibrobacteria; order Fibrobacterales; family Fibrobacteraceae; genus Fibrobacter; species Fibrobacter sp. UWS1. The sequence continues at coordinate 320,861 of NZ_NSGW01000002.1, forward strand.
ACCATGCCCGCGCCATCGATTTGATTTTCCACAAGGGAAAGGTGGCGGAAACGTACAACATCGGTGGCTTCAACGAGTGGAAAAATATCGATATCGTGAAAGTCGTCATTAAAACGGTCGATAGGCTTCTCGGGCGTGCGGACGGCGAGGATTTGAATCTGATTACCTATGTGACGGATCGTTTGGGTCATGACGCCCGCTACGCGATTGACAGTACCAAGCTGCAAAGGGAACTGGGCTGGGAACCGTCGCTCCAGTTTGAAGAGGGAATCGAAAAAACGGTGCAGTGGTATTTGAATCATCAGGAATGGCTCGACAGCATTACGAGCGGCGATTACGAAAAGTATTACGAGAATATGTATTCGGGTCGTTGAAATTTTTTGTATGAAGCAGATTGCGTTTATAGACTTGTTCGCCGGAATAGGAGGTATTCGTCTTCCGTTCGATGAGTTGGGCTATAAATGCGTTTTCAGTTCGGAATGGGATGCCGCAGCGGCGAAAACCTATGAAGAAAATTTTGGTGAAAAACCTTACGGAGACATCACTAAAATTTCTTCCAAGTCGATACCTCGCCATGATTTGCTTTTAGCCGGTTTCCCCTGTCAGGCTTTTTCCATTATGGGAAAAATGGAAGGATTTGCTGATACTCGAGGAACAATGTTTTTTGAAATTCAGCGGATTTTGGAATACCACAGGCCGCAAGCAATTCTTCTGGAAAATGTCAAACAGCTGGTTTCTCACAACGGTGGAAAAACGTTTTCGACAATTTTATCCATATTGGAGCATCTTGGTTATCACGTCAAGTATAAAGTATTGAACGCTCTGGATTTTGGCGTTCCGCAAAAAAGGGAGCGCATTATTATCGTTGGATTTAGAAACCTTAGCAAGGCAAAAAAATTCAGTTTTGATTTTACTCCGATTCCTTATAGTTTGTCGCAAATCCTGGAACGGGATGAGGATGTGGATAAAAGTTTGTTCGCTTCAGAAATCATCCGAAAAAAACGATTGGCTCGTGTGCAGGATAAAGAAATTTTCTATCCATCAATATGGCACGAAAACAAATCCAAGAATATCTCGGTTTTGCCCTACAGTTGCGCTTTGCGTACAGGTGCTTCCTATAATTATCTTCTAGTGAATGGTGTTCGTCGTTTATCCAGTCGCGAACTGTTGAGACTACAGGGTTTTCCCGACAGTTTTAAAATTGTGGTTTCCCATAGCGAAGTCAGGCGACAGACGGGAAATTCGGTTTGTGTGCCTATGATAAGAGTCATTGCCCAAAAAATCAAGGAATTGCTATGAATAATTTGCCCGAACCAAAATTACGAGATGGAAATAAACTGCACAAAAACGAAGTCTTTCGTGAAGGGGAATTCGGCGATGATGTCGTTAAAAAAATTGGAGCACGCATTGTTTATTTGATATACACAGGGCGAAATGATCTTAGTGGGGATGATTGGGCGGATATTTTTGCTGCCAGTGTCGGGGGGCAGTCGTTTAATTCTCCGATAGGAATCGCGGATGTTGCTTTAAATAAATGCGCATGGTCTATGAAAACGGTCAAAAATTCCAGTCCGTTTAGTGCTACTGCGGTAAGGCTTATTTCTGGTCGTTGTTCTCCGGACTATAGTTATGGAATTGAAAATCCCCATGATGATGTTCAAAAAACGGGAAATGCGGTTCTTGCCATTTATAATAGTCGAGTCCAGATTTCCTATGTGGATTACAATCCTGTTCGAACTTGTGTGCTGGTTCGGAACCCTTTGCTTTCAGAATTTGTGTTGTTTGAGCATCGGTTGGAAAGTTATGCGATAGCAGATTACCGATGGACAGAAAACGCCAAAGGAAATTTTGAAGGAATTCGAAAAGCGGATGACCAGCATTGTTTTACATGGCAGCCCCATGGAAGTCAGTTCACTATTGTGGAGCGAGTGCCTGATACAGCGGTTAAATTTCGCTTGCGAATTCCGGAACGATTGCCGCTAGAAGTCGCTTTGCAGAATATGAATTTTGATGATTCCTGGGTAAGCATAATAAAATAATTCTAATTTTTTACCATTAATAGAGAGTGGTTATGTCTAAATTCAATTTTATTTCTACAGATATTGAAGATGTGAAGATTATTGAACCGACCGTTTTCGGCGACGCCCGTGGCTATTTTATGGAAACTTACAGCGAAAAAGAGTTTTCGGAAAACGGCATCGCGGTTCAGTTTGTGCAGGATAATGAATCCCGCTCCCGAAAGGGCGTCCTTCGCGGTTTGCATTTTCAAAAGCGGAATCCGCAGGGGAAACTTGTCCGCGTCATCGAGGGCGAAGTTTTTGATGTGGCTGTCGATTTGCGCAAAAGCAGCGCAACCTTTGGCAAGTGGGTCGGCGTCACGTTGTCGGCGGAAAACAAAAAGCAGTTCTACATTCCGGAAGGATTTGCTCACGGTTTTGTGGTGTTGAGCGAAACGGCGGCTTTTGTGTATAAATGCACTCGGCTGTATGCCCCCGGGGACGAAGGCGGTCTGATGTGGAATGATCCTCAAATTGGAATCGAATGGCCGGTTGGAAAAGATTTTGTTCCGATTTTGAGTGAAAAAGACATGAAGAATCCGTCGCTGGAACAGCTGGACTGGACTTTTTGATTTTCAAAATTTTATTTTTCCGCGTAATGAAGAATATCTTAGTCCTTTGTACCGGTAACGTCTGTCGCAGTCCGACTGCTGCTTTTTTGCTTCGGAGGGAACTCGCTGGCGTTGACTGCTCGATTCGCAGCGCGGGCATCGCGGCTGTTTTGAACTCTTCTGCGGAAGAGTTGGCGCAAAAAGTCGCTCTGGAACATGGACTCGATATATCTTCCCATCGCTCTTGCCAAGTAACGATGAATATGCTCCAGTGGGCGGATCTTGTTCTGGTCATGGAAAAAATGCAGAAGATGAGTCTGCTTTCCCGTTATCCGTGGCTTCAGGGAAAAATTTTCCGTTACGGGGAACCGCAGCAGGTCGATGTTCCGGATCCCCACGGGCATTCCGAACATTCATTTCGCATGTCCTGGAATTTCATCGAAAAAATGACTCCGTATTGGGTGGAAAAAATTGCCCATCCCGAAGGAAATAATTTATGCCGGTAGAAAAGAAACGCGCCAATCAGACTAATCCTTGGGATGATCTTTTTCGCGACATTTTAAACAATAAGCTGACGGTGATTCTGTTTGTCGTCGCTTCGGCGATTGCGGGTGTGCTTGTTGCGCAATATACGCGTCCGGTTTATGAAGCCAACGCGTTGATTCAAGTGAAAACCAGGTCGAATTCCGTTGCGGCAATGCTCGGGGATATCGGTTCGTTTTTGGGAATGGGCGGGGGGTCTGCGGAAACGGAAATCCAGTTGATGCAGAGTCGCCGTATTTTAGAAGAAGTGGTGGATTCGTTGGGACTTCAGAATAACGCGGAACCTTTGGGAATCGTGGACCGTTTTTTGCACCGGGAAGGCCGTGTGGATATTCGCTATCTGTATTTTCCGGATACGTCGGTGATGCCCAGCGATCGTCGCGGAGAGCCATGGACTTTGGTGGTGGACGATTCTGCGAAATTTTCTTTTTATGACGACTTGGATCAGAAGGTGCTGACTTGCGAATTGGGAAGGCTTTGTGCTGTTCCTTATCAGGGGGATTCCGTTAAAATTCAAGTGTCATTGATGAACGTTCGCCCTGGACAGAAATTTGAAGTGACGCAGACTTTGCTGATTCGGGCGATAAATGCGGTTATTGGGAATTTGACAATTTCCGAGCAGGGCAAAAAAACGGGAATTCTTTCTGTCGCTTATCAAGATTATCACTTGGAGAGGGCGAAATGGGTGGTGGACACTCTGACGGCGATTTATTTGCGGGTGAACGAGGAATTTGCTTCGACGGATATGAAAAATTCGTTGCAGCTGTTGGAAGACCAGCTGCCGGAAGCTCGGCGCGTTTTGGACAGTCTTATGGACGCTTTGAGTGCTTACCGGGAGTCGAAAGGTTCCGCGGACATTGAAACGGAAACGAAAATCGCTTTGGAGTCCCGTTTGCGTTTGCAGCAGAAGGTCATAGAATTGGAACAGCTGCGGGAAGAAAAAGCACGTCTTTTTGATCGCTCGCATCCTTTTATTGTGACGACGGATAAGCAGATCTCGGCACTGAAAAAGGAGATTGCACGCAGCGATGATGAAACGAAAAAATTGCCGGAAGCCCAGCGGAAAATTTTAACGATGACTGCTGAAGCGCAGTTTGCCCAGAATATTTATGCCGACTTGCTGAAGCGTATCGAACAGATGCGGCTTTTGGTCGCTGGCGTTTCGGAATCCGCTCAAATCATTGACGCTCCCGATGGAAATCCGAAACCGGTAAAGCCGAAAAAGAAGATGATTGTTGCCGTATTCCTATTTATGGGATTGTGCGGTGCTCTTGCTTTTATTTCCGTGCGAAAAAAGTGGCGAGGGGTTACAGATCCAGTGGCCCTTTCCAAGGAGACGGGAGCTCGGGTATATGCTTGGATTTTGAATGGGGAACAAAAAGCGCAGGACGGGTTGGACATGCTGCGGCTGTCTTTGGATTTGGACGCTGCTGGAACAAGCCGAGTCATCTGTTTTACCGGCTTGTTGCCTGGTGTCGGGAACTCGTTTGTGGCACGGCGCACGGCGGAACTCTTTGCCAAGGAAGGCAAAAAGGTTCTTTTGATCGACGCCGATTTGCAGCAGGGCGGACTCAGCAAATTTTTCAAAACGGAACAGAATTCCGGGCTGGTCGATGTTTTGGCGGGGACCTCTTCGCTTCAGGCGGCTGTTTGCCATACGGCGATTTCGGGACTGGATTTGCTTCCGTCGGGGCGTTTGCTGCTGTGTGCCGAAAGCGTGTTTGATACCGAAAAGTTCAAAAATTTCCTGTTGCTGGCTAGGGATGGCTACGATGTGGTGATAGTCGATTCGCAGTCTTTGCAAAATTCGATGGATGCTTCCGTTCTCGGCCAGAATGCCGACGAGATAGTTTTGGTCTTGGAATACGGTCGTCATAAAATCAACGACGTACAAGAGAGTTTGTCTTTACTTTCCAAGGCGACGCGCCCGCTTAAAGTGATGGCGTTTAACAAGTGTGAAAAACCAATCTATATAAATAAAACTGGGAGTAACAAATGATAAATTTGATTCTTTGCGGCGGCTGCGGAACGCGCCTTTGGCCTGTAAGTCGCTCCCTGATGCCGAAACAGTTTGCCAAGTTGTTTGATGGATTCTCCCTTTTTCAGGGAACGGTGGTCTCCAATTCAATCGCATGCGAATCTCAGTATGTTATTAGCAATGCGGATCAGTATTTTTTGGCGAAGGATCAGCTTTCCGAACTTTCGGAGAGCGGGCACCATCCGCGTTTTATGCTGGAACCTGTCGGGCGGAATACGGCACCGGCGATAGCCCTTGCTTGCCTTTCTTTGGATCCGAATGCGATCGTTCTCGTTTCCCCGTCCGATCATGTCATTCGCAAAAAAGAGGAATACTTAAAAGTTCTGGCAAAGGCGGAAAAATTGGCGGAAGCGGGGCATCTTGTCACTTTCGGCATTTCGCCGACGGGTCCCGAAACCGGTTATGGCTACATTGAAGCCGACGGTGAAAATGTCAAACGTTTTGTCGAAAAACCGAATCTGGAAAAAGCGAAGGAATATCTGGCCAACGGAAACTTCTTCTGGAACAGCGGCATTTTTTGCTTCAAGGTTTCGACATTCCTCGGCGAATTGGAAAAGTACGCTCCCGATATGTTTGTCGCCTGCAAGTCGGCATTCGTCAAAGCGAAAAGGGAAAATGAACTTCTCCGGGTGCAATACGAAGACATGGTGGAAATTCCGGCGAATTCCATCGACTACGCGGTGATGGAAAAATCGAATAAGGTCAAAGTTGTTCCGTCGGATATCGGCTGGTCGGATCTCGGTTCCTTTGATGCGCTTTACGGTGAATTCCCGCATGATGAAGCGGGCAATAACGTGAACCCGAAACACTTGCCTTTGGGCACGACCAATTCTATGGTGATAGGGCAGCAGCGTCTTGTTGCGACCATTGATTTGGATCAAATGCTGGTGGTGGATACGCCGGACGCTCTTCTGGTGGCTCCTCTTTCTTCCAGCCAGAAGGTGAAAGCGGTTGTCGAAAAACTGAAGCAGCGGCGTTCTCCTTTGACGGATGTTCCGCAAACGGTTTCGCGTCCGTGGGGAACGTATTCTGTTTTGGATGACAACGAGCGTTATAAAATCAAACGTATCGTTGTTAAACCGGGCAAGCGCCTTTCTCTGCAAAAACATTTGCACCGCTCGGAACATTGGGTCGTCGTGAGCGGCACGGCAACGTGTACGGTGGGCGATAAGACTTTCTATGTGCGCTCCAACGAATCGACTTACATTCCGATGGGCGAATTGCACCGTTTGCAAAACGAAGGAAAATTGCCGCTGGTCATTGTCGAAGTCCAAGTCGGAGAATATACGGGAGAAGACGATATCATCCGTTTGCAGGACGATTTCAAGCGCTCTTAGTTTTTGAAAATGGGCGGCGTGTAGCTTGTACGCCGCTCATGCTTTTTATGCAAGAGCGATTCTTTTTCCGAAGCTTCTATTAAAAAGAAAAATGTTCATTTAGGAGAAACGGCATCTTGCCGTTTTTTTTTGTGTGAATTTTAACAACCTCATTTCCGAAAAGGGATTTTTGGGGAAAATGAATTTTAGTCGCCTCCTTAAAAACAAAAGGAATGCAACCGCATCCCTTGTTCGCACTTTGGATTAAGCAGGAGATCAGTTTTCTTCCGGTCCCATGTATTCGACGACGAAAATCAGCGTGGCATTACCGGGAATGGGTCCGCCTCCGCGGTTTCCGTAGCCCAACGCTGGCGGAATGACGAGAACGCGCTTTTCTCCGGGGAGCATTCCTTCGACACCGAGATCCCATCCGCGGATGACGCTGCCCTTGCCGAGCGGAAAATTGAAAATCTGTCCGCGCTCGCGGGAACTGTCGAACTTTTTGCCGTCCGAAAGGAATCCCGTGTAGTGAACACGAACGTTTTCTCCGGTTTTTGCCCCTTCTCCGAGGCCTTCACGGACAATCGCGTATCGCAATCCTTCGGGGCCGTCCTGCAAATTCAACTGGGTCGTGTCCGGGAAAAAGTCCATCGTCTCGGCCAAGAGTTCGTCCTTTTCGACTTGGAGCATTTCCACGCGGAAAATCAGGGTGGAGTTCGGGGGAATCGCGCTGTAGGTTTTGGCACCGTATCCCATGGAAGGACTGATTTTCAGCCAGCGAATGGTTCCGGGAGAAACGCCGTCCAATCCGACTTCCCAGCCGTTGATCAGGCGTCCGCCCCCAAGAACGGTCGTCAGCGGTTTCCCGTAGTCTTTGGAACTCGAAAACTTGCGTCCCGAAGAAATCCAGCCGGTGTAATGGGTTTGAATTCGGGTCCCTTGAGCCGCAGCAACTCCTGAACCGACTTTTTCGTCCCAGAATTGTACGCCGTTGCCCAATTTTTGCCATTTCGCTTTTTTGCTGTCGGCGAAATTGTCCGGTTTCAGGGGCGGATCCGCAGAAACCAGCTCCACTTCAAAATACAAGTCGGAACGGGCGGGGATCGGACCGATTTCCCGGTCGCCATAGGCAAGCTGGTATGGAATGGACAGCTTTCGGATTTCGCCGATTTTCATCCCCAAGAGTCCGCGTTCCCATCCGGGAATGACTTGGCCTGTGCCCAGCGCAAATTCCAAGGGTTCTCCGCGGTCGTAGGAATTGTCGAACATGGTCATTGCGGAATCGGCCAGATAGCTTTTGTAATGGACCCGAATAAGTTGTCCGTTTTGAATGGGCTCGCCTTCGCCCTCTTTCACCGTGACGACTTCGTAGGGAATGGCCCAAAGATAAGCGGAAAAAAGAAGCAGGAGGCAAAAAAATCTGTTTATACGCATGTGATCACCTGCGCTCCAAAATAGAAAATGCTAGTTTTTTTGGACACAGGCAGGTTGAATAACATGGATTTGACAATCATTTTCATTCTGATAGCCATCGTGCTGCTCTCTTTGGTGCTTGCCGGTTTGGGAGCTTATGTGGTCATTCACAATTCGGATGAAAAGGAAAAGGAATCGGCCTCTCCGGTCATCGATGTCTCTGGCCAGTATGCGGTGATTGTTCGCCCGGCTCGTGAATCGATCGAAAAGGTAAAACCTTCTTTGGAAGACCTGGCGAAATGGCTTTCTACCACGGGCACTAGTCCAGAGGAGCAGGCTCGCTTGATCGAGTCCTGGAAAAAAAGTATCGACGATGTGGTCAAGGTGGTCGATGAGGGCGATAGGAATGGAACGGTGACTTACCGCATTGTGATTGGTCCAAGGAGCCGTCCGTTTTGTAATTTCTTGAGCGACGACAACTATGTGACCCGGGAACAGATTCGGAACCACGCAGAAATTTTGCCTCCGTATGTTCTGGGCTGCGATTGCCGTCTTGTACCCAAGCTCCCTTGGGAAAATCCGGGAAAGGCTGGCTGGAAAGCCCTTGTTCCGGAAAATGGAGCTTACAGCGTTCCCGATTGGAGACACATTGCGTAAAATTCTTCTTTTGTCTTTCCTCTGTTCGGCGGCATCTTTTGCGGCGAACTCGGCGATTATTACTTTGGAAATGCCCGTTGGTACGCGTCAGCTGGGTATGGGCGAAACCGGAGTCGCTATTGCGGACGACGCTTCGGCTTTGTATTACAACCCCGCAGGTCTCGCTTTTGGACCTTTGGCGAACGAGTGGGAAGTTTCTCTGGAGCAGAAATCGGATAAAGTCCCGGCGATAACCAAATTGGCTGCAAAAGGTCGCGCCGGCTTTTTTGAAAAAAGCGAAATTTGGGCGGGAACGAACAACGGCATTCGCCATTATGACGGCGAGCACTGGTCCGATTATTTTGTGGTCACGCTGGAAGGGCAAGAGAAAATTCGCGATGCGGTTCGTGTCTTTGCGGGAACGGAATCGGGTTTGGACGAATACACCCGGAAAGTGAAAAAATTTAACGACGTGCAGAATGACGTGGACGAATCCTATGTGCGAGATGTGAAAATCCCTTGGAATCTGGTGGTCGGCGATACCGTGACGGCTCTTTTATATGACGCGCGAACCGAAAAATTGTGGGTGGGCACGCCGAAAGGACTTTTCCGTTTTGACGGCAAGACCTGGAAAAATTATGAATCCGAATTGGGAACTCCGCGTGTGACCGCTCTCGCAAGTCAGGGGGCGACGCTTTGGATTGGAACGGACAACGGACTTTTTTCTTATAGAAATGGCGTTGTGGAACAAAAGGGAAAAGTGCTTCCCAGTCAAAAAATCAACGCGATTGCCTGGTCCGAATTCAAAGGGGAACTTTATGTGGCTGCGGATGGAGCGGGCATCGCTCGCCTTGTTCCCAAAAAAGGTTCCAATACCAAAGACCGCTGGAGCCTGTTCAACGAAGAAGATGGCTTGATGGATTTGCATTCGACGGCTCTCGTGGTGGATTCTTCGGGGCACGTCTGGTCGGCGCACAACGGTGGACTTTCGCATTTTAATTTGCGCAAGTGGGAGCAGGTCCGTTTTGAAAGCAACGTGGTCAATGATCTGGCTGTTGCCAAAGACGGCGCGGTTTGGATTGCGACGAATAAGGGCGTGTGGCGTCATTTACCGGATTATGCGACCTCTTCTGGAAAAAAAGCCGAATTGGAACGCAAACCGGAGGAACGGGGAAATCAGCAGTCCGAAGACGAGTGGGAGCATTTCCATTCGGGCAACGGGCTTTCTTCGAATCATGTCTGGGCGGTTCTTCCGCAGGCGAATGACGTCTGGTTCAGCACGAGCACGGGCATAGAACGTTACAAAGACGCGGATTATCAGCTCACCTTTTTCTACGAAAAATTGTTGCCGGTTTTGAATATCCCGGATTTGTATCATCTGTTTGCGGGTTTGACCATTCCCCTTGCCGAATGGGGAACTCTGGGCGTCTCCGTGAATTTTGTGTCGTTTGGCGAAACGGTCGTTTCGACGGATGACGAAAGCTCCACGAATTCCAATAGCTCGGAAGTTGTCGGGGCCATCAGCTACGGAACGAAGCTTTCGCAAAAATCTTCTATCGGCTTGTCGATTAAATTTTTCTATTCGGACTTGAGTTCCGGGGCATCGTCTAGCGGCGATGAAGCGACGACTTTCAGCTACGCCTTTGACGTGGGCTTTTTGCGCCGGGACTTTTTGATTCGGGATTTGAGCGCGGCGATTGTGCTTGCCAATATCGGCCCGAGCGTTTATTACACCGACAAGTCGGATCAGGACCCGATTCCTTTGACTTGGCGTCTGGGGCTTTCCTACGAAATTTTGAATACTCTCGACCATCGTTTGCTGATAGCCGCCGATTATAACCGCACTGTCGTTTATGACGATGATAAAGGCGACCCGGAACCGTTCTATACGGCGATGTGGAAAAGCCTGATTCATCCGGAACTCGGCGGGCATGGCGCGACGCGTTTCAAAAATTCCTTGCTTCAGGGCATTTTCAATGTCGGCGCGGAATACACCTATTCCAATACGGTCGCTGTGCGAATCGGTTATCTTTACGACAAGACCGGCAAGCGCAACGAAGTGGATTTGGGCTTGGGCGTGATGCTCTCGGACGTGCTGGAATTTGATATTGCGACCATCAAGGATGTGGGCGACAACGACGGCGTTCGCGATGGGCAAATGCGCTTTGGAATGATTTTCAAATTCTAATGCAACCTCCTATCAACTATCAGAAACTGCTCGACAATTTGCTGTGCCGCTTGGAGAAAAGCGGGGAAGTGCCGACCCTGCTGTTGCATTGTTGCTGCGCTCCGTGTTCAAGCTACGTTCTGGAATATCTTTCGAATTATTTTCGGATTACGACGTTTTATTACAACCCGAATATTTACCCTGCCGAAGAGTATGCGCATCGCGTGTCGGAACTCAAGCGTTTCGTTTCGGAATTTCGGACGAAATTCCCTGTCCGGTTTTTGGAAGGAAATTATGATCCAGAACGTTATTATGCGGCGGTCAAGGGTTTGGAAAAGGAGCGCGAAGGCGGGGCGCGTTGCGTCAAGTGCTTTGAACTGCGCTTGGGCGAAGCGGCGCAACTGGCTAAAGAATTGGGCATGGATTATTTCACGACGACGCTTTCGATAAGCCCGATGAAGGATGCGACCCTGCTGAATGAAATCGGCGAAGCGATGGCGCAAAAATTTGGAGTGAAACATCTGCCGTCCAATTTTAAACGCAAAGGCGGCTATAAGCGTTCCATTGAACTCTCCCGCGAATATAACCTGTATCGCCAGAATTTTTGCGGCTGCGTGTATTCCAAACTCGAAAGGGAAAAGGCGGAAGCAGAGAAAAATTTGTGATGAATTAGAAAATTCTCTGGCCTGGAATTTTTGATCAGTTCTTTCCCTCGTTTTCTTTGGAGCTGCCTTTTGTTGGCAACATATTCTACTTCATTAAAATTGATTTTGTACAAATGACGAATGCTTGTGAAATTTATTCTTCGTTTTTTTCGCTAGATTCTTTGTTAGAAAAATTTGACAGACACTTCTAAAAATATTTTGATAAAGAAAAAGAGTAAGATTGAGCAATGCCGGGAACGAGAAAAATCTCCGCGTTGTCGCCACCCCGAAATGCGAAATGAGGGAGCAATCTTCGACAAACCTGACGCCCTGTTTAAAGATTGCTTCACTACGTTCGCAAAAACGTGGAGCGCAATGCGTCGCAATCCATTTTTGAAGATGAACTTTTAGAGGATGCCTAAGATGAATTATTCCGCATTGAGGTGACCGTTTTTATTCTCCATACAAACTTTTTGATTTGAACGGGAAATTGCTTCGTTCTGGAGTTCTCCGCGGTAGAACTCTCTCCACGCCGCCTTCGCCTGCAGTTCTCGAAATTGGCGGGAAAAGGAAATTCTGAAATAAAAACAGAAAATATTTTTTTTTGACTATATTTGTTCTGTATAGATGCGGGAGAATATAAATGTTCTATCGTTTTCTCATCTTGTTGCTGTTTTTTATCTGTTCTGCATCGGCCATCACGGTGGAAAGCCGTGACGAACAGCTTTCGAACGTCTCTCAAACATCCCTCCGTATTCGTCTTTTTAACGATTCTGGCGATTCGCTCAAAAACGTGGAATTGCGCTATTTTCTCTCGAAGAAGAAATTGCCGGTTCATGTAGAAAAGTATTATCCGGCAAATTTGCTTGCAGAAATGGTGTCCCCGGATTCTGGCTCGCCATTTTTGAAAATATCAATCCCCACAATTGCTCCCGGCGTTTTCCCGGACAGTGGGGCATTTCGCTGGGGTTGCATTTTGCCGATTGGAGCGACTTCGAAAAGGAGAAAGATTTCAGTTATCCTTCGTCGGAAAATTTCATTGCCACGGGGAAAATTGCGGTTTACATGAATGGGGAATTTGTACAAGGCGTTCTTCCGGGAAGCCTTTCGGAGGCGAATCCGTTTTCGCTACAGTCGGGTTCTGGAGTTTCTCTTTCTCCCGGAGAAAAGGTGCATTTCGCTTGGCGAGAAGTCGATGGGGCGAACAGCTACCGTTTGAACATTTTATCTGCGACGGATTCCGCGGTTGTTTTGCGACAGGAAACGGAAGCGACCAAGGTTGACGTGGCTTTGGATTCCGGGGAGTATTTGTGGAATGTGGAGGCTTCCGAATATGGTCTGGGGAGTGCCGCATGGAATTGGGACGTGAAGCCCTTGGACGACCTGTTTTGGCAACGGATTTCGGTTTTTACCGATACTGCCTGGATTCTTGAAAATAAGCTGGATGTGACACCGCTTGCCGCTCGCAAGGACACTCGGCTTTTGGATGTCAAATGGGGCGAAATGGCAGTGGCGCGGGAATGGGACAAGCCGCATTTGGGACACGGGCATTACGACGAGGAGGAAAGTTACCGCTGTTGGGCTGTCGGGGCGCAGGTTTTGAATCATTATTACGGTGGAAATATCACTCAGGACGAGATAAAGTTGAAGTTTAAAGGTTATCCGGGTCTAGCCGTTTTTTCGGATTCCGTTAAGGCAAAAATTCTTGGGGCGTTTTTGCATTATTATCAAGGAGGACTTGATACTATATATTTTTCTTCTTTGTTGCTTTGGGTATTGAATGATTATGCTTCTCTAATTCGCAAAGATTCTCTTCCATCGGAAAATGATGTAAAAACTTGGATTGATGCTGGCGTTCCTCTTTATGTTTGGACTGAACGCCATGTGATGATTCTGGATGCGTATCGGGTTTCGCTTTCGGGGCGCATGGATGTGCGCCTGTTGAATACGGACAACGACGGGACGGTGGAATGGCGGGTTTTGAAATCCTCCGCGCTGGAAGGCTTTATTGCGGCGACCGTGAACGGTCCCGTCCGGATGACCGACGCACGAATCCACACAGATGGCGACGATGACGGTATGATGGATTACGATGAAATCGAACGCTTTGGAACGAATCCGGGAAATTCGGATTCCGACGGCGATGGCATTGACGACAAAACGGAAGTGCTTTCTTATACGATACGAGATACTCTTCCTAATGATACAATGGGTCTAAGACGCGGTTTAAATCAATTGACTTTTGCGGATATAGATGAAGACGGACTTCGTGCAGAATTGGACTTTGATTCGGACGGTGGCGGTAAAGCTGACGGGGAGGAAGATAAAAATAAAAATGGATTGAAAGACGGTGACGAATCCGATGTATATGATGCCGGCGATGATTTGAAATTGGTAGAAATTGATTTGGATGTTCCTGATTCGATAACTCTTTATGCGTTAGGACGTTTGTCTGTGAACGATGGAGTGAAATGTCGTCAGAACTCAAAAAATTGTGACATTGCTTCGGAATCAAAAGATTCGGCTTATGCGGTAAATATAGGACGCAGTGCTTATGTTCGTCGGATTGATGCAAAAGGAGGCGTTTTGTTGAGAGATTATGCAACGGTTACTGGAAATATCCGAATTCATTCTTTGCCATTGCGCAATCTTTCTCTAACCTTGCAAAATAATGCGAATTTTAGTAGGACCTCTTTTTCTCAACTAGAAGCTCTTTGGCCCTATCGTGTTGCCGAACTGCCTGAAATGCAAAATGTGGGGCTGGCGACAAAAGAAATTTTCTATAACGAAAGTTATACTTTAAAAGACGGAGATAGGTTTAAAACGTTGAAGGTGCATCCCGGCGGAACGCTTTTGATTGAATCCGGCGAAATGTACGTCGGCAATATTCAATTGGAATCTGGCAGTAAGGTGCTTTTTGTGAATCCGGGAAAGCGAACCATTTTGCATCTGGACGGCAGCGTGATTTGGCGTTCTAGAGCTTTAAACGATGATTTGGAAAAAGTCGGTAAGGGTTTCAAAGTCATTCAGTATGGCACAGAAACAATGATCGTCGAAGGAATGTGGGCGGGGACGATTTTTGCGCCGAATGCAGATTTGATTTTAGGTCAATCCAATAAAAAACTTTACGGACGTTTTTTAGGCAAGAACGTAACCGTTCACCAATACGCGCAAGTTTATAGTGTTCGTTTTAATCCAGAAACAAACTCTGTTATCGCCAGGAGGAAATGATGAAAAGACTTGGGATGATTTTTTTAGTGCTTTACATGTTTGATTTCTCTCATGGATTCTCTCCTTTTTTCGGAGATTTTTGGTTGGACTTTATACAGATTGATACATCAAAAGTTCAGGAAAATATTTGTGAAGTTTATGCGGATGCTTTTGTTGATAGTACTAAAAAAGAAGATTTCCTTGGACGTGAAAATTGTTTTTATGGGGGAGGCACTTTGGGTATTTTATCTCAGTTAGATACTACTGTTGCATTCTATATTAACGATATTAAGCTCGGACCTTATTTTTATATAACAAGGCGGATTTTCGTCGCTAACGCGACTTAGGTTTGTAGTTTAACTTGCGTATAAATATACTCTAAAGGGGTCATAAAGTCAAGCCTTTTTCGAGGCCTGTTGTTCAGTTTATCCTGTATCCAGCGAACTTTCCGGGGAGAGATTCCCTTGAACGACTCCTTCTTGGGAAGATATTGGCGTATTAGACCGTTCATGTTCTCGTTGGCACCGCGCTCCCAGGAGTGGTACGGGTTCGCAAAGTAGTAATCCGCCTTCATAGCTTTCGCTATTTCTGCGTGACAGGCGAACTCCTTCCCGTTGTCCGAAGTGATTGTGAGAATCTTGACTTCGAACGTTTTCTCAAAGTCCTTCAGCGCCCTCACAAGCGTTCTCTTCAGGTCTTTCGCGTTCTTCGTCGGAAGATACCTTATCAGGCTGTAATTCGTCATCCTGTCGTTGATCGTGAGCAGGTTCGCGTCATGGTCCGCGCTGTTTATCAGGTCTATCTCGATGTCGCCTACGCGTGATTTCTCGTCCACGATTGCCGGACGTTCCTCGATGGGCACGCGGCCTACAATCTGGCCTCTCTTGTCCTTCTTCTCCCCGCGCTTACGGTATGGTTTCTTGCCGTGCCGCAAGTGCTTCTTCAGGTCCTCGTCCTTGTTCACATGCCTGTATATCGTGGCGACGCTAGGGACACCCATCCCATCGAGTTTCGCGCGTCCGTTCACCTGTTCGGGAGAGTAGTCTTCCTTGATTTTCCCGTCCACGATTTTCCAGTCGTCCTCGTCGTAGTCGTAATGCAGGTGACTTGTCGCGGCAAGGAGGTCTGCCCGTTCCTGCGACTTGACCGGGTCGTAATGCTGGCGGCCGCCGCCCCTGTTTAGTTCCCTGTAGATTGTGGATTTGTGGACCTTCAGCTGCAAGGCTATGTTTTTCGGGGGATCTTTGCCGCATTGAGCGCTCGTATTTCGTATCTTTGTGCTTGGTTGAGACTCACCGCCATGTCCTTTTTTGGTAGAATCGGCAAGGTAGAAAAGTTTCGGCCAGGTTCCCCAGGGGCTAGCCCTAGGGAACTTTTTTTCTTCCCGATTCAACCTATATCAGTCGCATTGACGGTGAAAATTCGCGCAAGAAATCAACAAGCCTGTGAGGGCGAATCTTTGGCGTGGTTAGAAACAGTAGGAACTCCGGGGACTCATCAATTTAGTGAAGTTTTGATTTTTGAACTTTTGCGTTTTCAAGAACTGGGCGTAATCACAAATGAACGAGATAGTTTTGAAATTCAATTAAAAGATACTTTGGCCTCAATGATTGCAAGAAAAGATTACTGCCCAGATTTGGAATCCACAGATGGCATGATCGGACCGAACTGCTGCTCTCTCGTGGAAAGCCCTTCGGCAATTCCTATGCGTTTTTTTGT
Source organism: Fibrobacter sp. UWS1 (assembly GCF_002300445.1). Classification (NCBI taxonomy): domain Bacteria; kingdom Pseudomonadati; phylum Fibrobacterota; class Fibrobacteria; order Fibrobacterales; family Fibrobacteraceae; genus Fibrobacter; species Fibrobacter sp. UWS1. The sequence continues at coordinate 337,155 of NZ_NSGW01000002.1, forward strand.
GCAAAATACTTTTCGGGTGTCAAAAATTTCTCAAGGCAAATTCCATATCGACGGCGTAGCTCTCGGTTCTCCGTACAAACTTTTTGACCTGAATGGGAAACTGCTCCGTTCTGGAGTTCTCCGCGGTAGAACTATCGCCGCGCCACTCTCGCCTGCAGTTCTCGAAATTGGCGGGAAAAAGTTCTTATTGCGCTAAAGGGGTTTTGCTCCCGAAAAATGTTATTCGTCAAAAGTCCCTTCAAAGACGAATTCCGCAGGTCCTGTCATCATCACGTGCGAATTGTCTTCGCGCCACTCGATGTGGAGGGTTCCGCCCAAAAGTTCCAGATTGATTTCCCTTTCTGTTTTGCCGTTGAGAACGCAAGCGACGAGAGTTGCGCACGAACCCGTGCCACAGGCGAGGGTTTCTCCAGTTCCGCGTTCCCAGACCCGCATTTTGGCGTGAGTCGGGGAGAGCACTTCTACAAATTCGATATTCGCTTTTCTCGGAAACGCTTTGTCCATTTCGTAGGCGGGACCTTTGGTGAGGACGGGAGCTGTTTGGACGCTATCGACAAAAGTTACCGCGTGCGGGTTGCCCATTGATACGCAAGTGAATTCCCGCCCGTCAATTCGGATGCGGTTTGTCGGCGCGGCAACAGGAATTTGTTCGGGTTCCAAAATGGGAGCACCCATGTCAATCGTTGCGGATTGAAAATTTTTGCCGTTATGGTGAATGACGATGTGCTTAATCCCCGCTCCGGTTTCCAAATCGAATTCGTCCTTTTCTTTTTGAAAAAAACGTTCCCATGCAAAACGCGCCACGCAGCGGCTCGCATTCCCGCACATCTCCGATTCGCTGCCGTCTGGATTGAACATTCTCATGCGGATGTCCGCTTTGTCGGATGAGCAAATGAGGACAAGCCCATCGGAGCCGACGCCAAAGTGCCTGTCGGAAATTTTTGGGGAAAGTTCTGCGGGATTTTTGACGACTTCGTTTCGGTTGTCGATGTAGATGTAGTCGTTTCCCGCACCTTGCATTTTGGTAAAAGCAATCATTGGAAATCCTCGGTAAAAGATTGGTCGATAATCGCGCTGGCAAGAACGGCGTCATTCCGATAAAGGGCGACGATTTGTCCTGGCGTTACGGCCATTTGCGGCTCGTCAAAGGTGACGTATAAATTGTCGTCTTGAATGTGGAATTTGGCCGGAACCAGATTTTTTCCGTGTCGGATTTTGGCGAGGGCAATGCCTTCGTTTTCCGTATCGCCTAAAAGAAGTCGGTTGATGCTGTGCGCCTTCAAGGATTTGGCGAAAAGCTCGTTTTTGGTGCCGAGCACGACTTGATTTTTATGCGGATCCAAGCGAATGACGAAGAGCGGTTCTTTCAATCCGCCGATTCCAAGACCTTTGCGCTGGCCAATCGTGTAATAGATAATGCCGTTGTGCTTGCCTAGAACGTTGCCGTTTATATCGACGAAATCCCCAGGCCGAATGTCTTTTTTGTCGAAGAGGACGGAATAATCGTCGCTTTCGATAAAGTCTTGGCTTTCGGGCTTTTGGGCGAGATCTTCAAAGCCGGATTCTGACGCCAGTTTTTTCACTTCCTGTTTGGTGAGTTCGCCAAGGGGAAAAGTGACGCGAGAAAGCTGAGCGGGAGAAAGCCGGGACAGAAAATAGGTCTGGTCTTTGGTCGGATCTAAAGCCCGTCGCAAAAGTCTGCCGCTTTCGGAAATTCGCGCGTAATGCCCGGTCGCAAACATATCGAAGTCGAACAGTTCGTTGGCTGCGTCAATCAAAAATCCGAATTTCATTTTTCGGTTGCATTCTACACAGGGATTCGGCGTGCGGCCCGCTTTGTATTCAGCGCGGAAATAGTCCAGGACGTTTTTTTTGTATTGCTCGGCGAGAGGGATTACTTCGTATGGAATTCCCAGGCGCTTTGCAATTTCTTCGGTTTCCTGTAATTCGTGAGTTTCTCCGGGACCAAAACATCCGCCTTGCCCGCGGTCGGGAATGGGGATGGAGCCGTCCCAAAGGCTCATGGTGACGCCGATAACTTCGTGTCCTTGTTTTTTGAGAAGATAGGCGGCCATCGTGGAATCGACACCGCCGGAAAGTCCGACTGCGATTTTCATGCTGAAAAATATAGAAATCAGATGGCTTCCTTATGCGGGAAATCGCGCTTTATCGTTTCGAGGGAAATGGGAACAGCGGATATAAACGTTCGTTTGGATGCAGAGCGGTTTCTTTTGGACTTTATTTTCTACTTTTTCCCTATGGACATTGAGAACTGGCGAAAAAAAATTGATGAATTGGAAAATACGCTTATCGGGCTTTTGAATAGGCGCGCGGAATACGCGGTGGAAATCGGGAAAATCAAAAAGTGTCAAGGGCTTCCCGTATTGGATGCTTCGCGGGAACAGGAAATTCTTTCCCGGGTAGCGCAGAAAGCGGAAGTGCAGAAGGGTCCGCTTTCGCCGGAATCCATGCGGCGTATTTTTCAGGTAATTATGGCGGAAACCCGTCAGGTGGAAAAATAGATGTTTTCTTTTCAACGGATTACATTTGTCGGTTTTGGCCTTTTGGCGAGTTCCCTTGCCGCCGCGATAAAGCAGGCAAAGTCCAAGGTCATTATTCGAGCGGTCAGTTCGCCCAAAACGCTTGAGCGCGCAAAGGAATTGCAAATCGCCGACGAGACTTTTGGCTACGATGAAATGGAAAGTTGGGTGGAAGGCTCCGATGTGATTCTGCTTTGCACGCCCATTTCGGTCATCCTTTCGTTCTTGAAAAAGCTTTCGCAGATGAAGCCTTCTAGTCCGATTCTCGTTTCGGATATCGGCAGCACTAAGGCCGAAATTTGCCGGGCCGGGGAATCTCTTCCCGCGCCTTTTCGTTTTGTGGGCAGCCATCCGATGGCCGGTTCAGAAAAACATTCGCTGGAATTTAACGACCCGTCGCTTTTTGAAAATGCTTACTGGTTTATTTGCCCGCCTTCGGGAATGGACGCGTCGGAGTATCGTTATCTTTCGGAAATCATCGCCTTTGTGGGTTCCACTCCAGTGGTGTTTCCGCCGGAACATCACGATCAGACGGTCGCTTGGGTCAGTCACATGCCCCAGATGGCCAGCACAAGTCTGGCGGCGAATATCCCTGCTCGGCTTTTGGACAATGGTTATCAGCATTTTGCGGGGCGCGCTTTTCGGGACATGACCCGTATTGCGGCGTCCAGTTGGGCGATGTGGAAAGATATCGCCGAAACCAACAAGCCGGAAATTCTGCATGCGTTGGACGAGTATATCGCGGGATTGAAAGCGACCCGGGATGCGATTTCGAATATCCCCGCCGAAGAAGAAACTTTGCATCGAATCTTTTTGCAAGGCAACGAGGGGCGGGCTTCGCTTTTTGCGCCCGGAAAAAATTCCAGCAACAGCTTTTTCCAGTTGACGGTGCAGCTCAAAGACGAACCGGGATCGATTCTTTCCGTGCTGAAGCCATTGGCGGAAGCCAAGCTGAACATTCGGGATGTGGAATTGATGAAAGTCCGGGAAAATATCGCGGGCACGTTGCTCCTCGCTTTTAAGAAAGAAGAGCAGGCGAATGCCGCCCGGGTTATTTTGCAGTCTTTGGGTTTTGTGGTTACGGAACGTTAGCGCATGGAAGAGATTGTTGTAAATCCGGATCGGGAACTTTCGGAATACGCTTTGGTGCTCGGACTTCTGGTTTCGGGCCGCACCACTTTGGACGATTTTGTGTTCACCGAACGCAGCCGGGCTTTTGCGAAAATCCTTCAGGAATTCGGACTGGTCATCGAAGAAAAAGGGAATAGTACGATTTTGACGGGAACCGGATTTGCTTATAAAGTCCCCGTACTTTTGCGCTTGCCGGAAAGCGAAAACGCTATGGTTCTCCTTTTGGCGTTGGCGTCCAAAGATTGCGAAACGCTGTTTACGGCGACGGGATCGGAAGCGACGCTTGCTTATGCGAAACGATTTTTGCAAAGCGTTTTTGGCGCTGTTTTAGAAAGCGAATCGGAAGAGAATTTTGTTTTTCGTTTTGTCCAGGATTTGCCGCTTCTTAAAGAAACCCGCGAAGGTTGCATTCCGTATTTATCCAAAAATGCCGTCCTTTTAAATGCGCTGGTCTGCGGGAAAAATTTGGAATTTGAAGAACGCAGTCAGGTGCGCTCCGGCTTTGTGGATATGCTTGGGTATTTCGGGGCGAACATTCAAGTGCAAACGACGGGCGGGCAAGAGATGACCGAAATGGAACGCCGGATTGCCAAGGCCCGCGGCATAAAAACGGAACGACGGATTAAAACTTCCATCCAGGAAACGAAGATCTTGACTAGCCGGGATTATTTTGTTCCGGGCGATCCGACGGAAGCTTGCGCATTTGTCTCGCTGGCGGTTCTTTCTCCGGTTTTCAAAGGGAAAAAAGTCACTGTCAAAAATGTTTTGATTTCTTTGGATCGGGCCGGTGTTTTTTCGGCTTTAAAACGGATGGGTGCAAAAATCGATATGGGCTCTCGGCACGAGCGTTATGGTTCAGCCTATGCCGATATTGTTGCCGTATATGAAAAAAGGCTTTCTTCACGGCGTCTAGGCGAAGACATCCTCTGCACTTGTCTGGAAGAGTATCCGTTCATCGCGCTTTCAGCGAGCACTGCCGATGGAGAAAGCATCTTGCGGATTCCCGACAGCCTTTCTAAGGAACTCCGCCCGCTGTGCGAAAATCTTTCCCGGAATTTAAAACAGACGGGAGCTTCTATCGGTGTTTATGAAGAGGGGCTGGTTATTCGCGGTCGTGAAGAACTGGATGCGGGACGTTTTGATGCCGAAGGCAATCCGGTTTTGGGACTGATGTTCCACGTTTTAAAACTGTTTTCACAGGGCGAAACGCATATTGAAAACGCCGAAAGCCTTGAGTCCGTGTTTCCCGGAATCGTAAACAAATTAACCCAACTCGCTCAATCATGAAGTTCTCTAAAATTGGAATTGTCGGATATAAAGAACAATCTCCGGAGCTGCTCAAGGCGATGGAAAAAATTTCCGCCTTTGCGGTGCTGCATCCAGCGATTTCTTTTTATGCGGTTGAATCTTTAAAAGGAATGGCGCTTTCAAAAATCCGGATGGTTTCGGAACGTTTTCTGCGGCAATGCGATTTGTTGATTGCCATTGGCGGCGATGGGACTTTTTTGAGTACGGCGCGTATTGCGCTTGGCGTTCGCATTCCCATTTTAGGGGTGAATGCGGGGCGGATTGGATTTTTGACGGAAACGCCTGTGGAAAACTTGTCCGAGGTTTTAGAATCCGTTTTGGCTGGCGATTTTACAACTCGCAACCGCATTATGATCGATTCTAAAATTTATCAGGGGAAAAAAATGGTCGCCTCGGAAACCGTATTGAATGAAGTCCATATCCGGGCGCACGCTCCAGAGCGCATGGTGAACATCAAGGTGGAATACAAAAATCGTCCGCTGACGGAATATTGGGCGGATTCGCTATTGGTATCGACGCCGACGGGAAGCACGGCATACAATCTTTCGGCTGGCGGTCCCATTATCTATCCTTCGACGGATGCTTTTGTGCTGACTCCGGTGGCTCCGAGCAGCCTTTCTGTGCGTCCGTTGATTATTCCAACGGATGCGACTTGTCGCGTGACTTCTGTATTGAACGCCCCTTTAGATCTTGTTTTTGATGGACGCATTACTCGGGTTTTGGAACCGGGAAATTCGCTGGTTTTAACCAAGAGCAAAGACGTGACGACTTTTATCCGCATGAAGAATACGGGCTTTGTCAATGCGCTTCAAGGCAAATTGGGCTGGACGGGAAAACCGAAATTGGCCCAGAAATAATCGGCTCGGTTAAAATATTTTTGTGAAGAGTATCACGGGGAATATGATTTTTCTCACATAGAGAACAAGGTGGGAACAAAAAGAACCATTTGTAAATGCCATTTTACGGTGCTTGCTGTGGGGAAAGATATTTTAAAGGGGATTTTTCTTTGTGAGGTCTTATGAAATTTTGCGTTCTTTTGGCAGGAATTGCTGTCGCGGCAACTTTTAGCTTTGGACGAGTCGGTCCTGTGAGCCAATATGGGCAACTTCAGGCGGGTAAAAATACGAATGGCGCGGGAAGAATTTACGGTTCCTGTCCCGCTTATTCCACTTCGGGAAATGAAGTTCAAGTTCAGGGCATGAGCCTTTTTTGGAGCATAGCTGCCGATGTGGGCACTCCGTTTTGGACGTCGGATATTGTATCTGGGCTTGTCGAAAAACAGAACATCCAGTTAATTCGCGCGCCGATGGGTGTCGATGAAGACTGGGGGGGCTCCGGAAATTACTTTACAGATTCATCTTATTATCAGGGGCTAATGAATACGGTGGTGCAGGCGGCCATCAGTAACGATATTTATGTGATTATCGACTACCATTCTCACAAGGCGAATGAAAATGTGGAAAATGCCAAGACGTTTTTCAAATACATGGCGGAAAAATGGGGAAAATACGACAATGTGATTTTTGAAGTTTTTAATGAACCCAAAGAACAAAGCTGGGGAACGATCAAGAGTTATGCCGACCAGGTGATTTCCGTTATCCGTCAGTATTCCGACAACTTGATTATCGTGGGAAGCCGTAATTGGGACCAGTATCCCAATGAAGCGATTTCTAATCCGATTTCGGATAAAAACGTCGCCTATACGTTCCACTATTATGCGGGAAGTCATTATACAAATAAGGAAGGTGCGAATGCGGTTACGGCGATGAACGCAGGCCTTTCCGTTTTTGTCTCGGAGTGGGGAACGGTTGACGCTTCGGGCAATGACGGTTTTAATAGCGGCAATAGCGCCACTTGGCTGAACTGGATGAACAATAATAAACTCTCTGGCGCAAACTGGTCCGTTTCCAATAAAGATGAAAGTGCTTCGTATTTTAATGGTTCGGCGTGGAATTATTCGGAAAGTGGTAATTGGGTGAATACGAATGTTTTCAGCAAATTGCCGACTTCCTACAAAGCGTGTTCGGGCGTTTCGGTGAGCTCTAGTTCAACGGCTTCCAGTTCTTCGTCGATCCCGGCGGGCTATACGGATTATATTGACGATTTTGAAGATGGGGACTCTTTGGCGTTTACCGGAGGTGTCTGGTATGCTTATACAGATAAGGGCGATGCAGGGCAGTCTTCGATTTCGAACACCCCGAATGTGGACAAAGATGGCGTTGCTGGCTATGATGTTGTTTTTTCTGCTGACAACGGCACTCAAAATATGGCGGGGCTAAAAAAAATCGTTCTTTCGCAAGGCGGGAATAAATACGAACCTTATGTCGCGTTGGGAGTCAAGCTGAATCCGGATGAATCGGCTTATGATTTGTCCAAGTGCACGACCATTAGCTACAAGTATAAAGGTGCAGCACACAATTTTAAAACGGAAGATTTGAATGTCGCTGATTACGGATACCATCAAATTTCAAAATTGGCTTCAAATTCTTGGACTACAGCCAATATTAGTTGGTCGCAATTAAATCAGCCTGCGTGGGCCGATGAGGTAACTCTTTCGCAAAAGCGCATCAATAAGTTCACTTGGGAAGTGAAGGGCGATTTGAAAGGAACGCAGCCGACCTACAATTACTTGTACATCGATGATGTGCGCTGCAATGGAATGGCCATTAAGCCGGTCGTTCCGGCTTCCAGCAGTTCGGGGAAATCTAGTTCTTCAGCGGCATCTTCATCGAGTGTCAAGCCTTCTAGTTCTTCAGCGGCATCTTCATCGAGTGTCAAGCCTTCTAGTTCTTCAGCGGCATCTTCATCGAGTGTCAAGCCTTCTAGTTCTTCAGCGGCATCTTCATCGAGTGTCAAGCCTTCTAGTTCTTCAGCGGCATCTTCATCGAGTGTCAAGCCTTCTAGCTCTTCAGCGATTTCCTCGTCGAGCGTCAAACCATCCAGTTCTTCAGCGATTTCTTCTTCTAGCGCAATCCAGTCGAGTTCTTCGGCAGTTTCTTCTTCAAGTGCGCAATCCTCTTCCAGTTCCAGCATTCCTTCCTCCTTTGTTGTTGCGGGGAATCTGTCGCAAACCGTTGCCAAGGGAAGTTTGATGGAAACGGTCACCATTTCGAATGTGAACTCTTTCTCCCGTCTTTCTTGGAATTTGAGCAGTTATGGAAGCTTGAATGTGGAGAATTCCGGAACAACGGTGACAATTTCCGGAAAAGTTGAAACTTGGGCTTCCGTCGGCAAAGTCACTGAAACTTTGGTGATTAATGGAGACACGGTGTATTTCAACATGAGCATTGTGGAAGAAGGAACGGAAATTTCGAGTTCCTCGGCGGAAAACAGCTCCAGCAGCTCGGACGGTTCAACGGAGATAGTCATGCTTCCTTCCATGTCCTCTCTTTCTGTTGCGCTTGTCGGGCGCTCTTTGGAAATAGCGAGTGCGAATCCCGTAAACGTGGAAATCTTCGATATGCAGGGACGTCTTTTGAAGAGAATCCCGCAGGTGAACGGCTTGGTTTCGTTGGCATCCTTGCGGCAGGGTTCCTATATCGTTCGGGTACGTTCGCTTTCGTCGAATTGGACAAGACGAATTTCGATTCGTTGATTTTTCCCACAAAGAGAGAAAGGTCTCCGCTTCGGCGGAGGCTTTTTGAATTTATAGGAATGCGGCATCTAGCTGCTTTTTGTAAAACAATTCTGGCTTTGGGAATTTATTTTGTGGCTTGCATCTCGGGAACGAGCTTTTGCACGAATTCCATTCCCCGGTGCAAATTCTCTTCGGCGGTTTTCAGCCAGCTTTCGCGGGCTTCGGAGTTGCTTTTGGATTTTTCCGATTGAATCCATTTTTGGTATAGGGAAATTTCCTGGTCAAATAAATTCGGCCTTTGGGAAGAAATCAAATCGTATTTTCGTCCGTAAATAAAATCGACCATTTCGGATAAAGTATAAAGTCGGTTAAAGTAGGCGATGTTGGGCCCGGGGCAAATGGCCTGCGGAGCGATTTCCTCTCGTTCGATTCCCAAAGAAATCAGGGCGGAGTTGCCGAGTTCGTGGCAAATGCAGCTTTTTTCTTGGACTCTGCGGATCTGTTCGCGCTTTTGCAAATCCGGAATGTCCTTCGACAAAATTTCGGCGATTTTTTTCTTTTGATATTCCTTGCTGGCGGTGCAAATCAACCGTTCAGAAAATTCGGAGTTGTTTTGCAGAAATCCTTTGGGACAATTGGAACCGAAAATGCCCATGTCGATTTTTCGAATGCGGTTTTGTTCGGAACCGCTGGATTTGAGATTGCTAAAGGGAACGTCCAATGGGGACGCGTTGCTCATCCAGATGTCGTTTTCATTCGCTTCGGCGAGTTTTTTTCGAGTGCTGGCATCGACAAGGGTCGCTTCGGGAACCAGTAAAAACGGAGTGCCCCAGCCGCAACGGTCAAAGCCAAAACGGCGCATGAGAAATTCCGCTTCTTGGGCGTTGCCAATGCCTCCTTGGACAGAAAACAGCGGAGTGCATGGCTTGTCAAGACGGCTAGAATCCAGATGGTGCGCTGCATAGTATTTTTGCAAAGCGGGCTTTAATGATGAACAAAGCAATTCTTTTTTTCCTTGCATTTCTTGCAAGATGACGGGCAGCAATTCGCCTTGGGAAGGAAACAGATGCCCTCCGCAATTCAACCCGGATTCTACGCGGTATTCGCTGACTTCAAGGCCTTTTCGAGCGAGGGTTTTCCCTTGGATGAGCGCTGAACGAAAATCCGAAACCTTAAGCGAAATTTTTTTGTCGAATTGCCCACTGGCGTTTCGGTAGAAACAGGGAAATTTTTCCATTTCCGAAAACAACGCTTGATTGATTCCCGCACTTAAAATCAAACGGGTATTTCCGTTCAGGGTGGATTCCGCATAGCCCCGAAGCGCTTCCCGAGCATCTTCGAAATCGGGTCTGTCCAATTTGACCATGATATTGACATCAATGGATCCGGGCTGCATCTTTTGAGTCAGTTCTTTTTCCGTTTTTATGCGCTCGTCGCCTGCGGGCATTTCGCGCATTTGCAGATATTGAATGCGCAAAGGGTCTTGAGTCGGCAGCAGCAAAAAGTAGCGGTCCTTGTTGGAATTGCCGGTGAAAGGTTCGGCAACTGTTCTTTCAAATTTTTTTTGAGCAAGGATGTGAATTAAATTCAAGTAGCGACGAATCCGCTCGGCTCGGGAGTGCTTTTCCGAGCTGGCGACCTTTTCGTAGGGAATGGCGAATTTTTGGGCGTAATATAAACCGATGCGTTCTAAAAGTTTATCATCGACCAACGATATGGCGGAATCGATTCCTAAATGGGAAACTCGAATGGGAGTGTCGGCGGTAAATCCGGTCCCCATTACGGGAATATAAAAATGATGCGGCATAGGGCTAAACTAGTATTTTTCAATCCACAGGGCCTTATTGATTTTCCATTTAATGGAGAAGGAGCCCAGAAGGTCTGTACGCAAAATGTGGGAAGAATCCGGGATGAATAAGGATAATTTTTGAAGGGTGCTTGCTGCGGGGTGTCCATAAGGATTTTGTTTTCCCGCGGAAATGGCTGCAATCGCAGGGGATACCTGTTCCAAAAAAGCAATGGAAGAACTGGTTTTGGAACCGTGATGGCCGACTTGCAACAGGTCTGCGTGCAGATCCCTGGAAATATCCAGCAGATATTGTTCAAATTCGCTTTCTAAATCGCCGGTGAACAGGGTGCGCCTTTTTCCATCTGCCATTTGCAGCACGACACTGGCGTTGTTGCCTTCTAAACGCAAAAAATCTGGAGGCCATAAAATTTTGCAATCCCATCCGGCGCAAGGCAATTTGCTTCCTCGGATTACAGGAACGACTGGGGTCCCGAATTTTTTCGCCAGTTTAAAAACGCTATCTCGAAGCCAGCTTCCGCCCGTATCGCTTCCGTAGAACAGCGTATCGATTTTCCAGTCGGCAGTCCATTCCAAAAGCCCGCCGGCATGGTCTCTGTGCCAGTGGCTGACGAGCACCCAGTTCAAGTGTTCGATGTGTCGGTTTTTGAGGGTGTCCCCGAAACCGTTTGAGTCGTTTCCGGTGTCATAAAGCGCATTCCAGTTTTCATTTTCCGCCGAAAAAAGTATGGCAAGTCCTTGCCCCACATCTAAAAAATCAATCGAACCCATTCCGCAATCGGCGGTTTCTGCCGAAATATCCGCTTGGCTACAGCCGGTGAAGACGGCTAAGATGGCGATGAACGTCCAAAAATATTTTCCTGTTTTTTGCATAAAGCCTCTCCAAGATGAAATTCTACGAAATAAGACGTTCCACATGCCGGAAAAAGGAAAAAAATTGAAAAACAAACAGATTTTTAGTAAATTTACAGCGCTATGCAGTTACCGAAGTACAAGAAAAAGAAACGCGTTAAGCTCAAGATTTGTCAAGAGCCTGGTTGCGGAGCGGAATTTTGGGGACATCCCATTGCCAAGTATTGCGAAAAGCATCGGGATATCAAAAATCGTCAAAAGCAGAAAAAAGACGTGGAAAATATCGATGCGAAGAACATTGTTTTTCGTCATAATTATACCGATATTTTGGATCTCAAGTTCCGCTGCTGTCTGGAAGGCTGTGGCAATTTATTTGAAATCAAGGTGTTTCCGAAGCAATTTATCTATCCGAGGTTCTGCAACGAACACCGCAATGATTTTAAACGGGCTAATTTTATCCGTTTGATGCGTCGCAAGAATCAAAGTGAAGAATAATTCGGGGAAAACCCTTTGAATTTTCGGAAGCTTTGCTATATTTGAGGCGCTCACTAATGGTGGGTGTAGCTCAGATTGGTTAGAGTCCCAGATTGTGATTCTGGTTGTCGTCGGTTCGAGTCCGATTACCCACCCTTGTAAACCCCTGCACATTGTGCAGGGGTTTCGTGTTTTTTTTCGGAATAGAAATTTTAAAATGGGGAAATGCCCTTGACAAAAAATGGAGATTTTTTAAATATGAAAATATGAATAAGTGTTCATACATAGAGAAAAGCTCGGAAATTTCGATGGATGTCCTTTTTGAACTCTCGGAATTTTTCAAATTTTTTGGCGATACGACTCGAATCCGCATCATCCAGATTCTTTTGGGCAAAGAAGAATCGGTCTGTGAAATTGCGGAACAATTGAATTTGGAACAGTCCGTGGTAAGCCATCAGCTTCGAATTTTGCGTACGGCAAATTTGGTGAAACCTCGTCGGGAAGGGCGAAAAATATTCTATTCCCTTGACGATGAACATATCGGATTGATTTTCAATACGGGATTGGCTCATATTTTGCACAAGAAAGGAGAGTAAAATGTTTGTGCAGGAAGCGATTTTTGAAAAGTTTTTGCCGCAACTAGGCGTGTTGTTTGCAGAGATGGCTCCCTTTTTGTTGTTGGGCTTTTTGCTAGCGGGAATCATTCACGTTTGGATTCCTAATCGGCTCTACATTCCTAAAATAGCGAAGCCGAATTTAAAATCGGTCGTGTGGGCGGCTTTATTTGGCGTGCCTCTTCCGATTTGCAGCTGCGGTGTCATTCCTACGGCGATAGCGCTTCGGCGCGAGGGCGCAAGCAAGGGGGCGAGTGTCAGCTTTTTGATTTCAACGCCGGCTACGGGACTGGATTCCATTTTGGCGACATATTCTTTGCTGGGCGGGCCTTTTGCCTTGTTGCGCCCGATAGCGGCATTTGCTACAGCGATTTTCGGCGGCGTATTGACGAATTTTGCCACTCGAAAAGAAAAAGAAATCCCTATTGCTCTGGCCCAAGCGCAGGAATGTAAAACGGAAAAAACAAAAACTTTTGCGCAAAAAATGGCAGAAACCGCGAAATACGGTTTTGTGGAAATGGTCGGAAATGTGAGCAAGTGGCTGTGTATCGGCCTTGTTCTGGGTGCGCTGATTGCCGCCTTTGTCCCGAATGATTTTTTCCTTGTCTTGCGAGAGCATTCTTTGCTTTGCATGCTTGCCGTGCTTCTGCTGGCCATGCCGATGTACACTTGCGCAACGGGTTCTATTCCTTTGGCTTTGGCGCTTGTGGCTAAGGGAATCACGCCGGGAGCGGCTCTTGTGCTTTTAATGGCTGGGCCGGCCACAAGTATTGCGAGTATGCTTGTCGTGGGAAAAAATTTTGGGAGACGGGCATTGGTTGCCTATTTGGTTTCGATTGCTTTTGGCGCTATGGCGTTTGGCTTTATTGTCGATACGTTCTTTATGGATTTGTTTTTGGGAAATATGATTCCGCAGGGATCTGCAGAATTTTCGGGGCATCATTTGGGACTCGTCAATTATATCGGAGCCGTTTTGCTGTTGGCGTTGATGATTTTTTCAAAATGGCGAGGAAAATTTATGAAACACGGCGATTGTTGCCATCGCTCGCAGAAAGGTTGCGACTGCGAAATGCAAATGGTCAAATTTTATCGAGTGGAGGGAATGCGTTGCAATCATTGTAAAATGAGTGTGGAAAACGCTTTGAAAAATTTGAATGGAGTAGAAAGTGTTGCAGTCGATCTTTCGAAAAAAAGCGTGGCAGTAAAAGGAAAAATCGACGAGGCGGTTTTAAAATCGGCGATTGAAAAAGCGGGCTTTGAATTTGCCGGAGAAATGAAATAAGCGAAGGCTCCCTTGTCGGAGCCTTTAGTTAGATAAAGAAAACGTGTTTCAAGTCGCTGGCTTCGTTTTTTGCCCCTTTTTTATCGCTGCGCGTTGACGCTTCTGTAGTTCTGTAATTTTCGTTTCGACTAAACTGTATTTGGTAATGATTGTTTTGGGCCTGTTTCCGTTCTAGCTGAAAAAACTGCAAAGCGTCCTTTGTGTTTTTCCAATCGTCTTTGTTGGCGGCTGTCAAAATGGAATCGCGGTGCTTTTCGTATTTTTGAATTTCTGACGTGTATTTTTGGGTTAGGGTTTTTAGAACATCTATCGGACGGGATTTTTTGCAGGCTGATTTTTCGCCCTCATGATTTTTGATGTATTCTTTTGCCGCCATAAGCAAGTTCAATAAAGTTTCATTTTCAAAGTATTCTTCTAAAAGAATTGGGATAGAAATTGTCTTTGTGCTGTTTTTATGTGTTTCTTGCTTGGAATTTAATTGGTGTTTGAGAACTGAAATTTTAGTTTCAAGGTCTTTGTTTGTTGTAGATAGAGAATGTAGTTCTTTTTCCAAATGCTTGATTTTTACGAACTGATCTTTCAAGGACTTTTTCATCGAGTGAATTTTGTGCAGAATGTTATCGATTCGATTTTTTAATTTGTTGTCGGTCATTATTCATATCCTCGATTAAATAAGACGAAGAGATGTCTTAAAAAATATTTAAAATTCTGAAATGTCATTGTTTATGGAAAAATGTTCCCGCCTTTGGCGGGACACAAGGTCTTGTTGGATAATTGGCTCTTGTTTTTTATAAAGTATTCCGATTTTTTCTTATCTGAAGATTTTCCCTCAATTCCTTTTAGTAGCTCATTCAGAGTTGACTCACAGACTTTTCCATGAAATCCTTTAGTATCGGCAAAAATATTGCCGTCTTCATCAATTTCAACTTCAATGTTAAATTCTTTCATTTTGTATGTCCTTTATCATTTTTATAAAATCACTGTTAGGAAAACCACTTAAACTGGCATTGCCATTGATGTCAAGGTCAATTTCGATATCTGAATTATTAAATTGCCAGTTGTCATTTCCATTGGGATTGTACCAAATCTTTTGATTGTTTTGTGGCTTAGTTGAGTCAAAACGACCGTAAATTAAAGTGTCTATGTATTGTAACAATTCCTTTTGAGAACTTTCGATGATTTCGTCAAGTTCAAAACCAGTGAAAGACTGTATTGTGAGATTCGTATGTGTTTTTATTTCTTTAGCTAATTCTGCGAGTTCTTTTGCTTGAAGGAACGGCTCTCCTCCGCTGAATGTGATCCCCTCAAGCAACGGTTCGTTTATAATCATATTGAACAAATCTTGGACTGAATACAGATTCTTTTCTGTAAAAGACCATGTGTCAGGATTTCCGCAATTTTTGCAGTGAAAATGGCAGCCCTGAAACCAGATGACAAGACGTTTGCCTGTTCCGTTTACATAGTTGCCGGTTTCAATGTGATTTATGTTTAGCATTAAAAATCTCTTCGCTGGAGAATCAGTTTGACCTTGTTGTTTTCTGTGATACGCTTCTTCACGATGAACCCCTTCTTTTGGGCGTTGGCGATAATTTGGGCTTCGCGTTCGTTGCGATACTTTTCCTTATCCTGCAAGACCTTTTTTTCTTCTTGTTCGCGTTGATAGATTTCCGATTCGTTATAGATGCTATTTTGTTTATTTTGACGAAGTCTTTCTTCCAGCTCTATAAGTTGATTTAGAAATTCCTTTTGATTTTCAATGATGCGTTTTTCCTCTTCAAGTTTTTTGCGTTCTTCTTCTAGTCTTTTTCTTTCTTCCTCTTGCTTATGTTGCTTTTCTAAAAGCATTTCCCGATATGTCGCTTCAACCTTGTACAGCTCTTCGATATTAGAAGAGTATTCGTCTATGGTTACTAAAGAGAATAGGTTGTTTGTGATTTTTATGGAGGGAAAATTTTTTATTGCCTCGTTGGCAACTTGAAAATCTGTGATGAATATTTTTCCTTGAATTGTTCTTGTTATGCTCATATTAAACCTTTGCCACAACTTTGTACTCTTTGCTCGTATAACGTTTTTTTAGTTCATTTGCTTGAGCTAGATCTTCTGTGTCTGTAATTTCAAGGAAGAAAGTGTGCTTGGTTTCAAAAAGTTCGCCAACTTCAGGAAGAATAAAGTCTGGCTCCTTAATGACGGGTGAAAAATCTCTTTTGATGTCTTTCATCTGGTCGTCAATCGTCGGCACGTTGAATTTTTTGTTCTCTTCATTTTCCAAATCTTTCTTTCTACCGCTTAAAATGTTGTTTTTCTTTTGGATGGAATTTTGCTTACTGGAAATATCACTGTCTATAGATTTCAATAATTTTGAGTCATTTGAAATTTCTTTTTTTATCGTTTCTATATCCATTTCTTTGTTTTCTAAAGTTTTTTCTCCTTGTTCATTAGGGGGCGCTATTTTTGCGTTGTTATCTTTTATTCTTGTTTCAATCGCTGTTTTTTCTTTTGCGAGCTTGTCTATTTTGGACTGAATCTCGTCAATCTCCGTTTCTAAATTTCTGATTTCCCTACGGAAAGATTCAATTCGATTTTGCTTTTCAATATTATATTTTTCCTCTTTGGCTTTTTTTCTCAATTCAATCAAGTCTTTTACATAAAATCCATTTTCATCAAGATTCCATTTTTGGATAAAATCTTGGAGATCGCTGTAGCGCATTGTTCTGATATCCTGCGGTTCATCTTGGGCGATTTTATTTTGAATTTCTTTTATAAAATGAGAAAGCCCTGCATCTTTCTTGACTTCGTCTTTACCGCTTAAGTCGTCTAAGGCCCTTTTCAGTCTCTTAAATTTTTCTGCGATATTTTTTGAAGCATCTTCAAATTGTTTATAGATGTCTGCTAGCTTTGCATCTTTGGGCTTGGATGGAGGTAATACTTCGTATTTGAATATTGTTTTTTCTGCATAGGGATCTGGAGAACTTTCTAGGGGCTCTGTGTTGTCCATATCTTCTATGGACAGGGCGGTGATGGGTTGGGAAATGATTTTTTCTTTAGTTTCTTGTTTTTCTATGATGTTCCAATCATTGCTGTCGTAATCAATGAATTGTTCGGGCAGATTGCGCAATGAGTTTCTATCATCTTTCCAAATGTCTTGAGGGCCTTTAAAGTTGTTGGTGTCAAGAAAAAATTCCCCAACTTTCCAAAGCGTTTCGTTTTTGGAAATGGCAATGGTTAAATCTCTGGAAATAAAATTTTCTCCATTTGAATTATTTTCCATTTCTTTCTTGAAATTGGTGTTGCAAGGATAGAAGAAAACTTTAGCAACAAATGGTTCATTAAGGGTGGACTCTAAATTAATATGCTCCCTACGATCAGCTGAGACGGAGTATGGTGCTGGTTTGCAACTGTCAACCTTTTTGAAAAGACGTTCTTTTTCGTTATTTTCGGTATTCCAGAAATAATAGCAAAACCAGTAAAAAAGATCATTGCATTTTTCATCCTTTAACAAGATGCAAGGGTTGTCCTGCAATTTATTCAATGGATTAATAAACAAGAAGGCTGTTTTATTGTCAATGATGATGAAGTTGTTTTTTAGGCTTTTATTACTTCTGCAAAGGGCTGGAAAATGTTCATCAAACCAGGGAATCGTTGATGCACCTTTTTTGAAATCGTCAAATAAGACATAGACACGGATTCGATTTTTTATGGCATTCAAAATGCTCTCTTTTATTTTTTGGTCCAGATTTGATGTGGACGCTATGCAAATGGTTTTCGTTGCCCCTCGATTTCCTCGATCAGTTCATTCGTTTGGTCTATAACTTTTTTGTCTTGTATTTGTTTGATAAAGTGAATTTCCTTTTGGGAATTATCAACAGTTTTTGTTCTTGCAATTTTTTCAATTTGAGACATTTTTAGACCTCAATTCATTAATGATTTTTGTAACGATTTTGGGGAGCTTTTCGTCATTTATGCTGAAGATGTTTATTTGATCCTTGATATGAATATTGTCTTTACGAACCCAGATGGTGTTGGGGCTTATTCCGACAGTAAATGCTTCCTCATCAAGAATCCAATAGCGGTCATGGGGCAATTGGGGTTTTTCCTTTAGAATGAATTCAACATTGTGCTTTGATTGGAATGATGAAATAAATTCCTGCCGATTCCTATTAACATCTTCTTCATCATGATTAGCGGATGCGACAATAGTGATTTTTTCTGCAGGGATAGATTTTTTATTGAACAGCTCGTCTAGCGTTTGGATGGAATGGTATGTATTGGCATATTGATCTATAATGAGGATTCTTCTGGCTGAATTTAGAGATCGCCATTCATTTAGAATATCATTTATTTGCGCATTTTCTTTGGCGGGAATGCAAATATGATTTGTTAAATCCTTTGATGTTTGGTCTTTAGACGTTTGTTTATAAGGGTACAAATCGGTTGCGGCTTGTAAAAGCCAGTATTCTTCTTTGTTTGTAGGATATCGCTCAATTAGCTTTTCGTAGTCAAATGGCTCGATTTGATTTTTGTATTCATCCCGTTGTAAAGTAGGACTGTCTCGCAGGATTTCTTCCCAATCGAATCTTAAGTCGGCTTGTGATTTGTATCCATTGATTTTTAATGTGCGATCAAAAATTTCCTTGTACCAAGATTGAACTTCGTCCTTGCGAGGAATAATTTTAACATTTTTATAATCGGCTTTGAATTCACCCCATTCGTTTTTAATTAATTCGCTAAAGGAACAGTTGAACGATTTAAGAGCTTCGAGTCCTTGTCCTTTAGCTTTTTCTAGAGGACATCGTAGGAAATAGGAATTGTTTTCTTTGATAAGTTCATCTTTGAAAAGATTCTTGAAAGATATTTGTTTTTCTTTTGGAATACGGAATTGGTTGTCCTTAGTTCGTAATATCCATTCCGCTTTTTCGGAGTCAATATCGATATTGATTCGTTCTTTGTCCCAAATAAATTTTGTTTTGGGGGAGTCTATTTTATGGATGATTCCTACGGCTTTACTTGCGACAAGTTTTTGAGAAGCTCTGAATAGATTGCGCAAATCTTCGGGTTCTTGATGCTCGTCATTAGAATTTGCTTCCTGAAGATTTCGCTCCAGTTTTATAGGGAGTCCTCTGTAAGGAGTGTCTTTTTCTGAATATAGAAAATCAATCTTGTAGTTCCCATATTCTCCAATAAGGGGTTGCTCTGGAATATTGCCATGTTCATCTATAACGTGTAATTTTTTTAATGTTTTACAGAATTCGTTGATGGGGGCTGCTTCTAAATTTTGCCGTTCTAGATGTCTTCTTAAGTCGAACTCCGTCTTGGCATTTTTAAAAATGTCTTGATAGATTTTAAATTTTTCCTCATCTCGATAAGAAACCTCTCCAATAAATGCGAATGAGCATTTGTCAACGTCTTGAGTTAATTCTATCTGCATAAATTATCTGCCTCTGTTAAATATCTGGCTTTCCCTGGCTAACATTTTAAGTTCTTCTGAAAAGTGTTGTTTGGAAAAATGATCGTAATCTCCGACAATCACTCGCTGGTATTTGGCGCGAGTAAGAGCCACATTCATTCGGTTGGTGTTGTCCATAAATCCAACGCCTTTATTGCGGCACATACTGATGAAAACGATATCGGCTTCACGGCCTTGAAACTTATCAACGGTGTGGAGTTGAATTTCAACTTCATCTTTTTGGAAAAGAGAAAAGTGGTTTGCCTGTCCGGTATATTTTTGAAGCATATCCCGAAGCACAGTTTCTTGTGGGCGGTAGTAAGTTAATACGGCTGCTGTCCATTTTTCATTTTGACGGGGATGATTTTTGGCCCAGAGAATGAATTTTTCAAGTTCATGCTGAATAGCCATTTTTTCAGAAATGTTTTTGTTCTGTTTGTTATTTTTGTCATATTTGTCGTCCCTTTTTACATTTATCCAAATGGCGTGTGATGGGTATCGGTCATATTCCCATTCGCGTTTAATTTCTTTACCGTCTTGTAGTGCGGGGATGCCCCGTTCTTCTCCATAAAAATGTTCTCTGGAAAATTTTGAAATTTCTGGGTGCATTCGGTGTTGATAGTCAAGTCGTTCAAACCGATTGACAAAAGCTGTAGAATCAATTTGATTGAAGCCTTTAGTCAATGTGGTTTCGAATTTTTGCTTCTCTTTGTTTCCCTTTTGTAATAATTCTAAGATCGATGGAAAAAAGATGTGCTCAATATCTTCGATGGTATCTTTTATTTTTTCGTCGTTTTCGGGTATTAGGTTTGTTAGTTGCTTTTCGTAGTAGGACTCTTTAAGATTTCGTCTTTCAAATTTGCGAATGAGTCTCCAGGAAACTTCACTAGCCCATTCTTTGTTGAGGAATTTTTTTAGGTCTTCCTGAGTAACTAAACGATTTTCATATTTGCTCTTTTTATCATAAAGGGATTGGCGTCGTTTGAAAGATTCCTTAATTTCGGTTCCAATCATGGAGATAATGTTGTATGTTTCAGGTATAAAATTAATGGCGCGTTTTAGAGAGTGTGCTTCGAGTAATAATAATGGTTTAGTATACAATTGCAGGCATGAAATTTCTTTCATGGAAGTGATGTCGAAGAATCGATCTCCCTTGGCATAGGCGATATTGGAGGGAATAGACTCAAAACAGTTTCTTTTTGAATATTTTTTAAAATCTTCTTCGGTACATCCGTCGGGAAGTTCGATAGCTAGCGGGTATGGCTTATCATCGGGATATTTGAAATCGCGTTTTCGCATTCTTGGATTAAATAAATCGTTTAATAGATATGCCAGTACACTCATTTGCTGGGTTTTAGTCCCGGTACATTGCGTTAAGTGGGCTTTCAGGTATTCTGTTTCTGAATAGGGCGCCAATTGCTGAATGTCTCCTACAATAATCCATTTCTTGGCATAGAGTGCAGGAACGATGAACTCCTGAAAGGTGGTTTTACTTGCTTCGTCAATAATCATGACATCATAAATGGGAACAACGATTTTGCCGTTTTTTTTCCAACGGAAATCGGGATGGTTTTGTATTCCCATGGTGGTTCCACAGACAAGATTAGAAGAATCAAGTAGGAATCGTTCCGCAGCCTCCTCATTCCATCCGTTTTGAGTCAATGTTTTAACTTTATTGTCAATTAGATATTCTTTTACGGATTCTCCAATGGAACCTTCGCGGCCTAGCCGTAAAGGTACAACTTCCGGATGTTTTTTTATTTTATCAAGGATGTTGTCAATGGCTACATGGGTAGATGCGGAAAGTAGGATTCTCTTATCTTTGGCAATAAGTTGCAGAATTAATTCTAGAATGGCTGTTGTTTTACCGCTTCCTGGCGGGCCTTCCAAAAGCATAAAGTCATTGGAACCCATGCTTTTGCGGACAAACTCTCGCTGGGAATCCACTCCATTGTACTTGTCGTCATTCAAGATGTTCCAATTTTGAATGGATGCATTGCTATTTTGGGGCCACCGGACAGATTCCTTTCTTTCGAAAAGTTGAATGAGCTTACGATGTTCTTTTACGGGAGAATTCAGAAGTGTGCGTATGGCGTATGTTTGTCTTTTTAGGTTATTTGTGTCAATAACCATTTTGATGGGCAGAGAGGGATCGAGTTCATTATTGTCGTTTGATTTATCTACGATAAGTTGGCGTTCATCAGTCTTGATTTTTTGAACCTTGAAGGTGTTCTTTTTATCTCCCTGATAGATTTCTTGAAGCATTTCGTTTTCAACAAAATGGTCACTGGCTGTTTTTTCGCCTTCGTTGATGTCGTCGGGATCTAAAAGCTGGAGAATTGCTCGATTCTTGCCGCGTTTACTATTTTCATATGGCCTAAGTCTATAAAGATATCCTGCGCCATCTTTGAGCTTCATGGATTGAGGTTTTTCTTCAGAAGTATATTCGTCATCTTCTTTCTGGAATTCCCATTCCTTGTTTGTTTCGTTGAAATACAGTTTTTCCGGTTTAGGAATGATTGGCTTGATGTTTAGCGAATTACTGTTGAGCAGAATAGGGTCTTTGGTTTTGACAAAGCCTTTTTTAGGCTGTTCGATTTCAAAAATGATGTCGTCATCATTGTTCAGGATTTCTTTTATGGTGTAGTTGACATCGTTTTGAGAGAAAGTAGTTCCCTTTTCTAAATCTATCTTTGTGAGCGAAAAGTCAATTTCTTTTCCATTCAAGGTTACTTTATCGCCATTATCAATTCTGGAAATTTGATCGTTCCAATCGGAATCGTTGGCTATAGATAAAAGCTTTTTGTAGTCTTTAGACAAAATGGCCTGGTTTTGTGAGAAGGTTATCATTTTGTCGGTATCTTCAAAGATGAACCTGTTTTTTTCTTCCTTGAGTTCTATGTTTTCAATATTAAATGCGATTTTGGGAATCAGCTGATTCTTGCTAATGGAATAGCGGGGGAATTCCCATTCCAGCTTGTAGGAATCATGGCTTTTTAGAATTTTAAAATTACATTCATAGTCCGTTTTCTTTTCTTCGCTTTTTATGGCGTTTGACAAGAAATCAAGGTAGGGCTTAAGAGAACTGTATGTTGCTTTAAACAGGGCGTTTTTTCTTCCTTCAAGTCTATTGGGATCGTTGCTTTCGGAGTGAACTAGGGCCTCATAGAAAAAATCTCGATTCCGACTCAAGTTATTTGATTGGTGATTATTTTGAGGATTCATCGCCATAGAAATCAGTCTCCGAAAATATTGCGCCTTTCTTGGGACAGCTTGGGTATGTTCTCATCTTCTTTAATGGATTCCGTATTCGGGTCGGATGCTAGTTTCGTGCGCGCTTGAGCCCATTTGCGAAGTTTTGTGATGCTTTCTTGCATTGTTCTAGATAGGGGCCAGGTTTCCGAGAGCGCTTTCTTTATGTCTGCTTGGCTTAATTCACGATTGTCGTTGTAAGCGATAAATAGGGCTTCGTTGACGGCTTCTGCGATTTCTGCGCCAGAAAATCCAACGCTTGCCTCTGCTAGGTCGTGAAGATTGAAAGATTTGATATCACGATGCTTTTTATGGATGTGAATCTTGAAAATGTCTTTTCGTTCCTCCATGTTTGGTAGGTCTACGAAAAATATTTCGTCAAAGCGCCCTTTGCGCAAAAGTTCAACGGGAATTTGTTCAATGTTGTTTGCTGTAGCGATGACAAAGACCTCGCTCTTTTTTTCTTGCATCCAGGTAAGGAGGGTTCCAAAAACGCGGGAACTGGTTCCGCTGTCTCCGTAGCTTCCGATGCCACTTAATCCTTTTTCTATCTCATCAATCCATAGGATAGAAGGAGCTATAGCCTCGGCCAACGACAATGCTTTTCGAATATTAGATTCGCTTTCTCCAACGACTCCGGCGAAAACTTTGCCGAGGTCAAATTTCAAAAGAGGCAGGTTCCATTCGTTTGCGATGGTTTTGGCGGTCAAGCTTTTGCCGCAACCCGGAATACCAAGAAGTAAGACTCCTTTTGGAGTGGGAAGCCCATATTTTTTTGCATCCGAAGAGAATGCCTTGCCTCGATTTTGTAGCCAGTTTTTAAGATGATTCAAGCCCCCGATATTTTCCAAATCGGAGTCTGGATGGAAATATTCCAAAATCCCACTTTTTTTGATGATGGATTCCTTGGCTTCGACAATTTTTTTAATTTCGGTATTGAGAAGGCGTCCTTTTTCTGCTATGATTTTTCGGTAAGTCCATTCTGCTTCCGTACAACTTAATCCAATGCTTGCATTGATGATTTCGTCTCTTTCCTTCGAATCGACTCTTGGCCTGTTATCATAGTCAAGGCCTTCAACAACTACGTCGAGAATTTTTCCAAGGTCATCTGCGTTGGGAAGAGGGAGTTCGAGAATGGGAACTTCTTTTTCTAAATCTTTAGGCGAATAAAAGGAGAGTGTTTGGATAACCAGTGTTTTTTTTAAATCGGAGTTAATTCGTGTACATTCGCGGATGCGGCGAAGAATGGTGGCGTTTCCCGATTCTTCATTTAGATATGGATGAAAATCTTCAAGAAGAAGAATCAATTCAGATTGGTCTTCACTTTTAAACCAATCCAAAATATCGGCTGGATCGCAGTTTCCATCGAGACTTTCGAATTTTTTGTCTTCAAAGTTCCACTTTTTTGCCCCTCCAATAGAGGTCCAGACTATAAAGCTTTTTTTCTCCGCCTTGGCTGTGCTTATGCATATATGGTGAAGACGTTCCCATTCATAGGTACAAATTTGGAAAACGGGAATGTTTGCCTTGATGTTGATTTTGAATTCTTCTTCGAATGACATTTCGCTTATCCTTCCGGTAAAAAGTGGATGGTGGTTAAACATTCTTGCAAAAGATTGGGCAAGTTGTAACAAAAAGAAGGTGACGAACTACAGTCGTTTTTGACATTGACGGAAATGGGATATTCAGAATTTTTGTACATCAGCGGATACTGGTTGGCGAAAGCGGTATAGATATCTTCTTTGATTATATAGACGGATGCGGACAGGGAATGGATGGTGCTCTGGGTATAAATGTCGTTGTAAATGCTGTCATAAAGTTCCGGGTAAATGGAGTCGTAAGCGGCTGTTTTCAGACTGTCCAAAAAAGCCTGCTTGGAAGAATCCAAATCGCTGTAAACTTCTGGATAGATGGAGTCGTAGGCGGCAATTTTCAAACTGTCCAAAAGAGAATTCAACTGCTCTTCGCTCAAGTTTTGATTGGTGATGTTGTCGCTGCAACCCCAAATAAGAAGAGGCATGACTAAAAAAGCCAGTTTTTTCATAGAGCTCCTTGGTGCAACACATAGGTTTTGGAGAACTTTGAACCGGCCTTTTAAAAACAGAAAAGGCGTGGTGTTCGTTCTTCGCTTGCTTGCAAACCGAGGTTCGGCAAAACCTTTACGCACAAACAAGCAACAACGACCCACGCCCCGAAAGGGACGTGAGCGTTCGCCATCCTATTCTCTGCGTGGAAATTTTGCCGATTTCGGTTTTGAGAATAAGAAGCAAAAGCTCAAAAACTAATGTCGCGATTTCTCGCTATGTAAGTTAAATTTAACCGCATTAAATAAAAATGTCAATCTTTGGGCAAAAAAAATGTGAAAAAGCGCAACCTGAGCGATTCATGCGTAAGGGAAATTGCCGATTTCGGTTTTGAATGGACTGGCTGCGCCATTTGGGGCGTGGGACGAATGCGTTAGCGACCGCAGCCCGGATGGGTTCGGACTCGCTTATGATTGCATAGGCGAGGCTGAACGGACGCCGCACTTTTGGTGCGGTGATAACGCCAGGGAGCGGCCTGCCGTAGGCAGGAAACGCCCAAGTTATTTCTTGCCTCCTTGGTAGAGTGAGTTGTTGGGATTGAGTTGATTTGTGCGGTTGTCGCGGGCGGCTTTATGCTGCGCATTTTCGCCAGAGGTGCCTTTGTTGGCGTTCAGCTGGTTGGCGTGATTGTCGATGGGTTTCATAAAGAATCTCCTATGAGTTGGTTGAAGAACATTCCTCAACGTTTATAAGGTAGATTCTGTGGTGGGGACATTTGGGGACAAGGGTGAATCAAAAATTTTCGCCGTCCGAATCTTGGATTTCTTGATAGATTTTCTTGGATGCTTTTTTCATGGCTTCGCAGATGGGGTCGTTTTCGACCAGATTCAGCAAGGGCTGGGGATGGACGATGTCTTGACCTAAAAGATATTCGTATAATTTTTTAAGCCACTGGTAGGCGAGATTTTCTTTTTTGGTATGTATTCGGGTGCGAAATTTCTTGAATTTTTCCACCCATTTTTCTTCGTCGGAGTATTTCCTTTGCTCGTTGATTTTTCGGTTTAAAGTTTTTGGTTCGTCGATGGCATCGTAGAGATTGTGATCTACGCAGTAGCCGTGGTATTTCTTGACGGCATTGTTGAAAGTTATTCCCTGCTTTTTTAGAAGAACGTCGATTTTTTGCACAAGAGGATGTTTTGGCTGTTTTTTTGAAATGGATTTCGTCGGTTTGGTGTCGCTTTTTTTAGTCATTGCAAGAGATTCGGATGTTTGTCAAATCGTTGTTGGGATATTGCTTTTGCAGTTTTTTGAGGTGCTTGATGCAGCACTTGACCTGCCCGTTGAATTTGTAGGAGTACATGGTTTCGCCGTGAGCGTTGACGCAGTTGTGGATTGCCTGAAATTCGTTTTCGATGGGGGCGCGATTTTTGTATTCGTCGTTCAGGTCTTGGATTGCTTTGACATAATTTTTATTTAGAGTTTCTAGGCTGTCGATTTGATTGTCCCGGATGCGAACTTCGTTTTCTTCATTTTGATAGTCGGTTAAAATTTGGTTGTATTTTTGGACAAAATCCTGCAGCTCCTCGTCTATTTTTTGAACTTCTTGTTTTTGCTCTTCATAGGCTTTGACATAAGGTTCAAGTCGATAGATGTAACGTTCCAGGGAATCGATTTGAAGATTTTTCTGATGGAGGGTTGTTTGGTAGTTCTTTTTGATTTCCAACCATTCTTCTTGTTTTTGAGCGGCCTCTTGCAACAACTGCTCTGCCATTTCGTAGGGTCTTTCCGTTAGATTCAGCTTGTCGTTTTCATCGATTTTGTCGCCGCAAATGTATCCACCCATGGCGCAAATCACGCCGGTTGTCGCCAAAAGTTTAGCTTTCCCGCTGAATTTGAACTCTTCCGGTTCGGGCTTGTTGGGTTCGGGATTTTCTTCTGCCATTGTTACCTCGATAATTTCCAAAAATTTAATAATAATCGTTTGTCCACGATAAAATTCGGCGCTGGCTGGTTGTGAAAAAACAGAGGCCTTTCAAATCGCCGTAGGGGAGATGTCTATTTTCTTGCGAACTACGTCTTTGTGCTTTATTCGATTTTGTAGAGAGCTAGTTGTCAGTTGTTAGTCTGCTTCGAATGGTTCAGCAGCCGTCTGGCGTTTATCAATAAACTCAGGGAGCGTGGGTTGGTGCCCTTCGACAGGCTCTGGGACCGTAGGTTGGTGGACTCGTCGAACCACGCTTGCTGAGCTTGTCGAAGCATTACCAAAGCGATTTTTAGATTTCGCAAAATGAATCGCTAAATGGAAAAAATTTTATTTTGGAAAATAAAGTCGGGCACTGTTGCGTTATTTGATGAAAAATGGAAAAGCGCACGGGATATTCCCGTGCGCCCTGCTTCCCCTCCCCCGAGAATCTCGGGAAAGCTCATGAAAAATTCATTTTTAGGCCTTGTTCCTTTTCCTTTTATAATATAACATCGCTTTTTGTCAGCTTTTGTCAAAAACAACATTTTGCGAAATTTTTGCTTGGAGAACTCGATTTGTTGTAAAACTTTACAATAAAAAAAAGGAAACAAAGCTTGGTATATGGACAGGAATAGGTAAGTTTGAAGTCAATCGCATTGAGTTCGGCGATAAAGGAGATGTATGCTCAACCCATTTGGTAAGATAGCGCAGCGCGTTTTTTTGTTCGCTTGGGGCTTTTGCTTTTCGGGCGCATTTGCGATAGACGCTTGCAAAGATGAAATGGGGCATGTCGGGAGTGCCCATACGGTTTCGGGAAATCAAACGGGTTCCATCAGCGGAACGGCCTGGGGATTTGAACAGTGGTATCAGGGCGGCAACAATTCCATGACCTATTACGACAACGGGACTTTTAAGGCAAATTGGAGCGGAAGCAGCGATTATTTGGCGCGCGTCGGTTTTCGTTATGGAGATAATGGCCCGGGTGTGGATCATACGACAAAGCAATATACGGTAGATTATCGTTACACGAAAAGCGGTTCTGCATCTTATGGCTATATAGGCGTTTATGGGTGGACAGTCAATCCGCAGGTGGAGTATTATATTGTGGACGATTGGTATAGCAAACCGAGTGAAAATTATGTTGGAGAAAAGTTTGGGGAAATCACGGTGGATGGAGCTACTTACACGATCCACGCCTATTTGCGCCAGCAGGAACCTTCCAAATCGGGCACTTCCACTTTCGTGCAGATTTTCAGCATCCGGAAAACACCGCGGCAATGCGGGCATATCGACATTTCTGCGCATTTTAAAAAATGGGACGAGCTTTTTACCGGGCAGACGGCACAGCTGAAGGGTTCAAAGGGCGGCGGCTCGGCGACATTGAAATTTGGCAAGGTGACCGAGGTAATGCTCATGAACGAAGCGGGGGGCAATGCTTCGGGAACGGTGGACTACACCTATTTCAACATGACGGATAATGGGACGGGTTCGGTTGTGATTCCGGAGGATTCGACTGCGGAAATTGAACGGCGTCCATTTAACGGAGTCAAAGCCAAAATTCCGGGAACTATAGAAGCGGAAAATTTTGACGAAGGCAATAACGGCGTTTCATATAGCGATAACAGCGAAACTCTTGAAGAAGGCGTGATGACGGAGTACCGCGGCGAAGATTATTTTGCCGATGTGGTGGGAACGGGAAGCGGGTATGCGATTGGCTATACGGCTCAAGGGGAATGGTTGGAATACACAGTGGATGTGGAAGCCGATGCGGAATATACGGTAGAAGCCCTGGTTTCAAACGGTTCTGGGGACGGATCGATTTCTTTGTCCATCGGGGAGGCGACGGGAAAGATTGACTTTTCGGCAACGGAGGATTGGAATACCTACCAAACGGCTTCGACGAAGATGTATTTGAAAAAAGGCGAACACATTTTGCGTGTCACTTTTGATACGGACAATACCAATTTGGATAATTTAACATTCACTGCGGATGGTCAAACCGGAATGGCTGCTCCGTTAAAATGGAAACCGGTTTCGGGAACATTCTTCGTTTTCGATATGCAGGGACGACTCTTGGGGAAAGTTTGGGGTATGGAGGGCTCTTCTTTGGATAATGCTTTGCGCTCTCGCTTCCAAAATATGGGAACATATCTTGTGAAGCAGGGAAATTGGGTAAAGATTATCCGAGTAGAATAGTTTTCTCCTTGGTTGGTTCCTGAAAAACCAGGCCGTCTTCGGATGGCTTGGTTTTTTGTATGAAGAAGACTTTGGAAATTCCATTTGCAAAAAAAGCCCGCACCGAAATGCGGGCTTTTCCAAGGAGAATGAAAACATTTACGCCTTGATGACGGTGTCTTTGGCCAGCACGACAATGCCCGAAGGGGTTACATGGAACATTTTTCTATCCCGTTCCAGGTTGTAGCCGATTTCAAAACCGGCAGGAATATGCAATCCTTTTTCGATAATCGCTCTGCGGACTTTGGCTCCGGGACCGATTGTCACATCGGGAAAGAGAATGGATTCTTCGACAAGGGCGTCTTTTTGGATGGAAACTGCTGGGGAAAGTACGCTTTTGATAACGCGTCCGCCACCGATGACGCAGCCTGCGGAAACGACGGAATCGATAGCCGCTCCCGGATGTTCGGAATCGCCCGCGCTGAAGAAACGGGCTGGTGGTTGGTTCCAATTAAATGTGCGGATTGGCCAGTAATTGTTGTACAGGTCGAAAGGCGGATTCTCTGCGCAAATATCCATGTTTGCTTCAAAGAATGCGTCAAGAGTTCCCACGTCCGCCAATATCCTTTGGTCTCTGCCCGTTCGCCTCGTACGATGTTGGTGTTGAAATCGTAAACATAGACGGGATAATTCGGATACAGGGCGGGGATGATGTCCTTGCCAAAGTCCGTTGCGCCGTTGCTGGAATGTTTGAGTAGTTCCCGTACAAGGAATTTGCTGGTGAAAACGTAATTGCCCATGCTGGCGAGGCACCAGCCGGGACGACCGGGCATTTGCTTGGCCTGCTTCGGTTTTTCTTCAAAGCCTATCATGCGGTTGTCCTGATCCACTTCGATAATGCCAAATTCGCTGGCCTCTTCGACGGGAACGGGAATGGCTGCAATGGTCAAGAGCGCCGCGCGGGAAAGGTGAAAGTCGATCATCTGATTGACGTCCATCTTGTAAATATGGTCGCCGCCGAAAATGGCGACGATGTCGGGGCGTTCGTCCGTAATCAGGTTGATGTTCTGAAAAATGGCGTCTGCGGTTCCCCGGTACCATTCACTGCCGGTGCGCATCTGTGCAGGAACCAGATCCACGTATTGGTCTAGGCTAGCATTCAAATTCCACGCTGCGGAGATATGTTTGTTTAGGGAATCGCTTTTAAATTGCGTCAGGACTTTGATTTTGAAAATTCCCGAGTTGATGAAATTGTTGAGGACGAAGTCGATGATGCGATAAGTTCCGCCAAAATGCACCGCAGGCTTTGCGCGGTCACGCGTGAGAGGTTGCAGACGGCTGCCTTGACCCCCGGCCATAATCATGCAAAGGGTGTTTTTATTGTTTTCCCGATAGGACCAGTTCATAAAAACCTTCAAAAAAGAATGGATTGAATCTTCTGTGCTTAATCTATGAAAATTTATTCAAAAGTTCGCAAATTTTTACAGAAAAAGAATAGTGTTCCGCTTTAAAATTGGCTTTTGTAAAGAAAATCCGAAATTTATGCTAAATTTCTTCTCGCTTTTGGGGTAAACGAATGAAGAAATTTTTTTGCATTGTTTTTCTTTTGACCGGGATTCAGGCTTTTTCCGCTTGTGCGCTTGCCGAAGGTTCCGTGCAATTCCTTTCAACGAACGAACTTTCCGTGGCGTCGGCTCCGGATGTTCGCGGGGCCGGGTCATTTTTAAAGCGCGATTCGTTGATGTTTCGTCTTCGTGGAGGCTTTTCAAAAGGCGAGACCGGAAGCATGGGGCACAGGAAAGTCGAAAACAAGGCGGCTCCGACGGTTTGTGGAGATGTTGGAAAATGCTCGGCTTCGCAAAGGATGCAAATTCTGGAAGAAGCGAAAAATGTGGATGTCTCTTACCGCGTAGAGCGCGATCTTTTTTATGGGATGTTCGATTTGACAAAAAAGTTCCGCACGTTTTTTTTTAATGCGGCGGTCGGCTATGATGCAGGGCTGTTTCACTCCTTTGAACTGGGAGTGAACTATGAACATTTTGAAGCGGGAACTTTTGTTTTTATGCGTTTTGCAGGAATCGAAAGCCGATACGGAATCAAGCGGTATTCGTGTTATTGCGATGGCGGTTCAAATTGCCACTTTTCGGAAGACGTATCCTTGGATGAGGTCGATGACATTTCGCTTCAGCTCGGGTTCGGAGTCTCTGCTGCGGTTTACTTCGGGCGTTATTCTCTCGGCTATTCGCTGAGTTTTTACGAATTTTCGCATCCGGAATACAACGATGTCCGCACGAAGTTGGATTTGCCCTGGGTCGCGACGTCGCGTCTCGGGCTTGGAGTCTTGGTGGCGAGGCATCTTGAGTTGCGTACTGGCGTTGTGAATGTCGCTGCCGGTTTTGATGAAAGTTTGTGGGCCGGTTTTGCTGAACTCGGGCTTCGCATTTGAACTTTTGAAGAAATTTTGGGCTTTTTATCTTTTTTTGAGGGGCAAAAACGTTTTTGAATCCAAAAAGATAGGCTTTTGCACTTCAAATTTTTGCTATTTTCTAGCCGTTCGAACTTTTTCGAAACTTAACGTAAACAAATAGGAGTTACTCTATGAGTCTCACTCTCAATGACATCAAGCACGCCAAGATCAAAGCGTGGGTTGAAGAATGCATTAAAATGTGCGAACCGGACGACGTTGTTGTTGTCGATGGTTCCAAGGAAGAATACGACCGCCTGATGCAGAAGTGCGTCGATGCCGGTCTTGCTACCAAGCTCGCCAAGAAGGAAAACTGCTTCCTGTTCCGTTCTCTCCCGTCCGACGTGGCCCGTGTGGAATCCCGCACGTTCATCTCTTCCGTGAAGGAAGACGATGCCGGTCCGACCAACCACTGGATTGACCCGGTTGAACTCAAGAAGACCATGTCCGACCTTTACAAGGGTTGCATGCACGGTCGTACCATGTATGTGATTCCGTTCTGCATGGGTCCCCTTGGCTCTCCGATTTCCAAGAACGGTATCGAATTGACCGATTCCGAATACGTGGTGCTCAATATGGACATCATGACCCGCGCCGGCAAGAAGGTGCTGGACATTTTCAATGCCGACCAGAATGCGGAATTCGTTCCCTGCCTCCACTCTGTGGGTAAGCCGCTCAACAACGGCGAAACCGATGGCGGTATTTGGCCCTGCGCCGACGTGGAACACAAGTATATTTCCCAGTTCCCGGAAGAACGCCTCATTTGGTCCTATGGTTCGGGCTACGGCGGAAACGCCCTCCTCGGCAAGAAGTGCTTTGCTCTCCGTATTGCCACCGTTCTCGCTCGCGATGAAGGCTGGCTGGCTGAACACATGCTCATCCTTAAGCTCACCAATCCGAAGGGCGAAGTCAAGTATGTGACGGGTGCATTCCCCTCTGCTTGCGGTAAGACCAACCTCGCTATGCTCATCCCGACGATTCCGGGCTGGAAGGTCGAAACCATCGGTGACGACATCGCTTGGATGAAGTTTGGCAAGGACGGACGTCTTTATGCCATTAACCCGGAAGCCGGCTTCTTCGGCGTTGCTCCGGGCACCTCTGCGGAATCCAACAAGAACGCTCTTGTTTCTGCGGAAAAGAACACCATTTACACCAACTGCGCCCTCACTGAAGACGGCGACGTGTGGTGGGAAGGCATCGGCTACCCGGCTAAGGGCAAGCTGGTTGACTGGAAGGGCAATACTCGTGACGCTCTCCCGAAGGACAAGGCTCCCAAGGGCGAAGAAATGGCTCACCCCAATGCCCGCTTTACCGCTCCGGCTTATCAGTGCCCCTGCATTGCCAAGGAATGGGAAGATCCTGCTGGCGTTCCTATTTCTGCCATCCTCTTCGGCGGTCGTCGTCCGTCCACCATTCCTCTGGTTCACCAGTCCCTCAGCTGGAACCACGGCGTGTTCCTGGGTTCCATCGTGGGTTCTGAAATCACCGCTGCTTCCACCATCAACGCTGCTGAAGTCGGTAAGATCCGTCGCGACCCGTTCGCAATCCTCCCGTTCTGCGGATACAACATGGGCGACTACTTCAAGCACTGGATTGAAGTGGGCAAGAAGTCCTCTGAAGACAAACTCCCGAAGATTTTCTACGTGAACTGGTTCCGCAAGGATGCCAACAACGAAAAGCTTCCGGGCGGCTTCATGTGGCCGGGTTACGGTGACAACTCTCGCGTTCTCGCCTGGATTTTCGACCGTTGCAATGGCGTGGACAATGCCGTTGAAACTCCTATCGGTTATATGCCGAAGGAAGGAGCCATCAATACCGATGGTCTCGCCGACTACTACAAGGAAACCTTGCCGGAAATCACCAAGGTGGATGTGGAAGGCTGGAAGAAGGAACTTGCCGACGTGAAGGAAAATCACTATCCGAAGTTTGGTAAGCACCTTCCGAAGGAACTGTCCGACATCATCGACATGATTCAGGCTCGTCTGAACAAGGCATAATTAGGCGAGTGTCGCAGCGCGACGCATTCCTAACGGAAATCCTTTAAAATCCCTGCTGCCGTTTTGGTGGCGGGGATTTTTTATGCACATGATTTTATCAAAAATTTTGCGTTGAAAAAATGGCGTCTATTTTAATCTGAAAATTCTTGACGGTATTCGCACGGTTAATTAAATTGTCCGTCGAAAGCAATGCGTTGCCTTTGTGAGGTGAAAAACGCCTGTTGCTTTTATAGGAAAAATGATGAGTGGAAAGGCTAAGTACACTTTCCTCATGCTCCTTTTAGGGATGCTTTCGGCCTTTGGGCCTTTTGTTACAGATCTTTATCTTCCGGCTCTCCCGAATTTGGCGGATTATTTTAAAGCGACTCCTTCGGCGTCTCAGTTGAGTTTGACGATGAGTATGCTGGGATTGAGCGTTGGGCAGCTGTTTGTAGGGCCTTTAAGCGACAAATATGGACGGAAACGCTTGCTTTTATTTTGTCTGGCCTTATTTGTTGTGGGAACGCTGGCCTGTATAATTTCTCCGAATATCGCCTTGTTTAACCTTTGCCGTTTGCTGCAAGGACTTGCTGCTTCTGGGGGAATCGTTATCGCGCGTTCTGTTGCTGCGGATTCTTATCGGGGAGCAGTTCTTACAAAATTTTTGGCGATGGTGAGCGCGGTAAACGGGGTTGCTCCGATTGCGGCTCCTGTGCTCGGTGGTCTTTTGCTGCATTATATGAGTTGGAAGGGAACTTTTGCGGTGCTTTTGCTTTACGGATTTGTATTGCTGCTGATGTCGGGAAAATTTCAGGAATCCCTTTCCGTGCGACATCGGAGCCAAAAATCGGTTTTTGCCAATTTCGGGCTTTATGCGATGGTTTTCAAAAATGGTGAATTTGTACGCTATTTTGCGATTTGTTCGGCTTCGATGATTGTGCTGTTTAGCTATATCGCATCGTCCCCTTTTATTTTCCAAAAATTGTATGGACTTTCGCCGATGGGATTTAGCTTGTGCTTCGCCCTTGTTTCTATTTGTACGGCGGTGGGCTGCGCCGTATCGGGGAAAATGAAAGATGGTCGGTTCGCTATCAAAATTGCGGGTCTCGGAATGTTTCTGTTTTCGATAGCTGTAGCAATCTGTCTTTTGATGCAGGTTCCGCTTCCGTTTTTGCAAGTGTGCTTTATGGGAATGACTTTTATGTTCGGGTTTATGCAGCCACCGGCAACCGCTTTAGCGATGAATGCGGAACGGAAAAATGCGGGGACCGCTTCGGCGTCTTTGGGAGCCGCGGGATTTTTGATGGGGGCGGTAACGAGCCCGATTGTCGGATTGGGAGATATTGCCGTGAGCGCTTCGGCAATGCTGGTAGGCGGTGCGCTTTGTACATGGATTGCGACGTTTTTTCTGCCGACGGATAAAAAACAGAAAAGCGTTTAGTGCCCGATAATTCTATCAAACGTCACACGCCAAAGGGTGTGGCCGCTTTCTATGAATTTTTTTTCAAAGGCGGAAATGGGTGCATTTGGAAGAAAATTTTCTTCGTGGATGTGCGCTTGCCATTTCTTTTGTTTGCAGGTAGTTTCTAAAGCAAAGCGAAATTCGTCGGCGTAAATTTTCCAATTCGTGCGCAGTTCCGTATGCGGGGAAATTTGAATCAGCGTTGGGAATATCGGATGGGCGTGAAAACGGTAACGGAGTTCGGATTGTTTCGGCCACGGATTGGGATAAAACAAGGCGTGAAATTGGACGTTCCATTTGGCGTTCAGGACGAGTCGCCAAAAATCCAGGAGTTCCGCGCGAACGTAAAAAACATTGTCTGGAATGGAAATGCCATTTTCGGAGCGGTTGTGTGCTTTTGCCAATCGGATTTCGGATTTGTCAATGCCGAGTACGGGATTTTCTGGAAATTGCTTTGCCAAAGCGATGGTTGAAAGTCCTGTGCCGCAGCCGGAATCGAGTACGACGGGAGTTTTAAATGCCGAAATAAAGAGAGCTGCTTTGTGAAAAGCGTCTATTGTATGTTCGGCGATCGGTCGGCGATATTCGTTTTGCAGATAACGCAAAACGAGTTCTTTTAAATCGCGATGGATTTCCGTCTGGTTGCTCTTGACTTCTTTTGTGTTGCCGGTCATTTGGAAAACCTTTTAGCGAAAGCGCATCGACGGCAAAACGGCTCTGTTAATTTGTGCTGAATAAATCCGTTTTTCATCTGCGAGGCCTTTGGGGACTGGAAAATGTCATCAAAAGAATTTTCTGGAATTTTTCCGAGAACGATATGACCTTTATAATCCAGGCAGCAGGGGACAACTCGACCGTCAGAAAGAATCGCGCATTGATCCAGAATGCCGTGGCAGGTTCCTTTTTCGCTGTCTTCGGCTTTTCCGTCTGGCCATTCAAAGCGGGAATCCCGGTGAAGATAGATGCGGCCTGTGATGGGCGTACTTTTATGTCGTACGGAAAAATTGGAAAGGTTCAGATTTGTCCCAAAATAGGATTGCAGCTTTTGCAAAACAATGTGATTCCACTCGTTGGATGCGGCGTCGGCCTGATCATTCCAAAGGCGAAAATTGACGTAAATTTCAGGATGAATGTGTGTTAATTTATCTGCGAACAAAATGGTTTGTTGTAAAATTTTTTCTCGATAATTTTCGGAAAGATAGGCGTAGGCGTGCGTGGAAAAATTGATTTGACGAATGGGGGAATTTTGCAAAAGCGTTTGCTCGTTTTGAACAATAAGGGAACCATTGGTCGTCAGATTCACAGGAAATCGAAAGTCTTGTGCGATTTGCAGAAAACGGGCAAATTTGGGATGCAACAAGGGTTCACCTAAAACATGAAAGAAAATTTCCTGCACATTTCCCTGCAAATTTTGTAATACGTTTGTAAACAACTCTTCGGACATTTCCACGCGAGGATCTGTGATTTGGGTGCTAGGACAAAATGGACATTGGAAATTGCATCGCTCGGTAATTTCAATATAGGCATATTTCATAGATAAAGCGAAAATTTTATTTTTTATCGTTCAACTTTTTCAAATCGATTTTAAGCAAGATGGCGGCAAGAATCGCGGAGATTGTATCGGAAATGGGAGCTGCGACAAAAACGCCGCGAAGTCCGAGGAAAAGCGGTATAATCAGCAAAAACGGAATGAGGATGATCAGCTGTCGGCACATATTCAAAATCATCGCTTTGCCCGGTTGTCCGGTTCCTTGAAAATAGTTGCCGCATATCATTCCGCAAGCGATCATCGGCATGGCAAAGAGGAAAGTCCGCAGTGCAATGCTGGACAATTCGTTAAGCTGCGCATTATTGGCGGAAAAGAATCCCACAAGCCATTCCGCTTGGAATTGCACGAGAATCCAGCATAAAATCATCCAGGCTATTCCGATGGAGAGCATGACTTTTAGCGTTTTCTTTACTCGATGGAAGAGCTTTGCTCCAAAATTGTACCCGATAAGGGGCTGCCCGCCTTGAACAAAACCAATCACGGGCATGACCATCAGCATGGCGATACTGTTTGCAATGCCGAATGCGGAAACGGCAAGGTCGCCTCCATAAGAAGAATTATTTCCGTAATGGACAAGGCTTTTATTCAGAATGACGTTCATCAGGCTATTGCTGATTTGCATGATGCTGGGAGGAAGTCCCATAATGTAAATGCGCCGCACATAAGGGAAGCGAAGTTTCATAAGGCGCGGGGAAATTTTTATCGGTGTGGATTTTTTAAAGAAGAAGGCCATGACGAAAATCGTCGTGATAGCTTGCGAAAGTACGGTCGCCCACGCCGCTCCTTCAATTCCCCAGTGAAATTGAAAAATGAAAAGCCAGTCGAAAAATGTATTGAGACCTGCTCCCAGCATATTGCGGAACATGGCGGTTTTGGGGTGTCCCAAGGAGCGGATAAAGTGGTTCATACCCGGCGTAACCGTTTGAAAAACGGCTCCGAACAGGATGATGCGCATATAAGTTGCAGCGTATGGAAGAGTTTCTGCGCTAGCTCCAAAAGCTTTTAAAAGCGGCTCCATAAAAATTTCGCCGAGAATGAGCGAAATTAAAGCCATGATGATTAAAAGAAAGAATGAATTGTTTAAAATCAGGGCGGCTTGCGTGTATTTTTTTTGTCCAAGACGAATGGCAAAAAGGGTGTTCCCGCCGACGCCGATAATCATGGAAAGCGCCATGATGAATAAATTGATAGGAAAACAAAGAGTGATTCCTGCGATTCCCAAGTATCCGACTCCGGCGGCAACAAAGTAGCGATCGATGACATTGTATAGGGATTCCACAATCATGCTGACGATTGCGGGAACGGAAAACGCAAGAATCAAGCGGGGAATGCTTGCTGTCCCAATGCTGTTCAGTTTTGAAGATCGAAGTTCTGGAGCCACGGCGCCCAAGATAGAAAATCTTTTGAAAGAAAAAATTCAGGCACTATTTCACGCAGCGTAAACTGGCTCCAAATTTCGGGTTGAATTTTTCAAAGCGGATTTCTGACGAGTTCTTTTGAAATACGGCTACGGAGCCTTCTTCCGTCCAGAAGAATGCTTTGTCTCCTGCTTCTTGAAAATTTCGCTTGTTTTCGGGAACATCCACCGGATTGAAGAGAACGCCGCTGGCGCGAACGGCAAAACTAAATTCGTCCGAGCCGTCTCCGTCGTCGTTCCAGCCAAAGGACGCTTTCAGTTTTCTTGCCGGATTTTTTCCAACGGTTTCTGCCAGTTTTTTCCAGTCGGCAATTCGGGGAATGCGGAAACTTGTCGGGCAAGCGTTTTTAGCGCTTTCTAAATTATAAAGCCGTCCCCAAACGTTGCATTGGATGCAAAGAGAGCCTTGAACCGGAGCGTATTTGGCATTTTCTGCAAGCCATACGGCTTCGCCGATTCGCACCCATTCATAACGTTGTCCGTCTCGTGGATCGTTGTAAACTCCTTGAATTTCGGGTTCTCCGCTGGAATCGTAGGTTTCGGGGAACGCAATTACCATTCCCTTTTCGTATAAAGTAACGGATTGGATTTTCCCATTTTCGTGATAACGGGTCGCTGTTCCTTGAATGGCTCCTTTTTCATAGGGAACGTTTGCTTTGACTGTTCCGGATTCATAGTATTCCGTCGCCATTCCTTGTTCTTTGCCATCAACAAAAGTTTTTTCGGATTTTTTGGCTCCAGATTCATAAAATTCGATTTGTTGCCCATTCTTTTTGTCGTTTACATATTGTGTTTGAATGCGAATTTTCCCGCTTGGATAGTTTTCCTGGCGAATGTCGTCGCAGGCGGCGAGTAGGGCGAATATCAGGGCTAGGGTAAAAATTTTAAGCATTTCCTTTCTCCGAAACCGGTTCCATGTGAATGTTGATTTGCGTATTTTGTCCGAATTTTTTTCGCAGGTTCTGTTCGATTTCTGTAGCGACATCGTGAGCTTCGACTAGAGAAATGTCGCGGTCGAGTTTGATGTGGACGTCGATGGCGCAAGAGTTTCCGATCTTACGGGTTTGCAGATTGTGAAAGAAACGGACTTTGTCTGTATGACGAATGATGTCGGCGATTTCTTTTTCAACGGAAGGGGGAAGCGACGCTTCTAAAAGTTCCTGGATGCTTGGAAATCCGATTTGGAAGGCGACTCGGGCAATAAAGAAGCTGACAACGACGGCGGCAATCGGATCGAGAACGGCAAATTTTCCGCCCAAGAGAAATGCTCCGCCGACTCCTATCAGAGTGCCAATACTGGAAAGCGCATCGGAACGGTGATGCCATGCGTTTGCTATCACTGCAGAACATTCGATGGATTTTCCGACATGAACCGTATAGTGATAAAGTATTTCTTTGGCGGCGATGGAAACGACTGCAGCAATTAGTGCGATTGGAGCGGGCACTTCGGGAATTTCCCCTTGGAATGCCGCGTAAATTTTTTGAATGCCGTTTACGAAAATGCCGACTGCAACAGCTGCGAGGGCGACGCTGATGAGAACAGATGCCAGCGTTTCAAATTTTCCATGGCCATAGGGGTGGTTTTCATCTCTCTCGTGGCTGGAAATGCGAATAAAGATGATGACGATAAGATCGGTTACAAAATCGGAAAGCGAGTGGATGCCGTCAGCAATCATGGCGGCGGAGTTCCCTAAAAATCCGGCGATAAGTTTTCCGATGGTCAGAAAGATATTGACGAAAAATCCAATCCAGGTGGCGCGCTGAGCGGCTTTTGAACGATCGACAGACATACGAAAAATTTAACAAAAGCAGCAAAGGGGAAAGTTTGCTCAATGAATTTATTGGGGCGCATTTTGCAGGATAAGTTTTGACCCTCTAAAATTTTGGAGGAAGAAAGGGGAATCGTTTCCGCTCGCTTTTTAGAATCGCTCTACTGGCGAAAATTTTGAATGATTGGCAAGAGCGTTTTGAAACGATTGCCGTATGAATTTCTATTTTACGGGTATGCGAAAGTTTCTCTTTGTCTTTTTTTACTTGGCGATATCTCTTTTTGCCGAAACCAATTCCAATTTTGTGGTCGCCGATTCTGCGAAAAATTCTTCATTTCTGTCGGATTCCCATGTTGCGGATAGTGCTGCTTTGAGCACTCCTCCCGATTCGCTCTTGGCGGTGTCGCTCTCTCCCGCAGAAAAATGCCCTTCGGATTCCATTCTTTCTGCCAATTACGCGAAATGCCAGCAGGCTCTCAAAATCGTCGTCAATTCGCAGCTGGACAAGCAAAATGCAAAGCGCGACCGTTCGATGGAGATGGCCGGCGCAGTGGGGTCGTTTGTCGGCGGGGCGTTGATTGGATTTCTGTTGGGCTGGTTGCTTTTATAAGGTGAAATTTTTTATTAAATTGCACTCCGTATGAATTTTTGTAAGGTTTCCTTTCATCTAGAAGGTTCGTCCAAGACGCGTTTTGTGCGCTTGCCCGAATTTTTGGGCCGAGTGTCCCGCATTGGAAAGGGAATCGTTTGCTTGGGCATTGCCCTGCTTGTCTTGCAATTCGGCATCCTCTTCTCTTATGATTTTCTGAAAGGCCATTTTATCGATTCTCGGGAATCTCTGCTTGAAAAGCTGGATGGGGAACGGAGCCGCTTGGATTTTCTCAATGCGGAAATGGAAGCCCGTTTTGAAAATGAAGATCTTCTGCATTACAAGTTCGGCTTGAATCCGACGGATCGATCTGCTCGAGAAATGGCTATCGGAGGACCTGAACCTGTAGATGTTCGTTTAAAGCGTTCAGCAAATCCGATTTTGGACTATTCGATTTATTTAAAGGAAAGAACGGAGCAATTCCGCGCAAAGGCTTTTGAAAATGAACGCAGTTGTCGCGAAGTGGCGGGTTTCGTGGGGCAGCAGTATGCCCATTGGAAGCACGTGCCTTCGATTTCCCCAACGACGGGACGCTATGCTTCCGCTTTTGGCAGCCGGATTCACCCGATTACGGGCGTTGGGCGCATGCACAACGGTGTTGATATTTCGAACAGCAAGTGGACGCCGATTTTTGCCACCGCAGACGGCGTAGTGACGATTTCCCGATTTAGTGAATCTTTTGGCAATTATGTCGTTGTGGACCATGGCAACGGTTTTGTGACGAAATATGCGCACATGCAGTCCAGCTCGGTAAAGCAGGGCCAGTTTGTCAAGCGTTATCAATTGTTAGGGTATATGGGTAACACAGGCCTTTCCGCCGGACCTCATTTGCATTACGAGGTTTGGTACAATGCCAAGGCAGAAAACCCGCTTCGCTATATTCTTCCTGGAGAATACGCGGTTCAGTAACCCCGTAAATTTTATTCATGAATTTGCTTGCTTTGGCGGCTTTTGCCGCTTTGGAAGCGTGTCCTTATTTTGCTGAAATACTTCCCGATCCGCAGACGGTAGAGGATTCCCGTGGGGAATTTGTCGAAATCCGTTTGCCCTATTCGCTTTCGCAGGATTCGCTTTCCATTTTGAATGAACAACAAAAAATCTGGAATGGAGTTCTTTCCGATTCGGTGAAACGGATTCTCCTTATTCGGGATACGTCACTTTGCCCGCGGGCAAAAGGCCTGCTTTGCGATAAGCTGACTGGTGCGGCGTTACCCAATTCTCGAGAATCGGTTTGGTCGCTTTGGGCGGGGACTTGTGCGGATTCAGCGAAGCTGCCTGTACCCAAGGCGGGAAAATCTTTTGTGCGGAATGGCGAAGCTTTTGACGCCTGGGAATATGCGAGCCCAACTCCGGGAATTCCCAACGCTTTTGAAAAAGGCGTTCAAGATTGCCGCTTGGAAATAGAAAATTTGACTTACTCCGCAAAGGGATGGAGTGGCAAATGGAAACTTTCGGGATGCGATTCCGCTTTTATTTCTGCCCATTTTTCTTCGCTTTTTTCTTTGGCGGATGAATCGTGGAATGGCACGCTTTGGCGGGATCGTCCGCAGTTTTTTGAAGTGCCCCTTCATGCAGAAGCATTTCATTTGCAAGTGCAGTGGCCAGAGGATGATGTTCCCGGAAATGACGGTTTGGATTCCCTTTTTGCGGATGCCGGTTCGCTGCCGGTTCGATTGACGGAAGTGCATCCCTGTCCGGATGAGGGAATTCCTGAATGGTTTGAAATTTATAACGGCGGGGTTCGGGAAATTTCGCTTTCTCAATGGAATTTGTGCAAAGAGAAAACGACGTTTCCGGCGGGCTCCTCTATTCGCAAGCACGAAAGCGTTGTGCTGACGAAAGACACAGCGGCGATGCGGAACTATGTCGGTAATGAAGAAGTGAAAATTCTCCTTGTGAATTTTGGCTATTTGAAAAATGCTGCGGACAGTCTGTTTTTGTGCTATGGCGATTCCAAAATCGATTCGGTTTTTTGGGGAAAGTCCGTTCGCATTAAAGCGCAATGCCCGGCTGGTTTTTCGGTGGTATCGGGTCGAAAGGAAGATAGTCCCGGATTTCAGACCCCGGGGAGTTTTTCCGCAGATACTTCTCTGCCGTTTCAGGTGAATTGGAATGCTCGCATTTTTTCCAAAAAGAATCGCGACAATCCGCTGATGGTCAGCGTCCAGAGTGAAGTCCCCGTAACGGTCGAGTTGATTTCGGGAAAGGGCGACCTTCTTTGGAAAAAGGAATGGCCGGCTGATGAATCGGGAAATGGATGGCGAGAAGTTCCCTTGTTGCAAAAAGGTTTTCCGGGAGCGAATTTTTTGCGTATTTCATCGGGGCGTTTTGAAAAACGCATCGGCATTATTCTGAGGCCTTGATGATGCGCAAAGTATGGATTTTGGCTCTTTTCATTTCCGCCGTTTTTGCGGAAGTTCGCATTCCAGAACCTTGGGCACCCGGCAGATGGGATTCTGCGAGAAATCCGGCGAGGATGCAAAACGGTTTTCGGCTGGGACTTTTGTGGACGGAACCGATGGAAAATTTGGACTATGAGGTTTTTGGCTTTGCCGCGGAATGGGGAACGGAGGCTTATCGGTTCAAAGCCGTATTTGCTTCTTCTTTTTTGGATTCGATATATCGCAGCGAAGATTTCGATTTGGAAGGTGCGTTTGCGGTGGGGAGATTCTCTTTGGGC
The DNA here is from genome assembly GCF_002300445.1 of Fibrobacter sp. UWS1. Classification (NCBI taxonomy): domain Bacteria; kingdom Pseudomonadati; phylum Fibrobacterota; class Fibrobacteria; order Fibrobacterales; family Fibrobacteraceae; genus Fibrobacter; species Fibrobacter sp. UWS1. The sequence goes on from NZ_NSGW01000002.1 coordinate 379,563, forward strand.
TTTGGCGGTAATGCGGACGTTCAGATTGTCCCTGGACAGGAATCCTGGTGGGAGGTTTCTGGCAGAGTGGGTGCGTTCGTAAAATTGCCTGCTCATGTAGAATGGGGAGCATGGGGATTGTTTCTGCGCGAAACCGAATGGAATGTTTTTGGATCGGATTTTTTTTGGAAAGAAAGTCGGTATTTTCGAAGTGGTCTTTCATTAAGGTATCGCAGATGGGACGGCTTTGGAGTCGTTTTATTGCAGGAAATGCGCTTGGGGGCTTTGGAATTGCAGGGGGAAGTTCTTTTTCCCGGTCCTAAAGTGGGAGTAGGAATCGCATTCCGCTGGAATGGTTTGGGGGCGTCCTTTGGAATGCACCGGGATGCAGACTATATGAATTCAAAAATGGCGGGACTTTTTTATGATGTCCGGTAGGAGTTTCGCCTTTTGCCTCTCCTAAGGTGCGAGGGAAGTTTAGATTTGTCAATAGTGCTTCGGCAAGCGGTCCCTGCCCTTCGATAAACTCAGGAACCGCCGGTTAGTGTGGTTCGACAAGCTCACCAACCGCTTGTCGAACTAGTCGAAGGGCTACTGATAACTAATAACTGATAACTGACAACAAACAACTCCGAAGGGCCCCGCTAACTTGTTGATGCGCATTGGACTGCCCCCAAAGCCCGGTTTGGCACCGTTACATTTGTCGTTTCACCCGTGAAATGGGCTGTGTAATGATTGCATTTGTCGTTTCACCCGTGAAATGGGCTGTGTAATGATTGCATTTGTCGTTTTACTCGTGAAACGGGCTGTGTAATGATAACATTCGTCGTTTCACCCGTGAAACGGGCTGTGTAATGATAACATTCGTCGTTTCACCCGTGAAAGGAGCCGTGTAATGGTAACGATTGCCTCCCCGCACGAAAAATGGATTGTGGCACGGCAATTTTTGCGTGCTTGAAGATGGCTTCGCCGATTTTCTCCTTGCCATGCTCTTCGGCAAGCGGTCCCTGCCTTTCGATAAATTCAGGAACCGCCTGTCGAACCACGGTTAGTGCATCTCGGCAAGCTCGGTAACCGCTGGTTAGTGAGCTTGTCGAACTAGCCGAACTAGTCGAAGGGCTGGGACCGGTCGCTGAGCTTGTCGAAGCGTGATTTGTGATTGGTTGAAAGTAGGGAGCTAGGAAAAAGGGCTGTTTACCGTTTTACTTTAACGGATTTTCGGTAGAACCCTTGGCTTTTTAGGATAGAGCATTTTAGTCGTCAACAACACCTTTTGCCGGCGGAATATTTTATATTATCCGCTGAAAATAGAGAGTTTCCCTTATTCTCGATATGAAATCTCGACAATTTCAACCCAAGAGGATAAGACGGACGCTCACGTCTGTCGGCATGCAAGTGCCGGCAACGGTTCGCTATGCAGGCCGCATTCATGCGGTCCGTTTGTGCGTATCGGCCTTTACGGGGCGTGGGTTGTTTGTTCTTATTTGGGTAGGCTGTCGAGAGCCTCATATCGTAAGGACATTCAACCTCATGCCTTTTTTTTGTGCGGTAAAAATGTTAGAACAAGAGAAATTCTCATGAGTCGGCTCTTGTTCTCGATATGGAATCTCGACAATTTCAACTCAAAAGAATAAGAGGGTACTCAGAAATCCGGACGCATGCGCGCCCCGTTTTGGCATGGGCGTATATGCCTAGGGAATCGTGTATTCTCTTTTTTGATGTTGCCGTCCTCCATCCCCGAACGGGAGCGAAACAGAACGTTGCGCTTGAAGTTCGGGAGAATGGAATGAAAAACATTGCGGCTGACACGCCTGTTCGGCAAATCTTTGACGTGTATCGAGGAGCCGTACTCCCGATACTCCTAAAAGACAAGACCACGGGCAAGAACATCCTGTGGGCCACGGACGAATACGACGTCATTTCCCCGAAAAGCGAAATAGAATTTAAGGACATTACCGGCGGGAGCCTGATGCTTGTGCGTCCGCGAATCGCCAAGACCCTTGATGCACAAAGGGACCGCACCAAGAAGCGTGCCGAAGTTTTTACACCGTCGTGGATTTGCAACCAAATGAACAACGCCCTGGACGATGATTATTTGGGCTATACGGGAGCATTCAATACCGAAGGCGATAAGGCTTGGACTAGGAACCGTAAAAAAATCCAATTTAACGACGGAAAAACCTGGCAAGAGTACGTTGACCAGACAAGGCTTGAAATCACCTGCGGCGAAGCGCCCTTCGTGACGAGCCGCTACAACCCTACAGATGGAAATTTTATCGAGGTCAAGGATCGCATTGGTTTCTTGGACCGTAAACTCCGCGTGGTCGAAGAGAATGCGGATGGTGACGAATACAAGAAATGGTCCATGCGTTCTCTGGAAAGTTGCTACGGGTACGAGTACCAGGGGGACAATCTCTTGATTGCCCGTATTAACGTGTTCTTGTCTTGGACGGAACATTGGGAAAAGAAATTAGGTGAAAAACCGGACAGAACGACAGCGCGGAGTGCCGCTAACGTGATTGCGTGGAACTTTTGGCAGATGGATGGCCTTACGGGCAGGACTCCGCAAATCAAGGAAAAGAATTGCGGACAAATGACGCTTCCCGGATTCGAAGTGGAAAACGAAACCGGCGACTCCGATGCCACCGAGGAATGCTTGATTTATGACTGGCGAAGTCATTGCAAGCGAACCTACAACTCTTTAAAATCAAAGGAGAATGGAAAATGAAAAAATTCTTTGCCGTAATCGGAAACCCGCCGTATCAAGAAACTGTTGCAAAAATTGATACAAAAAATGGGCAAAAAAGAGTGAGCAGTATTTTCCAAGATTTCCAAACGGAAGTTGATAAAATAGCCGAAAACTCGGAACTAATTTATCCTGCTAAAAGATGGATACATCGCTCTGGTAAGGGAATGGCTCAATTTGGATTGTCTAATATAAATGACTCTCATTTGTCAAAACTTGTGGTGTATCCAAATGCAAAGGATGTTTTCCCGAATAATGCTGATATTTCGGATGGTATTTCAATAGTTTTAAAGCAACAATCCCATACGGGAAATACTTTCAAATATATAAATATAGAAAACAAGGAAAGTATTGAAACAGAGCTTGAATATCCAGGAGAATCCTTACTACCTATAAATCCAAGGGATCTTGCAATAACGAATAAGATTAAGAAATTTTGTCAAAAAAACAATTTGCCTTATTTAGCCGATTCAATTCTATCTCAAAAATTATTTGGCATTGAAAGTGATTTTGTCGAAAAGAATCCAAGAAAGGTGAGATTGTATAACGAAAATGACATCTTTGATAAAGAGAAAGAAATAAAATTATTGACAAACGATAAAGCAGGCAAGAGCGGACGAGCTCGTTGGTATATTGCGAACAGAAACGTTATTGAGTCGGGACGGGAGTATATTGACAAATGGAAAGTTGTCGTTTCTAGTGCTAACGCAGGTGGTCAAAAAAGAAGTAGCCAAATCTCGTTAATGGACAATTATAGCGCCTTCGGTCGTTCTCGTGTTGCATTAAAAACTTTCAAAACAAAAAAGGAAGCGGAGTTTTTCAAACGATACTGTGTTTCCTGCCTCATAAAATTTGCGTTTCTTCTTACAGATGAAGCGTTAACATCTTTAGCGAAACTTGTTCCTGATATTCAAGATTATACACAAAAAAATCAATTCATTGATTTTGATGATGATATTGACAACCAATTGTTCAAAATTTTCGGCTTAACTGATGCTGAAAAAAAGTATGTCATTGAACGTGCGAAAGAATACAAAGAGTAAGGAGATGGTCTAATGTCGAACGTTACCCAAATCAAGACGATGCGGCCCGTGAACCGCGCTATCTACGCATACACCACTCCAAATGACCGCACCCATGACGGGTGGATAAAAATCGGTGATACCGAAGTCAATTTTGGTGAGAACTTGAAAGATGCCGTAAAGGAACGCGTCCATCAGCAAACCCACACCTCCGACACCGAAGCCCCTATTGCGTGGAGCGGTAGGGCGGTTTTTGAAGATGATTTGACGCCTTTCCGTGATTACGATTTCCATAAATACTTGACAAACAAGGTGGATATCGAAAGGAAACCGAAAACGGAGTGGTTCAAGACTGATGCAAAGACATCTAAGAATCATTTCAATGATTTTAAAGAAAATCACGGAATCCTTACCGAAATGGAAGGCGTCGAAATCTACGAACTCCGTGATGAACAGGAAGATGCTGCCAGAAAGACCGCCGATTATTTTGATAACCACAAGCAGGTGAAAATCCTGAAAAACGACAAGGCTCCCGAATTCTTGTGGAATGCAAAACCCCGCTTTGGCAAGACCCTTACGGCATACGACTTTTGCAAGCGCGTTGGTGCAAGGAACGTGCTTATCTTGACTAACCGCCCTGCCATTGCCGATAGCTGGTACAATGATTACGCCCGTTTCGTCGGGACGGAAGGTGGCTACTATTTTGTAAGCCAGGTGGATGTTTTCAAAAAGAATCCGCAAAAATACAAGCATGTTTTGACAAGGGATGAATTCACTCGTGCCATTAGCAAGAACAGGCTTGGCTGCATTGAATTTATCTCCTTGCAAGACCTTAAAGGTGCAAAGGCTTTTGGCGGCGATTACGAAAAACTCCGCGAAGTTTCTGAACTTGATTGGGATGTGCTGATTCTTGACGAGGCGCACGAGGGCGTAGAAACCGATAAAACGGATGTTGCCTTGGAACGCATCAAACGCCGTTTTACGCTGAACCTTTCGGGCACTCCGTTCAAGATGCTTGCTTCCGACAAGTTCCCCGAAGAGGCTATATTCAACTGGACATACGCCGACGAACAGGAGCGTAAAAAGGAATTTGCCGAAAAGGGTGTAGAAAATCCTTACGAAGACTTGCCGAAGCTCAATCTGTTCACCTACCAGATGTCCGATATGATGGGAGCGAAGGCCGATGCCGGAACTCTCATTGATGACGAAGAAACGCAATATTACTTTGACTTGAATGAGTTCTTCAAGACGAATGCTTCGGGGTATTTTGAACATCTCGAAGATGTAAAGAAGTTCCTGGACGCTCTCACGGAGCAGAAAAAGTATCCATTCTCTACGGAAGAACTCAGGAATCAACTCAAGCATACGTTTTGGTTGTTGAATCGCGTAGATTCTGCCATTGCCTTGAAAAAGCTTTTGACACAGCACCCTGTATTCAAGGAATATACGGTTGTCCTTGCTGTAGGCAATGGCGACGAGGAACTGGAAAACCAGAAGGCGATTATGGCTGTTCGCGAGGCTATCAAGAACAACGAAAAGACTATTACCCTTTCTGTGGGGCAGCTTACGACGGGTGTGACCATTCCCGAATGGACCGCTGTTCTGATGCTTTGCTCCATGCGTTCTCCGGCGCTGTATATGCAGGCCGCATTCCGTGCTCAAAATCCATGCCTTTTCTTGGACAAGGATGGTAAAACGTACCGTAAAGATAATGCCTACGTTTTCGATTTTGACCCTGCCCGAACGCTTACCATTGTAGAGACTATTGCTAATGACCAGTATAAAGATACCGCAGGTGGTGCAGGCGATAGCGAAAAACGCAAGAAGCATGTTCTGGAACTCTTGAACTTCTTCCCTGTGGTAGGCGAAGACGACAATGGCGAAATGATAGAGCTGGATGCCGAAAAGGTGTTGTCCATCCCGAGGCATATCCACGCCAAGGAAGTCGTGAATCATGGCTTCATGAGCAATTTCTTGTTCCAGAATATTAGTGGCATCTTTGCGGCACCTTCGATTGTAAACGAAATCCTCAAGAAGGTGAATCCTGTCACCAAGGCAGAAGCGGACAAGAATATTGTCACCCCGGAACAGGCGAATGAACTTCCTCTTGATGGTAATGGAAACGTCGATGTTCCCTCGGAACAGGTGGTCGGGACAGCCGCAGATAAGTTCGGTGATCCGGTTTTTGCCCAGCAATCTAATGATTACGAAAAAGACGTGAATAGGTTACTGCGAGACCACAAGCCTTCGGAAATAGAAAATGTCGTTAAGGAATTGACCACTGTTTATGATGTATCTGTAAAGAAAGTAGCCGAAGAAGCCAAGGTCAAGTTTGGCCAAGACATGACCAAATCTCAGTCCAAGGAATTTGAACGCAAACTGCAAAATTACGGACAAAAGAAAATCAGTTCTGCCGCCGCCGATTTCAAGATAGAAGCCGGTACAGCGGAACATAAGCGCGACGAGGCGTTGAAAAACTGCAATTCCAAGGCTGAAGAAAAGCAAATTCAGCAAGAATTCGAAAAGGAAATAGATGCTGCTGAGAAAAAATTCAAAGAAACCGTTTCGGATACATCGGACATTTGGAAAAAGGCGACAGAGGAAACCGTCAAGGCTGTCGAAGAAAGCAAGATTGAAAAGAAGAAAAACGATATTGAAGAAAGGGTTCGCGACCATTTGCGAGGTTTCGCCCGCACGATTCCCTCTTTCTTGATGGCCTACGGAAATGACAATACGACTCTCGAAACATTTGAGCGAGACATTCCGGGCAACGTATTCCTTGAGGTAACGAGTATTACTGTTGACGAATTCAAATTCCTTCGCGACGGCGGCGATTACATCGACGAAAATGACGGCAAGAAAAAGCATTACGCTGGTCATCTCTTTGAATCCGTCGTCTTCAACGATTCCGTCCAAGAATTTATGCGCAAACGTTCGGAGCTCGCGGATTACTTCAAGGAAAATTTCAAAGGCGATATTTTCGATTACATTCCGCCGCAAAAGACAAACCAGATATTCACCCCGAAAAAAGTCGTCAAGGAGATGGTGGATATGCTGGAAAAGGAAACGCCGGGCTGTTTCGATGACCCGGAGCATACTTTCGCTGACCTGTACATGAAATCGGGACTCTATATCACCGAAATTATCAAGCGCCTTTATCGTTCAAAGAAGATGAAGAAAATCTTCCCTGACGACAAGAAAAGGTTAGAGCATATCGTCAAGAATCAAGTTTACGGGGCAGCTCCCACCGAAATCATTTACATGATCGCGATGCACTACATTCTCGGCTTCAACAACGAAATCGAAGGCAAGACCGCATCGGAAATCCAGGCGCTTTACCCGAATTTCAAGATGAAAGATACCGCCGAACTAGCCAAGGAAGGCAAACTCGCCGAATGGGTTGAAAAAGCGTTTTAGAAGGAATGCGTCTGGACATCGTTCCCATTTTGAAAAAGAATTCCCCTTGCGAGAACAAGTTCTCTCTTTGAAAAAATGGATTGCGATGTTTTGTGAAGGATTGTATGTAATTCTTTTTTCTTTGACGGATAAAGCTTTGCGAAAAATGGATTTTCATTTGCCGAGTTTTTTATAAATTGGCATTATGGCTATAGTTAAAAATCCATTTTCCAAAAATCAGTTGTGCTGCGTCGCATGGCTTCATTTCTTAAAGTGTTCAATACCGAATGTATTGACCGCTTTTCATTTCTGTTTCCCTTCGATTAGTTCGACAAACGGTTGGTGAGCTTGTCGAAGCATCCCCCAAAACCATTTTAGAAGAATCCTATGTTTGACAATTACCCTCTGATTCTCGCTCTATTGTTTTTTGTGGCGGTTATCTTTTTGCTGTTGCAAATCGTTTCTTTAAAAGACCGCTTGCAGCTGGTTCGCCAGATAGATCAGAAGACCAAAAGCCTTCTTGCCATTCTTTCCTTAAAAGACTTGCAATCGTTATCGGCATCGGCAGCGTTATTGCAGATTTTCGGCATTTCCGATGAAGAACTTAAAAAACATAACTTCAAGGAATTTATTCACCCGGACGATGCGAAACTATTAAATACAGTGATAACCAATTCTCTTGGCGACGAGAAAAAGTATGCGGGCAAAAGTATTGAAAATTTACGGATTCGTTTGCGCGATGCGCGATATGGATGGCAATGGTATGAACTTTTTGGATTTTTCACTTCGTTTCGGGCTAAAGAGATTTTTTGTTGTTCGTTCTTTCCGATAAATGAACAAATTCGAATCCATGAAGAATTGATTGAACACAAAAGGTTGATGAATATCTTGCTGAATAATTCGTGGGCAATCGTTTGGAAAATGGATTGTCTGTCTCGGCGACTGACTCTCTTGACGCCTGTTTCCAAAGAACGCTTTGGCATTGACGATTTTCCCGCTGGTCCGATTATTTCTAATGTAGATGTGTTTACGCCGGAATCCCTTTCTAAAATCCGGCAGGAATTGAATGAACGGATTGCGAGTCTTGCCGATAGTGGAAAGGAATGCGATTCTCCGCAGAGGTCTGTGATTACGGTGCAAAATAAAGACGGCTCCAGAGTCGATTTGGAAATTTGCAGTACGTTGGAAAAGAACGATATCGGATTTTACACTTTGTATGGCGTAAGCCAGTTGCTGTCGAAAAAATGAATTATCTGGAAAAGGCTTTTGAACAGGCATTGTTGGCGGTTGGCGTTTCGTTTCCGAATCCGGCAGTGGGCGCGGTTGTTGTAAAAGATGGAAAAATTGTTGGAGTGGGGCACACGCAAAGGATTCACGGCCCCCATGCCGAAGTGATGGCCTTGCGGGATGCGGGCGAGCGAGCGAATCAAGCGACTTTGTATGTAACGTTGGAACCCTGCTGTCATTTTGGCAGAACGCCGCCCTGCACGCAGGCGATTATCGCCGCAGGAATTCAGAAAGTTTTCTTTGCCCATCGAGATCCGAATCCGCAGGTTTTTGGAAAAAGCGAAAAAATTTTGGCTTCAGCGGGCATCGAATCGGTTTTTGTTTCTCCGCCTGACGATTTTTTGCATTTTTATGATGCTTATGATTTTTTTGTTCGGAACCGCCGTCCGTTTGTCGAATTGAAAATCGCCGAGTCGGCTGACGGATTTATTGCTGCGGCGGATCGTTCACCGGTTCGCATTTCGGGAATGGAAGCGAATGTCTGGACGGCGAAATGGCGAAGAACTGCGGAATGTATTTGCGTGGGCGGAGGAACGGTTCTTGCGGATAACCCGAAATTGACCGTTCGCGGAGTTGGCGGAAATCATCCCATTCGAATTGTTTTTGCCGGTTCTCGTTTGCTTTCGCGGCATCTGCATCTTTGGGAAACTCCTTTTGCACGATTGCCGATGGTTTACAGCCGGATTCCCCAAACAGAATTGGACGGACTTGCAGAAGTTCGCCTTTTAGAGGGAAAAACTTTTGCTGAAAATTGGTCGAAAATGGTGGACGACTTGAGTCAAATGGGCATTCATCGGCTAGCTGTGGAACCCGGGGCGACTTTGTGCCGTCAGATTTTGGCGAATAAAATGTGGAATCGTTTGTTTGTGTTACGCTCTACAAAGGAAATGTTCAATGGCCTTTCTTGGCGAAGCGGAGTAGAGCCGGAATTGCGACAAATCGCAAAACTGGGAAACGATTTTTTGCTGACCGCTGACCGCGACGAAAATCAATAGACGACAAGAAAGGGCTTCGCCTTGTTTTTGTTTCCCGCTCGGAAGTAGTATAATCCGGGGGCGAGTTTTTCTCGCAGCGTTTCCGCTTCCAGGCAAAGCTGTTCTCCCGAATATCTGAATTGGCCGACGAGCTTTCCGGTTCTTGTCCGAATTTCTATAAACGTCTTATCTTGGGGAAGATGGGCAAAGCAGAGGGGCGTTTCGCCACGCCACGGATTCGGGTAATTTCGCATTGGCAGGGAATCGACGATGGGTTTTTGGCTTGTCTGTTCACGAAGTCTGGAAAGAATTAAAACGGCATTTTCCGATTTTTCTATTTGGGGCAGGATATTGGCCAGCGTTATTGTATCTAGAGAATAAAAGATGGGCGTTTGTGTCTTGCCGTATAAAGCGATGCTGGCTTTTCCTTGGAATGCGTCTAAATGTGGAATGGAATCCGTGGTGATGCGATAGTAAGCGATGGCTGGCGGAGTCAGTGAAACGCTTTCCGTGGATGGCGAAAGAATTTTCGGTTGAAAGGGCCAACGGAAAGCGTCGTCCGTAATGAGCTTTGTGGAATCGGAAAATGATGCCCGAGGTCCAGAAAAAAGAAGCCGTTCGGCAAAATCGTTGAAAGAGGAATCCGGATCGATTTCCCGATATTGCATTTCTTCGGCGAAAATTTCTTCAAAGGATGCGTCTGGATTTTTGGCAAATCGTTCCCAAAAATGCTTTCCTATAGGATTGCCGTAGATACTTTCGTTATAAAGTTCCCACACGGCGAGGCCGTAGTCGCTGCTGAGTTCATGAAACGGTTTTTCTGTTGCATTGAAAAATAGCGGCAGCTGTGACCAGTAATCATTGACATCGGGAGCTCCGATTTCTTCTTGGGCGGTTGCGGAAGCTTCGTACCAGTAAGTGTCGCGCTTGTCCGTAGGAGGTAAGTAGATAAATTGAAGCGTGTGATAAAATTCGTGAAAGGCTGTCGCCCGAATGAGTTTGCCGAAATGAACGGTATAGTCGATTCCGGTGACTTCGTTTTGCATCGGGTTGTCCGCTTTGTAAAAGGTACAGTAAGAATCGGTTTCGTTTTTTTGCGGGCTGTTGATTCCGGCAAAGAAAAAATCATTTTCAATGATAATTTCCGATTCGTCCGGTTCGCTGGAAGGCGAAAAGGTGACGGCGATACATTCTCCGCAAAAACCGCCGAATAGGCTGGCGTTATCGCGAATGGAATTGATGTCGGCGATTTCAATGGGGAAGCGATTGGGAGCGGGTTCTTTGCGGTAATGCCAAGTGATGGGGGCGGCTTTCGGTTTTTTATAGCCGAGTTCTTGTATGTAAAAATTCCAGGCTTTTTCCAGTGCCGTCGCCAGGGAATCTACAAAAGCTTTTTTCGTGGCGTGAATGCCTTCAATGACATAATAAATGTGAAAATGTTGGGTAATGCGTTCTTGGACATCGCTTGTATCGTAATAAAATTCCGCATCGCAGTTTGTTGTGGATGAGGTTATCCATTTGGCGGAAGGCGTTCCGATGGAATGAACTTGTTGAGTACGGTTTTGCCAAAGGCGTTCACGCCCGCAGATGGGACTGGCCGAAATGCTGGCGATGAATAGACACAAAATGGCAAAGGCGATAGCCGATTTTTTCGTCATGGCTTTCTCTTTTGCGCTCGATGCAGAATTTCACGGGCAAGTTTTTCGATTTTGGGGTCGTCTTCAATGGGGCTTTGCATTTGTGATTTTAGGCGGGAGTCAATAATCAGAGGACTTTGACAAGTCCAGTGCTTATGGCGAAATTGCTCCTGAAAACCATAGATGTCAGAGGCCGGGTTGCTGCGGGTAAATGTCACCCACATCCAGTTTTCCAAATTTTTTGCGGTAAAATGGGAGTCGTCGGCGATAGTTATCAGCGGATAATTGTTTCGGTATGGAAAATTTTCCAGCGTTTGTACGAATTCGGAAATTTTTGCTGCGGTCGTCGCTTGTATGGCGAGAACTCCGGGAAAGACCAACTTGGGGTTGGAAAATCCAAAGGGCAAATGCAATAAGGACAAATCCGATTCCGAATGGCCGAGCTGACGAATTTTTTGCCCGGCGGTAGCAAAAACGACTTTGGATCCATGATTCAGAGAGCGTCCGGAGTAATCCAGCGTGTCTATCGTTGTTTCTGTTTGAAAATGAATATCCCGATCAAAGTGAATTTGTTCTAAAACGTGCGTGAAATAATCGACGTATTTTGTCGTGCGTAAATCCGGAGCGTCTTCTCGGGCGGTGATGAAAACATATTTGGAAAGAGAAACTTGATTGAATCCGAGAAGGGCGTTGGCTTCTTTTAAAAGCTCCATCGGTTCTCGGTCTTTGACATAGGGGCGGTAGCGTTCTTTTCCGATGGCAAGCAGCAGAGGATGCACGCCAGCGGCATCCACGGCGTTTATTTCATCTACTCCCGGAACGGATTGCGGCACCATCGGTTTCACTATTTCTGCGATGAACTCTCCAAAAATGGAATCTTCCTGAGGCGGCCTGCCGACGGTTGTAAACGGATAGATGGCATTTTTTTTGCAAAAAACTTTTTTGACGTTCAGGTAGGGAAAATCGTGCCTGTCGGAATAGTAGCCCAGATGGTCGCCAAAAGGGCCTTCGGGTTTTAGCGTAGGAGCTAGCTCGCCTAAAATGCAAAAATCCGCATCGGAAGAAATCGTATAACCGTCCAGATGCGTATAGCGAAAACCGCGACCGTTTAAAAGACCGGCAAAAATCAGTTCGGAAAGATTCGCAGGCATTGGCATAATGGCGGCCAACGTCTGGGCGGGAGGTCCTCCTAGCCAAATGCTGACTTTCAGCGGTTCGCCTTTTTGAATTGCCGCTTCATGGTGCCTGGCAATGCCCCGTTCGATTTGGTAATGGAGACCGCATTCTTGATTTTGCACATACTGGTTGCCGGATGTTTGAATGCGATACATTCCGAGATTGGATTTTAGCAGCTGCCGTTCTTCGGGCTGTTGCGAAAAGACTTGCGGGAGAGTTAAAAAAGTGCCGCCGTCTTTGGCGTGCAGACGAATTTGCGGCAAGTCGCTGAGACGGGTTGTTTCTTGCAGAACCGGAGAAGCAAAACTTTTGACGGGAAGAACGGAGCATCCTATAGAGGGAAGCGAAAACCAGTTTTGGGGCCGTTTTAAAACTTCGACGGGATTGGCGTGAAAATCAATAGCCGTTTTTGTACGTTGGAGGGTTTTGCGAAATAGAAAATGGATGCGTTCACGACTGCCAAAGATATTTGCCGCAGCACGGAATGGGGAATTCTGAACGCGTTCAAAAAGGAGAGCGGGCAGGTTTTCTTGAGTGGCGATTTCTGCCATTTTGGGCATGATTAAATCGGGAGAAACCTCTTCGGAAATGCGCAAAAGCATCCCGTGCTTTTCTAAATCTAAAAGCGCGCTTTCTAAGGATTTGTAGGGCATGGCTCTCCGTCAGCCCGCAGACAATCCGGCATTGAATGCTTTGAAGCTTTCGGTCTTGCGGTGGGATTCGTAAGAGTCTTGGGCTTGGAGCAAATCGGCTCGATCTTTAAATGCGTAAAGCAGTCTGGCATTCCGCATGGCGACCGCCAATTCGGGAGCTTCTCCGCCAAAATAAATTTCGTCTGTCAATTCCAACAAGTCGCCTGTTTTTTGTACGGAGTGCTTCACTTGAAAAAAGGAAAACGGGCCTTCCTGCAATTCCGCAGTCCAGTCGTTTTTTTGGACAGAAGTGATTTTCCCTTTCCAGTTCAAAATCCGGAAACCAGCGACAAGCCGATAAGAAACGCTCGTGCCAACGGCAAGTGGCGCATCCAGACGGAACAAAAGCGCAGGCGAATCGCCGACATTCAGAATCAATGGAAATACGTGAAGGAGTTTGTTCGCTTCATTGTCCTGAATTGAAAAACCGGAAGTTTGAATAATGTTTCCCATTATACCGATAAAGATAATAAAATTGCCCGCCGCCAGGCGAAGGCAAAGAACGCAAAATAGAGAATCCAGAAGAGAAAGTCCAAGGTTGTTCTTTTTTCTCCCCAGAGGAGACTTTTTTTCGACGGTAAAAAGCCAACGATGAGTCCTAATGCAAAACCATAAAAATGGGAAAGAATATCGGCGTTTTCGCCGATGCCCAGAAAAATGGCTAAGAGCGCGCTGGCGAAAAGCGGAGTGAAACGTCGCAGGACATTGCCCGTTTTCAAAGGCAGCAGGCGAAATTCAATGGTGCCGAGAGTACCGATTGCACAAAAGACAAAAGTGGAAAAACCGAGAGAACGAAAATCCTCTTGCACGGTGAGGGCGACAAAAAAATTGGCCACTGCGGATGCTACGGCGATGGGGAGAGCGATGCGGGCGAGAGGCAAGCGGAATGCCAGCAGGTTCAAAACAATATAGCCGGAAATCAGGTTGGAAGCCAGATGGTGTGCATTCCCGTGCAAAGTGAGAGCGGTAATGGGACGCCACCAATCTCCAGACAGAATTTTTTCTGCATCGGCGATTCCGGTGTGATACCAGCGGCTGCCATAGCGGGAAAATTGAAGAAGGGTCAGAACCGCAGGAAGGGAAAGAATGAGGAGCGGTGAAATTTTAAAGCGGAGCGCTAAAGGGGGATTTTCCGGTTGGGGAGGATTTTCTTGAATGTAAAGGGCGATTTGCTGGGATGCGGACTCTTGGTATTTACCCCATACGGAAAGTTTGTAAGGTCCCCGCTTATCCCGCAAAATTTGATGGGGAATCCTCTGGCTTGCTAGGACCAGACTGTATATCCGGATTTGTTTTAGGTTGCCGATGGCTATAGAACTCTCCGCTGGGACGACGTGCAGAATCTCGTCGATCTGTAGGCGCCTGAATCGAGTTCGCGTTCGCATAGCTTAATCGTCGCCGCTGAAATTCAAGTCCCGTCGGTAGGGAATAAATCCCGCATTTCGGATAAAGTCCTCGGCTTCGGCAATGCTGCGGATTCCTTGGGAAATCAAAACGTTTTCTTCTAGAACGATACTGTTGATATCGTCGGCTCCAGAAAGGAGTCCTAGTTCACCAATAGCTTTTCCCATTCCTAGAACGGAAACTTCAATGTGACGGATGTTGTCAAAGTAAAGTCGGCAAAGTCCAAGGACTTTTAGGTATTCCGCTGGAGATACATGGCGGATGGGGAATTTGTCCGTTTGCGGTTGAAATGTCCATGCGACAAAGCTTTTGATTCCGGAAGTTTCGTCTTGAAGGTTGCGTACCAGTTCCAGATGTTCAATAATATCTTGCGGCGATTCCTTGGATCCGATGACGATATTGGCACTGCCGGGAAGTCCATTTTTTTGACAGACCGCCAGCGTGTCTCGCCATTCTTTTGCTGTCAGTTTTTTCGGGCTGAGTTCCTTTCGGATTCTGTCGGAAAGGATTTCGGCTCCGGCTCCGGGAACGGACGAAAGTCCGGCATTTTTAAAAAGCCGAAGAAGTTCTTCTAGGGTTAATTGGTGCGCTTTGGCAATGTGTACCAGTTCAACGGGAGAAAAACCGCGAACGCTCATGCCGAGATCTTTTGAAAGCAGGGAAAGAATATCGGTGTAGTACTCCAGCGGCAGATCTTCATGGACTCCGCCTTGCAAAAAAATTTGGTCTGCGCCTAGGGTTTTGGCTTCCAGTGCTTTCTCCCGAATTTTTTCAAGGGAAAGCGTATAGGCACCTGCTTCGCCCGCTTTTCGGGAAAAAGCGCAAAAGTCGCAAAGGATGGAGCAGATATTGGTATAGTTGATGATCCGATAAACCGTATAGCCGACACGTTTTCCGGGGAGTCTGGCATTCCGAACGGCATTGGCGGCGTGGACGATTTCCGTCCAATCCGCATTCTGCAAAAGGAAAAGCGCTTCGTCGGGAGCGAGTCTCGATGTCGTCGCTTTATCCAGCAGAGCGGAAATGGAATTTTGCCTGTTCATCTTTTACATATTCCGCACGGGGAAAAGCCCTAGCAGGTTCAGAACGTCTTCCAGAACGATCTGCGTACATTTGACGAGGAAGAGCCTGGATTTTTCTTCCGGGCTTCCGAGGACGCGGTCGTCGTGAATGAATTTGTGTGCTGCGCCCGCGATGTCCAAGGAGTATTGCGCAAGCTCGCTCGGCTCGTCGGTTTCGCAGGCTTTGCGAATGCGGTCCGCTTTTTGGGCGAGCAGCTTGATCAGTTCGTAGGCGGCATCGTCTGTCAATTGTTCAAAATTCACGTCTTGTTGCTGAACGTCGTAGCCCGCTTTCCGCATAATGCTGCAAAGGCGAACGTGCGCATTTTGGACATAAGGTCCGGTCGCTCCATCAAAACTCAAAGCGGAATCCCAATCGAATTTGACATCCATCATCCGGTGATTTTTCAAATCGTTGAAAGTCAGCGCGCTAATGCCAATTTGCTGGGCAATCAATTCCTTGTTTTCCAAATCTGGATTTTTTTGATCGATAAATTCCAAGATTTTCTTTTGTGCCGCTTCGATGACATCCCGGAGAAGGCTGGCTGTTCCTGTGCGGGTCTTTCCTTTTTCCCACTTGCCGTCGATCAGGTTTAGAATGACGCCGAACGGAATGTGGACGAGGGCGTCAGACCAGTCGTAACCCATCTTTTTGAGAACGAGCTTGATCTGCTTGAAGTGCAGGGATTGCCCGAGATCCACCACATAAAGGCATTTGTCGAAGTTGTATTCTTTTTTGCGGTAAATCGCGGCGGCGAGATCGCGGGTGGCATACAACGTACTGCCGTCGCTTTTGCGGATGAGGCAAGGGTTCAGCTTGTACTCGTCGAGTTTTACGACGTCCCTTTCCTCGCTGCGTTCCAGCAGGTTCTTTTCGCGGAGGGCGTCAATGACGGCGGGCATTTTGTCTTCGTAGAACGATTCTCCCGTATAGTGGTCAAAGTCCACGCCCATCATTTTGTAGATGCGCATCAATTCTTTGAGGGTCGCCGCGCGGAAGGCCAACCATAATTTCCGGTAAAATTCGTCGCCTTTTTCCAATTTGGAAAAGGCGTCCCGGGCGGCGTTTTCCAACTCGGGTTCCGTTTTAGCGGCTTTGGAAAAACTGGCGTACAGAACGTTGAGTTCTTTAACCGTCAGGGAATCCAGCGTGGCTTGGTCGGTCGGAAGTTTTTTCCGCAGATACATCACGATGAGTTTGCCAAAAGCGGTTCCCCAGTCACCCAGGTGGTTGATGCGTTCTACCTTGTAGCCAAATGCCTTGTAAATGCGAGCAAGGCTGTTTCCTATCATCGTGGAACGCAGATGGTGAAAGGCGAGTTCCTTACCGATATTCGGCGAGCTGTAGTCGATGCAGACGACTTTTCCATTCGGGGCTGCGTGGCCGTATTCCAGTCCGCCTTGGGCAATGCTTTCCAAAATGGACTCGGCGAGGAATTTTCTGTCGATGAAAAAGTTCAAGTAGCCGGCGATGGCTTCTACTTTGGAAATTCCGGCGGGCAGCTGGATTTTGGCGGCCAGGTCTTCAGCGATTTGCTTGGGTGCTTTGTGCAGGGTCTTTGCCAGAGCAAAGCAGGGAAGGGAAAAGTTGCCGTGTTCCGTGTCGTTCGGAATCGTGATGAGTTTTTTGGCTTGATCCTGTTCAAACGCACCCGTTGCGGCGACGGCTTTGGCGATTTCTTCGTTAAATGAGGTCATCTTTAGCTTTGGCCTTTTTGGTTGTCTTCTGGATAAAGTTTTTTTCTTCGAGTTCAGTGATAGGAGCATCGCTGTAAAGTTTGTCCAAGGCGAGTTCGTCTCGTTTTCCTTCTTCAAAAAGTTGGACGATTAAATCGAACCCGGCGTCGAAAACCGCCCAGCGCATATTGATGCCGGGCTTGTACTCGGTGCGGTGCTGTAACTTTTGGTGTTTGAAATTTTTATCGAGTTCGGTCAGGATGGCTTGCATTTGGGCTTCGCTTTCGCAAGTCGCGAGCAGCATGAAGTCCGAGGTTTCCGAAATGCCGCGCAGATCGATGAGTTGCAACTTTTGCGCGCGCAATTCAAATAAAATTTTCGCCGCCGCTTGTACGGCTTCTGAATATGTTTTTTGGGATGAAACTTTTTTCGTTGTCTTTGCCGTCTTCTTGACGACTGTTTTCTTTTCGGCTTTCTTTACAGAGGCTTTTGCCGTCGTCTTTTTTTCAGTCGCTTTAGCCGCAGTTTTGGTAGCCGTTTTTTTTACAGTTGTTTTTTTGGTAACGGTTTTGGTTGCCGTTTTTTTTGCTGTTGTCATGGTGTTCCTGTTTGTGTGATTTTTTCAAAATCTTTTCCCACGAATACGGTTGCATCCACAAGTTTCTGCTTGTTTTTTAAAGGGATGACATTTGTCGTATGGAGGGCTTTGGCAAGGGCTTCGGCCCCTGCCCAGTGAGGATTTCGGATGGCGATGATGGTTTCTTCGTAATTCCAGAGGTTGTCGTTGCTCATTTCGATGACGTCGAAACCTTGTGAACGCAAATAGTCGCGCATTTTGACCGCAGCACCCGGGATGCCGCTGGAGTTCAGGACTTGTATGTCTCCCGGCGTTTCGCGGATTTCAGGTACGATTTGAACCTCTTCCTTGCAAGAACAAAGAAGAAAGGTCAAATAAAAAACGGGGATGATTGCTTTGAAAATGCGCACGCTGTAAATATAGCGATTTAGAGCGGCTTGTTTTGGGCGTTTACTTTTACAATGGTCGGTTTCCATGTCTTTGCTTCTTCCGGAGTCAAAGAAACATACGAAACGATAATGACCAGGTCGCCCTTTTGCACCATTCTGGCGGCGGCGCCATTTAAACAGATTGTGCCGGACTCGGCTTCCCCTTCGATGACATAGGTATCAAAACGAGCACCGTTATTGATGTCCAGAACGCCGACTTTTTCAAAGGGAAGAATTCCTGCGGCGTCCATCAAAGCTTTATCGATAGTGATGGAACCTTCATAATTTAAATTCGCATCGGTTACAGTTGCGCGATGGATTTTACATTTCAGAAAATCGGTTTGCATTTTAGAAGCGTATTTGAAGAACGCCCGCGACTCCGCGATTCAAACTAGGACCGACTCCCATGCTAAAGCGGTCGGCGTCGGGGTTGTTTGCCCACTGGGTATTGAAGAAGGCATCGGCAAAGGACCAAATATGAGCTCCAAGGACGGGAATCAACCAGTAAACCCAGGTATTGTCATATTCGTCGCTATTGACCGCAAAATAAGTCAGACCTGCTACGCCGACCACCCAAAGAGCATCCATCCAGATTGCTTTTACCGTTTCGTCGTGTTTCCACTGGTAAAGGGAAGGAACGAGAGCGGAAAGGTAGGCGATGTTTTGTTCTCCCGAATGATTGCGATAAGTACGGTCAATGTCGGAATCTTCCAAACCTTTGGCGCGGGAACTCAGCCAATCTTCTTCGGATACGCCGAGGCGTTTCCAAGGCTCTTGCAGATATTCTGACGGGCGAATGCCCAGTTCGGTCAATTGAGTCAGCTTATCGCGGCTGAGGTTATTTTCCTTGGCTTGTTGAAATTCCCACTGGGTCAGTCCGGCGCTTTCGTAGTCAAAGCCCGCCCATTCGCTGTCCGAGGAATTTGCGGAACCCGCGGAATAGGAATCCTCTACAGCTTCTTCTGTCGTGTCATCGGCTGCATAGTTGTCAAAATCGTCTTGCGCAAACGAAACGGAAACCGCGAAAAGAAAAGCACAGAAGATTTTGAATGTCGTTTTCATTGAACCTCAGCAGTTCGATATAGTGCCGGGGGAGGGAATCGAACCCTCACAGAGTTGCCTCTACTGGATTTTGAGTCCAGCGCGTCTACCAATTTCACCACCCCGGCTAGGGGCAAAGACAAATATAGAACTCTTTTTCAAATTTTGAATAGGAAAAATAAAGATTATGGTTTTTTTACGGGTTGATATTCCAAATGTTGGGGCAAAAGAACCTTTTCGCCGTATTCGACGGCCTGTTCTCGGGTTTCAAATTTTCCGGTCTGCACCAGAAAGAGCGTCCGGTCGTCAAAATGGGATTCTTCGATGCGTGCTTCGATTTTTTTGGACTGTAGCGAATTGACGAGCATTTCCGCATTGGAGCGGATGCCGAATGCGCCCAGTTGAAGCGACCAAAACTCGCTGGACTTTTCGTTGGTGGGCAAAGGAACGCTTTCTGAAGATGAAAGCGCAAAAGCGCTTGCCGAGGACAAAACGCTGGAATCGGGAGAGAAACTGGATGATGATGCCGCTCCGATCGTTTCGGAACTAGAAGATTCGGCAATCGGCAGAATGGAAGAGCTTGAACCGGCACCGCTGGAACTAGATGTTTCGGCGGGATTCGTTTTTCTTTTTTCAATTTCTGCGCACAAATTCAGAACAGAATCGTTTGGAGCCGCTTTGTAAAGGCTTTGGCAAACTTGGTAAATGACGGGAATCTGATGGGGCTGCGCTTTAGCGAAAGCGGTTTTGAGGCTTTTCTGGGAAAGGTCGCTGCGTTTTAAATACAATTCAAACTGGGCGCGCGTCATGTATAAATCCGAGATGACCGGAAGGGTGTCGGGAGTCGCGAAAATCAGGCTGTCCAGGCGTTTTTTCGCAATGGAAAAATCTTTGGAGTTGCCGATTTGCGAACGGGCGAGCACTCCCCACAAAGCGCATTCGGAACGCTTGGAGGCGTCGAGGGCAGGACATACGGATTCAAACGATTCGGCGGCGCTTTTCCAGTTTCCAGAAACGTAGGCTTTTTGGGCGTTTTCCAATGTTGCCGCTAAAATCGTTTCGGTGGCAAGAAAAAAAAGAATGAGAGTACGAAAAGATTTCATGGTGCTTCCTGTTTCTAGACGACGGTTCCTCGCAAAGTCCAACCGCGGATGTCGTCGATGTGGCATTGGACGTAATCGCCGGGCTTGACATTTTCCGAGGCGAAAACCACTTTTTTGAAACTGCCCGTTTTGCCAACCCATTCGTTGGGATTCTTGGAAGACGGCCCTTCGACAAGGATTTCTTCGGTCCGTCCGATCATTTGCTGATTGCGTTTCAATGTAATTGCGTTCTGCAGCTCCACGAGTCGCGCGAGCCGTTCCTGTTTTTGCTCTTCGGTTAAGCTTTCCGCTTCTTTGGCACTGTCGGTTCCTTCGCGGGGACTGTAGATGAACATGAATGCGGCGTCGAACTGGGCCTCTTGAAATGCGTCGAGAGTCGCTTTAAAATCTTCTTCGGTTTCTCCGACAAATCCTGCAATGACATCCGTTGTCAGTCCGTACAAGGGATTGTTCCCTCGGAATTTTTCAAGGATTCGCATAAATTCATCAACGGTGTAACGGCGTCGCATTTTTTGGAGCATTGTGTCGCTGCCGCTTTGGATGGGAATGTGGGCGTGCGGGCAGATTTGCGGAACGCTTTGCAGAACGTCGATGAGCTTTTCGGTGTAAAAGCGTGGGTGCGGACTCATAAAACGGATGCGGCGAATTCCTTGGATTTCGGAAATTTTGATAAGCAAATCGGCAAAATCCATTCCGTTTTCTCGGTAGGCGTTTACGGTTTGCCCTAGCAAGCAGATTTCGGAAATGCCGTTATCCCGGGCGGCTTCCACCTCGCGAATGACATCGCTTGCTGCACGGTATTTTTCTCGCCCGCGGACGAAGGGGACAATGCAGTAGCTGCACCGGAAATTGCATCCGCGCTGGATGGTCACATAAGAAGAAAATGGGTGGGACAATTTGGCGTATTCGCCCAGATAGTTTTCGGAATATTCAAAACCGGTAACGACCCGCCGAAGGAGTGTCTTTTTATTCACCGCCAGAGGACGCGGAAACAGGAGAGCCGGAATTTGATTGTACTTGTCCGGGCCAATTACATAATCGACGCAATCCACTTGTTCCATCAGCCGGACTCCCAAATGTTCCGCCATACAGCCGGTCACGATGAATTTTATCCAGGGACGGCGTTTTTTATAGAATTTCATTTTTGAAATTCGGGCTTTGGCGCTCTCTTCCGCTTTTTCGCGAACGGAACAGGTATTGAAAAAGAACAATTCGGCTTCTTCGGGATCTTCGGTCGGAACGCATCCGTTTTTTTCGAGCAAAGACGCGATGAGAGCCGAGTCGTACTCGTTCATTTGACAACCGTAAGTATCTATTAGGTAGTGGGTCGGCATATTTCAGAATTTTAAATTTTTGAGGTCGGCAAAATGAGGAATGGAATACGTCGGTTCTACGGGGGCGAAACTTTCGCGCTTGCCAAAACCGTTTTCGATGAATACGCTGTCAATGCCGGCGTTTCGGGCGCCAAGAATATCGGGGGCGTCGTCGCCGACCATTACGGCGTCTTGGGGAGCGGTGCGGGTAAGCTGTAAAATTTTTAAAAACGGCTCTGCAGAAGGTTTTCGCGCGGTTTCTTCGTCGCCAAATGCACAGGCTTCAAAGCAGGAATCGATGTCGAATAATTTGAGCAGTTCTTTTCCGGGAATGTGAGGCTTGTTTGTCACCAGCGCTTTTTTCGCGGGAAAGTTCTTTAGAAAATCGATAACTCCGGGATAGGGTTCCGTGTGTTCTCGGCAATGCTGGGCGTAAAATTCAGAATAGCACTTGTGCACAGCGTCAAGGGGAACTTGCGCGCCTTCCAAAGAACGCTCGATCAGTTTTAAAGAGCCGTTGCCGATGTAGCTTTTGATTTTTTCGGTGGAAAGTTTTTTCAGTCCGAATGCAGAGAGCGCGTAATTCACCGCAGCGCTTAAATCGCCGAGAGTATTGAACAGAGTTCCGTCCATATCAAAAATGTACAGCAATTTCTTTTTCATCGTTGCAAATTTAGCAATTCCCCGGAGAACATTTTTTATCTTGATTTTTATGGAACGACAATTTATTCTTTGCTACCATGACTTCTCGGTAAAAAATGCGGGCCTGGCCGCGCAACAAATCCGATGGATTGCTCAAATGGCAAAGAATCCGATAACGGTGGCGGTAATTCCCGATGTGGATGGAGCGTCCGCTGCGGAAGTGGATTTTTTTAAGCGGGAAATAGAAAAACTTTCTGCGGAAAATTTTGAATTGCTTTTGCACGGGGCCAGTCATTTGGCAAAGGATGATGGGGAAAGAACGTTTTGGGGGCGTCGGGCAATGCAGCTGACGCAAGGCGAAGCGGAATTTGCCGGCTTGGGCGAAGAAGATTCCTCACAGCTTTTGTCGCTGGCGATAGATTTTTGGAATTCGCTGGGGTTTCAATGCCCACGGGGATTTGTGCCTCCAACATGGTATGGCAATGCTTATTTGCGAAAGCAGGTTCTGGCGCAATTTGATTTTTTTGAAGACCGCTTTTTCATTTATGCAAAAGGACGCAAATTTTTTTCGCCTGCGCTTAGTTTTGCGGGATTGCCTCGTCTTTCGCTTCAAGTGGCGCAAAGAGGTTCTTGTTTTGTTTTGCAAAATTTTTCCGGTGTTCCCCGGCTGGTTTTTCATCCTGTAGATTTTGAAACGCTAGGGGAAAAACGCATTTTGAATTTAATCCGTTTTGCAGGCGTTAAGCGTGAACAGGTTTATTATCGTTCGCTGCTTTGAAATTTTTTTGCAAATAAAAAACGGCGGTTCTTTTTGAACCGCCGTTTTCGCTTGAATCTATGTTAAGCTTTTTGAGAGCGTTTCGCCTTGAATTTGGCGACCTTTCCTTTTGCCTTGCTGAAAATCGCATTCGGCAGCCAGAAGAATGTGGGCACTAAATACATCGTAAGAATTGCCGAAATAATCAAACCGCCGACACTCGCCACGCCCATCGGTTGAGTGGATGTCGCAATATCGCCGCCGATGGCCAAAGCAAGCGGCATTTGGGCAATAACGGAAGCCGCTGAAGCCAACATAATCGGTTGGAATTTTTCTTTTCCTGCGGTGATAATTGCGGAGCGACGTCCCATTTTTCCAGAGCGTAGGTTGGCGTTTGCGGAGTCCAGCAATAGAATGGCGTTGTTCACCACCACGCCGATCAGCATAACGATGGCCATAAATGCAATCATAGAAAGCGGGAATCCTGTCAAAACCAGAGCGAGAACGACACCGATAGCACCCATCGGAATTGTGGTCAGAATGACAAACGGTTGTGCGAAGGATTCTAGCAGGGCGACCAGAAGGATGTAGGTCAAGAGGATTGCCATGATGATGGCGACGGTAAATTCCTGCACCATGTCATTTTGCATATCCGCGTTGCCGCCGAATGAAAATTCGATGTCTTGCGGAATACCTTCCCAATTTTTAGACGCTTTCATCACATCGCTCATAATTTGTCCGGATGTATATCCTGGCAACAGGTTCATGCTGATTTCCACTTGGCGCTTTTTATATTGGCGCATAATTTGTGTCGGAGCTTGCGAGTTTTCCGTATCGAAGAGCGTCGTCATCGGCACGTAGCCTTTGGAGGTGAGAATCGGCAAGTCCAAAAGTTTTTGACGGGAATCGCGGTCGCTTTCTTGCAGACGCAGATAGATGTCGTATTCTTCGCCGTCTTCCGTATATTGGCTGACTTCCAAACCGCTCACATAAATGTATGCGGACAAAGAAGCTGATTGCATTGCCATTCCATAATCCGCCAGTGCCGAGCGATTCGGGATAAAGGCGATTTCGGATTTTCCCGCTTCATAGGAAGATTTTACTTCCGTAACGCCTTTGATGGATTTAACATATTCCGTCGCAATTTCGGACGCTTTCACTACGGAATCGCCATTCAGTCCACGAACCTGGAATGTTACGTCACCGGATTGGTTGCCGCCCATTTCCGTTGCCGAAGAACTCTTGATGGCGATATACAAATCGGGAATGTCCGCAAGAACTCCGCGCAGGGAGTCAATGATGTCGTCCGTATTTCGAATGCGGCCTTCTTTCTTATCGATGAGGGTAAGGCGCATTGTCGCCTGGTTTACGCTCGTATTGCCGGATTCGCCGCCGACGGTCGCGGAATAGCGCGCGAGTTCAGGAATACCCTGAATGCGGCTTTCAACTACTCGAGTGATGCTGTCCATCGTTTCCACATTGGTGCCAGAGGGCATTTCCAAGGTGATTTTGATGACGCCTTCATCGCTTTTAGGCATGAGTTCTACCGACATGAACTTGGTAACCAGCAGGAACGTGCCGTAAATCAACGCGATTAGAACAAAGGTCTGGAAAATCACGCCGGGAATGGAAAGGGCGAAGGATAGAGTTTTCAGGTAGATTTTGCGTAATTTATCAATGATAATTGGGAAAATGCTGAATGCACGGGCGATAATCGAAGGCTTTTCTTCCACAATTGTGCCATCGGCGTTTTTCTTCTTGCCTTTAAAGAGATAAGCGGCCATCAAAGGAGTCAAGGTAAAGGTCAAGAGGAGCGAAACGACCGTCGCAAAAACCATCGTCAAACCGTAGTTCCTAAAGAACGAACCGGCAATGGATTTCATAAAGGCAATCGGCACAAACACGCAAACATTGGTCAGAGTCGAAGCCATGATAGCGACCATGATTTCGCTGGTGCCCTTATAGGCAGCTTCTTTGGGATCAAGCCCTTGCTCTAGCTTCATGGCGATATTTTCTAGAACGACGATGGAGTTGGTCACAAGCAGACCCACCGCACTCGAAAGCGCCATCAACGTCATCAAGTTGATCGAGAAGCCCGCGAAATACATCAGCGTAAACGCACCGACAACCGAAATCGGCATGGTCACAGCAGCAATGAACATCGTGGAGAACTTGCCGAGGAAGAGGAGCAAAATCACGGCTGTGAGGACAATAGCAATCATGATATTGTTAATCACGTTGTCAAGCGATTCCTGCACTTTTTCCGCTTGGTTGTACACGAGTGTCAGCTTATAACCATCTGGAAGCGAGGCGTTGATCTGATCAACTTTTCGCAGCACGTTGTTCGCTACAGCCACGACGCTCGCATCGCTTCTCTTTTTAATATCAAATCCGATGGAGTTCTCGCCGTTATAGCGGGAGTAAGAGGTGATATCTTCAATGGTGTCTTTGACAGTTGCAATATCTCCCAATTTGATGACGCCTGTCGAGGTGGGAATATCCATCTGGCGAATTTCTTCTAGGCTGGTAAATTTACCTGTGGTTCTAGAACCGGTATTCTTTCGGATTCCACGAATATCGCCTGCCGGATAATTCAAGTTTGCCGCTTGCAAGATGCCCATGACAGTCGCCGGATCCACATTTCGGGAAAGCATATCGTCTTTGCGGAGTTCTACAGCGATTTGCCGGATTGTTCCACCGAAAAGATCCACGCTGGCTACGCCCGAAGTCGCCGTCAGGAGCGGTTTGATTTCGTCTTCTGCTTTTTGTCGCAATTCCGTAGAAGAAACCGGACCTGTAAAAGCGAAGTTCATGATGGCACTGGCGTTAATGTCCATTTTGGAAATAATCGGCTCTTCCACGGCATCCGGGAAGTCTGCCGAAGCCTGGCTGATTTTATCGCGCACGTCGGCTGCTGCTACGTCCACGTCCACGCCCATTTCGAACATAATGACGAAAATGGCATAATGTTCTCGGCCATAGGCTTTGACGTAGTCGATACCGTCGATGAGTTCCACTTCGTCTTCAATCGGTTTGATGACGGTGGATTCCAATTCTTCTGGGCTGGCTCCTGTATATCGGACCGTTGCCGTTACTACCGGCACTTCAAAGTCCGGCAACATGTTGACAGGCATCATTGAATAGGTATAAATACCGAACACAACGACGGTCAAAATGACCATCAACATGGTAATAGGTTTATAGATACTTGCCTTAATCATGCAAAATTCTCCAATCGCCGCTTATTCCAGAATAAGCACTTTATCGCCGTCGTTCATTTTGGAAACGCCTTCGGTAATCACCTTATCGTTCAGTTCAATGCCCGAAAGTATCTGCGTAAAATCATTGCCGACAATTCCTAAACGGACAATTTTCCGCTTGGCTTTTCCGTTTTCATCTACAATCCAGGCGAAGTTTACGCCGTCTTTATAGACAACAGCATCGTTCGGAATGCTGACACCCTTCACGTCGCGTGCATGGATTTTGGCTTTGAGATACATGCCGGGCAAGAGCTTGCGGCCTTTGTTCGGGAATGTAATTTCCACCGGGAAGAATCGCGTCTTGGTGTCGGCGGCGAGCGGAATCATGCTAACGCGACCCTTCAGCGTTTCGCCGTTTAAGTTGATGGTTGCTTCGGCCCCTTTCTTGAAAAGTCCGATGTCCTGAGTGGTGACGTTGAGTTTCAAAATCACTTGATCCAGCTTGGCAATGGTGAACAGTGCCGATCCAACGCTGGGGACCTCACCGACTTTGAAGCGTACATCAGTCACGGTTCCTGCTGCCGGAGCCAAAACGAGAGTGGCGCGGCGAGCTTGTTCCAGCTGCATCTTGGCAATGCTCAGTTGCGTTTCCGTGTTGTCGATGTCCTGTTGGGAAATTCCACCTTTGGCTTGCACTTCTTTCATGCGTTCCAGGGATTTTTCCATCAGTTTTACTTGGGCTTCGGCCTGTTGATAGCTGGAGTTGTCGCCCGTAAAGACGTATTCGGCAAGAACCTGATCTTTTTGAACGCTAGATCCTACTTGCACGTTGATTTTGGCAATCGGGTCCGACATTTTGGCAATGGCGTCGGTCTGGTTGGAGCCTTCGACAGTGCCGTTGAACTCTCTAAAATCGGCGAGGGTTTCATTTGCTGCTGTGACAATGCGAACCGGTTTGCCTTTTTGCGCCTGGATTTCTTCAAGGGTCGGTGCTGCCTGCTTGGCTTCTTCCTTTTCTCCGCAGGCGGCGAGGAGCATGGCGAGTGCGGTTGTGGCAATCCATTTTTTATTGACAATCTGCTTCATAGAATACTCTCCTAATATTCTCCGGTGGCTTTGAGCATGGCGTTGTAAGCCTTATTCCAATCAACGATCGCGGAAAGATAATCCAAACGAGCGTTTTTGAGACTCATGTTTGCGTCCAAAAAGTTTAGCTGAGTTTCGCGGCCAGCTTTGTATGCCGCTTCGGTCATATCCAGATTTTTTTGTGCGAGATCGACGCGGCGCTGCTGGATTTCAATCTGGTTTTGGGCGTCTTCCAGCGTATTCTTTGCCGATTCCATTTCCAGCTGAATCCCGCGTTCCGCCGTTTCCTTTTGAATTTGCGTTTTGCGCAGGTCCGTTTTCGCTTGGACGACGGCTTCTCGGGTTTGCATGCCGTTAAAGAGGTTCATCGAAAAATTCAAATAAATCTTTTTTGAAATGTTTTTATCCCAGTCGGGAGCGGACCATTTGAAAAAGTCGTTCTGCCCATCCTGATAGGTGATAGAACCCCCGAGAACAAGGGTCGGCTTGTATCCGCCTTGTTCAATATCGATATTTTCTTCGTACATTTTGGCACTTTCGTCCAACTGCGCCAATTCCCGGCGCCGTTGCCGCACATTGCTCATCACGGTGTCCGGTGCCGCATAACCGTTTTTCGGGTCGCGCAAATCACCGGTGAACTCCGCTTCGGCATCCCAAGGAAGTCCCATCGTGTTCAGCAGGGCGTTGCGAGCGACGACGCGGTTCTTTTGCGTTTTTTGCAGGTTCGTGCGAAGTTCGTCCATGGAAATCTGGACCCGGATCAGATCCAGTTCGGTGGCGAGTCCGCTTTGGACGGCTTGCGTGACGTAATCCAAGTTTTCTTGGAGCTGATCGATGGTCGATTGCAAAATGACGATGGCCGAATCCAGATAGATGAGCTCGTCAAAAGCGACTTCGACATTGTACCGCACGTCTTGTTTCGCGGTTTCCAAGTTAAGCTCGTTTACCCGCTTGTAAGCTTTAGCGATCCGGGTTCCTGCCGAAACTTTTCCCTGTGCATAGAGGACTTGCGTCGCTGTAATGCCGATTTGGGTTCCCCAACGGTATCCACCCATAGCCGCAAGCGCATAGGAGTAATTATCGAGAATGCCGGCTAGCAATTTTTCATTTTTTGTAGCGGCATCGTCAAGCATATTGCTGATGGCGGAATTTTTTTCTACATCGTCTAGGCCGAATGTGCGCGCATAAGTGGCGCTCAAATCGACTGTGGGAAGGGCGTTGCCGTATGCCGCCGTTACTTGGGATTCTGCTGATTCTAAATTCTGCACGGCGGTTTTAATGTCGGGAGAATTTTCCAAAGCAATCCGGACAGCATCGTCACGCGTATAAGCCGACTTTGCAAACACGGGCATGGCTATGACCGCGCTTGAAAGGATTAGTAATTTTACGGTTCGATTCATTCGTTGTTCTTTGCTTTTGAGGTTTTATTAAGGCGGTGTTAAATTAGAAAAACTTTAGTTACAAAAAAGGGCGAAATTTCCCTATTTACCGCACGGAATGATGAGGCGCACAAAATAAAGATGAATGGAAAAATGTTGATGTTGAACGTTTGTTTAACAAATAGGTGAAATTTTGCGTATAAGCCCCCCAAAAAAAAGGCCTCCGCGTTTTAAAGCAATGTCTCGCTGGTATTTTTTTGTTTTGGGGTCCAACAGTCGGGTTCAAACTCTTTTTTGTCGATCCTTTTTTCCAAAAACTTTCCACGAAGACAGAGCAAATAACCGAGAACCAGCGACGCCAACACCGCAAGTCCAAGGGCTAACGAATAAGGCAATCCAAAGCCGACTGGAGCTCCTTTCAGGTTTTCGGGGCTGACCCAGAAAATGTAAGCGCAGACGATAAACGTCATGAACATACAGGGAATGAGGGCTATCCAAAAATTCCGCTTTTTCGCCCGCAGGTAAACGACTGTTACGCACAAGCTGCAAACCGCCATGACTTGATTCGACCAGCTGAAGTAATTCCACAGGATGTTGAAGCCGTCCTTGTTCAGGTTGCTCCAGAAAATAAGAATGGCGCAAATGGCAAAGAGCGGCACGGTGAGAAACAACCGTTTTTTCATGCTGGTTTGATCGATGTTGCAAAGTTCGGCGATAATCAGGCGAAGGCTGCGCAGACTGGTGTCTCCGCTGGTAATGGCGAGGATGATGACGCCCACGACAACCAGAATCGAAATGGGTGCAACAGGAATGACGGTGGAAACTAGCTCGCTCAAGATACGGACACCGGAAGCCCCCATTAAAAGTTCGGGCATTTTATTGTAGATGAACATTCCGCCGGCAGCCCAAATCATGCCGATAAGGCCTTCGATAATCATCATTCCGTAAAAAGTCTGGCGTCCCGTGCGTTCGGATTTTTCGGTTCTGGCGACAATGGGGCTTTGGGTACTGTGAAATCCGCTGATAATACCGCAAGCGATAGTGACAAAAAGCATGGGAATAATCGGCTGGTGCGCAGGATGTTTGTGGAAGTTGCTCGCCAAATCGCTTAAGTTGAATTCTTCCAGAGTATTGATTTCCGGAGCGATGCCGATAAGGATTCCGATGCTCGCCAAAATGAGCAGCCCTCCGAAAATCGGATAAATGCGCCCGATAATCTTGTCGATGGGAAAGAACGTGCTTGCAAAATAATAGGCGAAAATAATCGCAACGGCAATCCAGAAAATCGTCTGCGACGGATTGCCTTCTCCGACGATGATCGGCGTATTGATAAGGCCTGCCGGCGTGTTGGTAAAAACGGCTCCGACGAAAATCAGTGCCACGGAAATCAGAATCATTACCAGTTTGGAAGGTCCCTTTCGCAAAAATTTCCGGGCAAGGGAAGGAACATTCATGCCGTCGTTTCTCATACTGATCATTCCCGAAAAATAATCGTGTACGGCACCGCCAAAGACATTTCCAATGGGGAGTAGAATAAAAACAATCGCCCCGAATTTAATGCCGAGAATCACTCCGATGACGGGTCCGATTCCGGCGATATTCAAAAGTTGAACGAGCATATTTTTCCAGTGGGGAAGAACCATGCGGTCAACGCCGTCGGGATGTTTTGTGGCGGGAGTCTGTCTGTCGTCTGGCCGGAATACGCGTTCTACGAATTTCCCGTAAGTAAAATAGCCCCCGATCAAGATGGCGATGCCGATAAGGAATGTAATCATTTTATTTGCCTTGAAAATTTTAACGCTTGGGAAAAAGTTTTCCGAGAAGCGCACAAAATCTAGAAAATTTGGGGACGGAGCTTGAAAAATGGAATCGAGTCTGGCGATAGAAAAGGTTTTCATGGACAAAACTTCGTGATGATAACGCTTTCCTTTTAAAATTACTGCTAAAATGAGCATTATTTGTGACGTTGTCTGTGGACAATGTATAAATCAAAAAATCGGCAATTTGTTTTCCGCTGGGCTTATTTTTTCCAACGTGTTTTAGGAGAGTCTTATGCAAAAACTTTCTTGCTTGGTTATTGTATTATTTTCCCTTTTTTCCTTGGCGAATGCGGCTCGGCAAATGGAGCGCTTGGATCGCGGGCTTGTCGCCGTCAAGACGAATGATGGCGTCTTTTTGAGCTGGAGAATGTTTGGCACGGATGCGGAATCAATCGCCTTTAACTTGTATAGGGATGGAAAAAAGGTCAATGCGCAGCCTATTACAAATTCGACAAATTTTGTGGATGCTGCCGGAGCGTTAACTTCTCGGTATGAAGTTCGAACGGTGGAAGGCGGCGTTGAAAAAGAAGCGGACAAATCGGTGAATGTATGGGAAAGTCAAAAATGGACGATTCCTTTGGATAGGCCTGCGGGCGGGAGCAATGCGAGCGGAAGTTATACCTATTCGCCAAATGACATTGCGGTCGGCGATTTGGACGGAGACGGGGAATACGAGCTGGTTCTCAAATGGGATCCGAGCAATTCCAAGGACAATTCGCAAAAAGGATATACGGGAAATGTGATTGTCGATGCCTATAAATTGGACGGAACAAAACTTTGGAGAATCGATTTGGGCAAAAATATCCGGGCGGGAGCGCACTATACGCAAATTCTTGTCGGCGATTATGACTTGGATGGATTTGCCGAAGTCGCGATGAAAACGGCTCCCGGGACAAAAGACGGTTCCGGAAAATATCTTTCTAAAGGTCCGGCGGCAAATGACGACGATGGCGCGGATTATCGAAACAGCAGCGGTTATGTTTTGAGCGGAAATGAATATCTGACGGTTTTCAATGGCAAAACCGGAGTCGAAATGGCGACTGTCCTTTACAATCCGGCGCGTGGCACGGTGAAAAGCTGGGGCGATAGTTACGGAAATCGAGTGGATCGATTTTTGGCGACGAACGCTTATTTGGACGGCGTAAAGCCCAGTATGGTTTTTCAGCGCGGCTATTATACGCGAATGGCGATTACGGCTTATGATTGGGACGGTACAACCCTTTCGCAACGTTGGTATTACAACGCGGCGACGTCCGGGCAAGAATGCTATGGCCAGGGAAATCACAACATCTCTGCGGGCGATGTGGATGGAGACGGCTTTGATGAAATTATTGAAGGCAGCTGTGCAGTCGATCACGATGGAAAATTCATGTATCGTACAGGGCTTGGCCATGGCGATGCCATCCACTTGGGCGATTTGGATCCCGACAACGAAGGCCTTGAAGTCTGGCAGGTTCACGAAGACAAACCGTATGGTTATGAACTGCACGATGCGCGCACGGGAAAATTGCTCTGGCGTGAAACCAGTTCCGGAGATAACGGTCGCGGTGTTGCCGCCGATGTGGATTCGACTTCGAGAGGACATGAAATGTGGAGTGCTGCGAATTGGAACACCTATTCGGCGAAAGGAAAAATTTTGGCATCGTCCAGACCGGCTTACAATTTCCGCGTGTATTGGGATGGCGATTTGCTGGATGAACTTTTGGATGGGGTGACGATCAGCAAATGGAATAGCAGCACTTCAAAAAGCGAAACTCTGATGAAGCTGGACGGCAGCTCTTGCAATTCGACCAAAGCGACGCCGAATCTTTCTGCGGATATTTTGGGCGACTGGCGAGAAGAAATCATTACGCATGATGATTCGCATTTGTTCCTGTACACGACGACGATATTGACGGATCACCGGGTTTACACGCTCATGCACGATCCGATTTATCGTTTAGGAATTTCATGGCAGAATACCGCATACAACCAGCCGCCGCATTTGGGATTTTGGCTGGGTTCGGGGAGCATCCCCAAGCCGGATATAGAACTTGTCGGGGAAATCCTTCCGCCATCCATTGCCAAGAACGGAGCGGGTTCCTCTCGCCAGATCATTGTTTTGGGCGATTCGATTGTCCCGTTTGCTTATGCCTATTCGCATTGCTCTGGAGCGGAAGCCGCAGGATTTCCCAAAGGGATTGTTACGCAATTGGAAGGTGGGAAAATTCATATTTCGGGAACTCCGCAAGAAGTTGGAACATTCCCTTTTACGGTTAAAACTCTTGGCGGTGAAGGCGAAGCGGCGACGTTGTCTGGCGTGCTGACAGTTCTTCCGCAGCTGGAATGGGTGAAGTCGGGAAAAATCCTTTCTTATGTGAATGCGGCGTTTCCCGAAGAAGGCTCAGGAGAATATGAAGAAACGAATGCGGGATGGATAGACAGCGGTTATTACAATTTCACAAACAGCAAAGAAAGTTTTGGCGTGTGGAAGATATTTTCTCCCGAAGAAAAAGAGGCGGTTTTAACGATTCGTTTTGCAAATGGTGGAACGGTAGAACGACCAATGCTTTTAACGTGGAACGATTCTGTCATGGGGAAAGTGGCATTCCCTGCTACGGGTTGGACGGCTTATGATTCCGTGGCCATTTCGGTTCCGATTCGTCAAGGCGCGAACACGATGAGGTTGGCATCGATGACGGAGGATGGCGGCCCCAATGTGGATGAATTCGGCTTTGATGTGGCGGGAATTCGGCTATGGAATGCGGCAGATTCCTCTCTAATTCCAGAATCTTTCAATAGAATTGCCGATAAAATGATTCCCGCTTTGCTTTCTGTGTCCAGAAATGGCATTGCTTACACTCTTTCGGATGCACAAGAAGCTTCTCTTTCTGTATTTGATATTCACGGGAAAATAAGATTCGTTCAAAAAGTTCAAGGATGCGGAATGATTTCTGACAAGTGGAATGCGCTCCCGGCGGGACGTTACGTCGTGACTTTGCGAAAGAATGGGGTCCTGATTTCTAAAATGGCGGTGAAGAGATAAAATTCCGTTTTCTAAAAATTGGTTTTCAAAAATGGGAATGATGGACAATCTTCTACCAAATACTCTCAAATATTTTTCAAAGCAGCCTTTTTCTTTCACAAGGTAAACTTGGTTATCAGTTATTAGTTTTCAGTTCCAACGGTCCCTGAGCCTGCCGAAGAGCGCTAACCTTCAAGAATTTCGCTGCCATTTTCCGTTTCTAGACTACGGTAAAATTTTGTGCTGCGCTGGTTTACGGGCGCACCGATTTCTGAATTTTTTCTTGGATTTGCGCTTCGGCATTTTTTACAGCGCTTTCTTTAACGCTGTCGATTGTCGCATGGATTTTGTGAGAAACCGAGGCCTTTACGGAATCTTGAAAGTTTTGCGCCTTTTCGGAAATTCCTGTTTTTTGAATGGAATATGAATAGAGAGAGTAGGCGAGGGAAGAGTCGCGTTCCGATTTCAAATTTCCGCTCAATGGGAGAAGGTAGAGCGTCGAAAGCAAAATAACGCAGGGAATCAGGGCTTTGATGGCTCCCAGGATTCCGCCGCCGAGACTATTCAAAAGGGAAAAATGCCGCTTGATGAATTTGTTGATAAAGTGTCCCAAAATGCGGAGCGAAATGAACGGAATGAAAAATCCCAGTGCGCGCGAGAAAATGATAATCGTTGTTGCGGAAAGTTCCAGGTTTTCCGAAAGAAGCGGTTGCAGGATTTCCGGAAAGTAAATGACGCCGATGGCCCCGCCTATCCAAGCGGCTAAATGAATAAGCGTCTTGGCCAGACCAAAATACAGACCCAGTCCGACAAGGATAAGCAAAAAGGAGCCGCAAAAAATGTCAATCCAGTTGGCGGTCATTTTATTTGCAAATTAAAGCGGTGATAAAGGAGGCGAGAAGCGCTCCAGAAGCTACGCCTATGGCTACTCCGATTTTCAAAATTTGCAATTTGGAATTTTTGGGCAGATGGGGTAGCGGTTCGTTTCGCATCGTTGCCGAGAGCCATTCCCGCATGGGAATGTCGAGTTGGCGCGGGTAGCCTTCCATAATTTGAGCCAGAGAATCCGCGGCTTCTTTGGTGGACCGGAAACGATCCTGCGGCCTTTTCTCCAGGCATTTTAAAATCCAATAGCGCAACCTGTAAGGAACTTGTGGTGGAAAATTCTTGATTTTTAATTTCAGATTTAAAATATACTGCGATGTCAGTTCCATCGATTCGCCGCGAAAGGGATTGCTGCCCATGACCATTTCGCAAACGATAATTCCCAGGCTGAAAATGTCGGATGCGTAAGTGACAGTGTAACCTCGGACTTGCTCTGGGCTCATGTAGGCGGCGGTTCCGAGAACGCTTCCCGGGATGGTCATGTCTTGCCCCGGATTGGCATCGCGGGCGATTCCGAAATCGAGCAGGCGAACGCAACCGTTTTTTTCGACCATCATATTGGAAGGTTTCAAATCCCGATGGATAATCTGGTTTGCATGGACGCAGATGAGGGTGCGTAAAATTTCGTGGGTCAGGTAGAGAACCACCCAAATAGGCGGCCTGTTTTGTACGTCGAGAATCTGCCGAAAAGTGACGCCATCTACATATTCCATTGCCAAAGCGAGTTTGCCTGTGCGTTCTTGCCATAGGGCGTAAGGATGCACAATGTTCGGGTGGTGCAAAGCGGCGAGCAAAACGCATTCCCGCTTGAACCGGGCGATCAAATCTTCATATCCGCGAAGGCTCGGCAACATCTGTTTCACGACGACCCGGCGGCAAAGCGAAGGATCGTCGCAGAGCCAAATATCGCCCATGGCACCTTGTCCGATTTTTTTCAGTGGCGTGTAGCCTCCGATTTTTGTCGGCTTGGAGCGTTTGCGAGTCGCCGTTCCGTCCTTTGTTCCGCTTTGAGTGGTGTCTTCCAGAATTGCCATAACGCTTGCAAATATATAAAATCGCCGAATTGGATTTTGTCAAATTTGACATTTTGGCAGAAAACCACGATGTGATTGTAAAACATTTTTTCACAAGGAAATGAATGCCGTTCCTTTATATAAATTTGGCACTGGATGGATGTGAGAAGGCCTCTTCTAAAAATTACTTTGATTAAAAATTGCGCGTGCTTCGACTAGTCCGACAAGCTCACTAACCGGCGGTCCCTGAGCCTGCCGAAGGACAGCAACCCGATGATGTGTCATGAACGATTTTTTTGAAAATGAATTTTTATAAGTGGCCTAAAGGAGTTTTTGGTGAAATTGAAATTTGGCTTGCGTATCGGTTTGCTCTTTGGGGGATGCTTTTGCTTCTCTTTGCTTGCGGCTTGCGGTTCGGATTCTTCGTCAGGAGCGGATTCCAATGGTTCCGAGCTTTCGTCGAGTGCTGACTTGCCGATTGCGGAATCCTCCTCTTCGGGAGATGACTTGTCCTCCTCTTCGGCTCTTTCTTCCTCCTCTCTATTCGTTCATCAAAAAGGATTTTCTCCGTGTCAGTTCAATTTTGGGGCAGGCTGGCAGGCCGCTCATGAAGATTCCGCATTCTACGATGGACTCGATTATATTTCCGTCTGGCTCGGCGACAACGACTACTTCAATTCTTTTGAAGAGAGAATGTTTGATATGACGCGGGTCGTTCATGCGACGCCGATGATTTATGCTTATGTTATTGCGGAATTTGGCAAGGATCACGGGCTGGACGATTGCGACGTGAAGGATTCCCAAAATTTGTGCACCGATGGGGCCGAGCTTATGCGGCAGTATTTCCAAGATTCGATTCTTTATCGTTACCGGCAATATGCGGCAGGATTTCGCGAACATATTGAAATTTTTTATCCAGAACAAAATCCGGATACAATCCAGTTCATTTGGCTTATTGAACCAGATTATTATCAGTATTCAGAGAGCGGTTCCAATCAAAAAATGGCGTTTGATAGTATAGAACAGAGGAATGGCGGCATTCCCGATGCACAAATGGGGCTCTATTTCGCGCAGATTGTCGATACGATTCGAGCGTATTTGCCGGGTTCCAAAATCGCGATTGATATTTCGCCCTGGATTGCAGATGTTACCGAAGAACCGGATAAAATGGCGAATTGGTATGCGAATTTCGATTTGTCTAAAGTGGATTTTGCGAGTACTTCCGGCGGGCGAACTGCGGCAGCAAATGAACGGATTCGTTCTTCGAATAAGGCGACGTGGGCGGGAGTGGCTCAACTTTTGCAGCGTCCGATTCTCGCCGATGCAGGCTACGATGCGGGTGGTTATGGAACCGGTTACAATAAAGCGTGGGGT
Source organism: Fibrobacter sp. UWS1 (assembly GCF_002300445.1). Lineage (NCBI taxonomy): Bacteria > Pseudomonadati > Fibrobacterota > Fibrobacteria > Fibrobacterales > Fibrobacteraceae > Fibrobacter > Fibrobacter sp. UWS1. Next base: position 416,236 of record NZ_NSGW01000002.1, read on the forward strand.
GTTGTGGAAAATTTGAATGCCCGCATTGCCGACGGCGTTATCGGGGTGACTCAAATGGATCCGGATTCGCTTTATCATGTCCGGGCGACAATAGCGAGAAATCAGTTGAATGCCATTCCCTGGTGCGCGGAATAAATTTGGGAAATTAGAAAAGTCGTTTCCAAAAATTGCTTGCATTAGAGTGGCTAGTTGTCAGTTTTTAGAGGTTGGGGATGAAATGCGCTACTTCCTCATCACTTAATATCGGTTGCTGTGCTTCGATAGGCTCAGCAGCCGCTTGCTGAACCGTCCTCGTAATGACGCTCTCTTTTCGTCATTGCGAACCCCGCAGGGGTTATACGACACTTGGTAACTTTGTTACCTTAGTGGAGTTATACTCGAAGTGTAGAAGCAATCCTTTTTCCGCAGCCAAGATTGCTTCGTCGCTTTTGACGGAATGCCTAGGGGGTTTACGCGCCTCAAAACGACTAGCAACAATAAAGTGTATGGTTGGTGAGCCTCGATAGGCGCAGCGGTCGCTTGTTGAACCGCTTTATATCATTTTGCCGCTTGAAAAGTCCGAACTTCAATATAAAAACCGCAAGAAAAATCCTGCCAAAATGCAGGTTTCAAATTTTTGGGCGTGAAATAGGGAGTAAATAGGGCTATTCTTCGCCGAAAGTCAGGATGAATTGCGAGATGGTGCGATCCCATTCGTAACGGAATTGGTAGGCGTTTCGCACGAGATAATTCCAACTGTCCTGGTTGCTGCAATAAAGCTGTTCCGCGTTTTTCAGCTTGCGGATCATCTGGTCGGGTGCGGCGGAATCGTTGACGAGCAGAGCATTGGCTGTCGAAAAGTCCGCATCGTAGTTGGAAAGCAAATTGGAACATCCGACATCCCGGCCTGTCAGGGGAACCGTTCCGCAGGCGAGGGATTTTAAAATCATGCTGGCGGACGGTTCGGTCGGGTTGGCGGCAAAAAGAATGTCGGCGCCGGCGAGAGTGGCGCGTACGGAAAGGTTATTGTTGGGAGGAATGTCGAACACCGCCATGTGGGAATTTTCTTGGCTAGCGACCGCTGTGTAATAATCCCATTTAGGACTGTTTTTCGGCGCTTTGACTACGACGAAGATGTTCAATTTGTTGATGTCGCCCAGAAGGGTTGCCAGCGTTTCGGAGGTTTTGCCGGATTCCGGACCTAGGGCGCAATACATGACCAGGCGGTTTTCAAAATCGACACCCAGGCTGGATGCCAGCGCGTCTCTCGCCTGTTTTTTGGCGACTTCTATCGGCAGATTCGTATTCAGGTTGAAGTCCCAGAAAGGGTAGTTTAGGCCGAACTGAATCCCTTTCAGTTTTTCCTTGTTCCGAACGAGAAAACCGGAAAGCCCGCCGCCCAAATGATTGTTGACGATTCCGTCGCAATAGCCGGGCGAAGGCAGAATCACTTTTTTCGCATAGAATACGCCGGCTTTGAGCAAGCTGACTTTTCCCCAAAATTCGTAACCGTTCATATTGAAATCGACCCGAGGCAGTCCAATCCGCTCGATTTCGCTTTCTTTGACGTGAAAATCGTAAGTGATGTTGTGAATGGTGAAGAAAAAGGGGATTTTGCCGAAGGATTCCGAGTAGGTCGTTTTGGCGATGGGAGCGATTAAAGCTCCTGCCCAGTCTTGTCCACAAAAGGTTGTCGGATCAAAATGGATGGCGTCCGCATAAGCGAGAGCCGCCGATGCCAGATAAGAAAAACGCAGGTGGTTGTCGCCGTAGGGGAATTTATTTTCGCCGTAGATGTCTGGCCGATTAAAGTAGTCGTCGTAGCGAATGTATGCGTAAAGGGGATTCGTTCCTGTCCACACCTCAAAGGGCATATTGCGCAGTTTTTCAATTCCTTTGAATACGCACCGGAAATTTTCCAATTCTCCCATAAGTCTGGGATAAAAGGGGGATATGGTTAAAATTTGCGTGCCCGCACGGGAAAATGCTTGGGTGAGCTGATTGACCGCTCCTGCTAGGGGACTTGGTTTTAACCATTCGCCGGCTTCCGGGCTGACAGAAAGAAACTTCAAAACGATCTCCAAAAAATTATTTACGAAACGGATGTCGCTGCAATGAAAAATTTAATTAAATTACGGAAAGGAAAATTTGAATTTTGCTTTTTTTCCGATAAAGGGTTAGAAAATGAAAACAAAAAATTTGATCGTTCTCATGGCCGCGTCTGCGGTTCTGCTTGCCGGCTGTAAAGGCGCCAACGAAAAGCGTGGAGACAGCTATTTGGAAGAGGGGCGTTATCAGAATGCCATCAATTCTTACTTGACCGCTAAGGGAAAGGGGAATGTTTCAAACGAATTTTACGATAATTTTACGCTGGCGATTGCCAAAAGAGCGGAAGTGGAAAGTAAAAAGGATCCGCAGAGCAGCTTGATTCACGGATTCTTTGAACAGGCGATTCAGAATCTGGGCAAGGTGCAGAGTGCCGAAAAAGCGGTGGCAATCGGCGAAGCCCTGTCCGCAGTCGGTCTGAACCAGATTTCTTCGGAAGGAGTGGAACTCGGTGCCGTTATTGACGGATTTGCCAAAATTGACACTTCCATTTCGCTGATCAATCGTCTTGGTGGCGACGCTTCCAAGGTGAAGGCGTTTAGGACGCAGGCGGAGAACGTCTATGTTTCCCGTACTCTTCCGGAAGCCTTGGAAGAAAGCGATCCGGTTGTCAAGGAATACAACTTGTTGGCGATTGAACTCATCGCGCCGAATAATGCGGATTTGCAGAAAGCGCATAACGCGAGCCGTATTGCGACCCGTCCGTATTTTCTCATCTTTGGCGAAAATATCCCGAACAAGTCCCCGCTGGTGGACAAATGGGGCTATGTAATGGCTTTCCCGAGCATCAAAATCGGGGCGACTTCCCTTTCTGGCGAACTCCAGTTCTGGGCTTCGACCGGAAACAACACCGAATTGGATCCGGCTTTGATCAAGCTGGTTTCGGTGAAGGGCGATTCCGTTTTTGCCAGCGGCAACAAGGGCTGGTGCGAAGCGGAAGTCATTGTCGGCAAGAAGGGCCAGGAAAAAGTGGAAAAGAAGCAGAAACCGTTTACCGGCAAGGGAAAATTGATGAACGAATTCCTGTGCTCGGTGAATGTTTCGTTCTCTTATCCCAAGGACTTTGTCCCGGATTATGTAGAATATAAAGACCAATTTGGCGTGGGTCGCAAGTATCTCGGCCAGTAATTCCGATTTTATTTGGGCAAAGGCGTCGCAAATGCGGCGCCTTTCTGTTTTTGCAAAAACGTTTTTTGTATTTTTGAGGACGATTTTTTACCCATCCTCAAAATAGGTATTGTTCACTTGTTCTTTCGCGTAATCGTTTTTCTGCTTGTTTTGGTTGCTTTCCCCATGGCGCAGCTTTTGGATGTTCCCGAAGAATTTACGACGCCTACAACGGTTCGCCATGTCCGTGCAGAAGGGCTGGTGAATATGGATGAACGCTCCGTATTGAGCCGGGTCAGTGTTCGGGATGGCCAGGCTTTTCAACCGTCCGCATTGACGGAAAAAGTGCAAAAGAGTGTTTCGGATTTGTTTGAAACCGGTTTTTTTGACGACGTGACCGCTTGGATAGATTACCAACCGGGCAATGAAAATAAAGTGGACCTGGTTTTTCGCGTTGTGGAACTGCCCGCTTTGGATACGGTCTATATCGAAGGCTGCGATGAAATTTCCGAAGAAGATGTCCGATTGAAAATTTCCCTTTTGCAAGGGCGTGTTTATAGCAAGAGCGGCTTGGAGCGGGATAGGCAAAATATTTTGTCGTATTATCGGGGCGAGGGCTATCTGCTGGCGGAGGTTGGTTTTCGGGAGACTCCGGTTTCGGATCATGAAAACTCCGTCACTTTTATTGTGCGCGAAGGCCCCAAGGTTCAAGTGGATTCCATTGTGATTACGGGAAACGACCACGTTCCGGCGACGGAAATTACCGACCACATGCTGACCAAGCGTTCGCATTGGTGGGGAGATGGCGAATTTAAGGAAATGCTGTTCGAAGCGGACCGCGATACGGTGTTGAACGCCATCCGGCATTTTGGCTATCTGGATGCGGAACTCAAGGAATATCGCGCGGAATATTTGCCGGATTCCAGCTGCAATTTCTATCTGGGGCGCACTGTTCCGAAAGGCCGCAAGCTGGAACTGCTTTACGGTCAGTTGAATCAAGCGATTTCCGATACGGCGAACATCATGAATCGTCTGGCGGGGCGCGTCAAGGAAAAATCGGCGCACTACTATCGTGAACATCGGACGAATTTTAATTCGGTTGCTCAGGCGGTTCCCGTGTTTGACGTGCAGGACGAAGAGACGGCTGTGATGATTTTGAACGGCATCATCACTTATGAAGAGCTGCGGAAAATTTGGCTGAAGAACTTGCCCAAGGACAAGAAGTGGAAAAATGCGAAGATTGTGGAGCTGATGCAGAAGGTCAGTAAAAAACGTTATGACGAAAAATTGCTGACCCGTTACACTCTAGAAGAAGTGTTCACCGCACTGACTCCTTACGACAGCGTCACCACGTCAAAATATGTGCGCATTTATATCGATGTGAATGAGGGGCAGCGCTATTATGCGGGTGGCGTGCATTTTACGGGCAATGAAGTGCTTACCGACAAAATGCTTTCCCGCAGCGTGTACCTGGACAGCGGAGAGGTCTTTGACTATTACGCATACGAGGCGACCCGAAAAGGAATTATCGACGCCTATCGGGAAGACGGCTATCTTTTTGCTCAATACGACGAAACGCGCAGCTTTGTAAATGACAGCGTGGTGACCTTGGAATATCGGCTTCGCGAAGGGCTTCCCGCCCAGATCCATCGGGTGAATATCATTGGCAATACGAAAACGAAGGACAAGGTGATCCGCCGCGAAGTGCGCTTGTATCCGGGAGACACCTACCGCCAGTCGGCGATGGAGCGCAGCTTCCGCGAAATCATGCAGCTGAATTATTTTGACATGGTTTATCCGGACATCCAGGTTGTGGGCGATCAACAGGTGGATTTGAGTTTCCGGGTTGCCGAAAAGGAAGCGGGAACGGGACAGTTCAGTGCGGGCCTCGCTTATAGCCAGAGCGACGGATTGACGGGAACATTCGGCGTTTCCATTCCGAACTGCTGCATGGGCGACGGCCAGAGCGCATCGCTGAATGTGGAATACGGCGAAGACAAAAAGAGCGCGTCGATCAGCTTTATGGAACCCTGGTTCTTGGATTATCCAATCACCCTTGGAACGAGTTTGAGTTACGCCTGGTGGCATCGCGACGACGATCCGAACATTACACGTTACGGCGGATCCATCTATGTCGGAAAGCGTTTGAAGTGGCCGGACGATTATTTCTACGGGCAAATCGGCTACAGCTGGATGATGAACAAGCAGGGACCGAATGTGGATGGCAGCCTTGTCCGTTATTCGGGCAAAGAATCGGCGTTTACGTTCAAGCTCGTCCGCGACGACAAGAACTTGCCGCAGTTCCCGACGGATGGTTCGCGCTACGTGCTTTCGGTACAATGGGCGGATGAAAAAATCGGCAGTGATTTCAACTTTGTGAAAACGGATTTGACGGTCAAGTGGTGGTTCCCGCTTATCGGCGATCGTTTGGCTTTGGCGCTGACGAACGAATACGGCTTTATGGTCGGCGACCCGCTGCAATACAGGACGCTTTACCAGATGGGCGGCGTTTTGGGCTACGACGGCATGATGCGCGGTTACAGTTCGGGTTCCATCGGCTATCGTCGTTTGGGGCGCAGTTACCAGTATATCGGCGCGGAACTCCAGTGGGGAATTGTTCCGAATACGTTCTACTTGCTTCCGCTCTTCTTTGACGCCGGCAATGTTTTCGGCAAGCGCTACGATCCCGATACGAAAGTTTCAAAGAACCAGCCGAATCCGCTTACGGAATGGGATCCGTCTAGCTTGAAGCGGGACTTTGGATTTGGTTTCCGGGTCATTGTGCCGATGCTCGGCATTATCGGATTTGATTTTGCTTGGCCGTTGGATGTGGGCGAAACCTATTCCGGCTATGACCGCACCAGTGTCGGCGACATGGAATTCAACTTTGTCATTGGGCAGGGATTCTAATGCGTAAAAAATCGATTGTCTTTCTTTTCTGCGTTTTGCTTTTTAGCGTTCTTCCGGGATTTGCCGAAGACGGTTTGCGGGTCGCCCACGTCGATTCCAAATTGATTTTCGACGGTTACAAGGGCACGAAAAAAGCGCAGGAAGAATACGACCGGCAGGTCGCCAAATGGGAACAGCAGGCGAACCTGTTGCAAAAGGAACTGGCGGCCATCAAGGAAAAACTCGCCAAGCAATCGCTTATGCTTTCCGACGAAAAACGGAAGGAACTCGAAGCGGATTACGCCAAAAAAGATACGGAGTTGAAAGAATTTATCGACCGCGTGTATGGCCGAACGGGCGAGCTGATTACGGAAAACGAAAAGGTCAGCGCTCCGATTATCTCATTGATTAAAAAGGCGGTCACGGAAATCGCTTTGCAGGAAGGCTACGACATGGTTGTCGATCGGGCGACCGGAGCCGTCCTCTTTTGGAAAGACGAAAACGATTTGACGAAAAAAGTGCTCGACTATCTGAATTCGCACTAGGGATGACGGCGAAAATCCCTGACACGGAAACGATTTAACGGAAAATTTTGCTTTGGGCGAGCCCCGCTTCGGCGGGTCGGTGTTTCACACTGGCGAAAAAAAAACGTTCGTTCCTCCGCCCGTCATTGCGAGGAGCGATAGCGGCCCATGAGCCTTGGAAGCTCTGCTTCCTTTAGGCGAATTGTCCCTTCCAGGGATACTTCCACTATGGAATCGGAGATTCCCAGTTTCAGGGATGCAAAGCCATAGCAATTCATATGGGCCCCTCGTCATTGCGAGGCGCGATAACGCCGTGGCAATCCAAGCCAGCGGTACGTCATTGCGAGCAAGGCCCCATGAGCCTTGGAAGCTCTGCTTCCTTTAGGCGAATTGTGCAAAGCCGAAGCAATCCCTGCGACCCTCCCGTCATTGCGAGGCGCAGAGCGCCGTGGCAATCTGTTTCTTTTTCGAGAATTTTTTGCAAACTTTACACCGTCATGGAACAAAGGAGATGCGATGCGGTTCAAGGAAGCGGCGGAAAAGTGGTTTGAAAAGAAGGCGGCGCTTTGGAGCGAGAGTTCCCGGGCGAAATACGGGAATATTTTGCAAAAGTATTTGTTGCCGTATTTTGGCGAAGTGGAGTTGATCGGTTTCGATTCGGCTCTCGTGCGAAATTTTGCGGAAAGCGCTCTCGGACATTTGGCAATTCCAACGCGGCGTTTCGTGCTGGCGACCTTGCAGCAGATTTTGAAAGTGTCGCTTTCGCCGGAAGATTTCAATGCATTAGACTTTCCCCACGCTGGGGCGATTCGGAAGGGGGAAGCGGTTCCCCTCTCGCCAGAGGAACTGGCCGCGCTGATTCGTGCGCTGGAAAAGAACGAAAACCCACGATATGAAAATTCGGCCCGGAGCCTCTTGCTGATTGCATTCACCGGGATGCGTCTGGGCGAAGCCTGCGCCCTGAAATTTTCGGACTTCGACTTTGTGCGGAAGACCATTAAAATTCACGGGACGCTGGAACGTTTGCCCAATGAAAATGTCTCCGCCGATATAACGAAGGAAAGGCGAGAAATTGTGAAAGCCTCAAATTGGAATGCGCTGGAAAAATCCGAGAAAAATAAAGTTGCCGACCAATCCGCGGAAACAGAAACGTGCGAAAATATAAAGCCCCCGAAGACCGTCCGCAAGCTCTGCCCGCCGAAAAGCGAAAGCGGGCATCGGGAAATCCCCATCCCGGAAAATCTGCTCCAATGGCTGAAGAAAATGGCGAGGGAAAATCCCCCGGACAGTTTTCTGGTGAAGCACGACCAGCGGACTTTGCAGAACCACTTTAAAAAGTTCCTGAAGGCGGCGGGAATTGAAGTGGACGCCCACATCCACACCCTGCGGCACAGCTTCGCCACCCATGCGCTGACTTCCGATACGGATTTGAAAACTCTCTCGGTGCTTCTCGGCCATGCCAGCACCCACACCACGCTGGATTTTTACGTGCATCCTACTTTCGAGAGCAAGCGGCGCGTGCAGGAAGCGTTCTGGGAGTTCGTGAAGAACCCGAAGCAGGCGCAAAATCCTGCTCCGCAAAGAAATTGTGATTATTGGAACGAAAATTTTGGAAAATCGGGAGGTTCCGGGCGCAAGCCGGCCCAACGGTGAATCTCGCAGAAGTGCGCTTCTGCGAAAGTTTTCATCAACAACAAGCAAAATATAAGTCGGATTTGTGAACTTGTCTATACGCAAAGGATAAAAATTCCTACCGGTTCTTTGCAAATTTGACGGAAATCAACTCCGAGGACACGAATCCTAACCCCGGCAAGCGGATTTCCCTGCCGGAAGTGTTCCAACCTGTCCCCTTTTTGCTCGGTGGTGGCTCCGAGTCGGGAAAAGTCGCATTCAAAACCTCTTCCCGAAATGTTTTTTTCGCAGAAGCGCACTTCTGCGAAAATAGGGAAAAATAAATGGCAGAACAAATCACTTGGTCTTCTGAAACGGTACTTTTTATCGGAGCCGGCGCGACCGCCCTTTTGGGCATGCCGCAGAGCGACTTGCAAACCAAGATTTTCCGTGGATTTGCAGAAAGAAAGTCTACGGATACTCTCGAGGACATCCTTTCCGACAGCACGCCTCAAAAAATTTTCGGAAAGACCCCTCCGTTCAAAGGGCGAGACCTTAAAATCATGGCTGCCTTCATCCGTTTTCTGGGCGACGACCTAAAAAAGGACTGGAATACCGTCGATGAGGAGGATATCAAAAACGGACGGATCGTATTTGGCGACGACACCGACGAAAAACTGCTCAGAAGCCGCATCATGGAACTCCGCCGCGAGTACGACTGGAACGCCCTGAAACAGATTATACAGGTCTGCCCCCACGACGAAAGGGAAGACAACCTGATTCGCGACATCTACACCATGATAGACATGAAATTGCGCGACAGGCAAGGGATAACCGTCCGGTTAAAAAATGAGAAAGGGACCCCGTCCGAAGTCATCATCGAGCCGAACCGCCTGCCCAAGGCGAGGAACTGTCTGGTGCTGTTCACCTGCATCCTCTTTGCGAACGCCTGGTACGGCCTGAGCAAGGGCGAAAACGCGGAGATGTTTCAGAAATATGTGAACTTCATGGAATCTCTCGCCCGCCTGATGCAAAAGGAAGGCGGTCGCCTTGCCGACAAGGGCTACGAATTCAACACGCCCGCCTTCTACAGGCTTTCGAACGCCGTTGTCACCCTGAATTTTGAGACGGTGTTTTTGTGGCTGCTGTTCAACGCCAACCGCAAGGTGAACCATGCCGGTTACTATCTGCCGCAGACGGCGCAGAAGGTGGAACAGTGGCTGGACTTTGGCGTGCCGGGCAAGAGCCGTAAAATCTCGCCGGACGATAATGCCAGAAAGCCGGGCGAATTTTCCTATTCGCAAAGCGAAACTTCCGTTTTCCGCGGCAACGAATACAGAACGCCGGGCTCCCCCATAGGCAGAATCGGCAGCTTCCTCTTTGCCCACGGCTGCTGCAACTGGCGCGAATGTCCCGCCTGCGGACGGATGATGTATTATCTGGGGGACGAGTGGGGCTACAAGTCTCGGCATGTGAACCCGCCTTTCCCCGTCCCCCTGTTTGAAAACAACGATTTCAACCGTACCGCAAAAGAAAAGGAATGGAAAGCGAAACTCCGCTACGACTCTCTGGAGTGCATTTCGTGCGGGGCGGAAACCAGAGCCTGCGATGCTCCCATGATCATGCAGACCATGATAAAGGGAATGCCCACTTCCTTTTTGGAGGAGGTCCAGCGGGAATCCCGGGTATTGCTCCGCAAGGCAAGGCACGTGGTTTTGTTCGGCTACCAGCTGCCGCCAGACGATATCCTTTGGCAGGAGGCTTTTTCCGAGGCCATCCGTTACCGCAAGGATACGGACGATGCCGCCTATTGCACCGTGGTGGTAGGGCATTGGGGAGACAGGCGTTGGCTCTATGGCGACGAGATGATGGAATACGTTAAAAAGTACCGCTATACCAAGGATGCCGTGAGTTATGGGGTAAAGGCCATCGTAAACGCGGTCTCCATTTTCGGCAAGGAATATGTGCGGGCCTGGTGCGGTGGGATTCCGCAGGTGTTTGCCGACGGCGATGAAGCCGCAGTTAAGGAAATTCTGTTCCCGAACCATTTTGTGAACTGGAAGGGAACGAGGCTGGAAAAATAGGGACTAAAAATACCAAGGAGAATATATGGCATATATAATTGAAGGCTTCGTGGAAAATCTCTCTTCGGACGGGGCGTTCTTTATCAAAGGGACGGAAGGGTATTGTCTGGAAAAAGAAGACAAGGCCTACAATGTGTTTTGGAAAAATCCGGAGAACGACTCCGGAAAATCCGGGGACGCGGAAAGTGATGCTGAAAATGCGGGCGTTATTCCGCAAAAGGACTTTTGGCTAAAAATTATCCCGGATGGGCGACAATGGGAATTTCAATTGCTTGCGTCCGCCAAGGCGAATCACCAAAAGGTGAGAGTGGAAGTGAATGCCGATTCAATCCATAATTTGAAATCGGCAACGGTAACCAAAGTAACTTTGTTATAAAACAGGAGACAACATCATGCAAAAACTTAAAACCCTTTTCCTGCAACTAGCTCTGTTCGCCTCCTTCAGTTTCGGGGCGGCGTGGACGGGTTCCAACAGCGAGCCGGAAAACATGAAAAAGATAGACGGCAAGAGCTTTTACGTGATTACCACGCCGGAGGAACTTGCCTGGATTGCGGCGCAGGTGAATAACGGCAACAACGCCATTAACGCCGTGCTTGCCAACGACATTGTGTTTGGCGCTAACACCTCGACCGTCAATACGACAAGTGCCTGGACGCCTATCGGGAAAGATTCCACCCATACCTTCAAGGGAATTTTGGATGGCGCTGGTTTTTCGATTTATGGAGTTTACACAAAAGGAAGCAACTATGGCGGCTTGGTAGGTGTTTTGGCGAAAGAAGGCGTTGTGCGGAATGTGAATATGAAAAAGGCTTCCATTAACGCCTTAAACTATGCCGGTGGTCTGGTGGCATATAATTTCGGCACGGTGAGCGGCTGCACGAACAGCGGAAGCGTCTCCTCCAACTACTCCTACTCAGGCGGCATCGCGGGATACAACACTGGCACAGTGAGCAACTGCACGAACAGCGGAAGCATCTCCGCCTCCTCCAAGTACTCAGGCGGCATCGCGGGATACAATAGCGGATCTTCGGCCATCATTCGGAATTCCTATTCCGTGGCTACTTCACTCAGTACTACATACGCACTCCGCGGCGGCCTTGTCGGTGAAAATAAAAGTTCCGCCCAAGTCATCAACTGCTATTACGACTCGGATAAACTCACCGGCCTTAGCGCCATCGGTAGCAATTCGGCGACCGCCACCAATGCCACCGGCTTGACCACCGCCAATATGCAGCGCGACCAGTTCGCCTGGATTCTGAACACCACCAACGGCACTGAGGCGAACAGCAAAACTTGGAGCCGGAACGGCGGCTATCCGATTTTTGCGAACGCAAGCAATTTGCCTATCTATAAAGTCATATTCAACGACGACGGCACTACCTCCAACCGCTATACCAATTACCAAGGGCTTGTCACCTTCCCCAGCGACCCGGAACCCGCCGAGGGCTATATGTTCAGCGGCTGGTTCAACAGCAGCAACGTCAAGGTCAAATCCTCCACGGTCTTTTCCGCCGACCAGACCGTAAACGCCGTCTATATCGAAGCGTCCAATGTCTATTTCGCCGTCCGCTTCTTCAACGCCGACACGACCCTTCTCGATTCGCAGTCCGTGCAATATGGCAAAACTCCCGCCTATGCGGGCACGCCCACCCTCCCCAGCACCGCGGAGTTCTCTTACGCCTTCGCCGGCTGGCACGTGGAACCCACCGCCGCCACCGAGGACTTCGACTATTACGCCACTTACACGCAGACGACCAACTCCTACACAGTCACGTTCCTGGATTATGACGGCACTAAGTTGCAGGAATCCTCCTACCTCTACGGCGCGACTCCGGGCTATGCGAAAACGCCCACCCGCGCTTCGACGGTCGCCTACGACTACACTTTCGCCGGCTGGAATCCCGCCGTGGTCAAGGTCGTCGCCAATGCGGAATACAAAGCGATTTACGATTCGACTCTTGTGAAATACACGGTCACGTTCATGAACGGTTCGGAAGTGTTCGCCACGCAGCAGGTCGCCTACGGCACCGCCGCCACGGCTCCCGATCCGGCTCCTACCCGGAATGGTTACAAGTTCATCGGTTGGACGCCGAGCTTTGCGAAAATCGTGAGTGACCTGACCGTTTCCGCGCTTTTCGAGGAGCTGATTCTGCGCTCGATTTTCATCTACGGCGATTCGGGGGAAATCCTCGATACGGCGAAAGTGGTAGAGGACGAAAAATTCGTCCTCCCCGAAGCCCCGCAAAAGGATGGTTACGAATTTGTGGGCTGGTATGACGGCGACGGCAACAAGCTGGGAATGCCCGGCGACACGATTACCGTCACGGGCGATTTGAAGATTACCGCGAAGTATGAGGAAATCAAGCTCTCTTCCAGCTCCGCGAACTCCAGTTCTTCCGTAGCACAAAGTTCTTCGAGTGCAATCGCTTCCAGCTCCTCGGCGATGCAGAGTTCTTCGAGCATGATCGCTTCCAGTTCTTCCGTATCATCGAGTTCGTTCGGCATTATGTCATCCAGCTCGGCGGTTGTGCAATCCAGCTCTTCGGCGGTGCAGAGTTCTTCGAGCGTGATTGCATCCAGCTCCTCGGAAGCTCCTAGTTCTTCGAGCGGAGTGTCGAGTTCTTCCAGTTCCGAAGATCCGGATGCTCTCCACTTTAGCGCGCATCCCCGCTTCAATCTCCACGTTCAAAACCGCACTCTCCAAATCCAGAACGCCCGCATCGGCTCCGCCTTTGCAGTACTCGATTTGCAAGGCCGCGTGCTGCGTCGCGGTGTGGTGAACTCCCCGGAATTTTCCATAGAATTGCAGAACGCTGGCGCATACATCGTCCGCATAGATTCTCAAGTCCAGAAAATCCGTGTGAAATAAGAAACAGAAACGCTATAAAATACTGGAGATATTAAGGTATATTGTAGTGGACCTGCCCAACTTCGTGAAGGAGCGCGGCGAGCTGTCCGGTCCCGAATCCCGGGAGGACCTTTGGCTCTACCTCCTCACCCACGCCGGCGAAAGGGGAAACGTCCGGGACTTCGGCGACCCCCTGGCCAGCGGCGCATTGGAACGTATCCGCGTGGGTTCGGCGCAGGACGAACTGTTGAAGGAGCAGGCGAAGGAAATGGTGACTCAGGACGAAATCGATGTGCGCATCGCCGACGGCGTTCTGCGGGGACGCGAGGAAGGACGCGCTGAAGGCTCCCTGTCTGCAAAACGGGAAATCGCCACGGCGATGCTGCGAGAAAACTTGCTGACCGAAGCCGAGATTGCCAGACATTTCGGCCTATCCCTTGCGGAAATCGAAGCGCTCAAGAGAACGCTCTAGTTTCGGATGGCGGGTTATGAAGACTGCCAAGCGAAAAATTAAGGTAGGCGTTGATCAGTTCTCAGTTACCAGTTGTTAGTCTGCTTTGACTAGTTTGACAACCGGTCCCTGCCCTTCGGCAGGCTCAGGATCCGCTGGTTGGTGAGCTTGTCGAACTAGTCGAACTAGCTGAAGGGCACAAACCAAGGTTCAGCAGCTGCTTTGCTAACTTCTCGAATCACGGAGACTCAGGAGACCGCCGTCCCTCTTTGTTCTCTCCAAGACCTTTTTCGCCTATTTCGTTGGGTTTTATATGTTGAATGTAAAGCGGCTAGAATCCGCTTTCCTTATATCTACTTCAACTCTCAACTCCCCGCTGACCTTTGACCACGCCCCACAAATTATTATTTAGGATTATTGCGCCGTATTTTGAAGCGTCCCCATTTTCGATTCCTATTTTCGTGTTCATCGGACATTTTTTCAATTATATTTAAAATGTGAAAAAAATAGATGGACGTACTCAACTGCTCGCCATCTTCGGAAACCCTGTCGGTCATAGCAAGTCGCCTTGTATGCATAATGCGGTTTTTGAAAAGCTGGGCATCAATGCGGCGTATGTACCGCTTTCTCCGGAGCCTTCCGAGTTAGGATTGGCCATTCAAGGTTTCCGCGCCATGAAGTTTTTGGGCGCCAACGTAACGATTCCCTTTAAAGAAAAGGTCGGAACTTTTTTGGACGGCGTTTCGGAAATTTCCCGGTTTACGGGGAGCGTGAACACGCTTTATTGGGAAAATGGAATTGTCGGCGGCAGGCTTTTGGGCACGACGACGGATCCTTACGGGGCACTTTGCGATTTGGAAGAACACGGAATCCATTTGAAAGGTCTGCGTGTGGCGATTCTTGGAAATGGCGGTGCGGCTCGGGCGATTGCGTTCGCCATGCTTTCGGAAGGCATTGCCGGTTTGACAATCGTCGCTCGAAGCAAAGAACGTGGTGCGGAACTTGCCGATGCGCTTTCTTCCGCGTTTCCGCAAAAAGCGGTCGGGCATATTTTATTTGGCGAGTTTGGAAAGATTCGTGAAGACGTGGATTTGGTGCTGAATGCGACGAGCGTAGGTATGGTTCCGAACGAGGGGCTTTCTCCGCTGGCGAAAGAAATGCTTTCCCCCCGCTTCGCAGTGTGCGACATCGTTTATAATCCGAAAGAAACTCGGCTTTTGCGGGAAGCGAAAGCGGCGGGTTGCAAAACAATCGGAGGCAGTGCCATGCTGGTGTATCAGGGCGCGAAAAGTTTCGAATTCTGGTTTCCGGGGAAAAAGGCCGACGTAAAAACGATGAAAGCGGCTGTGGATTTTGTGGAGGAAATGTGATGTTTGCTTTGAAGAAAACGATTTATTTTACCGGTTTTATGGCGAGCGGAAAAAGCCGCATTGGCAGGAGCATTGCCGAACGCTTGCATGCGACTTTTGTGGATACGGACGCGCTGATTGTTGAACGTCAAGGGAAAAGCATTTCAGAAATTTTTGAAGAAGAGGGCGAAGCGGCTTTCCGAAAAATGGAATTGCAGGTCATTCGAGAAATCGCCGAAGATATGACGCCGAAAGTTGTGGCGTTGGGAGGCGGCACGCTGACGCAGCCATCCGTTGTTTCCCTGATTCGTCAGACAGGCTTGATTGTGCGGCTGTGGGCGAAACCGGAAGTCCTTTCGGAACGGATTGGGCGCAAGGACACGCGTCCGCTGATGTCGGGGCTTTCTCCCGAAGAACGCCTGGAAAAAATCAAGAAGATGCTTGCGGAAAGGGAACCGCATTATGCCTTGGCCGATTTTAGCGTGGAAAGTACGAACGATTCCGAGGAAGTGGTGATTGCCGCCGTTCTTCGCGGACTGAAATTCTGGGGAACGCGAGCCGTTTATGTAGAACCTTCCGGCGGTTCGCATTATCCGATTTTTATTGGCCACCGGCTGATTTCGCAGTTTTCGACTCTCCTTTCCGGTCTGCGTTTGGCTCCGAAGGATTCCTTTCTGGTTTGTACGGATACGACGATTGCCAAAGCGCAGTCCCGCAATTTGGGGATGCTGAAGCACGAAGCGGGGGATTGCCCGGCGTTCAAGTTTCGGGCCGGCGAGATATTCAAGAATTTATCCAGCCTGAATCAACTCTACACGTTTATGCTGCGTCGCCGTTATAGCCGCAAGTCGTGCTTGCTCCAGTTCTCGGGCGGCGTCGTCGGCGATATGGCGGGTTTTGCCGCGGCGACTTATCAACGCGGAATCGATTTTGTGCAAATCCCGACCACGCTGCTCTCGATGGTCGATAGCTCTGTCGGCGGCAAGGTGGCGGTGAACCACCCCGAAGGCAAAAATATGATCGGCGCGTTTTACCAGCCCAAAGCGGTCGTGTGCGACCTGGACGTTCTCCAGACCCTTCCGCCTTCGGAATATCTGGCGGGGCTTGCCGAAGTACTCAAATACGGCGTTATTTACGACGAGAAATTTTTCGCTTATCTCGAAGAAAATGTGCAGAAAATTCTTGCGCGGGATTCCGAAGCCTTGACGCATATTGTGCGGCGCAGCTGCGAAATCAAGGCGGAAGTCGTCGGCATTGACGAAAAGGAACAAGGACTTCGGGCGATTCTCAATTACGGGCACACCTTTGGACACGCGATTGAAAACTTGCACCACTATGAATTTTCGCATGGAATCGGCGTGAGCTTGGGTATGCGGGTGGCGGCACGTCTCGCTGTTTTGCGCCGTATGATTTCCAAAGAGGAAGAGGATCGGCAGACGGCTCTTTTGGACGCTTTTGGATTTCCCAAAACGGTGGACGGCGTTCAGGCGGATGCGGCCTGGAATGCGATGGCCATCGATAAGAAAGTCGAAAAGAACAATCGGGTGTATATTCTCCCGGTGAAAATCGGCGAGGTGAAAAAAGTTGCCAATGTCGAAGAATCGCTGGTGAAAGAAGCTTGGAAAGCGGTATTGCCGGAGGTTAGCGGATGAGTATTTTGGTCACGGGCGGAACGGGAGCTCTGGGATTTCACATTCTGACATCGGTCACGAGAAACGGCGAAAAACTTTACAGCTTTAGCGACGAGCAGCCGCAGCCGTGGCAAAAAGTTTCCGATGTGAATTACCGGACGGGAGATTTGCTGAATTACAAGGATTTGGCTTCGGTCATCAAAGAAGCGAATCCGCGGGCGATTTACCATTTGGCGAGCCAGTCCAGCGTGGGGCTTTCTTACAAGAAGCCTTACGAAACCCTCAGCACGAATTTGCTGGGAACGCAGAATTTGCTGGAAGCCGCACGGCAGATTGTGCCGGAAGCCAAAATACTGCTTTTGAGTTCCAGCGAAGTTTATGGGCGTTCTTCGGAAACACTTCTGACGACTTTGCACAAGGAGTCCGATCGCCCGAATCCGCTGACTTCTTATGCGACATCCAAGGCTTGCATGGAACTTTTGGGGAATCAGTTCGCCAATGCTTATGGAATGCACATTGTGATGATTCGCCCGTTTTATTTTACGGGACCGCATCATAGCCGTCGGTTTTTGATTCCGTCGATTGCGAGCCAGTTGGTGAAAATCAAAAAATACGGGGCCGAACCGATTATTTATTCGGGCAGTCTGGATGTGAGCCGAGATGTCTTGGACGTGCGGGACGTGGCTCGCGGTTTGATTCAGGTGCTGCAAGCGGGCAAGGCGGGGGAGATTTACAATATCTGTTCTGGAAAATCCTACACATTCCGGGAATTGACAGAAACGTTGCTCGAAATTGCCGATGTCGATGTGGATTTTTGTTTTGATCCGGCAAAGGAACGCTCTTTGGATATTCCTCTTTTGATTGGCGACCCCCAAAAAATTATGGATTTGGGCTGGAAACCGATGATTACGATTGAAGACTGCCTGCAGGATTTGTACAATGAAATGGTCGTCCGCCTGAAAATGGAAAGGGCGATGAAGTAAAAAGCAATGGATTGAGGGGAAATGCGCGGGGGAGTCGACTCGTGTGTGAATG
The DNA here is from genome assembly GCF_002300445.1 of Fibrobacter sp. UWS1. NCBI lineage: Bacteria > Pseudomonadati > Fibrobacterota > Fibrobacteria > Fibrobacterales > Fibrobacteraceae > Fibrobacter > Fibrobacter sp. UWS1. The sequence continues at coordinate 433,851 of NZ_NSGW01000002.1, forward strand.
CGTGTATTCGCTTTATCGAAAAAGGTGGAATTTTTGGCGAAATGGAAACGCAAAAAGAAAATTTCGTCCGGTCATGTAGAAGTCTTTTGCGCGAAAACTGACCACTGACGACTGACTTTTTGCCACTCGCAAAGGCATCGATTTGAAAATTTTCGGGAATTATATACGATCTTCCACCAAATACTCTCAATTAAAAATTTTTTCAAAGTGTGAACATCTTTTTCGCAAAGTGGAACTCTTTTTTTTCAATACAGGAATTTCTTTTTCACAAGGAAAATTTCTTCTCGCAGACTGCGAGGAGCTCGCTTGCGCAGCGGGCGGAAGGGATAAGGGGGCTTCAGAGTTGCGAAGGCCAGCCCCCTTTTCCCTTCACCCTATCCCCCGCCACGCTTGGCGGTGGGAAGTTTTGGTTTTGTGGGGTGGAATAAGATGTGTTACGTCGCGAGAGGGGAAACTCGGTTATCAGTTATCAGTTCCGACTCCCAACTCCCAACTCCCAACTACCTCCTCCTGCTCACTAGTCGCTAACCATGGTTCGACAACCGGTTGCTGAGCCTGTCGAAGCACACCAACCAAGCAAATCGAGGTGGAATTTTATATATAAATCCCAAATTTTCCGGTCAAAGTTCACAATATGGCAAAAAACACTTGACGATGTATGTTTTTTTTTACATTGAAGAAAGCGAAAATGCAGGAGATTCTCATGAAAAAATTTTCCTTTCTCGTCCTTTGTATTGTGACTTGCCTTGTGCTTTCGGGCTGTGCCGTCGGCTGGCATAAACAGGGCGTCAGCGAGTATGAAACCGAAAATGCCCTTGCCCAGTGCGAATACGAAGCGGGCAAAGATCACGTAGAACGCGGCGACTTTGTTTCCAACTGCATGAAGCGTCAGGGTTTTCGATGGTATTGATTTTTTAGCACTAAAAATATTGTCGGGAGATGGAAATGAACAAGGCTTTTCAACTCGTTTTCTTTTGTGCAATGCTGATGTTCGCCTCGTGTGCAACTGTCCGGACGGACAGCAGCGAGCGTGAAGTCACTTACCATAATCGAACAAATATTGTGAATTACGGAGCGGAACACGCCGAAATCATTGGCCCCGTTTTATGGGAAGAGAACGCGAACTGTTCCAAAATTTCATTTTTGGCATTCGCCATTTCGAGAAATCCGAATATCGACGATATCATTAACATTGTGATGGAGGAGCACAAAAATACGACGACCCGATCGGTGCGTTGCAAATATTCCGGCCTTGCTGTGAGCTATGAAACCTTAAGTGTTGAAGAAGCTACCAAATGGCATGATATCGGGGATTCCGCTTTGTTCGTGAAGGATAAGGGTACAGGAAAAGAGCAAAAAGTGGAGACTCCGATTGGGGCGTATATATGGGCGGGAATTGCTTCGGTTGCAGCGACGGTTTTCATTATTTTGTTTGTAAACGATTAGCGTTTCATTAGGTTTTTCGTAGAAGTAGCTTTATGAATTTTCGATTTTGCATTCCGATTTTTTTCGCGGCACCACTGTTTGCCGGTGAAATGTGTGCCACCCTTTGCACTACCTGTTCTGCAAATCCGATGGATTCGGTATGCAGCGGAATAGATTCTTTGTGCTATTGCAGCGACGTTCTCGATAGCATTCGGCAAGTGGAAATTCGGGAAGCCCGAGCTAGGGAATTTGCTGTGGCAAAGCTCTCGAAAGGGATGGACCTCCTGTGTCGCCGAAAATTCTGTTCGCTAGACTTGCAATTCTGCGGAGATTCCCTTGTCAAAATTCAAACGGCGAAGACCCCGCTGCGCATAAAATCCAAGGCGCACAACGACTCTACAAAAATCGAGGAACCCGAGGAGCCGCTTTTAACGCAGACCAAGGAATGTCGGAACTTTTGCCGCCTTTGCCCGGAAGAAAAGCGGAATGATTCGAATTGCGTCCAGATTGAAAACATCTGCGGTTGCCAGGCATTTGCTGAACAAACGGAACGCCTTGCTCAAAAGGCCAAAGCGGATAGCCTTCAAAAGCTGGAAGGATGGATTGCACGAAACCGAAACATCAAAGCTTCGGCGGACTCCGTCCTCAAATTTCAAAAGGAAAGCGGCGACTCTCTTTTTATGGTAACGTTCGCGACCAAGGATTTCCAAATTCTGGACATTCGTAAAACCGAAATTTCCTCCCCGAAACCGCCACAAGATACGGTGACGAGTCGGGCGATTGTCGCTCTTCAGGATAGTGCACCTGACTCTAGCGGTATTTTGAAGGAAAGCACCGTTTCCCATTTCGACACGGTCGGAACGAATGGGGTTCCCCAGACGGAAATGCGGATTTTTTACCAGGGAATTTCAATCGAGTTTCAGACCGATTTCGACAACTACGAAATAATCAACCCTTCGATAGGCTATTTGGCGCGCTGGTATTTTTATTCCAACGGTTCCTTCCAGACGGGGCTGAACTCCGCCTACACATACGCGAATCTTGAAGAAGAACGGGACTATTACGACTACAACTATGGCAACCTCTATTCCTTCGATGTGGATTTCGAATACACATACCACAAAATTTCAGTGGAAATTCCGCTGCTTTTGCGGCTGGGAATCCCGCTTGGAAGTGTTTTCGACGTTTTCGTCAGTCTGGATGTCCACGTTGTAAAGCCCATCTACAGCTGGATTGATGCTTACGGAGAGCATTTCGGGAACCACGAAGGTACATACGTTTGGTCGGAAGAAAGTACATCTAGCAACAGGGCTTTTGGGTGGAACCATTGGGAATTCATGTTTTATTTCGGTTTCGGCATCAATATTTCGAGGCACGTTTCCCTTCAGGGGCAGTGTCTGATAGAGTCCGCGGAAACATCGAACAGCCTGGGTCCCATCGACAACGAAGGCATCTGGCGATTCAGCATGGACTTCGCCTTTTAAGGAGGAATGATGCGACTTCTATTTTTATCCTTTTTTGCGCTTTTCCTTTTCGCCTGCACTACCGAATCCCCCTTCGAATCCGTACAGGAAGATATTGAAGACGAAATCTCTTGGGACATTGACCGGGATGTCGAACTCTACAAATCGAGTTCCAGCTACCAGAGCGAATCGGAGAAATGCAGACTCGGTACTTCCGCTTATTCGGATTCCTGGTGCTGCTATAATTACGGTTACCAGTGCTACACGTATTCTTCTTCTTCCAGCTACCAGAGCGAATCGGAAAAATGCAGACTCGGTACTTCCGCTTATTCGGATTCCTATTGCTGCTCCACTTACGGCTATCAGTGCAAAAGCTATCTGGAATCGTCAAAAAGCATGAAGTTCTGCCTGACATATTTTGAAACCGAAAACAATTGGGATGGCTTGGGCGTTGGCGACCCGGAAATTTCCTTTACCATTTACGCCATAACTTCTGCCGGGCAATCCTCGACGATTTATACGGGAAAGTTGCTGGATAAAGATAATACGAAATTTTGGAGCGGAAATTCTTGTACGACAAAAACAATCCCCGCTTTGACCCAAACGATAAAAGTATGTCCAACAGTCATAGATGAAGACGTGTCTTCCGACGGCGACGACAATTACAGTTCGAGAATGTGTTACAGCGTTTCCAGTATCGGCTATCTGAAAGACTATGACGAGCAAGAGCAGAGCGATTACTGGAATTCCGATTGCACGGTAAAATGGGAATGGTATTTGTATTGACGGGCTGCAAGCAGTTTCCATTTACAACTCTCAACTTCCAACTCCTGACTTCTCATTTCTAAAAATGAGCCGAAATTTCCTATATTTTCGCCCACTATGATGTTTTCGCAATTGACAGAATCTCTGGAATCGACCCTTAAGAACCTGCGTGGGCAGGGCACTCTTTCCGAAGAAAACGTGGCGGATTCGCTGCGGGAAGTCCGTCGGGCATTTTTGGAAGCGGACGTGAGCTTCAATGTGACCCGCGATTTTGTAAAAGCGGTCAAAGAAAAGGCGATGGGCAGGGAAGTGCTGACTTCGGTGACGCCGGGGCAGCAGATTGTGAAAATCATCCACGATGAGCTGGTGCAGGTGATGGGCGGCGATACGCGGGAACTCGCGCTTTCGGGAAAACCGCCCGTGGGCATTATGATGGTCGGTCTGCAAGGTTCGGGAAAGACGACCTTCGCCGCCAAAATTTCGCTCTACTTGCGAAGCAAGCGCAAAAAGAAACCGCTCCTGGTCGCCGCCGACGTTTACCGCCCGGCTGCCATCAAGCAGTTGCAGGTTCTCGGAAAATCCATTGGCATTCCCGTTTATGACGAGGGCGAAGGCAATCCGGTCGAAATTATCAAGCACGGTTACGAATACGCCGAACAGAACGGCTTTGACGTGGTGATTTACGATACGGCGGGCCGTTTGCAAATCGACGAGAAGTTGATGCAGGAGCTGGAACAGGCGCGTGAAGCGGTGCACCCGGAAGAAATCCTGTTCGTAGCCGATGCGATGATCGGTCAGGAAGCGGTGAACGTCGCACAGACATTCTTTGACCGGTTGAATTTTACCGGGGTCTGCCTTTCCAAGATGGACGGTGATGCTCGGGGCGGTGCGGCTCTTTCGATTAAAAGAAGTACGGGAGTTCCGATTTGCTTTATCGGTGTGGGCGAAAAACCGAACGAAATAGACCTGTTCCATCCGGATCGCATGGCGAGTCGGATTCTCGGCATGGGCGACGTCGTTTCTCTAGTGGAAAAAGCGCAGTCGGTGATTGACGAACGGGACGCGAAGGATTTGAAAAAGAAGATCCTGAACAACACTTTCGACTTGGACGATTTTTTGCGCCAGCTGCGCACGATTAAAAAATTGGGTCGCATCAAGGATATTCTGGGGCTGATTCCGGGATTGAACAAGCTCCCGCTGGACAAGATCAATGAAAAGGAAATGGTCTATGTCGAGGCGATTCTCAGTTCGATGACGGAAAAGGAAAGAAAACACCCGAATATTATCAATGGCAGCCGCAAAGCGCGTATCGCCAAAGGCTCGGGAACGGACGCCGCCCGGGTCAATCAGGTGCTGCGCCAGTTTGAAGAGATGAAGGAAATGTTCAAAAAAATCGGTTCGTTCGCCCGAAAGCAAAACGGAGGCAATCCGGTCGGGTCGAATTACACCCCGCCGAAAAAGAAAAAAAAGAAGCGTTGAATTTGAACTAGGTCACATTCAGAAATTTTTTTCTCTTTACGGAAAACAGGATAGGAGTTAATTTTGGAAATATGATGAAAATGACAAAATTTTTGACACTTGCCGCAACTCTTTTTGCCGCATCTTCTTTTGCGGAAGACGGTATGTTCTCCGATGCTCTTCCGAAAAATTGGAATGCCGACGTGCTCGCTTCTGCACAGTTTACGCGCCAACATTACAGCAACTGGAACAATGGGGCCGACGGGGTGAACACGAACGTCTGGATCCTGAAATACGATGCCGACGTAATCGGCCATTTTTCGCATTTCGACTGGCGTTCCGTGGTGAAACTGGAATGGGGACAGACCTATATGAAAGGCTTGGGAACCCGCAAGTCCAACGACAAGATTTTTATTGAAACGACGGTCGCTGAAAACGATTTCAAACCGTTTGAACCTTATGCGGGCCTTCGTTTTGAATCCCAGTTCGCCAAGAGCTACACCTATACGGATTCGACAAAAACGCCAATTTCCTGCTTTATGGATCCGGGCTACTTTACGCAGATGTTGGGTGTTTCGTTTGCCCCGAATGACAACTTTAGACAGAGTATCGCCTTTGCGAATCGGATGACCATTTCGGACGGTTACGGCTGGGCCGACGATGCCGATACGAAAAAGATTGAAACTTTCAAGGACGAACCGGGTTTGGAAAGCGTGACGGAATACAAAGTCGCCCTTTCCTCTTTGGCTTCTTTCAAAACTCGCCTGTGGGCTTTCGTGAATTTCAAGGGTGTTGATGAAATCGATGGCAAGTGGGAAAACCGTTTGGACGTAACGATTGCTCCGCTTATCGTTTTGAGCGTTGGCGTGGATGTGGCTTATGACAAGGACATTGATGAAGATACGCAATATCGCGATGCGGTGACCCTTGGCATTACATGGCGCTGGTTCTAAGAAACGGAATAGATGGATTCAAAAAATGAAGGTTTTGCGCCTTCATTTTTTTTGTACTTCCTGAGGTGAATGCGGAGGCAAAATGTTAAAGAATCATCAGGAATGTTCCGGCTCCAAGTAGCACGAGCCCACAAACGGCGCGGGCGTTCAGCGGTTCCCCCAGAAAAAAGAAAGCAAACAAAACGGACAGGATGATGCTCGCTTTATCGATGGGAACAACTTTGGAAACCTCTCCCAGTTGGAGCGCTTTATAGAAGAATAACCAGGATGCGCCTGTGGCTAGCCCCGATAGGATGAGAAAAAGGAAACTACGGTAGGAAATGCTGGAAATTCCGGAATGCGCGCGTGTCAAAAAGACGATTCCCCAGGAAAGGAATAGCACAATGGTGGTCCGGATGGCGGTTGCCAAATGGGAATTGACATTTTCAATGCCAATTTTTGCCAGGATGGAAGTCAGAGCCGCAAAAACAGCGGAAAGAATTGCATAGAGTAGCCACATAAAAATCTCTGCAAAACGGATAAAAAATAATGGGAACAAAAATAATAAAAATGGAAAAGCTGCATTTTGCCGCCCTTCGACTAGTTCGACAAGTGGCTGCTGAGTTTGTCGAAGCATTTGCCTAAGCCATTTTTAGAGAGACCTTGCTTTTTGTGAGTACTCGCTAGCTCTCTTGTCTAAAATTTCTATTTTTGGATTCCGAAATTCACCTTTAGCGCAAGGTATTTTTATGATGATTCTTCGTGGTTCTCCGGCCCTTTCGGCCTTCCGCATTCAAAAGCTTTTTTCCGATTTTCAGCAGGACGCTCTTCCTGTCAAGGGAATCTATGCGGAATTTATCCATGTCGTCGATTTGGAAAAGGAACTTTCCGCCGAAAAAAAGGAAACCCTTGAAAAAATCCTGACTTACGGTCCGTCGATGGAAGCCCGGAATCCGGAGGGCACTCTTTTTGTGGTGGCTCCCCGTCCAGGAACGATTAGCCCGTGGAGTTCCAAGGCGACGGATATCGCCCACATTTGCGGCCTTGCGGAGGTCAAGCGCATTGAACGCGCGGTCGCTTATTACATCGATTTTAATGGCGGGGTCACGGCGGAAGTTTCTCAAAAGGTGAAAGCGGCGATTCACGACCGCATGACGCAGAAAGTGCTCGCTTCCTTCGACCAGTTGGGAGTCCTCTTTATGCACGAGGAACCCAAGAAGCTGGTGGAAATTCCGATTCTTACAGAAGGCAGGGACGCTCTCGCTCGCGCGGACAAGGAAATGGGGCTCGCCCTTTCGGAACCGGAAAAGGATTATCTGATAAGCAGTTTCAAGGCTCTCCATCGTAATCCGACGGATGTGGAGCTTTACATGTTTGCCGAGATGAATTCCGAACATTGCCGCCACAAGGTTTTCGGGGCGGAGTGGACGATTGATGGCGAAAAGAAGGATCTTTCGCTCTTCCAGATGATTCAGAATACCTACAAGCTGCATTCGACGAATATCCTTTCGGCCTATAAGGACAATGCGGCGGTGATGGATGGTGCCGCGAAAGCGGGCCGCTATTATGCGAACCCCAAGACGAACAAGTACGAGTGGCACGAAGAACCGATTCCCGTGCTGATGAAAGTGGAAACGCATAACCACCCGACGGCGATTTCTCCGTTTCCGGGAGCGGCCACGGGAAGTGGCGGCGAAATTCGGGACGAAGGCGCGACAGGGCGCGGATCTAAGCCGAAGGCGGGTCTTACGGGCTACAGCGTTTCAAATTTGAAAATTCCGGGATATGTGCAGCCGTGGGAAAAGGATTTTGGAAAGCCTTCCCGCATAGCGTCTCCGCTGGACATTATGATTGAAGGGCCTCTGGGCGGTGCTGCGTTCAACAATGAATTTGGCCGTCCGAATATTCTGGGTTACTTCCGCACGTTCGAAGAGGAAGTGCCATCGGCAAAGGGCAAAGAGGTGCGCGGCTACCACAAGCCGATTATGCTGGCTGGCGGGCTTGGGAATATCAAGCAGGAATTTATTGCGAAAGGACGCATCCAGCCGGGCGACGCTCTGATTGCTTTGGGCGGCCCTGCCATGTTGATTGGTCTTGGCGGCGGTGCGGCGAGTTCCGTGACGAGCGGGAGCGGCAACGAGGATTTGGATTTTGCGAGCGTGCAGCGCGGAAACCCCGAAATGCAGCGGCGTTGCCAGGAAGTCATCGATCGTTGCTGGGCATTGGAAAAAGAAAATCCGATTGCCTTTATTCACGATGTGGGCGCGGGTGGACTTTCCAACGCTTTCCCGGAGCTTGTTCATGATGGCAATGTGGGCGGCAAATTTGAACTGCGCAAAGTTCCCAATGACGAGCCGGGCATGAGCCCGTATGAAATTTGGAGTAACGAATCGCAGGAACGTTATGTGATTGCCGTTCCGCAGGACAAGCTCCCGATTTTTGACGAAATCTGCAAGCGCGAGCGCTGCCCATATTCCGTGGTGGGAACTGCCGTGGAAGAGAACCACTTGACTCTTTCCGATTCGCATTTTGGAAACACGCCGGTGGATATGCCGCTCAACGTGCTTCTTGGAAAGCCGCCGCGCATGATTCGCGACAATCATTCGGTCAAGCGTCCGCTTTCGTCGGAGCCGGTGCTGAAGAATCGTTCGGTAAAAGAAATTGCCGAACGGGTGCTGGCGAATCCGAGCGTTGCTGACAAGACATTCCTGATTACGATTGGCGACCGCTCCGTTACGGGCATGATTGCTCGGGATCAGATGGTAGGCCCGTGGCAGGTTCCCGTTGCCGATGTGGCCGTGACGACGGCGACTCTGGATTCTTATGAAGGCGAAGCGATGAGCATTGGCGAACGCGCCCCGCTGGCGTTGATTTCTCCGGCAGCGAGCGCGCGGATGGCGGTAGCGGAAGCGATAACGAATATGGCTGCCGCAAGCATTGCCGACATGGGTCGCATCAATTTGTCCGCAAACTGGATGGCTTCCCCGAATTACGAGGGCGACGGTGCGGATCTTTACGAAGCGGTCAAGGCGATTGGCATGGAACTTTGCCCGGAATTAGGCATTACGATTCCCGTCGGCAAGGATTCGATGAGCATGAGCACGGTTTGGGAAAACGAAAGTGGAAAGCACAACGTGACGGCTCCGATTTCGGTGGTCATCAGTGCGTTTGCTCCCGTTGCTGACGCCCGCATAACGCTGACGCCGGTCCTTTTGAAACGTCCGTCCCGCTTGCTGTTGGTGGATCTTGCTCGCGGTAAAAATCGCATGGGCGCGTCCATTGCTGCGCAGGTCTTCTGCGAATTGGGCAATGCCGCTCCCGATGTGGAAAATGCCAAGGAACTTCGCGCATTCTTTGAAACCATCCAGAATTTGAACAAGAGCGGAAAGATTCTCGCTTACCATGATAAGAGCGATGGCGGACTTTTCGTGACGGCTCTGGAAATGGCGTTTGCGGGACATACCGGTGTCACTCTGGATATTCCGGCGCTTTGCGGCAACGCTGTGGAAATCCTTTTTAACGAGGAACTCGGTGCGGTTCTGCAAGTTGCTGACGAAAATGTCGAAGAGATCAAGGCGGCGTTTGCTGCTGCGGGACTTGGCGAGTGCGTCTCGGACATCGGTACGCTGAACGATTCTTACGAATTCATCGTCGGCGATTACAAGGTCGGCATTTCGGAACTTCGCGCTATTTGGAGCGACACGACGCATCGCATTGCCGCTCTCCGCGATAATCCGGCTTGCGCCGAAAGCGAATACCAGCTGAAGCTCGAAAAGGACGACCCGGGCATTACGCCGAAAGTCACTTTCGATATGCAGATGAAAAAGGATTATGCCAGCCGCCCGAAAATGGCAGTGCTCCGCGAACAGGGGGTGAATGGCGAAGTGGAAATGGCGGCGGCGTTTGATCGTGCCGGATTTGAATCCATCGACGTTCATATGACGGACATCCTTTCCGGACGCGTTTCTTTGGCGGACTTCCAAGGACTGGTCGCTTGCGGTGGATTTAGCTATGGCGACGTTCTCGGTGCAGGCGAAGGCTGGGCAAAGAGCATTCTCTTTAACGAAAAGGCCCGCAAGGAATTTGAAAACTTCTTCCATCGCAAGGACACTTTTACTTTGGGAGTTTGCAACGGCTGCCAGATGGTTTCCAATTTGAAGGATCTGATCCCGGGCGCGGAACATTGGCCGCGTTTTGTACAGAACCTTTCGGAGCGTTTTGAAGCCCGCTTTGTGAGCCTCAAGGTCGAGGATACGCCGTCCATTCTTTTGAAGGGCATGGCCGGATCGGTGCTGCCGATTGCGGTGGCGCATGGGGAAGGCCGCGCGGAATTTGCCAGCCGTCAAGACGCGGAGACCTGCGTCGCTTCTGGGCTTGTCAGTCTTCGTTATGTCGATGGCAATCATCAGTACACGGAACGTTATCCGTTGAATCCGAATGGTTCGCCTTTTGGCATTACGGGGCTTACGAGCAAGGACGGTCGCGCGCTGATTATGATGCCGCATCCCGAACGCGTGTTCCGCACGGTTCAATACAGCTGGCATCCAGCGGATTGGGGCGAAGACGGTCCTTGGATGAAACTCTTCCGCAATGCTCGCGAGTTTGTGGGATAGAGGAAGAGTCTCTCATTTGAATTTTTGAAGAAGCGGCGCCCTGCCGCTTTTTCTATTTCCGAATTTTGAAGTTTCACTCGGACACCCAAGACGGGGCGTATAATTGGCGCAGCAATCTTTGATTGCAGAGACCGTGGAGCCCCCTTCCCCAAAAAACAGGGAGATTTCAAAAAACTCTTGACAAAGTTTTTTTTTGTTTACATTTGTGGTTGCTTCAAAAATTCAACAAGAGAGAAAATATGAAAATCTTCACCTTGAAAAAAGCCGCCGCGGGCGCCGCTCTTTTGAGCCTTTTCGCCTGCGGAGACGACAGCAGCTCCAGCAGCAAGACCCCGGACATCTTCAGCACGAAGGACGACCTGCCCGAGTGCACCGAGAAAATCGCCGGGGACACCCTCTACGTGGAAAGCGATTCCGCGGACTACTTTTGCGATGGCGGCGAATGGGTCGTCGTCGGCGACACGACGGCGACGGATTCCTCGGACGTTTCCTCTTCGTCGGGAAAGAACCCGAGCAGCTCCTCGGCGGACAGCAGCGCAGCCGACACTCTTTCCAGTTCCTCGGCGGCGGATTCCCTTTCGAGCAGCTCCAGCGCTATCGTGTCCAGCAGTTCGGAGGCTGTTTCTTCTAGTTCCCCTCAGGTAAAACCGAACTGGACGTACTTGAACCCGGCGGTTTCCTACGGCGAGCTGACGGACGCTCGCGACGGCCAGGTCTACAAGACCGTGCAGATAGGGGAACAGATCTGGATGGCGGAGAACCTGAACTACGCCTACAATGAAGGAACAGCCCAAAGCTACTGTTACAATAACAGCGCGGATTCCTGCGCCAAATACGGCAGGCTCTACCTGTGGAGCGCGGCGATGGACTCTGCGGCGGTCTTCGGGGGCTGCGGATACGGTTCGACGTGCGGGGCAGGTTCAGCGACGACCGAGGTCCGGGGCGTTTGCCCGGCAGGTTGGCACCTGCCGAGCAGGGCGGAGTTCGAAACCCTGTTCGCCGCTGTCGGCGGACAGGATGTCGCCGGAACGGTCCTCAAGTCCACCAGCGGGTGGACGGATGATGGCAACGGTACGGACTCATACGGATTTTCCGCTCTCCCGGCTGGCATCCGCGACACCAGTGGCGACTTCTACAGCGCCGGCTACTACGCCGGCTTTTGGAGTGCCACGGAGGGCGGTAGCAACGACGCCTACTACATGGGCTTGTTCTACTACAACGACGGCGCGTACCTGCACAGTTACTACAAGTACAGCGGGTTTTCCGTCCGTTGTCTCCGGAACTCCTTCTCTAGTGCTGTTTCCAGTTCCAGCGCAGCGACGTCTTCCAGCAGTTCAAGCCCGGCGGTTTCCTACGGCAAGCTGACGGATGCCCGGGACGGCCAGGTCTACAAGACCGTGCAGATAGGGGGACAGGTATGGATGGCGGAGAACCTGAACTACGCCTACAATGAAGGAACAGCCAAAAGCTACTGCTACGAAAACAGCGCCGACTCCTGCGCCAAATACGGCAGGCTCTACCTGTGGAGCGCGGCGATGGACTCTGCGGCGGTCTTCGGCGATGGCGGCGGCTGCGGTGACGGTTTGTTTTGCGAGGCAGGTTCAGCGACGTTCGAGGTCCAGGGCGTTTGCCCGGCAGGTTGGCACCTGCCGCGCAAGGCGGAGTTCGAAACCCTGTTCGCCGCTGTCGGCGGGAAGATGGTCGCCGTCAAGGCGCTCAAGTCCACCAGTGGGTGGATGGAAGACGGCAACGGCACGGACGTCTACGGTTTTTCCGCGCTCCCTGCTGGCTACTACAACGATGGCAATTTCTTCAACGTCGGCTCGAACGCCACCTTCTGGAGTGCCACTGAGGGCAGTAGCAATTACGCCTACGCCTGGTACTTGAGTGCGGGCAGTGCGTACCTCAACGGCCTCAACAAGGGCAACGGTTCCGCAGTTCGTTGTCTCCGAAACTCCCCTTTGTGAGGTCTAAAGCCTGCCGCAGGCAGGCCAAAGACCTTACAAACCGCCGCTCAGGGGGAGCGTAGCTCCACCCCAGCGGCGCGGCAGCGATTCTGCTCCCCGGCCTTTATGGGGGGGGGGGCTTCAATGTTTCATCCTATCCATTGAACGCGAAAATAAGCAAAGCATCCACTTTCTTCGCGACAGCAGGTATTAGCGGGTTTGGGGTGCTTCCGCGTTCTATTTCCACAAAATTTTCCGTCCCTTCAAGGTGAATTGCCGCTATTTCAAGTTGGTCTGCGATTGGGTGGAATGCGGCCTCATCGCCATCTCCAGTTTACCGAATTTGGGTTCGTTCTCTCGCATCTGCCATTTCAAAGGGTTGAATTCCGCAAGAGGTTTTCGTGAAAATAGGCAAAATTCAGAAGGGCAGTGATTTCCTGTATTTTGTGCGGAATGCTTTCTCCCATAAGAATTTGCAATCCGAGCATGAACATGTTTCCGGCGGAGGCTTTCGTTAGAAACGGGAATTACAGATCGCGGATTTCTTCCTCGGAAAGGCCGGAGGCGTCCATGATGAGATTCAAAGACACCCCGCCATCCTTGAGCCGTTTGGCGATTCTCCGAGAGGCAATGATGTCGCCTTCCAGAAGACCTTCTTCCCGTCCTCTTTCCAAGCCTATCCCGATACCTTCGTCGCGACCCTCCTCATACTTCGCGGCGAGGGCCTTCTCTTCGGCGTCGGCGATGGTCTCGTAGCCGTAGGCTTCGGATGTCTTGATGAAGTCCATTTTGAATTCCTCTTTTTCCTCTCGGGGGAGAATCTTCTTCAAATATAGAAAAGTCTGCGTGAGGAAACTTTCTGCTTCCTCATGGCTCAGCTCCTTCAGCATCTTGACGGCGGTGCGCAGGTGGCTCTGCATCTTTTCGCCGTGGAAGACGTATTTCATCGCTACCAAAGCCAATGCGATTTTCGGGGAGATGTCCCGGATCTCGTCCGTGCTGAAACTGTCGCCGATGTCCACCAGCTCGAGGACGAACGGCAGGCCGATGCGGTGGTAGTATTCCGGATTGTCCGGGAACATGGTTCTCACGTCCAGGTTCCAGCGTTCCCTGCCGTTGTAGAAGACAAGACGATGGCGACGGTGGGGATATTCCTCTGGTTTTTGACCATAATGTGATACCAGTACTTGACTAGCTGGGCGACGACATTCGAATCCTTGGAGGACTTGTGTTCCTCGAGGATGCCGACGAGGAGGTCGGCGGAACACTTCTTTTTCTCTCCCTCTTTTTCGTTCTCCCCGTTTTCGCCTGTATTTTCGATTTCTTCCCCGGCGATTCTGACGGTGAACGCGAGGTCCGCGTAGCCGAAGGTTTCCGTGTCGCTGAAGGATTCGGAGATTTCGGTGAGGGTCGAGAGGTCGACCGTTTTCAGGAACTCGGCGAGGCTTTCGTTGTGCCTGGCGGCGAGCCTCAAAAGTTCCGCGGCCCGGTCGGGGGCCTTGAAGACGGAGCGGAAGTAGGAGTTGTGCGGGGTGCGGGCGGTTTCGGTCATGATGTTCCTCTTGGATGCGGGCTTTCCCCATTGAAAGTCCTATTCCTTTAAACGTTCGAACTGCCGATTTTTCCACCCCGATTTGTGTAAAATGTTGTTTGCGAGGTCCGTCCGTTGTCTCCGGGACTCCCGTTTGTGAGGTCTAAAGCCTGCCTTTGGTAGGCCAAAGACCTTGCAAACCGCCGCTCAGGGGGAGCGGAGCTCCACCCAAGCGGCGTACGCATTTTTCTCACGAAGAAAGACTTTCTGCATCTTTAGTCCTATCCTCTTCGCTTTTCAAATACCGATGGACTTTGCAGGGATTGCCGAAGGCGATGCAGAATGCCGGAATGTCATGGGTGACCACGCTTCCTGCCCCGATTACAGCGCCATCTCCGATTTGGACGCCGGGCAAAATAATGGAACCTCCGCCAATCCACACGTCGTTTCCGATGGTGATTGGCTTGGCCAGGCAGATTTTACGCCGTTCCAAATAGTCGGTAGGATGGGTGGCCGCATAAATCTGGACGTTGGGAGCAATCCAGCAGTTGTTTCCGATTCGCACTTCCGCGCTGTCCAGGATGGTCACGTTGAAATTGAGAAAAGTTTTGTCCCCGATAAAAATATTTTCCCCGCAATCGCAATGAAATGGCGGTTCCAAGTGGGCGTCCTTTCCAAAGTGCCCGAACAAATTCTGAAAAATTTTTTCCCGTTTTTCGTATTCTTCCGGAAAGGAGAGGTTCAACTGCTGGACAAGTTGCTGGGTGCGCAGTCTTTTTTGAAGGGCTTCTTCGCTTTGGGAGCTAAAATGCACGCCATAGATGCGGCGGAGAATTTCTTCTGGCATTTTTTCGGATGGGTTCATCGGATTTCCTTGGAAAGGGGTTTGCTCCAAAATATAAAATTGGATAGGCTCGGGATTTTATTTTCAAAGGATGATTTGCATTTGCTTCTAGGCTGCTTCTAAAAATCGCTCTGGTAATGCTTCGACAAGCTCAGCAACCATGCTTCGACTAGTTCGACAAGCGGTTACCGAGCTTGCCGAGGTGCACTAATCGGCGGTCCCTGAGTTTATCGAAGGGCAGCAAACTCACTAACCACTAATTTGAAAAAAGGATTTTCTATATAAATTAACATTCCTTTGAAAATGAATTTAGAGCTTTGCGAAAAGAATTTGATACGAGGAATCTGGATCGAAGGGAAAATTTTCAATCCAAGAAACCCCTTTTTCCAAAGGCTGAAGCTCCTTTTTCTTTTTTCGTGATTTTTTGTTTTCAAAAGTGCTTTTTCTTTGATGGATGAATTCCTGTTTTGAACTTTTATAAAATGGGAATTTTTATATTTTAATCTCGTATGCTTACGACTCCTTTAAGCCCTCAACTTATTTCGCTTCCCAAGATTTTAGATGATCGGGGAAATTTGAGCTTTATCGAGTCGGAACGCCATATTCCCTTTCGGGTGAAACGTTGCTATTGGATTTACGATGTTCCGGGCGGGCAAATCCGCGGAAGCCATGCTTTTCAAAAACAGCACGAATTGATTATCGCTCTTTCTGGCAGCTTTGACGTTCTTTTGCACGACGGAAAAAAAGAAAGCCGTTACTCTCTGCGACGCTCGTATTTTGGCTTGTATGTGCCGCCTTTGCATTTTCGCACGTTGGATAATTTTTCGACCAATTCGGTGGCTTTAGTTTTGAGTTCGGAATGCTACGACCCAAAGGATTACATTTGGGATTTTGAAGAATTTAAAAAGGCGGCTTTATGCGAAATTTAATCGGAGGTTGTCGTCTTCTGGAATTTCCTCGTTCGGTGGAACGTTCGGGCTCTTTGACACCTTTGGAAAATTTTAAAGGGATCCCGTTTGAAATCCGGCGCGTGTTTTACCTTTATGATATTCCTAGCGGAGAAAATCGTGGCGGTCATGCGCATAAACTTTGCCACCAGATTTTGGTGGCGGCTTCCGGTTCTTTTGATGCTAAAATAGATGATGGCGTTCATTCGCAAATCGTACATTTGGATAGGCCCTTTTACGGGATTTATGTGCCGCCTGGCATTTGGGCCGAAGAATTGAATTTTTCTTCGGGGTCGATTTGCCTTGTTTTCGCATCGCATCCTTATGAAGAATCCGATTATATTCGCGATTATGCGCTGTTTACAAAATATGCGGCGGAGCGGAGGCGAGGATGATTGATTATCTGGATTTGAAACGGGTAACGGAATCCTTTGAACCGGAACTTTCTTCGGTGATTCGGCGGGTGACGGAAAGCGGGTGGTATATTCGCGGGAAAGAGTGCGAAAAATTTGAAGAAAATTTTAAAGCGTTTTGCGGAACGGCGTTTTGTGTTGGCGTTGCAAATGGATTGGAAGCGCTGATTCTCATTTTTCGGGCGTATATCGCTTTGGGAAAATTGCGAGCGGGTGATTCCGTTATCGTCCCTGCAAACACTTATATAGCAACGATTCTGGCACTCACGGAAAACGGATTGCATCCCGTGCTTGTCGAACCAGACGAAGAAACTTTTAATCTTTCTTTAGAAAATTGTGAACGCGCCTATTCGCAAAATTCCCGCATTCAGGCAATTTTAGCGGTGCATTTGTATGGCCGAGTGATTCCGGGCGAAGAACTTGCGGAATTTGCAGAGTCGCATCATTTGCTTTTGGTGGAAGATGCTGCACAGGGGCACGGCGCAAGGCAAAAAGGAATTTGCGCAGGAGCGTTCGGAGATGCCGCCGCTTTCAGTTTTTATCCGGGGAAAAATCTGGGGGCCTTGGGGGACGGCGGTGCTGTCACCACCTCCGACGAAGAACTCGCTCGGATGATTCGCGTGTTATCGAATTATGGTAGCGAAAAAAAATATGTTAATTCTGTTAAGGGATTAAATTCCCGGCTTGATGAAATGCAGGCGGCGATTCTTTCATGCAAATTAACACGGCTGAATTTGGATAATCAAGTTCGTCAGAAAATAGCGAATCGTTATTTGCGTGAAATTCAAAATCCGTGGATAAAATTGCCTTCGCCGGGTGCTTCTGGCGAACACGTTTGGCATATTTTTGCGCTGCGTTCCGAAAAACGCCATGCGCTTCAGGAGCATTTAAAAAAATGGGGAATCAACACTTTGGTGCATTACCCGGTTCCGCCGCACAAGCAAAAAGCCTATGCGGAATGGAATTCTCTTTCGTTTCCTATAACCGAAAGTATTGCCAATACGGAACTCAGCATCCCGCTTTATCCGCAGCTTTCTTCCGAAGAAATTTCCCAAATTATTGAGGCCGTCAATGCGTTTGGTGCGTAGAGTTTTCAAAAAATTTTGGGCATATTGCCGGCGGGCTTTTTACCGTTTCATTTCGGATGCCAAAGTGAAAGGCTCGCCGATTTGTGCGGCACCTCTTTTGACGCAAGGATTGGGAACGGTTATTTTTGAAAAGGATGTTCACATTGGTCTTGCTAACGATACGGATTTTTGGGCATCCTATGTTTTTTTGAATTCCCGGACATCGGAATCCCAAATCGCTTTCGGGGAAGGTTCTTGGTTGGGAAATCATTTTGTCGCGATTTCGGAAGGCCCGGGAATTTTCATTGGCAAGAATGTTTTGATAGGCACTCATGTAGAAATTTACGATTCGGATTTTCATGCGGTGCATACGGAAAGTCGGCTGGTTTCAAAGCCCAAAAAAGTCGCCGTGAAAATCGGCAATCGCGTTTGGATAGGGAATAACGCAACTATTCTCAAGGGAACGGAAATCGGGGAAAACTGCGTTGTTGCTGCCGGTGCGGTCGTTTCTGGAAAATTTCCTGCGAATGTGATTTTGGGCGGAGTTCCTGCAAAAATAATTGGAGAAGTCCATGTCTGAAATTTCCATTCGCCTTTATGCGCCAAGCGATGCGGAACGCTGGAATCGATTTATACGTGAATCGCGGAATGGAAATTTTCTATTTGAACGCGGTTATATGGATTATCACGCCGATCGTTTTCCGGACTGTTCCTTTGTTTTTTGCCGTGGCGAAGAATGGTGCGCAGTTCTTCCGGGGACGCTTTCTTCGGATGGCGTATTCAGTTCTCATGCCGGTCTTACTTTTGGCGGTTTTATTTTGGATAATTCTATGGGGATTGCGGATGTGGAAATTTTATTTTCCCTTTTGGATGCCGAGTTGCGCCGATTGAATGCGGTAAAGGTCGTGTACAAACCGATTCCCTGGATTTTTGCGACTCGGCCTTCGCAAGAAGATTTGTATTGGCTCTTTCGCAAGAATGCCATTTTGCGAGCCAGGCTGATTTCGAGCGCGCTAGAACCCAAGGAAATGCAGCCGTCGTCCAAGAAAAAATATTATTTGCGCAAAGGTGAACGATCGGGACTGGTTTTTTCGGAATCTTCGGATTTTTCTGCCTTCTGGGACTTGCTCGATTCTTGTTTGCAGCAGGGGCATGGAGTACACCCCGTTCATTCTAAAGCGGAATTGGAAATGCTTGCGTCCCGCTTTCCCCAGAATATCAAGTTGCTTGTGGTAAAAAAAGATGGCGAATTGCTTGCGGGGAGCGTTGTTTACGTTTCTAACCGCGTTGCGCATTCCCAATATCTGGCAAGTTCTGCAAAGGGGCGTTCTTTGCATGCGATGGATTTTTTGATGTTGAATGAAATCAATTATTTTCCGGAGCAGCGCTTTTTTGATTGGGGAACATCGAACGAGGAACAGGGACGCGTTTTGAATGCGGGGCTTTCCCATCAAAAGGAAACTTATGCGGGGCGTGGCGTAGCTTTTGACATTTACGAGTATGCACTATGAAAATGGATATTTTTTGGAAACAGTCGGCCCGTTCGGGAATGGCGACTTTCATTCGGATGGCGTGCGCATTTGCGGTCAATAAATTTTTAGCGGTAGTTGCAGGTCCTGTGGGCTTTGCCATTGTGGGGCAATTGCAGAATCTTATCAACATCGGGCAAGGGACTTCTTCGCTTGCAATGCAAAATGGCTGGGTCAGTTTAACGGCTCGGCACCGAGACGATGAATCTCGTTTAAATTCGATATGGCGAGGCGGATTTCGGATTTGTGTTTACGCATCGATGGCTACAGCGATTTTCTTTGTGCTGTTTGCTTTTTTAGCCCCGCTATCGGCGTTTTTCCCAGGAGTTCCTGAACGCTATATGCAGGCGGCGATTCTCTTTGCTGTTCCTGGCATGATTGCATTGACTCTCGTTTCGGTTTGCTCTTCGGTGATGAATGGTTTTTCGGATTATCGGCGTTGGTCGATAATTATTGCGGGTTCTGCTATTTTAAATGCTCTCTGGGTGATTTTATTCATCCACTTTCAAATTCTTTCCATTCTTTCCGCCGTTGCGACGCAGTCGATTGTCTCTGCCATATTCGCTTTGATCGTTGCTCTCCGTGGCGGATTTACATACAAACGATTTCGCGCGGGAATTACTGCGAATTACGGCATTTGGCGCAGCTATGCGTTAATGGGGCTGATCCCGATGATTTTAACTCCGGCTTTGTATATGTTTATGCGTTCTTTTTTGGGAAATCGTTTTGGTTGGGATGCGGCGGGCTTTTGGCAAGGCGCGCTCCGTATTTCAGATTTTTTTAACGTCGGTTTTTCATCGGTCCTAGGGGTCGTTCTGCTGCCGCGTTTATCGGCTGCAAAGGAACAGATTGCATTTCGTCAGACGCTATTCTCGCTACTTGTCCGGGTGATGCTTATTGCTTTGGCTTTGTGCGGACTTCTTTTTATTCTTCGGGATTATGTCATTCTGTTTGCGCTTTCCGACCATTTCTTGCCGCTTTCTTCGCTCTTGCCGTGGCAAATTGTCGGCGATTTTTTCAAGTCGGGTTGCTGGTGCTTGGGACTTGCGCTTGTCGCCCGTAAAGAAACGGTTTCTTTTTTAACGGTGGAAATTGTTTCGGATCTGCTTTTTGTCGCATTCACGGTTTTAGGAACGACCTGGTTCGGGTATCGTTCTCCGTTTTTTGCTTATGCGCTTGAAAATGCGATTTGCTTTGTGTTGCTTCTTGTCATGACGCGGAGTCTCTCGTGGAAAAACCTCTAGTTTCTGTTCTGCTGCCCAGCTACAATCATGCCCGCTTTGTGGAAAGCGCGGTGCGCTCCGTGATGGAACAGCAGGGCGTTTCTTTTGAATTGATAGTCATCGATGACGGCAGCACGGACGATTCTCCGCAGATTCTTGAAGCTTTGCAAAAGGAATTGGGATTTCGCTATATTCACAGGGAAAATCGCGGCCTTGTTCGCACTCTGAACGAATTGCTTTCTTTGGCGAATGGAAAATATTTTTGTTCGTTTTCTTCGGACGATCGGATGGCTCCGGGGCGTCTTGCCGTTCAAAGCGCTTATTTGGAATCGCATCCGGAAAAAATAGCGTGCTTCGGTCTGATTCAGTTGATGGATGCCGATGAAAAAATCAATCCGAATCCGGATTCCCGTTACCTTCGTTCAGTTCCGCAGGTTTCTTTTGAAGAGTTTTTTTTGGGAAAAAAGGAATTGAATGGTTGTACGGAGATGTTGCGATTGGAAGAGTTAAAAAAAATGGGAGGCTATGACGAGCGTTTTCCCTTTGAAGATTTTCCGTTGTGGCTAAAAATTTTGAAGGCGAATGGCCCGCAGGCAGTATTGTCGCATATTTGTACTTATTATCGCATTCATGGGAAAAATATGTCTTCGGATGGGCATCTGATGTATGGGACGTTTTTAAAAGTTCTTGAAGATTATCGAGATATTCCTTTGTATAAAAAGGCCGTTAGGATTTGGAAATCCCACTGCTTTTCCAATTTGGCGTATCACAATAAAGTAGAGGCGTTTCGCCGGTTGCCGGAACTGGCTTCGTTTTCTTTGCCTTTTTTAAAACGCTTTCCGAAACTTTTTATTCCGCGCTGTCTTTTAAAACATTAAAACGGCGAACGATTTTTTGCAGGGTTTTACGCCATCCCAAATTATAAAAATTGGTTAGAATGGAAAGCGGCGCATGGAGAATCTTGGCGATTTTTTGAGGGAAATGCTTGTAAATCCATTGGCGACAGCGAATGCTTTTTTGCAAAATAGGGGGACGCCAGCTGCTTGAAAAGTGATGGATGCTGAAAGTATTTGGCGAAATGCAAATTTGCCCATTGGTAAAATTTTTTGGAGAAAAATAATCTTCTGAAAAAATTTCAAGTTGCATATTTTGAAAAGTTTCAGCAAGAATGTTTGGAATGACTAAAAAATCCACATCGCTTTCTTTGTATTCAAAAAAATGCGTCTGGTAAAATTGCAATGCTTTTTCAACAGCGGGAAAGTGCGCTTCTGCGCCGAACGTCGCTGCTTCAATGCGGTGCGAACCATTCTCGTACCCAAAAAAATAAGGCCGATTCGTCAAAGGATCAAAGGAACGGAGGGCTTCTACATCGGAATCCAAATAGATTCCTCCTTCGGAATAGACGGCGTACAAACGAACGGCATCGGCAGCAAAAGCCCAGCGATTTTCTTCCAGAGCTTTGTTTATCCAAGGCATTTGGATTTGGCGAGCTTTATCGTAATCCCAAAGGATAAATTCGTATTCCGGCATAAAGCGCTTCCAGCTTTGGATGCATGTGTTTACCAATGCGGGAAAAGATTCTTTGGAAAACCAGCAATAATGGATTTTATGCGGAATCATTTTAGCCTTTGCAAAATAAAATTCAAAAAACGCAAACCGCCAAAAGAACAGAGGACGGCGACTTTATTCCGCCATCTAGTGTGGATGTCTAACAAGGATTGCTTTCGCAGACGGCGAATCCAGTCAAAAGCGCGGGAACGGACGTTGGCAAATTCGGCGGAATCCGGTGTGCGCATCAAAATGCTGAAACTGGCACTCAACAAAAGACTTTCGGCGGCTTTTTTTACCCGAATGGAAATGTCCTGAAAAGAATTCAGATTCTTTTCAGCAATGGCAAGTAGCTCCGCTTTTTTTAAATCGTAAGCGGACGATAAAATGCTTCCTTTGTGTTTCCTGTAAAAATAAAGGGGTGCTTTGCAGATGGCTATTGTTTGCGCTTCCCAAAGAATTGCGGGAATTACAGCCATATCTTCAAAGAAAATTCCTTTGGGAAATTTTCGGTTCTGCCAAAGGCTTTTATGAAAAAGCTTGTTCCATGCGGAATGGTCGGGAATGCGGTTCTGGTAAAATGCTCTTATAAGAGCCTCTTCGCTGGAAATTTTTTCTGGGCGATTTGTGATTTGATTAAAAATGTCTTTGTTGGGAATTTCCCTAAAATTTTTTTTCCCGCAGACGGCGACCAAAGAATGTCTTTGTATAGCTGCGGAATGTAGCACTTGTAAAAAATGGACGTTCAAGATGTCGTCACTATCAACAAAGGTAATCCAGTTTCCGCTTGCTGCTAAAATTCCCGTATTGCGGGCTTCCGAAAGGCCTGAGTTCTTTTGAGAGATAAGATGAAATCGGGAATCGCGGCGAACAAATTCTTCGGCTATCCATTGGCTTTTATCCGTACTGCCGTCGTCAATAAGAATCGCTTCAAAATTTTTAAAAGTCTGTGCCGAAACGCTTTCTAAACAGAGAGCGAGAAACTTTTCCGTATTGAAAATGGGAATGATGACGCTAATTTCCGGCATGTTGGGATTTGTTGCGATTTGGGGCAAGGCTTCCCCAAGCGACTTGTACGAAGGCTCCGGCGCGAACAAGAGTCGCTTGTGCATCTTCATAATCTTTTAAAATCCGATTGAAGGCGAAGGGATCCCGTTTTTGCTTTTTTTCGAGAATGTTCTGTTTAAATTCGGCGACTCGGGCGAGTTTATCGCAGGAATTGCCGAGTGCATCTACATAGGCGGGGATGGCGTTTAAAAATTCCTTTTCTTCGGGGAAGAACTTCCCAGATTGTCTTGGATGAATTGCTTTTGCAAAATCGCTTTTTCTTTGACCTCTCCCATAAATCGCTGGATGCGGATATAGTCCACTTGAGGCCAGATAAGGCTAAATGGCCAAAGTTTTTTCCAACTGAACTTGAACATCGATTCGTGGGCGGCATTTTTCGCCTTAATCAGTTCTTTCAAATTTTCAAAAACCGCGTCCGAGAGTCTTTTTTGCATTTTTTTACCTTTTCTTTTTTCAAGAAAATATACATTATACAAAACTCGTTCAACTGTAGGAGAAATTATGGATTCCAAAAAGATGAAGCTTATTTTAGCTGTTTCCATCGTGGTCAATATCGCCTTGATTGTGATTATGCTCGTGCTGAAAAACGGCTACAAGGAGCAGGCGCAAGTGGCTTATAAAGCGGCAACGACTGCCTATACGAATCAGGTCTCCAAGGTTGTCAATGCGCAGAATGCGTTTATCAAAAATGGCAATCTTCTGTGGCAGCTGATTTTTGAAGCCACTTCGCAAAATCTTTCTAAAGAGGCGTTTGACGCTCGGATCGCCGCACTGGACTCTGCGAAGGTGCTGAATCCCCAGACGAATGGAAACGAAACAGCGCTTTCTTGTGGAACCGATTGCCTTGTCAAGTTTACTTTCAAAGGCGGAAATTTTGCCGGGGTCGATTACAAGGCTCTGTCTTCAGTTTCTCCGTCTGCAATGTTCTCTGTTTCTAAACCCGCCCCGTTCGATTTTCAAGCCAAGTAAGGAGGCTCTATGAAACTCAAATACATTATGATTGCATCGTTGGCGTTAAACCTCGCCATTTTCGCGCTTCTTTTTATGCAGAAAGGCGCATACGTTTCGCAAGCCGAAGAAGCCTATCAGAAAAAAACGGAAGCGTATTACAAGCAAGCGCTGAACATTGTGGACGGGCAGAATTCTGTTATCGAAAACAATGCGGTTCTTTGGAACATCGCCTGCACTGCCAATCAACAGGCTAAAACGTCCAAGGATTTTGCGACAATTGAAAAACGGCTTGCCAGTACACTCTTCTCTGCCAAGGTTTCGGGAACTCCGGATGGAAACGGCAAACTCCGCACTCTCTCCTGGAACAGCGATTATTATATCGTCGCTCGTTTTGACAAGTCGAATAAGTTCCTGGGCGTGAATGTGGATGCGCTTTTGGGAAATGCCGCGGCTTTAATGCCGGACTCCGACGAAGAAGCAACCGAAGAATAGAGCGGATAAATTCTTGCAAAAGATCTGTCTTCAAGGCAGGTCTTTTTTTTATTTTCTAGCTTAGCTTTATTGTTTACAAAAGATTCTTTATCTGCGAAAATCGAAAGGGTCCAGGAAAATTTTAAGCATCTAAAAATTCCCTCCATTTTCTAAAAAAGCCCTTCCGTAAAAAATGGTACTTGAATAGAAAATAAATGCGAGTCCATTTTCCAAAATGCATAGTGTCAGAAAAATTTTGCAGTTTTATTTTTGTGTGTGGTTGAGAATATAGAATGATGGAAAAAGTAAATTCCCTTCTCCATTGATGATTTCGGCATTGTGGACAACAAGATTGTTTGTTTTTAGCGATTCCATGCAGACGGCGATTTTATTCTCTTTTCATCTGTCGTCTTGGTCGGAAAGAAAAATGTATTCGCCTCGGGCGTGTTTTAAGGCGTTTTCCAGATTATAAATGGGAGAATGAATGGTGTTTTTTTTCAAATAATTGAATTCGATGATCGTGAAATGATTTGATGATTTCGATGGTATTGTCCGTTGAAGAATCGTCGGAAATGATAACTTCGTCTTCTAAAGAAAGCTGAAGCAAAATGCTTTTTAATTGTTCGCGAATAAATTTTGCGCCGTTGTAAGTTGCCATGCAAACGGAAATCATCGAGTACCCTTATGGATGAAAAATGGAAAAATTGAACGCTTGAAATTTGGCGTTGAATTTCCGCTACGTTTTTTCTTTGGTGTCGGGATTTTGTGCGGCAAATTGAAGCTCTTCCTGGGCGGCTTTCAAGTCGTCTTCCGTGATGTCCTTGGGGTCAAAGACGACGACTTTATTGCGTCCGGTTTGCTTGCCGTTGTAAAGGGCTCGGTCTGCCAGATTGATGCTGTGGTCCATACCGAGGCGCTTGTCGTATTCGGCAACGCCAAGAGTGATGGTGACGTGCTGTTGCTGGCCAGCAAATTCAATTTTCCGATTTTCGATGCTGCGGCGCAGACGTTCTGCAACGAGAGAGGCTCCTTGCAGCGGGGTTTCTGGAAGCATGACCAGAAATTCTTCTCCGCCCCATCGGGAAACGACATCCTGTTTGCGCAACTGGTCGCGTAGGGTTTCGGCAACGGTTTTAAGAACCAGATCGCCGCAAATATGCCCGAACTTGTCGTTGAAATCCTTGAACTTGTCGATATCAACAAAGAGAATGGAGAAGTTGCGATTGGTTCGTTCATAGCGATAAATTTCGTTTTGAATTTTTCCGCGGATGTCTCGCCGGTTGGGGAGTTTTGTCAATTCGTCGATTCGGGAAATAATTTGGAGCTGCTGGTTCATTTTGTTCAGCTCTTCGGTTCGCTTTAGAACTTCTTGTTCCAAGTGCGCCTGATGCTCGGCGAGTGCGTTGATTTCTTTTTGAATGGTTAAACGCATTTTGTCGAACACGCGAGCCAGAACATGGATTTCGTTTTGCTTGTCTCCCGTAATGCCGCTGGATTCTTCATAATGTCCGTCGGCGATAATCAGCATTTTTTTGATCAGTTTTTGCAGCGGCTTTTCTATGCTGAAGAATAGCCAAAGGGTGATGCACAGGGTAGCGATAAGGAACACAAGGCCGATATAGATGAAAATTTGGAAATACGCTTGAGCGGGTGCCATGACTTCGCTTTTAGACTGGAGTGCTAAAACGCCAAATTTGGTTTTGGGATCGTATTCGTAGTTGATCAGGTAATCTTTTCCGTCGTTCAGCCGGTAAAAATCTTGAGAGGCTTTAAAGGTCTTCGCGTCAAAATCTTTCAATCCCAAATCTTGAACTTTCTTTTCGCCGTTTGCCCATTCTTGAATTTGGGGGTGATAGACAATGACATCGCTCTCATCTACGATAATGAAGAAACCTTTTTTCCCGGTGGAATAGTTTTCAAAAAATTCCCACAGACGTCGAATTGAGAATGAAGCCGAAAGATAGCCGTCGGATCGGGCGCGGTTTTCCACAAGAACCGCCATGATTTTTTTGGGGGTGCGCTGTTCCCAGAACAAGGGGGAAATATAGGGCTTTTGCGGCTCGACCGCTTGAAAATTTTTCAGTTCCTGGTAGGAAACGTTGATTTGGGAAATGCCGACCATCGAATTGTCGCTGACCTTTTCGTGATTGGAATTGTGCAGAACGACGTGCTCGCCGGGAATAAAAAGCGGGGAAACATTGTAGCCTTTGAGAAAACTGCTGGATTCAATGGGATCCTGATTCGATAGATAAGGCGAAGTGGCTAGCAGGGAAAGCCTTCCGATGAAAATATTGCATTGCGTCGAAATTTGCTCCAAAGCTTGTTTGGTGGCCAGTTGCTTTTCTTTGCTGGCGTTTTTTTGAAAGGAATTCATTTGCGCATAGACTAGAAAAATGCCGCCGCCTGCTAGGATGATAAAGAATACCATCGCAAAGACAATCATGCTGCGGAAAGCGATCGTATGGACAAACGGAATGTTGCTTTGGATTTTGTCGTTGGGCTTTGTATTTGCGGTTTCCATAGGACTTTTCGGAGGACAATGGTTAGCGTTTTCTCATATAAGTGAAGATGAAGCTCGAGAATACCGCCAAGAGGAATACGAAAATCGAGATGCCGATTTTATGGAAGTTCCCCGAATCTTCTGCCGGGGATGCGCTGGAATTTTCGCCGGACGAGATTTGGGTGGGAAGCAGCTCTGTAGCGGCGTTCCAAATTTTTAAAAATTCGTCGAGGCGAAGGGGCGGGCTGCTTCCTGTTGGAGCATGAAGAATATCGTTGATTTTTTGATTGTAGGTAAGGAGAGTACTGTAAACGGCCTCTTCGGAATAGAGCCCGCCGATGTCAAGCATACTCCAGATGTCGCTGAATAGATTGACCAGAGTGCCTTCGATTAAAGTCCATTCCGGGATGTTCGGGTAATTTTTCCCGTTGTCCAGCAAGCTTATGAGGATTTGATATGCCGAATCTTTTGCCCAGTCTTCAAGCACTTCCTTGACGGGAGGCAAAAAGCCGATTTGCTTGGTATAGGCGTCTAAGTTGTCGTCGCGTAGCAGGAAGCGAAGCAGTTTGGCGGCGTTAGGGTCGTTCGCCTTGGAACGGGGAATCGCCAGATTGCTCCCCCCGATAAAGCAGATGCTGCCGGCCTTGCCCATGGGGACCTGCATCATTTCGATTCCATCGGCGCTGATTTGCGAAGAGGCGAGACCGCCTTCCGCTGCCTTGTAACGGGTTTGCGCAACCAACTCGGTGGTGTTCAGAATGAAGGCGACTTCGCCGCTGTTAAAACGCTGAACCACTTGGGCGGTATTGTCGCGAAGGCTGGTTTTATTGACCAGAGAGTCTAAAATAAAATTCAGATAGGAAGCGATTCCCGTGATGGTTTGCGGATCCATCAAGTTGGAATGCCATTTGCCCTTTTCGTCTTTGAGGACGAAGCTTCCACCGGCGGACCAGATCCAGGGGGCGAAATTATGGGGAATGTTCCAGTCGCTTTTGCCCGGAAATGCGTAAGCTTTGACTTTGGATCCATCCTTGCGTAGAATTTTGGCATCGTTGATTTTTTTCAGGGATTTGCAAAAGCCTTCGTAAGTCGCGACATCTTCTGCGGAAATGCCCGCTAGCTTTAAGATGGCTTTGTTGGCGAGCAGCGCCCGGACATCGATAAACCAGGGGACGGAATAGATGGACGGATCTCCATCGGTTCCTGTTGTATTCCAGCTGGCTTTGACAAAACGCTCCGGTTGAATTTTATTCAAAATGGGATCGAGGGACGCCAGTTGCCCGCGGGATGCAAAGTAGGAAACCCAAGTTGTTCCAAGTTGGAGAACGGCGGGAGCTTCGGCTTTGCCTTCAAGGGTGTGGGTGATGGTGCTCCACGCTTCGCCCCAGTCCAAAACGACGACCTTGGTTTTCAAGCCGGTTTCTTTTTCAAAAAGGGCAAGTCTTTGTTCCAGCATTCCTTGTGGATTGGCTCCGTTTGGCATAATCCAAACTTCAAGAGGAGCTGCGGAAAGAGTTCCGATAGCCAGAACGGCAAAAAGGAAGGTTCGCACAAACATTCTTAAAAACATTTTCGACTCCAAATGTGAAACTAGCTAGAAATCTATTTAATATAATCACAAAAAGGACTTCGATGCGCGTGAAAACAGTTTTTTTATTCTTGAATTTTGTGATTTAAAGATTTGAAAAAATTGAAAATGCAAAAATGTGACTTATGTCACTAGGCGAGGGAGAGCCCCGGGGAAAAAATAAAATGGGAATAACTTTTTTTTTGGCTTTATTTCTATAATTTATCCCAAATACCTTAACGAAGGAGTTCAAAATGAAAAAAGGTCTCATCGCTCTTGGTCTCGCCGCAGCATTTTCTTTGACAGCTTGCTACGGTAGCTATGGGCTCACCAAAAAAATCTATAACTGGAACGGCACTCTGGGCAACAAGTGGCTCAATTCCTGTGTCCACTTCTTGATGTGGGTGATTCCGGTTTATCCGATTTGCATTGGTCTGGTTGATGGTCTTGTCCTCAACACCGTGGAATTCTGGACCGGTTCGAATCCGATTGCTCAGGGCGATACCTATTATGAAAAAGACGCTCAGGGTAACCAGGTCGCCGCTGTGAAGAACGCCGACGGTTCTCTCTCCATGGAAATCACCGACGTCCAGGGCAACAAGGCGAACCTCACTCTCGAACGTGATGCCGACGTCATCCGCGCTCTCGATGCCAACGGTCAGGTTGTCGCCCAGTACGAAGTCAAGTAATTTACAAGAACTTGAAACAGGCCGCAAAGAGGAATTTTCCCTTTGCGGTTTTTGTTTTTAAAGGGAATGGAATTGTTTTGAAGAGGCGGCACTTACCGCGCTGGAAATAAGTATATTAGGGAAATATGGAAGAAATGCATATCAAGTGCCCTTGTTGTGGAAACGAAATGGAAGTTTCTGTCTGCGGGAAGAAAAGCGCGCTGATGCTCTGTGTCTGTGGGCGTTGCAAAGCTCCGTTGATGATGATGGACGGCGATGTTTTTGAATTGGATCGAGAAGAATTTCAGTCTTTGCGGAAACGTTTGAGCCGCGTCGTGGACGTCTTGCGGGAAAGTGTCGAATTGCGGCGGGAAACGCTCTCGCTGACGGAGCACTTGCGGGAATTGCAAAATTCAGTCCCGTCGGAAAATCGGGAGGCGCCTGCGTCCGAAGATGTTGCGCTTCGTTCCGATAAAATCACGCAGGAAGATGTGGACAATCTGCAAATCGATTTGGAAACCTGCAAGGATGTTTCCGAATTTATCGATAGAATGTAATCCGGAATTTTTTGGTCGGGTGCTTGTGCGTCCTTGTTTATTAAAATGGCGTTGGATTTTTTGAAAGCTCCCATTGAATATCCCGATCTTCCCGTTGTTAAAAAGCGGGAAGAGTTTTTGGAATTGCTGAAAAATCACCAGGTGGTGATTGTGAAGGCGGATACCGGTTCCGGCAAATCGACGCAGGTGCCTAAATTTCTGCTGGAAAGCGGACTTGCGGAAAAGGGAAGAATCGGCGTGACGGAACCTCGCCGTCTGGCTGCGATGTCCATTGCGGACAGGTTGCGGGAAGAGCTGAAGGACGAATCGCTGGTTTCGACCCGAATCCGTTTTTTGGAAGAGGGGCCGAAGGATGCGCCTCTTAAAGTGATGACGGATGGCATTCTGTTGCAGGAGTTTCGGCGGGACAGGCTGTTCCAAATGTATTCGGCGATTTTAATCGATGAGGCGCACGAGCGTTCGCTGAATATCGACATTCTGCTTGGCATTTTCAAGGATGTCCTCCGGAATCGGCCCGATTTTCGTTTGGTGATTGCCAGTGCCACTTTGGATGCGAAACTGTTTGAAAAATTCTATGAAAATTCCGCCGTTCTTGAAGCGGAAGGACGAATGTTCCCGGTGCAAGTTGTTTTTGCGGATCCGCAGCAAAATGATTCCAAAAGCCGTGGAGATTCCGGTTTGGTCGAAGAAGCTCGCGATGCGATAATCGCTTTGGAGGAGACGGTTGGCAAGGATAATCTGCTCTGCTTTTTGCCGACGGAAAGGGACATCCAGGATTTGCAAGCGGAACTGCTCTCGAAAATGGACGAATCTAAATTCGAGATTCTTCCTCTGTTCGGTCGGATGAGCCCGCAGGAACAGAAAAGGGTTTTCAAAAATTCGGGCAAGGTCCGGATAGTGCTAGCGACAAACATTGCCGAAACATCTTTGACGATTCCCGGCATTGCTTATGTCGTAGATTCAGGCATGGCGCGGGTTTCTCGTTACAGCCCGCAAAATCGGATTCAGGGGTTGCCTGTCGAAAAAATATCACAGGCGAGCGCTCGTCAAAGAACGGGAAGGGCGGGACGTGTAAAGCCCGGTATCTGTGTTCGCCTTTACACGCAAGAGAATTTTGAAAGCAGGGAAGAATTTACGGAGCCGGAAATCCGGCGTTCCAATCTTTCGAATGTGGTTTTGCAGCTGCGCAGTTTGGGGCTTTCTGTGGAGGATTTTCCTTTTATTCAGCCGCCGCCGCGCTCCGCTTTTCGAGGGGCGTACAAAACCCTGTTTGAACTGGGGGCGCTTTCGGGAGTGGCGCGGGATGCCCGCGTGACGCCGCTGGGAATCGAAATGTCTCACTTGCCCATGGACGCGACGCTTTCGGCGGTTTTGCTTCGGGCGAGGCGTTTGGGCGTTTTACAGCCGGCGATAATTGTCTGTTCGGCACTTTCCATTCAGGACCCGCGGCTGTATCCTTCGGATGACGAAGGCCGGGAAAAGGCTCGCCGGAAACATAAATCCCTGGGCGGACACAAAAGCGATTTCCTTTGCTACTTGGCGGAATGGAACGCATTTTGCCGGGAGTGGAATGGAACCAGCTGGAATTCTCTGCGCAAGTATTGCGAAAAGAACTATCTGCATTTTTTGCGTTGCCGGGAATGGATGGATTTATACGAACAGTTTTCCCGAATTTTAAAAACGCATTTTGAATCCTATGTTTGTCCTTTCAATTCTTTTCATCGGGACAGTTTGCACATTGCGCTTCTTTCTGGGTTTTTAGGCGGCGTCGCGCAGCGCGATCGGGATAATGGATGCTATCGGCTGGTGGGTGGAAAAGACGCTTATCTTTTTCCGGGTAGCGATCTGGCCGGGAAGTTTCCTGAGTTTGTGGTGTCTGCAGAAGTTCGGGAAACAAGTCGCGTCTTTTTGAATAAATCGGCGGAAATTTTACCTGAATGGATTATCAAAGTCGCCAAGGATTTTTGCTCGTATCGTTGGTTTGCTCCCAAGTGGAATTCGGTGCGCGGTTTTGTGGAAGCATTGGAGGAGGTTTCTTTTCGGGGCATGGTGCTTTCCCGTTCTCGCCGCGTGGATTATGGGCGAGTGGATGCTAAAGAGGCCGCGCGAATTTTCTTTTTAGAAGCGGTTGTAGAAGGCGATATGCCGACGCCGTTTCCGTTTATGGAGCATAATCAGCGCGTACTTTCGGCACTTCGGGCGACCGAAGCTAGGCAGCGGCGGTGGGGAATTTGCCCTTCCGAAGATTTGCAGGTGGACTATTTGATGGATAGGGCTCCCGGCGTTTTTTCGTTGCAGACGCTGAAGGATTTCATCGAAAAAAATTCGGACAAGGCTTTACGTTACAACGAGGCGGATTGGATAAGCGCTTCAGAAGCGGGAGTGGAGCATATTGAAGCTTTTCACAATAATCCGGTGATGGACGCGCTACATAGGAAAAAAATCACCCAGATTTTAGAAGACAAAAAAAATGCCAAATTGGGCGGAGTCGTGGAATTTGAAAAAATTCTCAACCGTCAGATTCGTGCGGAGCTGGTTTTTGATTCGAGCAAGTCATGGGACGGATTGTCTTTGGAAATCCCCGCGGATTTTTTACCGCAGCTTTCTCCGGCGATTTTAGCGCATGAAATTTTAAAATGGCGTTTCTGGATATTGGAATCGTTTTTGCGTGAATTGCCCAAGTCGGAACGCAAGAGGCTGGACTCCAAAAAAGAGGAATTGGACGATAGCTTTGTGGATGCATTAGAAAGAAATCCGCAAAAATCCCCGTTGATTTCCCTTTATGAAGCGTATCGGAATTGGGGAGAAACGGAGGGAAGTTTGCCGGTGTTGAATCCGCAGAACGAACATCATTTGCGGCTGCATTTGTCGATTTATTCGTCGGCATATTCTGAAAAATTTTCGCTGGAACTTTCACCGGAATGGGGAGTTTGCACCTTTTTTGATGCGGTGCGCGCGCTCGTTTCTCCTTGCGCCCTTTCGCTATCGGTACTCGGAGTGGCGTATGCTTGGTGCCCTGAAGGTGTTCGGGCGATGTCGCTTTCTGAAGCGGAGTTCTGGCAGAAATTCTACCGGAGAATTTCTGGCGTTGGAGTGGACGATTCGCCTTTGAAATCCTTGTTTGAATCTCGATTTGTTTTTTTGAACCGGCGAGAAGAATCGACTTTTGCGTTGCGCTCCCTTTTGGCGATGACAAAAGAGGAAAAGGAAAAATTTGGAATCGAAATATTGGAATTGTCGCTTCCCCGTTTTTCGGGAATTGAATTCGCCCGGTCGCATAAAGTGCGGTCCTTTTCGGATATTTCTTCGCATCGGACAAATGAGGAAAATGCGTTTCGAGAAGGGCTGCTTCGCTTTGTTTCGGATTCGGCGTATCTCGGCGTTTCGGCTTTTGTGAAGGCTTGGGACGTTTTTCGGGAAGCCTTTGCCGGCTTTCGCAAGGGCGCAAAAGTTTCGGATTCTTTGTTGCGCTTGGCTTCTGTTCTCTCCGCTGAAGATTCTCTCTATTTTCGGATTCGACGCATTGCGGCGTTTTTGCAAGGGGAAATTTTCCGGGAAAATAGCGGGGAAGAAATGGCTTTGCCTTTGCCGTCGGCAAAGAGTTTTCGTGAAAGTTTCTCTCCGTATTTTTCAGGGCGCTTTTTGAAAGAACACGAACTAAAAAAAGCGCGGGAAGCGTTAGCCTGTGCAGAAAAAGCTCGAACGGAAAGCGAACGCTTTGAATCGGCGCTTGTTTTGCAAATTCTGTTGGAAAATTTTGAACTTCTGCGTTTTAAACGATCCATTCTGGCGCAAGCCCCAGAAGAAAAGGTGGAAATGTCCGATCTTTTGAAACTTCGGGAACGCTTTAAAAATCGCTGAAGGATAAATTTTCTAATTTAAGGCAAATGCGTTTTTATTTTTTAATTTTGATGGCTTTGATTTTAAGCGTTTCGGCCTGTAAGGTCTCGGATGACGCTTCGGATCCGACGCTTGCGCGCGTAGAAAATTCAGAATTGAAATTGTCCGAAATGCGGAAGGATGAAACTTGGGATTCGCTTTCGCAGGATGAAAAATTTCTTCGGGTAGAAAGCTGGCTTTCGCGGGCGTCGATTTATGAACAGGCTTTGGCCGAGGGCGTCGATAAATTGCCCGAAGTACAGAATTTGCTAGAAGATGCGAAAAAGAAAATCGTTTTGGATGCGTTTTTTGCAAGGGCAGTAGATACGATTTCGCTGACGACAGCGGAGGCCATCGATTTTTACGAGCAAAATCCGGAATATTTTCTGCTGGATTCCAGCATTTACAATTTGGCAGTGGTCACTTATGCGAGCGGACAGACCGCGTGGCAGTATTATGGTCCCGCGTCCCGTAAGACGATTGCAGAGGCTCCTCATAAAAATTGGCTTTTGCGGGATGTGGAAATTTTTGATTCCACCAAGACTTTGCCATTGGATTGCCCGCGGGTTGATTTGGAAACTTTATCCGTAGGTAAAATTACTCCGCCGAAGACCTGCGGCAAAAATTTGAAGAGCGTTATCGTTCTTTCTAAAATCGCATCGGGAAGCGTTCGTCCGTTTGCGGATGTCGCGGAACTGGCGCAGACGCTTGCCGCCAATGAAAAAAGAAAAAAGAGCATTGCTTCTTTGAAAAATGAAATCAAAAAGCGGCAGGCTATTTTTGTGTATCCGGAAGAAATCGCCAAAACCGTTTCGGAGGATTGAGGCTTTTATGAAATTCAAGTGGATTGTACCTTTCTTTTTGTGTGCGACAGCATTTGCCGCGCCGGAACTTTTCGAATCGATTGCGGCCATTGTCGATGGAAAGCCGATTATGCGTTCCGAAGTCATGGGGAATTTGTACCAGTTTCAGAATTCGGCTGAAGCGGCTGGGCTTTCTGAAAAAGAACAGGTCGCTTTTGTGATAGACAGGCTGATAGATGACAAGGTCTTGCTTTCTCGCGTGGACAGGGATTCCATCCAGATTTCCGACGACGAAGTGGAAATGCGGGTGACGCAGCATTTGCAAAATCTGGCCGCTCGCCAAAATATCAGCATGGCTGTTTTGGAACGGGCGATCCGTGCGCAGCTTGGTATGAGTATGGCTCAATACCGTGAAAATTTGGCGAAACAAGTTCGGGAACAAATGACCATCGGGCGCATTCGGCAGCGCTATGTCGGTGGAATCAAGCCGACCCGAAAAGAGGTTGCCGCTTTTTACGAGCAATATAAGGATTCCATCCCGCGCCAATACAACTGCATGAAACTTGCGCATATCTCTTTGAAAATTCACCCGGATTCGACGGTTGTGGATTCTGTTCGTCGTTTTGCGGAATTGCTAATCGATTCGCTGGATCATGGAATGAACTGGGAAATTTTGGCCAAAGCGCATTCGCAGGATTCGAGTGCGAACAAGGGCGGCGACATCGGGTATTTTCAAAAGGGACTTTTGGATCCGGCTTATGAGCGTGCTGTAAAATGGGTGGATAACGGAGCTTACACGCCTCAGCCGGTTTTGACGGAACGGGGCTGGAATATCATCCGCGTTATCGGGCGCAAGGAAGACGGTATTCGGACGGCGATGATTCTTTTGCAGATGATTCCGACAGCGGCGGATTCCGCTCGAGTTTTGCAGCTTGCTGATTCGCTCCGGACTGCGCTCTCTTCGGATTCGCTTTTTGAAGAAGCGGCAAAAAAAATCAGCTCGGACAAGGCGACGAATTTTAACGGCGGGAGTCTGGGCTGGGTGGAAAAAATAGAAGTGGATTCGACTTTCCAACCGATTGTTTCGGAATTGTCTGTCGGAGAAGTCTCTGAACCTTTTTTGGCAGGGGACGGTTATCATCTGCTTCGCTTGGAAGATATGAAACAGGTTCGCGATTATACGTTGGAAGATGACTTTATGAAAGTGGAAACCTTCGCCATCAATTATATGGAAGACCAGAAATTGCGAGAGCTGATTAAAAAATGGCGAGAGGAAGTGCATATTGAAATCCGCATGAAGGAATGATTTTCGATGATTCGATTTTTGCACGTCACCAAAACCTATGAGGACAATTGGAAAGCTCTTTCCGATGTGACGTTTCGCATTCATCAGGGTGAATTTGTTTTTTTGACGGGGCATAGCGGAGCGGGAAAATCGACTTTATTGAAATTGATTTATATGGACGAGCGTCCCGATGATTTTCACGGCGGCGAGGTAATGCTGCAATTTACAAAGGAGCTGGTGTTCGATTCCAAAACGGCTTCGGAAAATCAGGTTCAGGAATTGCGGCGTCACATGGGAATTATTTTTCAGGATTTTAAACTGCTTCCGGATCGCAATGTTTTTGAAAATGTGGCGCTGGCGCTTCGCATTACGGGAACGCCGACGAAACTTTTGAACGCTAAAGTTTTTGACGCGCTAGCTCTTGTGGGAATTAGTCAAAAGCGTTTAGCGATGCCTTATACGTTGTCCGGTGGCGAACAGCAGCGGGTCGCCATTGCCCGAGCTATGGTGCACAATCCGTATTTGATTTTGGCGGATGAACCGACGGGAAATCTGGATCCGGAAAATGCGAACGAGGTTTTTAAAATTTTTAAAGAAATCAACGCTCGCGGAACGACGGTTCTGATGGCTACGCACAATCCGGATTTTTATATGAACAGTCCGTTCCGGAGACTGACATTGAGCCATGGGATTCTGCAAAATCGCGATATTCTTTAACGGCGACTTCTAAAAATTCATTTTCAAAAATCGGTTGCTTTAGAGTGGCTAGAAGTGAGTGATTAGGGATTAGCGGCTAGGTTATTCGTTCTCTTCGTCTTCTTTGGCTTTTTGAATTTCGCTGGGGAAAATGCGGAAGTATTCGCGTTTTTTATCTTCAAAAAGTTGCAGCATCCGTTCCTGCTCAAATTGCTCGCGGTCGATATTTTGCATATAATATTCGTTGTTCCGAAATTCATGCTTTGTGAGCAATTCCTTGACTTCGGCAGAAAGATCGATATCGTCCCAAAGAATGTACATGGAGCCGACGGCGCCTTCGCCAAAAATGCTGACATCAAATTGGATGGAATGCGAGTTTGTGGAATCGATGTTGGAAATTTGCGCCGCTCTTTGCGGTTTGAAAACGAGAGGATTTTCCGCAGCAAAAGCCGTAGAAAGAATCAGGAATAAGGCGAAAAGGAGGACTGCTTTTTTCATAAGGCGAGAGGAAGCCAAGGTTTGACTTCGGTGGAGGTTTCGGAAAGCATTCCGGCTCGGGCCCGGCGAATGGCGGCGGCGGCGATCATCGCTCCGTTATCCGTGCTGTTGTACAGTGTGGGGAATGCTAAACGGATGCGGTGATTTTCGCAATATCTTTTCAAGCGTTCTCGTAAAAGGCCGTTGGCAGAAACTCCGCCGCCTACAATCAGGGTTTTCATTCCGGTTTTTTTGAGCGCCCAGATGGTTTTGGAAACGAGAATATCGACAATAGCGTCTTCTATGGAAGCGGCGATATCGCCCAGATTATTTTGTATAAATTCGGGCGAGTGAGATTCGACATAACGCCGAACGGCGGTTTTCAATCCGCTGAACGAAAATTCTCCATTGTTTTCGTTCTTCAAGGCGCGCGGGAAAATGTGGAACTTTCGATTTTTTCCCACGGCCAGTTTTCCGATGGCGGCTCCCGCTGGATATTGCAATCCGATGAGGATTCCGCTTTTATCAAACGCTTCTCCTGCGGCGTCATCCCTTGTTCTTCCAAGCAGGGTGTATTGGAATCCGGGTTCTTCCAAAACCAATTCCGTGTGCCCGCCGGAAACGGTCAGAGTCAGGTAGGGCGGTTTCAAATCCGGTTCGGTAAGCCATGCCGCAGACAGATGTCCTTCCAGATGGTTGATTCCGTAAGCGGGAATTTTCAAATCCCTAGACAATCCCCGAGCAAAACTCGCTCCGACCAGAAGCGGTCCCATCAGTCCGGGTCCGCGTGTAAAGGCGATGGCGTCGATATCCGAAAGGGAAATTTTGGCTTGGGAAATGGCCTCTTGACAAATGACGGTGATTTTTTCGAGATGGGCGCGGGCGGCGACTTCAGGAACGACTCCTCCGTAAAGGGCGTGTTCTTGAATCTGGCTGTAAAGCGGGTTGGAAAGGATTTCTAGCGGATCGTCGCGCAAAATCGCACAGGCTGTTTCGTCACAGCTGGATTCGATGCCTAGCCAAATCATTTTCTGTTTTCTCCATTTTTGTGCGCAGAGGAATCGCCGAGTGCAGTTGTTTCAATTGGTGCCACAGAAACGTTTTTCTTTTTGAGATAGAATTTTTCGGGATGCATCTGGAAACTTTTGATTTCTTTGTCGATTCGGACGGTCGGCGTCAGGCTGTCGGTATCTTCGATGGCAAACCGGTTAAATTCGATAAGCAGCAGAATGTCTTTTTTTTCCATTTGGGAAAGAATACCGGCTCCTCCGGAAACTTCCACGGTGGCGTTGGCGGGTTGGAGTTCGTAAAGCGAGTGGTCGTACTGGCCGATAAGCCGGACGGGAATGTTATTAAAAGACTTCCTGTCCAGTTGCTGAATGGAAACCGGAATGCGGGCGATGCTGTCGCTGGGGAGAACGTAGGGCGGAAATTTGGAAAAGTCCAAGGGCACGGAAAATTCGGCGTTGGAATCCAGATTGGACTGGATGATTTCTTCCGTCTGGATTTCAAAAAGTCGAGTCAGAGCTTCGCGGGCTCCCGAGATGGTGATGGTGTCGGGCTCTGGCGTGGGCGTTCCGATAATGGTGTAGCCTTCTTTGGGACTGAACGAACCTTTGAGGTGTACCGGAATGGTTCTGGAAATTCTCGTGTCGATTTCAATTTCAATCGCTGCGATTTGACTTGCCGATTCAAATTTGACACGCGGAAAATCCGGGGCAAAAAAATTGTCTTCCGAAAGAATGACGCGTTCTAACCCGAGTTCCGCATCGTGCAAATCGACAACGATACGGGCGGCGTTTTCGTGGGCGCTTTTCAACCGGATTAAATCGATGGTTTTTCCGCTGACGGAGATGGTAATCTGCTGGGCGGGTCTAGAAGCAATCGCCAGATTTTCCGGAAGCCGGGAAAATATCAGGGGAACCTGTATGTCGATGGTCGTCGTTCGCGCGGAAACCACGTAGAACCACAGGGCAATTCCAAAAATACAGGCGACAATTTTTAATCCGATGTGTTTCATCTTTCAAAAAATAGTTATTCGTTTCGGGGTTTTCCAAAAGAATGCATCGATTGTGATGCTTTCTAATCCCCCGGGAGTAGGAATTGAAAGAACTCATCGCTTGGAATAGGCTGTTCACCATTTTCTTCGATTACGATAAAACTGCTGCACCACCAACCGGAAGAGAGAATTAACATCTTTGGGGATTGGTTTCAAGATACTTTCTGCATCTAAAATTTCACCGTAGCAATGTTTTAACGACATTTTATTTTTTCCATTTGGATTTGCGGCTAAAGGCCTGTTCTCATTAGGTTTATAATGCCCGCTGTTGAGATTTATGTGCCAGCTCGTATTGGCTGGGATAACGGACAAGGGAAACGCCCCGCTCTCCACATTCGTTCCAGATTCTTTTATCCACAGCTCCGTAAACAAGCAAGGTACGCGGGCTTTTTCTTTTTATCAATTCCATCGTTCCTGCGAATTGGACTGTTTTGTAATCGGCATGGCGCTGCGTCCCGTGATTCCCGATAAACAGCGTTGAATTTTCAGGAATATCGTGAAAACAGAACGGATAGGATTTTTCATCGCCGAAGCGCACATTGATTATATATGGGATTCCGTTTGCGGCAAACACTTCTCGGCTGTGTTTGTTCAACTTGTCGGCATCTTTTTGAACATCCAACGGATCACACCAACCGATGCTTCTGTCGAGAGTGAGGGAACCCGAGAACTTTTTGATGTGATGGATGTAAGGCGAGAGGCCCTCCGTATAAGCCTTGCAGAGTTCCTCTTTTTCGTAGTAGTGAATCCACGCATTGTAATCCGGATAATGCAAGGACAAGGAAAAAGATTGTACCCGCTTGGGAATTTCTCTTTCGTCAAAATCTTTGCCTTTGTGCAAAACTTCAAATGGACTTGAATATTCTTCGTTCATCATTCCTCAATAGAAAAACATAAACCGCGGAATCTGAATGTGATGCCGCAATTTGCAGTGTGATGCAGAATCCGCCTAGATTTCGCCTTTGGTTTTCTGTTCCCGGAACTTGTCGCGGGCGGCAATCCATTCGTCAATCAAACGGCGAAGCTCCTGCGTGTCAACCGTGATTTCCGACGGTTCACCCTCATTCGCGAAGTTGTCGACGATTAGGGTTTCCTTGGGACCGATGTTCCAGTAGCAATCGTTACCGGAACATTCAACACGTCTTTTCTTCTTGGAAAGGACTTGTTCAATCTGGTCCTTGATTGTTTTGTAAAAATTGACAACTTCTCCAGTAAAGAAGTTCGTAAGGATTCCCGTTTCTTCTTCAAACGAGAAATACAGAAAATCTTTCTTCCCTTCAAATTCAAGGTACTTAACTGTGTAACTATAATTCATTAGTTTTCCTCCATAATCGGAAACGCACTTGAAATTTTCCCGTTTGAATTAATTCGCATTTTTATTTTCACACCTTCTTTAGAATATCCGTAAAATACTTTACCAGAAGGGTTTATCTCGCTTTTGCCCTCATACGCCTGGTTTATCGCATTCACGATATGTTGCGGCGACCAGTGCGCAGGGAAAAATGTTGACATTCCTCCCATGGTACGTTTGCGAACACCCTTGACGGTAACTTTTGACGACAAGGAAAAAGATTGAATCCGCGCAGGAATTTCTCTTTCGTCAAAATCTTTGCCTCTGTGCAAAACTTCAAATGGACTTGAATATTCTTCGTTCATCATTCCTCAATAGAAAAACATAAACCGCGGAATCTGAATGTGATGCCGCAATTTGCAGTGTGATGCAGAATCCGCCTAGATTTCGCCCTTGGCTTTCTGTTCCTTGAACTTGTCGCGGGCGGCAATCCATTCGTCAATCAAACGGCGAAGCTCCTGCGTGTCAACCGTGATTTCCGAAGGGTCGCCCTCATTGGCGAAATTATCGACGATAAGGGTTTCCTGAGGACCGATGTTCCAGTAGCATGAATTCCCGGAACATTCGTTGTGTTTTTTCTCACCACGAAGAACCGATTCCAGCTGGCACTTAATGTCGTTATAAAAATTGACGACTTCGCTATAAAGGAATATGGGCAGTATTTGATTTTCTTTTTGATCATTAAATTCAAAAATCAAATCGATCTTTTCACCATTGCGTTCAATATACTTTATTTTGTAGTTCATTTTAAGTTCTCCTTAGAGGGAAAGGCTGTTGCAATTTTGCCATTTTCGTTAATTCGCATTACAATTTTAATGCCGTCAGAATTTCCTGAATAGAGGTTTCCACCTATTATTGCTCCGGCGGATATATTTTTTACATAGTCATGCTGCATAAGAGACATGCTTGTCGCCAAAATACTTGATTACTCGTTCAGGGCTGTTGCTCACCATTTTCATGTGGGATTCCGCATGGGAGCGCAGCTTTTCGCGAGTCCGAGCCGGTGCGTTGGAAGATATTTCGTGTTTCAGGTCGGCATTAAGACGTTCGTCAGGATTCAGCTCGGGACTGTAGCTGGGCAGGTAGAATACGCTTATCTTGTCCGTGTTCGCTTCAAGCCATTCCTTTACCGGCTTGCTGTGGTGAACCCTCAGGTTGTCCATCACGAGAAACACTTTCTTCCCTTTCCCGTCTGCATACACATCCTTCACCAGAGCCGTCATGAAGTCGATGAGCTTCGTCGCGTCGAACGCCCCGTCAATCATCATCCAGTGGCACTTCCCGCGATTGTTCACCGCCGATATCATGGAAAAGCGCTCCCTGCATCCGGGAGCCTTCACGACCGGGGTCTGCCCGCAGGGGGCGTAGCTGCGGCCACGGACATCCGTGTTCACGATGGCGGTCTCGTCCGCCCAGTGGATTTCCGCATTCTCGCATACCGCATCGGCCTTTATTTTCGGGTATTCCTCTTCGAGCCACTTCTTCACCGCTTCGGGGTTTTGCTCGTACGCGCGGACAATCGGTTTTTGCGGGGTGAAGTTCCATCTTTTGAGGTAGTCGCCGACCGTTCTCTTGGCCAGCTTCACTCCAAATTTGCTGCGGACAAGCTCCGCAACCGCTTCGCGGGTCCAGAGGGCGAACTTGAACTTGAGCTGTTCGGGACGCTTGTCCCGGATTAGTTTCTGTATCTCGGATTCTTGATTGGCGGAAAGGAGCCTTTTTTCCCTTTCCTTGCGGCCCCTTGTCTTCGGCTTGAGCGCATTCATCCCGCCTTTCTCGTAAAGCGATAGAACTGCATCCACCATGGGGCGGCTCACGCCGCAGGTCTCTGCGATCTTGCTTTTCTTGAATCCCGCCTTCTTCATTTTTACGATTGTCTTCCGTTTTTCGAGAAGGCTCTGGACATTCTTTCTTGCATCATCTTTTTCCATGATGCAAATATAGTAAACTTTGCTTGTTTTGTAAAGTATTTATCTGCCTAATCTATAACTGTCGATTCTCGTAGGCATGATTGATTGCATTAACAACCTGTTGTGGCGACCAGTGCGCAGGAAAGAAGGTTGAAATTCCGCCCATAGCACGTTTTCTGATTCCTTTGACTATTACTTTACCTTGATAGACTCCATTGGCGTTTGGTGTCGACCTGGTTCCAGGAATAATTTGGCCTTCGGCATTCTGGATTACCTCGGTGTGGTAACCCGTCGCTTCCAGCCGCCTTTTCCCTTTGCCCGCCGAAGCGGACTTGATTTCGCCATTAAATATATGTTTTATCAGGTTCGCTTCAAAGTGCTCCGTATTTTCCAAGCATTCCAAATCCCCCTTGAGATAACTCTTGGGCGAATTTTCCGGTTCCTCCGTTTGGGAAAGTTCCGGGCGTTTCTGCGGAACATTTCCTTCTTCGGGAAGAAGCTCTGTTTGGATATATTTCTGGGGGAGTTCATGCAGCAAATGCTGGTGCTCCTTGGGAAGTTCTGGTGGTTTGTAGGCAACCCCTGGTTGCGTTGCGGCTTTTAGGCCCATAATATTTTCCCTTGCCTTGCGGCTGAAAAATGTTTGGATTGTTTTTTGGTAACAGTCCTTAACCTGTCGGACGGTTCGCCCGACAACTGGATGGGAATTCGATATCATTCGCTCTATGGTCTTATGCTGGACTCCTTTGGTCTGCGACCGATTGAGGTTCCATTCTTATTTAGCGGCCTTATTTGCAAATCTCCTGAAAAAGTTTTCGCTTTCCATTTTTAAAGTAGGGAAAACACAAAAAAGGCGTGGTGTCGAATGTGCTTACCTATCCTGAGGGCTACCACACCCTTTTACACAATAAGCACAAACGACCCACGCCCTAAATGGCGAGCGAAGATTCATTTGATTCTTGTGTAAAATCCTTGAAAGTGGTAGTTTCAGGGTAGGGAAACAAGAATCTTTTCAGTCTATGTCAAAATCGGATTACTTGATGGTTTTATATTCCTCCGAAGGATGTTTTTTCATTTCAAGAATGTCTTCGTTGCTTTATTGCTGTTTTAGCCAACGAATGACTTTTTGAACAACAAGTTTCTTTTGGGCAGAAATGAAGGCTTCCATGAAATCGAAATCAATTTCTCCTTGAGGCGAAATAGGTAACGAGAAAACATCCTTTCGAATTTTCGTTTTAGATATTGAGTCTCCCCAGCTATAAATGGGCTTCAAAAAATGCTTTAGCACACAAACGCAAAATAGTTGTATGTTTTCAGTTCGTTTTGCGTAGTCCTTAAAATACAATATCAAGTTATGAGAATCGTTAGAAACAAAATCTTCTGGTTGATAAGTTACAACAAGAGTTTTTCCACCAATCATTATGGAGTTTCCAGACTCTTTCAAGTTGTCTGCACATGAAATTCGAGAAACGACAGAATTATTCCCCTCGCTTGCTGTGACATAGGGCGTATTCCCGCTTTCAAAAATTACATCGCTTTTCAGATTGTTTTGGCTATTCTTTATATCGAACTTTTCAATAATGTCAAAAGGTTTAAATTCTATTTGTTGCGCATTAAATTTTTTTAGAGCCGTTTTTTCTTCCTTCGTTAGTTCGCAATCGTCTAGTCCGATGCTTTTTCCCAGGCAGTCGTCTCCGTTTTTAATCAAGTCGCCGATTTGCCAAGCCATGTATTCTTGGACAACTTTTTTGAAGTCGTCCTCGGTTGGCTTTATATCGATTTTCTTGTGCTGGCTATAGGTCCAGTCGTTGCCTTCCAATGAAATGTAATCTTCAATGTAGAAGTCCTTGTAATAATTCAAATTCTTTTCGTCTTTGCCTTTGCCGCGAACCACAAGGTTTACAAGTTCGTCGTAGCGTTCCTTGGCGTTGTCCACATCTTTTAGATTGACGCATTGGCTTGATTTTTTGCGATTTTGCCGAGCGTATCCGTCATTTGAAAAATCGATGAACTTCACGAGTTTTTCGGTATCGTGGGGAACGCCCACATCGAACACATAGATGGCCGTTTGGACGCTCGATTTCCCGATGAACAAATCCGTGCTCATGTGTATGGAGGCGACGAGTGTATTGCGCTCTAAAATCCGTCTGGTGAATCCATCGCCTTGGGAACTTCCCGCGTTTTCCTGAATCAGTACAGCGGCCTTGCCCCCGTTCATTTGAGAAAGCGCCTTCTCCACAAAAATCATTCCCTTGCCGGGCGCCGAATAGGGAGGATTCAGCAAGAATACATTGGCCGGGAATTTTTCGTCGCGAAGTTTCCCTTGCTGGTATTTTCCATCGAATT
The DNA here is from genome assembly GCF_002300445.1 of Fibrobacter sp. UWS1. Classification (NCBI taxonomy): domain Bacteria; kingdom Pseudomonadati; phylum Fibrobacterota; class Fibrobacteria; order Fibrobacterales; family Fibrobacteraceae; genus Fibrobacter; species Fibrobacter sp. UWS1. The sequence continues at coordinate 478,143 of NZ_NSGW01000002.1, forward strand.
GCGTTAGAGAGTTGCCATTAATAATATTCGAAGAGCCGTCGCCCATCAAAATCATATTCAATACGGCCAGAATATATATTTCGGGAAGTTTTTCAATACCGAGCAACTGTTCCCCCTTGATTTTTGCCATTTTAGAGCGCAGTTCGTCGGGACTCTTGATTTTACGCGTTGCATCGGCAATCATCAAATGCATCGCCGAAATCAGAAAGCCCGCCGATCCCGTTGCGTAATCCCAAACATAGCTGTCCTTATTGACGGATGCCAATCTCGCCATGACTTCCGTTACGTATCTTGGAGTCAAAACGACATCGTTTTCGGCACCGTCGGGGACATCGACCCAATCATTAAGGACATTGAAAAGTCTTCCTGTAAAATCGATATTGTGCAATTCGGAAGAGAGGTAGGGCAGAATATCGTTGTGGACGATGGTGTAAACTTTTCGGAGTTTGCTTTCTCCGTTTTGGGGAGTATAGAGGTCTTGGTTTTTGAAGACGTTTGACACTTCGTTCATGATAACTTCCCGTTTTTCTTCGGGCAGTTTTTTCTCTCGCGAATTTTCACCGTCAATGCGACTGATATAGGTTGAATCGGGAAGAAAAAAAGTTCCCTAGGGCTAGCCCCTGGGGAACCTGGCCGAAACTTTTCTACCTTGCCGATTCTACCAAAAAAGGACATGGCGGTGAGTCTCAACCAAGCACAAAGATACGAAATACGAGCGCTCAATGCGGCAAAGATCCCCCCGAAAAACATAGCCTTGCAGCTGAAGGTCCACAAATCCACAATCTACAGGGAACTAAACAGGGGCGGCGGCCGCCAGCATTACGACCCGGTCAAGTCGCAGGAACGGGCAGACCTCCTTGCCGCGACAAGTCACCTGCATTACGACTACGACGAGGACGACTGGAAAATCGTGGACGGGAAAATCAAGGAAGACTACTCTCCCGAACAGGTGAACGGACGCGCGAAACTCGATGGGATGGGTGTCCCTAGCGTCGCCACGATATACAGGCATGTGAACAAGGACGAGGACCTGAAGAAGCACTTGCGGCACGGCAAGAAACCATACCGTAAGCGCGGGGAGAAGAAGGACAAGAGAGGCCAGATTGTAGGCCGCGTGCCCATCGAGGAACGTCCGGCAATCGTGGACGAGAAATCACGCGTAGGCGACATCGAGATAGACCTGATAAACAGCGCGGACCATGACGCGAACCTGCTCACGATCAACGACAGGATGACGAATTACAGCCTGATAAGGTATCTTCCGACGAAGAACGCGAAAGACCTGAAGAGAACGCTTGTGAGGGCGCTGAAGGACTTTGAGAAAACGTTCGAAGTCAAGATTCTCACAATCACTTCGGACAACGGGAAGGAGTTCGCCTGTCACGCAGAAATAGCGAAAGCTATGAAGGCGGATTACTACTTTGCGAACCCGTACCACTCCTGGGAGCGCGGTGCCAACGAGAACATGAACGGTCTAATACGCCAATATCTTCCCAAGAAGGAGTCGTTCAAGGGAATCTCTCCCCGGAAAGTTCGCTGGATACAGGATAAACTGAACAACAGGCCTCGAAAAAGGCTTGACTTTATGACCCCTTTAGAGTATATTTATACGCAAGTTAAACTACAAACCTAAGTCGCGTTAGCGACGAAAATCCGCCTCTCGTAAAAAGTCTTCTATTTTATCTACAATCTTTTGTCCGTCGTTGGATTTTTTCCCTGTTTCACCTTTCAATTCCTCGACTTTCAATCCGTCGGAAACTTCTTCTACACCGAGTCCTGCCATAATCAACCCGACAATGAGCATCACCCTGGATTTAACAGCGATTCCCAAATCGTCATGCAGGGTTTGGTTCAATCGTTTCAGTTTGGATTCGATTTCATCTTCCAAGGCGAGTTTCCGGTTTTCCAGTTCTTCTGATGTCAATTGGATTTCATCAATCATCTTGAAGAAATTCTTCCAATTTTTCTTTTTCAAAAAACTCAAATCCGTGAATTTTTCAACTTCTTTGGGTATGCTCAGGTTTTCCTTCGATAGGTAATAAACGCCTATTTCAGTTTTCAGATCATCATTCTGCTTATAACCATTCACCCCAACGGCAATCGCTTCCTGATAGGTTTCGGTATAATCGAGAATGGATTTTGCATAGTGGATTGCTCCATTGACGGCGTATTTGGCAATGGCGGCATAGTCGGGTTCCCCTTTTTTGTTCGTATTGGAAACCAATCCGTTTTCATCGGTTTTTATAAAGTCCCCTTTCGTTCCCTTGCATTCCACCATGACGGGAAGGTTCCTAAAGTCAACGGACACAAAACATTTGATGTCGGGAAGATTTTGACCGGATCCCCCTTTTTTGCTGGGGGCTTTCTTGAGAGCTTCGTCAATTTCGAAGTTGATGCTTTCTGTTTTGGTGAAGTATTTTTCCAATTGGTTTTTGCACCAATCTTCTACCTGTTCTTCAATACTTTTGGCCATTTGCGCTCCGCGTTAAAGGGGATAGAGAATCACCCTTATTCAAGCGATTGCGACTCAAGCCAAAATGTCGGGGCAACAAAAAAAGGCGTGGAGTCGGTGCGCTTATCTCTGCTGAGGACTACCACATCCTTTACCTAATAAGCACAAACGACCCACGCCCCAAACGGGACGTGAGCGTTCGTCTTATTCTCAGGAAATTTGAAAAGTGGTAGTTTTCAGCAGAGAGAATAAGAGACGAATCTCGAAATTTTCCGGGCGTTTAGAAATCCCCGCTTTGGGCGGAAATTCCTAAACTATGTCGGGATGAAATATAGATTATTTCAAGGAGGCGGCTATTTTTCCTTGGAATGTCCTTTCTTGATTTCTTCTTCACTCGGCCAGATTCAAAATGGCAGGCCCCGGCTCCTGAAGACATTTCGTCAGAAATTCCCCATATAGCGCCCCATTTTACCGCCAATAGGCAGTAAGCCAAAGATACAATTCATCCGTATATTTGCCGACATCAAAGTAAAAATCGTCGTGCCAAACTCTGAAAAACGGATAGAAAGTGGAGTCGTTCGGAACCGTGATCTTTTCCGTTCTTTCTTGAATGGTTTGGCAGTAGGATTCGCCTTGAACTTTGTAAAAGCAAACTCTAGAACCCACCTCAAAATTGGTAAAGGCGACCGAATCCTGCGATGGCGATGCTTCTCCCAGCCAGTGAGCTAAATCAAAGTCGTAATCCTTGTGCCTTTTCTTCTTATCCAAAAGGGAAAAGCGGACATGCCCATCTGTCACGGGAAAATTCCATGACGGCAACGTGTCCCCACTATCAATAAATCGGTCGGATTCCGCAACAAGGGTATCGTTTCCGGCGATGAATGTATAATGGAATCCATATTTGTATTCGCTTTTGGGTGAAGGAGTTCCCTTAACGCGTACGCTGGAACGACACGACATGTCCCGTTCGCAATGAACGGCAAGATAAACAAATAAATAAGAGCCGTGAGTTTTTGCCATCTTCACTTCTTGGGAATCATCAGAAGAGAAAATATCCGATAAATCGGAGCAGCCTAAAAATATCAGGCAGAAAAGGCAAAGGATTCTACAACGCGTCATAGTAAATCCACTTAAAAGTAAAGGAGTCTTCTTCCATCTTGTCTTCTTCATCAAAATCGTAGCGAATCACATAAGATAAACGCTCTAACGCGGCTATTTCCAAAGTAATGGTTTGCGGGTCTTTAGACGCTTTATATCTCCTGCATTCTTTATTGAATTCGTTAAAATCATCAATGCCATTATAGCAAGAACCGGAATACACAACATAAAAATTCCCTTCGGGAAGGAATATGTCGATGGAATCGCCACGAATTTCATAACGTTTTGGACTATTCAAATAAGACAATACAGGAGCCATATCCAAATCATAAGATTTAATTTCATCTGCCGAATCCCTTAAAGAAAACTTGAGATGCTTCGTAGAATCAATAGACCGGAACAATTCGACAAGAGTGGAGTCTATTCTGCTAAAAGCCTCATCCTTTACATAAAGCGAGTCCAGATAGATTCCATTCCATTCCAAAGCATAGCGAGCTCTAGAAATTATACAGTCGTCTGGACAGTCCAAGCGGTCATAAGGACCTAAGAGGGTGGCGGAAGCATTACGCAGAGAATCATCTATCCATGTAAATTCAAACCTCAATGGTTTATGAGTTGTTGTTGTTATAAAATAAGTAGCGTTGCTAGAAGGATCGCCGTAAAGTTCAATATCGCACCCCAATAGCAATAAGCAGATGAACAGTAAAATTTTAACCATGCTCACCTCAAGAGAAGAATTCGCAACGCAGGCAAATCAACGGAGCGCCCATGTCGGTATTCGCCAAAAGTTTGACCATCTAAAACCTCATATTCCCAAACATTCGTTTTATTTCGTGTGGCTAGCATAATACCATCCAATTCAGGAAATCCTGAAAAATTTTCCAACACCGAACTCGCTTTATACTTTACTCCTTGCGGAGGAACAATCAAACGTTTGTTTTTTTCGGTGTTTTCAAAGCACTGAAAATCCATAGGGCAACGACTTGTTTTTTTAGAAAAAATTTCACCATTAATGGGGTAATTCATTACGTAGGTTTTTGCTTGATAATCTTGAATTACAAACCAGTTGTTCAATAAAACTTTATCCTGTCCAAGATAATCGGCCCGCGATGAATTTTGCTGAACATTTCTAACAACGCTTTGAGAACCAATGCCTAGATCCTCTTGAGCAACCCCATAAAGATGGATGCCCATATCGACCCAGTATTTTTGAGGTGAATTTGCCAGCCACGCCATCCCTTGCTCGCCAGGCCTATCAATGACCCAAAAATTTCCACCAAAATAAAGGATGGAACGATGGTTTTCGACCGTTGATGGCATTGCAAGTTTATCGAATTTTGTGAGAAAATGCTTAGCCGTATATCCTTTCGCTTCCATCCCGGCATTCGGCAGAGAATCTACAATAAAAGCGTCCGAACCTCCTTCCACATTAAAATCGTCTCCCAGCAAGTCAAAATGAGTCACTAAAAAAGACAACAACGACCAAAATACTCCCGGGACTTCACCGGAAAATTCTTCTATCCTTTGGCGGACTTCATTTGCTCCTATAATACGGTTGTCGCTTTGTGCACCGACAGCAAGACACGATTCGTTTGGCGCATTCTTATCACAATTTGACGCCAACGTTAAAACGTTGTGATTGATGTGATGGTGAAAATCATCATCTTTATTTCTTTTACCAAACCCGGAATAGCCCCGATCTTGAATCAGAAACCCTTTTTTAGAACTAGAAAGCGTGATGGAAAGGTTGTCCTGCTGGTCATGAGCCTGTCCTCGAGTCCACATCTTGCCATTTTCCGCAATCATAGACAAAGCAACCGTATCTTCCACACCAAAGACCGTGATTAAACAAATACCGTCTTTGCAGCTGCTCCTTACCCCGGATTTAGATGGCAGGTCAGCAGGTTTCAACTGATACAAGCTTTCGTCTGGAAATCCAAAGGCAACCCACGGATTGATTTTTCCATCTTCCGGTTTTAACGGATAGGCTTCCGACCAAGCTAAAAAATTGGCGTCGCCAGTCAGTTTTGCCCAAACACGATAATCCGGATTATAGGTGCATCCATCGTCTATTTCAACAGGAATGTAGCCATAAGACGACATCGGTCGAGAAAATTCGATCATATAGTAGGGTGACTTTAAAAATTTATTTTCGATAGCGGGCATTGTTTTATTGACCGATCGGTATGCCTCCTGCAATGCGGCAAGAATGTAAGGAGCATCGTCCCAAATGTATTGAGAATAACCAGATCCTTCTGCATAGCCGCCATGTTCACCATAATGCATTTTCAAAGCACTGTTTAAATAATCTAAATTTTCGTGTGTCCCATAAAATATGAATTCATACAAGGCAATGCTCGCATAAGCTTTGGCAACTAAATTATTTTCTAAGAGCATCGGACCAGCCAATTCAAGCCACGCTCGAATGCCATCATAAACGGATTTGTACGCATCCTTTATATGTTCTCTAAATTCTCCTTTATCAATCCACGCTAGCAAAGAAATTCTTGTCATCGCATTGGAGATTTCTTGGAGTTTTCCAATATGAGAATCGAAAAAAGTTCTTGCAGAGTTCCATTTGACCGCAAATTCACCACATTCAATGACATCGTTTAAATAGCCTTCGTTATGCCCGTAGGTATAGACAAGCCTTTTGCAAAAATCTTGATAATCCAAATCGTGAATGCTTTTTCCCCATTCAATCCAATTCGTCAGTGTCGCGCCGGTTATATTCGTCGCATTGTAGCATCCTTCCAATCCTCTTACTACCCAAGCCGCATCGGAAAGCATTCCACTGTTTGTCAAGAAATAATCGGTAAAATTCATTTTTTCTGAATCGGGTTGTGTAGCATCTTGGAAATACAATTCGTCAGAATCCCTTGAAAAAGTAAAGCGTCGTTTAAATAAAGAATTTGAATCATTATTGCTTGTATCGGGATTTAGCATTCCTAAAATAACATCTGCCAATACGGCATCTAGATTTTGGGCTGTTACTTTCCAGGCATATTCTTGACGATTGCAAGTAGTGTCAGGTAAAGCGCAATGCGAAATGGCTTCTTTTTTGGTTGTTAATATCGATACTTTCTTCTCTTTAAGAGAATTCAAAAGCAAGGAGTCCCTAAGTATAGCATCCGACAATTGTCCTTGTGGAACATCTAAGTTCTCGGATTCGGCATTTCGAAACAATCGATTAAACCTATCTCTCACTCCGTCAAAATCGAAGCACCGGAGTTCATTATATAAATCATACAGCCAATAGACACCATCAACCACTCCATTCACAATGCCGGTTTGGATATCCGTCCATCCGGCAGCAAACGATTCTATCCCATCGCGAACATCTTCTGAAAAAATAGCTGAAATGCCTATCGCAGGGACGAAAGCTGCCGTCGCTACCGTATTTACAACTTTACACGCTTTTCGAAAAACACTCCTCAAACTAAAAGATTTTGCTCTAAAGAAAACGTAATTACCGACAATGCTATCCACGGGCTCTTCTATCCAACGATTTTCGGATTCAATGAAATGACCGACAGTTACCGAATCCCGCCCGGAAACATAATTAAAATCCAAGGGAAGTGCCAAAGTTACCTCCTGCCCTGATTTTAATTGTGCTTGAATATCAAAAATATCGCCTATCATTGTAAATTCATCTAAATTTTCCGGACCATGTGGATTGAAAGAAAGTTTTTTTATAACGGGGATTTGCCCATCAACAAAAACATTCTTGTCGAATTTCAATCCAACAGATGCTGACGTGTAAGGCGTTTTACCAAATGCATAATTTGCTTGAACGGAATCGCTTCCTAAACTAGTTTCGGATGCTTGTATTTGTATTTCGACAGGTTCTTCTTTTGTTGCCCACCATTTCATTTTTACTTTACGGTATTCGGGGAAAGCCATTTCAAAATAAGGAGCATATTTTGCTTTTTGGGAAAGAACAACTGTAGAAGTCCATCCTCGAATGTTTGCCTTTTTATTGCTTGCGTAAGCAAATCCATTCAGTTCCTTGCCATCCAACGGTTCGATTAGCACATAAATGCGATTGTACATATCTTCAGGCAATTTGGAAATTTTGAACATTCGAGAGCTTCCGGCAAAAATAGATTCGGCATTCATTTCTCCCAAATCCCGATAATGTGCGGTTCTCATTTCATAAAGAGAATCTGCGAATTTATACACGAGTTTCCAAATAGAATCCGCACGTGTCAATTCCGCATGTTCACATTTAGAAAAAATACGATTGTCATCAACCCACCATTGTATGGGCATCCTCTGTTGCGGATTTCCCGAATACGTAATTTTAATCTCTGTCGCAAAGGCAAAGGCGATTTCCCGGTAATAGGAGTCCAGAGCGTATTTGCAGTTGTTGACAACAAGATGCCCTGCCATCGGGACGGATGGCGTCGAGTTGATGCCGAGAACCACGCGGGAATACGCCCACCCCACCGGAAATCCCGTCAGGGAAAGCGTGTCCCCGTCGCTTAAATCGAGAACCGTCCGGACATTGTAGGGAACGGCATGAACCGCCGCAAAAGCAGACGGCGCAAACAAGAAAAAGGCAAGCAGGAGAGAAAACAGACGGACCATGGGCTATTCAAGGATAGAGAGCGCCTGAATAGGACAATACATGTAGGCGGCATTGCCCGCATTGTCCGTATTCGTGCTGCAGTTGGCATCATTTAGTCCGGCATTGGCATTGGTGACCGTAGTGGTCGCATAATTGGGGTAGATGATTTCAACCGAGCTGCGGGTGGCATAGCCCGTTTGCGCCAGGGCCTGTATTTGATTATACGCCCCGCTCGCCGATGTGACAAAGAAACGCAGCCAGTAAGTCTTGCCTCCATATTGGACGCTCTTTACCGGATCGATAAAAAACATCCCGTTGTCGGCCTGGATTCCCATGTAGAACGAGGAAAGTTTTTCGTAGCAGGACTGAACGGGAATCCCCGAGATTTGCCCATTCCCCGAACAGCCGCCCTCGGCGTATGAAAGTGTCGCAGACAAAAACAAAATGGCTAAAACGGCGTGAAATTTTCCCATAAAAGCTCCTATTCTCTTAAGAAAGGTATAATATTTTTAAGGAAATCATATACAGCATTTCAGGATTTTGGGGAGAATATGGCATTTCATCAAAAATCTCCCACAAAATCCCCAAATTCGGCTCGTGGCATTTTGCCATTCGTTGACTTTAACCCATTCCGGCTTGTGGCATTTTGCCGAATGCCGCCTTGGAGAAATTAGAGCTTAGTAGGGAGAACTTAGAGTTTAGATTTTCCGCCGCCAAAATCAACTCCCAACTCCTGCCTCTCGGCATTTTGCCTTTTGCCGACTTTCTCCGGATTGGAGTCGTGGCATTTTGCCGTTTTTTATGAAACATTATATAGTCGTTTCAAAAAATCCTTTGAATTTGTTTCAGGAGCGTTTGCAAAATTTCCCATCTGCACATTTTGTAGCTTTTGACTTTTCTCCGTTTGGGTTATCTCTAAAAATCGTGCATGGTGTATAATCCCTTTCAAAAAACTATATTCTCTTTTGTGTTTAGCTTGATGCGTTATCTTATTTTTGAAGCTTTTCGCGGTTGGAAAGAACATCGGACTGTCGTATTCCCGTCTTTGGTGACGATTTTTCTGTGCGCCGTCCTTTTGGGGCTTTCGGGCGCTTTTTTGATGGGCGCACATCGCCTTTCTCAGGTGGAAAATCGGCTTTATCGAATCGAAGCTTTTTTGAAAGATCCCGTTTCCGAAGATTCCGCGATGAGTTTGCGCCGGCAGCTGCTGATGGTGAAGCAATTTGAATCCGTCGATTACAAAAGCCCAGACGCTGCGATGGAAGATTTTAAAACGCGGTTTTCGGGAGACATGCTGGACCTGGTGACGGCAAATCCACTTCCGGCTTCTTTCATTTTCACTTTGTCCCCGCGTTATCAGGAACCGGTCATTTTACATGAATTAGTGAACCAGTTGAAAAAAAATCCGGCATTCGATGCGGTGGAATCGCCGACGGCTTTTGTGGACAGGATTGCGGAATGGAAATTCCCTTTGATTTTTTGGCCGATAGCGACGACGGTTCTGATTTTGGTGACGCTTTTTTTGATTATCGGAAATGCGGTGCGCCTTTCGCTTTTTTCGCGCAAGCTTCTGGTAGAAAACATTAAATATGCGGGCGGGTCATCGTTTTTTATTGAATTTCCCTTTTTGCTGGAAGGTGTGATGCAAGGGGTTTTTGCCAGTGGTGCGGCGGCGCTGCTTTTGCTCTTTGCCGAAAAATCGCTTTGCCGTGAGCTTCCGGTTTTAGCGTATTATCTTTCGGGTTTCGGCTATCTGCTGCTTTTGGTTGTGGTGGCGGTGACTTTGGTCTCTGTCTATTCGAGTTACCGGAGCGTTCGGGAATTTCTTCGGCGGGATGCTTTTGAAAAGTAGGCAAATGTTTTCATGAGGTTCCGTTTTTTATTCGTCGGTTTTTTGATAGTTCTTTTGGGAACGGTGCCTTTGTGGGCGGCGAAAAAATCGACAAGCTCGCAGCTCGCCAAGCAACGGGCGGAACTGAAAAATCTGGAAGCGAATCTGGCGAAGCAGCGCAAAAAAGTCCGGCTTTTGGAATCCGAAGAAAAGGGCGTTTTGAACACGATTGCCGTTTTGGACGAGAACTTGAACCGGACCAAGGAATATGTGCAGGTTCTCGCAAAAAATGAATCCACCGTGAAACAGCTCCTTGCGGAAATCGGGCATTCACTGGATTCTTTGGACAAAGAAATCGCGCGGCGCAATCGGGCGATGCAAAAGCGGATTCGCGAATTGTATATCCACGGAGATCGGGGAACGCCGGAAGAAATTCTGGCCATTTTAAAAGGCGAAACTTCGCCGGAGCGACAGATCTATTATGTGAACCGCATTTTGACCGACGACCGCGAAAAAATGGATCGGCTTTCTTGGCTTTTGCGGGAGCGGGCGCTGAAAAAGCGGGAAGCCTCGGGGCGGCTTTCGGAATTGCGCAGCCTGCAATCCAAAAAGACGGCAGAAGAAGAGGGGCTGAAACAGCAAATCCAGACGCAGGGCGCCGTGCTGGCTTCGGTACAAAAAAGCAAAAGTTTGCAGACCAAAGCGATTCAAGAAATTGAACGAAACCAGAAAACAATGCTTTCGCTGATTCGCCAGCTGGAAAAAAAGCGGGAACAGGAATTGGCGCAGGCAAAGAAAAAAAAGAATTCCAAGAAAAAAGTAACAGGGAAAAATGCGCTTCCCCGTATTCCGGTCAAGCCGATCGGCCCGAAATGCTTGCCGCTGAACGGGAGCATCATCGCGGAATACGGCATGCACGAACATCCGGTTCTGCATATTATGACCCGGAATCTGGGCGTTGAAATCCGAGGGAAAAAGGGCGACAAAATTAAAGCGGCGGCAGCGGGAAATGTGGTGATGGTTACGGAAATCGATGGGCGAGGACCTTCCGTTATTATTGAACACGAGGGGGGCGTTTATTCCGTTTATGGACACATGAGCTCTATTCGGGTAAAAGAAGGCGATCGGGTGGGAAATTGCGAAGATATTGGAACTGTCGGCGACCTCGCTTCGTTAAATGGAATTAAATTGTATTTCCAAATTAGCGAAGGAACCGATACCGTCGATCCTTTGAAATGGTTGAAGAAAAAATGACGAAATTCTGCTTACACGGACCTGAATCCCAAAAGGCGGCCCGAAAGCGTTTGGAAAATGCTTACGCCGCCGGACGATTTCCTCAAGCGTTGCTGATAGAAGGCAATCGGGGAATCGGAAAAAAGGCGCTGGCGATAGAAGTCGCCAGAATGCTTTCTTGCACGAATTCGGAACAGGTGCCTTGCGGAATATGTTCGGGCTGTAGTCTGGCGTCGAATCCCGGAAACACTCACGGTTGGATTATCCCTTTGGAAACAGCGGAAGCAAACGCCAAGTCGGCGACAGATGTCAGTGAAAATTCCAAAGCGAAAACCGTAGAAGATATCAAAGCGGGCTATATCGCAAAGATTTTTGAAAATCCCTATTCGGTATCCTATGTTTCTGGCATTGCGCAAATCGCCGTGGAACAGATTCGCGGAATGACTTCGCAGTTCTCGCTGACGAGCGAAAATTCCCGGGTTGTCATTGTGGCGGAAGCGGACAGGATGAATGAATCGGCTGCCAACGCTTTGCTGAAAACGCTGGAAGAAGTTCCGCCCAATACCTATTTTATTCTCACGTCTTCGGCTCCGGGACGTTTGCTCCAGACGATTCGAAGCCGCTGCAATTCTCTGTGTCTGCCCTCGCTTTCCCTTGCCGAAACCGAAGAAATTTCTCGTACGGTCACGGGAGAATCTTTATCGCCCGATGCTTTGGGGATGGCTCTTGGCTCTCCGGGCATGGCGATGTATTACAACAGCGATATCGCCGAAAATGAAACGCGCGCTTTCCAATTTTTAAAGGACAGCGCAGCAGGCAATTATTCGGATTTGTTTTTTGATTTGGACAAGTATTTTGCGAGGGACGCATCCGCTGTGGATTCGGCCATTGTGATGCTGGACTTTGTGGAGTTTCTGGTGGGGGACGCTTTACGGCTTTTGGTGGGGGAAGCGTGCCGCTTGCCCGATCAGCGACAAAATCTGGAGACTTTGGATTTAGGGCGTTTTGGCTCTGTCGCTTTGGAAAAAGCGATTCTGGAAATCGTATCGGCATCGGAAAAAATCGCCAATCGGAAAAATTCGGTGATTGTCGCTCTGCAGACGCTCTCGATTGGACTTTTTGAAGGCTATAAAAAATGAACGACGAGTTGCTGGCAACATCCATCGCGCACCAGTTGCATGTGCCCCATCTGATCGCCCGGATTCTTGTCGCAAGGGGTTGCGGCTCGCTGTCTGCCGCGTATGAACGAATCCATTGTACGCGGGAACATATTTTGAATCCGCTGGACGAAAAAAGACCGATGCGAGGAATGGAAAAGGCTCTGGACTGGATTCTTGCCGCTAGAAAAAGCGGAGGAAAGCTGTGCATTTTTGGGGATTATGACATGGACGGCCTTACGGGAACCGCCCTTTTGAAAAGAGGCCTTTCGGAAATCGGCATTGACGCCTCCTGGCATTTGCCTTGCCGTTTTGGAGTCGGCTCTGGTTATGGACTTTCGACGGACATTGTGGACTTGATGCTGTCGGAAAATGTCCAGCATCTTTTGACGGTTGATACGGGGATTACGGCGGTAGCAGAAATCGAGTATGCCAAATCCAAGGGCATGAACGTCATGGTGATTGATCATCATGAGCCTTCGGGGGATGGTCTCCCGGCGAGTGACGTTCTGCTCGATCCTTGTCAGGACGATTGCCCGTATCCGAACAAGGCTCTTTGTGGCGCGGGTGTTTCGTATAAATTCATCGACGCTTTGTTGAAACAGGAAAATAAAGGTTCTGCGGACAAATATCTGGATTTGGTGGCTTTGGGAACACTGGCGGATTTGGTCGAAATGACTCCGGAAAATCGCTACTTGACCCGTCGCGGGCTTTCGATGCTTTTGGAAAGTCGCTGGCCCGGAGTGCGCGCACTGTGTCGTCGGCAATTGGAAAATGCGCCCTATGTGGGCGGGCAAGACGTGCTTTTTCGAATCGCGCCATTGATGAACGCTCCCGGACGCATGGACAAACCGGATGTCGCATTGGAACTTCTTCTTTGTGACGATACGTCAAAAGTTGCATCGATTTTGGATAGGCTTCTCAAATACAATGAATTGCGCAAAAAAACGGAAGCCGATATTTCCAAAGCGGCTGTAGATTGGGTTGAAGAACGTTACGGTTCGGAACTTCCCCCGGTGCTTGTCGTCGATGGTGAATCTTGGCATCCGGGAGTGATAGGCATTGTTGCGGCAAAGGTTGCGCAGACTTTTAATCGTCCCACCGCCGTTTTGACGGTGGAAAACGGCATTGCCCAGGCGTCGGCTCGGGCGATTCCGGGATTCAACTGGCACAAGGCGCTTTTTGATGTCCGCGATCTTTTTTTGCGCTGGGGAGGCCATGCGAACGCCGCGGGATTCAGCTTGCGGGACAAGGATATTCCCACATTGCGGGAACGTCTGGTGACATGGGCGACCAGTCGAAAAGATTCCTGTTCCGGTGAACCTGTGGAAGAACATTCAGAACGGATTGCTGCGGCGTTGAATGAAATCAATGCGGACTTTATGAATGCTTTGCAAAATCTGGAGCCTTTCGGCGGGAAAAATCCTTATCCGGTTTTATTTGCTGAAAATGTACAGGTCGAAAAATTACGGGAATTGCACGGCGGCCATCTGCAATTGAAATTATCGCAGAGCGGCAGCTCATCCTTTGCGGGCATTGCGTTCGGTATGGCGAAAGCCAAAAAAATCATTGAAGAAAAGCGGAAAAAAATATCCATTGCTTTTGAACCGTCCTGGAACGTGTTCAATGGGCGAAAAAGCATTCAGCTCTTGATCAAAGAGATTTGTTAGGCTGTGAAAAATTTCCGGTCTATTTGCCGGGAGTTCGCAAAATCTGAATCAATTTGTCTTTGCAAATGTCGATTAGAACAAATGCTTCGAACATTCGAGCCTGACGCCATTTTTTTTCATATTGCTCTTCCCAATTGATGGCGACTTCCTGGGGATTTTCTTTTCCCTTTTGCTCTTCGTTCCGATACCAGACTTCCTTGTTAATTTCTTTAATCAAATCCGCCATATCCGCTGCGGGCTGAAGGGAACCGCGAACAAGCAGATAGGCTCTTAGATTGTCCAGAAGGACTTCGTTACTCGGTTCGGAACTATCTTCTTTGGAAATAATCCAGACGCGATTCTTGTGGCGTTCTGCAAAGCCCATCAAGCGTTCTTCCACTTTGGCAAGCTCGCCCTTCTTGTATTTGGCTTCGACCGTCTCGCGGGGATAGTAGATGGAATCCGGATAGTATTCGATCATGGTTTTTCTAGTGGTAATGCCCGAGGCGGGACTTGAACCCGCACGACCTTGCGGTCAAGGGATTTTAAGTCCCCAGTGTCTACCATTCCACCACCCGGACAGGTGTGAACGCACTTAATATAGAAAATTGAAAAGCGAAAAGAAGCGTCAAATGGCAAAAAGTGGTCGCCCTTTTCGTTTTTTTATACAAAAAGGGAATGTCAAAGGATTAGCGGATCCTTTCTGCGAGAGCGCGCCCTTGAGCAATTCGCTTTGCCATGCCGATGCCGTCAATGCCGTTTCCGCCCATCAGAATTCCGGGGTAAGCCTGTTCGATTCCTTTGTAGGCTTTTTCTCGAAGAGGGGTTTTCTTGTCGTATTGGGGAATCGCATGCTCGTGCCGGGTGATTTCAAAAAGGTCGGGTTCAAAATGCGGAATCTGCATGATGCTTGCGACTTCTTTGCCGACCATTTCCCGGAATTGCCCATCGTTCAGGTCCAGAAATTCCGGATGGCGAAGCCCGCCGACAAAAACGGCGAGAAGCGCTCCCCCTTGCGGTGCGCGATTCTGGAACAGGGACGACATATACAGAATGCCCAGGATGTTTCGCTTTTCCTTGGAGGGCATCAAGGCTCCGAATCCGTTCAGCGGAAGACCTGTCCAATGATTGAAACCGATAGCCGCTTCGGCGACTTTGGCGTAAAGAACCTGCGAGGCGTCGGGAAATTTTTCTTGTGCAAAGGGCAGTGCTTCGAAAACGTGGTCTGCGCCCGCTGTGAAAATCACACGGTCGAAAGGTCCGAAATTTTTTTCTCCGACTTGAATTTGGTATTCTCCGGCGGCAGGGATGACGATCGGATTGGCGTTCATCACAAAGTTCTCTTTGCCGATGTCTTTTTCGAGATGTTCCGCAAGAACGCTGAGTCCGCCTTTGGCTGAGAAAGTTTTCTTGGACGCTTTTTTATCGCGATCGGTTTTGGGTTGTTTCATTTTGGCGATGGAGCCTCGAATAAAACTGCCATAATCCCGTTCCAGATTATAGAGCTTGGGCAATGCGTATTTGGGAATCATATCGTCCGGAGTGCCAGCGTACACACCGGAAACAAACGGATCAACGGCGTATTCTAGAATGGAATTCCCAAGCCGCCTGCGTACAAATGAAGTCAGATTTTCTTCGGGGTCAGTTCCGCGCGGACGAAATGGCTCTAGGGGCATTCCGAATTTGTCTTTCCAGGAGAAAAGAGGCGTTGCAAGTCCGCTCAAAGGTCCCGTTGGAATGGGGTGCAGTTTGCCGTTTTTTAAAATGAAACGATTGCCGGAAAGTCTTGGTGCCTCTTCGAGCAGATGATGAATATTCAAATCTTCAAAAAGTTCGGTCACTTCGGGAAGGCTGACAACGCCTGTGCTGGGTCCGGTTTCATAAATGAATCCATTTTGGGAAAGTGTCTGCATGACGCCGCCGACATGGGATTTTTTGTCGAAAACAGTGACCGCGTTTCCCGCTTTTTTGGCGTAGAATGCCGCAGAAAGGCCGGTGATGCCGGCTCCGATAATTGCAACCTTTTTCATAGCGCTGCTAAAGTAGAAAAAATGGCTCGCGGTGACCGCAAGCAAAAATTCTGAATGAAAGTTTTGGGATTATCTACAATTCTTCACGAAATACCCGCAATTAAATTTAGTTCTCAGTTCCCAGTTCTCAGTTCCAACTCCCAACCTCCAACTCCCAACTCTCAACTTCCAACTTCCAACTCTCAACTTCCAACTTCCAACTTCCAACTTCCAACAAATCCCTAACCCCTAACTCGGGAAATAAGGACGAAAATGGAAAAGTTAATTTGTTTGAAAATCGGATTGACGAAGACTTGACGGAATACTTAAAAGTTTGAATAATAGAATCGAAGGATTGATTTTTGCAAATTCGAGCAAATGTTTATAAGCGGGAGTCGCTATTGCACAATCGGAAATCGTTTGCCAACGTCGCTTCAAATGAAGGAAGGGCGGATTGGCTTGCGATGGCGGGGCTTTGTTGCATTCCAAGTTCGGATTTTAAAAAAAACGCTTGCTGCTTGGAACCGTATTCGGCTGGCTTTCTTTGGCGAAAACCTTTTCGGGAGCGCATTATTTGCTAATTTTGTGGCAAAATTCAAAATCGAGGTTCTTATGACTTTTGAAGAAATGTATGCGCTCGCCTGTCAGCGAAAAAAGGAAATGCCCGAAGGCAAGGGCACGACTGAACTTTTCAAGAAAGGTCCCCATGGAATCGGCAAAAAGCTTGTGGAAGAAGCTGCTGAATCTTGGATGGCCGCTCGATTTGAATCGCATGATGCTCAATGCCTGGAATTGTCTCAGGTGCTTTATTACGTCGCCGTGATGATGGCGGAAAAGGGAATTAAACTCGAAGAGGTGTATGCGAAATTATGATTAAGGTGGCTCTCCCGAACAAAGGAATGCTCTTTGAACCGACTCAGGAGCTTCTTAAAGAATGCGGTTACAAGGCGACAAAGCCGTATAAAACGCTGACACAGATAGACGCGAAAAATGATATCGAGTTTTTCTTTTTGCGTCCCAGCGATATTCCGATGTATGTCGGGCGCGGTATTATCGACGCGGGCATTACGGGAATCGATTTCAACGCCGAAGCGAAAAGCCCTGCGGTAAAAGTGTTGGATTTGCCTTATGGTGCATCGAAAATGTGCGCGGCGGTTCCGAATGCGAGTCCCGTCCAGACGTTGGAAGATCTCAAGGATGCGACGATTGCAACCAGTTTTCCAAACATCGTGAGCGGCTACTACAAAAAGGACATGAATTTTGTCGTGCTGGAAGGCGCGGTAGAAATTTCCGTGAGCCTAGGGGTCGCCAATGCGATTGTCGATGTCGTGGAAACCGGGACGACATTGAAGCAGGCCGGACTTCGTATTGTCGGCGAACCTCTTTTTCGCAGCAACGCCGCGTTGTTCTGCCATCCGCAAAAGCAGGACTTGGAAGAAGTCCATACGCTGATTCGTCGGATTGAAGGAAAGCTCGTCGCCAAAAATTACATGATGATCGAATACGATTGTCCTTCCGAAATTTTGGATAAGGCGTGCAGCTTGACTCCGGGGCTAGACGCGCCGACGATTTCCAAATTGCATGGACGCGACTGGTATGCGGTCAAGGCGATGGTTCCGCAGGACGAAGCCAACGCGATTATGGATAAACTTTGGGATGCCGGCGCCCGCAGCATTCTGCTCTTTGCCATCAAGTCCGCTCGGATTTAATTCGGATGAGTCCAAAAGAATCTCCAGCTTATTTGGCGCGGCAGCCGATTTTGGATGCGCACCAGAGTATTTTCGCTTATGAACTTTTGTTTCGGGATTCTCCGAACAACAAGGCGGTAATACACAATGGCGTTCGCGAAACGGCGCAGGTCTTGGAAAATGTCTTGAATAACATCGGGCTTTCCAAGTTGGTGGGAAACCACAAGGCGTTTATCAATTGCAGCCGAGAAATGCTTTTGGACGGAATTTTCAGTCCATTGGATACGGAGCGTTTTGTCCTTGAAATTTTAGAGAGCGTTTCGGCGGATAAAGAAATCGTTGCTGTCGTGAAAAAATACCATTCCCGCGGATTTGATTTTGCGTTGGACGATGTGGTTTTTGAAAAGGAAAATCTAAAACGTCTGGAGCCGTTTTTCCCTTATGTGAAATATGTCAAGCTGGATTTGATGGAAAATTCTGCCGAAGCTTTGAACGCGGCGGTGCCTTATTTTAAAAAGCGGGGCATTTTGCTTCTTGCCGAAAAGGTGGAAACCGAAGAGGATTTTCAGGAACGCTTGAAAGACGGCTACGACTATTTTCAAGGTTTTTTCTTTGCGCAGCCCGAAGTGGTTCAGGGCAAACGTCTGGACGGTTCGCTGGCCTTTATTTTGCACTTGCTGCAATTTTTGCGCGGAGAGCCTTCCTTTGCCGATATAGAAAAGGTCTTTTTGCAGCAGAGCGCCCTTTCGAAAAGTCTTGTCCAATACGCCAATTCCCAAAAATCGTTCCGCCGTCGTTCGATAGAAACCGTTCAAGATGCCATCGCCTGGCTGGGGATTCCCCAAATTCAGGATTGGTTGATGCTCTTGCTTTATGCTCAACCGGAAATGGAGCGCTTTGCCCAAGGGACGCCGCTTTTTCAGAATGTTTCGCAACGGGCGCGCTTTGTGGAATCGCTTGCCGAAATCATCGACCCGGACGGTCCTCTTCCCGCACAGGCTTTTATTACGGCGATTATCAGTCGGATGGACGCTCTTGTGAAAGCGCCGATGCCGACGATTCTCGAGGATTTGAAAGTCGATAAGGAAATTACCGGTGCGCTTTTGCACGGCTCCGGGAAATTGGGAACATTGCTGGCTTTGGCGGACGCCGTGGAAAACGATCGCAATGAACGGATTGGAACGCTCTTAAAAAGGCTTTCCCTTTCGGCGCAGAATCTTGCGGACTGCTTGAATGCTGCCTATGGATGGAACAGTCATGGTTGAATCGCCAAGTCTTGAAAAGCTGGTACAGGAATTTGCCGCCCTTCCCGGAATCGGAAAAAAGACCGCTCGCCGATTGGCTTACTTTGTACTGAATCGTCCACGTCAAAATATCGAACCGCTTTCGGCGGCGATTGCGGACGCCTGTGAAAAAGTCAAGCGTTGCAGCCTTTGCCATTCCTTTGCCGAAGAGGATCCTTGTCCGATTTGCCAATCGAGAAGAGGGGCGAAAACCATTTGCGTCGTCGAAAAATTTTCGGACATCTTGCCGTTTGAAAATGCGGGCATTTATCATGGGCTCTATTTCGTTTTGGGAGGAGTCCTTTCTCCGTTAGATGGTATCGGGCCTGAAAATCTGCACATCCCGCAGCTTATTCGTCGTATTGCGTCCGAGGGGATCGAAGAAATCATTTTTGCTTTAGGTTCCAGCCCCGAAGCGGATTCGACAATTCTTTTGATTGACAAACTTCTTTCCGGCAGTCCGGTAAAACGTTCTAATTTGGCTCGGGGCATTCCGATGGGCAGCGAATTGGAATATATTGATGAAGTCACCGTTTTGCGTGCATTTGAATCGAGAACTGGATTATGATGGTAGAAGCGGAATTTATAATGGCAGCGACAAAACCGTCGCAGTTTCCTTCGGATGGACTTCCTCAGATCGCCTTTTTGGGACGTTCCAATGTTGGCAAATCCTCTCTTTTAAATGCGCTTTCCGGGAAAAAGAAGCTCGTCCGGATTAGTTCTAAACCGGGAAAAACCAAGGAAATCAATTTCTTTAAAATCAACCAGGCGTTTTATTTGGTGGACCTTCCGGGCGTTGGCTTTGCCGGCGTGAACTTTGAAAAAGTCCGGGAAATGGAAGTCGGCATCCGATCATATGTGGAAAATGCCAAGGAGCTTCGCGGCATCATTTATTTAATCGATTCGAAAATCGGCCCGCAGCCCATCGACGTGGAAGTCATTGAAAATATTCGTTCTCTTGGCTGCCCCGTACTTCCGGTGATGAGCAAATGCGACAAGGCGAATCAGTCGGAACAGGCCAAAACTCGCAATGCCATTTCTCGGATTTTTGGAAAAGATGTTCGCCCTGTTCGAATCAGCGTTCTCCGTAAAATCGGGCTGGATGAAATCTGGCAGGAAATTCTTTCGTCTGTTGCCGTCGAGGTAAAATGAAAATCCACAGAACACTGGATGATTGGAGTTTTTTTGGCTCGGTGTTCAACAAGTTGGGACGCTGTTTCCTCTCGACCGTTTTTGGAAAACAGTTTTTTCTTTTTCTACAGACGATCCATTCGATTTTTGCAAAAGAACGCAATTTCAACAGGGACTTACTGCGGATTATTCGACAGGTTTACTTCACTGCGGTTGAAATTTTTCCAGTCCTGTTTGTCGTCGCGGCTCTTGCGGGAACGATTACGATTGTCGAAGCGCTTACGGTAATGCCCCGTGTCGGCTTTTCAAGTTCTTTTGGCGGTTTGATGGTGGCGGTCATTATTCGCGAAGTCGGACCGATTTTGACCGCTTTTTTGATCGCGGGACGCAGCGGCTCGGCACTCACGACGATGATAGGAACCATGGCCATCAATTCCGAAGTGGACGCCCTTTCGACTTTGGGAGTCAATCCCATTCGCTATCTTGTCATGCCCGCGCTCATTGGCGGCGTTATCGCCATGCTGATTTCCAATGTACTGTTTTCCGTGTGCGGAATTTGCTCTGGCTTTTTGATTACGAAATTTCTGGTCGCCGTTTCCGGGGATTCGCTGAATTTGAACATTTCCTGGCATTTCCTCTCCGGCACCATCCTCTCTTCTCTTACGCTGACGGATTTTGTGCTGGCGATTGTTAAACCGATTTGCTTCGGAATCATTATTTTTATAAATGCCTGCTACCGCGGTCTCACTATCCGGCGGGATATTCGTCAAGTTCCCAAGGCGACTTCCAGTTCGGTTATCTATTCCTTTTTGTATGTGATCGTCGTCGATGTTTTGTTCTCTCTATTTTACATTTTTGACTATGCGACCCAGATGTCGAGAATTATTTAAGGATTGGGCGTGGAAATGGCTGTGGACATTGCGGAGAAAAGATGAATCAGGGCGAAGCTTTACGGATTGAAAACCTGCATTTTCGCTATCCGGGCGATTCGGAAGACTTGATCGAAGGTTTGAATATGCAACTGGGCCGAGGCGAAATCCTTTGCATTGCGGGCGCTTCCGGCCAGGGTAAAAGCATGCTTCTCCGTTTAATTGCGGGTCTGGAAATGCCTAGCGACGGAGCCATCTATTATTTTGGCGAATATCTTCCCGCCTCTTTGCATTCGGCTTTGGAAGTCGCCGAGCGTGGCGTGGAATTGATTTTCCAGAATGCGGCCTTGATTTCGAACCTGAACGTTCGGGACAATATCTCGATGCCGTTATATTATCATCATCGGGGAACGGACGAAGAAATTGAAGCCCGCGTCAATATGGCTTTGGATTTGATGCGGGTTCGCAGTGTGCAGGATCGTTTCCCGCACATGTTGAGTTCGGGGGTCGCCAAACGTGTCGCTATCGCAAGGGCGTGGGCGATGGACCCGAGGCTTCTTTTGATGGACGAGCCTACATCGGGCCTGGACAATTATAATCGCAATACGCTGATACCATTGATTGACAATATGCAGGCGATGTTCAAAACGTCTTTGATCCTGGTGACGCACGATCTGCTGATTTCTAAGGAGCTGAATGCGGACTTGTGCTTTTTGGAAAATAAAAAACTTTCCAAGCGTTGCAAGTTTGACGAATGGCTTCGTTCGGATTTGCCGATTGCGCAAGAAATGTTTCGCAATCTGCGCGATTTTTTATAAGCGGGAAAATTTTGAAAATGAAAATTTTATTTTTGAAAACGTTGAATCGATAAGGAGATGGCAGGTTGTTAAAACCGGTGCGAAAGATCAACTGGATGGAAATGTCTGGCTTGCTGGTCGGCGTGTTCATTACTTTTGCGCTGATGGTCTTTCTATTTGTCTTTTATGCCCGCTTGACATCGGCCGGGGTCATCGGAGTCGAAGAATATAAACTCTATAGCTTCTTTGAAAAAGCGCAGGGATTGCATCCGGGAACGGAAGTCCAAATCAACGGTGTCCGGGTGGGGCAAGTGTCGAATTTGAATATCGATGCCTCTGGATTGGTCCGCATGGAATTTACCATCCGGAAGGAATTCCAGCCGTGGATTACGGACAAGGCGATGATTTTTGCCATTCGCGACCAGAACGTGATTTCGGAACGCGTCGTGAATATAGACGTTCGCAAGGGCGAAGGAAGGGTCTTGGAAGACGGCGACATGATTACCGGCGGGAAAGCGCAGGACATCGAAACGGTTCTGGAAACGCTGAACGAAGTACTGGAACGGGTGACCGTTCTGATTGATGCCGCCGATACGCTTGTCGCCTTGACGATGGATACCAATACGACCATCGGAGCGTTGCTCGGATCCAAATTGGTTTACGAAAAATTGAATACCCAGCTGGATCGCCTCGACTATTTCTCGTATGAAGGCATTCGGCTTTTGGATGTCCTTTCGGGCGAAGTCCCTCGCATTTTGTACCGTACGGATTCCCTTACCCAGAAGCTTTTCTCCATGACGAACGAAATGGAAAACGTGCCGCAGAAAATCGACAACGCGTTCCTTTCTCTGGATCGCTTCTTTGGACAGATGAACGGGGCCATGGATTCGTTGAACCGGATGGTGGGTGGTGTAAATGGGCTGGTTTCGCAAGGCGAAGAAACGCTTTTGAATGCGGACAACCTGATTGAAGGCGCGTCCAATATGTGGATAATCCGCCGTTCATTGCCCAAGCGGGATTCCGTTCCGTTTGTTGCGGAGGACGTCTGGTGATGCGCCGCCTTTTCGTTGCGATTTTTTTCCTTTCCACTGCGCTCCTTGCCGCCGATTCTCAAAATTTCGCTTTCCGTGCGGACAAGGCTCTACAGGCGGGAAAGTTTGCCAAAGCAAATGGGTTGTACGAACGGGCGCTGCTTTCTTCTCGAAAGGAATCGGACATTGTTTCGGAAGGGCGCATTTTGATTTCGATGGCGATGCTCCGCGTGCAGAGTCTGGATTTGAACATGGCGAAGGATTTGCTGAAGCTGGTTCGCAAATCGGATTTGGACACCAATACGTTGGGCGCCTATTATCTTGCGTGGATGGAACTCTATCTGGAAGAGGAAAATTACGACAAGGTCATCGATATCAAATACTCGCTTTCGGAAAAGTTTTTGAAAGAAATTCCGGACGGATTGCGAGGAGGCATTTTAAATGTGGCGGCGATGGCGTTTGCTGGAAAGGGAGACGCTCAAAACGCGCGGCTTTATTTGAAAGATGCGGATGACGCTTTGGATGGGGAAGCTCCGGGCAAGATGGCTTTCGCTTCGGCGCGGGTGGCGCATTTGCTGCAGGATGACGCTGCGGATTCCCTTTATGACGTGGCGTTGAAATCGGCAGTCCGCTCGCACCGCCCTTTTATGTCGGCGACAATCCTTTATTACCGCGGGTTAAACGAAAAACGCCCGGACATCGCTCGGGATTACTTTGTACGCAGCGCGAACGCTTTTGAACTGATGGGACTCCGCCGGAATAGCGAGCGGGCGAAGGCGGGACGGTAGCTCTAAAGTTCAACACATTTCCATTTAGGAAACCAGTAGCCATGACTTCCCTTGGGGTAGTAAAACAATACATATTCTCCAGCTTTTGCATGAACGCCAAAATAATCAATCCATTCTCCTTGGTAACTGTAACGCCCATTTCCCGGTGACCATCCATTGCGGGATAAGCATTTGAAGTTGTAGGCAAAAGTATTGCCAAACGCAAGAAAAATGATTAGGAACACCACGACAATACATTTTTTCATTTTATTTCCTTATTTGCAATGTTTCGGCCCTTTGACAAGATTCAAAACCTTTTTCCCATTTTTGCTGAAACAGAAACCTAAATCAACACTGCCCATATACTTAATAGTTCCGTTGCTCCGGGAGATTTTAAAAAGCATTTCGCCTTTGTCTGCAATAGCTGCAAGTATAAACATTTTCATCATGTCGCTTTTTCCAGAATCGAACATCTTGATAGAAAAGTTCAAAAATTCTACGCCGTCTATAGGCTGCTGTAGCGAGGTTTCCATAAAAACGGTATCAATTTGTTCGGTTTCTTGGTAATTGCAACTAGAATAAAAGACTCCATAATTGCCATAGTCAGAGAAATCAATATGCCCCTCAACGTCATCTCCCCATCGAGTTTCCGATGTTCTGAATACCTGATGATTACAGCAGTATTGCTCTAGCGATACACGACCGTATTGAATTCCATTTCGAGTGAACCGTTCCATTTTTTTGATTTACTGTGTCTGTATGTGTCAAAGCAAGTTGTTCCTTCTTCAGGTTTTTCGTCTCCATTATCGTATTCAGGCCATTCTTGGCTCACATAGACAAATTCATCTCCAAAAGAATAACACTTCGTCCTGTAAATTTCATCCTGTTCGGAATTGCTACAGATGGGATTTGCGGCAAATAAATATGCACATAGGCAAAACCAAATAAAAAATATCCTTTTCTTCATTTGTTATTCCTTAATCATTTTCCTTCTTAAAAATGACGTATAGCATAGATGAGTTCGCTGCAAAAAAATAAAATACGGATTAGTTCCCTTCATATTGCGAGGCGTATTCTACAGATGTGTAGTAATCGCCACTTTCCAAATCTCTGCATTTTAATTGATAATCTCCGGCATAGACGCAATCGAATCCATAAGTTCCACTCTTCAAGTAATAATCGAAAAGCATCCCAGCCGGGTTGTATTTTTTACTCTCTAGATACAATCCACCCCCTGCATTTTGCGAACGGAGATGGTATTCTTTAGGCATTCTATTTGAATAATATTCCATTGACTCTGAATCATATCCATTATGCTCAAATCGCTCGCGCAAACGACCATTGAGGTAATCACAAATGAGCCTAGCACTGCCACTATAATGATATTCAAGGCGGGGTTCATCGCTAGTCAATGGACACGAAGTGGCGAATGTAATCGTGTGAGCAGATACGATGTAGCTCAAAAGAACGAAAATTTTTCGCATAAGATTTCTCCTTTTATTTTTGATGTTTTCTTCTAGCTGAAGAGGAAAGAAAATCGCGTAGGTAATTACCGAAATCGGTATATTCAACATGGTCGCAATAACCGCTACTGGTTGTAGTTTTACAACTTATGACATTGGCTCCACGATACCTGATTTGGCCATAATATCGAAACTCACCCAGAGCATAATAAAATTTGGTCATAAGAATATCACCATTGTCTTCAAAGATAAGATTTCCTTCTTGTCCAATCTTTTTTTCATAATAACGGGCATAGTTGTCTTTGCCGTTG
Source organism: Fibrobacter sp. UWS1 (assembly GCF_002300445.1). NCBI lineage: Bacteria > Pseudomonadati > Fibrobacterota > Fibrobacteria > Fibrobacterales > Fibrobacteraceae > Fibrobacter > Fibrobacter sp. UWS1. The sequence goes on from NZ_NSGW01000002.1 coordinate 503,482, forward strand.
TAAAAATGAACATCTTGAATGGCGTTCTTCACAACTTGACAAGAGATTTTCTTGACCTTTGTTCCTGTATCATAACTTGTTCGTCTGCTTTGGAAATAGCACTGTTCAGCAAAAGCGGATGTGCACAGAGCAAATAGAAGTGTAACAACTGCAAATTTATTTTTCATAGTTTTATCCTTTTCGCCTTAGGCGGTGATTGCGAATAAAATTTTGTTCCACGCCAATACTTCGGTCACCATCATAAGTCCAGTGACTATGAATATTTCGGCAAGCCCCTTCGCCTAGCTCAGGGACTTTAATTTGCAGAAACCGCACAATTTTCAGGAAAAAGAAAAAGGTGCGAAGTCGCAAGGCTTATCGGCAATTTTCAGGCAATATGTCCGCTCGGTTAGTTTAGTTTAAAGTTAGTATGTCATACTGCTTTTTGCAAGTGGATTCGATGTTTTAGGCTGACGGTTTCATCAATTTTGTAGAACTTTCTGTAGCGCTTAACCGCAACTTGGAAAAAATTGAGGAAGCTAATAAGGTGTATATTTCCAACCAAGGAGCCACCTTATGGCAGAAGAAAATAAACCTGAAAAACAGAAACGTCGCCGCCTGAGTGCGGAGGACAAAGTCAAAATCCTGAGCGAAATTCTCCTCAAGGGCAGGGGCTTATCTGAACTTGCGGACGAGTACAAGATACATCCGAACAAAATTCTCGAATGGAGGAAGGTACTTTTCGAATCCGCTACGGGGATTTTCGAGCAGAAACGCCCCGACATAACCGAAAAGGCGCAACAGCGTAAAATAGACGCTCTCGAGAAAACCCTGGCCGACAAGGATGCCGTCATCGCCGACATCGCTCAGGAGAACCTGGCCCTCAAAAAAAAATTAACTGGCCGTCCCTAGGAAAGAAGAAAATGAGCCTCTCCGAACGGACCGCCATCATTGCGGAAATCGACGCCATTTACGCAAGGACGGGAATCGCCCCGTCCAGGCTGGTATCCTTTTTGGGAATCCCGCAAAGTACATGGAACAACTGGGTTTCGCGGAGGAAGGCGGAAACGCGGCATAACCACGATACGCCGAAGTCCAACTGGATGACCCCGGAAGAGACTCGCGCCATCGTCGACTTCTGCAAACAGTACAAGGACCATCTGCATGGATACCGCTACCTGGCCTGGCTTATGGTAGACAGGGATATCGCATACGCCCGTCCATCGACGGTTTACAACATACTGAAGAGGAACAACCTTTTCGGCAAATGGGCTTTTCCTGCGGAAGCGCGGAAAAAGGGGTTCGACCAGCCGACACGTCCGAATGAACAGTGGCATACGGATTATTCCTACGTCAGAGTTTGCGGAGTGTTCTTCTACTTCGCCTGCGTCCTGGACGGGTTCAGCCGCAAGGTTCTCGTCTGGGACCTTTTCTCCACGATGGAAGGCTTGAACGTTGAAATTCTCGTGACCAGGGCGAAGGAACTCCATCCCGATGCGCATGCCCGCATAATCCACGATAACGGGAAGCAGTTCGCCTCGAAGGATTTCCTCGATCTGGTTTCGAAACTTGAACTCAGGGAGACCTCTACATCTCCCTTCCATCCGCAAAGCAACGGGAAAGTGGAACGTTTTCACAAGACCCTCAAGGCGGAGGAAGTCCGTCGTGACGCTTACCAGGACTATTCCGATGCAAAGAGGAAAATGTCGGACTGGATCAATTACTACAACTCGGAACGGCTACATTCCGCAATCGGATTCCTGACTCCTGACGAGGTTTTCGCAGGAAAGATGGAGGAACGACTTGCAGAACGAAGAACAAAATTGTATAATGCGACAAGAGAACGTGAGGACTATTGGGCTAACCAACCGACCTGACGGAATCCCTTATTAGCTTTGTTAAAATTTTCCAAGTTCAACTTGGGCGGGACATTTCTCCTTCCCCCAAAGCGTTCAGGATGCAGTTCCCTGGACCTTTCCAGCAACGCATTTCTGCGGTCGAGAATCTCCTGGTGGTAGCCAAAATGAACGGCGCACGGCGGCAGCAAATCCAGTCCGGAGTGCAGATGTTCGTTGTTGTACCAGTCCACAAATTCCACGACAAATCGTTCCGCGTCCTCGATAGTCATGAAGTATTCCGGATATACCACACGACTTTTCATCGTAGCAAAAATGCTCTCGGCAAAGGCGTTGTCGTTACTCGTATGCGGCCGGCTATGGCTTGACATCACGTGCAGCTTTTCAAACAAAGATTTAAGATCCTTGCTGCGCATGGGTTTCCCGTTGTCCGCATGGACCAACAGAGATACGTTTTCGCCGGGGCAATATTTTTGTAGAGTCTCCGCAAAGAGCATCTCCGCCAGTTTTCCATCTTCTTTTGTATGCAGACTCCATCCGACGATGTACCTCGAATACATGTCGATAATCAAGTAGAGGTAATAGTACTTCCCGGTCACTTCGGAATGGAGCCAGGTAATGTCCCAACACCAGACCTGGTTCGGTCCTTTCGCTGAATATTCAGGCCGTTTACGCCGCACAATATTGCGGTCGGCGACTCTGCCTATGCCTTGATAATAAGCTTTCATAACGCGTTCGCAAGTCGACGGCGAAGCAATGTAGATTCCTTGATCCATAAGCTTTGCATGGGCGATATTCAACGGGAGGTTACGGTATTCTTCCCTCGTAAAGTTTTCGATAATCGAGGCTGTTTCTTCCAGGGAAAGCCGTTGTGAATTGTTTTCACGATAGCCACCTCGGTTGTCCGCAACATTCCTTCGCCAGCGCCTGTAACGACGTTCGCAAAGACCGATTACATCGCACGCCTTGGAAAGCCTTGCGCCATTTTGGATAGCCTCCTCGATGGCCGCAAGGATTTTCCGTTTCTTTTCCTCTTCTACTTTTCCGGTCCCAATATTGCCGAAGTTTTTTTTTGAAGAATCAGGAGTGCGGCTGCTTCGGCAAGTGCTTTTTCCTTGCGTGCAAGTTCCGCCTTGAGCTTGGCAACTTCATCCTCATGCTGTTTTACGGACATCACGTTTCCGTCACCAGAGTTCTCCATTGCGGAAAGAGAAAGGTCTCTCCAGGACTGGAGTTCTGCAAAAGAAACCCCGTTTTCGGCACAGAACTTTTCGAGTTCCTCGGGTGTCATGCCCTCAGATTTTGCGACGAGGCTGAACTTGGTGAGTGCGGATCTTTTTGCCGATTTCTTGCTCATGGAGACTCCCTGACGTTTGCGTTGCCGTTCCGCAGCAATCCATGAGTACAATGTAGCTTTTGGCAGGTTCATTTCTTCGGCGATGGTCTTGACAGACGGGCATCCCGGCTTCTTTATTCGCTCAAGAAATGAATCCCTGAGTGTTGTATCGGTAGTTTTTCTGGACATAAAAGTCCCCTTTCCGCCCCGGATTTAGGAGATGAAAGCGGACATTTTGACCTGAGGAAGGGGGCTTATGTATTGAAGGCTCTGGTAAACCTGTTAGCGATAAGCAACAGACGACCCGCACCCACAAGGGTGCGAGCGATGTCTTATTCCCTGCTAACATCGAAGTTTACCAGACTTTTCAATACAGGAACAAGATTCTACTCTAATTCAAAATGTCCCTTCAAATATAGCTCAATTTTGATCTATTCTTTGAACAACATGATGAATACAGGTCGTCTGCTGCCGATTTTGGTCTCGCCAACTGGGCCGGCTTCATACCTATAGTCGTATTTTAGGTTGTCTTTAAACCCACATTTTTTGTAAAAAAATTGAATACAGAGACGTTGCTAGTTCTGTTTGAATGGAATATGTTGTTCTGCGGCGAACTTTGTAAAAAACATTTTCAAGCGAGATGAAAGCGTTTTGGAAATCGATATTTCTAAATGTTTGCGAGCGAAGCTGTTATGAAACTTGGCAATTTATTGACTTAGTCAAGTTCAGGGTGGCGGCTCGCATAGGTTGGTGGGCTTGCCGTACCGCTTTTAATTTTTCTTGACAGCCAAATTTTTTATATTTCACGTTATGAACGATATCGGCAAATTTAAAAAGTCATTTGAGACGTCGCTGAATGAGTTTGTCGCTTCCTTTATCTGAAGTTGTTGCCACTGAGGACGGAAGTTGGACGATAAAAGGATTTATTGATGCTTACAAAACATTTATACCATTTCTGCTGATACGAAAATTATTTCTAAAATTTTAGAAATACATTTATTTCCTCAAATTATGGAATTTGCTCAACGATTCGGTTATAAAGTCGTTCTTGCCGATAAGCAAAACTGGTATCCTGATTTAACATTTGTCTGTGAAGAAAATGAAAGTATTAAATTCGCAGTGGATATAAAGACGACGTTTAGACGGAATGGGAAAACTGCTGGCTTCACCTTGGGGAGTCATGGAAGCTATTTTAAGGAGAGAAACAAAAGTAAAAATATTCAGTTCCCTTACAATCAATATGCTGCACATTATTGTCTCGGTATTGTTTATACAAGAAATGAAATTCCTGATTCGGAGCAATTAAATATCTATAAAACGGAAGAAATAGATGCTACACAATCTATGGTTGGCTATAGAAAAGTTACGCGTGTCAAAAAGTTGGAATCCATTGTTTCTGTCATAAAAGATTTTGATTTTTTTGTCGCTGAAAAATGGAAAATAGCAAGTGATAAACAAGGCTCTGGAAATACAGCCAATATAGGTTCTATAAGTGATATAGAAGATTTAAAAGAAGGGAATGGTGTATTTTCTTCTCTGGGTGAAAAATTTTTTGACGAATATTGGATGAATTTTGGTACAGCGGTTTTGATAAAAGATGGAAAACCTCTAAAAATTAAGAACATCCGAGATTTTTTAGAATTTAAGGGGCGTTTGGACCTTCTCGAAAAAATTAATCCAAAATATTTGCCAAGGAACTAAAGATGTCTGTTATAGTTCCACCAATAAAAAGTCAGGGAATCAAAACCAAGCTGGTTCCTTGGATAAAACAATGTCTGCCTTTATATAAAGGAAAATGGATTGAACCATTTATGGGAACGGGTGTTGTTGCTTTTAATTTAGCAGGAGAGCGCGCCGTACTAGCTGATACGAATCCCCATATCATCGGTTTTTATAAAAAAATTCAAAACGGGGAAATAACGGGAGGTAATGTTCGTTCTTATCTTGAACAAGAAGATATTTTGCTGCGAAATTCTTCAAGTGAGGGCTATGATCATTATATTGAAGTTCGCAAAAGATTCAATTCCGGAGAATATTCGCCGTTCGATTTTCTTTTTCTTTCTAGAGCAGGCTTTAATGGAATGATGAGGTTCGGAAAGAAAGGGAACTGGAATATTCCGTTTTGCAAAAAGCCAAACCGATTTGCTCCTGCCTATATCACAAAAATTGTTAATCAGGTGAATAACGGGTTCTGTCAAATAAACTGTGTCATTTAGTTTTTGTTAGCTAAAAAAAGAGCTTTGAAATTTCAAAATTGAAGAAGCGAAAAGCAAAATCAAAGCGATGTTTTTTCAACTCGATTTTGTCTTTGCGACAACTTCAAATTTCTCCTTTTGAAGCAATTCAAATATAACAAGAAATGATAAAATTATCATTCCTTGTTTGAAAAAAAATCATCCAATTAAAGTTTTTGTGTTTCCGTTTGGGGGCGGAGAAAATTCATTTTGGAATTTGATTTAAGTTGAGTGGATTAAATCTTTGACCAAAAAGAATCGATAATTTTTGTACGCAAGTTGTCCAGTTTTGCAATGGCTTTTTCCACTTCTTTTTGATATTTCGATACGCCAAGTACACGAGTTTTACAAGCGAGTCATCATTTGGAAACAGACCTTTTGTTTTTGTCACTTTTCGAATTTGGCGATGATAACCTTCGACAGTATTTGTCGTATAAATAATGCGACGAATTTCACTTGGATAATCAAAATAACACGAAAGTTTATCCCATTTTTCTTTCCAAGATTGAATGACGATTGGATATTTTTTTGCCCAATTTTCTTCTAATTTTTTTAGTGCAATTTCGGCTTCCGTTTTGGTCGATGCCGCATAAACTAACTTCAGTTCTTTCAAAAATTCTTTTTGTGATTTTGCGTTAATGTACTTGAGTGAATTTCGAATTTGATGCACTACACACAACTGAACATTGGTCTTTGGAAACACGGATTCTATTGCGTCCGGAAAGCCTGAAAGTCCGTCTACACAAGCGATGAGAATGTCTTCCACTCCGCGATTTTTCAAATCGGAAAGGACTTGCATCCAGAATTTTGCACCCTCGCTTTGCGACACATACATGCCTAGCAAATCTTTGTAACCATTTGAATCAACACCGATGACATTGTAAATTGCTCGCGTTGTTACGATGCCTGATTCATCTTTTACTTTGTAATGAATTGCGTCCATCCAAACGATGGGATAAACCGTTTCTAAACGTCTCGTTCTCCATTCGTTAATCTCTGGCCACACGCGTTCTGTGATGTTGCTAATGGTATCGGCTGAAATGTATTCGCCAAAATCATCTTCCAAATATTTTTGAATATCGCGCATACTTTGTCCGAGTCCGTAAAGGCCGATAATTCGGTCTGCAAGACCTTCGGCAAGCACGGTTTGACGTTTCTTCACAATCTCAGGATTAAAGCTTCCTTCGCGGTCTCTAGGCGTGTTTATTTGGACTGCTCCGTATGCCGTTTTTATCTCTTTCGGCATTTTCCCATTGCGCCGATTTTCTCGATTTTCGGGCTTTGTTTTTTCCAAATGAACATCCATTTCCGCTTCTAATGCAGCATTCAAAAAATCTTCCAATACTTGGTGAAATGCTCCGTCTTTGCCAAAAATTGGCTTTCCTGTTTTGAACTGAGATGCTGCTTTTTTGATCATCTCTTTATATTCTTCGTGTGTCATCATAGTTCCTCAATTTACATCATTTTTCAAATGATGCTTGGTGGTGAATGACACAGTTTTATGGATAGAGTCGAATAACGTTGCATCGATTATCAAACCCCAATGGAAATTTTTGAATCAGTCATTTGAAAAAACGATTCTTGATGCTCAAAAGGATGATATGATTTATTGCGACCCTCCCTATTATGGTCGTTCTGTAGATTATTTCAATACTTGGACAGAAACGGATGAAAAGAAATTATTCGACTTGTTAAGAGAATTTAAGGGAAAATTCATTCTTTCTACATGGCATCACAGTGAATGGCGTGCAAATGAAATGATTGAAAAATATTGGAATCATTTTAACATTGTTACAAAAGACCATTTTTATCATAATGGTGCTCATTTGGAAAATCGCAGAAGTGTGGTGGAAGCGTTAGTTTGCAATTATGATGTGCCTAAAGTTATTGAATTTTCCAAAAAAATTTTAGAAAATGAACAATTAAGTTTGGCTTTATAGTTTCTTCATCGAGAGCAGCCTGTGGAACGCTTCGTTCGGGTCCATCGAGTGCTTGGAAAGCCTTTCCAGAATATTTTTGACTTCTTCTGCCGCGGAAGTGTCCTGTTTTAAAACCCGCAAGGTTTTGGGAGTGAAGCCGTGGACAAAATCGCTGTATTCCGGATTCATGACGTCGTTGATAATCATTTCGAGCGCCATTTCGGTCTGCATCGTGTTCAAGGCAAAATTGCGGTAGATGGAACGGATATGTTTGGGAATCGTCGAGTCCGGGCTTGTCGAAAAAGGTTCCATGATTTTGGAAGCTTCTGCATAGTTGTGAGTAGGACCGTTTGCCAGCCGGAGCGCCAGATAAATCGCCAAACGCCAGTCTTCAGGATAAACCCGAATGCCTCGCCGCATGACGATAAAATCGGTGGTGTCCGCTTCGTCGTTGTGCGTGATTCCGCCGACGACTTGATACGGCGTGTAGAAAAGGGAATCGAGCTGGGTCGAAAGGTTGCCGACATGGGAAAGCCACGAATAGGAATTTCCGGTGATGTAGCTTTCTCCCAGATCGATGACTCCCCGAATCCAGAACAGCCCGGCGGCGGTTACATTGTGTCCCATGGCGAACGCTTTCGCATAATTCGCCTTGGGCAGAAATTCTTCTTTTTGCGGCAGTTGCGGCAGGGGCTTTGCAAAATGGAAAGCTCCCGCGATAATCAGGCAAGACAAAAGAATGCAGACGATGTAACGCATACCGGTAATGTATTTAATTTAGCCGTTAATGGAGGGCTTCCGCTAAAGATTCCATCGCATCGACGCAGGCGGCGGCGTATTCCGCTTCTTTTCCGCTTCGCTGCCAGGCAAAATTGAGCCCGCTGGAGCTGTTGAGCACGTGGAAGTGACGCTTGCCTCCGCCATTTGCAATGGCTTGCAGAACGGTTTTGGCGTCTCCGCCTTGCCCGCCAGGAACGCCGGGGATGGAAACTCCGGGAATCAGGAACGGGATTTCGTGCTGGGCCGCGACAAAGAACGAGGTGATTTTTTCGAGTTCTTCGGGGTGCGTGGCTCCGACGACGGCTCCCAGATTGCCATTGTCCCATTCGACGAGTTTTTGGGCGACTTGGAAAAAGGCTGTGCTGTCTTTGACAGGCATGTCCTGAAAATCGGCGGCACCTTTGTTGCTGGTGCGCAAGAGAGCGTAAACGCCTCCGTTTGCCGGATGTTCCAGAAATGGCCCGACGGAATCTTTTCCCATCCACGGGCTGACCGTTACCGCATCGGCTGCGTAAATGCGAAAGGCGGCATCAGCGTAGGCGGCACTGCTTTTCCCAATATCCCCGCGTTTGGCGTCCAGAATGACGGGAATCCCTGCGCTTTTGTAGGCGGCAATCAGGTCGTGCAGAACCCGCATTCCTTCAATGCTTACGCATTCGTAGTAGGCGCTGTTCGGTTTGACGACGGCGGGCTTGACGTTCCGCTTTTCGCATTCTTCCAGAATATCCATATAGAAGAAGCGGATTTTGTCTTCTGGAGTATGGACTTGGGAATGTCTGCGTTCAACGGGCATCAAGGACAGCTTGGGATCCATGCCCAAGCAGATGGGATTTCCGCATTCGGCGATGCGAGCTTTAAGACGGTCGGAAAAAAGCATCAGGCGAGATCCTTTTGAATTTTTGCCATTTCGTAGGAGAGAATCCCGTGGGCCACGGAAACGTTCAGGGATTCCAAATCGCTGGACATCGGAATTTTCACGGTTTCATCGGAAATGTCAATCAGGTGCTGGTCGGTTCCGGCTCCTTCGTTTCCGACGAGGAAAGCGACTTTGCGGAGTTTGCGCGGTTCGATTTCGGCGAGGCTCTGTTTGCCGTGTAAATCCGTAGCGATGATCGTGTAGCCGAAGGAGTGCAGCTCGTTGATGACTTCGATCAGATCCCTGTCCTTTTCAAATGGAACCCGAAGGAATGTGCCCGAGGAACCGCGGACGACTTTGGGGTTGAACGGATTGACCGAACCCTTGCCGATGATGATTCCCGACGAGTTGAACCCGAGGCTGGTGCGGAAGATGGCACCGAGATTGCCGGGATCTTGAACGGCATCGACGAGCGTCAGAATGCTGCGGCTCTTTTCGTAGTTCGGTTTGGTGCTGGCGGAGCGGCAAACGGCGACAACGCCTTGCGTGGTCACTGTCGAAGAGAGGCGCTTCAGCTGTTCTTCGCTGATAACGTGGATGTCCACTTTTGCCGTGCGGGCCTTTTCGATAGTGGGCTGCAGATTGGCAAGCGCTTCGTAGGTTTCTTCACCCAGGGAATTTAAAATCGCTTCGCCGTTTTCATCGACTTTTCTTTTTCCGGCGACGTAGATTCCGATAATCAAATCCAGATGGTTGGCGAGGATTTCTTCGACAACACGAACGCCTTCCGCAATAAATTTGCCTTCGCGTTCTCGTCCTTTTTCTGTAGTGAGAACGAGGAGTCGGCGGAACCACGGCGGATTTGAACCGGTGGATTCGGGAAGAATGTCCGGGGAGTCGGCGAAATTTAAAACGGCGTCTTCATCGCGGACGATTTCTTCGTCGTCAATGCTCTTGTTTTCGGGCTTTTGGCGGAAAATCGGACGGTCGTCTTCTTGGAACGGATTGTCTCCAAAGCGGCGTGGGCGTCTGGAGTCTTTGCCAAAGCTTCTTTCGCCGTCTCGGTTGAACGGTCTGCGCTCCCTGTCGCCGAAGGATCTGCGCTCGCTTCTGTCGAAGCTTCTTTCGCCGTCTCGGTTGAACGGTCTGCGTTCCCTGTCGCCGAAGGACCTGCGTTCGCCTCTGTCGAAGCTTCTTTCACCGTCTCGGTTGAACGGTCTGCGCTCCCTGTCGCCGAAGGATCTGCGCTCGCCTCTGTCGAAGCTTCTTTCACCGTCTCGGTTGAAGGGCTTGCGTTCCCTGTCGCCAAAGGATCTGCGCTCACCTCTGTCGAAACTTCTTTCACCGTCTCGGTTGAAGGGCTTGCGTTCCCTGTCGCCAAAGGATTTGCGCTCTTGCGAACGTTCGTATGCGCGGCGTTCGCTGCGGGTTTCTTTTGCATCGGGATCGGGAACTTCGGGACGTCTGCCAAATCCATGGTCTGCGGGATCGTCGCTGACGCCGAATTTGCCTGTAAAAGTCTGCCGGACAACGTGTTTTGGGGAGTTGTTTTCTTCTGTCATAGCTCTTTCAATAGTTTGTTTGCAATGGACGTGCCGTCAATGCCGAGCATCCGATACAAGTCCGGTATTTTTCCGTGTTCTACAAACGCATCGGGAAGTCCGAAACGCATCAGCCTGTGACCATCCAGATTCAAATCGGAAAGCAGCTCGGCAATTTCGGAACCGAATCCTCCGACGATGGAATTGTCTTCCAGAGTGACGATGGTTTTGTGCGATTGGAACAAGGTGCGGTAGTTTTCCTTGTCGAGCGGTTTTACAAATTGTGCATCCACCAATGTGGGATTAAAACCGTGTTCGGCAAGAATCTTCGCCGTCTTTTCGAGTTCGTGCAGCATAAAGCCAACGCCTAAAAGCAGAATGTCTTTACCTTGCTGCAGGATTTTGAATTTTCCAAAGGGTATGGGTTTTGTTTCTGCGTGGAGTTCCGGAGAAAGGGCGGAGCCTCGCGGGTAGCGGATGGCGACGGGGCCATCCATGTCAATGGCTGCGGTCAGCATATCCCGAAGATTATTTTCATCGGAAGGAGCCATGATCGTCATGCCCGGAATGGAACGCAGATAGGTGAGGTCGAGTGCGCCGTGGTGAGTGGGACCGTCTGCACCGACAAGTCCCGCACGGTCGAGAATGAAGACGACGTGCAGATTTTGCAGGGCGACATCGTGAATTATCTGGTCGTAGGCGCGCTGGAGGAAGGACGAATAGATGGCGACGACGGGAATCAGACCGCCGCAGGCAAGTCCCGCGGCAAAAGTGACGGCATGCTCTTCGGCGATGCCGACGTCGATAATCCGGTCGGGCAATTCCTTTTGCATGATGTCCAGGCCGGAACCGTTCGGCATAGCTCCTGTAATGCCGACGATTTTTTCGTTCTTTCGGGCGAGTTGCAGAAGCGTATTTCCAAAGATGCTGGTTAAAGAAGGAAGCGGATTTTTTGGAGAAAGCACTTCGCCGCTTTTGGGATCAAACGGAGCGGAAGCGTGCCAATGACTCGGGTTGGATTCCGCGAGTTTCATACCGCGGCCTTTTTCCGTCATGACATGGATAAGGCATGGACCCGGAATGGATTTTACCCGCTCCAGAATGGAAACGAGTTCTCCCGTGTTGTGACCGTCAATGGGTCCGAAGTAACGGATTCCCAGATCTTCAAAAAATTGCCCCGGCTTTAAGGCGCTCTTGACCGCTTTCTCGGTCATTTGGAAAAGCGAACGAAAATGGTGCCCGATGATGCCCGGAATTTTCGCCATGACCTTGTCTATATCCGAGCGGAGCTTGTTGTACATCGGGTCGGAGATGACGCGGTTCAGGTATTTGGGAAAACCGCCGACGTTGGGCGCAATGCTCATCTTGTTGTCGTTCAAGATGATGGTCATGTTCTGCTGGGAAATGCCGGCGTTATTGAGTGCTTCGAAAGCCATCCCTCCAGTCATGGAACCGTCACCGATAATCGCGACGACGTTGTGATGCTGGTGCAGCTTGTCTCGGGCGACCGCATAACCCAAGGCCGCAGAAATCGATGTGGACGCGTGCCCGACGCCAAAAGCGTCATAGGGGCTTTCCGAACGTTTGGGAAAGCCGGACAGTCCTCCTTGCTGACGAAGCGTTTCGAATTTGTCGTAACGCCCGGTGAGCAATTTATGGACGTAAGCCTGGTGCCCCACATCCCAGACGAGAATGTCTTCGGGAGCGTTGAATACGTAGTGCAGAGCCAAAGTCAGTTCGACAACGCCCAAGCTGGAAGCCAAGTGCCCGCCGTGAGTCGCCACCTGGTCAATGATTTTCTTGCGGATTTGTTCTGCAAGATTGTCCAGCTCGGAGATGGAGCAGCCCTTGATATCTTTAGGAGATTGAACGTCTTTGAGCTGCATTACTTAACCCGTGTGATGATGAATGCGGCAATGGCTTTGAGGATGGTTGTGTCCCCTTGCAGGCCTTCGAGCTGCTGGAGGGAATTTTCGTAGAGTTCCTGCGCTTTCTTCCGGGAGTTTTCCAACCCGATTAATGCGGGATATGTCGCTTTCCCGCTGGCGATGTCGGAGCCGGCGTCCTTGCCAAGGACTTCCGTTGTAGAAACGATGTCGAGAATGTCATCGACGATTTGGAAGGCTAGCCCGATAGCTTTGCCATAGGCTTCGACTTTTTTCACTGCGTCATCAGAAGCGTGGGCGAGTTGGGCCCCGATGACGAGGGAAGCCTCGATGAGCGCAGCCGTCTTGTGGTAGTGGATGTAATCGACGACTTCTAGCGAAACATCTTTTCCTTCGCTATCGATATCCGTCATTTCTCCGCCGATCATACCGTAAGTTCCCAATTTATGGGCGAGGCTTTCCATGGCTTTCGGGTTACCGGTTTTTGCCATCAATTCAAAAGCGAGAACGCAAAGGGCATCGCCGCTCATGACAGCGGTCGCTTCGCCGAATTGCTTGTGGGCGGTCGGTTTGCCCCGGCGAAAATCATCATTGTCAATGCACGGCAGGTCGTCGTGAATCAAGGAAAAAGTGTGCAAAAACTCCAGCGCGCTCATGGCGTACCAGATACTGTCATCCTTGCCGCCAAAAAGTTCAAATGCCGCATACGCCAGAGCGGGGCGCAAACGTTTTCCGCCGGCGAAAATGGAATAGCGCATCGCTTTGTGCAGATTGCAGGGAAGATCCGTTTCGGGCGGAAGAAATTCGTCGAATTTTTCTTCGGCGAGCTTGGCGATTTTGTCCAGATAGTTGCGGGCGATATCCGCTTCGTTTTGAAGAGTTTGCATATTTAAAATGTAGAAAATAGCCCGCAAAAAACAACGGCACCGTTTATAGGATGCCCTTGGATGTTTGGAATCGGGGATTTTTAGGGAAGATGCGTTCCGTAAAAGACAATGTCGTCCAGGCTGAGCTCTTGCCCGTTGATACCAAAGAAATGGATGCGGGTGACGGTGGTCCGGACGCTTTCCCAACCGGTAGAGAGCGAGTCGTCTTGAGGCTGCAAAAAATCGGAAGGTTTGATGGAATATCGGCTCCATATATTGGATAGGGGAATGTCCGCCGTCCAGGCTTTCAAATTGTCTGATGCAGAATTGTTCCAGCGTTCCAGGGCGAAACGCAGGGAACCCGTCCCTTTGGCAAAAAATGTTACGGAATCCAAGCCGCTTAAATCTACGCCTTCCGCAGAAATCCGCGAACCGAAAATGACGTAATTATTGTTTTGTATGAGAGGCGAAGAGGAGTAGTAGCCGCTGAATACTTTTCCTTGGCGGTCGGCATTTTCGACGACTCCTTTCCAGGCGGAATCCGCAGGGAACGAGATTGTCGCCAAGGATGCGGAATCCTTGCTGAAATACCACGCCTTTTCCGCAAAGGAAACGGAATCTTCAAAGCTTTCCCAAAGTATTTGAACGCTGGAATCTTGTGCGACCGTATCTTGAAACGAGGTGTCCGGTTGCAGTGTATCGGCGGGCAATGTGTCCGTCGGCGTGCGGGAAATATGAATCCATTCCGTGGTTGTCGCCGATTGAATGGATAGAAGCGTATCGGCGATGATGGAAAGCCGGGATTCATTGAGTGCGTAAAGCTTCAACGAACCTGCGGGGAGACCGTGCAGAACAAAATGGCCATTGGAATCGATTCGGGAAAGGATATCGAGCCCATAAACTCCAATCCATTCCGCTTTTTCCGGATCTTCTTGGTTCGCGATGGTTCCCGAAATGTTTCCCGGTTTTTTCAGGATGATTTGGCCCAAGTCCGTAAGGCTATCGGTGATGAAAATTTCTTGCGAGAAAATAAGGCTGTCAGATACAACTGTCAGACGGTATTCGCCGGGTTCGATGGCGTTTATTTCCAGAAGCCCCGCAGAATCGGAGAAATAGTCCGCCGAAATTGCCGCTTGGGAAGAGTCTCGGACGGTGAAGTCCGTTTTGCGGAGAGCGGCACCTATTGTGTGTGCGGGAATGCCTTCTTCGGTTAGAATTGTGGCGAAAATCCCGTTCGTCGTTTCGCTGCCGGGGCCGCTGGCCTGTGTCGAACTGTTGTCGCAGCCAGAAAACGTTATGGCAAGAATCGCCGGGAAAAGAAAGGTCGAAAAGAATCCCCGCATTTTCATTTTCCGCTCCCTTTTTGCAACAGGGCGATGGGAAAAAATTGCACATTCAGCTGGTAAACGGTATCGTCTCCGGTTCCCTCGCTGGAAAGGCGCAAAAGTTCCCGCCGAAATTCCCGGATGCGCTCCCGCACAAGGTCTATGCTGTTCCTGTTGAATGTCATTGTGGCCGTGCTGATGTCTCGCAAGGGCGGCTTGTGCCTAGAAAGGGATTGCCCTGCCAAAGAAATCGTGTCTTCTTGAAAGCGTCGCACCGCTTCGGAACGCCAGTTTCCTCCTGTGCCAATGAATGTATCTGTCACCGTCCATATTTTATTTTCGTCGAGACGGATCATTTTCAGGGATTTCAGGAGTTTTACCGCTTCTTTCGCTTCTTTCAAGGAAATTTCCGGAGTGCAGGATTCCGCAAGCCGCCGGTAACTTTCCTCGTCGTCGCGGAAAGTGCCGATTCCCAAAAGAGAACGGATCGCGTTGGAATGCCAGTGCCTGTAAAATTCCAGTTCTTTGACGTCTAGCCGTTTGATGGTGACGCCTTTGATGGAAAGCATTTTTTCGTAGTGGTCCAGGGCTTCCTTGTCGCTCTTGGCGCGTCCGAAAAGAACCAATTCCGTCCAGTAGGCACTTTGCTTTTCGTCTAGGGAAAAAAACTTGGCGATGGGCTGGATATATTTAATGGAAAGCTGGATTTTTCCTTGGGTCACTCGAAGAAGATTTCCCGGATCGCCGCCGATTTTTGCCGCCAAGTAACGCCAGGAAACCGCACAATGTTCTTTCTTGAAGTTGTCGAATGCGTCTCGCAGCCAGGCATGGTAATCGGTATAATCAAAAATGGCGTTCATCATTTGAAAAATAACGTCAAAATGGGAAATGAATGCTCAAGGAAGTGAAAATTTTGTTGTAAAGAATTACAATGTTCCTGCAAACCGCTACTTAAACATCAGAAAATTTTCAGATTTTCAATTTTGCCTTCGGTGTTGCAGCGGGCGGTAAAATTGCAGTTTTTTCCGCTTGAAAGGGAAAGGGGCACTTTTTCCATGTCGAAGCTTTCTGTTTGGACGGCACTTTGCCCTCGGAAAATCGCTTGCGTTTTGCCCTCTGTGGAAATGCCGAAATATTGAACGTGGTATTCCTGTACACCGGCGGAACATTCTCGCAGGGATTGGCTTTCCATCAATGCCCGGGTCATCGAAATCAGGCAAGTCTCTTCTTGGGACGAATCGATGGCTGCGGATGGAGCCTTTTCGCCGACGGATTGCAAATCGCCTTGGTATTCATACCAATTCAGCGAAATGGGAATGTATTCCGGATTCTTTTGGGCGCATCCCGAAAAAATGAAAAGGACGACGGGCAAAAGCAGTGCGCGGAACAGGAAAATTCTGGACTTCATAAAAGATTTCCTTTAAAGTCGAAGCTCGGTTGCAGCCCTTCGATAAACTCAGGGACCGCCGGTTAGTGTGCTTCGACAAGCTCAGCAGCCGCTTGTCGAACTAGTCGAAGCATTCGATGTTGCCAAAAATTAAACCCTCTTGATAGCGGCGGTCACGGTATTTCTGCCGTTCTTCTTGGAACTGTAGAGAGCCTTGTCCATGCGTTCGAACACCGCTTTCGGGTCTTCGTTGGGTGCCATTTCTGCAACGCCGAAGGAGCAAGTAATCTGCTGCTGGGAAATCAATTGGGTGCTTTCCACATTTGTCCGGAGTTTTTCGGCAAGGAATTGCGCATTTTGCAGGGGAGTGTCGCTGCACAGAATGACGAATTCTTCGCCGCCCCAGCGAACCAGAGCGTCGGTTGTCCGGATTCGGCTGCGGATCAGTTTGGAAAGATTCACCAGGACTTCGTCGCCGACGCTGTGTCCCCAAGTGTCATTGACCTTTTTGAAAAAGTCGATGTCGAGCATGATGAACGAGAGTGCTCCTCCGCCGTTGTTCAAGTGTTCCTGCTCTTGGGTCAGGACGCTGGTAAAGCCCGCTCTGTTCAGGCAGCCCGTCAAAGCGTCCTCTTTGCTCGCTTTTTCGTAATCGGATTTTTCCACTTCGAGGATGACCAAGTTGTGTTCCAGCTCTTCGCGGCGTTTCCGTTCCACATTCCGTTGGATGCTGTAATCGCGGAGCCGCAACATCAGGTAGAAGAAGAAAGTGAAGAACCAGAGCGCGATAAGTCCAAACATCAGCTTTTCGGAGGAGACGAGTTTTCCTTTAAAGGAAATTCCCATGATTTCCAAAGTGCCGTAGCCGAGCGGGGCGGCAGTTCCTGTCTGAATTTCTATCAAGGGGATGTTGGAAAAGTCCACTCGGGCGCGATGGGCATTGACATTGTTTTGCGAAACCCACCAACCGGCGACCCGGAATTCCTGAGGGACAAAGACCGCCGGACTGGTTTCTTCCAACGGGAAAAATTCGATCTCGTTGAACTTGAGAGTGGATTGCTCTCCCGGTTTGGAAATGGAATCGTCCCAGGCTCGCAGATAGAGGCGGACGGAGCCTTCGCCACGGGGCTTTATCCAGACATAGATGCTGTCGTAATGGGAAAGATCCTTGCCCCGGCTTTTGCCGTCTCCCAGATAGATTTGCAGATTGACGTAAGGATAGGGATAGCCTTCACGAAGTTCGTAGTCCATGATGATGGACGAATCCGTGCGCGAGATTTCCAAAATGGAAGACCCGCCATCGACCGAATCGGTTTGCGCTATAATATAAGGATAACTCGACGGAGAAATCGTGTAGATGTCGTCCATGCCGTACTGATACCCGAAGAAAGCGATGACTGTCACTGAGAGCAGGAACGCAATCATCAGGTTCAGACGGAAAATGGACATCAATTTATGCCAGAAACTCTTCATACCTTGTAATAAAATACATTATAATACAATTTTTTTGCGGGAAAAACTTTGAATTTCCTGAAACAATGCCTTGGCCATTTGCTCGTGGCGGGCAAAATGGGGGTGAAAATCCAGGCCGGCGTTGCGCGGAGTTTCTAAATACAGGTGGCGGACGTCTCGATTGCCTTTGGAAATTTCCCGGGCGCAAACGCTTTCCACCCGTTCCGATAGGCAATTTTGCGGATAGATGTCGGTAGAAAGCAGGACGAATTGCGGCGACTCGTAATGCGTGCGGAGAATGTTCAGAAAGTCGGCGTAGGCCGTATCGAAAAGCTGGGGATTGGGATGGCAGCATTCTCCTTGCCAGTCGTTGATGCCAATGAACAGGCAGACGACGTCTGGCGAAAAGCGGGAAAAATCCCAAGGAGGAGAATTGCCCAGCATCGCTTCGCCGCCAAGAGCGTATTCGTAGAGTCTGGGGATGTTCCAACGGGGAGCGATTCCCATATAATTCTGTACGAGACCGCGCCCGCTGTAGGCGTTGATTTGAAAATTGGCTCCGAGCTTTTGGGCGGTCAGCGCTCCGTAGCTGCGGGTGGCGTCCGTTGTCGTAAAGGCCGTTCCTGTAATGGGATCGCGCGCCATATTGCCAAAGCCTACGGTATATGAATCGCCGATAAATTCAAGTCGGGAGCGTGAATTCGGTTCGGACGGGGACCGGGGGACGGGTTCCGGTTGGATGCGAAACAGGGAAATGCAGCCTAGTTCGGTTTCGGTCTTTTTGACGATGCTCGCTTGATGAAGTCCCGCTTCCAGATTTTGGGCGACGACATACAGATTTCTTTCTCGGGTTCGGAGTTCGCCGGTTTCGACTCCGTCGATTTCGATGCGGAATCGCGCTTCCCCTTCGAGTTCTACAGCCAAAGAGCGGCCTTCAAAAGCAAAGCTGAAAGAGGTGGCGGGGGCGCTGGCTCGCGCCGCGGACGGTTCTAGCAACCATCGTCCGTGGAAAGTGACTTCAGAAAATGGCATGGAAAATAAAGAAAGAATTTTCTAAAAAATATAAAATGCGTTTTGGAAAAAAAGGGAACATAAGTCTAAAGGAAGCGGAGTTTCCAATGCTCCAGTGATGAGTGCCCTTCGGCAGGCGGTTCCTGAGTTTATCGAAGGGCAGGGACCACCCTTCGGCTAGTTCGACAAGCGGTTGGGAGTTGGAAGTTGGAACTAATAACTGAGTTCACCTTGCGAAAAGAAAGTACACGCTTGGAAAAATTTAATTGCGAGTATCTGTTGGTGGTTTGTGTATGATTCCTCAAATTAGCTATGTTGAAGCTATGAAACGGAGAACGTTGGGAAGAATACTTTGCGCTCTGCCAGCCGTTTACGCGGTGGCTCTGTGGATGGATGTCTGTTTTGGAGATTCCTCTTTGCCGGAGCCGGGGTCCCGCGGCGATACGCTGACCGTTGAAGATCGCCGGATGGCTTACCTTGTTTACAATTTATTGGATTCCAACGGGATGATTCTGGGGGCGGATTTGGCGCGGGGCGAAAAATTGTTCATGCGCAACTGCCGACCTTGCCACGGAGACGACGGTCGCCGGATGAATTTGTCCGGAGATATGAGGCGTCCGCATTACATCGGAACGACGGCTCATGACGAGGCCCCCACGTTTTGGTTTATGATGAACTTTGGGGATTCCATTCGGGGAATGCTGCCGTACATCGATGAGATTCCGCTTGCCGATATGGTGGATCTCGCCGGATTTGCGCAGACCTTGCCTCGGCTTCCGTGGACTCGGGAAGAACTTGCCGAAGTGGAAAAAGCGAACGCCCTTCGCAAGGAAGAGCGTGAAAAAGAAAGGCTGAAAGAAAAAGCGGGAAGTCCCTGAATTCGGAAATGCCTCTTAATTTGGCATCATATCGGAGAAGTCGTGCTTCTTTGCTTTTTTGGATGCGGACGGCTCTTTGGCGAATTTGCGGCTGGTGACGGAACCGACCGTATAGTAGCGCCCGTCCTTGTAAATAATCGCCGTATAGATATTGAGCGTCTTGTGGTTTGTCCATTGCTTGTAGAGGTTGTGGACGCTGGGCTTGATGTCGGCTTCTTGCAGTTCCGTCGTGCGGATTTTTTTGCCGTACCTGTCTGCGAATTTATCCGACATATATTCCAACGCTTCGAAAACTTTGGGAAGCCGATCGACTTCCATGCGTCCCGTGCGGACTTCAAATGCGTAGAAGTGATCGTTTTTGTTGAAGAGAAAATCAACCTGAACAGGCAGTTCGTCCATCATATAGACGGGGATGACCACCCGGTCTGCTCCGTCCGACGAGCCTAGCGGGTCGTAGCCCAGTTTCATGATTTCTTCGATGACCCGCTCCCGATCCAAGCCAAAAACGATGCCGGCAAAACCTGCTGACGTTTGAGCCCAGAGCTGGACCGATAGAAATGCTAAAACAAAGAAGGTTATCTTTTTCATTATCACTCGATGGATAAACCACACTTGTAAAACATAGCAAACAAATGTTAAAATGGAAGTTGAAGAAAATCAAAAAAAAGGGAAAATCCGGATAAAATGGGCCTGGCTCGCTTTTTACAACGCAATTAAAAGAAAATTCATTTATCAAGGCGGAGAGATTGGCGATTTCGGCGTTCTTTTTGCGGCGGCAGCATTGCTATATTTGGCGCATCTATGTCTAGTATTTACGGAAAGTTGTTTTCGGTTTCGACGTGGGGGGAATCCCATGGCGAAGCTGTCGGGGCGGTGATCGACGGCTGCCCAGCTGGAATTCCTCTTGATGCGGCAGAAATCCAGGCGGCCATGGACAGGCGGCGTCCTGGGCAAAATGCGCTGGTGACTCCTCGAAACGAAGCGGATTCGGTGCGCATCCTTTCGGGCATTTTTGAAGGCAAGACGACGGGAACTCCCATTTGTCTCGCGGTCTGGAATCAGAACCAGCATTCGGGCGATTATTCCGAAATGGCGAACTGGTATCGTCCCGGTCACGCCGATTTGACTTATGATTTAAAATACGGCTTTCGCGATTATCGGGGGGGCGGGCGTGCGTCGGCACGGGAAACCCTCGCTCGGGTTGCGGCGGGCACCGTGGCGAACAAGATTTTGAAAACCGCCTGCGGAACGGAGATTTTGAGCTGGGTGGAGTCCGTGGGCGAGGTGGATTCCCATGTGGATTCTTCGCAAGTGACGGCAGAAGCCATAGAAGCTTCTCCGGTTCGCTGCCCGGATCCGGAAGCGAGCGCAAAAATGGAGGCGCGCATTCGCGAAGCGAAACTGGCGAAGGATTCCGTCGGCGCGGTCTTGGCCTTGGAAATTCGGAAACCGCCGGTGGCTCTCGGGGAACCCGTGTTCGATAAAGTGCAGGCGGTTCTTGCCGGGGCGATGCTCAGCATTCCGGCGGTCAAGGGCTTTGAAATCGGCGAGGGATTTCGGGCGGCGAGAATGAAAGGTTCGGAGCACAACGATACGATTCGCTTTGAAAATGGAAAATTCCATACGCTTACAAATCATGCAGGCGGCGTTCTTGGCGGGATTACGAACGGGGAAACGATTCGCTGTCGTTTGGCGTTCAAGCCGACGGCGACGATTTTGCAACCGCAAGAAACGGCGGGCAGGGACAAACAGAACGGCGTTCTCTCGGCGCGCGGACGGCACGATCCTTGCGTGGCGATTCGTGCTCCGGTCATCGTCGAGAGTATGGCGGCGATAGCTCTTGTCAACTTGTATCTGGAACAGAAAGCTCGCTGTTAAAAAAGGACATTCAAAAAGAAAGGCAAAAGGAATTTCCTTTTGCCTTTTGCTTTAGTGCCTGCCGAATCTTCTGGTTTTGCGGAATGGCCTGTCGTCGCGTTCGCGGAAAGGCCTGTCGTGGGAATCCCGCTTTCCGTGTCGGCGTTCCTTGCGGCTGATGGAATCCCGATGGCGCTTTTCGCCAAAAGAAGGGCGCTCTTTGGGAAACGGCTTGTCGTCCGTCATCAGTCGGAATTTTGTCGGGTAGCCGCGGATAGTCATTTCTTCGAGAATGAGCTTGATTTCCGGAGCAAGGCCTTCGGGCAGTTCCACGGTACTGAAGCGGTCGAACAGCTTGATACGTCCGATTTCCGAAGATTCCATTCCCGATTCGCCGGCAATCGCCCCGACAATATCCCGCGGGGAAACGTGATCCCTTTTTCCCACTCCCAAGTAGTAGCGTTCAAATCCGGCTTCGACGCCGTTTTCGTTTTCCTCTCGGCGGCCTCGTTCGGCTCTGTCTTCTTTGGGGCCGTTCCCGAATTTGTCTTCGCGCGCTTTTTTGCGTTCTTCGCGGAGGGGAACCGATTTGATGTCGGGAAGATCGGTGGGGAAAATGGGTTGCCCGGCCTGAGCCAGCTTGGTGACCGCTGCGGCGATTTCGAGTGCGGGGATGCCCTTTTCTTCTACCAGCTTTTCAATCAGGTTGCGGAATTCTTCCAGATTTCCCGCATCGATGGTGTCGAACACTTTTTGCTTGAAAGCGTTTACGCGGTGTTCGCTAATCTGTTCTCCGGTCGGAACTTCCATCGGGTCGATAGCCTTGCGCGTCGCCTTTTCGATCATTTTGAGCAGACGTCTTTCGCGCGGAGTGATGAAAAGAATGGCATTGCCTTCGCGTCCGGCGCGGGCGGTTCTACCAATCCGGTGGACGTAAGATTCCGTATCGTAGGGGATGTCGTAGTTGATGACATGGGAAATGCGTTCCACGTCCAGCCCTCGGGCGGCCACGTCTGTCGCGACGACAATATCGATTTTGCCTTCTTTCAAGCGGTTGATCGTTCTTTCCCGGAGGGTCTGCGCCAGATCTCCGCTGAGCGGGGCGGCATTGAATCCGCGGGCTTCCAGACGTTCGGCGACTTCGGCAGTCGATTGCTTGGTGCGAACGAAAATAATCACACCGTCATAGGTTTCGCCCTCGAGAACGCGGGTCAGTGCTTCCATTTTCTGCTCGGAGCGGATGGTCAGGTAGCGTTGGCGCACTTTATCTACGGTTGCCGTCTTGGCTTCGATGCACGCCTCTTCGTATTTGCCGAGGTAACGTTCGATAATTTTTTTGACATTTGCCGGCATGGTCGCGCTAAAAAGTCCGCGCTGCGCTTCGGCGGGGATTTTGGATAGGATTTCTTCCACTTCGTCCATAAATCCCATGTCGAGCATTTCGTCGGCTTCGTCCAGAACGACGGCCTGCACATTTTCCAGGCTGATGGTCTTGCGCTTCAGATGGTCGATAAGGCGGCCGGGAGTCGCAACGACAATTTGCGGAGTCCTTTTCAGGGCGCGGAGCTGGATGCCGATGTCTTGCCCGCCATAAACGGGGACAATGTGCACTTGAGGCATTGCAACGGCAAAATGCTGGATGGCTTCGGCGACTTGGATGGCCAGTTCGCGGGTCGGCGAAAGAACGAGCATGGAAGTTTCGTTCTTTTTAAAGGCGATGCGGGAAAGGAGCGGGAGGGTGAAAGCGGCGGTTTTGCCGGTTCCCGTCTGCGCGGTTCCCAAAAGATTTTTTCCGGAGAGGAAAATGGGAATCGCTTTGGCTTGAATAGGCGAAGGCGTTTCGTACCCCGCCTTTTGAACCCCTTCCAATACTTCGGCGGAGAGTCCTAAATCGCTGAATTTCAGGCTTTTTTCGCTGGAATCCGAATTTTCTTGTTGAATGGCTGTGCTGTTTGGATCAAGGACTTCTTGACCGGGGAGATTATTGGGATTTTCAATTTGTGTCATCGGGGGAGCAATATAGAAATAGATGGCTTTTTTTGTAAGCCCCTAGGAATTTTTAAAAATTTTTGTAAATTTGGTTCTACCAACGGAGAGATGTCGGAGTTGGTCGATCGAGACGGTCTCGAAAACCGTAGACTCCTTTTCGGGGTCCGAGGGTTCGAATCCCTCTCTCTCCTCGCAAAAAAGGTCCTGGATTCCGGGACCTTTTTCGTTTTTCTCCTTTCTTTTTTGGAAACGGGGCGTACCCGGCTCGGGGAGAATGTGGAATCCTGTCTGAAAAAAAAATCCTTTGTCCGTAGGGACAAAGGAAATCGCATTTACCGGAATCTACCCGGGTATTGTCAAACCAGCTTGCTTCCGAATGCCTCGTTCCACGGGAGTCCCCATTTGCCGATTTCTTCCATAAACGGATCCGGGTCGAATTGTTCCATATTGAAAACGCCCTTGCCGCTCCACTTGCCGGAAAGCATCATGGCGCCGCCGAGCATAACGGGAACGCCTGTCGTGTAGCTGACCGCCTGGGCTTTGACTTCTTTAAAACATTCCGCATGGTCGCAGACGTTGTAAATGAAGTACGTTTGCGGCTTGCCGTCCTTGGTTCCGGTGAGCTGGCAGCCAATGCAGGTTTTTCCCGTGTAGTTCTGTCCGAGAGTTCCCGGTTCCGGGAGCAGCGCTTTCAGAAATTCCAGCGGGATAATCTTGTGTCCCTGAAATTCGACCGGATCGATGCGGGTCATGCCGACGTCTTCGAGTACCCGGAGGTGCGTCAGGTATTCCTGCCCGAAGGTCATCCAGAAGCGCGCCTGCTTGATTTCGGGAATGTGCTTTACCAGGGATTCCAGCTCTTCGTGCCAGAGCAAATAGCTTTCGCGCGGGCCGACTTGCGGATAATCGACGCTTTTATGCTCGGACATGGGCGGAATTTCGTGGAAGCCGCCGTCTTTGTAGAATTTGCCGTTCTGGGTGATTTCGCGGATGTTGATTTCCGGGTTGAAATTGGTCGCAAAAGCTTGACCGTGATTGCCCGCATTGCAATCCACAATGTCGAGGGTGTCTATGGTGTCGAAGTGGTGCTTTTTGGCGTAGGCGGTATAGACGTTGGTAACGCCGGGGTCGAAGCCCGAACCGAGAAGCGCCATGATCCCGGCTTCCTTGAATCGGTCGTGATAGGCCCATTGCCAGGAGTATTCAAAGTGCGCTTTGTCTTTGGGTTCGTAGTTGGCCGCGTCGAGGTAATTGACGCCCTCGGCAAGGCAAGCGTCCATAATGGGCAAATCCTGATAGGGAAGCGCGACGTTCAGCACGAGTTCCGGATGGAAATCCCGGATGAGGGCGGCGACTTCTGCGGCGTTGTCCGCATCGACTTTTGCCGTGTGGACGGGTATGTTTTTAATATCCTGGGCGATGGCGTCGCATTTGGATTTCGTCCTGCTGGCGAGAAGGATTTCGGAATAGACGGCGGAATTTTGCGCGCATTTACGGACGACGACATTGGAAACGCCTCCGGCGCCGATAATCAATACCTTGGACATTTTAAACTCCATTGAAAGGGTTCCGGGAACAAATATATTATTTTCCGTTTTTTGCAAAATGGAAAATTTCCATTCGTAATCGTGTCCCGAGGGGAAAATTATGGCGACAATTCTTTGGATAGCCGTCATAGCGAACGAAGTTATATGACAGTTGCCGATTTAGTGGAGTTGGCCTCTATGGGGAGAAGCCATCTGTTTAGCCGGCGAGATTGCCGCGTCATTCACTACGTTCATTCCTCGCAATGACGGTTTTTTCACTACTGGCCATCCTTCTTTTTTTCTGAAGACTGCTTCTCCTTTTCCTTTGCAAGGGAATCCAGATAGTTCCGCCGGTGCTTCTGGTAATAGGGCGAAAGGGAATCGAGCAGGTCCTTGAATTGTAGGGTGTCGAGAGGATAAGTGTCAAAATAATAACCTTCCCATTTTTTCCACAGACGAATTACGTCTTTGTCTATGATATCATGTTCTTTTGGGTTATCCAAATACCAAATTTCCCCGTCAGAATTCCCTTTACAGAAAGGGAAATATTTCTTGGTAACGGGATTTATCGGTGAATTTGAATGAAACGCCATGTGAGAAACTTTCCCGCAATCGAAAGTAATTCCCATACTCAGATAGCTTGTATCGTTTTCATCTGTTTGGCAGTCCAAACACCGATAACCTATATAATCCGTAACAAAGGAAGCCGCGATGCTGTCTTTTGCTCCGGGAAACAACAAATCCAAGGGAATTTTCGTACGAAATCTTTTGATTGAATACCAGTCGTCGTCTTGGAAAAGGAAGCAGATGTCGAGTCCTGTCAGGAAAAGGGTCGAGTCTTGAAGCCTGTATCGTCCGGCGAGACCGCTTAAAGGAGCCGATTTTTTTCTCGGAAAATATTTCGCGAATTTTCACCGTCAATGCGACTGATATAGGTTGAATCGGGAAGAAAAAAAGTTCCCTAGGGCTAGCCCCTGGGGAACCTGGCCGAAACTTTTCTACCTTGCCGATTCTACCAAAAAAGGACATGGCGGTGAGTCTCAACCAAGCACAAAGATACGAAATACGAGCGCTCAATGCGGCAAAGATCCCCCCGAAAAACATAGCCTTGCAGCTGAAGGTCCACAAATCCACAATCTACAGGGAACTAAACAGGGGCGGCGGCCGCCAGCATTACGACCCGGTCAAGTCGCAGGAACGGGCAGACCTCCTTGCCGCGACAAGTCACCTGCATTACGACTACGACGAGGACGACTGGAAAATCGTGGACGGGAAAATCAAGGAAGACTACTCTCCCGAACAGGTGAACGGACGCGCGAAACTCGATGGGATGGGTGTCCCTAGCGTCGCCACGATATACAGGCATGTGAACAAGGACGAGGACCTGAAGAAGCACTTGCGGCACGGCAAGAAACCATACCGTAAGCGCGGGGAGAAGAAGGACAAGAGAGGCCAGATTGTAGGCCGCGTGCCCATCGAGGAACGTCCGGCAATCGTGGACGAGAAATCACGCGTAGGCGACATCGAGATAGACCTGATAAACAGCGCGGACCATGACGCGAACCTGCTCACGATCAACGACAGGATGACGAATTACAGCCTGATAAGGTATCTTCCGACGAAGAACGCGAAAGACCTGAAGAGAACGCTTGTGAGGGCGCTGAAGGACTTTGAGAAAACGTTCGAAGTCAAGATTCTCACAATCACTTCGGACAACGGGAAGGAGTTCGCCTGTCACGCAGAAATAGCGAAAGCTATGAAGGCGGATTACTACTTTGCGAACCCGTACCACTCCTGGGAGCGCGGTGCCAACGAGAACATGAACGGTCTAATACGCCAATATCTTCCCAAGAAGGAGTCGTTCAAGGGAATCTCTCCCCGGAAAGTTCGCTGGATACAGGATAAACTGAACAACAGGCCTCGAAAAAGGCTTGACTTTATGACCCCTTTAGAGTATATTTATACGCAAGTTAAACTACAAACCTAAGTCGCGTTAGCGACGAAAATCCGCCTTTTCTAACGCATTCGTTAGTGCGACAAGTTCCCAATGATGACCTCCGTATTCCAGAATATCTCTACAGGGAAACGAATAATGTTGTTTGAAGTTGGAATCCTGTACATCCTCTTGGTCAGGATATTCGGGGTCGGACCAATTAGCGAGGCAACTTGGGTTATTTTTACACCCTTCCCAACCAATAACCTGCACAGAATCCTGGCTGGTTGCCAACAGGGAATTTGCCGATAGGGCGAGCAGGGCGATGAGGAAAATGGGGTTGCGCAAGGAAGGCTTCATTTGGAAAATTTCCTTTAGTCTTGTTCCAAAGTCGGTTTGATGTAACTAGAATGTTTGCCGCTATATTTATAAGACTCGTAGAGTCTTCGTGCTTTTTTATATGTATTTCTGGCATTTTCTGCTTGATTCTCTGCAAAAAATCGTTCAAGTTCCTTATAGCGGTGTTCTGACGCCAAAATAGACAAAGAATCCAGTTTCTCTAGTGTCTTCTCAAGGTAATCCATATAGTTTTGCAGGTGCATCTGGTAATAGGGCGAAAGGGAATCGATCAGGTCATTGAATTGGAGGATATCCAATTGCTCGGGAAGATTTTTCGGACCTATGCGATGCAAATCATCTACAGCAAGAATTTCTTCTTTCGAGTTTTGAATCCAAATGTAGGCAACCACTAAAAATAGCATAGAACGCCGTCATTCCGGCATTTTAATGTCGATTTATTCGTAATTTAGCCGTTTGATGGGCCTTTTCGGCTCCGGTTCCCGGGCGTTTCCGCCCGGAGTATGCCCCGGAGGGCGCCCGCTATGCGGGCTGGGCGCACTTCTCCCGTGGTCGTTTCGGCCCCTTTACGAGGGTGGCGAATCTCGATATGTTGTACACGAACACGCTCCCCATGATTGTAGCCTTCGCCCTGGCCATGCCGATAGTCCGTATGAACAGTCCCATGCTTCCGAATATGAACCCGTAAACATGCTCGACCCGGGCGCGGATGTGCGACTTCTTCCGGTTGTTCCTCTTCTGTTCATCGGTGAGCGGATGGTTGCGGTAGCCCTTCTCGCAGACGACCTCCTCGTAAGTCTGCGGCAAGGCGTCCTTGCTGTTCAGATAACCGCTGTCCGCATGGACTCGCTTCACGTCGTTCTTGTCGCCCTTGGTAAGCTTGCCGTACACGTTGCTGTCGTGCACGCTGGCGTCGGTGACCATCGCCTTCCTCACGAACTTGTGCTTCACGTCCACCAGTGTGTGGAGCTTGTAGCCGAAGTAGTTCTGCCCACGTTTCTGCACCCAGCGGGCGTCGGTATCCTTCTGCCTCAGTTTGTTCGGGACCTTTTCCCATTCCTCGGGGATATTCCCCTCCTTGATTGTCCTGTTTTCTTCGGGGGTATTGCGCTGGCGCGGGGCCTCCACGATGGAGGCGTCAACGATGGAGCCTTCCTGGGCCTTGTAGCCGGCCTTCTCCAGTATCTTGTCGAACGTCCTTATCAACTTGTCCCAGGCGCCGGTTTCCTTGTATTGCTCGAAATAGTTGCGTACGGTGTTCTCGTCGGGTACGGTACCGTTCAGGCCCACGCCGACAAAGCGCATGAAGGAAAGTCTGTCCTTCAGCTGGTATTCCACCTGTTCGAAGGAAAGGTTGTAGAGATGCTTGAGTACCAGCACCTTGAGCATCGTGCGCGAACCGAAGCTCTTGCGCCCGGCGTTGCTGTGGCACTCGCGTGCCTCGCGGCCTTTTTTCTTCACGTAGGCGAGAATGTCGTCAAATTCTTTCCAGTCGATAACCTCGTCAAGTCTCTCCAACGGATCGCCCTTCTTTGAAAGCTGCGAATAACGGTCCGTAAGGTCAAAGAAGCTGAGCTGGTTATCCATAAGGGCATCCTCTTGGTTATGCCCTCAATATAGAAAAAGTTAGTTTGTTTGTAAATACGGAAAATTAGGAATTTTTAGTGATTGCCTGTATCCAGTTAGAGCCTTCTCCCTTTCTATAAAAGGCGTCTTTGTCATAGGATTTAGCGGAGAATGTGCTTTGAACATCATGTGACTGATTTTTCCGCGAAGAAAGCTGGCGTACATATTGATGTGAATGGTTTCATTTTTATCCGTTTGGCAATTCAAACAAGAGAAAATCGTAAAATCCGAGAAAAAAGAAGCCGCAACTTGTTTTTTTGCTCCGGGAAATAGAATTTTCAGGGGAACTTTGGTCCGATGTTTTTTTGCCGGATTATCGTCATCTACTTGTGCATAAAAGCAGATGTCAAGACCCGTCAGGTAAAGAGTCGAGTCTTGAAGCTTGTATCGCCCGGCGATGCCGCTTAATGGCCGCGAGGATTTCTCTCGGAAAAAATCCTCTAGAATAGGAGAAAACAATCCCTTCCACTCATAGCCTCCGTATTCTAGAATATCTTCACAAGGAGACAAATAATGTCGCTTGAAGTTGAAATCCTGTACATCTTCTTCGGATGGGTAAAATGGTTCTTCTGGAGAGGAAGACGCAAACAGGGAATTTGCCGATAGGGTGAGCAGGGCGACGATGAAAATGGAACATTGAAAGAGGTGATTCATTGGGAAAACCTTCAAATGGAATCATTTACGAAAGGAGAAAAGCAATTCTAAAAACGGGTCGGCGATGCACACTACTGGCCATCCTTCCTTTTTTCTGAAGACAGCTTCTCTTTTTCCTTTGCAAGGGAATCCAGATAGTTCCGCCGGTGCTTCTGGTAATAGGGCGAAAGGGAATCGATCAAATCCTTGAACTGGAGGGTGTCCAGCGGATACTTGTAAAAATGGTCCCATTTTTTTGCATGACGATAGAAATCTTCCTGTAGGAGATCGTATTCTTTTTTATTGTCCAAGTACCAGAACTTTCCATTAAAAGAGCCTACGCACAATGGAAAATACTCCTTTGTGATGGGATTTATCGGTGAATTCGAAACGAATGCCTTGTGTGAGATTTTCCCGCGTTTGAAAGAGATTTCCATATTCACGAGGTTCTTGCTGTCTCCATTTGTTTGGCAATCCAAACAGATGTATTTCATATAATCTGTGACAAAAGACGCCACGATGCTGTCCTTCGCTCCGGGAAACAACAGGTCCAAGGGAACCTTTGTATGGAATTTCCCGTCCGGATAAAAACCATCGGCTTGGGAATCGAAACAGATGTCCAGCTCCGTCAGGTAAAGAGTCGAGTCTTGCAGCTTGTACCGTCCGGCGAGACCGCTTAATCGATGTGATTTTTTTTCAAAGAAGAAATTGTCCAAAGCATACGTTACAGTAACAATAAGCGCCCAGTTGTACCCCTTGTATTCCAGAATGTCAAAACAGGGCATCGAATAATGCTGTTTGAAATTGGAATCCTGTATATCCTCTTTGTCGGGATAGTCTTCGAGTGCAATGTTGATTACGCAATCTTTGCAATTTTCTAGATCAATAGCAAACAGGGAATTTGCCGATAGGGCGAACAGGGCAAAAAGGAAAATGGAACATTGAAAGAGGTGATTCATTGGGAAAACCTTCAAATGGAATCATTTACGAAAGGAGAAAAGCAATTCTAAAAACGGGTCGGCGATGCACACTACTGGCCATCCTTCTTTTTTTCTGAAGACTGCTTCTCCTTTTCCTTTGCAAGGGAATCCAGATAGTTCCGCCGATGCTTCTGGTAATAGGGCGAAAGGGAATCGATCAAATCCTTGAACTGGATGGTGTCCAGCGGATACTTGTAAAAATGGTCCCATTTTTTTGCATGACGATAGAAATCTTCCTGTAGGAGATCGTATTCTTTTTTATTGTCCAAGTACCAGAACTTTCCATTAAAAGAGCCTACGCACAATGGAAAATACTCCTTTGTGATGGGATTTATCGGTGAATTCGAAACGAATGCCTTGTGTGAGATTTTCCCGCGTTTGAAAGAGATTTCCATATTCACGAGGTTCTTGCTGTCTCCATTTGTTTGGCAATCCAAACAGATGTATTTCATATAATCTGTGACAAAAGACGCCACGATGCTGTCTTTCGCTCCGGGAAACAACAGGTCCAAGGGAACCTTTGTATGGAATTTCCCGTCCGGATAAAAACCATCGTCTTGGGAATCGAAACAGATGTCCAGCTCCGTCAGGTAAAGAGTCGAGTCTTGCAGCTTGTACCGTCCGGCGAGACCGCTTAATCGATGTGATTTTTTTTCAAAGAAGAAATTGTCCAAAGCATACGTTACAGTAACAATAAGCGCCCAGTTGTACCCCTTGTATTCCAGAATGTCAAAACAGGGCATCGAATAATGCTGTTTGAAATTGGAATCCTGTATATCCTCTTTGTCGGGATAGTCTTCGAGTGCAATGTTGATTACGCAATCTTTGCAATTTTCTAGATCAATAGCAAACAGGGAATTTGCCAACAGGGTGAGCAGGGCAAAGAGGAAAATGGAACATTGAAAGAGGTGATTCATTGGGAAAGTTTCCTTTCGTAATAGTCCAATGGAGGAAGAAAGTAATTAGATCCTTTATCATCGTCTTCATAAATAGAAAAAATTCTTCTTGCCTTTGCACGATTCTTTTGTGGCAGATTCATGCAATCATCCTCATCTATTGTTTTAAAAAATTTCCGAAACGCATCAATGGGGCGTCCAGACGCCGGAATGCCCAGCAAATCATCAAAATGCATCTGCTGCACATAAGCGTCAAATTCAACGTCAATATTATGTTCCTTGTTTGGACCGCTATGGTAGAGGGAACTCCACTCCGGATTGTTCCTTTGCCATACATGGCGGAATTCGTGCAAAAGATCGGACTTCATTCTGTCCGAAACGAAGGGACCTTGGGGGGAGAGTAAATGATAGTTTATGCCTACTTCATAACCATCGTCCTTTTGAACCGTGTAGCCGTCAGGGGCTTTTTGGGAGGGATCCGTGGCAAATATGTTCAGATAGGTCGGGACATCTTTCATCTCGTAGAGCCACGTCGCATCCGCGCGTTTTGCCTTATATATGGCCGCAAGTTCATTAAAAAGCGCAAGCCGGTCTTCCTCTGTCAAACGCAACAGGGACTTATTTGGGGTAATTTGCCCCGCTTCTTGCATTTTTTCGACAATGCCCTGTAGCTTCCTATTCAAAGCGTCCATCCGGATTTGTTGCAGAATTTTGCTGGCGAGGACACCGAATTCGTTCACCATCCGCGCGTTGTAATTGTCGTAGAGGGTGTAGATGACGTCATCCGAAGCATTTTTTTCGGCAAAGAACTTGCTTTTCGAATAGCGACGGGCCTTTTCCAAAAGGAAGTTTGCCATATTTTGCCGGTTGCCAAAATTCTTATTTCGCAGAACCTGGTCTGCAATGGCTGCAGCGGTGATTTCGTTGGTGCCTAATTGGAACGGCTTCAAAAGCGGACTTAGGATGAAGTCGTAGTTTTCCCGGAATTCCTGAACTCGACGGGGAAGGTCTTCTGGAAGATCGACTTGCAGAAAGTCGTTGGGAATGACTTGAAAAGTTCGATTGCCTGTAACTGTTTTTCCCGAAAAAGCGATAGTGCGGTTCGCCCATTCTTTGTCGCGGATGTCTGCATTATAGGGATTGATGCCGAGAGCATCTGCATAGTTTGCAAGCCTCTGCCGGATGCCCTGGACGATTTCCCGCTTCACATCGTTCAAAATGGGATTTTTCTCGAAAAGAGCGAGGCACTCTGAGATATTCCGCACCTCTTCAAAAGTTTGGGGAGTTTCGTTTCTTTTCGCCTTTTCCAAAAAATCCAGGACTCTTTCTGGAAAGTCCGTTGCTGGTAAATTTCCCCGAACAAACTGGATGGTGGCGTAGTCTGCACAGTTTTTCAGGGCATTTAGCTCGTTCACGTCGAGAAAGTCCGTTGAATTTTGGTTCAAATTTGCCTGGATGGAGTCCAGATGGGCTTTGTCTAAGAGACGGTCGGATGTAAATGGCATAGGCACTCCTGGATTATTTGTCGCGTAGATCCGGCGGAGGTATCTCGCTTATCTAAAATATATTCTTTGCTATTTATTTTGGCAAGTTTTTGGGGATGCAATCCGTCCCAGCGAGGAACGCCAGCGACCCATGAGCCTTGGAAGCTCTGCTTCCTTTAGGCGAATTGTGCAAAGCCATAGCAATTCATATGGGCATCTCGTCATTGCGAGGAGCAAAGCTCCATGGCAATCCTTGGCTGGCACCTCGTCATTGCGAGTCGCGATAGCGGCGTGGCAATCTAGTCTGCAAAAAAAAAAGGATTGCTTCACCCCTGCGGGGTTCGCAATGACGTAAAAACAACAGCCTGCACAAGGAGCGCAAGCGGGCAGGCAGTCCTATCTGCAAAAAAAGGATTGCGCCTCGCCGGGTGCTTTCGCTACTATCAATGACTCGAGAGGAATATGCCGCTCCCGAAAAATCGTCCAGGGCATCCGGCAGAGGCTTGCAAACTATGCAGATGCTCTCGGCATCAATCCCTATAATGCAGACATCCGCGACAAAGAATGGGCGAACCGCGCTACCGCCTTCTCGGATAAAACAACCACAGGGAACCGAACTTTTCAAGTCATCTCCAACGACTTTCTGCAAGTCGATCTTCCAGAAGACCTTCCCCGTTGGGTTCAGGAATTCCGGGAAAACTATGTAATGAAGAAGGATGTCCCTATGGGTAAAATTCGTCTCATTTTGGCTTTTTTATTTTCGGTAACTGCGGATTGGGTTCTCGACGGGAAATTGACAAAAAATGAAAATTCCATGGAAACGGATATTGTCGGCGTAACGGTTTCACGGACAGGGTATGTAATCAGGAATTTGGATGGATCGACCCTAAGTGGCAAATATAAAACTCCCGATTTGCCTGCACTACGCATTCTACTTTCGAGGTGAGCATGGTTAAAGTTTTCCCATTTTTTATTTCTTTGCTGTTATTGGGGTGCGGACTCGCTTTTAACGGGGACGAGGGTTGTGAAGAGACGTACTCATTAAAGACAACAGTGCATAAGCCATTGGGTTTTGATTTTGTGTGGATAGATGGTTCTTTAGCATCAGCTTATGCCTATTTGCAATCCGAAGAAAGTGTTCAACATTGCTCCTATTGTAGCTCGAAATGTTGTTGGTGTAAAATTACTTCTGGCCACTATGCCTTAGAATCCAATGCAGCAGGTGTAGATTCGTTGCATGTAGGAACGTCAGTTGGATTCGGATATAAAATAGATTCAACCTTTGTAGATTTGCTCCATTCTATCGATTCTACGCAGCACCTTAAATTCTCCCTGAAGGACTCGATTGGAGTAATCAAATCTTATGATCTGGATTTTGCCCCCATACTTCCCCATATCAATAATCCGAAACCTTGCGAAATTCGTGGCGATTCCATCGACATATTCCTTCCCGAAGGGAATTTTTATGTCGTGTATTCCGGTTCATGCTATAATGGCGTTGATAATTTTAATGATTTTAGTAAAGAATGCAGAAAATACAAAACATCTAAAGACCCGCAAACCATTACTTTGGAAATAGCCGCGTTGGGCCGTTTATCTTATGAGATTCGCTATGATTTTGATGAAGAAGACAAGATGGGAGAAGACACCTTTACTTTTAAGTGGATTTACTATGACGCGTTATAGAATCCTTTGCCTTTTCAGCCTGATATTTTTAGGTTGCTCCGATCTGTCGGATATTTTCTCTTCTGATAACTCCCAAGAAGTGGAGAAGGCAAAAACCCACGGCTCTTATTTATTTGTTTATCTTGCCGTTCATTGCGAACGGGACATGTCGTGTCGTTCCAGCGTACGCGTTAAGGGAACTCCTTCACCCAAAAGCGAATACAAATATGGATTCCATTATACATTCATCGCCGGAAACGATACCCTTGTTGCGGAATCCGACCGATTTATTGATAGTGGGGACACGTTGCCGTCATGGAATTTTCCCGTGACAGATGGGCATGTCCGCTTTTCCCTTTTGGATAAGAAGAAAAGGCACAAGGATTACGACTTTGATTTAGCTCACTGGCTGGGAGAAGCATCGCCATCGCAGGATTCGGTCGCCTTTACCAATTTTGAGGTGGGTTCTAGAGTTTGCTTTTACAAAGTTCAAGGCGAATCCTACTGCCAAACCATTCAAGAAAGAACGGAAAAGATCACGGTTCCGAACGACTCCACTTTCTATCCGTTTTTCAGAGTTTGGCACGACGATTTTTACTTTGATGTCGGCAAATATACGGATGAATTGTATCTTTGGCTTACTGCCTATTGGCGGTAGCCGAACTCGTTGAACCACGGTTGGTGAGCATCTCGAACCATCCTCGCGGTGGCGGAACAATCCACTCCCGACTTCTTTCTATATTATTTGAAAGATTGTATGGAAAAAGTTTTTTTCAGAATCATTTGCGTTGCGCTGTTTTTGGGATTCGCCTTCGGGGTTGCCGGTTGCAATTCCTTGGAACAGTCGGGGAGCGAAGCTCTTCAGGTCGGCGATTATGATCGGGCGATGAAAGCTTTTTCGGCTGCCCTGGACAAGCGTCCGGCAGACAGGAATGCCCGCTATGGTATGGCACTTGCCTGTTTCGGCAAAGCGGAATCGGCGGAAAAAATCGGCCAGCATTCTGTGGAACTTTGGACAAAAACCCTTTCGGAATTTGCAATTCTTGCCAAAATCGATTCTTCGCTGGCTCGGGAAATGCACTCTTCCGCCCTTTTTTATTTGGCTCGCGCCAAGGTCGAAGAAAATCCCCGGGCAAAGGTTCTCGGCATTTTGAACCGTTCCCTGGACTTGGACAGCACCAATTATTTCAGTTTGAATTTGAAAGCGCTCGTCTTGCAGAAAATGGGGGAAAACGATTTGGCGCAGAAAATTTTTACCGGAATCCTTTCCGAAAATCCAGATTTCGCTCCCGCCTATTCCAACTTGGGAAATCTGTATTGGGAACTCGGGTCCGTCGAGGACGCTTGGGACGTCTGGTCGCTGGGGGCCGCCCAGTTTCCCCAAAACCGTCATTTGCAGCGCTGGATGAAAGTGGCGGAAGACAGTTTGAAAGCGATGGAACTTCGGAAAGGAAAGTCTCGTGGACGCTGATTGGGGAAAAAGGCTTTCGGCTTTTCGGAAAATGGGCGAGGGCGGCGAAGCCGTCGTTTACCGCGCTTTGCTGGATGGGACGCACCCGGTCGTTTTGAAATGGGCGCGCGAAAGTCCTTCGGGAAATGGGGAAATGGCGGAATGGATCGGGCTGGAATCGCCGGGCGTTGACCGCATTTTGGGCAAGGGAATTTTGAACGGTCGTCCGTTTGTCGTCTTGGAATATGTCAGAGGGGTATCGACCGCTTTGCTTGCTCCCATGCCGCCCCGCGTTGCCGTAAAAATGCTGCGGCAGATTTGCAGAACTCTTTTGGCGCTGTCGGACGCGGGAACTTTCCATGGGGATTTGAGCCCGGAAAACGTGCTGGTCGATGGGGAGGGAAATCCGCATCTGGTCGATGGGGGAACCGGCGTGTTGGGAACTCCGCGGTATGCGGCACCGGAACGTTTTGAAGGTTCGGAACCGACGGAAAAAAGCGAAATGTTCAGCTTGGGCGCCCTGCTGTATTTTTGGATTGCGGGCGAGCCGCTGTTTGCGGGCGAAAGCTTGGGTCTGGTAGAGAACGCCGTGTTTCAAGTGGATTCTTACGATGCTTCCATGCGTCTGTGCAGCTTGGGAAAATTGCCGCCGGAGATGCTCCGAAAATTTCGCCCCCTGTGGAAAGGAACGCTCCGGAGGTTTCCTGCGGATCGGTTCGAAGATTTGGAAGAACTCGACGAAAGTCTGGAAATTGCGGAAAGCGAACTCTCTTTGGATGACTCGTCGGAAAATCGGGCAAAGGAAACGGCATGGAAAAACGAACTGGTGCTCCGGATTCGGGAGTGGGAAGCGGGCATTGCTCGGCATCCAGAAGAAAATCCGTTTCAAAATGCGGACGGGGAAAGTTTCGGGGTGAATCGTTCCAAAAGGGTGGCTCGGCTCAAAAAACTTTGCGCCGGTTTCGCGGTATTGCTGGCCGTTCTTTTTTCTTCCTATATATATTCTTTGGGAAAACGTCTTTGCCGGATGTCGAACAGGTCGGAAAAACGATGTTGGAAAATACCCGTTCGCTGCCTGTAGATGAGTCGGCGGCGTCCTTGTCCCGAGACACTCAAGCTGTCCGTGGCATTTTGACGGATGCCGACACTCTCGCCGACGAAGTTCGCTAAAGGAGAACGGATGAATCAGGAATCGATGAAAATGTCGTCGGATTTGCTGGATATGCTTTCCCAGCTTTTGGACGAATCGACCCCGCAGGAACTGTTGCCGATGATTGCGCGGGTGGCGTGTCAGGCCTTGCGCGCCGATGCGGCGGTCTTGGAAATCCCGGCGGAACTTGCGAACGAGCCGTTCCGTTTTGCGTATCCTTCGTCCGTGGCCATTTCGTCGAGTGCGGTTCGCCGAGCCCGAGAAGAAAAAAAGGCGATTCTCTGGAATCAGGTGGATTGCGATGCCGGGGACGTTTCCAAATCGATTGTGCGGAACAGGCTGACTAGCATTATGGTGGCGCCGTTCCAGACTCTTTCGGCGGATGTGGTTTCGGGATTTTTGTATTTGCAACGGGAAGCCCGGCGGGATCCTTTCGGTGAAGAGGAGAAGAAACTTTTCGACAAGTTCGTTTCCGTTTCGGAAAAAATAGCGTTTTCCGCCTACAATCGCCAAAGCGATAGGGAAACTTTGGACGCGTTCCGCGGCGTGACTCGGAAAGGCTCCATCGTGTATGTTTCCAAAGGAATGTCGGATGTGATTTCCCAGGCGGAAAAGTTCATTGCGCTGCCGACTCCCATTATCATCCGCGGCGAAACGGGAACCGGAAAGGAAGTGCTTGCCCGCTGGATTCACAGTCAGAGTCCTCGTGCCGAAAAGCCTTTTGTCGCTATCAACTGCGGTGCCATTCCTGAAAATCTGATCGAATCCATTCTATTCGGCCATGTCAGGGGATCTTTTTCGGGCGCGATTGATACCCGCAAGGGCGTATTTGAAGAAGCGGACGGAGGGACTCTTTTTCTCGATGAAATTGGGGATCTTCCGCTGGGCATGCAGGTGAAGCTTTTACGCGTTTTGCAGGAGCATCGGATTGCTCGAGTGGGGGACAATCGGGAAATTCCCATCAACGTGCGCATTATTTCGGCAACGCACGTGGATTTGGAACTGGCGATGAAGGAACACCGCTTTCGGGAAGACCTCTATTACCGCATTCAGGTGATGTCTTTGAAAATGCCGCCGCTCCGGGAACGCGGTCAGGACGTTCTTCTGCTTGCCGAAGATTTTGCCAAGCGTTACGCCTCCGAATACGGCCTTGGAAAATTCCATTTTTCCCGTGCAGCGGAAAAGGCGCTGCTCGCGTATTCCTGGCCGGGGAATGTGCGGGAGTTGGAAAATCGGATTCAAAAAGCCCTTGTTCAGGCCGAAAAATGCGTCATCCAGCCGAAAGATTTGGAACTGGATGTTTTGCGGGAAAAGGTCAAGGAGTCGCCGCGCACTTTGAAAGAATCCCGTGAAATTTCGGATCGGGCGGTCATCGACGCTTCGCTCCGCGACGCGAATGGGAATCTGACCCTGGCCGCGACGATTCTGGGAGTGGACCGCAAAGTTCTCCGCGAAATCATGGATCGCTTGAATATCCGCAAAGAAGACTATAAACGGAATTCCCCGAAGAAAAAGTAGAGGCGGCTTCTAAAAATGCCTTTTCAAAAATCGGTAGCATTAAAGCGGCTAGTTGTCAGAGATTAGCCGTTAGTTAGCCGTTAGTGAAAAGTGACTAGAGTTCAGAGCGGAGTTTTTTTCAAACGGGGCATTTTCTTTTGCAAGCTGAACTCATCTTCAAAACGTGAATTTCTTTTTCAAAGTGCATTTTTCTCGATGGCTGCGAGATGCTTCGCATTCTTTAAGTTTTGAAGGAATTTTAGAATTGAATACAGGGAAAGCTGCATAAAGAAAATACCAAGTAGCGAAAGAACGGCCTCCCGATTGTCAAACTAATCGAGGCATGGTTGCTGAGCTTGTCGAAGCATGGTTGCTGCCCTTCGACAGGCACTCGCCGCTAATCGCTAATCCCTAATTCTTCCCCATTTTTCTTCTCCGGAGCGATTTTTTTTAGATGATCTAGTATGATTTTAGCTATCTTAATAAAACAGGCATACTTTTTGCAAGAACCGCGGATATGAATAAGAATTTCTTTTGTATTTCCGTATTGTTCGGTGCCGCTCTTTTGGGGGCGGCTCGCGCTCAGTCCATGCCCGAATCCCAGGTTTCCAGCCCTGTGGAAGAGACCGTCCAGTCCGGACGCAGCCTAGATGGTACAAAGAACGCTTCTTGGGAGCAGAAACGCGCTGAACGTCGCGTAGCACGGGAAAAACTCCTTTCCAAATTGCGGGAAAGTTCGCCGCAGGAAAAGATTTTTATCCATGAAGCGCTTTCTAAAAAGCGAAACGAAAGTTCTCGAAATACGGGTGATTTTTCAAAAAGAGGTACGCCGCCACGCCGTATGGAAAATGAACGTCGCCAGATGAACGACAATCATCGGGCGATGAACTCGGGAAGGGACGTGTTTGCGCCGCCCTCTCCGGAGTATGGCGACCCGAAATTCTGATCGATGGCCGCTGCTCAAAATTCATTTTCAAAAAATCGCCTGTTGTGCCTTGACTGGCTCGGCAACCGCTTCTTGACGCATCGCTCGGTCTCACGCGATTTTTCTTCGCCAAAACAATTTTTAGAAGAGGCCTGATGCGTTTCGGGTTTTCGTTCTGGTTGTTTGGAATCTGTATTCTGCTGCAAATGAATGGAGTCTTTGCCGATACGGTGCAGGATTCGCTGTTTGAAAAAGTGCTGGAAGCGGAGGATGCGGGCGACGCCGTGCAGACCATCGCACTGCTGGAAATGGCGCGTGAGCGGGAGGGAACCCATAGTGAGGAAATCCGCCAGATTTTGTCGGAATATTATGACGCTCTTGGCGTTTCGGGAACGGACTTTGGGGAGGAACGGCGGCTGCATTTTTTCTCAAAGATGGAACTGGTGGGAATTTATTATAAGGAGTTCGGCGATTCGCTGGAAGCCAGTGAATTTTCGGGAGAAGGCTACTTGTTGCTGGGCGTGGAATACAGACGTCGCTTTGGCGGTCTTCAGCATACTTGGGCGATTCGCGGAATGTCGAACCTGTTTTGGCATGAAGACGAAACCGTTTTTGACACTAGCCGCTGGGTGTTCTTGCCGATGTTGGAGTATTCTCTTCAGGGGGAACGCTTTGAAGTGGATGCGGGCGCAGGCGTTCAGTTCTCGGATGGAAACGAGGCAGTTTTTTCGGGAACGTTTTCGGGAAAATTCGCCTTGTATTCCCAAGGAAATTTTCAAAACGGATTGGAACTTTTCAGTTTTTTCGACGAAAACGGGCGAGGGCGGGTGAAATTGGGTGCCTATGCGGAAAATCGACCGGCTAAAGGATTTTGGGCGAACGCGGTTTTGTCGGCGCGCTTTGACCGGGATACTTCGGTGAACGCCTATTTTTGGTATCCTAAGCCGCCTTCGGATTTTCCAATACCCGGTGAAGATGCTGGCTTTGAATTTGGAAACGGTTTTGCGGTGGCGGATTCTGTCCGGGAACGCTATTATTATGGCAGCGATAAAAAGCTGGGTCCGGAAATCGATGGAAAAATCGGGTATCGTTTTCAGGAATTGTTTTCCTTGGAGCTTTGGGGGAATCTCTTTGTCGCCTGGAATCCCGAAGCGGACGAATGGAAAGCGGCGCAGGAAGATTTCGGCGGCGTCCCTCGTTGGAAAAATGTGACATGGAACCGGAAAACGCTTCAGGGCTTTTTTCGGTTGCAGGGTGGAATTCAAGGAGAAGTGCTGGGCGCCTATCTTTCCGTGGGAATGTTTTTCCACCGATTCTTGGATTTGCCGTCTGGACATCCCGAATACAGTGCCGACACCTATTGGATTGGCGACATGAGGATGGGCGTGTCCGCCTGTTTTTGAACGGCCACGACGAGGCGTGTCGCTTGCTTTTCGCTGGGTGAATTGCCCCTAATTGAAAAGGAAAAGGGATTTCGGCAAACAAAATTTCTATTTTTGGCGGTATGTTTACAGGAATTATTCAAGCGACCGGCGAAATCCTTTCTTTGGAAAATCGCGGTGACGCCCTTTCGATGCGGTTGCGCTCTCCCGGATTTTTTGCCCATTGTCACGAGGGCGACAGCGTCGCCAATGATGGCGTGTGTCTGTCGGTGGAAAAGTGCACGGCGGACGAAGCGACCTTCTGCATCATGCACCAGACTGTGGAAAACACCTCTTTTAAACAGGCTTCAGTCGGAAAATGGGTCAATTTGGAATTGCCGGTTCGCGCGGATTCCTTGATGGGCGGACATTTTGTAATGGGTCACGTGGACACGGTGATTCGGGTCCTGAACGTTTTTCCTCGGGAAACCGGCGTGGAAGTGGATTTGGAACTTCCCGCGGATTTGAATCGCTATGTGATTCGCCGTGGATCGATTTCCTTGAACGGAATCAGCCTGACCGTCGCCGAAAAAAATAAAGATTCGCTTCGGGTCTGCATTATTCCAGAAACCCTTTCCCGTACGAATTTGAAGAATTGGATTCCCGGCACTCTCGTGAACGTGGAAGTGGATATGCTGGGCAAGTATATCGAAAACTATTTGAAGGACAGAAACCTTGCTGAATAAAATTGAAGACGCCATCGAAGATTTTAGAAACGGCAAATTTTTGATTGTCGTCGATGACGAAGATCGCGAAAACGAAGGCGATTTCATTATCGCCGCCGAAAAAATCACTCCGGAAAAGGTGAATTTCATGCTGCACGAAGGGCGTGGCGTCCTTTGCTGCCCCTTGCCGAAAAGCCGTTGCCGGGAATTGGAACTTTCCCGTCAGACGGTGGAAAATACTTCCGCTTTGGGAACGCCTTTCACCATCATGGTCGATAAAATCGAAGGCTGCACGACGGGGGTTTCTGCCCACGACCGCGCGGAAACGATTTTGGCTTTGGCAAATCCGAATTCGAAGCCGAGCGATTTTGGGCGTCCGGGGCACATCTCTCCGCTTTATGCGCAGGACGAAGGCGTGCTGCGCCGCGCGGGGCACACGGAAGCCGCTGTGGATTTGGCAAGGCTAGCCGGTTTTCGCCCTGCAGCCGCTCTCATTGAAATCATGAATGAAGACGGCACGATGGCTCGGATGCCGCAATTGCAGGAAGTCGCTCAAAAATTCGGGCTTAAAATTATCTCTATCAAGGATTTGATCGAATACCGTCTGCGCACGGAATCATTTGTGGAGCGTATCGCTGCGCCGAATGTGCCGACTCGGTTTGGGCTGTTCCGCGCTTATGGCTATCGTAGCAAAACGGATGGCTCGGAGCACGTCGCCTGGGTTTCTGGCGAATTGGATTTTTCAAAACCCGTTTATGTGCGCGTTCACAGCGAATGTCTCACCGGAGACATCTTCGGTTCAAAGCGTTGCGATTGTGGAGCCCAACTGGAAAGCGCCATGCGCTTTATCGGCAAGAACGGCGGCGTTTTCCTTTACATGAGAAATCAGGAAGGTCGGGGTATCGGCCTCTGCAACAAGCTCCGCGCTTATGAATTGCAGGAGCAGGGATTGGATACGGTGGAAGCAAACCGTCGCCTCGGGTTTAAACCGGATCTTCGGGAATATGGAATCGGGGCGCAGATTTTAAAAGATTTAGGAGTTCGCCGGATGCGTCTTTTGACAAATAACCCGGCAAAGGTGACTGGCATCGAAGGCTACGGACTTGAAATCGTAGAACGCGTACCTATCGAGATTCCTCC
Organism: Fibrobacter sp. UWS1; assembly: GCF_002300445.1. Taxonomy (NCBI): domain Bacteria; kingdom Pseudomonadati; phylum Fibrobacterota; class Fibrobacteria; order Fibrobacterales; family Fibrobacteraceae; genus Fibrobacter; species Fibrobacter sp. UWS1. Next base: position 545,982 of record NZ_NSGW01000002.1, read on the forward strand.
GACTCCGGAAGATCGTTTTTATCTGCAAACCAAAAAAGAAAAGATGGGACACATCTTGAATAATCTGAACGAATAAGGGCGTTCCTTTTATGAAAAACGAAGTCAATGTTTTTAAAAAGCGTCTTGCGGGAAATGGAATGAAAATCGCCATTGCCGTCGCGGACTTCAATACGACAGTGACCGAAAGCCTTCTTTCCGGGGCTATTGCCAAATTGGAAGAAGTCGGCGTTGAAGCGTCGGCGATTTCTGTCGCCCATGTTCCGGGAGCTTTTGAACTTCCTGGAGTCGCCAAGCGCTTTGTGGATTCTCAAAAATTTGATGCAGTGATTGTTCTTGGGGCTGTGATTCGCGGAGAAACGCCGCATTTCGATTGCGTGGTGAATGCCGTGACGAGCGGCATTGCGAATCTGGCGGCTGCTGGGCAGATCCCGGTTATTTTCGGCGTGCTGACGACGGATACCGTGGATCAGGCGATGGCTCGCTCCGGGCTCAAGGGTGGCAATAAGGGCGCTGATTGTGCAGAAAGTGCTGTGGAAATGGTGAATCTTTACAAGGAACTCGCATGACCTCTTTCGGTATCAGCAAAAGAAGTGCTCGGGTTTTTGCCATGGAACTTCTGTATGCCATGGAATTGACCAAACAGCCCGTTGGCAAATGCGTGGACGGCATTTTGGACAGTATGCGGGCAGCGTCCAAAAAAGAACTTGCCGCCGAAATGAAACGCTACGGCATGTCGCTGGTGGATTTGATTCAGGAGCATCGCGCAGAACTCGACGCTCTTTTGGAAGAATATTCGCAAGGTTGGTCGCTGGATCGTTTGGCGATTCTGGACCGTCTGCTCTTGTACATCGCACTTACGGAACTCCAATACAAGCCGGATGTTCCCGTGAAGGTCGTCATCAATGAAGCCGTGGAAATCGCCAATAAATTCAGCACGGAAAACTCTTCTCGTTTTATCAACGGAATTTTGAACCAGTTTGCCCGAAGCAAGGGAATGCTCGCTTCGGATAATCAGGAGGAACGCTCAAAGTGAAAAAAATATCGGAAAATCTGCTGAAGTATATGACGGCGGGACTCGCTGCCGTTGTTGCTTTTATTGTTTACGCCATGACGATGGCGCCGACGGTGAGTTTCTGGGATTGCGGTGAATTTATCGCCTGCTCGAATATTTTAGGCATTCCGCACCCTCCTGGAACGCCGTTTTTTGTACTGCTTTCTCGAGCGGTCATTCTCGCACTTCCGTTTGTGGAAGAAATCGCGAAACGCGTCAATTACATTTCCGTATTCTGTTCCGCGGCGACGGTTTTTGTCACTTCGCTTTTTGCGTGGGACTTCTTGGCGAAAATCCTTTCCAAAGACAGTCTGGTGGACAGGGTTTCGGCGGGATTTCGCAAGCTGATTCTCTTCACGGCGGCTTTGACTGCCGGAACTTTGCTGACGTTCAGCGATACTTTCTGGTTCAATGCGGTTGAAGCCGAAGTTTACGGCTTTGCCATGTTCATCGTGATGCTGGTTTCTTACCTGGCGTTCAAATGGCTCGACCACAAGGACGACGGTTGGGGTAATCGGATTCTCATCTTTATTTGCTACATCGCTTTTGTCGGTGTCGGGGCGCATCTGTACACCCTTCTCACCATTCCCGCCGTTTTCGCTCTGTTGCTTTTGGCGGAGCCCAAGAAAATCGTTTCGCGGATTCCCGTCTGGATTACCGGCACGCTGCTTTGCTCGGTCATTTATGCGGTTTCCAGTTTTATCGCGATAGCGATTGCGTCGGCCTTTGTGCTGGGCGTGCTAGTTCTTGCTCGGGTGGGTTCGCCCGAAGTGAAAAAGAGTTTCCGCCTTTCCTTTGCCTTTGCGCTGGTCGCCCTTTTGGGTTATAGCTCGCATCTTTATTTGCCTATTCGTTCGGAACTGAATCCGGCAATCGACGAAAATGATCCCGAAATCAATTTCAAGGACGAACAGGGAAATCTGCAGCTGGGGAATCTTTTGGATTCCAAGAACTGGAAATCTTTCAACGATTTTGTTGAGCGCAAGCAATACGGTTCTGAAAGCATGTTGAGCCGAGCAATGCACCGCCGCGCTCGCACGGCGCACCAATTCCTCTCTTTCCCGAATATGGGCTATGGCGGATATCAGATCGCGCAGTATTTGCCGTTCAAAGTCGGCGGGGTTTCTTTTGGAAATGGAACGTATGTTTTTGACCCGTCGGAAAACGAGCCTCTGGAACGTTTCGGTTTTTATTTCCCCACCCAGATGCAGTTGATGGGCGACAATGTCCCGGCGCAATTGATCTGGTTCTTGCTCTTTAACGGGGCGATTGTCGCTGTTTGCGTGTTCTCTTACCGTCGGAGCAAAAAGCTCGGCGTTTATTTGGGCTTTCTGTACGCGCTGTGTTCGTTCGGGCTTCTTTTCTATGTGAATTTTGCCGATGGCACGCGTATGGATTCTTCAAGGGATTTCAATTACTGGAAGTCGGCGATGGAATCGAACGTCCGCGATCTGAAACAGGCGGGAATTTCCATTCCGTCGGTTCCGAATCCGAACGCTCTGATCGATGCCCGCCAGAATATCGAGCATGCCAAGATGGCTTTGAATACGCTGCGCTACCGCAACGCATCGGCTTCGGAAATCTCGGCTGCGGAACAGAAATTGCACGCATTGGAAAGCGCTCCGATCTGGCAGAGTTGGAAGCTAATAGAAGCCGCCTATGCCAAAGTGGGACGCCGCGCGCCATTCCCGGAAACGGTGCACATCGAGGTCCGTGAACGGGATTATTTCTATACGCCGGCCTTTATTTTTATGAGCCTGATTTTTGGCGTGGGCGTCGGCATTCTGGTTTATCTGCTGGCGATCAAGGCTTCTGCGTTTGCGGCTCCGGTCGCGGTGGCGTTTATTGCCATCTGTTCCGTAATCCCGTGCATTTCGAATTATCGCGAACACGATCGCTCCGGCCTTTGGGTGCCGTGGGATTATGCGTATAACCTGCTGATGAGCTGCCGCCCGAATGCGATTTTGTTCACGAACGGCGACAATGATACTTTCCCGCTGTGGTTTGCCCAGCAAGTTGCGGGAGTCCGCAAGGATGTCCGGGTGGTGAACCTCTCTTTGGGCAATACGGACTGGTATATCAAACAGATGCTGACCCAGGAACCGATTCTCAAGTTGAGCTACGACAAGGAAGGCATTGAAAAGCGCATGGCGATCGGCGATTTGAACGAGCGTAACCCGGAACACTACACGCAAACATGGATTGCCAAAGCGGATAGGGCTATTCCGGCATTGCAGAGTCGAATTGCCAACATGACGGACTCCACAGGGGCGGCAAAGCCCGATGCGGATACCCTCAAGCTCAAGCAGTACCGCGTGATGCTGCAGGTCTATTCCGCATTCAAGGAATGGCAAGCGAAATCGCACGCCGGTCTGATGCTCACCCAGTATAAGCTGGTTCTGGACTTGGCGATGAACAATGTGGATCGACCGCTGCATTTTTCGACGACGGTCGGACAGTCCAATTTTATGGGGCTGGAAAAATACATGGTTCAGGAAGGCATGATTTTCAACCTGATGCAGGGTGACACGACGGACAGGCGTTCTGTAAATCAGGATTTCGATTTGGAAAGAACCGCCTACTTGATCGACAGCGTTTACAAGTTCCGCGGCTTGGGCGATGGCACGGCTTACATCGATGGAGAAACGACGCGTTTGCTTTCTAGCTACACTTCGCTTTATTTGCAAATCGCTTTCCAAGTGCGAGAAAATATCGTGGCTTTGCTGCAAAACGCTCCGCTCACAACTTCAAAGAAACAGCAGATAGACGCCTTGGTCGAAAAGGCTCTGCATTTCTTGGACAAGGGCATTGCGCAATTCCCCGAAGAATGGCGTTGCTATTGGGCGGCTTCCTATATTCTGGAGCCGGTTCGCGAGAAAAAGCGGGCTTTGGAATACTTGGACAAGGGACTTAAAAATGTGTCGGTTTTTGACGAGCAGGGACGTGCCCGTCTAGAAATAAACCGCCAGTCTTTTGAATCGATGCCGGATATGCCGCTTGCGGTTGTTCCGGATTCGGTGGCGGTTTCGGATTCTTCGGCCTTGCCTACCAAATAAGAGCGCTCTAGGAATTTTGTATGGATTTAAGTCTGGTCATTCCCGTCAAAGATGAAGCGGAAAATCTGCCGCCTTTGATGGAAGAAATCGTCGCAGCGATAACGCCGACGGGAAAAACGTTTGAAGTCATCGTCATCGATGACGGGAGCCGAGACGCTTCATGGAGCATCCTTTTGGACTTGGCGAAGAAATACGAATTCTTGCGACTCTTCCGGTTCCAGTTTAATTGCGGAAAAGCGGACGCCCTTTCTTTGGGCTTCTCGAAAAGCCGTGGCGATTTGATTGCGACTTTGGACGGGGACCTTCAGGACGATCCTCGCGAAATTCCCAAAATGATGAAAATCCTTGACGACGGTTACGATTTGGTTTCTGGTTGGAAAGTGCGTCGGTATGATCCGTGGCACAAGACTTGGCCGTCAAAGCTTTTTAATTTGACAGTCTCCTTGATTTGCGGCAAGCGTCTGCACGATTTTAATTGCGGCATTAAATTGTACCGGAGTTCGGTCGTTCGCTTTATCAATTTGTATGGGGATTTTCACCGTTTCATCCCGGTGATGGCGAAGTGGCAGGGCGCGCGGATTACCGAAATGCCTGTCGCTCATCGCGCTCGGGTTCACGGAACATCCAAATACGGGGTTTCCCGCTTGGTTTCGGGATTCTTGGATTTGCTGACCTTGCTTTTCTTGAGTCGGTTTGCGACAAAGCCCTTGCATTTCTTTGGACTTTTCGGGCTCTTGTTTTTGCTTTTTGGCGGCGGAGTCTTCGGCTATTTCGGGTGGGAGTGGTTCCGAACGGGAGCTTTGCATTTGCGCCCGCTCATCGTTGTTGGCGGCTTTTCGCTTTTAATGGGCGTTCAGCTTTTTTCGCTGGGCTTTTTGGCGGAACTTTTCAACCGCAATAAAAAGCAACGCTATCCGATTGCGGAAACGGTTCGTGGAAACATGGATTTATCGTTGGAGGCAAGCGCATGAATTATCCCAAAAGTCTGGTCATCATTCCGACGTACAACGAAAAAGACAACATTTCGTTGATTATTCCGGCGGCATTGGCGCAGGATCCTTGCTTGGAAGTTTTGATTGTGGATGACGGCTCTCCGGATGGGACGGGGGACATTGTCGAAAAGATGGCTGCGGAAAATGCGAAGGTTCACCTTTTGCGTCGTCCGGGAAAAATGGGACTGGGTTCTGCTTATGTCGCCGGCTTTCGCTGGGCTTTGGAACGGGACTTTGAACGCGTCTTTGAAATGGACGCCGATTTCAGTCACAATCCCGAAGATTTGCCGCGATTTCTTGCGGCGGCAGAAGAAGCGGACTTGGTTCTCGGCAGCCGTTACAATGAAAAGAAACTCGGCGTGGTGAATTGGGATTGGAAACGTCTTCTTCTCAGCTATTTTGCCAACCTTTACACGAGAATCGTGACTGGGCTTCCCGTAAAAGATGCGACTGGCGGTTTTAAATGCTTTCGGCGTTCCGCGTTGGAATCGCTTGACCTTTCGGGCATGAAAAGCGACGGCTACTGCTTTCAAATCGAGACGACTTTTAAAATTTGGAAGAAAGGGCTTCGCGTCAAGGAAATCCCGATTGTTTTTACAGATCGCATTCGCGGCGTTTCCAAGATGAGCGGGGGAATTATTTCCGAGGCGTTTTTTCTGGTGTTGAAGCTCCGTTTCAAGCGCTCTTGATGGAGATGGTCGATGGAAGCTCCGTACTCCTGTTCTGTGATTATTGTCGCTTATAATTCCCGGGATTATATTCCGGCTTGTCTTTCTTCGGTGACGAGCGCTCTGGAAAATATCGATTCCGAAATTATTGTCGTGGATAACGGTTCGCCGGTTCCGATTTTGCCCGCGCAAAAACAAGCGTTCCCTCAAGTCAAGTGGGTGGACAGTTCGGAAAATTTGGGATTTGGAAAAGGCTGTAATCTGGCAGCTCGCTCGGCAACCAAGGACGTTCTGTTTTTTGTCAATCCCGACACGGTCGTATCCAAGGAAACCTTTGCGAAAACGTTGTCTTATATGGCATCGAAAGCGGATGCGGGGGCCGTCGGCTGTAAAATTTTGAACGGAGATGGAACGTTGCAGTGGGCTTGCCGCCGCTCTTTTCCTTCGCCATTTGCGGCCATTTGCAAAACGATCGGCCTCTCTGCTCTCTTTCCCAAAAGCAAACTTTTTGCTTCGTATAATATGACGTATTTGAACCCGGATGAAGAAACTCCCGTCGATGCGGTGAGTGGTTCTTTTCTGGGCGTCAAGCGCAGCACTTTTGAACAGCTGGGCGGCTTTGACGAAGACTACTTTATGTACGGCGAGGATTTGGACATTTGCCTGCGGATAAAAAAGCTGGGGTTCAACAATTACTATTACCCGGGAACGAGCATCCTGCATTTTAAGGGGCAGAGCAGCAAAACCAGACGCTTCCGCACCTTTGTGGAATTTTATTTGGCGATGATTATTTTTGCCAAGAAACACCACAATTATCATCTGCCGACTTTTGTCATCGCTTTGGGCATTTTTTTCGCTTCGCTTGTCGGCGTTTTTTCTCGTCTGGTTCCCCAGTGGTGGAAAATGCTGGTCGATATTTTTTGCGTTGGCTTGTGCGCTTTCGGCTACTCTTACCATACGGAAATTTCGGGGCATTTATTCGGGGTGCTCGCTTTATCCATTTGGCTTCCGATGGTCGCAGCCGGGGATTATGTCTCGCCCAAGCTCGCGGGATTTTCTCTTTTCAAATTTTTGTTGCCGTTTTCCGCCATCGGGGTTCTGGTCTCGGTATTTTTGCTGAACGCGGACTGGGTGATTTCTATCGCCGCCCTGACATCGGTCTTGGCTTGCGTCTTTTGGCGAAGGCTTTTGTTCTGGCTCCGCTATTTTTATCGGATTTTTTCGGGAAACGCAAAACGTTCCATTCTGCTCGGCGGGACGACCGACGCGCTTTCATGCTGGTTTGACCGCTATCATTTGAAAACCGGTTTGAACATCTTGGGCTGTGTCACGAATAATCCGGAGCGAGTTTCAGAAGAAAATCGCGAACATCTTTTGGGAGGATTTGAACAGCTGTCAGCGATTTGCAGACGAACGGGCTGCAAGGAGTTGCTGGTTCTTTCGGATGCCAATGGCTTTCGGGAAAATTATGATAAGGATTTGATTGCGGCTCTGGGAATCCGTCCGAAGTTGTTAATCGGGACGGAAAATAACACAAATTACGCCGTAGTGGATCTAAATTACTTTTGCTGACAGATTCAAATAAGAAAAAGAATTATTTTTAGAGAAGTCAAAAAGGTGAATTATGGATTCTGAAATGCTTTCGATTTTGTGCACTCCCGATACCCGGGAACCCCTTGAAGGGGCTTCTGAAGAATTGCTTTTAAACGTCAATGAGAAAATCGCTCAGGGAACTGTAAAGACTGCGGGAGGAACACTTGTGTCCGAAACTCTCGAAGAGGCCCTGGTTTCTAAAGATGGAAAAAAACTTTACCCTGTAAAAAACGGAATTCCCATTCTTTTGGCGGATGAAGCGATTGCGTTATAAGTTTTAGGATTGAGGTAAATATGGCAACAACGGTTGAATTTCTGCGCAAGTCAATAGGCAAAAAGAAACAGTCGATGGCTTTTGCATGGCTTGCCGATTTGATGCGTCAACGCGGTGATTTAGACGAAGCGTTGCAGTGTGCCAGGTCGGGGCTTGCCGCTTTTCCGGAAAGTTTAGAAGGGCGTTTAGTTCTTTCGCAAATTTTAGAAGAGAAGCAGGATTGGGACGGCGTTATCGAAGCGTGCGAATATGTCCTTCTTCGCAACACCTATTGCCTTTCCGCTCTACGCCGGATGTATGTTGCCTACGCTGCCAAGGAAGATTTGGCAAACCGGAATCGCTATTATCAGATGTTGCGTGATTTGGATCCGTTCTGGAAAGAGCCGGCAATCGATGAGGCTTTGGAACAGCAGATGAGCGCACTTGAAATGCCTGTGGAAACGACCGCAGCTGTCGCCATCGAAGATACTTCTTTGGATAAATTGCTTCAGGAACAGCCGTTGGATTTGCCCGTTGCAGAAGAACCTTTGCTTGAAAAAAGTCCGGAAGTTGCTTCAGAACAATCGGCGGTGGAAGAAGAGGATCCGTTTGCTTCTTTCGCTTCCATGACGCCTACGGATGATGAAAACGACGGCGAAGTCTCGTTCAACGATTTGGAACACAGTTTGAACGATGCGATTGCGGGTTTTGCTCCGACCAATACAGAAAAGGATTTTTTCCCTGTCGATGAAATTGAAGGGAATGATATTTCGGCAGCTTTATCGGGAATTTTTGGAACGCAGGAAACGGAATCCGAAACGTTGCCGGAAGAAAAGGCAATGGGGGCGGTTGAAGAGGCTTCGCCCGAGTCTTTCACCGTTCCCAAAGCGGAAGATAAACCGCAGACTCTTTCCGATGCTTTTGATGATATCTTTGGCGAAGATGAATTGCCGGAAGAATTTGTGCCGACAAAATCTGCTCCGTCAAACGAAAACGTTTCTCCTACCGCCGAATCCATAGAGTTGCCGACAGCGAGCAGCGTGGAAACTCCCGCAGAAGCAGCACCGGCATCACCCAGCGAGACATTGGACTTGGATGCGGATGTTTCCCAATCCTTCGACAGCCTTTTCGGTAAGGACAGCGACGACATTCCGACCGAATCCTTGGAGTTGCCGACAGCAAGCAGCGTGGAAACTCCCGCAGAAGCAGCACCGACATCACCCAGCGAGACATTGGACTTGGATGCGGATGTTTCCCAATCCTTCGACAGCCTTTTCGGTAAGGACAGCGACGACGTTCCGACGGAATCCTTGGAGTTGCCGACAGCAAGCAGCGTGGAAACTCCCGCAGAAGCAGCACCGGCATCACCCAGCGAGACATTGGACTTGGATGCGGATGTTTCCCAATCCTTCGACAGCCTTTTCGGTAAGGACAGCGACGACGTTCCGGTAGAATCCTTGGAGTTGCCGACAGCCAGCACGGAATCCCCCGCAGAAACAGCACCGGCAGCACCCAATGACACATTGGACTTGGATGCGGACGTTTCCCAATCCTTCGACAGCCTTTTCGGTAAGGACAGCGACGACGTTCCGGTAGAATCCTTGGAGTTGCCGCCAACGACCGGCGCGGAAACTCCCGCTGAAGCAGCTCCGGCGGCACCCAGCGATACATTGGACTTGGATGCGGACGTTTCCCAATCCTTCGACAGTCTTTTCGGCAAAGACAGCGACGACGTTCCGGCTGAATCCTTGGAGTTGCCGACAGCGAGCAGCGTGGAAACTCCCGCAGAAGCAGCTCCGGCAGCACCCAGTGACACATTGGACTTGGATGCGGATGTTTCCCAATCCTTCGACAGTCTTTTCGGCAAAGACAGCGACGACGTTCCGGCTGAATCCTTGGAGTTGCCGACAGCGAGCAGCGTGGAAACTCCCGCAGAAGCAGCTCCGGCAGCACCCAGTGACACATTGGACTTGGATGCGGATGTTTCCCAATCCTTCGACAGTCTTTTCGGCAAAGACAGCGACGACGTTCCGGCTGAATCCTTGGAGTTGCCGACAACGAGCGGCGTGGAAACTCCCGCAGAAACTTCTCCCTCGGCACCCAGTGACACATTGGACTTGGATGCGGACGTTTCCCAATCCTTCGACAGTCTTTTCGGCAAAGACAGCGACGACGTTCCGACCGAATCCTTGGAGTTGCCGACAACGAGCGGCGTGGAAACTCCCGCAGAAACTTCTCCGGCGGCACCCAGCGACACATTGGACTTGGACGCGGACGTTTCCCAATCCTTCGACAGTCTTTTCGGTAAGGAGAGCGACGATGTTCCGGCTGAATCCTTGGAGTTGCCGCCAGCGAGCAGCGTGGAAACTCCCGCAGAAACTTCTCCCTCGGCATCCGGCGAGACTTTGGACTTGGATGCGGACGTTTCCCAATCCTTCGACAGTCTTTTCGGTAAGGAGAGCGACGACGTTCCGGCTGAATCCTTGGAGTTGCCGCCAACGAGCGGCGTGGAAACTCCCGCAGAAACTTCTCCCTCGGCATCCGGCGAGACTTTGGACTTGGACACGGACGTTTCCCAATCTTTCGACAGCCTTTTCGGTAAGGACAGCGATGATTTGCCGTTAGAAGATGCCACAACCAGCACACGAACTTTGGCGGAAATTTATTTCGGACAAGGTGTTTATGAAGAAGCGATTCGGATTTATAAAGATTTAATTCGCAAGTCGCCGGACGACGCTTCTCTTCAAAAGCGATTGGCTGAAATTGAAAAAGCCCGTAACGACAAATCGAATTTCGGTTAGTTCGGCAAAACGGAGAATTTTATGTCTGCAGTAAAAATTGAACAGCTTTTGCGTTTGATGGCGCAAAAGAAAGCTTCGGATTTACACATTCGGGTCGGTGTTCCTCCGATTTATCGTATCAATGGGAAATTGACAAAGCTTGTGGATATTCCGATTGATGCGGCGACCATGGATGAATTTTTGACCGACATGATGAATCGCGATCAGATGAACCGTTTTGAATCGGAAAAGGAGTGCGATTTCGCTGTAGGCGCTCGGGACATGGGACGTTTTCGTGTAAACGTTTTTCGTCAGCGGGGATCTTCGGCAATGGTGATTCGCCATATCAAAGCGAGCATTCCGAAGTTTGAAGAGTTGAATTTGCCGCCTGTTATTTTGGAACTTGCAGAACGCAAACGCGGTCTGGTTCTGGTTACGGGTACGACGGGTTCCGGAAAATCGACGTGTCTGGCTTCGATGATCGACCATTTGAACGATACGGTTTCGGACAACATTATCACGGTGGAAGACCCGATTGAATATCTGCATCGGGATAAAAAATCCATTGTTTCCCAACGTGAAATCGGCGTGGATACAAATTCTTATGCGAATGCTCTGCGCTCCGCCTTGCGCCAGGATCCGGACGTTTTGCTGGTCGGTGAAATTCGAGATTTGGAAACCATGCAGATTGCGCTGACCGCAGCCGATACGGGACACATGGTGTTTGCAACCATTCACACGACGAATGCGACGGAAACGATTGCTCGTGTGCTTTCCATGTATCCGCCCCACCAACACGATGAAGTTCGTTTGCTTTTGGGAGAATGTCTGGCGGGCATCGTAAGCCTTCGCCTTTTGCCGACTGTAGAAGGTCAAGGCCGAGTTCCTGCGGCAGAAATCATGATAAACACGGCGGCAATTCGGGACTACATCATTGACAAAGATAAAACGGGCATGATTGAACAGGCGATTGCAGAAGGCCACATGCAATATCATAGCCAGACGTTTGACCAGGCGCTTTTGGATTTGTATGCGAAAAAGCTAATCACTTATGAAGTCGCTTTGGCGGCGGCAACAAATCCGGATGATTTCGATTTGAAGGTTCGAGGAATTTCTGGAACATCGGATCGCGGCTGGATGTAGCTTACGCTTTTTGGGGCGAATGGATAAAATAAAATCCAATAGAGAAAATATGAAAATCTACATTGCACAGATGGAAGTCATTCCCGGAAGTCCGGAGAAGAATTTTTCCGCTATTCAAAAATTTGTTGAAGAGGGAAGGCGACAAGATGCCGATTTGGTCGTGTTTCCTGAAATGGCGGTTCCAGGATATTTGCTTTCGGACTTGTGGGAAGAAGATTCTTTTGTAGAACGTTGTTTGCACATCAATGAAGCGGTTTGTGCTCTGTCCAATCAAGTCGATATTTTATTTGGCAGCGTTGCCAAAGAAAAAGAAAACGGAGAAAATGGCCGCCCGCTTTTGTATAATGCAGCCTTTTATGCGTCTCGGGGAGAGTTTAAAACCCTTGTGGACTGCAAAGGCGTACGCAAAAACTTTTTGCCGAAGACATTGCTCCCTTGCTATCGGGAATTTGAAGAAACGCGTTATTTTTCGGACTTGAGAAAACTCGCGCAAACGATAAATGCCCCGATGTCGGAAATGATTGCCCCGTTGCAGTTGGACGGTTTTCAATTGGGCATCACGATTTGCGAAGACGGTTGGGATTCTCTGTATAAAATCAAGCCGTTTGAAATTTTGCGAAGCAAAATGGGCGCTGGGGATTTGCTCATCAATATCTCTTGCTCGCCTTATACTCAGGGAAAAGACCGGGCGCGGGATCGTGTATTTGGAACTCATGCAAAACACGCCGGCATTCCGCTTTTATATGTGAACGCGGTGGGATCGCAGAATAACGGGAAAAATATTTACGCTTTTGAAGGGGATTCCAGCGTTTACGATGCCGCGGGCAAGAGCATTTTTTCTTTACCGCTTTTTGAAGAGCATGGAACTCTGGTCCATTTTGAAAAAGGCATTGTGCGTGTGGACGAAGCGGAATCGCCGAGAACAACGGGAATTGCCGAAGTGCACCAGGCTCTGGTTTATATGATTCGCAAGAATTTGGCGCGATTTGGCATTCAAAAAATGGTAATCGGCGCTTCGGGCGGAATCGATAGCGCTGTCAGTGCGGCTTTATATGCCGAGGCCTTGGGCGCAGAAAATGTTTTTTTGGTGAACATGCCCACGCGTTTCAATTCCCATACGACACGTAATGCGGCAAAGGATCTGGCGGATAATCTGGGTTGCCCTTATATGGTGGCTCCTATTGAATCGGTGGCGAACGCCCTCTGCGAAAGTCTTGCCGAAGATTCATTTGTGCGAAATCCGGTAAAAATGGACGTGTCCGGCATTCATTATGAAAATTTGCAGGCGCGTCTTCGCAGTGCCGCTTTTTTAGCGACGATAGCAAGCGTTGTCGGTGCGGGATTTACTTGCAACGGAAACAAGAGTGAAGTGGCTGTAGGCTACTGTACTTTGTATGGAGATACTTCGGGAGTGATGTGCGCTTTGGGCGATTTGTGGAAAACGCAGGTGTATGAACTCGCCGAAGAAATCAATTCTCGGCGTTCGGTCATTCCTCAGGCTTCCATCGATATTCCAGCAAGCGCAGAACTTTCCAGTGCGCAAAACGTTGATGAAGGCAAAGGCGACCCGATAATTTATCCGTATCACGACAAGCTTTTTTCTTTTTGGATGGAACGCTGGCAGAGAAACAGCATTGCGGATTCCGAAGCTTTGTTAAATAAAGGATTCGATGTTTATTGCGAACAGCTCGGGGTCGATAAGGAATTTTTCAAAAGTAAATTCCATACAAAAGAAGAAGTGATGGACGATATGCGCCGCTGGTGGCACCGTTACAAGGGAATCGCTTTGGCAAAACGCATCCAGATGCCGCCGATTCTTTCGGTCTCCCGTCGGGCATTCGGATTTGATTTTCGGGAATCGCAGCTAGGATAATGTTTCGCATTTTCGGACATTTTCTGACGATTACAAAACACCGCCATGAAGTCGTCCGGTTGTGCTTTCGTGCGGGAATCGGTTTTCAAGGATTGTTCCATGACTTGTCGAAATACTCGCCGACGGAATTTATTCCCGGGGTTCGTTTTTATACGGGAAAGGAATCGCCGAATAATGGAGAAAGGCGTTCCTGCGGTTACAGTCTCGCATGGATGCACCACAAGGGAAGAAATAAGCACCATTTTGAATACTGGTATGATTACGACATGGTGACGAAAAAAATTGTCCCCGTCGATATGCCGGATCGTTACATCAAGGAAATGTGCTGCGACCGGATTGCGGCATCAAAAGTTTATAACAAAGAAAATTACACGACCAAATCCCCGTTGAACTATCTGCAAAAAAGCGTCGCTAGAGAAAAAATGACGGAAACGACGTACCGAAAATTGCTGTATCTTTTGACGATGCTGGCGGAAAAAGGAGAAAAGGAAACGTTGAAACGGATGCGCCAAATGCGGGAAATTCCCGAAGCGGTGGCGAATTCTGCATCGGATATTGAAAGAAATGTTTCCTGTGAATAAAGAATTGGAAAGCGGTTTCAAGCATCGAAACGAAATAGAATCGCAAAATTTTTACCGCTGAATCTGTAAAATTTCGAAGTCTTTGAATAAATGATGCACGGATGAGCATTGTGACGGCGGTCGCTGTATATTTTGACATCTTTAAAAAATGAGGGGAATCCGTCATATTCAGTTGTTCACTATTGAAACCGGTGGGGAATTGTGGTTATATTTGTAGTGTTGTGGATTAAAGTGGGTAAACTTTTAATGGAAGACTTGAACGAATTCATAGGACAAGCCAAAACGGCTCTCGACGAAAAGGGACGTACACCCGTTCCTAGGGAATTTCGTCGTCTGCTCTCGGATGAAGAGAGCAAGTCGTTGATTGTGTCCTTTGGAATTGGCGAATCCCTCATTTTGTGGACCATCGAGGAATATCGCAAGTTCGTTGTCCATATTGAAACGCGCCCAGCAACCCCGAAGAACGTAAATTTCCGCCGTTTGTTTAAAGCGAACTCGCATCTGGTTTCTATGGACGGGCAAAACCGCATTCTGCTCTCCAAAGAAGACAAAAGCCGGGCGAAGTTGGAAGGAGAGGTGCTTTATGTAGCCCGCTCTGGCAAGTCTGCGGAACTTTGGAATCCTGCAATCTACAACTCGAAGTTCGGCTTCAATACGGAAGAAGACAATCAAGAGTTCGATGACGGATTTTTTGATGACGTGTCTTTGAGGGGTGCGGATGAAAATCGCTGAATACCATTCCCCGGTTCTTTTTGAAGAAAGCTTGCGGGCTCTGCTTTGGAACCCGAACGGCGTGTATGCGGACTGCACTTTGGGCGGAGGCGGTCATTCTGAAGGAATTTTGAAACGGCTGGAACCTGCGGGGCATCTGCATTCTTTTGATCGCGATCCGGAAGCCATTGCCTATGCGAGAAAGCGGCTTGCGCCCTTTGCCGACCGCGTGACTTTTCATCCGGTTCCCTTTGGCCGACTGGCAGACGAGGTCTGCGCAAACTCTCTTTCGGGAGTTCTTTACGATTTGGGAATCAGTAGTCACCAAGTTGATGACGATTCTCGAGGCTTTACTTTCCAAGGGACGAATCCTGTCGATTTGCGAATGGACTCGCGCGCCGCTTTTAGTGCCCAGGATTGGATGCGTACAAATTCACTTGATGAAATGGCGAGGGCCTTTAAGGAAAATGCGGATTTGGATCGTGCGTATAAATTAAGTCAAAATGTACAGAATGTCGTTTCGGCTTTATCGACACCGATTTTGCCGGAGCATTTGAAACTTGCCGCCGAAAAAACGTATCCGGATCGTATTCGAGATATCAACAGCATTCTGGCTCGGATTTTTCAGGCGATTCGGATGGAAGTCAATGGCGAGTTGGATGAAATTCGGACAAGCATGCGCGCGGCGGTAGAGGCTTTGGTAAAAGGCGGGCGCCTGGTCGTCATTTCGTATCACTCTGTAGAAGATCGCACGGTGAAACTGGTCTGTGCAGAATTTGAAAAGAACTGTATTTGTCCTCCACAGTCTCCTGTTTGTTTGTGCGGAGACAATCATCAGAAACTGAAAAAAGTTTTCCGCAAGCCCATCCTTCCGACCGGAGAAGAGATCGCCAAGAACCCGCGGGCCCGTTCTGCAAAACTGAGGGTGTACGAAAAAGTATGAGACGCCTTGTTTTTGCTAGTATGGTATTGTTGATTCTCGTAGCGGCATATCTTTGCGGGAATTTATGGCTGCAGAATCGCTACGAAAAAATCGCGATGGAAAAAGCGGCTCTGCTTCGTCAGATTACGGAGCTTCGCGGACAGGTCGTTTTATACGAATTGGAAAATCGGGAGCTTGCTTCGTTGGAGAGAATTTTGCAAGTCGCCCCCTTGCTCGGCCTGGACTATATTCAGGTTCCTCGGAAATTGAGAAATGCGGGGGGACGATAGCGATGCATTTATCTGGGATTACATGGGTGATGGTCATCGCGGCGGCTGTATGGGCGATGCTGCTCGCTCGGACTTTTCAAATCCAGGTCGTCGATGGGGAAAAATATCGTCAGATTGCCAGCAATCGCGCTCAGGATCGCACGATTCGCGTCGCGCCTCGAGGAAGAATTTTAGATAGGAATGGCAATGTTTTGGCGCAAAGCATTCAAGAGCGGAATAAGGACGAAGCGAATAAGTGGGACACCCGCCGTGTGTATCCTCAAGGCGTTTTGGCTTCGCAACTGTTGGGACGCGTGGGAAGAGACGGTCAAGGCCTTTTTGGCTTGGAATATCAATTCGACGAAGAATTTCGGGGAACGGACGGTTGGCAAATTCGTGTGCTGAGTGGAAATCGGGTTGTGCAGGCTGGTCGCAAAATGGAAGGTGCCGATCCGATCCCGGGAAAAGATCTGGTGCTTACAATCGATAAAAACATTCAAGAGATTGCCGAAAATGCTCTGAAAGCTGGCGTGGAAAAATACCGTGCACAAAGCGCAAGTGCCATTATAGCGGATCCAGCCACGGGCGAAATTTTGGCGATGGCGAATTATCCCTCTTTTGACCCGAATGTTCCTTTGACCGCGAAATCTCAAGCGAAGCAGAACGACTGCATTTCAAAGATTTATGAACCGGGTTCTACGTTTAAAGCGATTACGGCGGCGACAGCGATAGAAACGAAGTCGGTGAATCCGAAAACGGTTTTTAGCGGAGAAAAAGGACGGTGGGCTTTTGGCTCTGGATCGAAAGATGTGATTCACGATGACGGAGGAAGAGATCATGGCGATCATGATATGACAGGTGCTATGGCCGTTTCGTCGAATATTATTTTTGCAAAAATAGCGGATAGCATCGGCGATGAAAAATTTTTCTCTTATATTCGCAAATTCGGCTTTAGGACGAAAACCTCGATAGAACTCCCCGGCGAAGAAGTAATGCCGTTGAAAGAACTGGGCGAATGGAGCGGGCGCACGGGAAAGACCGTGGGTTTTGGCCACGAGATTATGGTCAATCCGATGCAGATGGTGATGAGCTATTGCGCAATCGCCAATGGCGGAAATCTGTTGCAGCCGACGATTGTCCGGGAATGGCGATCTTCAGACGGCGAGGTTTTGGAAAGGAATTCGCCGGAGAAAGTTCGTCGGGTTATTTCGGAAGAATCCGCAGCTCAAGTGCGCACGATGCTTCGCAAGGTGGTGGAAACGGGAACAGGCCAAAGGGTTAATTCTAAATATTTATCCGACATTTATTTTGGCGGAAAAACCGGCACGGCAGAAAAATACAGCTCGGACTTGAAGGGTTACGACAAGTCAAAGCAGATATCTTCGTTTATCGGGCTCGTTCCCGCAGAAAATCCTAGCTATGTCTGCATGGTTTTTGTCGATGAACCCAAGGGTAGCACTTCCGGAGGAGCGACTGCAGGACCGATTTTCCGCAAAATTATGGAGGACATTTATTTTAGTCCGCTGATTTCTCCGGCTTATTACAATTTGGAAAATATCGTGCCGAATGAAAAATGCAATTTGGAATTTGTCGGATTGTCCCGGATTGCGGCGAAAAAACAGGCGGATCAAAGCGGATGTCCCATTTCTTTTGTCAATGGGGAAAACGAAGGCTCTACGGTCGTAGCGACGGAATATGACTTTGAAAATGGAGGGCGCAAATTGCGTCTGGGTTCTTTGCGGCTTCAAAAAATGCCGGATCTCAAGGGGCTTTCTTTGCGGGATGCCTTGGAACAAATCGGAGAACTTTCGGGAGTTGTCGAATACGAGGGAAAGGGCTGGGTGAAACGGCAGATTCCCGAACCGAATGCGCCTTTGAAACGCAATGAAAAGTTTAAACTCGTTCTTTCGGAGAAGGGGTAATCGTATGTTGTCTGAAACAGCTTTGAAGAATATGGGAATTCGGGGACTTTGCGATGATTCTCGCAAAGCTTCTCCTGGAGATTTGTTCTTTGCTTTGCCAGGAGCGCAGGCGGAAGAATTTGCCCGCATTGCGTTGAGTAAGGGGGCGGTAGCAGTCGTTGGCGAAACGGAAGCTCCCCAGGATTTGGCGAGCAAGTGGATTCGGGTTTCGAGCGTCAAAGAAGAGCGCGCATCGACAGCCAAAACTTTTTTCAAAGACCCCTTTTCCAAGCTTTCGGCCCATGCCGTCACGGGAACAAATGGAAAAACGACAAGTGCTTTCTTGATGGATGCGATGCTTTCGGGCGAAGGGCGAAAAACCGCTTTGCTCGGAACGATTTGCAAAAGAATCGGCGATCGTGTAGTCGCTTCCAATTTGACGACTCCCGGAATTTTGGAATTGTATGCCTTTGCTGCGGAAGCGGTGAATGCAGGCTGCTCCGACTTGGTGATGGAAGTCTCGTCGCATTCCCTGCATCAGGGACGCATTCAGGGGATTCATTACCAGAGCGCCCTTTTTTCCAATTTGACTGAAGACCATCTGGATTACCACAAAACGATGGAGAATTATTTTCAGGCGAAGAAGTTGCTGTTTACGCATTACCTCTCGGAAGATGGCGTTGCCGTTATCAATATCGACGATGCGTATGGAATGCGCTTGTTTGACGAAGTGGATGTCGCTCAAAAAGTTTCGGTTTCTCGCTTGGGTAATGCGAAAGCCGTGATTGTTCCTCAAAGCGTTCAAAGCGGCGAAGATGGGATGATTTTACAAGTTCCCGCTATTTCGGAAAAGCCTTTTCAAACGGGGCTTGTTGGGGAATTCAATGCGGACAATGTTTTGCTGGTGATGAGCTGGGCAAAAAGCATTGGCATTTCGGAAAATTCGATTCGGCAGGCTTTGAATACGGTCAAGGTCCCCGGGCGTTTTGAAATGACATTTAATGACGGCTCCCGTCGCGTTTTTGTGGACTATGCGCATACGCCGGATGCTTTGGAACGGGTTTTGCGGGTTGCTAGAACACTTTGCCGAGGAAAGCTTTCTGTGGTCTTTGGCTGCGGAGGCGACCGCGATCGCAATAAGCGGCATATCATGGGGGAAATTGCAGAACGGGATGCCGATTTTGTTTGGGTGACTTCGGATAATCCGCGAACCGAAAAACCGGAAGATATCATTGCCGAGATTATCGGCGGAATGCACTCCGACCATTTTAAAGTGATTGTTTCACGAGAAGAGGCAATTCGGGCTGCTTGCAAGGCGATGCAGGCGGGAGACGTTCTTATTGTCGCGGGCAAGGGACATGAAAATTACCAGATCATCGGAAAGACAAAGCAGCATTTCGATGACCATGAAATCATCCTTCGGGAGATGTGCTGATGCAAAATTTGGATTTGACAATTGGCGAATTGTGCAAAATACTGGAAAGCGAACCGGTGGGCCTTACCGCTCGTGTTGCCAAACGCAAAGTGAAACTCTGTTTGGACAGCCGAGAAGCTGCGCCGGGAGTTGTTTTTTGGCCGTTGAAAGGAGGTCGTTTTGACGGGCATGATTTTATTCCTGAGGTGATGAAAAAAGGAGCTCTGATGAGTGTGATGGATGCCGATAGAACCGGAGATTCATTGTCGGACGTTTATGTCCCTGTAGATGATTCCAATAAAGCGTTGCTCAAGCTGGCAAAGGGTTATCAGCGCTTGTTCAAATTGAAAAAAATCGCTATCACCGGATCCAACGGTAAAACGACGACCAAGGAAATGCTCAAAACGATTCTTTCGGAGCAGTTTAAAACGGTGGCGACGGAAGGGAATTTCAACAACCAAATCGGCGTTCCCAAAACCATTTTCCGTTTCAAGCATTCCGATGAAGTCGCGGTTGTGGAAATGGGAACGAGCGCGCCGGGCGAAATCCATCCGCTTTCGATGACCGTGGAACCCGATATTGCCGTCATCACCAACGTCGGCGCAAGCCATTTGGAATGTTTAGGCGATATGGACAACGTTTTCAAGGAAAAAATCACCATTGCGGACGGATTGAAAAAAGGCGGTCTTTTGGTCGTCAATGCGGACGACTCTCGTCTTTCGAAATTGCGAACGAATACGCGCTACCGCGTTTTGACTTTCGGCATTAAGCGTGGAGTTGTCAAACCGGAAAATTTGACTTGGGATGCGAACGCCTGCGCCCGATTTAAAATCGGACGGACGGAATTTCATCTGAATGTTCCGGGAATTCACAATGTCTATAATGCGTTGGCGGCTATCGCTGTGACAACGGCAATGCGTATGCCCAAATCGGTCATCGCTTCGGCTCTCGAAAAATTTCATGCGGCGAATATGCGCATGGAAATTCGGAATGGCGTCGGGATTAAAGTGGTGTCTGACTGTTACAATGCGAACCCTTCTTCGACGAAAATGGCTTTGCAAACGATTGGTGCGCTTTCAAATACGAACCGCAAAATCGCGGTCCTCGGCGATATGCTGGAACTCGGCAGTAAATCGGAAGAGCTTCATCGGGAAATCGGCGGGCTGGTGTCGCAGTTCCATTTCGATATGCTTGTTGCTGTTGGAAATTTGAGCAAAGCAATCCAGGCTGGAGCACTTGCTTCTGGAATGGACGAAAAGAGCGCTCTGCATTTTGATTCGGTTCAAAAGGCAATGGATTTTTTGAATGCGAATGTCCGTTTGGGAGACATCCTTTTGGTGAAGGGTTCCCGCGGAATGAAAATGGAACAAATCGTGGATCAGCTGCTGCGTTTGGAACCGGCGGTTTGCTCAAAGTAGGCGCAAAAAGATGAATAACAAAATGGCTTCCATTATGAGTTTGGACAAATGTCTATTGGGCGCAGTACTTATACTGCTCTTCATTGGGCTGTATGTCATTTATAGTGGAAGCAGTTTTGATGCGGCAAGAAAAGGCCTCCCGACATATTACTATGCATTAAAACATTTCAAATTTATGTTGGCCGGTTTTGTGTTGATGGGAATAACCACAGGCCTGGATCACAGTTTATGGTATAAGCTTTCTCGTCCGATTTTTTATGTGGTGCTGTTGATGTTGTTGGCTGTTATTGTTTATGGCTCTGTGACAAAAGGCGCTGCTCGTTGGCTTTCGTTTAGCGGTTATTCTTTGCAGCCTTCCGAACTGATGAAAGTCGCTCTGTTTGCTTATTTATCCCGCCGTTTTTCGGAGATGGGAGATGACATTGCCGATATAAAAAAAGGATTGATTGCGCCTGGAATTATTGTGATAGTCGTTGCCACGTTGATTATGTTGCAGCCGAATTTTTCAATGACTTTGATGATGTTGGCCACATCGTTTGCGTTGTTCTGTGTTGCTGGAGTGAGAGTGAAAACCCGCTACCTTTTGGGATTTTTGGGCGTATTTGTCGTAGGCTGCGTGGCGGTTGGATTAGGAGCTTCGTATCGGTTAAAGCGCATAGAAGCGTGGCTTCATCCCGAAGAACATTTAAATGATGGCGGCTATCAACTTTATAGCGCTCTGATCAGTTTGGGAAATGGGGGCTTGACAGGAACGGGCATTGGACAAGGAACGCAAAAGTTGGGTTTTTTGCCCGAAGCTTATAAGGATGTGATTTTCAGTGTGCTAGGAGAGGAACACGGATTTGTAGGGACCACAATAGTACTCTTGCTTTTTGGCGTTGTTGTTTGGCGCGGCTTGGTGATTGCCCAAAATGCGCAGACCCGTTTTTCCAAGTATTTTGCGCTATGTCTCACTTGTACGATTGCGCTCAATGCGATATTCCATATTTGTGTCAATACGGGACTCATGCCGACGACGGGTCAGCCGTTGCCTTTTATTAGTTTTGGCGGTTCCAATCTGATTGTGTCCATGGCGTCTGTCGGCATTTTGCTGAATATCTCCCGTTCGGGAACAGGTCGGAACATTGTGGAACCCAGAAGCATTATTCAAGATGTGAGGTCAATGTGAAACAGAAAAAGTTTTTATTTGCGTGCGGCGGAACGGGCGGTCATGTTTTTCCGGCGATTGCGATCGCGGAAAGCTTAAAGAAAATGGGAATTTCCCAAATCTCTTTTGCGGGCCGAAAAGATTCGATGGAATCTCGCTTGGTGACGCCTTATTTTGAATTTGATGAAATTTCGGCGGTTCCTTTTCATCGCGGTTCGTTTATGCAGAATCTTTCCCTTCCGTATAATTTACTGAAGGCCGTACAGAGCGCAAAATTGGTTTTGAAAAAGCGCAAGCCCGATGTGGTTGTCGCAACCGGTGGATACGTGTCTTTGCCGATTGTAATTGCTGCGGGGCGTGCAAAAATTCCGGTTTATATTCAGGAACAGAATGCCGTTGCGGGAATTGCCAACAAGTGGGGTTCTCGCAGTGCTAAAAAGATTTTTGTGACCTCGGAAGATGCGCAGAAATTTTTCCCGAAAGCGAAAACGATGGTCTTTGGAAATCCCGTTCGCGAATTGCCGTCGTTGGAAAATCTGCCCCGTCCTCAGGAATTTCGGGAAGGGACAAAAAACATTTTGATTGTCGGAGGTTCTCAGGGAGCGCGCGGAATCAATTTGAAAATGGAAGAGGCTCTGCCGGAAATTGCCAAGCGTTCCGATGTTTCCGTTGTTTGGCAAGTCGGAGCGAAAAATGAAGAGACGATTCGGCAATCGGTTCGGATTCCTGAAAATGTGACAGTCAAGGCTTTTTTGGACAATATCTATGCTTATTTGGGTCATGCGGATTTGATTGTCAGCCGTGCGGGAGCATCGACTTTGGCCGAAATTTTGGCGTTTGGAAAGCCTTCCATTTTATTCCCGTTCCCCTTTGCGACCGCAAACCATCAGGAATTTAACGCCCGGGTGATTGAAAAGGCGGGTGCTGCTTTGGTCGAATTGGATAATGAACCCAATGATTTGTGGAACAAGGTGCAGTCGCTTCTTTCCCATGAAGAGAAATTGAAGCAGATGTCGGTGGCGGCAAAGTCCATTGGAATGCCGGATGCGGCAGACCAGATTGCCAAAGTCATTATCGATGCGGAGTGTTAAATGAATCTAATTCCTAGCAGTCGCGTAAAAAGGTTGCATTTTGTGGGCATCGGTGGCACCGGAATGTCCGGGATTGCCGAAGTCCTGTTCGAAAATGGTTTTGTAGTGACCGGAAGCGATACGGGCGACGGTCCCTCTATCGAATATTTAAAAGAATTGGGCATCCCGATTTTTCCTTCCCATGAAGCGAAGAATGTGGAAAACGCCGACCTTCTGGTGTATTCTTCTGCGGTGCAAATGGACAATCCCGAAATCGTGGAAGCGAAGTCGCGTCGTATTCCCGTCATCCGTCGCGCCGAAATGCTTGGCGAGTTGATGCGTCTGAAATACACTCTCGCGGTTTCTGGAACGCACGGCAAGACGACCACAACGTCTATGCTGGGCTCCATTTGGGAAGCTGCGGGCGAGGACCCGACGGTGATTGTCGGAGGAGTCGTCAAAGGAAAAGGCAGCGGGGCGAAAGTCGGTCGCGGGCGTTATCTCATTGCGGAAAGCGATGAATTTGATCGGAGTTTTCTTTCGATGATGCCGTCTTCGGCGATTATCACGAATATCGACCGGGAACATTTGGACACTTATGGAACTCTTGATGCCATCAAGGATGCCTTTGTGGCTTTTGCCAATAAAGTTCCTTTTTATGGACAGGTCGTGGTGTGCATAGACAATCCGAACATCCAGTCTGTTTTGACCCGCTTTACCAAGCCGGTTGTGACCTATGGATTCAGCCGACAGGCGATGTATCGGGCGGAAAATGTGCGCGTGGAACAGGGAGTTTCCCATTTTGATGTCCTGAAGAATAATCAGCTTCTGGGCGAATTTTCGATTCGCATTCCCGGCAAGCATAATGTGCTGAATGCGACGGCGACGATTGCGCTTTCTCACGAAGAAAATATTCCGCTGGAAATTGTCCGCCGGGCGCTTTCGGAATTTACCGGGGTCAAGCGGCGCTTTGAATGGATTGGCGAAGCCGCTGGCGTGATGGTTTATGACGATTATGCGCATCACCCGACAGAAACCGCAGCGACTTTGCAGGGTGCCCGCGACACTTTTCCGGACAAGCGGATTGTGGTTGTTTTCCAGCCGCATCTTTACACGCGTACGCGCGATCAATATGAAACCTTTGCAGAAGTCTTTGCCAACTGCGATGAGCTTCTGACTTTGGAAATTTATAAGGCTCGGGAAAAACCGATTCCCGGAATCTCTGGAAAATTGATTGTCGATTCGGCAATCGCCCGCGGACATCAGAATGCCAAATTTGTGGAGACCAAGGAAAATGCTCTTGCCGTTTTGACGCAAGATGTTCG
Organism: Fibrobacter sp. UWS1; assembly: GCF_002300445.1. Taxonomy (NCBI): domain Bacteria; kingdom Pseudomonadati; phylum Fibrobacterota; class Fibrobacteria; order Fibrobacterales; family Fibrobacteraceae; genus Fibrobacter; species Fibrobacter sp. UWS1. Next base: position 570,149 of record NZ_NSGW01000002.1, read on the forward strand.
GCCCGGAGATCTGGTGCTTTTTATGGGTGCCGGTGATATTTGGAAAATGGAACGCCCCTTTTTGGAGGCCTTGAAAAAATAATGGCCCATTACGGTTACAACGCTATTCGGCAACGTCAAAAGCGACGCGAATCCCGCAAAAAGTTTTTTGCGAGTTCCTGGAGCTGGTTCCGAAAGAAAGGCTGGAAAATTTTTCTGGTTGTGGCCGTGTTGTCTGTCGCTGTTTGGCAGGGCTGGTTCTTTATTCGCAAGTTCAATCCGATGGGATGGCGTACGTTAAAAACGGTGTCCATCACTGGAAATCATATTTTGACGTGGGAAGAAATTCTTCAGACGGCAGGGCTGGAAACGGGAATGCCCATGTCGGAAATCCATGCGGATTCGGTGCGGAATAATCTTCTCTCCTTGCCCTTTTTACATGACGCCCAGGTCGATGTAGGTTTTTTTTGGAAAGTGTCGATAAATATCGAGGAAACGACGCCGCTGATGCAAGTTTATGAAAACGGAGAATGGAATGCGTATTCGGAACGGGGGCAGCAGTTGCCCGCTCTGGCTTCCGCCCGTTTTGAATATCCCGTTGCAACGATTCAAAAAAAGCGGGATGTAAAAGCGCTCGCCCATTTTTTGCAAAAGTTGCGCCAGTCGGACGCTTTGCTTTACAAGGAAGTTTCCCAAGTTTCCGTGGACGAGAAACGCCATGCGGTAGAAGTGTTCTTTCGCAATGTGCGTTTTAAGGTGCTGTTTCCGTTGGATAGCGTATCGGCAAGTTCGTTTTCCCATTACCGCTTGCTGGTAGATGGACTTTCGACGGAAATGAATCAATTGAAATTGTTGGATATGCGTTTTGAAGGTTTTGCTTATGCTCACCCTTCCAATCATGAGGTCAAATGATGGCAAAAGAAGAAAAAACGGTCGGCGTTGAACCGAACCACTTGATTGTTGGATTGGATATCGGAAGTTCCAAAATCGATGTCTTTATCGGCGAAGAAACCGATAAGGGCAACATTCGGGTTTTGGGACTGGGAACTCCTCCGCTAGGAAGAGGCGCAGCGAACGAATTGGAGGCGACCGTTGCCGTATTGAAAAAGGCGGTCGAAGATGCCGAGATGACTAGCGGCATTGATGTGAAAGAAGTTTATGTGGGCATTGCTGGGAACAATACCCGTTCGTATGCGAGCCGAGCTACGATTCCTCTGCGCGATTTTGGCGGAGTCGTTACAAAGATGGCAATGTCCCGCGTTGTGGAACAGGCGAGCGAACTGGTTCAGCGTCCTGCCGATATGGACATCATCCATATTTTGCCCGGCGACTACATTCTGGACAACAGAACCGGAATCAAGAATCCGCAGGGAATGGAAGGCACTAGTCTGAGCGTTGACGTGCAGCTTGTCATGGCGCAAAAAGGAATCATCCGAAATATCAAAAAGGCTGTTGAAAATGCGGGGCTTACGGTAAAAGAACTCGTGTTGGAACAGCTCGCCGATGCTTACTGCGTCTTGGAAGATGCCGAAAAGGAATTGGGAGTGGCCATTGTCGATATTGGCGCGTCTTCGACGGATGTCGCCGTTTTTAAGGACGATAAAGTCATTTACACCATGTCGTTTGAATTGGCGGGCAATGCGGTCACGCATGATATCGCAATCGGTTTGAAAACTCCGCTGGACAGGGCCGAGGAAATCAAAAAGATGTACGGGACTTGCCGCAGTTCAAATTGCTTCAATGACGAATCGTTTCCGGTTCCTGGAATCGGCGGTCGGCCCAACACGGAATGCAGCAAGAAGCATTTGGCCTATATCATCTATTGCCGCATCGAAGAAATTTTGGGAAAAATCCGGGACGACTTGAAAAATAAGGGCTTGTGGGAAGGCCTGGGGGCGGGCATTGTCATCACGGGTGGCACGGCGATGCTGGACGGAATTTTGGAACGGGCGGAACAGGCCTACGATGGAATTCCCGTGCGCAAAGGAATGCCCCAAAAAGCAGAAGACGGATTGGGTGAAATCGTTTGCTTGCCCATTCATTCGACGGGTGTCGGGCTTTTGTACTATGCGGCAAAAGCGGATTCGCCGAAAGATCTTCGCGACACGAGAACGACAAAAATTGTCGGCACTGTTGGAAACGGCTGGCGTCGTATCTTGCATTTTATCAGAACTTATCTCTAACCATGGAATTTTAAACAATAAAACAGGGAGTCCAAAATGAACGAAAACCAGAACAACATGATTCCGGAAAAATCCGAAGTCAAACATATTTTTGCCCAAGCGGATTCGGACCATTTGGCAAAAATCAAAATCGTCGGTGTCGGCGGTGCCGGTGGAAACGCCGTCAATCGTATGGTAAAAATGAACATCAAAGGTGTTGAATACATTTCTATCAATACGGATGCGCTGGCTTTGGACAATAATTTGGCCGATGAGAAAATTGCCATCGGTATGCAGACGACCAAAAATCTGGGGGCCGGAGCCAAGCCGGAAATCGGTCGCCAGGCGCTGATGGAAGACAAGGACATTGTCGAAAAGAAAATCGAAGGGGCGGATATGCTCTTTATTTCGGCGGGTCTAGGCGGTGGCACGGGAACGGGTGCTGCTCCGGTTGTTGCCGAAATTTCTCGCAAGCTGGGCATTTTGACCGTTGCTGTCGTCACGATGCCTTTCCAGTGGGAAGGCGTCATTCGCCGTCGCAATGCGGAAAAAGGCCTTGCCGCCCTTCGCAAGTGCGTGGATTCGATTATCGTCATCAACAACCAGCGGATTTTGGATGTTGTTGAAAAGACGACGTCCATCCAGGACGCGTTCCTGAAGGTGGATGAAGTTCTGGGCAATGCGGTTCGCAGCATTTGCGATATTATGTTTATCCATGGCACGATCAACGTGGACTTTAACGATGCCCGCACGATTATGTCGAATGGCGGTTCCGCTTTGATGGGAACAGGTACGGCGTCGGGCGAAGGCCGGGCGTTGAAAGCGGCTCAAGAAGCGATTCATTGCCAGCTTTTGGACAATGTAAGCCTCAAGGGTGCTTCGGGAGCTTTGATCAACGTTTCCCATGGCGAAAATTTCTCGATGATGGAATATGGCGAGGCTCTCTCCTTCCTGTATGAACAAATCGGGGAAAACAACGACCCGAACATTATTGCGGGCGACGTGGTGATACCTGAATTGGGCGACCGGGTAAGCATTACGGTTATCGCTACCGGCTTTGACAAGCGCCCTGCGGATGACATCGAAGATGTTCCTGCGGAAGCAACCCAGAATGCAACTGTTCGGCAGACGGTGAAAGCCACTCCGCGCCGTTTTGATGGCCTGGATTTTGTAGCGGCTGCGGGCATTGCCGAAATGCCGACGGTGGCGATGCCAAAGGTTGCAGAAGAACCTCGTCAGCCCATTCAGAAAAAAGAGGAATTTTCTTCGACCGCTCGGATCCCGGTGATTAAACCGGTGGAAGAACCCCGTGAGGAAGCGCAAGAAGAAGCGCGAAATGAAAATCGTCCTTTTTTCAATTCGAACTTTAATGCAGCAAGACCTGTGGGAAATGAAGAAGAAGTTTCCGTGAATACGACAAAGATGTCCTCGACGGCTTCTTTGATGCTCGACAACGAAGAATCTCTTTCTATAGAGAGCGATTCCCGCTACGGAATTCCCACATTCCTCAAAAACGCATCGATTTCGGAACAAGACTTTTAAAATTTCCACAACAACAAAAAAAGACTGGTACGGTATCCCTGCCGCGCCAGTCTTTTCTTTTTGAAAGGAACGGATTATTCGATATTCATCGTCTGCTCGCGGATGGTTTCCACGCTGTCCTTGAGCTGAATGGCGAGTGCCGCAATTTTTGCGCTTTGGCATTTGGTCGCGAGCGTATTGGCTTCTCGTCCCATTTCCTGCAAAATGAAGGTGAGCTTTTTGCCTTGATTCGCTCCGAGCTCCAACGTCGAAAGGAAAAGTTTGTTGTGGCTTTTAAAACGGGTGATTTCTTCGTTGATGTCCAGGCGGTCTGCGATGATGCTCGCTTCCTGAACAACGCGGACAGGATCGATTCCGGAGTTTCCGACGAGCGCTTTCAGGCGTTCTTCAAATTTCTTTTTCCATTCGACAATGCGTTCCGGATCGAGCTGCTGGATTTCGTCTAAAATTTTGTCCATGGCGAAAACGCGTTTTTCCAAATCGCTTTTCAGGTTCAGCCCTTCCTTTTCGCGCATCTGCACCAGGGATTGCAAAGCTTTGTCCAAGGATTCCTTGATGCGCTTTTCGTTTTCCTTTTGTTCGGCGTCCGCTCCGTACACCAGAACGTTGGGAAGAGCCAAGACCTGCTCCAGAGAAGGTTCTCCGGATACGCCGTATTTCTTTTGAATGTCCCGGGCGATTTTCAGGTACGCTTCCACGACGTCGTCTGCATATCCGGTGGGAATCGCCGAGTCCTCCCGGTCTCCCAGATTGAGCGAAAGATTGACGGAACCGCGCGAAAGAAATTTTTTGACTTCTTCTTTCAGCTCAAATTCCAAATAGGAATAGTTTTTGGGTAGATGGCAGGTGATTTCCAAAAAGCGACTGTTTACAGAACGCACTTCAACAGAACATGGCATCCCGTGAAGAAGGAAGGTGTCTTTGCCATAACCGGTCATCGATATAATTGCCATGGGGCAAATATATTTTAATTAAGCTTTTTTGACCATAGCGACGACCCGTTCTGCCCCCAAGTTGACAAGTCCCATGCCTGTCAGCCATTTGCTCAGGCTGTGCTCGTTTACCGTGACGATTTTTTCGATTTCCAGTTTTTCCGCTTCGGCCAACCGGACAAAATCCCGATAGGTAAAGCAATGGATGTTCGGCGTCTCGTACCATTCGTAGGGAAATTCGGGGGATTTGGGCATCCGTCCGTGGTAGCAAAGTGCCCAGCGCATTTCCCAGGAACCGAAATTCGGGAAGGTGATGATGGCGTGCTTGGCGATTCGCATGATTTCCCGGAGGATCAGTCGCTGATTCCGTACTTCGGGAAGGGTCCTGTTGAAAACCGCATAATCAAAGCTGTTGTCCGCAAAGGATTCCAACGCTTTGAGGTTCAGTTTCTTTTCGATGACGGGAACGTCCCGTTCGATGCAGCGGAGGATGTTGGCAAAATTTTTTTCGACGCCGACGCCGGTCACTTTTTTCTTTTTCCAGAGGGTGTCTATCAAAAGTCCATCGCCTGCGCCTAAATCCAGAATGCTCGCTTTCGCCGGAATCAGGGCGTCGATAATCGAAATGTCCTTTTCGCTGTGGAATGCCGGCGTCCCTGTCGCTTGGATTTCGCCGATATGCCCGCCCAAAAAGCGGGAAATCGCCATGCCAAGAGCACCGCATTCGATAAGAAAGCCGTCGTGTCCGAAGTTCGTGTCGAGTTCCAGGCTGGTCACGACCTTGCCCGCGTTTAACAGGGCTTCGGTAATTTTCCGGGATTCGTTCGGGGGGAAGAGCCAGTCCGAGGAAAGGTTCACATTCAAAAAAGTGGCCTTGACGTTTTTAAAGGCGTTTTCCAAAGAGCCGTATTCCGTAGCGAGGTCGAATGTGTCGGTAGCGTGAGCGATGTGCAGGTAGCTGTTCGCGTCAAAGCGGTCCACAAATTTGGAACCCTGATGCTCCAGATAGGTTTCCAGCGACGAGCCGGAATAGAATTTTTCGGGATGCTCGATGCGAATGTCGGAACGGGTGAATCGGGACTCCATGCCTTTGGCGGAGAGGTAGGTGATATGGGCGAGCTTTCTCGCGTTGGAAAGTCCGGTCGCCGGAATTTGCTTGTCGTAGTAGTCGCCGTTATTGTAATTCGGGTCTTGTGTAATCACGTCCCGCCCGACGATTTCAAAGCCGAGCGCCTGCGCCGAAAAACCGGGAGACGTGGCGATAAGAACAACGCGGTCGATGATTTCCGGGTAGTAGATGGCCCATTTCATCGCTTGGAAGCCGCCCATGGAGCCGCCGATGATGCAATAAAAACTTTGAATGCCCAGAGTGTCGGCTAGCAGTTTCTGGGCTTTGACCATATCGCCGATGGTAATCGTGGGAAATGTGGAGCCGTAGGGCTTTCCCGTTCTTGGGTCGATGCTTGCGGGACCCGTAGAACCTTTGCAGCCTCCCAATATATTGGAGCAGACGACAAAAAATTTATCCGTATCGACGGCTTTTCCTTTGCCGATAAGGGCGTCCCACCAGCCGACGTGCTTGTCGTCCGGATTGTAGAAACCTGCCACATGAGCGTCGGCAGTCAGGGGCGAGCAGATCCAAATGACGTTGGATTTGTCCGGATTGAGTGTCCCATAGGTTTCGTAACGGATGGAGACTTCGGGAAGGGATTTTCCGCTTTCCAGAATAAAGCCTTCTGGACCGAGTGGCAATTTCTGGTCGTGGACGGAAACGGGGCCGATACTATCTTTATGCAAAGATTCGCTCATACGCATATAATATAGGAAAAGCAAAATGTTTTTGCGGCAAACAGGATTGAAATCGTATTTTTGGCCGTTTTGCTGTGACTTTCGTTGAAAAATACTTGGAAACGATTTTGCTCTTCAAGTATTGGAAAGGGAATCAAAATTCTGGGTTAAGCGATGACGAGGGCGGCCAGAGAAAGTTCCAAGCCCATGCGGCTTTCGCAGCGTCCGTTTTTAATGTCGCTGTCCAGTTCGCCCAAGCGCTTGATGACCCGGCATAGCCGGGTGGACGACCAGTTGCGAGCCATGCGGGGTTCGTTCAGCTTTTTCTCGAAAAGCCACAGATTGGCACCCAGGGCGGCGGCGATGTCTTTGACCGCCATGTTCCTTTTGAGCATCGTGTTGATGTGCAAAAGCCGGACAGCGTAGGCTTCCAGCGTGGCGATGATTTTGATGCCTTCAACTCCGGAGTCCAAAAGTTCACGAAGCTTTTGAGTGTAGGCGATGGGGTCGTGGTTGCCGAAGGATTCCCGAATTTCAAATGCGGCGATTTCCCTCTGCGGGGCGATCATCAACTTGGCCTGTTCCAGCGAAATGTTCTTGCCGTTCGGATCCAGTGTCAGAATTTTTTGCAGCTCGGCATCGACGAGTGCCTGGTTGTTGCCCAGCGCGTTGGAAACGTATTCGGCGGCGAGAGGATCTATCCGGCGTCCCAGATTGGTTTCGCAGTGGGTCGTAATCCACTGCGGCATTTCGTATTCCCTGGGGGATTTGCACTCCTTGATTTTGGAGAGTCCGGCGAGTGCTTTATAAAGTTTGCTCGTCTTGAGAAGTTTTTCAAATTCCAAAAGCAGATTGGCGTCCGGATTGGTCTTGAGCCAGCTCTCGATGGCGGACGCATCGTCGGCTTTAAGAGTTTCGCCTTTGCGGACGACGACCGTCTGTTCGGATGCAAAAAGGGAGCACGAGTCGCAGGCTTCGATGACCGCGTCGGCGACGGAGGGAATGTTCGAATCGTTGGCGAAAATGATTTTTCGCGCCAAGGGATCGTCCTTGCGGTTTCCCAAAGTTTTTTGCAGAAACTGCTCGATCAGGCGTTCCTTTTCAAAATCGCTGTCTCCGATCAAGACGACAATCATTTATTGCACGTCCAGAATTTCAAAGAAATTTTTGCCTTTGGGCGTGATGACTTCGGCGACGTCGCCTTTCTTTTTGCCTAGAAGCGCTTTGCCGATGGGACTTGTGAAACTGATCTTGCCGTTGATGGCGTCCACGCCTTCCGGGGAAACAATCGTATAGGTGATGGGACGGTTCGTCTTTTTATTTAAAAGCTTGACGGTGGCTCCGAATTTGATTTCGCCGCTGCCGTTGTATTTGACGATGACGGCCCGGGCCACGCGGTCTTCCAGATAATTGATTCGGGATTCGATTTCCCCTTGGCGATCCTTGGCGGCGTGATAGGCAAAATTTTCGCTCAAGTCGCCTTGTGCGCGGGCTTCGGCGATTTCGTCGATAATCTTGGGACGCTCCACTTTTTTAAGCTGTTCCAATTCCTGCTTGAGCTGATCGTAGGTTTCTTGTGTTACGGGTATATTGTCCATACCGGGAAAATTATAAAATTTTGAATTTTTTGCCTGCCTCTTTGAAAAAATTGAGGCAAAAGGAAGCGAAAATGCGTTTTCAAAAATCGTTAGTATTGGAAAGTCTAGTTGACGGCAGGGAGAGTGGAGTTGGGAGTGGGAAGTTGGGAAGTGTCCACGTCGCTCCGAACCTCTTCTTTCCCGTCATCCCAAACCCTCGCTTCCGCGTCATTGCGAACCCTTTAGGGTGAAGCAATCTTCTCGCACACAAGGATTGCCGTGTCGCTTTGCTCCCCGCAATGACTGAATTCGCTCCGCTCCTCGGGGTGACGGTGTACGTTCCGTTTCTCGGGATGAGGCGAGATACCGTTTCATGCTTAGCAATGACGGAATTTATTTCGCTTTTGAGGGATAATTTCCTGACATGGGAACGTTATCTTCTTCGTCCCCCCCTGAACGTAGTGAAGCAATCTTTAGCGCGTATAAAGATTGCCGTGTTTTTCGCAGAATCTCTCGTTCCTAGAAAACCTTCTAAAAGTGCTATGGCTTTGTGAGTAGTTTTCTGGATGGAATTTCGTATATAATTCCCAGAAATTGCTTTGGCAAAGAAGAAACAGGAGCGCACGATGGGAGAAACAAAAAGCGGCCAATAAAAAAGAGCGGAATTAGAAGCGGATTTGGAAATTGCGGGTTCCCTTTACTAAATTTTTCATGCCTCGACAATCGGGGCAAAGGAATTGGAATATGTTGACGATGCTGAAAGATGGAGGCGTTTGTTCTCCCAAGGGTTTTACCGCTTGCGGATGGACTGCGGGAATCAAGGCCAGTGGAAATCCGGACATGGCACTTTTGAAAAGCGAGAAGGCGGCTCGTTGTTTTGCCGTGTTCACTACGAACAAAGTGAAAGCGGCTCCGGTTCTTTACGACAAATCGGTTTTGGAACACGCGCACTTTGCGTCCGCCGTCATTGTCAATAGTGGCAACGCCAACGCTTGCACCGGGCCGAAGGGCTTGGAAGACAGCGCGCGCACGGCGACCCTCGTGGAAGATCTTTTGGGGCTTGCGCCGAAGAGCGTTCTGGTTTGCAGTACGGGCGTCATCGGGCACCTGATGCCTATGGACAAAGTGGAAGCGGCGATTCCGCATTTGGTCGAGGGGCTGCACGCCGATGCTTCGAAAGATTTCGCTTCGGCGATTTTGACGACGGACAAGGTGCTGAAATCGTTAGCGATAGAAATTGAAACCGCCAAGGGAAAAGTCACGGTGGGAGGCTGCTGCAAGGGCAGCGGCATGATTCACCCCAACATGGCGACAATGCTCGCATTCATTACGACGGATCTCGGGCTTCCTTTGGATTTCTTTGCCGAGTTCCGCGCGGATATTTCCGATTCGTTCAATGCAATTACGGTCGATGGCGATACCAGCACGAACGACACCTGTATTCTGCTTGCGAACGGTGTTTCGGGAATCCAATACGAAGACTTGACACTCAGCGAAAAAAGCGAATTCCGGGCGGCATTGATGACCGTGATGAAGGAGCTGGCCAAGGACATTGCACGGGACGGCGAAGGGGCGACGAAGTTTATTGAAATCCGGGTGGAAAAAGCGGAAAGCCATGCGGACGCACTGAAAATGGCGCGCTTTATCGGAACGAGCAATTTGGCGAAGTGCGCTATGTTTGGCGAGGACCCGAACTGGGGCCGGATTCTTTCGAGCGCGGGTTCGAGCGGCGTGAACATGATTGCCGAACAGACGGATCTCTACTTTGGCGACGTGCAGGTTCTCTCGGGCGGGCGCCCGTTGGAATGCGACCAGAAAAAATTGGAAGAGGTCGTTAAGCAGCGGGAATATAAAGTCACGGTGGTGCTGAATATCGGAGACGCCGCCGCTTCTGCATATACCTGCGATTTGAGTTATGAATATGTCAAAATCAATGCGGAATACACGACCTGATTTTTAGAACCCCCGAAATGCAAATCGCCTGGAAATCTTCCGGGCGATTTTTTATGAGTTTTTGAGTCTTTATCAAAAGTGTTGTGGAATTAAATCCGGCATAAACTCCCGAACGAAAACGCCCCTTTCCCTGCAAGCAACATTTTACACAAATCGAGGTGGAAAAAACGTCCGCAAAAACGTTTAAAGGAGTTGGACTTTCATTGGGGAAAGTCCGTAAAAACGAGATATGAAATGACAAAAATCAACAGCACCCCGCACGACTCCTATTTCCGCTCCGTCTTCAAGGCTCCCGACCGGGCTGCGGAACTTTTGCGCCTCGTCGCCCGAAACAACAGGAGTCTTTCCGAATTCCTGAAGACCGTGGACCTCTCGACCCTCACCGAAATCTCCGAATCCTTCAGCGACACGGAAACCTTCGGCTACGCGGACCTGGCGTTCACCGTCAAGATCGCCGGGGATGGAAGCGGCAGCAACGATGTAAAAGACGGCGAGAAAACGAAGCGCTCCGCTGATCTCTTGGTCGGCATCCTCGAGGAACACAAGTCCTCGAAAGACCCGAATGTCGTGGCGCAGCTCGTCAAGTACTGGTACCACATCATGGTCAAGAATCAAAGGAACATCCCCACCGTCGCCATCGTCTTCTACAACGGCAGGGAACATTGGGAACTGGACGTGAGAACCATGTTCCCGGACTACCCGGAATACTACCACCGCATCGGCCTGCCGTTCGTGCTGGAGCTGGTGGACATCGGCGACACTTTCAGCACAAACGAAATCCGAGAAATTTCCCCGAAAATCGCGCTGGCCCTGGTCGCCATGAAATACGTCTTCCACGGCGAAAAGATGCAAAGCCACTTGCGCACCGCCGTGAAAATGCTGAAGGAATTGCCCCGGGACGAGGCGGAAAACTTTCTCACGCAGACTTTACTATATTTGAAGAAGCTTCTCCCCAAAGAAGAAAAAGAGGAATTCAAAATGGACTTCATCAAGACATCCGAAGCCTACGGCTACGAGACCATCGCCGACGCCGAAGAGAAGGCCCTCGCCGCCAAGTATGAGGAAGGCCGAAGTGAAGGTCGCGACGAAGGCATCGGGATAGGCATGGAAAAGGGACGGGAAGAAGGTATTGAAATTGGCGATTTAAATGCCCGCAGGGAAATGGCGAAAGCTCTTAAAAACAATGGAGCGTCTCTAGACCTTATAGCGAATGTTTCCTGCCTTTCTGAAGAAGAAATCCGGAATTTGTAAATCCCATTTCCGAACTTAAGCTTTACTTTGTTTTGGGCTTTTTTATTGGGTTTCAGCTCTTTATTATGCTGTTCTTCCCTGCGAAGAGGCTGAGAATTTCCTCACGGAGACTTTTCTATATTTGAAGAAGCTGCTCCCGAAAGAAGAGAAAGAGGAATTCCAAATGGACTTTGTCAAGACATCCGAAGCCTACGGCTACGAGACCATCGCCGACGCCGAAGAGAAGGCCCTCGCCGCCAAGTACGAAGAGGGGAGAAGCGAAGGACGGGAGGAAGGCATTGGAATTGGTGTTGAAAAAGGTATCGGGATTGGCATGGAACGGGGACGAGAAGAAGGTGATATAATCGCCTGCCGAAGAATTGCTAAACGTCTCAAGGATGGCGGGGCTTCGTTGGATCTCATCGCGAATGTTTCCGGCCTTTCCGAAGAAGAAATCCAAAGCCTGTAAAAAGCTGTCTTGACTTTACAAATTCAGCCCCGCCTCGTGCGGGGCTTTTGAAAGTTCTTTTTTGAACCGAAAGACTTTGTGAAGTTTTTCAGTTAGCCTTTTCTATATTTGAAGAAACTGCTCCCGAAGGAAGAGAAAGAGGAATTCAAAATGGACTTCATCAAGACATCCGAAGCCTACGGCTACGAGACCATCGCCGACGCCGAAGAGAAGGCCCTCGCCGCCAAGTATGAGGAAGGCGTCGGAATCGGATTTGAAAAGGGTCGTGACGAAGGTATCGGGATTGGCATGGAAAGGGGACGGGAAGAAGGCGACTTGAATGCCCGCAGGGAAATGGCGAAAGCTCTTAAAAACAATGGAGCATCTCTAGACCTTATCGCGAATGTTTCCGGCCTCTCTGAAGAAGAAATCCGGAATTTGTAAATCCCATTTCCGAACTTAGGCCTCGCTTTGTGCGGGGCTTTTTTTGATGATGATGCAAAAAAGGTCAGTTAAGAACCGACCTTCCTTGAATTCGTTGAATGGTTTTAAACATTGTTGTTGGCGTCGTTGTGACTTCAATTGGCGAGGCAACAATAAACTCGAAACAATCTTTTACGGAATCAAATGTTAAAGTTAAAGAAGAAATCCGTATTGTGGAAGATCATCTTGCAATTTTGAAAAAATGCTTGGATAATACTCGTGGTCAGGGTCTTTCGCAAAAATAGTTTGTTCCTACTCCAGCTTCCTTCGTCTAGTTACTCCATCACTTCGGCGATAAGCGCAAACGCTTCGGCGCGAACGATTTTCACGGTTAGCGATTTGCCGACGGGGTAGTCTCCAGTCAGCGCGATGGGGCGATACGCATGGTCGCGAGCAATCGTCGTTCCTACTCGTTGCCCCGGCTTTTCGACGACAACGGTTTCCGTTTGCCCGATAAGGCTCTGGTTGTTTTCGAGAGCTATCTGCTGAAAAATGCGGGAAAGCTCTGCGGACCTGGCGTTGCGCTCTTTAGGTGGAATGTCGTTCGGCAAGAGGTATGCCCGTGTGCCTTCGCGCGGAACAAATCGGGTGATATTGCAGATGGATGGACGGGTCGCTTTGACGAGTTCTACGCTGGCCTGGAAATCGGCGGGCGATTCGCCGGGGAATGCGACGATGATATCCGTTCCCAAAACCATGTCGGGAAAATGCTTGCGGAAAGCGTCGGCGATTTGAAAGTATTCGACGACGGAATGGCGGCGGTTCATCGCTTTTAAAATACGGTCGCTTCCGCTTTGAACGGGAATGTGTAAAAATTTATACAGGTGGTCGTCGTGAAAAGTTTCTTGCAGGGCGTCCAGATAGCGCAGAATGTGCCGCGGGTTTCCCATGCCGACCCGGATTTTGTAATCGCCACGGACCTGTACGAGAATCTTTTGCAGAAGCTCCGCCAAATTGGTGTTCCGATCGAATCCATAGCAGCTGGTGTCTTGCCCCGTCAAAAAAATCTGCTTGGCACCGTCTTCCACTTTGCGCTGCACCCGGCGGACAATCCATTCGGCGGGGATGCTTTGCAGCGTGCCTTTCACCAGATGGGTCGAGCAGTAGCTGCAAGAATCCAGACAGCCCTCTTCGATATTCACCAGCCCGATTCCCGCATGGCAAAATAGGGAAGGAAGCGGCTCTGTTTTTTGGCCATCGGCAAGTTTGCCGGACTCTAGCCGGGAAAGAAATTCCTGGAAGGCGTTTTCGTTTTGATGCGCGTCTTTGGGGCCAAAGCAGAAGTCGGGATAAAGGCGGGCGAGTTCCCTTTTCAGGTCTTCGGTGGCGCAGCCCGTAACCCATACGGGTGCCGGAAATGTCGAACGGATTTTCTTGGCGAGCTTGACGGCGCTGGAAATGCCTTTGACCGTACAGGCGTTCAGGACTATCGCGTCGGGAGGTGCGGAGGGCATTTCAAATTGGACGGCGAATCCCTCTTGGGCGAAGCGTTCCCCGATCTTTTCTCCGTCCCCAAAGTTCGCCGCACAGCCTTCGCTGAGAATGGCTACTGTTCGCTGTGAACGCATTGGAGAGATGTCCCCGGGTAGTAGGCTTGCAGAATTTCCTGGAAACTTTGGCCGGCTTTGGCGCGCGCCCGGGCTCCCATCTGGCACATGCCGATTCCATGTCCAAAACCCGAACCGTCAAGAACCCACGCCTTGCCGTTCTTTTCGATGGTAAAGCGGGAAGAGGGGAGAATTTTGGAACCTTCTTTAAAAAGGAATCGGATTTTGTCGCCTTGGACGGTAAAGATGCCTTTATCGGTAAGGACTTCAAGGGTGTCGATGCGTCTGCCGGGAAGGGTGGTCCGTATTTGGACTTGCTGGATTTTGCTGAATCCCGATTTTCCATTGGCGCGGGCGTCCTTGAAATTTTTTTGGAATAGGGAGACGAGTTCTTTTTCGCTGTAAACTTTTTTCCAAGAAGAATAGGAGCTGGCAATGCACCAGGAGGAATCCGCATTTTTCTTGTCGATTTGGCTTTTTAAATAGGAGACGGGGGATATTCCCCAGGTTTCCACGCCTTCCGTTGCGCCGCCGCAAGTGGAGTGGTAATACGCTTCGATCAGTTCGTTTTCAAAGGTGAGGACGATTCCCGCTGTGGAGTCGATGGCCGCGCTGGGGAGGGCGGATTCGTTTGCACAGCCGTTATACACCTGATCCTGCACGGTGGCGTAAACATCAAAGCCGAGAGAACTGCGGGAATTGTAGTGGCGGTAGGCGTAGGTTCTGGCGGCGACGGCTTGCACTTTGAGCGCTTCGAACATGCTGGAATCGAGTTTGCCGATTTCATTGGGCACGACGCCTTTGAGGTAATCTTCGATGGGCAGAATGTTGATGATGGTCAGTTTTTTGGATCGGTTGATGACCAGAATTTTTCCTCGGTATTCTCGCCCGTCCACGGACAGGCGCGCATTTTCGGCTGGAGTGATGCAGACCGAGTCCGCATTCTCGGAATTGACGGCGATTTTGGAGCCGCTGGCGGATATTTTGATCGTTCCCGATTGATCGGAAAGCTTTTCGCCTTTTCCGTGGAGTTCGATGGTGTAATGGCTTCCGGAAATTTCCGCTTTGGAGACGCCGACTTGAATGCCTACTCGAAAATCGCGTTGCGCTTCCGCGGGAAGAGTCCAAGTTGGGTAATTTTGCCGGGATGCTTCGGGGTTGCTTGCCGGAGCTATTGGTTCAAAGTTTTCTTTGGAGAGGGAATCCGGGCTTTCTGCTTCGGCGACTTCGGAGTGAGCCGTTTTTGCGGCGACCGTTTCGGTGGCGGTAGAGGAATCGTTTTGCGGAGTGGCTGTGGCAGCTTCTTCCGCGGGCTGTGCTTCTTGGGGCGGGTCTGTAACAAGCGGTGGCAGAGGTGCGCAGCTGACAAGTCCAGCCGCAAGGAAGAGCAGCGAAAAACGATTCATCTTTTAGAGTTCGCCTTTTTGGATTTTTTGGCCATGTCGCGCAGTTTGGAACGGTTGAGTTCCCTGTCCGCAGTCGAAATCATATCGACGAAAAGTTTTCCGTCCAGATGATCCGTTTCGTGCTGGAAACAGCGGCAAAGGAGGCCTTCGACGTTGTGTTCTTCGACGGTCTCTCCGTTTTCGTTCATGTAGCGGATCCAGATTTTTCCCGGCCGATAGACGTTGCAGAAAATGTCGGGAACCGAAAGGCAGCCTTCGTCGTAAGGGACGTTTTCGGAATCGGGTTCTTCTCCCCATTCCGGATTGAAAATAATCCGCGGTTCGGGCTTTTCGTCTTCGTCAGGTCTGGCCGGGTCGATGACAACCAGCCGAATGTCTTTAGCGACTTGAGGAGCGGCAAGTCCGACTCCGCCAGCGTCGTACATCGTTTCGAGCATGTCGTGCGCCAAAGCGACGAGTTCCGGCGTTATTTGCGAAACCGGTTTGCACTTGACGCGCAGCGCCTGATTCCCGTAGATGGTAAGATCCAATATGGCCATTTTTATTTTGCCGCTTTCGTTTCTGCTTTTTTGTCTTCGGCGTTCAAGACGCGGACGATAGCGCTTTGTTCAAAATCAAGACGCGTGTCGCTGCCGGTTTTGACAGAGACGATGTTGCCTTCCACGCTCATGACGGTGCCGATAATGCCTGCGGCGGTCAGAACCTGGTCGCCCTTTTTCAAAGCCTTGCGCATCGCGTCGAGCTTCTTCATTTCCTTTTGTTTCGGCATGATGAAAAAGAGATACATGACGACGAACATCAGGATGAACGGGAGAAATCCCATAAGGGGAGATCCCTGCTGTTCCGGAGCGGCTTCCTGTGCAAAAGCGGATACGGCAAGTGCGAGGGCAAAAAAGGCGGAAAATTTCATAGAGAATCCTTTTGAAAAAAATGTTGCGTTCAATTTAGAAAAATAATGGATGAAATTATGGCTCTCTCGAAATTCATTTTCAAAAAACGGAGGAGTTGTCGGTGATGAGCGGTTAGTGCCCTTCGACTAGTTCAACAAACGGTTGAGAGTTGGAACTGAGAACTGAGAATTAAGTTCCCTTGCGGAAAGAAGTTCCCGTTTTGAAAATTTCATCTGCTTTCCATCGACTCGATGAGCTTTTTGTCCAAAAGGGGATAGACTCGGTTCAGCTCCAGCAAATCCTTGACCGCTTCTTTGTCGGCGTAGAATTGTGAAATGTCCTTGAAATTGGGTGTCGATAGGAATTCGGGAACGGAAAACAGATAGCCGCATTGTACCAGATTTTCAAAAGCGCGGTGCGTCAGCTTGACTCCGGGAAATAATTCCTTGTATTTGGCGACAAAATCTTTTTGGTGGATAAACGTGGTGCCCTGCTTTTCTTGCCCCTTTGTTTTGGCGACCGAAGCGAATACGGTGAGAATCGTCTGGTCGTTTGCCGAAAGCAGGGATCGCGGAATGTTTTTGCTCTTTTTTCGAGCGAGAAGAGTGCGATAGAGGAGCGACGGCAGATTTTTGCGGTAAAAGTGAATTTGTGTGAGGTCGCCTGGAATGAGCTTGGCGGTGCCGAGGTCGCAGAGTGCGCGGAGCAGTTCAAAAGCGTCGTTATGGCCGAGTCCATGGATGACGCCGAGGTCTTCGATTAAAGGGGCTAGTGGGAAGGTTCCGTCTTCGCTTTTTTGGGCATATTTTGCGCATAGAAACAGGAGCGCGGGCAGGGCGTAAATCTTGGCCAGTTTTTTCCGGTTATGCTCCAGTTTTCGCGCATGCCTGTCCATAAAACGCAACAGCGGAGGAAACCAGACGGGGAGCTTGTCAAAAGCCTCTTGCAAATTTTCGGGAGTGATTTCCAAGACTTCGACGGGTTCGGTTGCGCGGAGCGTATATGCGTAGGGCATTTTGCTCAACAGAGCTTCTTCGCCGATGATGGAGCGCGGACCCCAAAATCCATAGTTTTGGAGCTTGGTCCCTTCTTTTTTTTGAATTTGCAATTCCCCTTTGAGGACGATGTAGAGCTTCTCTCCCGCATCGCCTTCTTTGACCAGAATGTCTCGCGGTTGCAATTTTTTTCTCATAGAAGCCCCCGGATATTGTGCTCTCCGTGGATGGCGTTCAGGTATTTATCCAGGACGCTTGTCTCCAGGAAAAGCTTTGGGGATTCCGGAATTTCCGAAAAAATGCCGAGTTCCAAAAATTTGATGACGATAATGATGTCGGCGTCGGGGCAGGAGATTTTCAAGTATTGAATCCATTCGTCGCGGGTCCGCGTAAAAAGGGAATTTTCGAGCCCTAAAAATTCTAGGCAGGCTCGCTCCCTTTTGGAAAGTCCGTAAGCGGGGTAGGTTTCCCCTCGGCGTTCCGATTGCAGATATTCTACGAGAATGCGGAACAGCTTCGGCTTGACCAGGCGCATTTTGGCGTTTTGTTCTCCGTTTTCTCCTGCTACCAGCTTGACGAATTTGCGCCGGATAAGCTCTTTCAAAGCTTGATTCGCTTTGTCGGCGTTGGCGCGGGACTGCCAGAGATATTCCCGAAGGGTCGGCTCTGTATCGAGCGGCTTTCCGTTGGCTTTGACGGCGAGGAACAAGGCAAGGCTTTCCAGCGTATTTGAAAACAGCGGCTGTTGGGCGGCTGCCTTTTGCTGCTTTGCTTTTTGGGAAAGGGAATTGATTGTCGCGAGCATCCAGGGCGGAACCTGTTTGAGAACTTGCGCCATGGAACTTGGACCGATTTTAATAATGGTCGAGGGTTTTCCCGCTCGGACGGAATAAGCAAAAGCGCTCCCTTCCATCACAGAGGAAACGCCGATAAGGGAGCCTTGAGGGATGTTGTACAAAATGTCTTCGTTGTCGAAAGCTTCGAGTTCGCCTTCTTCGACATAGAGCATCTCGGCTGCCTTTTGCCCTTTTTTAAAAAGCAAAAAACCCGCTTGGACGGAAACCCGCTCAAGCGGAACGTTTTTTTTTGTATCGGGATTGCCCGGATTCACGGGACACCGCCGCAGCAATTAAGCGTTTTGCTTCTCGACGCGTTCTTCGATACGGGCAGCCTTGCCAGAAAGCTTGCGCATATAGTAGATGCGAGCTTGGCGAACTTTACCCTTGCGGTTTACTTCGAGGGAAGCGATACGCGGGCTGTGCAGCGGGAAAATACGTTCGATTGCAACGCCATCGGTCATTTTACGGACAGTGACGGTTTCGCCGATTCCGGTATTCTTCTGCTGGATAATGACACCCTTGAACGGCTGGATGCGTTCTTTGGTGCCTTCGATAACTTTCACGTTCACCGTGATGGTATCGCCGGCGCGGAGTTCCGGAATATCCGTTTTCTTGTTTTCTTGCTGAATCGTTTGAATGTTAAGGGACATAAGATGTGACCTCTGTTATTGTGTGCCAAATTTAGTATCTATTTGCAGTTTTTCGTAGATGTCGGGGCGTCTTTCTTGCGTTCTTTTTAAAGATTTCGACCTTCTCCACTCGGAAATCCGCTTGTGGTGCCCAGAAAGGAGCACTTCGGGGACGGATTTGCCTTCAAAAACTTCGGGTCTGGTATAGACGGGCCAGCCCAGGGGACCTTGCGCGAAGGAGTCGGTTTCGCCGGATTCCTTGTGACCGAGGGCTCCGGGAAGCAGGCGCACGACCGCATCGATAAGGAGCATTGCCGGAATTTCGCCGCCGCTGACCACAAAATCGCCGATGGAAATTTCCATATCGACATAATTTTCGCGGATGCGCTCATCGATTCCCTTGTAATGCCCGCAAACCAGCGTCAGGTGTTCTTCTTGAGAAAGAGCCGCTGCCATCTGATGCGTAAAGGGGACTCCGTCCGCCGTCAGGTAGATGACTTTGCCGCCATCTTCTTTGACCCGAGTGCTTCGGATGGCTGCAGCCAGCGGTTCTGGTCGGAGCACCATGCCCGGTTCGCCTCCGTAGGGAGAATCGTCCACTTGACCGTAGTCGTTGATGGCGAAGTCCCGAAGGTATATCGGATGAAACGAGAACAGTCCGTTCTTTTGCGCCCTGCCGACAATGGAGTGCTCCAGCGGGGAGAACATTTCGGGGAAAATGGTGATGCAGTCGATTTTCATTTCACCCTCATGTCGAAAAGCTTGGCAAGGAATTCTTCCGAAATGCGGACTTTCTTGCCGTTTTCATCGATTTCGCGGACGCATTCGTTAATCCATGGGGCGAGGATTTCGCTTCCTTTATATGTAAAACGAAAGGCGTTTACGCTGGGAAGGGATTCCACCGAAAGGACTTTTCCGATTTCCTGACCGGCGTCTCCGATAATGGAGAAACCTTCCAGATCCGAAAAATAATACTGGCCGACGGGCGCGGGAATGCGTTCGCTCATCGGGACGCCAATGTCTGCATTGACAAGTTCTTTCAGGGATTCCGAAGAATCGTAGCCTTTGAATTTGAAAATCCAGATGTTTCCGGCCAACCGCACGTTTTCGACTTCAATAGGGAGAACCGCTTTGGGGGCAAGCGCATAAACCGTTGCCAACCGTTTGCAGCGTTGCAGGTCGTGCGTTTGTGGAGCGCATTTGATTTCGCCCTTGAAACCGTGGGGGCGCATCAAGTGTCCGATGACGACCAAATCTTTGTTGTCGATAACGTTTGCCATATTCTTCAAAAGAAAACCCCGTGCGAATTGCGGCACAGGGTTCTGCCTTGAAGTTGAAAAAATTAAGCCTGCGGAGCTTCTTCGGCTTGAGGAGCTTCCTTGGCGGCCTTTTCCGCTTCGATACGGGCTTTTGCCTTAGGACCGAGCTTGGCTTTTTTCTGCTTGTCCGGACGAGGAGTCGCGGTCTTACCTTCAATGGAACGGCCTGCCCTGATTTCGTGGAAGAGATCGAGGATGCCGACTTTCTTCAGAAGGGAACGGACGGTGTCAGACGGTTGCGCACCGGTCTTGAGCCACTTCAAAACTTTTTCCTGATCGAAAGAGATGTTGGGCTGCTTGAGGTTCGGATCGTAGAAGCCGACCTGTTCGATAAAACTGTCGTTGCGCGCTTTGCGGTTGTCGATGACGACGGCGCGATAAACAGAGTGGTGACGCTTGCCAAAACGAGCGAGACGGATAACTGTGGACATTGAAGATACCTCTTGTTTGATTAACGCCCGCAAATATAGAAAGAATTTTGAAAAATCCGTCGTTTGAATACAAATTAATTTAAAAAAGTCGAAAAAATGCCGATTTTGGCGCAAAAAACAAAGATTTTAAATGAAGATTCTCTCTAAATAGAGGTGCCAGAAAATAAAAACTTACGCTTTTTTTCGGTTTTGCCATACGTCGGTGTGAAAAAGCTGCCCTTGGGCGATTCCGTATTTTTCTTCGGCGCCGATGAGTTTTGCGGCGGTATCGAAGGGAAGCCTTCCCCGGATGGCTTCTGTATAAAGGCGGATCTTGTCTGCGGTTTCGGAGGAGCTTTCTTCGAGCATTTCCAACCGAAATCGATAGACTCCCCGTTTGGCAAATAGGGAGACCAGATTTAGGGCGGATTGCGGCTGTTCCAAATAGAGCGTATTGCGGCATTCCGCGTCGGGAACGAGGGAATGGCGGGCTCCCTTGTGATCCACGATGTCGATGTGGTGCTTGGCGCAGGCCTGTTTACAATAGGGAAAGCGAATCGCTTCCGTCAGATGGGCGGCGTAAAGGCAATGCTCCATATAGAAAGCGGGCAAGTGGAGAAAAACCGAAAGTTCAAAATGGGAACCGCCGAAATTTTCGAGCAGGCGTTCGGTTCCCTTCGCATTTAAATCCAGGGACGGGTGCAGGGAGCGCAGCCCTTGTTCCAAAAACCACTCCGCCGAAAGGACGTTGGAAATGTTCAAGCTGTAATCGCCTTCCAGCGGTATTCCGGAAGATTGCAGGTAGAGTAGTGCGCCTGGATTGCGGACAAGGATAAAGTCCGGCTTGAACTCTACGATTTTTTTTAAGTTTCGCGTTTCGCCTTCTTTGAGTACCCGGATGGTGGCGATTCCCACTTGGAATCCGAAAGAGCGGGCGAGTTCCATGGGCTTTTGACAGTCCACTCCCCAATCCAGATCGAGAATGACGCGGTCGATGTCTTTGCCCGCCAAATCGTGGAGCTGTTGCGGACGTCGGATGAGAACGGTGATTTGCGCTCTGCTTTGGGGGGCGGATTGGTGCGCACAGCGGGCGTGAGAAAGTAAGGATTTTCCGTCGTCGGCAGAGGCTTTGGGCGGCTGGCTGTGAAGGCGTTTACGGTCAAGCGCTTCGACGGCTTCTTTTCGCAGGTGCCGAATTTCCTTGTTGAGTATAAAGGCGTCGCTGGGGATTTCGATACGGATGCTCTCTGCAAAGTAGGCGGTGCCGCTCAATGCCGAAAGTTCCTTTTGCAGTGCTTCGACGTTGTCCCGCGGGTTTTGGGCTCTTTCAAGAAGACCTTCGGATTGCGCTTGCGCAGTGTTGCCTTCGTCGTCTTGGAGTTCCAGGGTCAGAGGCTTCCCGAATTGGCCGCAAAGACGAATCCGGATGGGGAATTGCCGTTCGTTTTCCCGATTTGCAAAAGTCTTGCCCAGCCTTTTTTCGATAGCGGGCGAGTCGTTGCGGAAGGCGCTCATCCCTGTTTGAATGCGGCGCAAATCAAAAGCGTTGCCGAATTCCATTCGGGTGCTGCCGTTTACGGATTGATGGGCGAACAGGCGTCCGCCGACGGAATTTTCTTCTCCCGGATTTTCAAAAAGAATGCCGTCGCCCGCTTCAAGATGGTGGTTTCCTTCCACGAAAACGTGTTTGTGATCGACGCGTTTCACGTTGCCAAGGAATTGCCCGTGATGATTTGAAAAAAAGCCATTGACCAGATTTTGCTGATCTACGCCGTGGAGCCAGCCGGGGCCGAGCCCGCGGGAAAATAGGACTTCCAACGGTTCACGCAGCTCCGGGCGGACGTTGCCGCAGTCGATTTTTTCTCGGAAAGCCCGAGTGACAGCAGCTACGTATTCCGGGCTTTTCAGTCGCCCTTCCACTTTAAAAGCCTTGATGCCGATGGATTTTAGCTCGTCCATGTCGTCGAGAGCGGAAAGGTCTCTGGGACTGAACAGGTAATTTTTCCCGTATGAATTTTGCTTTTTCCCATCGACAATCATTTGATAGGGGAGTCTGCAACTTTGTGCGCATTGCCCGCGATTGGCGGAACGTCCACCGATATTTTCACTGGTCAGGCATTGCCCGCTAAAGGAAACGCAGAGTGCGCCGTGTACAAAAACCTCCAGTTCCAAAGATTTGCGTCCGGCGATTTTCCGAATGTCTTCCAGGGAGAGTTCCCGAGCGAGAACCGCCCTTGTACAACCCAGGCGCTTTGCCATTTCGACCCCTTCGGCAGAGGCGATGGTCATTTGCGTGGAAGCGTGGATTTCCATTTCGGGGGCGATGGATTGAAAAAGCCGCATCAATCCGACATCCTGAACGATGATGGCGTCGGGTTCCAGAGCGGCGAGATTTTCGATGTACTCTGTCAGCGCGTCAATTTCGTCTTCGAAGACGAGGATGTTCATAGCGAGGAAGGTGCGGACACGGCGAATGCGCGCATAGCGAATCATTTCCCGCAAATCATCGAACGAAAAATCCAGAGAACGTCCGCGGGCGTTCCAGCGAGGAGCCCCCAGATAGACGGCGTTCGCCCCATTTTTCACAGCGGCGTAAAACATATCCTTGTCGCCTACAGGGAGCATCAGTTCGAATTTTGGAGAATTTCGCATTTGCAGAGGAAAGTAGAAAAATTTGACGACTGGCGATTTTGCAAAATTCATTTTCAAAAATCGGAGCGATATATAGCGGGAGTTTGGCGGCTTGTTTTCGACATCGCCAGCAGAACGCCCGTGCCGAATGAATTTATATTGCCAATGTTCTTTAACGTCAAAGGAAACTTATGCATAAAATCGGAATTTTGATTTTTCCTTTTGTGTTTTTAGCTGCGTGCGGAGATTCTTCCAGTTCGGCTTCGGATGAAAATTTGCCGTTCTCTTCGTCGCAGACATCGGATTTTTCTTCATCCTCGTTCGTGTTGGAAAGTTCGTCGGCAGAAATTCCCGCTTCTTCGGAATCGGAAGGCGAATGGAGTTCTGCCTCTTCGCCGGATGCTTTGCCGATAGTTCCCGATGCTGATGGATTTTATGCGATGGAAGAAATTTACAAGGCTACCCCGGCAACGAGCAAAATCGTTTTCGTCATTCGCCATGCGGAGCGGGAAGACAGCCTTGGGCGACTTTCGGATTTGACGGAAAATGGCAAAGCGGCGGCTCGCTCTTTAGGAGAAAAACTTGTCGGCGAATCGGAAAGTTTTTTCTACGCATCGACCGATTTTGTGCGGACCCGCGAAACCTGCCGGCAAATCGCTTTGGGCCGTGGCGAATCGGATGCAGAAGCGCAGACTTGGGAAGGCATCGACGGCGGCTATTTTTTGAAAGTTCCATCGGACAGCTTGGACAAGTTTGCCAAAAATCGCGGCGGGACCTGGAAAATCATTTCCCGCTGGGCGTATGCGGATCCGAAAATGAACGAAAATTTGGCGTCGCTTGTCAATGCGCATTTTTACGATTTGTTTGAACGGGGCGCGCAATTTGTTCAGGAAAATATCGTCCCGAACATTCCCGACTGGAAACGCGTCAGCGTCTTGGTCTCTCACGACGTGCTTTTGGAACCCTTGCTGGTCTATGCGACGAATCGGCAAATCGACTTGCGATTTTATGAAAGCGGACGTTGGGCGAATTATCTTTCGGGAGTCGCGATTGTGCAAAGCGAAAACGGCATTTCCCTCTATCCGGTTCGCGGAATGGATGTCGGCTACATGACGGCGAATTCTTCAAAATAAAGTGCAAATTTTTGGGCGTGCCCCGGCTAGAAACAATGCGGAACGTGAATTTCCGCCGGGTCGGGCTATATTGCACTAAGCGACAAATCGGAAAAATAAATGCGCACGGGATGTCGCCAAGTGCAACGGAGCCGCTCCGTCGCGTCTCCGCCCGTTCGGGTCACTATCCCTCACGCAAAAATCACCTACATTTATCGCTCCGCTGGATGAATGGAAAAAGCGGAGAAATGAAGAGTGCGCTTTTGGGGCGGCAAAAATATGGGAATTATGTACAATCCTACGCTAAACTTTCGCAAGCATTTTTTTCAAAGGGGGAATTTTTTTCAAACTGGAACTCTCTTTCACAAGGTGAATTTCTTCTCGCGGGCCGCGAGGTACTCGCCTGCCCATGAGCCTTGGGAACTTGTTCCCTTAGACGAATTGTCCCTTGCAGGGATACTTCAACTATGGAATCAGAGATTCCTAGTTTCAGGGATGCGCCGCCGAAGCAATCCTTGCTGGCATCTCGTCATTGCGAGGCGCGATAGCACCGTGGCAATCTGTGCGGGTTTCCCGTCATTGCGAGGCGCGATAACGCCGAGGCAATCCAAGCCAGCGGTACGTCATTGCGAGGCGCGATAGCGTCGTGGCAATCCTGTCTGCAAAAAAAGGATTGCTTCACCCCTGTGGGGTTCGCAATGACGAAAAATCCCCAGCGGGGTTGTGGGAAACCGGAAAAACACTCAAAAATTGTCAGCGAGAGTTTGGGCAAATGGAAAAACGCCAAACACAATGGCGAAGTAATCTTTGCAGCCATCCCGTCATTGCGAGCAAAGCGCGCTTCTCCTCATTGAGCATAGACCTCCGGTTACTTTCTGCGCAGAATTGTTTAAATTTTTTGGACGAGGATTTGATGATGCGTAAAATTTTATTCGTTCTTGCGGGCTTGCTTTGCTTGTCCGCTTGCTCCGACAAAGAAGCGGAAAAGGAAATCGTTCGCAAACAAAATGAATTGCAGCAAATTCAAACGCAAATAGACAAGGTGAATGCCGAAATGGACAGTCTGAAAGCTGTCGATGAAATGCTGAAAAAGGAATTGGATTCGCTGGATATGAATCCCTGATGCGGACGTTGATTCTTTACAGTTCTTCGGCGTTATTTCTTTTGCTGACGGCGGCTTTCGGCGTTGTTTTGTGGAAAGGCATTGACGGGGATTGCTTTCAAATATACCGGTTTGAATGTATCGGCGTGTTGCTCTACATTGCGCTTCGGATTCTTTTTGTTTTTTTGCGGCGCAATCTGGAATTTGCCGAGACTTTTTACCATGAATTGAATCATACTTTTTTTGCGCTCCTTTGCTTTCATAAAGTGGAATCTTTTTCGGCTCATGCGAAAAAAGGCGGACTGGTGACTTTTAACGGCGATTTAAATCCGATTATTGCGCTTGCTCCCTATTCGTTCCCGCTGTTTGCATTTTGGTGTTCGCTGCTTTCGTTGATTCTGATTCCCGAAGCCCGATCCGTCGCGCGGATTTTCGTCGGCTTTTTTTTGGCATTTCATCTGATCTGTGTTTTGCGAACGACGCGCCCATATCAGACGGATTTGCAACTTTACGGTTTTGTATTTTCTTATTCTGCCATTTTATTTTCCAATGTGTTTTGGATTCCGCTTACGGCAAGGCTTTGCGCAATGGGAATTTCTTCTGCTATGTCTTGGTGTTTGTCGGGTTTTGAAATGGCTAAAAACGGAATTTTTCTGGCGGTAAATTGAAATGAATCAGATACTAATTCGCTCCGTTCTTTTGGACAATCGATTTTCCGACGTTCTGATTGAAGGCAATGTTTTTAAGGCAATCGCTCCGGCAGGAACGCTTCGGACGACGGAACCTGATGCGATGGAAATAGACGGTTCGCATCGGGCAATCGTTCCCGCTTTTTACAATACGCACACCCATGCGGCAATGACTTTTTGCCGCGGACTTTCCGACGACGTTCCTCTTCAGGTCTGGTTGGAAAAGTATATCTGGCCGCGGGAGGCGAAGCTTTCTGCCGAAGACGTCTATGTCGCCTCTCGCTTTGCCATTTTGGAAATGATCCGTTCGGGTACGGTGTTCTTTGCCGATATGTATTGGCATCGGACGGAAACGGCTCGGGCGGCGCGCGAAATGGGCGTTCGGGCTTGCATCGGCGTGACTTTTGCCGACGTTCTCAAAAAGGATTCCGATGAAAATTTCCGTTTTATCGAAGAAAACATCTCGGCGTATTCGGACAGGATCCGCCTTGCGGTGGCGCCCCATGCCATCTATACGAATTCCGCAGAATCCCTGAAACGCTGCGCGGAGTACTCGGAGCGTTTCCATTTGCCGCTTCACATTCACGTCGCCGAAACGGTTGGCGAAGAAAATCGCAGCGTTACGCCGACAAACGGACTTTCTCCGGTGGAATATCTGGATTCCTTGGGATTGATTTCGGAGCGGACGGTGGCGGCGCATCTGGTTCACGTTTCGGAAAAAGACTTGCAAATCCTTTCAAAACGCAAAGCGACTTGTGCGCACAATCCTTGCTCCAATATGAAACTTTCCAGCGGAACATTTCAAATGAAACGCTTTTTGGAACACGGTATTCGCGTCGCGTTGGGGACGGACGGTGCAGCGTCGAACAACAATTTGGATATGCGGGAAGAAATGAAATTCGCATCGCTGCTCGCTAAAATGACTTCGGGCGATCCGACGGTTCTTTCGGCGACGGAAACTTTGAAAATGGCCACGCGGAATGGTGCAGAAGCCTTTGGCCTGAATGCCGGCGTTATCGCCGAAGGAAAACTCGCCGATGCGCTTTTGCTGAATTTGGATGAGCCGTGTTTTGCGACGGGAGATGTCGTTTCCAATTGGGTTTATGCGGCAAATTCCTCGGTCATCGACACCGTTATTTGTGACGGGAAATTGCTGATGCGCCATCGTGAAATTCCGGGCTCGGAAGAAATCGAACGCGATTTCCGCAATCGTTTTTCCGCGCGTTCCTAGGCGAAAATATGCGGCATTTTATTCGTTATAATCTCATTGGAATTGTCAATACGGCGATTACTTTTGTTGTCGTTTGGATTTTATATGAATGTTTCCATTGGAATTTGGAACTTTCCAATTTTTTGGGTTTTGTCGCGGGCGGTATCAATTCTTATATCATGAATCGCTCGTGGAATTTTAAAAGCAAAAATCGAAAATCCAAAGAAATGCTTCGATTTGCCATCGTCTTTTGTTGCGCCTATCTGGTGAATTTATTTGTTCTGGAATCGCTGAAAGAAGCGGTGCCGGCAGCGGGAAATTATTTTAGCGCGGGCTATGTCGCCAATGTTTTGGCGAATTTGGCTTATATCGTGGTCAGCTATATATTGTATCGCTTTTGGGTTTTTAAAGCGAAGTAGTTTCTCGCTAAGGTCAGCGAGTAAAGTGGTTCACTTTTTCCAACAGAAAAAATTGATTTCTTAGTTGAATTAGTCCGACCTAGGCGACCTTGTCTGCATTCCGTCACGGTCTCGTATCCCCTGATGTAGTCAACTAGGAAAATATCACCATCGCTATAATTTTTTCTAGGAAATTTTCTGCCGTAGTCGAAATTTTTCAAATTCTGCATCAGCATAGTGCCCGTAGGAAATCCGTACGGGACACTGCAACTGGCATCTATGATAAAGACATCAGACATTATTTTTTATCGCCACTTTTATCGCCGTTCAGGATTTCTATTCTACCTAAATATAGCTCCATCGACTTGACACAAAGTGACAAAATGAGTTATTCATGTTTTTACCGCAATCATTTATATTTGACCTGATTGGTTTTCGAGAGTTCCAGGAAGCCTGCGGTTTGGAGGGAGTCTATCAGGCTTTGAATATTTGCTTCGGTCAGCTTTTCTGCAGCGAACCAGTTCTTTAGCGTCTTCTGCAACTTGGCCTTGGTGGTGGGCGGATTCTTTGACATACCCTTCAGATTCGCCTTCGCCTTTTCGAGAGACTTTTGCAAGTCAAATGCCTTTTGTGGCGTAGCCTTTTTCGCGGCCTTCGCCGGTTGCGGAGCGGGCTTCTTGGGCGCAGCGACCTTTTTCGCTTCCTGTGGCTTCGCGATTAGCCCCAGGCGTTTCGCCAGTTCCTCGTACGATTCCACGCGTTCGCAGCGGTCTTCGCCGAACTGCTTTTGCACGTGCAGGACGAGCGGGTCGTAGTCGTGATCTTTCGAAAGAATCACGCAATGGCTGTTGAACGGTTCGCGGGGCATCACCTGGCCCATGTAAAATGCGATGTAGAAGTCGAGCGCATTTTCGGCCTGCTTCTTGGTCATCTTCTCGGGAATCGCAAGTTCCACAAGTTCGACGCGACCCTCGTTCAGGGCGTAGCCGAAATCCTTCAGCTGCGTAAGCGAAAGGTTTATCTTGTTCGTGGAATTGTGGAACAGCACGAACTTTAGCGGAGAGCCGTCCGTATTCACGACAAGGTCGGTCAGGCCGTTCAGCCCGACATTTTCGCAGTCCACAAGGACATGGGATATGGGGAATTTAGGAGTGGGCATAAACAAAAATCCTTTAAAAATTGTAACGTCAAATAGTCGGTAAACTATAGAAGTTTATCCGTATTTTTTACTTTAAATATTCGATACAATACATTTTTTTCTTTGCAATAATCGTCTTTTGAAAGAAAATCTGAAGGCAATACACTTGGGAAAGCGGGTTCTCCATCCACATTTCCAACGAATATAACGCGATAATCCTTTCTTTTTTCAGAGGCTACCGCAACTTCATTATCTGACATAAAGAAGACACATTTATTGCCCCTAGAGCCTTTCACTTCAATATAAAGCATCTCGCCATTGGGGCCGCATATTTCCATATCATAGCCCAAAGCATCGTCACAGTTTGGCTTACCCTCTTTTTCTGCATTACCTGATCTCCAATCTAACTTGGCGCCCACTAATTCAAATGGAGAACAAAGAGCGCTTTTCAAATCAGAACTGGCCTCGGGATCATTCTCTATAATCTTTTTCAACTCTGAATACACAATTTTTTCGGCCCGCATACCAATTTTTTCATTTTCTAGAACCTGTTGTCCTAATTCGTCTGACGAAACTGTTCTACCGGATTTCTTTTTCTTAATGTCACCTTTTCTCTCAGGTGGCTTTACGTACGGAGGAACAACCTGCACAACAATTTTCGGCAAAGGTTTTGTTCTACTTTGCTCTCCAGCCCTTTTATTTTTATTCTTTTCCTCTATCCACTGTTTTAAACAACTTTTCGTTGGTTCAACATCAAAAAAGAGAAGGCTTTTGTATTCCACATTGTGTTTGAAGAAACCGTTTATATCAATACCAGTCTCAATTTCCATTTTTTTGAAATTTTCAGAATATAACGCATCAACATCTATAATTTCAGCCACACTTATGTCTTGACCAAAACGTTGATTATATGCCTTTGACAAAGTTTCTTCTGCATCAAAATTTAAAGTTTCAAATTCAATCTCTTCCAACAAGTCGTCTTCCAAAGATTGTTTTTCTCTTTCAAAAGTCTTCTTTCGCTCCTCTGTTTCAGAACATTCTCTCCATAAAGCAGAAACAAATTTAGGCTTTTCTTTTTTAAAGCATTTCCTTAGGCTCCATTCATTTAATTCCTTAAAGGAATAATGTTCGCCCATTATCTCCTCAAAATCGTGCAGAGGCACCTGTAATTCATTTAGCAGATTCTTTATTTTTTCACGATTCTCAAAATCAGAATTCCAAGGAGAAAAGTCTATTGAAGCTATTCTTTCTTTTAGGCCATCCTTCCAGAGCCCTTTCTCCTTTAAATAATTCTCTAAATCAATTTCATAAGAAGAATAGCCATACAATTCATCGCGGCATCCTCTTATCGTCGCCTCATAATCACCAAAATCTTTTTTTATTATGTGTATATTATCATTTTCATTGGCAAAGAAAAAGCTCACCAATTTCTGGAGAAAATCGCTATTCTCAGATTTTAAAATTATTGAAAGGATTTGCTCTAAAGAATCAAAAAGAGCATTCTTCTGTGATTCTATGATGTCATCAAAATCAATGGACGGAACCTTGATAACCCATTCTTTAGTTCCACTTTGTAAAACGGCAAAATCTGGAATATCTTGCCCTACATTCGATTCCTCAGAAAGAGAAATGCTTGACGCCAAATGAATAGACCATTCCTTGAAAACCCTCTTCTCTTGCTCCGTTGCCGAATCACGGCGATAGCAATAGACTAGAGGACGATAATCCTGAAATCTATTTTGAAATTCAGTATCCGCATCCGCTTTCTCATAATCATGCAAAGTAGCGTTTTCCGTAAACTTTTCCACAAAAAATAATTTTTTTGCATTTTCCGAGCTTCCTGTTCGCAAGGGCATATCTAACAGGAATTTCTGAGAAATATTGACCTCAACCTTATTTGAAAAGTAAACTTCGGAATGGTGATGGAACTGGCCGTCATTCTTGCTTAAAACAAGGCCGTCGTTCATAAATTTCGTTCTATTATTAGAACTGGCTGTTATTCGTTCAATATCATCTAATGCAAAACATTGACGATAGATTCTTCGAGTAATATCTTTTGCTTCACGTGAATTTTCTTCTGATAGTTTAATCAATAGTCCGTATAAGGTATCTGATGGCAAGGAAACAAAACTATCAGGGACATCCATTTTTTGAAGGAACTTTTTTATTTCCTTCATCATAGAACTATTTTTAGACCATCTTTTTAATTCCTGCTGCGAAACACACGATGGCAATATCGTTTTAAGATACTTGTCATCCGTCAAAAAGCATTCATTTAAAGAATAGTACGAACCGTTTATTTTCAGCCATTTTGCATTTCTGAGAAAGAAATGCAAATAACTAAACGATCTGAAATTGTAAGATTTTCTACGTCGCTCTTTGAAGTAAACGTAGTCTCTATTTGAAAAAACAAAATCATTCTCTATTTCAAGCAACCATTGAAAAACGTCTTTTGGATCCGGATCTTTTAAAAAACAAAAATTTACATATCTCAACTGTGTGGCATCCCCAAAATAATAATCAAAAGTGTAATCTACTTCTGAATCATGCGAAGACATTTCTCCATAAAGATAATCCCGAAATCCTATCGAAAAAGGTGTTTGTTCTATATGATTAACAATTATTGTTATCCGCTAAACTTTAATTCATGAATTCATAATCCCCAAAACGTCCCGTTTTCAAGGAAAACGGGACTTATTTCAAAATACGAGCCCCCCTCAGTTCAGTTGGGACAGGAATGACTGCTGTGATTGCGGTGGAGCGAGTCCACCGACGTATGCATCCCTTACAGCCTTTATTGGAGATTCCAGGAGTTTGTACAGGTCTACGTAGTAGGTTGCACACTGGCGTATCAGCAGAACCGTGCTGGAGAAACTCAGCTTCCTTTTTGTCTGCGCACGAACAATGGCTGTCAGCAGGTTAGCTATCATTACTATCCAGATCTGTATCCGGATCGCATTCTCGCTGTCTCCGTAAAAGAAATGAAGCGGAAAATTCTGCTTGAGACTGCGGTAGAAGGTTTCTATCTGCCAGCGTCTTCGATAAATTTCGACTATTTCCTTGGCAGGAAGTTCATTGTTGTTCGTAAGCAGCCGCCATGTCTTTCCCGTCTCCTCGACATAATGTTCGACTATGCGGGCCCTGTGAACTCGCTCCTTCTTGCGGGAGACAAAATGAAATTGGACATTCTCGTCCCGAAGTATGTTGTCTGAAACGGGGTTGTCCGACACATGGTCGTACTTGAGGTTCTTCTTCATCCTGGTCACGTAGGTCGTTTTCTTTTTGGAGAAGCTCTCGAACAACTTGTAGTCGATGTATGCCCTGTCTATAGCAAGAAATGATTCCGAGGGAAGCTTGACTTTCTTGAGTTCAGTGCTGTCATGTTTCGCTGCCGGGGTCACGATGACGAACTCCGGCGCTCCAGACGAATCCTTCATCACGGTGTGCGCCTTGACTCCGCCCTTCTTCTTGCCCAGCTTCGGGTTCCTGCCGGCACCCTTCATCACGTCGGTGAAGAGGGAGACAGTCGTCGAGTCCATGACATAAAGCCTTTTGGACCAAAAATAGTCCCGGCTGTCCGCTAAACAGTGCTCGTACTTCTTGTGCAACTCATGGTAGAGCCGTTCGAATATCGCGGCCGGTCTCCGTCCGTTCGCGTCAGCGAATGTGCTTCTTTTGGGGATCTCCGTAAGTCCGGCGTGGACTAGCCGTCTCGATTCCGCTTCGAGCCCCAGCAAGATTTGATTGATGGACTTGTACTGCTCCATGACGGAAAACAAGAGCACAAGCAAATGCTGGTACGCATCGAACTTCTTGACATAGCGTTCCCCGCCGTTCTGTCTAGATAGGGACAGGACAAGGTTCTTGGGAATAAGCTTCATTATCTGGGAAAATACCGGCTGTCCGCTAAAGTTGCTATCTTTCATACTGCTTTTGGTTCCTTTTATTTGTGGTTATTTAAAACGATACCAAAAGTGACGGCTCTCGATTATCGGGAACCGTCTTTTTTTATAACTTTTCTACGAAATTGATTAACTTTTAGCGGACACTATTAATTAACAATATATATGGGAGGCCGTTTTCGAACATCCATTTTAATCAGCAATTCTTTCAAACTTTCTAAGTCACCTTCTTGCGTAGCAAACTCAAACCAGCTAGGAGCGCAAAGGCGTGCAAAATCGGTCGATGAACGGAAAAGCGATTCAGTTATGGAGTATTCTTCTCCATAGTCAGTTCCAAAATAAAGTTTTTCCGCCATTTTTAAGTTTAAATCACTATCAGGCAACTTGAACGATATATTTTCCAGTTTTCCTTGAAAAATTTCATCTTGATATTGGAACAACCATTCAAGCAGTCGTATACACCGGTCCAAGTCATCGCCAACCAAAGCATTTAGCGGAGATACCAAATTGGCGGCAGAATATTCCTTAAAAATAATGGGACTTTTTTCCTTGTAGAATTCTATTACGCAACGCTTTTTGCTGGGCGGTTTGTCAGATTTGAAGGAGTTTCTGATCTTCTGAATATCATCGGGATATTGAGTGCAAGTATAATCAACCAACGCTTTACAATAGTCTTCATCTAGAATTTTTAATTCAGCCCATTCCGGCAATTCAATCTTCTTGTCATCACTATCTAAATCCTTATTATCACTATCTTTGGGGAACAAACACCTTGTACCCTTTGATAGCCAATTCCCTTTTTGATCCAGTAGCACATGCGGCAGTTCCTTTTCTGCCCCAAACTTTCTAACCCACCAGTCAAAAGTTTCAACATTTTCACAAATAAAATCTTCGTCCAAAGATTCTTTTTCTTTTCCCTGAGCATTGATTTTTTCAAAGAGATCCTCTTGCGAGTAGCAAGAACTATTCCCCAACAGCACCTGCAAAAAGTCATTATCGTCACAATACTTTATCAACTTCTCAAATTGAGGACCCTTAAAATGCTTCGGATAACCATCGTTTAATATCAACCCTTCTGTTAGACTCTATCCATAAAACTGTGTCATTCACCACCAAGCATCATTTGAAAAATGATGTAAATTGAGGAACTATGATGACACACGAAGAATATAAAGAGATGATCAAAAAAGCAGCATCTCAGTTCAAAACAGGAAAGCCAATTTTTGGCAAAGACGGAGCATTTCACCAAGTATTGGAAGATTTTTTGAATGCTGCATTAGAAGCGGAAATGGATGTTCATTTGGAAAAAACAAAGCCCGAAAATCGAGAAAATCGGCGCAATGGGAAAATGCCGAAAGAGATAAAAACGGCATACGGAGCAGTCCAAATAAACACGCCTAGAGACCGCGAAGGAAGCTTTAATCCTGAGATTGTGAAGAAACGTCAAACCGTGCTTGCCGAAGGTCTTGCAGACCGAATTATCGGCCTTTACGGACTCGGACAAAGTATGCGCGATATTCAAAAATATTTGGAAGATGATTTTGGCGAATACATTTCAGCCGATACCATTAGCAACATCACAGAACGCGTGTGGCCAGAGATTAACGAATGGAGAACGAGACGTTTAGAAACGGTTTATCCCATCGTTTGGATGGACGCAATTCATTACAAAGTAAAAGATGAATCAGGCATCGTAACAACGCGAGCAATTTACAATGTCATCGGTGTTGATTCAAATGGTTACAAAGATTTGCTAGGCATGTATGTGTCGCAAAGCGAGGGTGCAAAATTCTGGATGCAAGTCCTTTCCGATTTGAAAAATCGCGGAGTGGAAGACATTCTCATCGCTTGTGTAGACGGACTTTCAGGCTTTCCGGACGCAATAGAATCCGTGTTTCCAAAGACCAATGTTCAGTTGTGTGTAGTGCATCAAATTCGAAATTCACTCAAGTACATTAACGCAAAATCACAAAAAGAATTTTTGAAAGAACTGAAGTTAGTTTATGCGGCATCGACCAAAACGGAAGCCGAAATTGCACTAAAAAAATTAGAAGAAAATTGGGCAAAAAAATATCCAATCGTCATTCAATCTTGGAAAGAAAAATGGGATAAACTTTCGTGTTATTTTGATTATCCAAGTGAAATTCGTCGCATTATTTATACGACAAATACTGTCGAAGGTTATCATCGCCAAATTCGAAAAGTGACAAAAACAAAAGGTCTGTTTCCAAATGATGACTCGCTTGTAAAACTCGTGTACTTGGCGTATCGAAATATCAAAAAGAAGTGGAAAAAGCCATTGCAAAACTGGACAACTTGCGTACAAAAATTATCGATTCTTTTTGGTCAAAGATTTAATCCACTCAACTTAAATCAAATTCCAAAATGAATTTTCTCCGCCCCCAAACGGAAACACAAAAACTTTAATTGGATGATTTTTTTTCAAACAAGGAATGATAATTTTATCATTTCTTGTTATATTTGAATTGCTTCAAAAGGAGAAATTTGAAGTTGTCGCAAAGACAAAATCGAGTTGAAAAAACATCGCTTTGATTTTGCTTTTCGCTTCTTCAATTTTGAAATTTCAAAGCTCTTTTTTTAGCTAACAAAAACTAAATGACACAGTTTATTTGACAGAACCATTAATGAAAATGGAATTGATTTGTTCATTGATTTAGGTACATCGCAATTTAAAAGGACAATACCTTCAAATATTGATTTAATGATTTCTCATTCACATGCGGATCATATGGATGGAGGGATTGTTGGTGCTAATGCAGGAATAAACATGCTTTATGTTCCGGCTTATTTTCCTGAATATTCGGCAATTATTAATCGACTTTTAAGTAGACCGAACTTTCCTTTTCCCGGTAATGTCAAATTTGTATATGATGGCATGTCGTTATATTCAGGTTTGATTCAAATTATGAATCCTCCGTTAGATCCGTGGAATTATTGGCCAGACATTGAAGACGACGCATCTTCAATAGATAATTTTTTGCGAAGTATAGAAAATCCAATTAGGGGAAAGGATGTCTTTGTTAATTCAATTTATGATGATATTCGAAATGTAACTCGGGACCAAATATCTAAAGAAAATTCACTCCTTTTTATTGAACGAATGCTGGCTAGATTGGCTTGGTTGTATGTTAATGGAGGGAATAATTTAATATACGCAATCAATAGTTTTCGTAATTATGATGCAAATGTATTGTCAATTATTTTTTCATACAAGAGAGATGATGGAAAAGTTTTTTTGTTTACGGGAGACGCCAATAAAAAGCAATTTTACAGAATTATGCAAAACTCGACGAATGCATTAAAATGTAATTTATTGAAAGTCCCTCATCATGGAAGCAAAAAAAGCTCGCGAATTTTCACCGTCAATGCGACTGATATAGGTTGAATCGGGAAGAAAAAAAGTTCCCTAGGGCTAGCCCCTGGGGAACCTGGCCGAAACTTTTCTACCTTGCCGATTCTACCAAAAAAGGACATGGCGGTGAGTCTCAACCAAGCACAAAGATACGAAATACGAGCGCTCAATGCGGCAAAGATCCCCCCGAAAAACATAGCCTTGCAGCTGAAGGTCCACAAATCCACAATCTACAGGGAACTAAACAGGGGCGGCGGCCGCCAGCATTACGACCCGGTCAAGTCGCAGGAACGGGCAGACCTCCTTGCCGCGACAAGTCACCT
This sequence comes from Fibrobacter sp. UWS1, assembly GCF_002300445.1. Taxonomy (NCBI): domain Bacteria; kingdom Pseudomonadati; phylum Fibrobacterota; class Fibrobacteria; order Fibrobacterales; family Fibrobacteraceae; genus Fibrobacter; species Fibrobacter sp. UWS1. The sequence continues at coordinate 606,156 of NZ_NSGW01000002.1, forward strand.
GCATTACGACTACGACGAGGACGACTGGAAAATCGTGGACGGGAAAATCAAGGAAGACTACTCTCCCGAACAGGTGAACGGACGCGCGAAACTCGATGGGATGGGTGTCCCTAGCGTCGCCACGATATACAGGCATGTGAACAAGGACGAGGACCTGAAGAAGCACTTGCGGCACGGCAAGAAACCATACCGTAAGCGCGGGGAGAAGAAGGACAAGAGAGGCCAGATTGTAGGCCGCGTGCCCATCGAGGAACGTCCGGCAATCGTGGACGAGAAATCACGCGTAGGCGACATCGAGATAGACCTGATAAACAGCGCGGACCATGACGCGAACCTGCTCACGATCAACGACAGGATGACGAATTACAGCCTGATAAGGTATCTTCCGACGAAGAACGCGAAAGACCTGAAGAGAACGCTTGTGAGGGCGCTGAAGGACTTTGAGAAAACGTTCGAAGTCAAGATTCTCACAATCACTTCGGACAACGGGAAGGAGTTCGCCTGTCACGCAGAAATAGCGAAAGCTATGAAGGCGGATTACTACTTTGCGAACCCGTACCACTCCTGGGAGCGCGGTGCCAACGAGAACATGAACGGTCTAATACGCCAATATCTTCCCAAGAAGGAGTCGTTCAAGGGAATCTCTCCCCGGAAAGTTCGCTGGATACAGGATAAACTGAACAACAGGCCTCGAAAAAGGCTTGACTTTATGACCCCTTTAGAGTATATTTATACGCAAGTTAAACTACAAACCTAAGTCGCGTTAGCGACGAAAATCCGCCTGTGAAAAAGACCCTACTCTATGCATTCCGATGCTTTCTACCCCGGAATGGGAAGATGATTGTCAAAAAGAAAAGGATTTTGATACTACCATTGAACTAAATGTCATCAATGACACAGAAGATATGGGGGTAATGCATCAGGTAAATGCTTTTGATGCTTATACTCTGATTTTTTTAAGAAATGTCACCCATGTTATTTTTAAGACAGATACAGATTCTATTGAGTACAAAAAAGATTGCATTAACGATGGCGGTAGGCAAAAAGTTACACTGAAAAAACTTGTGCAAGGTGAAGAAAAAGAGATTGGAGTGTTTTATTACTTTGATGAAGATGATGGAAAATTTGGTCCCAAATACGCTATAGCCATCCCCTGTAATTTTGACGAGAATTTCCGTGGATGCATGTATACCTTTTTCCCGATATTGGATAAAAAAAGTCCTTTCCCGTTATTAATGCATTCAACTTTTGATTTGTCTTCTAACCGAAATTCTATAAATGCTGGACAACGCAATAGGCAACTATTTGAAAATTTATTGGATTTTTTTGTTGGCCAGGTGACGAAGTATTTTACCACGAAAGAAGACTGTGCGAATGTTCTAAAACTGATAAAACCTATCAGTTTTAGTGAATCATACGATTTTAGTACTCCTTTTGAAGGCTTATTTGACAAATATCTGGAAATTTGCAGGAAATATGTAAAACTTCAAACGGTTAACGATGAATTTTTTGCGATAACAGAGGTTCTGTCAAATAAACTGTGTCATTTAGTTTTTGTTAGCTAAAAAAAGAGCTTTGAAATTTCAAAATTGAAGAAGCGAAAAGCAAAATCAAAGCGATGTTTTTTCAACTCGATTTTGTCTTTGCGACAACTTCAAATTTCTCCTTTTGAAGCAATTCAAATATAACAAGAAATGATAAAATTATCATTCCTTGTTTGAAAAAAAATCATCCAATTAAAGTTTTTGTGTTTCCGTTTGGGGGCGGAGAAAATTCATTTTGGAATTTGATTTAAGTTGAGTGGATTAAATCTTTGACCAAAAAGAATCGATAATTTTTGTACGCAAGTTGTCCAGTTTTGCAATGGCTTTTTCCACTTCTTTTTGATATTTCGATACGCCAAGTACACGAGTTTTACAAGCGAGTCATCATTTGGAAACAGACCTTTTGTTTTTGTCACTTTTCGAATTTGGCGATGATAACCTTCGACAGTATTTGTCGTATAAATAATGCGACGAATTTCACTTGGATAATCAAAATAACACGAAAGTTTATCCCATTTTTCTTTCCAAGATTGAATGACGATTGGATATTTTTTTGCCCAATTTTCTTCTAATTTTTTTAGTGCAATTTCGGCTTCCGTTTTGGTCGATGCCGCATAAACTAACTTCAGTTCTTTCAAAAATTCTTTTTGTGATTTTGCGTTAATGTACTTGAGTGAATTTCGAATTTGATGCACTACACACAACTGAACATTGGTCTTTGGAAACACGGATTCTATTGCGTCCGGAAAGCCTGAAAGTCCGTCTACACAAGCGATGAGAATGTCTTCCACTCCGCGATTTTTCAAATCGGAAAGGACTTGCATCCAGAATTTTGCACCCTCGCTTTGCGACACATACATGCCTAGCAAATCTTTGTAACCATTTGAATCAACACCGATGACATTGTAAATTGCTCGCGTTGTTACGATGCCTGATTCATCTTTTACTTTGTAATGAATTGCGTCCATCCAAACGATGGGATAAACCGTTTCTAAACGTCTCGTTCTCCATTCGTTAATCTCTGGCCACACGCGTTCTGTGATGTTGCTAATGGTATCGGCTGAAATGTATTCGCCAAAATCATCTTCCAAATATTTTTGAATATCGCGCATACTTTGTCCGAGTCCGTAAAGGCCGATAATTCGGTCTGCAAGACCTTCGGCAAGCACGGTTTGACGTTTCTTCACAATCTCAGGATTAAAGCTTCCTTCGCGGTCTCTAGGCGTGTTTATTTGGACTGCTCCGTATGCCGTTTTTATCTCTTTCGGCATTTTCCCATTGCGCCGATTTTCTCGATTTTCGGGCTTTGTTTTTTCCAAATGAACATCCATTTCCGCTTCTAATGCAGCATTCAAAAAATCTTCCAATACTTGGTGAAATGCTCCGTCTTTGCCAAAAATTGGCTTTCCTGTTTTGAACTGAGATGCTGCTTTTTTGATCATCTCTTTATATTCTTCGTGTGTCATCATAGTTCCTCAATTTACATCATTTTTCAAATGATGCTTGGTGGTGAATGACACAGTTTTATGGATAGAGTCTTTAAATCCGCCATACGAATACCTCGTTGCGCAACACCATGTGCATGCAGATCACAATAAGATTGAACGTCGTCAGATAAAAGCATTAAATACAAGAACTCTTTTGACACGCATTCGTTTACTCTCATTGTAAAGACTGATTCACTAACATTCCAATTATTTGTTGGAATATCAATAAGATATACTCGCCCTATTGTGCCAATGCCCGAAAAAAGAATATCACCAGTTTTTAAATCAGATCGTTTGTTTATTTTTTCCAAGGCTTCATCATTTACTCGGTCACATTTATCATCAAGATAAATATTGTTATCACCCATATTTTTTATGGTTACATAAAAATTTTTCCCTTGACCTAAAACAAAATTCTTTCTCGGGTTTAATCCCGTTGTTATCTTAGAAAGAGCACTTCCAAGAGTAACTTTCCTCCACCCCTCCGGCAGTCCATCTACGATTTTGATGGTTTCGTAGCCGGGGAAGCGGAGGTCGATGAACCATTGTTTGTAGAGGCGTTGGGCGGCTTCTTCGAGGAGTTTTATTTGCTTCTGGTTGTTTTCAATTAGGTCATCGTAGGCGGAAAGGATGTCGGCAATGCGTTTTTGCGTTTTAAAAGACGGAACAGAAATCTCTAAATTTTTTATACCATCTATCGTTACGGCTTTTTGAGCGGTCCCCTTTGCTATAGCATCTATTTTCTTTTGACCTTCATGTGAACAAATCCAATAATAAAGAAATCTAACATCAATGTCTTCTTTGAAATCCTTCAACCATGTCAAATTTCCATCTGCAAAGTAAAATTTATCGTTGTCTTTATAAATATAAGGAACTCCATATGAGCCACGTGTGGTTATCAACAAATCACCTGGTTCTGGAACTCCATATTGCTTCTTTACGTTTTCGTAAAATTCTTCACGAATATAGTCGTAGTCCGAGACAAGTTCCCCTCTGACTTTTTGAATAATCTGCTTTGAACAATAAAAGGGAACACCAGAATCACTTCTTTCTGACAAATGAAATCTTTTGCTCGATGTAACAATTGCAATATCGCCTAATTTCACTTTCTGCCAAGCCATCAGAAAACATCCTCCTTGGATTGCCACGGGCTTCGCCCTTGTAGCGCTTAACCGCAACTTGGAAAAAATTGAGGAAGCTAATAAGGTGTATATTTCCAACCAAGGAGCCACCTTATGGCAGAAGAAAATAAACCTGAAAAACAGAAACGTCGCCGCCTGAGTGCGGAGGACAAAGTCAAAATCCTGAGCGAAATTCTCCTCAAGGGCAGGGGCTTATCTGAACTTGCGGACGAGTACAAGATACATCCGAACAAAATTCTCGAATGGAGGAAGGTACTTTTCGAATCCGCTACGGGGATTTTCGAGCAGAAACGCCCCGACATAACCGAAAAGGCGCAACAGCGTAAAATAGACGCTCTCGAGAAAACCCTGGCCGACAAGGATGCCGTCATCGCCGACATCGCTCAGGAGAACCTGGCCCTCAAAAAAAAATTAACTGGCCGTCCCTAGGAAAGAAGAAAATGAGCCTCTCCGAACGGACCGCCATCATTGCGGAAATCGACGCCATTTACGCAAGGACGGGAATCGCCCCGTCCAGGCTGGTATCCTTTTTGGGAATCCCGCAAAGTACATGGAACAACTGGGTTTCGCGGAGGAAGGCGGAAACGCGGCATAACCACGATACGCCGAAGTCCAACTGGATGACCCCGGAAGAGACTCGCGCCATCGTCGACTTCTGCAAACAGTACAAGGACCATCTGCATGGATACCGCTACCTGGCCTGGCTTATGGTAGACAGGGATATCGCATACGCCCGTCCATCGACGGTTTACAACATACTGAAGAGGAACAACCTTTTCGGCAAATGGGCTTTTCCTGCGGAAGCGCGGAAAAAGGGGTTCGACCAGCCGACACGTCCGAATGAACAGTGGCATACGGATTATTCCTACGTCAGAGTTTGCGGAGTGTTCTTCTACTTCGCCTGCGTCCTGGACGGGTTCAGCCGCAAGGTTCTCGTCTGGGACCTTTTCTCCACGATGGAAGGCTTGAACGTTGAAATTCTCGTGACCAGGGCGAAGGAACTCCATCCCGATGCGCATGCCCGCATAATCCACGATAACGGGAAGCAGTTCGCCTCGAAGGATTTCCTCGATCTGGTTTCGAAACTTGAACTCAGGGAGACCTCTACATCTCCCTTCCATCCGCAAAGCAACGGGAAAGTGGAACGTTTTCACAAGACCCTCAAGGCGGAGGAAGTCCGTCGTGACGCTTACCAGGACTATTCCGATGCAAAGAGGAAAATGTCGGACTGGATCAATTACTACAACTCGGAACGGCTACATTCCGCAATCGGATTCCTGACTCCTGACGAGGTTTTCGCAGGAAAGATGGAGGAACGACTTGCAGAACGAAGAACAAAATTGTATAATGCGACAAGAGAACGTGAGGACTATTGGGCTAACCAACCGACCTGACGGAATCCCTTATTAGCTTTGTTAAAATTTTCCAAGTTCAACTTGGGCGGGACACCCTCGCAATGACGCATTGGGAGGTTCTTTTGCTCCGCTCTTGTTTCTTCGCTTTGATTTGCCGTGGTTGGCATGTTCGGTTAGTCCGCGTAAATCTACTTTGTATGTTCCCAAATCCATTTTTTCGTTATTCAGGAACATCAGCATGTATATGGGGCAATACAAGACTTTTTCTTTGACGCAGAGATTGTCGTTGCAGAAAACGACGGCCTCATGAATGTCGTAATTTACCGTTTCCAGGGCATTCTTTAAGGCATTGTGCCGCTTGTAATCCTTGCCCGACTTGATTTCTATGGGGAGAACACGCCCATTCCGCTCAATGACAAAATCCAGTTCGCCTTGTTTTTTGCTATTGAAATAATAAAGGTCAAATCCGTGTGCTTTCAATTCCATCGCAGCCACGTTTTCATAAACGGAACCGAAATGGATGGCGTTTTCACCATTCAAGATTTTCAGTTGTATTCCGTTCGCGTATTGGCAAGTAAGGAGTCCGACATCGTTCAAGAACAGCTTAAACAAGTTGCGCGAACGCGAAAGGAGCAAGGGGATTTTAGGTTCATCTACGTTGTAAACGGGGAGAGCCACCCCTGCTTCTTTCAACCAGATAAAGGAATTTTCATGACGGGAAAATTTGATATTCTCGTTCAATTTTTTTAGAATGAATCTCTTGTTCTGGTTATTCAGTTCCGGCGGGATCAGGTCAAAAATTTCGTTCAGATAAAGTTTGTTTTCTGGGTCGTACTTGGCAATGTCCTTCTTGTACAATTCAATGATGCCCTGTTGAATTTCCAATATGTTTTGGATATTATTCGATTCTAAATACTCGGCAACTGCAGCGGGCATGCCACCAACAACCAAATACAGGCGGAAAATCTCCATCATCTTTTCGTGGATTACAGAATCAACTTCCACCTTGTTCTCGAAAGCGGCTCGTACCGAATCCAGGACCTCGGCCTGAACGCCCACCGCCCTTGCAAATTCCTCAAAATCCAGAGGGTACATTTCCTTGATGGTTAAAAAACCGACAGGAAGGGAACGTATGTCCTTGAGTTCAACTCCAAGAAGCGATCCGCTCAGAATATAACGGTAAGACCCGTCCTCAACCAGAAACTTGATTGCGGTAACGGCATCGGGGCATTCCTGGATCTCGTCCAAGAAAATCAGGGTTTCGCCCTTGACCAATTTTGTTTCGGCGTAGGCCGACAGGCGTAAAAGGATGTTTGAACTATCAGCACCTTCGAACACGGACTTGGCAGACGGAGATTCAAGGAAGTTGATTTCTACAAAACGCTTGAAATGCGTCCTTCCGAACTCCCGAATGGAACTGGTCTTGCCGATTTGCCTGGCACCGGTCACAAGCAACGCGTTCTTGTGCTTTGCATAGAAATCAGCCAAATAGTTGTCGATTTTACGTTGAATCATCAGTTTTTCCGTTTATCCAACCTTAAAATATCTAATTTTGTCCGTTTTTCCAACTATTTTTACAATATTTTTGCCCGTTTTTCCATTTTCTCACAAGCCGAGTTCCTTCATGTTCTTGGAGATGGTCTTCATGAGGGCGTTGCTTTCGTCCTGGAGTTTCAGGAGTTCCTGGTGGATTTCGGTCATGCGTTCGGCAAAATCCACGCCGTCGTCTTCTACGGGAGCGACACCTACATAGGCGCCGGGGGTCAGGCTGTAGTTCTTTTCGGCGATTTCAGCACGGGTGGCAATTTTGCAGAGTCCAAGAATATCCTTGTACTTGCCGTCACCGAATTTTTCGTAGAGCCAGTCGGCTTCCTTGGCGACTCCGATGATTTCGTCGAGTTCCGCAAGGCGGGCGTCCCATTCTTCCTGGGTTTTCTTCTTGCTCTTTTTGTCGGCGGCTTCTACGGCGGTTTTCGCCTGCGCACGGAGCGTTTCGCGGTGTTCCTTGAGTTCCGCGAATATTTTTGCAATCTTTGCGGACTTGCGGAGAATCTTTTCGAGTTGTTTGTCTTCGGTGGTGTCGGCGTAGGCAAGCAAGGCGTTGCGGTATTCCACAAGCAAGTATTCATACTTGTCCGTTTCGCCGCGGTAGAGCCAAACGATGGCGTTCAAGTTCTTGAGTTGCCATTCGTTCCATTCGTTTAGGGTGCGGTCCACAACGGTGTAATAGTTGCGGGCGTCGATGAACAGGACCTTGTCCTGAATTTTCTTCTTTTTGCCCTTGTCAAAGAACCACAGGGTGCACGGCAGGCTCTTGGTATAAAAGAAGTTGTTGCCCACGCTTATCATGCAATCCACGTGTCCCGTAGCCACCAGCTTTTCGCGGATGTCCTTGTCCTTGCTCTGGCTGTCTGTCGCGGAGGCGGCCATCACAAAGCCCGCGCGGCCGGTTTCGTTCAGGTAGCTGTAGAAGTAAGAAATCCACAGGTAGTTTCCGTTGCCGATTTCCTTGTCTTTGTTTACCGCAGGGAGCCCGAAAGGGAGTCGCCCGGCATTCAGGCAGCTTTCCGCTTTTACCTTATCCACATTGAAGGGCGGGTTCGCCATCACGTAATCGCATTCGCCTGCAAGGTTGTGCGCATCGTGATAGAAAGAGTTTGCCTCGTCGCCCGATTTTACAACTCCGGTAAGCCCGTGCACCGCCATGTTCATCTGGCAAAGTTGTGCGTTGTATTCCACCTTTTCCTGGCCGTAAAAAGTCATGGTTTCGTTGCTTGCCATGCCGGCGGCATTTACAAAGTCGCCGGTCTGCACGAACATGCCACCGCTTCCGCAGGCAGGGTCCAAAAGCACGCCATAAGCGGGCTCCAGCACATTTACGATCATTTTCACCAAGGACTTGGGCGTAAAAAAAACGCCATCGTCGCTAGCGATATTCTTGGCAAATTTACTGAGGAAGTACTCGTAAATTCGGCCCATCACGTCGCCGCCCACATCATCGAGGGCATTGTTGTTGAAGGTGCGCAAAAGTTCGGCAAGCAGTTCGTCCTTGAAATCGGTGTAGGTCTTGGGCAATACGCCTTTCAGCTTTTCACTCTGGGCTTCGACAAGTTCCATGGCGTTGTTCACGACTTCGCCAAGGCTGTTGAGCGGCTGACCGTGCGCGTTCTTGAGTTTTGCCGATGCAATATTTGCGGGCAAGTTCACCAGATAATTAAATTGAGCTTCTTTCGGGAGGAACAACGCACTCTTGGACGCAAAATCGCTAGGTTCAACAGGGAGAACGCGGCCACCGCGACTCGGGCGGTTCTTGAGAATTTCGGCTTCGACTCTCTTGAAGCGTCCATAGGCATAACGCAGGAACAAAAGTCCCAAAACAGGCATGCAATACTGATTCGACGTCAACTTGGAATCGGCACGGAGCAAGTCCGCAGATTCCCACAAATCGGCTTCAAGTTTCTTTAAACTCTTGTTATCCATTTTGGTCCTTAGTATTCTTTTCTATAAAAAACACGTATTTGCCCTTACCAATCCCTGTGACTGGTTCAATGATATTCATCAATTTCATTTTCTTTATAAGGCCCGTTGCCGTCGGTGGAGAACATTTCAAAATATCCATAAGAAGACTTGCTCCAAAAACCTGGTTGATATGGATATTTTCGACAATTTTCAGCAATTTTTCCCTTGTAGTCGCGTTCATACTAGCATCTAAAATTGCAGATTTCAGCCGATCAATCCCAAGGTTTTCAGGGTCAATCCCAAGGTTTTCGGGATCAATCCCAAGGTTTTCGGGGTCAATCCCAAGGTTTTTGGGGTCATTTCCCGTTTTTTGGGGGTCAATCCCAAGGTTTTGGGAGGCAAATCCCGCATTTTTGACGATTGCCTTCAAAATAAAGGAGTCCTGTTTGTATTCCGGCTTGGGCAGTCCCTGCGCTTCCATTTCCCGGCACATACGGTCCACACCTTCGCCAAAATCCTTCACGTACTTGTAATCTTTCAAGTATTCCGCGATATGGGAATTGCGGGCAAAGTGGGAATTACGAATCTTGTTGATTTTCACCTGACTGGGCAAATTCCCCGGAGATTCAACTACCAAATGGTCATCGAACATCTTGATTTGGATTTCGGTTCCGCGAATGGAATAATCCCTATGGGTTACCGCATTTACGACCAGTTCCGTACGCACAAATTCCGGATATTCAAGTTCGGTGGTAAAGATTCCGCCCGCAGTCAAATAAGTGCGTTCCTTGATTTGCGTTTGGATGTAGGCAACCGCCTGGCGAACCTGCTCCAAAATGCGACCTTCAAAAGTCACATCCTTGATAACGTTCATCTCGGCACCGAACTTTTCTTCTGTACCTTCGTAACGGATAAATCTGACTCGGGCCCTCGGGAAAAACGACTGGGGTTTCTTGCCGAACAGCAAAATTGCAGCAACGCTGAGTTGCAATTCGCCCTCTTTCTCTTTTGCAAAGTTCTTGTTCTGCAGCAAATACTCTCGTGGGGATTTAGAATATCCGATTAAGTCCAAGTATTCTTTAAGATAAGATTCCTCTATATCTTCGTAGCAGGAGTCTGGAACAAGAAAATCTTCAAAGGAACGCAACCCTTTGTCGAGGGGCAACGTCAAACGGTCATCGTAAGAAAGGAGCTTAGACTTGTCGCCCACACGCATATAAACATCATGCGCCTGGTTTTCGTGAACAAAGGGGCTTGCCTCTATGTGGAATACCAGCACATGGTTCGGCTTACCTTTAGCATCAACGCATTCAACAAGTTCATGAGCAAAAGGAACCGTCGGCGAACAAAAATCCATCGGAACACGCAAGAGTTCATTGACATCTTTTTCACGATGGTCAACACCCTCGATGCGACGATTTTTATCAGAAATGCCGACAACGATGATTCCCCCGTCGGCATTTGCAAAAGCGCACACATGGTTAGAAAAATCCTTCGGAGCAATGTTTACGCTCTTGCGGTCAAAAGCCTGGGATTCTTCCATAGCGAGAATATCTTCTATACGCACTGGTCCTCCAGATTTATGCTACTCTATAATGGGTGTAAACGTATTCGTAAACGCGGGCGCGATACATGTTGATGGCCACGTCGTCGTAACTTTCGGGCAACTCTTTCCAGAGCGTGTCGCGAATGAGAGTGTCCACAGCGGCCTTGGTTTCTTGCTTGTCGGTCCAGTGGTCCAGACTCCCAATTTTCGCCTTTATCTTTTCGAGCAATTCTACGGCGACCGATTTCAACTTCTTGATGTCCTGCTTGCTCAAGTTGTCCTTGAAAAGCAAGTCATACATGGAGAGTTCTTCGTCGTTCTTGAAACCTTCACGGACAAAGCGCTGTTGCTCGGAATCCATGGACGACGCCAAATCCATCAAGTCCATAAAGGTCTTTTCGATGGTCGCACGGTCCTGTTCGCTATTGTAGGCGTTGATGATTTCTTGGTAACGCTCGTAGAAATTGATTCTGCCAGCGTTGGTCGCCAACAGCAAAGAAAGTCGCTCCTTTAACAGTTCTTCCAAATCGCGGAGCAAAAGGTTTTTATGCTTTGCCCTGGCAAATTCCCGACCGAGCAATTCAAAGTCAATCTTGCTGATGTCGAACTGCTTGGGGTTCTTTTTACCGCCTACGTCCATCTGAACGTATTCGTTCACAATCTTGTTCAGTTCCACCATCAAATCCACATTGGTCACATGACGGCGTTTTGCCTTCAGGTTGCGGGCGACCGCGTCAATCGCGTTTATCTTGGCGCGATTTTCGGCTGTGACGTCTTCGCGGTTCGTGTAGCGTACCAGGCGAGAAAGTTCGGCGGCGTATGTGGAGAAGGTCTTCTTGTTTTCTGCCGAAGAACAGACTGCATTTGCTGTGTCTTGGATTGCGGCAATCTTATCAAAGCCCTTGGATTCAACAACCTTTGCAAGGGGAGCGTTGAGGCCGCCTAAAAATGCTTCCGTTTGTGCAATAATTTCGATAATGCGATTCAGCAATTCCGACTTGTCGATTGTCGGGTCGGCACGCCCGCCGCTCACATTGTTCGTATAATCGGCGAGAGCCTTGCGCAATGCCTTCACGATGCCCGCATAATCTACAATCAGGCCGTTGCTCTTGCCCTCGTTCACACGGTTCGCACGGGCAATCGTCTGCATCAGCGTGTGAGCCTTCAACAGTTTATCCAAGTAAAGGCAACTGAGGCACTTGACATCGAAACCGGTGAGCCACATGGCACAAACGAACACAACGCGGAATTTATTTTTGGGGTCCTTGAATTCCTTGTCCAGTTCCCGCTTTTCCATCTTGGTGCGGTGCGGAGTAATGTCCAAGCCCCACTTGGCAAAAGTCTGCTGTTCGTTCTGTTCTTGGCTTACGACGACCGCCATTTCCGTTTCGCGCATCCACTGGATTTTGCGCTCCAGTTCCTGGGCTTCTTGCTGGGTTGCAATTTTCAACTGCTTTTCGAGAGCTACGATTTCTTCGGCCCAATATTCCTGAACGAAATTGTACATGCGGACGCAAGTCACCTTGTTCAGGCAAACAAACATCGCCTTGCCGCTAGTCCAAAGGTCTGAATAATGATGTGCAAAATCTTTTGCAACCAAGCGCAATCGCGGCTCTGCCGTAAGCAGGTGGTATTCCTTGGCAAAATCCTTTTCCAATTTTTCTTGCTGTTCCGGGTCAAGGTCTGCGGCTTCAATCGCATTGAGAATCTTGTCCGTAATTTCAGGATTCTTGAGTTCCTTGATTTTGTCGGCACGATTTTCGTAATAGAGCGGAACTGTCGCACCATCTTCTACGGCTCGCTTGAAATCGTAAATAGAAATGTAGCCGCCGAAAGTTCTTTCGGTGATGTTGTCATCTTTCAAAAGCGGAGTGCCCGTAAAGCCGATACGCGATGCCGTCGGGAGCAAGGCACACATGTTGTCTGCAAAAATTCCGTTCTGGCTACGGTGCGCTTCGTCGGACATCACTAAAATATCGTGATCCGGATAAATCGGGGTCAAATCTTTCTTGTTGAACTTTTGAATCAGCGTAAAGATGAAACTCGGGTTGCCCTTGAGTTTTGCGACAAGGTCGTTCCCGCTCGTGGCAATGAACTTGGATGCTTTTACCTTGCCGAGCATTCCGCAATTTTCAAACGTATCGCTAATCTGCTTGTTCAGTTCGTCACGGTCCGTAAGGATGACGATTGTGGGCGAACCTTTTGCACAACGGCGAATCTTCTGCGACAGGAACAACATCGAGTAGCTTTTGCCGCTCCCTTGCGTATGCCAGAAAACGCCCAACTTGCCATTGCGAAGTTTGCGGTCTTCGTACGCTTTGAAAGCTTCGTTTACGCCAAGATACTGGTGGTTGCGGGCGAGAATCTTGACCGTATTTCCATCGGAATGATCGTAAAGAATGAAATTCGCCAACAGGTCAAGGAATGTTTCTTTTTTGCAAATTCCGCGAAGCATCGTCTGGAGCGCAACGGAACCCGCATCGGATTCCTTGAGGCGTTTCCATTCGTGGAAAAAATCATACTTGCTGCCAAGCGTTCCGACTTTCGCCTCTACGCCATTAGAAAGCATCAAAAACGCGTTGTAATAGAAAAGCTGCGGAATCGTCGAAAGATAATCCGTGTAGTTGTCATCGTAGGCGTTTTGCACAGCGACATCGTTACGCTTGAGTTCCACAAACAAAAGCGGGATGCCATTAACAAAGCCGACTATATCGGTACGGCGGCGATAAATTTCGCCGTGAATTTTCATCTCCTTGACGGCGAGAAAATCGTTGTTTTCGGGGTTCGAAAAATCAATGACAAGAGCCCGCTTGACATCCGAAGTTCCATCAGGTTTCTTGTAAGAGACAGGAATGCCATCACGAATAAAGCCGTACTTTTCTTCGTTGATTTGAAGCAGCGAAGACGTGCTGAGTGTCGCCGTGAATTTTTGCACGGCCTCGTCAATTTGCGCAGGCGTTATCCACGGATTCAGCTTTTGAAGTGCTTTGCGAAAATACCGATGCAACAAAACTTCTCTGTAAGAGGTGCGCCCGAATGTTCCGTTTTCGCCTAACTCTTCTTCATTATACGCAAATACAACACGCCAGCCCAGCTCGTGCTGGAGCAGGTCGCCGACGCTCTCTTGAACAAGGATATTTTCGCTGTATTCGTAGGACATAAAAGCCAAACTATTCCAATGTAAATATAAACAAAATAGGTTGTCATAAAGTGCCAGAAACCTCGGGCCAATTAACAAGGGGATTTTTTGAGATTAGATATTAGTGAATGTTTGTTCAGTCAAACAAAAGGCAACTAACTTTCTGCCTTTTCGCATGTAGGCAGATGGAAGTATATAACTGGCTTGATGTTCCTTTTTTAATAATGTATATTAGACTGGAGGAGATACGTAGAATGGCTACATCGAGCATAAAAAAGAACTTTACCGTGGCAGGGACCAAGCAACTTGAGTCCTTCATCAAAGCCGTGGATCACTCGCTAAAGGCCCCCGCTCTCAAGAGCCAGGTCAAATCAGACTTTCTAAGCGGAGTTTCCGGTTTAAGAAAACTTTCTCGCCTTAGAAAAAAAAATGGTTTCTAAATCCTATTTTGTTGTTAACATCATGGAGTATCTAGACAAAGCTCCTATGGAAGAGGACTTTTCCCGTCTTCGAAATTTTTACGAATGTCCCCAGAACAAAGATGTCGAGTGCTTCTTGAAAAAGTCGTCTGTAGATTTCGCCAAAAAACATCAAGCTGTAAGTTACCTGGTCTTTTCGCAAGCGAACGGAGCGTTCTTGGGATACTTCTCGTTAGCTATAAAAACTATTTCTGTGAAAGCGCAAAATGTTTCCAAAACCATTCAAAAAAAGCTCTCGCGTTTGAGTGCATTAGATGACGACGGTGTGTACAACATCCCCGCATACCTGATTGCACAACTTGGCAAAAATTTTCAGGCAGGGTTAAACGACACCATTTCTGGAAATGAACTATTGTCCCTTGCAATGGAGCAGATTTTACTTATGCAGCACAGCGTCGGCGGGGTTCTTTGTGTTTTGGAATGTGAAAACAACGAAAAGCTTTTGAATTTTTATTGCACACAGAACCATTTTGTCGAATTCGGAACAAGAAAAACAAAATCTTCCGACAAGAATCTTTTACAACTGCTAAAGACAATCTAGTTGCAGCTTGATAATTACGGTTTATAGATAACGAGAATAAGAGCTAACTCAATGTTAAACTCGCGCCCCAAACCGCGAGGAAAGGGGCTATGTCTGTGGGAAATGATGGAAAAAAGGGGACGGAGATTTTGGCGTGCGTGGCTGGAAAAAGACAGAAGAGTTCTTTCCGAACGGTTTTCTATCCGAAAATGCGGTTCACGCGGAGCAAACCTTCGACAAGCCTATCGATTTCCCATTTTTCCGTGTAGGCACCAAAGCTTGCGCGAATCGTCGCCGGGATGCCGAAGCGCGTCATGACCGGTTGTGCGCAATGATGCCCGCTGCGAACGGCAATGCCGTCTTCGTCTAAAAGGGTGGCCACGTCGTGCGGGTGCGCAGCGTCTAGTGTGAAGCTCAAAAGGGAACCCCGCCGTTTTGGATTTCCCAAAATATGTAGTCCCGAAATGCCCGAAAGTTTTTCTTCGGCGTATTGCAGAATTTCTTGTTCGTGGGCGTATATCGCATCGATTCCCACGTTGTTTATCCAATCGATGGCGGCCCCGAGTCCAATCACTTCGGCAATGGGAGGCGTTCCCGCTTCAAAACGGTCAGGCGGAAGAGCGAAAGTCGTCTTTTCAAAAGTCACCTGGTCGATCATTTCTCCGCCGCCTTCGACCGGGGGCATTTCTTTGAGGATGTCGTATTTGCCGTAGAGAACGCCGATTCCCGTGGGGCCGTACATTTTATGGCCCGAGAAGGCGAGAAAGTCGCAATCCAAATCCTGCACGTCGATTTTTATATGGGGGGCGCTTTGGGCGGCATCGATGAGAATTTTGATTTCCGGATCGATCTTTCGGATGGTCCGGATCATTTCCTTGACCGGATTTTCGGTGCCGATCGTGTTGCTGATGTGCGCAAAGGCGACAATCTTCGTTTTGCCGGGGATGACAAGTTCCGGGATTTTTTCGAGAATCAGGTCTCCGTCATCGGCTACGGGAATCACTTTGAGCTTTGCTCTGCGCTCTTCGGCGATGAGCTGCCACGAGACGATGTTGGCGTGATGTTCGAGTGCGCTGATGACGATTTCGTCACCATCCTTCAAAAATTTCCTGCCGTAGCTCCAGGCGCAGAGATTGATGCTTGCCGTGGTGCCGCGAGTAAAGACGATTTCGTTTTCGCTTTGGGCGTTGATGAATTTGGCAACTTTCTTGCGGGCGGATTCGTAGGCGTCTGTCGTTTGGGCGGACATCGTATAAACACCGCGCTTAATGGAACTGTAGTGCTTGCGATAAAAATTATCCATGGCGTCGATGACGAATTCCGGCTTTTGCGTCGTTGCAGTGCTGTCTAAAAAGGCGAAAGGCTTGGAATCTTTGTCGTGCAATGCCAAAACGGGAAATTGCTTGCGGATTTCATCAACGTTATAATTCATGCGCAGAAAATAGAAAATTTAACCTCTAACCACGAATCCCTTACCGTTCGGAAGGCCTGCCGCTCATGGACCGGTTATCGAAGGGAGAAAGTCGAAGCAAACCGGTTTTTGCACGTTTTCACGTGAAAATTTGTTGCCGCAGGAAGTTTTGGCTCGTTTTCAGATGAAAATGGCCCGGCTCGGAAATTTTTGGCCCGTTTTCACGTGAAAATGGCTACAAAATGTGCAAGCTACAGTCGTCATTGCGAACCCCAAGGGGGTGTGGCAATCTTTTTTCCTGTTGACAAGATTGCTTCGCTTTGCTCGCAATGACGAGGTGCCAGCAAGGATTGCTTCGGCTTTGTATCCCTGAAACTAGGGATCTCCGATTCCGTAGTTGAAGTATCCCTGGAAGAGACAATTCGCCTAAAGGAAGCGGAGCTTCCAAGGCTCATGGGGCCTTGCTCGCAATGACGTGCCGCTGGTGTGGATTGCCACGGCTTTGCATCCCTGAAACTAGGGATCTCCGATTCCGTAGTTGAAGTATCCCTGGAAGAGACAATTCGCCTAAAGGAAGCAGAGCTTCCAAGGCTCATGGGCCGCTATCGTGGCTCGCAATGACGGGAAACCCGCACAGATTGCCACGGCGCTATCGCGCCTCGCAATGACGAGATGCCAGCCAAGATTGCTTCGGCTTGTTCGCAATGACGTACTCTGACTACTTGCGATTCATTTGACGAAGGCCGACTTTGCGCTGAAACGGGCTTTCCCCCGAAAACGAGAAAGAAACGGCTGGATGCCGTTTCTCCTATACTCCCAACTGCTTGTCGAACTAGTCGAAGGGCACAAGTCGCTAATCCTTAACAAATAAATCGGGTGGAATTTTATATAAGTCCCAAATTTTTATATTGTGCGCATGAAAAAATCGCTATTCTTACTTCTTTTTTTCGCTGGCGTTGTGAGTGCCGCCGCCCCCAAAGTTTCTAAAGCCTGTTCTAAATCAAATGGAGAAAAATCTTGCTCGGAATCGTTGCTTCAGCTTGCGGAGCAAGGCCGCGCGGGGGATACTTCCGCCATCCAGCTTTACGGCAAAACCCTTGCCGTTGTGCGCAAAAACAAGAAGATGATGAAGCCCGTCATGGTCAAGGTCGATACTCTTGTCTGGGAAAATTGCAAAAAGAAAGAATCGGAAGCTTGCATTGAAGCTTGTGTCGCTCGTACGGATTCCTCTTTTTTGCGGAGCGACGCTCCGGATTCCGCAGCCTGCGCCGAACGTCCGCAGAAACTGGTATCGAAAAAAATCAGCCTTCCCACGCCGTCGCCGATGAAAAATTTTATAGACTCCCTTTCGACGGATGTGTTTTGGAATTCTCCGTTCTCTCTGGCTAAAAATTGGCTTCTTGCCATTGGCGACTCGGTGATTCCGAGTATCGATTCGGCGCAGGCTTTCTTGCTTGCCGCAGACCCTTCCGATTTTATCAGTGCCCGCAGAAAATTCCATTTTTGCGCAGCCTATGGCGATTCTTTGGACGCCCGCTTGGATTCTCTGAATGCTCCGGTTCGCTGCCCGGTAATTGGAAGCATCGTGGATTCGCGGGACAATCGTTCCTACCGTGTAGAACGTTTCGGGGAAAAAATCTGGACCATTGACAATGCGAATTTTGACATCCCGGATTCTTCGGCGTGTTACGACGGGGATTCGTTGAATTGCGAAAAGTATGGCCGCCTTTATACATTTGCTGCTGCGCAAAACGCTTGCCCAGAGGGTTTCCATGCGGCAACGGACGAAGACTTTGATGCGCTTTCTCCATTGGATGCGGCGGATTTTGCTGTTACTGTGGAATTTGGCGGCTACTTCAATCAGAATGGCATTTGCGCTTTGGCTGGTGAGGGAACTTATTTTTGGACGGCGACCGAAGAAGATGCTTCCCGAGGATATGTGCGCAATCTTTTCTCGGATGCGACGGCGTTGGACAAGGCTTCCGTGGACAAGCGTTTTGGGCTTTCCGTTCGCTGCGTGAAGGATTGATTTTGTCATCCGAAAATCAAGTGCGTGCGGTGCGTTTTGAACCGAATTGCTCTTTGGAAACGTGGAAAGCTCGGCTGGCTTTGACCGAAAAAGTTCGTGCCTTTTTTAAAGCGCGTGGCGTGATGGAAGTTTCGACTCCTGTGCTTTCGCGGGCGAGCGGAACCGATGCGCATCTGGATTATTTTGAAACGGTCGGCAAACCGGCGCGTTATTTGATGACGAGTCCGGAATTTCATCTGAAGCGGCTTCTGGCGTCAGGTTTCGGCGATATTTTTGAAATCGCTCACGCATTCCGTCAAGACGAAGTCGGGCGCAAGCACAATTCGGAATTTGAACTGGTGGAATGGTATCGCGTCGGAATGCCTTACGAGGAATTGATGTGCGAAGTCGAAGATCTGGCTTCGGAAATTTTGGGCGATTCGGTAAAAGCGGAACGCTTGACTTTTCGGGAAGCCTATTTGCGGTATGCGCAGGTGGATCCGTTTACGGGAAGCCCTGACGATTTTAGACTTGCTTTGAAAAAAAACGACGTGCCCGATGTGGAAGGTTCCGATTCGTTTACGCGCGAAGACTGGTGGGACTATCTGATGGTGACGCTGGTGGAATCGCATTTGGGAAAGGAGTCCCCGCAATTTTTAATGGATTATCCGGAAAGCTGTGCGGCTTTGGCGCAGACATACGTGAATGCGAAGGGCGATCGGGTGGCCAAACGCTTTGAACTTTATATCCGGAATATGGAACTTTGCAACGGTTACGAAGAATTGACCGATGCGGCGGAACAGCGTCGTCGTTTTGAAGCCGACATCGCCTGGCGCAAAGCGCAGAATAAGCCTGTGCCGGCCATGGATGAACGTTTCCTTGCCGCGTTGGACCATGGAATGCCTGCGGCTTCGGGCGTCGCTATGGGGTTGGATCGCTTGTTTATGCTCGCTCTGGGAAAATCGAAAATCGAGGACGTCGTTTTGTTTATGGACGACAATTCTTAGCGGCGTCGCCTAAGGCCCGTTCGATTTGGCTTCGGACGATTTCGTCATTCAGAGGGCCGACTTCCCGCAGTTTAATGCTTCCGCTGCTGTCGATTAAAAAATGGGTGGGGATGGCCCTCGGGTGTCCGAATTTCTTCATCAGCTGAAAATTCCAGTATTCGACCGGATAAGGAATCTGCTTGGCTTTTACAAATTCCCGCATCGTCTTTTCGTCGTCGTCCTCGTTGATGCCGATGACGTGAAGCCCGCATGGGGAATAGTCGGCGTAAATCTGCTTGAGAGTCGGCAATTCCATGTTGCAGTAGCCGCACCAGGACGTATGAAAAACGAAAAGGGTCACGCCATCGTAGCCTTCGATTTTCTCCGGAATGCGGTCGTAGGCGGCGTCGCTGCAAGCCGCACAGAAAAGCGCCGAAATGAGGGATGCGCCTAAAAGGATTTTTTGAAAGTTGAGCATTGTATAAACAATTTAGTTATATTCAAAACATGGCTTACAATATTCAAGATCTTCTTTCTGAAATGGTGAAACGCGGCGCTTCGGACTTGCACATTACGGCGGGAATTCCTCCGATGCTCCGCTTGGCGGGAAAGCTTGCTCCGATGGGAACGGAAACCCTGAAACCGGACGAGACGATGCGCATGACTTACAGTCTGATGAACGAACTCCAAAAAAAAGCGTTTGAACAGAACAAGGAATGCGATTTTTCTTTTGGCATTGCGAATCTTGCCCGCTTCCGGGCGAACGCCTATCTGCAGCGCGGTTGCGTCGCCTTGGCTCTTCGAATTATTCCTCTGGAAATCAAGACTTTTAAGGATTTGGATTTGCCGCCGATCATTGCCGAGTTTACGACCCGTCCTTCGGGACTCGTTTTGGTGACGGGATCTACGGGTAGCGGTAAATCGACGACTCTTGCTGCGATGATTGACAAAATCAACAAGGAACGGCACGAGCATATTTTGACGATTGAAGACCCGATTGAATTTTTGCACAAGCACCAGAATTGCATGGTGAATCAGCGCGAAGTCGGCAACGATACGAACAGTTTTTCGCAGGCTTTGAAAATGGCTCTCCGTCAGGATCCGGATATTGTTCTCATCGGCGAAATGCGCGATTTGGAAACCATCCGGGCGGCATTGACGATTGCCGAAACGGGCCACTTGACATTGGCGACTCTCCATACCAATTCGGCGGTGCAGACCATTAACCGTATCGTGGACGCCTTTCCGCAAGGGGAACAGCAGACCGTTCGGACGCAGCTTTCCTTTGTGCTGCAAGGCGTCGTCTGCCAGATGCTTCTTCCCAAAATTGGCGGCGGTCGTGTGATGTGCTACGAAGTGATGAATGTGACGCCAGCCATTCGCGCGCTTATCCGCGACAATAAATCGCACCAGATCGGATCGATGATTGAAATCGGCCAGAAGTTCGGCATGAACACGATGAATATGCGTCTTGCGGAATTGGTCCGTCAAGGAAAACTCGAACATTTTGAAGCTCTTGCCAAATCTCCGGATCCGAACCAGCTCGAAAAAGAGCTTGAAAAAATAGGAGTCTAATCCATGCCGGTCTTTTTATACAAGGCGCAGAATACCCAGGGAAACCAGTTCAACGGGGAAATTGAAGCCAAGGACAAGAATGAAGCGGAATCCCTGCTTCGCCGAAAGCACTTGGTGGTCGAAAGCGTCAAACGCAAACCGATGGAAATTAAAATCCAAATCGGCTCCGGCATTAAATCCAAGGACATTTCCCGCTTTACCCGAATGTTCAGCTCGATGACTTCGGCGGGTCTTCCCATGCTCCAGTGCTTGACGATTCTCGAAGAGCAGATGGATAATCCGGCGATGAGGGATGTCGTGCATAAGCTCACCATGTCTATCAGTGGCGGTTCCAGCTTGGCCGATGCGCTGACCCAACATCCGAAGGTCTTTGACAAGCTGTATTGCAACATGGTAGCGGCAGGTGAAGCGGGCGGTATTCTCGACGGCATTTTGCTGCGCCTTGCGGACTATCAGGAAGCGAACGAACGCTTGGTGCGCAAAGTGAAAAAGGCTTTGACTTATCCGGTGATGGTTGCGGTTGTCGCCGTGCTCGTGGTGATTCTCATGCTCTCTTTTGTGGTGCCGACCTTTGCCGCATCCTTTACGGAACTCGGCGGAGAATTGCCGTGGCCGACGCAGTTCGTGATGGATCTTTCCGACATTATCCGCGATTACGCGGCGTTTTGGATTTTGGGAGCTGTCGCGATTGTCGTGGCGTTTAAAATCGTGATGAAAGTTCCCAAGCTGCATTTTGCCTTTGACCGATTTTTGCTGAAAGTGCCAAAGGTGGGCGATTTGCAAATCAAGAGTGCCGTTGCCCGTTTTAGCCGGACCTTGGGAACGCTTTTGAATGCGGGCGTCTCGGTCACGGAAGCGTTGCAGGTGACGGCAAAGACTTCGGGAAACTCGGTTGTCGAAGCGGCGATCATGAAAATTGCCGTGGGGCTTGCGGGCGGTAAAAGTATTGTGGAACCGATGAAGGACGTGGGCATTTTCCCGGCGATGGTCATCCAAATGGTGGGCGTCGGTGAAAAAACCGGCCAGCTCGGGGCGATGCTTTTGAAAGTCGCGGATTTCTATGACGAAGAAGTGGATGCGGCGATTGACGCTCTGACATCTATGATGGAACCGCTTATCATGGTGGTTCTCGGCGGTGCGGTCGGCTTCCTGATGATTGCGATGTATATGCCGATGTTCAGCATGTCCGATGCGATCAAAGGCTGATTAATCGCTAGCGTTTTTCGTTTAATCATTTCTCCTGTTGTAAAAGCGGCTCATTTTTTGGCAAAATGGGCCGTTTTCTTTTTGGCACGCATTTTGCATTTCTGATATTGCCCCGATGTTGGGGTTATGATAAGGAGCGTAAAATGCCAATAAAAAAGACGGTTTCTACCGAAAAAGAAAAAAACAATGCCGCCCCCAAAGCGTCGGAATACGATTGCCTTGTGGTGACCAATGTTCGAGTCTTTCCTTTTAAGGATGGTGCCAATATGGGGCACGTCAAAGCTCTTGCCAAGGTTGTTTTGAACGACCAGATGCAGCTGACGGGACTCCGCGTGATGGATGGCGAAAACGGTCTGTTTGTCAGTTATCCTTTTGACCCGTTCTATAAAGGGGAAGAATACCGCAGCATTTTTTTCCCGATAACGCGGGAATGTCGGCAGCACATTGAAAATTGTGTTTTGGAAAAATATCAGGAAATTGTTGCCGCATAGGAAATGTAACGTGTTCCAGAGAATTCGCACCAGTTGCCTTTTGGGAATTAAAGCTATTCCAGTTCATGTCGAAGTGGACTCCTCAGCGGGGCTTCCCGGATTCACATTGGTCGGCTTGCCGGACAATGCGGTTCGCGAATCCAGGGAACGCGTTGTTTCCAGTATTCGAAGTTCCGGTTATGCGGCGAGTGGAAGTCGCATGACTGTGAACTTGTCGCCTGCCGATTTAAAAAAAGAGGGTACGTCTTTGGACTTGCCGCTGGCGATAGGAATGCTGATTGCCAGCGAAGAAATTCAGGTGGAATCCCCGGAAAAATTTGTCTTTATGGGAGAACTTTCGCTGGATGGAAAAGTAAAAGCGATTCGCGGCGTTCTTTCTGTGGCGATGAGCCTTTCTAAAAAGAACGATGTTTTTGTAGTGCCCAAAGAAAATGTAGCGGAAGCCAGTCTTGTTGAAGGTCTCTCGGTGATAGGGGTTTCAACTCTTTCGGAATGTATCGAAGCGATTTCTCCGGGTTCCGAAAGGAAGGCGCTTCGATCGCCGGGTATTTTTCGGAAGGACGGGAATACGGAATCGTCTTTGCCGAATTTTCGTTCGGTTGTGGGGATGGAGGGGGTGAAGCGGGCGCTAGAAATTGCGGCGGCAGGGGCGCATAACTTCTTGCTCGTCGGTTCTCCCGGTTCCGGGAAAACTTTCAGCGCCCGCTGTCTTCCCGGAATTTTACCGCCGATGACCGACGAAGAAATCTTGGAATGTACGCAAATCTATTCGTCTATTCGCATTTTGGGAGATTTGGGAGCTGAAACATTTTTAAATCGCCGGCCTTTTCGTTCGCCGCACCATTCTTCTTCCATGGTCGCTTTGGTTGGCGGAGGACCTCATTTACGTCCGGGCGAGGCAAGTTTGGCGCATAACGGTGTTTTATTTTTAGATGAATTGCCCGAGTTCAACCGGAACGTTTTAGAAGCTTTACGGGAACCGATGGAAGAGGGAATTATTCGTGTCAGCCGGGCTTGTGGCACGGTGACATGGCCTGCCCGATTTATGATGGGTGCAGCAATGAATCCTTGTCCCTGCGGGTATTCGATGGATGCCAAAAGAGGTTGCACATGTCTGCCGGATGCCGTTCGCCGTTACCGTCAGCGTGTCTCGGGTCCGATGCTCGATCGGATTGACATTCAGGTCGCCGTGCCTTCTACGGATCCGCAAAGCCTTATGCAAAATGCGCACGGGGAATCTTCGGCAACTATTAGGGAAAGGGTAATTGCCGCTAGAAATGGGCAACGTTTGCGATTTGCAAAAAGTTCCAGTCGTTCCAATGCCGAAATGTCTAGTGAAGAAACGAAAATTTTTGCTCGGATGGATGTTTCTACGGAACATTTTGCCGTATCCGCAGCGGAAAAAATGCGATTAAGTGCTCGGGGTTATTATCGGATGTTGAAAGTGGCCCGGACAATTGCCGATTTGCGGGTTGCGCAATATGGAATTTCTGGCATCAAGGATTCTTCTATTGAATGTCCGGATGTCGCAGAGGCTTTGCGTTATCGGGCTTTTGCCGACCTTGCCGGTTAGTCTCTTTCCAGTTTTATCTCAGCTGCAGAAATTGCTTTTCCGGGGAGGGCCTCGGGTTTTTCTACATGAACCCAGGCGGCTTGGATGCGGGGGGATTGGGCCAGCAGAAATTTTGCTGTCCGAAAAACCAGAGTCTCTATCAATTGGAATTTGGATTTCTGGATAAAGCTCTTTACTTTTTCAGCGAGCTCGGCGTAATCGACGGTATCATCCAGCGCGTCGTTTGTTGCGACGCTTTTGAAATCCAGCCACAAAGAAAAATGGAGTTGAATCGGCTGGGGTTTTTGGCGTTCAAAAGGAAGGGCTCCGAGAATTGACTCAAAGCCCAGATTTTGAACGGTTATTTTTCCGAGTTCCATTACCAGGTGAAGAGGACGATGGAACCGCCGATGGAAAGCGCCGCAATGCCAAACCAGATGTTGCGAGCCATTGAATAGGAATCCATCGCGTCTTTGTTCTTCTTGTTCTTGGAATGGAGCAGGTAGAGGGCGGAATGCTTCCCCATAGATGTTCCATTTTTATAGGCCATGTCGTTCGTTTCGTACCAGACCATGGATTCGTAGCAGTCTTTTTTCCCGCCGCAAGCCTCTTGAATATTCTTTTTGTGGGTGTCCATCAAGTCGTCCACATCGTCGTGGGCGGATTTCGCATCGCTGTATTGCATCTGGTTGTAAACGCCAACTCCGATTCCCGCTGCCGCGACACCGACCAGACCCCAGGCGCTCCATTTGCGGACTTCGTCGGCGATGCCGAATCTGTCTGTGACATCGTTGGATGCGGAATTCGCTGCATAGTCTTCGTCATTCGCCTGATTGGCGGTGGCGGCAACATCGCCTTGGACGTCGTAGTTGTAATCGTCTTCGCCTTCGCAATCCGGATCGTCGTCATCGCAATATTCATCGTCAGCGGCGGCGGAGGAACTTTCTGCTACAGGAGCGGCGGCGAGAGTGTCTTCTTCGGAGGAGCTAGAAGAGGATTCCGCTTCGACGGGGGCTGCCGGGGCCGGTTCTGTGGCATTGACAGGGACCAGGGCGATTGTTTTGACGCCACGATGCATATACATTTCGCTCACGCCTTCGGCAAAAATGGACTTGCCGTCAAAATAGACTTTTTCGATATCGCTATTCGCATCGGCGTTTTCGCTGGAATAGGCTTTTGCTTTGATGGCGAATCCGTAGGCGATGCCGGCTGGAAGCGTGTATTCATTGAGATTGGCCGCTTCGGAACCTTTCCGTCCTTCGTAAAGTTGGTATGTCGTGGGGGATTCTCCGAATGGGTCTTCAAATTTTTGGCGGACGTAGAAGCGACCGTCTTGGACGTTTTCCACGGTTCCTGTAGAGGAAATTTTAAGGGAGCCGCCGAATTCAGCGTCAATGTATTGGTCGGGAGTTCCGACATCTTCGCCAGAAAATTTCTGGATGGTATAATTGTCGGCAGCCAGTGCGGTAACGGCAAAGAAGCCGAGCATTGCAAATAGAGTGGACTTCATTCGTAAAACTCCAAAAAATATTCTGCACTAAATATATATAATCCTTTTTTGAATGGAAGCTTCTGAAAATTTTTCTAGCTTAAGATATGGGAAAAAGTGATGAAAAATAAAGAAAATACGCATTGTGTTGTTTTAGGTGCAAGCCATAAAACCTGTCCGGTCGCTTTAAGGGACAAGTTGAGCTTTTCGGAATCCCAGTTGGAGAAAGGGCTTTCCAGTCTGGGAAATTTGCCCGGTTTTTCGGAAGCGGTCATCCTTTCGACGTGCAATCGGACGGAAATTTATGCGGCGACCCTGTATCCAGAAGCTTTGCGCGACACGCTGATCAACTGGTGGGCGGAATTTTCGCATATCGATGTGGGCGAACTGATTCCGCATTGCTTTTATTTGACGCATACGGAAGCGATTTCGCATTTGTATTCGGTCGTTTCTTCTTTGGACAGTCTTGTTCTAGGTGAAAACCAGATATTGCAGCAGGTCAAAGAGGCTTTTCTGACGTCGCAGAAAGCGGGAAAGGCGGGCTTCTTCCTGAGCCATCTTTTTCAGTCCGCGTTGAGTTTAGGAAAGAAAGTCCGCGAAGACACCGCCATTGGCGAAGGAACCGTTTCGATTCCGTTTGCGGCTGTCCAGCTGGCGCTTTTGGAATTGGGAAGTCTCGCTCCGCTGCGCGTGGGCGTTCTTGGACTCGGCGAAATGGGGAATATCGCTTCTGTGGAACTTTCGGCTGCGGGAGTGTCCCGTTTTTCTTTTTTCAACAGGACTCTTTCCAAAGCGCAGAATTTTGCCGCGCGATTTGGCGGCGAGGCTTTCGATTTGCAGGCGTTGCCGGAACATTTGGAATCGCTGGACTTGCTGATTGCGGCGGCGTCTTCTCCGGAATATCTGATTTCCGCAGAGATGCTTCGCAACAAAAGGCACTCTGGGAAAATGGTTTTGATAGACATTGGCGTTCCGCGGAATATCGAACCGGAAGTGGCGAATCTTCCCGACGTGTCGCTTTTTTGCATCGACGATTTGACTAAAGTCGTGGAAGAAAACCGCAGCAGGCGACGCCATTCTGCAGAACGGGCGCGCGAAATTATCGGGGATGCGGTGGATTCCTTTGCGGAATGGTATGCTTCTTTGGGAGTTATTCCGCTCATGCTCGCTTTGAGGAATCATCATGAAAAAATAGAGGCGGAAGTGCTGCAAAAATGGGAACATCGGGTGTCGCCCGAAGAAGGGGAACGGCTGCACCGTTTTGCGGACGAATTGATTGCCAAAATTTTGCACAGGCCTTCGGCGGAACTCAAACATCTGGGGGCGGCGGGTCTTGGCTTGGAAAGTCGCCTGATATTGGAAAGACTGTTCGATTTGCAGGAAAGAGGCTCGTATGGAAACGATTAGGATAGGGACTCGCGGCAGTGCGCTTGCCATGGCCCAGGCGAATTTGACCCGGGATTTGATTGTGCGGAAATTTCCGTCTGTCGCTGTGGAAATCGAGGTGATTAAAACGCAGGGGGACAAGGATCGGGTGCGCTCTTTGGTTTCTTTTGGCGGACAAGGCGTTTTTGTCAAGGAAATCGAGGAAGCTCTTTTAGAAAAGAGAATCGATTTGGCTGTGCATTCGTTGAAGGACGTTCCGGATTCCATGGATTCCCTGTTGGAGCTTTCCGGCTTTTTGAAGCGGGAAGATTTTCGGGATGTTCTGGTTTCGGGCGGCGTGCGCTTTTCCGATTTGAAGCCGGGTGCCAAAATAGGAACGGGATCGCCGCGTCGGGTCTTGCAGTTGAAATCGCTGCGTCCGGATTTGCATTGCGTCAATTTGCGCGGCAATTTGCCCTCTCGAATCGACAAGGTTAAATCGGGGGAATGCGATGCGATTTTATTGGGTGCGGCGGGGCTTGTCCGGTTGGAAATGTCCTCTCTGATTACGGAGCGATTTTCGATTGAAAAAATCACGCCGGCGATTGGGCAGGGAATTATCGCATTGCAGTCCTGCGTGGAAAATAAACGGGCAAAGGAAATTGCCGAAGGGATTTCCGATGAGGCGACGGTCATTGCCGCTCGGACGGAACGCCGCTGGATGAATCTGCTGGGTGGTGGCTGCCGAGTCCCGATGGGTGCGGTTCTGGAATCGGAACCGGATTCGTTTTGCTTTACGGCTTACCTTGCCGATCCGCGGGACGGTCGTTTTCTGCGCCGGTCGCAACGCTTTACGGCTTTGGAGTTGAAGTCCGGAGAAAAGTTGGAAAAATTTGCTGACGAATTTATGGGCGAATGCCGACGACAGGGAATTCTTCTTCCGCTGGAGACGAATGGACCGGAAGCCATTTCGACTTTTTGGGAATCGGAGCGGTAACGGTTTTCATGCTGGTTATTTATACGAAGATAGATGCGCCGGGGGAAGATTTTATCGCTGCGGAACGAGAGAAGGGAAATCGGGTCTTGCATATTCCCGCTCTAACTTATGCGCCGACGGGAAACCCTTTGAATTTTTTGGACTGTGATTCGGCGTTTGTCGGAAGCCCTCGTGCGGCGGCGATAGCGAAAGAAGCGTTGAAAAATTTCGCAGGCCCGATTTTTACAGCGGGACCTCAAACGGCGCGCTTTTTATTGCAGCAGGGAATTTCTGTGGCGGCTGCGGGAACGGAAAAAGGCGCAAGGGATTCTTTTCCCCGCTTTTTAGAAATTCGAAAAGTGCAAAACGTCGCTTGGATTTCCGCATTGGAAACCGCTGCCGATTTGAAGCAAATCGCTGCTGAAAATCAAGTGCGGATTCGGCATTTCCCCGTTTATAAAACGCAAGCGGCGAAGGTGGATGAACAGAAAATGCAGAGCTTGGAACATCCCCTTTCATGGCGTTTCTATTCGGGCAAAGCGCTCAAAGCGATGAGCCGTTTTATTCAAGAAGGCGACTTGGTGAATTTGCACGGGGCTAGTGCTGAAAAAGCGTTTGCGCTCGCACAACCTTGCCGATGATTTGTTTTTTTGCAATGAATCCGAGCTGACGGGAATCGGCGTAGTGATTTCCTTTTGTACAAATCAAGTAATAAAAGTCGTCCGGTGACCGAAAACCTTTGATTTCGGTAGAATCCTGCGCATTGTAGATTTTACGTTCAAATCGGACAGGCTTGGCTCCAGGTTCTTCCCGATTGATTTGCAAGCTGATGATAAAGTACTCTTGCCAGTGAAAACCGTGGATTTCGCGAATGCTCACCGGCCTTCCGAAAATGTGTGCGCTGCCAACCCGAGAAAGGGGCAGCGTGTCGTTTTCGCGTAGCAGCTGGGCTTGCGTGTAATATCTATGTGTGCCGAATTGGTTTTGCAGAATCAGGGAGGCGTAATCGAATGCGATGTCGTTCAATTCGGAAAAAGAAATGCTGTCGCCTTGGCGGGGAATGTAAAATTCCCTGGGGGCGATGATTTCGGATTCGTCTTCCCACTGGGACGTATTTTCGCCGGACTGGATTTTTCCATCGGGAAAGATGCGGATGGAATCGCCCGGCAAGCCAAAGACGGAGCGAAGAATGGGATCTTGACCGTTTAAAGAAACCAAAACGATGTCGTCATGGGTTAATTTGTTCGTGCAAAAGGGAAGCTTGCAAACCCAGACGAGATCTCCGGAAGAAAGTCTTGAATCCAAAGCGTTGCCGACGATGCGGACGGGTTCTATGACGTAAAGTCGCAATGCAAGGCTGAACAAAAAAACGGCAAGGAGAACAAGTCCCAGGACGATATTCCATTTGCGG
Organism: Fibrobacter sp. UWS1; assembly: GCF_002300445.1. Lineage (NCBI taxonomy): Bacteria > Pseudomonadati > Fibrobacterota > Fibrobacteria > Fibrobacterales > Fibrobacteraceae > Fibrobacter > Fibrobacter sp. UWS1. Next base: position 635,297 of record NZ_NSGW01000002.1, read on the forward strand.
GACGAAGCCCTCTGCAATTTTTTCGCATACGACGCCGCAGACATATCACGAGTCGGAAGAGGATTTTCCCGCATCGGAAAGCGAAAGCACAGCGAGGAATGCTTTTTGCGGCACTTCGACGGAACCGATGTTTTTCATGCGCTTCTTGCCTTCTTTCTGCTTTTCCAAAAGTTTGCGCTTGCGGGTGATGTCGCCGCCATAACACTTGGCAAGAACGTCTTTGCGTACTGCTTTGACCGTGCTGCGGCTGATGATTTTTCCGCCGATGGCACCTTGAATGGCAACGTCGAATTGCTGCCGGGGGATCAAGTCTTTTAAGCGGACGCAAATGGCGTTGGCATAAGATGCGGATTTTTCCCGGTGAATGATGACCGAAAACGCATCGACGGGATCGCCGTTCAGCAAGATGTCGAGCTTGACAAGGTTGTTGGGACGATAGCCGAGAGGCGCGTAATCGAGTCCGCCATAGCCGCGGCTAATCGACTTGAGCCTGTCGTAAAAGTCGAACATGATTTCGGCGAGCGGAAGATTGTATTTGAGAATGACTTTCGTCTCGTCGATGTATTCCATGTTGTCGAATTCTCCGCGCTTTTCTTCGCAGAGCTTCATGATGGCTCCGACGTAATCCTTTGGTGTAAAAATCTGCGCCTTGACGTAGGGTTCTTCGATGCGTTCATAGCGGGACGCGTCTGGGAGTTTCGACGGACTGGAGACCTTGACCATGTCGCCGCCGGTCAGATAGACGTGGTATTCGACGTTGGGAACCGTGGTGATGATGTTCACGCCGAATTCGCGGTCCAGACGTTCCTGTACGATTTCCATGTGCAGAAGGCCGAGAAAACCGGTGCGGAATCCAAACCCGAGCGCGTCGGATGTTTCGGGTTCCCATTGCAGGGCAGAATCGTTCAACTTCAGTTTTTCAAGGGCCTCTCGCAGGTTTTTGTAATCTTCGGGATCGATGGGGTAAATGCCCGAGTAAATCATCGGCTGGATATCTTTGTAGCCGGGAAGCGGTGCTTCGGCGGGAGCGTCCGCATCGGTAATCGTATCGCCGATTTTGACATCGCTGATGGTTTTGACGTTTGCCATCACATAGCCGACCATGCCTACAGAAAGTTCCTTGCGGGGATTGCGCTTCATGGTGAACGTGCCGACTTCGGTGACGGTGTAAGTCGCCCCTGAAGTCATCAGCTGAATTTCCATTCCCGGACGCAACGTTCCGTTGAAAACGCGAATGTCGTTGATGACGCCGCGGTAAGAATCGTACATCGAATCGAAAATGAGAGCCTGGAGCTTGCTAGCCGGGTCGCCTTTGGGGGCGGGAATTTCATCGACAATGCGGTCCAGGACTTCTGCGATATTGATGCCGGTTTTGGCGGAAATACGGGGAATTTTTTCCGGCTCGTATCCCAAAAGATCGCCGACCAGTTGCGCTACATGGTCCGGGTTGGCGCTGGGCAAATCGACTTTGTTCAATACGGGAATGATGGTGAGGTCGTTTTCTATGGCCAGATAAAGGTTGGAAAGCGTCTGCGCCTGAATTCCCTGCGTGGCATCGACAACAAGAATAGCCCCTTCGCAGGCGGCCAAAGAACGGCTGACTTCGTAGCTGAAGTCCACATGCCCCGGCGTATCGATCATATTAAGAATGTATTGCTGCTCTCCGCGGTTATACAGCAAGCGGATGGCGTGGGCTTTAATCGTGATGCCCCGCTCCCGTTCCAAATCCATATCGTCGAGAAGCTGGTTCTGCATATCTTTTTCGGCGACGGTTTTGGTGAGTTCAATCAATCGGTCGGCAAGGGTGGATTTGCCGTGGTCGATGTGGGCGATAATGGAAAAATTGCGAATGTTGTCTTCTGTTCTGGCCATTGCTGCAAATATAGTTATTTGCGTGTTTTTACAGGGATTTTGGGATGCGTTCTAAGGGAATGAGTAGAAATGAAATTGAAATTTTATTATATTTTCGCGCATGAGCTCTAAAAAACAACCGCCCAAAAAGAAATCGGTTCCTGAAAAAAAGAACGTTAAAAAAGTAGGATCCGCCCAAAAGTCGGCGTCTTCTGCAAAAAAGAATGTTTCCCCGAAAAAAAATGAAAAGGCTGTAGCAAAGGCCGCACCCGTAAAAAAATCCGCAGCGTCGGCGTCCAAGACGGCATCGTCGTCTGCAAAAAAAACGGTGCCGGCAAAGAAAACGCAGGCCAAGAAAGAAATCGCCAAACAAGCGGCGGTAAAAACGGTCAAAAATTCGGCGGCAAAATCGACGAAAAAAATCGAAAAAGGTAAACCGGAGTCGCCAAAGGCTGTCAAAACGAAAAATGGCACAAAAAAGGAAGAAATGAAGGTTGTGCTTCAAACGTCGGAAAAGTCGGCGGTCTCCAAGCCGAAAAAGCCGGTGGAAACAAAGAATGGCAAAGTCGAACTTGCAGTGACCAAAGCACCGGGAAAAAACGGAATCGGCCAAGCCAAGCCCGTCGATAGTCCAAAAACGAACGACGGTGCTAAATCGGGCAGCGGCTCGGCTGGCGGCAATAAAATCGCAACACCTTCTAATGCGAAAAAAACGCAGCCTGTTGTTCAAGACGATGCCATTCTTTTGCAAAATGGGAGTGTTTTGGCAAAAAGCGCATTCTTTATTATTGACGCCGAACAGGAAGATAAGGCTTCTCGGAAAAAAGGCCCTACGGAAGAGGGGGAAAAGCCGACGGTCAGCATGCGACATCGAGCCTCTTTGGTCGATGAAACTCCAGAAGAACTTTATGCGCGTGTGATTGCGGAATTGCAGGAAGAAAATATCCGCTTTACCCAGGAGTGTTCCCGTCAGCTTTGTACAAAGTGCTGCCGCAATCCCGTTTCTCCGGAATACCGTGTGGACAAGGATTTGGGCTATTGCGAAGAATGTGCGGAAATTTTGGGACTTGGGCGTTCCAAGGAAGCCCGCCACTTGAGTTATCAGGCAAAGCTTCTCGGAGCGGATTCTTTGGATGAAGCCCGTGACGATGACGATTTTGGCGAAGCACCGTCTCAAGAGGAAATCGATGAAGCGGACAAGGACCTCGACTTGGACGATTCTGATATGGATAAACTCTAATCCTCCTTTGAAAACTTTGCTTTCTAAAAACGCTACAGAAATTGTGGCGTTTTCTTTTTAGAGAGAACCTCCGGGGTCGGATCGTTTTCTGCTAGTTGATTTTCCGCAGGACGCCAATCACCCTACCGGCAATGGAAAAGTTACTGTTGGCATTGACGATAATCGGCTGGTATTTGGGGTTTGCCGGGCGAAGTTCAATATGATCGGGTTGCGGCTGGTAGTATTTAACGGTGGCTTCATCGTTGATTTGGGCGATGATGATTTCTCCGCGTTCCGCTTGGGTTTGAGAACGTGCAAAAACGAGATCCCCGTCAAAAATGCCAGCGTTGATCATCGAATCCCCTTTTACATGTAGTGCGAACACATTGGGCTGGCTTGCCAGAAAATCCCTGTCCACCGTAACGGTTCCTTCGATGTTCTGCACAGCGAGAATCGGTGACCCTGCTGCGACTCTGCCGATGATAGGTACTTCTACGAAGTCTTTTAAATTTTTTGTTTCCGGTTCACGCTGCGGAGAATGTGTCGATTCGAGAATTTCAATGCCTCGGCTCAACCGGGGGGCGCGGCGGATGTAGCCTTTTTTAATCAGGGCGGCCAGAATCGAGCGGACTCCATTTGTGGAAGAAATGCCGAATTTGTCGCCGATTTCCCGGACGGTGGGAGGCATTTTTTCTTTTTCGGTACAGGAACGGATGTAGTCGTAAATTTCTTTTTGCCTATCGGTGAGAGCCTTTTTGTCCATGTGATACCTCGTTTTTCTTTTTAAATATACTGCACATTTGTTTAATTGTCAATATATTCACTGCACAAATTTTTTTTACAGCTTTTTTTGTCGTTTTTATGTTGAAAAAGAGCCTTTTTATCGCCGATTTATCTAAATTAGGCGTCGAAGTCAATTTACTTCTTCGCCGGTTGGCGAATTTTGCCCGTTGTGGCTTTTTCACATGGCTGTTGAGCTCTTTAGAGCGTTATTAAATGGCCCTTTTCTGATGACTTCCGCGAGAATTACGGTCCTTCCAGCCGCTTTTCGTGCCACCCTTAGATTGAGGTAATTTAAATGGAATATATCACTCTCGCTCTTGCCGCTATTGCGGTTATCCTTGGGATTGTTATCCTTTCCAAGGTGAATAAGCTCATCACGATGCTTCACACTCCGATTGTCAAACGGGTTTCCGATACGAATCTGAAACCGAACCGTCACCCGGTCAGCGCTCAGGATATGGCTGCGCGCAATAATGACCGCCGTGAAAATAATCGGAATAACGATCGTCGTGAACGTGGCAATTCAGGAAATGCGAACCGTCAGGAACGTTCTTTTAATCGTGACAGAAACGATCGCCGTAATGATCGCCGTAACGGTCGCAATGAAGTCCGTTCTGGCCGTCGCGATTTTGCGCAACCCGAAACCACTCCGGTTGCGGCTCCTGTCGATAACGTTCCGTCTGCTCCTGTAGATCCGGTTCCGGCTCCGGCAGTTGAAGAAACTCCCCGCGTAGAAGGCGGACGTCGTCCTCTTCCGCCGCGAATTCAGGCGACTCTTCCCGAAGCTCCGGTTGCGGCTCCCGCTGCTCCTGTGGCTGCGGAAGTGGAAACGACGCTGGGTGCCGAATTTGATCCGGCCAAAGTCCGTTATGGTCGTCGCAACGTCGTGAAGAAAATTCCGGTAGAAGATTCTCCGGAATCTACGGAAGAAGCACAGGCTTAATCCGCGCTTTTTCAAAGCGAAGGGCCCGCAGAAATGCGAGCTCTTTTTGTATAAAAAGAAAATCCAATATTTAGCGATAAATGCCACGAGGCCTTTGCCTTTCGATGCGAATTGAAATGCCTTATGGAAAAACGAAGGTTAGGCTAATTCTTTTCAGGCTTGATGCTTTGCAGAAAAATGTAGAAAGAGTTGCTGTAGGCATTCTCAAAAAATTGCTTTGGTGAAGTGCTTCGGCTGGCTTACCAACCATGTTTGACAAGCGCTTGTTGAACTTGTCGAAGCACACCAACCAGCGTCAAGGGAGAAGTGATTAGTGGCTAGTGGTTAGTTGGGAAGTTGGGTGTTATAAATTTTCGACTTGCAAAGAAAAATTTGCTTGAAGTCTTGGCAAAGGAAAGATATACTAAAAGGCATGGTTGATATAAAAGGAAAATGGGCACTTGTAACGGGTGCGAATCGCGGAATCGGTTATAGAATTGCCATTTTTATGGCGCAGCATGGTTGCAATTTGATTTTGCACAGTCGCTCTCTGGAGCATACGGCGGCGGTCTTGCAAGAAGTTTGCGCTCTGGGAGTCGAAGCTTACGATGTTGCCGCTGAACTTTCGGATCTGTCGCAGGTTCAAAAAATGATAGATGAAATCCGTTCCAAAGGAACGCCGGTCGATATCCTTTTTAATGACGCTGCCGTGCAAATCGCTTACCGTCAGGATTATTATCAAACCCCTGCTGAAGATTATGCGCAGAGTTTCGCCATCAACACGATTGCTCCTATGATGCTGTGCTATGCGTTTATTCCCCCGATGATTGCAAGGGGTTGGGGCCGTGTGATCAATACGACGAGCGGTATTCGAAACGAGCCAGAACAGGCCGGCTATTCGGCTAGCAAAGCCGCTTTGGACAAAGTGACTCTTGATTTGGCCGGTAAATTGGATGGAACGGATGTTTGTATCAATCTGACGGATCCGGGCTGGTGCCGCACAGATTTGGGCGGTCCGCAGGCTCCGAATGATCCGGATAGCGTCATACCGGGAATTTGCGTTGGGGCATTTGTCGATGATAAAAGCAGCGGACGCAATCTGGGCGCGCAAAATTTTACAGGCATGACGTTGGAAGCCGCCGTGGAAAAAGCGAAAACCTTTCCCAAGTTGTTTTTGTAACGAACTCTCTGCTTTTTAGGGTGCCGACAAACGGTTTTGTTTTCTAATTTTTAGCCGTGCTGAAAAATCGATTTTTCATACTGGCTTTTGCCGTTTTTTTGGCGATTCCCGTTTGGGCGGATTCTTCGGAGGTTATGCCGGATTCGGGAAAGTCTGCTTTAGCTCCCCTTTCGGATAGTTTGACTTCCAGTCCTTTTTGGCGAGACGCTGAAGGGGATTACCGTTCCGAAGATCCGGGGTCGGATTCCCTGCAAATTTTTTCGCCTCTCAAATTTGGCGGCATGATCGCTTTGTCGGCGACGGCATACGGAGCCGCTTATGCTCTGGTTTTTGCCAAGGGCTGGTGGGACGACGAACGTTCGCATTTCCATTTTGAAAATGATTTTGATTATGCGAAAAATCTGGACAAAGCCGGGCATTTTGCCGCAGGCGTTTTCTTGGCGGAAGGGTTTTATTTGGGCTATTATTGGGCGGGGCTCTCGGAATTTCAGGCCTATTTGGCGGCGGGACTTTCGGCCATGTCCACCCATATCGCTATCGATATTAAGGACGGTTTTGCGCCCAAATGGGGATTCAGCATTTTCGATGTGCTATCGGGAACTTTGGGCGGTTTCTATCCGATGGCAAAACGCTATGTTCCGTTTTTCAAATACATCGATTTTAAATACAGTTACTGGAGAAATTCCGAAGCCTATTGGCGAGAAACCGATACGGGTGTCTTCACGGACGATTACTGCAACGAAACATTTTGGCTCTCTTTAAAAGTGCATCGCCTATTGCCGCAGTCCGCTCGCTGGATTTGGCCGTCGTGGCTTGCCGTTGCGGGTGGATGGAGCGTTTCGCCGAGCACTTTCTATAAAAAGAAGAATCGGCACGTGTCGAAAAAGGGACATCACGAGTTTTATGTCGCTCTGGACTACGATTTGGAGGGGGTGTTCAAACCGCATCAGCGTTGGGCGCGCAACGTCGTTCGGATGCTCAATTACATCAAATTGCCGGCTCCGACTTTTCAGGTTTATCCCGACGTAAAGTTTTTCTTGCTTTATCCGATAAAGTTCTAAAGGAAATTTATATCTTATGGCTATGAAAAGAGTTCTTATTACCGGTATTACGGGGCAGGACGGTTCCTATTTGGCGGAATTGCTTCTGGAAAAAGGTTACGAAGTCTATGGGCTGGTACGCCGCAAAAGCAAATTGGATTTTAATAATGCGGAACATTTGAAAGGCCAAGTCACGTTTCTCTTTGGCGATATGACGGATTCGGCGTCGCTACTGCGGGCGATGGAAATTGCCAAGCCCGACGAGATTTACAATTTGGCGGCGCAATCCTTTGTGACGACTTCTTGGGAGACGCCGCTTTCGACGGCGGATATCAATGCGATTGGCGTGACGAAACTTTTGGAAGCGGTGCGCCTGGTGAAGCCCGAGACCCGGGTGTATCAGGCAAGTACGAGTGAAATGTTCGGCAAGGTGCAGGCTGTTCCGCAAAACGAAAAAACTCCTTTTTACCCGAGAAGTCCGTATGGGGTTTCCAAACTTTACGGGCACTGGATTATCAAAAATTATCGGGAAAGCTATGGGATGTTTGCTTGCTCCGGGATTCTTTTTAATCACGAGTCGGAACGCCGTGGCGCGGAATTTGTCACCCGGAAAATTACGATTTCCGTTGCCCGCATACAAGCGGGTTTACAAGAATGCTTGGAATTGGGAAATTTGAATGCCAGCCGCGATTGGGGGCATTCCGCCGATTATGTGCGCGCGATGTGGCTCATGTTGCAGCAGGACAAAGCCGACGATTTTGTGGTAGCGACCGGAGAAACGCACACGGTTCGCGATTTCGTTTCCAAGGCGTTCAGGTCGGCGGGAATGGAATTGGAATTTCATGGAGAAGGGGTGAAGGAATTTGCGACGCTCAAAGGAACGAATCGGGTTCTTGTCAAAGTGAATCCCGAATTTTTCCGCCCTGCCGAAGTGGATTTACTGATTGGAGACGCGGCTAAAGCCAAAACGGTTTTGGGTTGGGAACCGAAAATTTCTTATGACGAGCTTGTTTGCCGGATGGTGAAAAGCGATATCGCCCTTCTCGCCGAGGGGAAAATTTAATGCCCGTGACGCTTGTCGTCGGCGCGTCGGGATTTGTCGGCGGCTATCTGGTTCGTGAACTTGTTCAAGCGGGTCATCAGGTGGTGCAGGCGAACTTTCCGGAGTTCAATCTGCTGGAAAAATCCGCCGTGGATGCTGCGGTACAAAATGCGGATCCCGATTATGTTGTCAATCTGGCAGCAATCAGCTCCGTTGGGGAAAGCTGGAAAAATCCGGTGATGACAGTGGATGTCAATATCAAAGGGACGCTGCATTTACTCGATGCGGTTCAACGTTTTGCGCCCTCGGCAAAAGTCCTTCTTATCGGCAGTGCCGAGGAATACGCGGCCAAAAATTCTCCGCTGGTTGAGGCGGACACTCTGGAAGCGAGCAATCCTTATGGCATCACCAAAATTGCGCAGGAAAATTTTGCTGAGCTCTATCGGAAAAAATACGGAATGCGAATTGTCTGCACGCGTTCTTTTAATCATACGGGAATCGGGCAAACGCCGACTTTTGCGCTCCCCAGTTTTTGCAAACAGGTCGCTGAAATCGACAAGAGCAGAAAGCCCGGAAAAATTTATGTGGGAAATTTGACTGCCGTCCGGGATTTCTCGGATGTAGAAGATGTGGTTCATGTCTATCGGATGCTGCTCGAAAACGATAATGCCTGGGCGGTTTACAATGTCGGTTCCGGCATCGCTTACTCCATGCAGGAATTGCTACAAACAATTATTGGGTTTGCGAAAGTTCCGATTGAAATCGTGCAGGATGTGGCGAAAATGCGGCCTGTTGATATTCCCTATCTTTGCGCGGATAATTCTCGGATTCGGAAGTTTTGGCGTGGAACGGATATTCGGACGACCATCAAAAAAATGTTTGACTTTTATCGCAACGCCTAAAGTGCTTTTTCTACCGCTGCCTGCATTTTTTCCGCCATCGCGTCCCAGCTCATTCCGAGAGCGCGTTTTCGCGCGTTTTCCTCGAGCGTTCGCAAGCGTTCCCCGTTATGCAGAATTTCCGCAGCCTTTTCGCAGAATCCTTCCGGGTCGTCGTTTTCGTATAGGATGCCGGTGACGCCGTCGATGACGGAATCCTTCAATCCGGCGACGTTGTTCGAAATGGAAATCGTTCCGCAGAGGTTCGCTTCGATGTTGTTGATGCCCCACCCTTCCTTGAAGGACGGGTTGATGAAGAGGGAGGAACGGCTGAGCAGGTCGCGTTTTTCCGACTCGGAGATTCGTCCGAGGAACCTGACCGATTCGCTTACCCCCAATTCGCTTGCGAGCTTTTCGAGTTCCCCGCGGTAGTCGCCGCTTCCTGCGATTTCGAGGGAAATGCCCGGGACGAGTTCCTTGAGCCGCGGCAGCGCGCGGATGGCGAACTGGGCGTTTTTGTATTTCATCAGCCGTCCGATGTAGGAGATGACGGGCGGATTCGCCTTGGGCATTGTCGGGTGAAAGTATTCCGTGTCGATGCCCGGTTCCACGATGGAAATTTTCCCGTAGCGGATTTTCATATCGTCGATTTCGTCCTTGGTGCTTTCGGAAATCGCGAGAAAATTTTCGCCCTTGTAAAAAAGCGCGACCGCGCGTTCCATCAAGTAGACATACAGGGCGAACGGAAACGCCGTTTCGCGGAAAATGGATTTCCGGAAAAAGTGCATCACCATGTGAAGCCGTTTCGTTTTTGTGCAAAGCGGCGTGAAAAACGGAATTTTGTTCAGGTCCTCGACGATGAGGTCGTATTCCTTTTGGTGTTTGTGCGCATAGAGGAACGCGGAATAGTTGAACAGGAACTTGTTTCCGATGCGGACCGTGCGCATACCGTCGATGATTTCTTCGTGGGGAAGGTTTTTGACGCGGTGGGCAAGGACCGTCACGTCGTAGTCGCGCTGGTTGAGGCGTTTAAAAATTTCGTGAAAATAGAGCTCTGCTCCGCCCGCTTCCGGGTTTTTGATGTCCCGCCAGTTGATGAGTAGGATTTTTTTGTTTGACACGGAAAGACCTCTGTTGAAATTGTCGACAAAATAGAAAATTTTAGGAAATGGATTTTTGCAGTTGTTCCCGAATCATTTCGAGCAGTTGGGGAATCACGCTTTCGGGTGTTCCGGAAATGCTTGCGCCTGCTGCTTTTTGATGGCCGCCTCCGCCGAATGCCGCTGCAATTTTATTCACATCGACGATATAGTTGGAACGAAAACTGATTTTGTATTGCCCATTTGCCGGGTAAATGAAAAACGCGACTTCTGTTCCGCCGACTTCCCGTAAAACGTCTATGGTGGAGCTCAGATCGATGGGGGTTGCGTCAAAATGTTGCAGGTCTTCGGGAGTGACGAAGGAGTAGATGACTTTCCCTTCCAAAGCGAGCTTGCTGTTTTCCATGGCGAAACCGGTAATGCGAGTGGCTTTATAGGTTCGGGTGTAATACGTTTCGTTGATGATGCGGGAAAATTCGCAGTTTTTGCCAATCAGGTCGCCTACGATATTCATGGTGCGTTTTCCTGTGGAACTGAATTTGAACGCTCCCGTGTCGTGTACAATTCCCAGATAAATGCAATTTGCCGTATTTTGGCTTACTTTGTCTGCAATCATTTGGGTGTAGAGAACTTCGCTGGCGGAACTCGCTTGGTCTTTCACAATGTTTTTGTCGCACAGATTGAGAGGATTGCTTATATGGTGGTCGATGTTGCACGTCCGTTTTGCGCGCACGAGGGCTTCGGCGGCGCAAGCTCCGCAGCGATCTAAGGAAGAGGTGTCCAACAAAAAAGCCAGATCTATTTCCCGCCCGTCATATTGGGGAAGGATTTTGTCCGCTCCGTTCAAAAGGCGGAAGCTTTCCGGAAAGGGTTCTGCAAAAACCTGCACGTCGATTTCGGGGTAATTTTCGATAATGTAATTGTATAGCCCGAGGCAGGATCCGATGCAATCGCCGTCGGGACGAACGTGTCCAAAAATGGCGATGTTTTTTGCGGTGGAAATCATATTATCGAGAATCATGGCAAAAACCTTTTTCGCTGAAAATGGAATGTGCAGAAACATAGCAAAAGAATTTCAAGGCGTTGTCGCTGAAATACTTGAAATAGAGAAGTGGCGGAATGCTTACAGGAGCGCATACTTAGGAGTACCGAGAAAATTTCATCTTGTTTTTTGTTACATTTTGAAACGAAAATTTTCAAGAAGGTTTTTGTATGTCGCGTTTGCGTGTATTGGTCTTGATGGGCGGTTATTCTACGGAACATGATGTTTCTGTAACCAGCGGCACCGGAGTGATTCGGGCGATGGATTCCACAAAATACAACGTTCATCCGGTTTTGATTCAAAAGGACGGAACTTGGATTTGGTCTTCCAGAGAACTTTCCCCTTACCAGAAAGACAATTTCTCGGAAAATTATTTCTACAGCTTGGAAGGAACTAGCGCTCGTTCTGAAAAAAATCCATCGCTTGCGGAACTCCCCAGCGCGGATATTGCTTTTTTGGCGCTTCACGGAAAATGGGGAGAAGACGGGCATGTCCAGGCTCTGCTGGAAAACTGGGGAATTCCCTATACGGGTTGCGGCCTTTTGGCGAGCGCTCTTGCCATGGACAAAGTGCTTTGCAAAGCGGCATATCTTTCGGCGGGGATTGCAACTCCGCCTTATCGGGTTCTTTTCCGCGACGGTTTTTGTGGCGACGATCTGGTCAATGCCGCCGATGCTTTGGGCTTTCCGCTGGTCATTAAAGATCCTGTCGGGGGGTCGAGCATCGGGATGGGAATCGCCAAGAATATGGATGAAGCCGGCGAAATCGTCAATCGGCTTTTCCAGCAGTCCTCTCGGCTTCTTTGTGAAAAATTTATTGCCGGCGGTGAAGCGAGCTGCGGTTATATGGACGGCCTCGAAAAACCGCTCCCGCCCACGGAAATGCGGATGACAACTCGCGAATATTTTGATTACGATGCCAAATATAATGGGGAATGTCGGGAAGTGACTCCGGCGGAATTCCCCGAGGAATTGACACGACGCATTCAGCAACTGGTCAAAAAAGCGCATTTGGCTATCGGTGGCGCGGGGTATAGCCGCACGGACGTGCGCATTGATTCGGAAGGGAATTTGTGGGCTTTGGAAACGAACACGCTGCCGGGAATGACGCCCAGTTCCATTCTTCCTGCGGAAGCGGCTGCGGTGGGCATCGGATACTCGGCTCTCATCGATCACATCATCGCCACCAGCCTTAAAATCAGTCGGTAAAATGAATCTGGATCTTGTTTTGGATACTTCGCGCAAAGGAATCGCTCTCGGCATTTACGATTCGGGCAAGCCGCTTTGCGAACGGTTTGAACCGGAATCTCGAGGTGAAAATCTCGGGCGTTTTTTGGACGGGATTCTGCAAAATGCGGCGTTCACTTTGGACGACATCAAGCGCGTTCTGGTGACTCTCGGTCCCGGCTCGTTTACCGGCTTGCGGACGGGAATCGCCTTTTGCGAAGGGCTTTGCTTTTCCCAAAAGCGAAGTCTGTTCGGCGTTTCGACATTGCGCGCTCTGCGTTCTTTGGGCGCAAAAGATTGCGTTGTCGTTTTGTTTGCCCGGTCGGGATTTTTTTATGTCGGCACTTCAGAGGCTGAACTGTTTATCTCTGTAGAAGATGCCGTTCAGAAATTTGCCGAAGAGAAACGGGTGCATTTTGTGGTGGACAGCCGTTCGGCGGAAGAGGAAATTTTTCAAAAATATATCCGGGAGGCAAAAGCTGAAGTCGTTGTTTCCGCAGGTGATGAAATCGCTCCGTTCTGCCGTTTTTTTGCGGAATTGGAACCGAGCTCTCTATTGAGTGCCAATTATATTCAGCCTTCGTATTATGAACGTCGGGGAGCGATGGGGGTAAATGCTCATGTCTGATTTTGCCATGACTATTCGGGAAATGGAAGAAAAGGATTTTGCTGCGGTTCTTGAAATCCAGAATGCAACGCATTTTGAAAATTGGGACGAAAAGGCTTTGCGAAATCTTTGGATGAAAACCTATACATTTGCATTTGTGGCGGAAGCTCCGGATGCGCAGGGCGAGTGGAAAGTAGCGGGATATGCGTTGTTCGCTTTGGCGGCGGACGAAGCGGAACTTCTGGCGATTTCGACTGCGCCCGAATTTCTCCGAAAGGGAATCGCTTCGGAAATTTTTGCCGAGGGCGAAGAAGCTCTTGCCGATGCGGGCGCACGAAATTTTTATTTGGAAGTCCGTGAAAAAAATCGGGCGGCTATTGCATTTTATCAAAGTTTGGGATTTGATAAATGCGGAGAACGTCGGGAATATTATTCGGATGGTGAAAATGCCGTTCTAATGTCGCGTCCTCTGTGAAAAGGAATTGCCCATGAGTCGAATTTTTAAGCCTATCTCCGACTTGCGAAAAGAAAAACGCCGTGCGCGTTCTTTGTTCCGAATAAAAATTGCTGTCTCTCTGCTTGTTTGCCTGATTCTTTTTTACGTTCTGATTTCTTACAGCGGCCACTGGCTTGTGAAAGACGATTCTTTTGAACACGTGACATGGGCGGTGATTTTAGACGGGCAGAGCGGGGATTTGGAACGTTCCGATTTTGCTGCGGATTTGGTTCGGAATGGCAAAGTGGATTCCATTCTGGTCTTGGGTCGGCGGGTTTTTCGCGACAAGAGCAATGCGGATTTTTATGCTGAAGACTTGGAAGACGTCGCCGGGATGGATCCGGGAATTCTTTACGTCTTTCGCCATGACGATCCGAGTACAGTCGAAGAAGCGGTTTCCGTGGTGCCTTGGTTTAAAAGAAAGAATGTGCGGGATACGGTTTTGCTGCTGACTTCGGCTCCGGCGACTCGGCGGGCGGCGTTCCTCTTCAATAAATTATCAGGCGGAAGCCCTGTATTTATTACGGCGGATTTGCACAGCTGGCGCTTTAATGCGGATGGCTGGATTTTTGAACGGGAGGCACGCAAGAGTTGGCTTCGCGAATGGTTGGCGTATTTAAATGCCAAATGGGAAATGCTGGGCGTGGATTCGTTGAGCGCCACAAGCAGACCCGTGCGATCTCCGGAACCTTGGAAAACACCAGAAGTCAGTGTCCCTCGTGTGAAAGTCAAGACCGAAAAGCTGATGTCCATCAAGGAAACGATTGCTTTGCAGGATTCGGCGGCAAAAGCCGAAGTTGCTGAATCCCAAAAAGAATTTCCCGCGGACAGGATGGATTCAAGTTCAAAAAAACAGGAATAACGAATGAAAAAACTGGCATTACTCGCTTTCGTTTTTTTGGCGTCGTGCTATAGCCCGGAGCAATATGAAGGAAAAATGGCTTCGGGAAATATCGCGGCAGATTCAGAATTTGGCACCGTGTATGAAGTCAATGGAGGAAAGCAGATTTGCAATCCGTCGGTGACGATGGATGCCGAGCGTTATCCAGGAGCCATGCTCTGGCTGAATTTTTCGGGGACGCTGAATGTAAATGAAACCGAGGGCTTTACGACGACGAAAGTCGGGGAACACGACCGCCTGACGATTTCGGATACGGCAGGGAATGTTCTGTGGTTTATCATGCTGGATTCCGTTGGTGCGGAATGCGAATTTCAGGATCCGGAATGGAGTACCGATTCGGATTATATTGTGGCTTTGGCCGGTTCCAATGCCAAAGGATCTCGGGGCTGCGATGAAGTGGAGTATAAAATCGTCGCCATTCGTCTCTCGGATAAAGCGTTCATCACTCTTTCGGACAGCGTCGTGGATGAAGCGGCGAATCCGCATCTTTGGCTGGGGGAACGTTCGGCCAAGGTGGATTCGACCGATAAAGTCGCCAAATTTTTTGGAACTTCGCAAATTAAATTCGTCTATAAAAATCCGGCAGGATCGCTTGTCTATGTAGATTATGCAAAATCTCCCAAGCCTAAAAAGTTAAAGGCTCCGGCGAATGCTTCGGGCAATATGCTGGACTCGCCCTTGATTTCTCCGGACGGCAATTTTATCGTGTACGACAAACTCAATTCCTCGTATTCATGGAATTCGTATATACAGGAATTGTCGGAATCGTCCTCGCCGATAGAGATGGAGCGGACGGCGGACATGCTTTCCAATCCCGTATTTCCGCATTGGTGGCAATTCGGTTCTAAACTTTTTGTGGTCTGGACGGAATTTGTCGACGGAAATTCATATTTGAACAAAAGCGATTTAACAAACGAAAGCACTTGGAATCGCTCTTTGGGCAGAACGTCCATGCGCGAAATTTCTGTAACGGCGGGCGCGCCGAATGATGTCGCTTTGGCTTGGAATGGCGAGGTACGTGAAATTGCGCCGATACCGCTGATAGGCGGTCGTTCTCCGGATGGGCATTTTATCGCTTCCGGTACAAATAACGGTTATTTGCTTTATATCCCGTGAGGTCGCCAGAATGAAAAAGAAAACCTCGGTTATTTTTGCAGCGTTTCTCGGTCTTTCGATGGCTTTTCTCGTTCCGCAAGCCCCGACAACTCCTTGGGAATCCATTGGCGGATGTGGAGCCGGCGGCAGCGGCGGCGGAGCTTCGGATGGTATCAAGTGGATTGGGCAAGGGGTAAACGGCGGACTTGTGGAAGCGGAAATTTTTGCGAAGGAAAATGTCGGAGAAAATTATTCGGCGTTCACGCTCACGCCCCGCTTTTCTTTTAAACCGTCTTGGTCCACTTCGGTAGGCGTTACGCTTCCGTTTATGTCTCATCGGGGAGAAGTGCAATATCGCACCAACCAGGCTCCTGTGGATCGGACGACTGGCGGTTTCGGCGACATTTCATTTGATGTTTCTCAAATCGTGGGAAGCGGAGGCGCGGCCAATATTTCTTTGGCTCTTACGATTCCGACGGGGCAGTATGACATCAAGCGCGGAACGGATGCTTCGCAGGAATTTTTACCGGCGGGATTTCAGAAAGGTTCGGGCGTTTATTCGCTGGCCTTGGGCTGGAATTACACCCGGGACACAGAAAATGGAATGTGGCTTTACTCCCTGACCTATACGCATCCGTTCAACGTGAGCTTCAGCGGGGAAAACGCTTTTAACGATTCCTACTGGAAAAATTACGATACGGACGGCGACGATCGTTTTGATTATCATTTCAAATGGTATGGTGAAAACGATTTGGGCGGATTTACGCCGTCGAGCATTTCGGCAAGCGTCGCTTACGCTTATCGCGGGCAGGAAAATTTTGTGCATTCCTTTGGACTTACTTTTTCGGCTCCATTCGGAGTCGCTTGGATTCCGTCCGAAAAAGTCGGCGTTTATGACCCTCGCCCGGACCCCGATCATCAGGCTTGGTCTGCGGCATTTGTTTACGGTTTGGAATTTTCTCGCTCGGATTATCCGATTTTTGTTGCGTTCTCGCTCCCGTTGCACGACAAGGCGAATGCGGCGGATCCCGATGACGAATACGACGAAAGTCCCATGCGCAAGTGGAATTTGCCCGATTGGGATTCTTTCCTTCAAGAATGGACTTTAGCGATTGGCATTAAAGCCAGTTTCCTCTAATTACACAGGAGAATATCATGAAAAAAATGGCTCTTTCTTCTCTTTTTGCCGCCGGACTTTTGGTCGCTTGCGGCAGTTCCAGCTCCAGTTCTGATGACGACGCTTCGTCCAGCAGCCAAGAAACTCCGA
This sequence comes from Fibrobacter sp. UWS1, assembly GCF_002300445.1. Taxonomy (NCBI): domain Bacteria; kingdom Pseudomonadati; phylum Fibrobacterota; class Fibrobacteria; order Fibrobacterales; family Fibrobacteraceae; genus Fibrobacter; species Fibrobacter sp. UWS1. The sequence goes on from NZ_NSGW01000002.1 coordinate 651,946, forward strand.
GCTCTTCTAGCTCTCTCGCGGACTGCACCTTGAAAGAAGAGGGCGTAAAAATCCTTTTGCCGGAGTCCAATTCGGAATGGAAAATCGGCGATTCGATTACGGTTCAATTTGTCGCCAACTATGTGAATGCGGGAGGCTTCCGTGTGATTTACAAAGTGGACGAAAATGATAAGGGAACGGATCTTTTCAGTGGCTCTGTCGGCGAGGAAGCTCCGGATGGTACATCTTGCACGACGGTTTCGGCATTTCTGGATGCGGATGTGGTACAGCCTTCGGACAATGCCGTTTTGCGGGTTCAGTCTTATAATGCCCCGAAAATTCGCAATGACGTCCAGATTGTCGTAAAGGAATAAATTGTCGAACTCCATCGCTTTGGTCGGTGCGGGCGGTTTTATAGGCTCGCACTGGATTCGTGCGCTGCTTGCGCGAACGGACTATCGTATTTTGGCTGTGGATTTGGATTTCCATCGGATTGACGATTTGCGGAAAGCGAAAATCGATCGTGTGGATTTCTTGGAAAACGACATCGCGGACTCTGAGGTCATTCAAAAAGTGGCGCAGTGCGATATTGTCGTCAATTTAGCGGCGATTTGTACGCCTAGTCGCTATATGGGCGAATCGCTTGCGGTAATCGAAAGCAATTTTACGCATCCGGCGGCACTTGCAAAAGCCTGTGCGGAATCTGGCGCTTGGCTGATTTATTTTTCCACTTCCGAAGTTTATGGAAAGACTTCTGCCCAGGCAAAGCCTTTAGATGAAGATGCGTCCGATTTTGTGCAAGGAGCTGTCGGGGCTTCCCGCTGGTCGTATGCTGTCGCCAAACAGCTTTCGGAACGGTACATTGCTGCATTGCCAAATTTGCGCTGGTCTGTTGTTCGTCCGTTTAATTTTGTCGGCCCGTGGATGGATTTTATGCCCGGTGTCGATGGGGAAGGCATTCCGCGTGTACTGGCGAATTTTTCCAGTGCCCTTTTAAAAAATGAACCGATGATTTTGGTGAATGGCGGCGTCGCTCGGCGTTCTTTTACGGCGATAGATGATGCGGTTGAATTTATGTTTTGCCTTTTGAATCATCCGGAAGCGGCTTATGCGCAGGCTTTTAATGTCGGCAATTTGCAAAATGAATTGTCGATAAGGGAACTCGCCGAATGGATGCGGGAAATTTACGCACAAATGAAAGGATGCTCGGTAGAGTCCTTGCCAGCGATGCGGGAAATGTCTGGGGAAGAGTATTACGGCAAGGGATATGAAGATTCTTTGCGCCGCGTTCCGTCCGTTGTCAAAGCGGAACGTCTATTGGGATTTAAAGCACGGAAACCATTGCGTTCGGCACTGGAAGAATCCTTGAAATGGTTTGCGGAGTTTTATGGAATACCGTCGTGATCTTTATATTTTCATTCCCGCTTACAATGTGGAAAAAGAACTGGCGGAACTTTTGAAATCCATTCCTGCACAGGTACTTTCCCGAACTGCGGAAGTCTGCATTATCGATGATGGGAGTAGTGACGCTACTCTTCAAATCGCTCAAAAATTTTCGCGGGAAGAATTTCGCACTTCGGTACATATCAAATCTTTTGCAGAAAATAGAGGCTATGGGGCGGTTGTTCAATGCGGACTTTCGCGCGCCAAGGAACTGGCTGAACTGCTTCACGTCAAATATGCGATTTGCCTACATGGAGACGGGCAATATGCGTCGAGTGCCATTCCCGAAATGCTTCGGGTTTTGGAAAATTCGGATGCGGTCATTTGCCAAGGCTCCCGGATGCTGGGCAATGCGCGTCAGGGAAAAATGCCGTTTTATAAATTCTGGGGCGGAAAATTTTTGACATTCATTGAAAATTTGGTATTTGCGAACAAATTAACGGATAGGCATAGCGGATTGATTGCGTACAAAATCAGTTTTTTAAAAACGGTGAATTTGGAAAAATTGAGTTCGTCGTTTGATATCGATTTTGAATTGCTTGCCCTTGCAGATTCGCGGCATTTTCGCATTGCCGAAGTTCCTATTCCCACGCGCTATGCGGGCGAAAAATCCCACTTGCGGGTAATTCCCTACGGTTTGCGGGTTTTAAAACACGTGTTCCGAAAATGGAAAGGCGAATATGGCTGACATCTTGATTACGGGCGGTGCAGGCGTTGTCGGAAGCAAATTGTGCCGACTGTTTTTGCAACAAGGATTTTCCGTCCGGGTTTTGACTTTGCCGGGGCAAAATAGTGCGTCGATTCTTCCGCAAGAAGTCGAAGTCTTTGAAGGGGATGTCACCAAGCCCGAAACTCTTGGTGCCGCTTTTCAAAATGTGAACACGGTTTGTCACCTTGCGGCAGTAATCCTTGCTAAACAAAGTTCCGTTTTTGAAGAAGTCAATGTGGAGGGCACTCGCCATGTTCTTGCCGCTTGTCAAAAATCCGGTGTTAAAAGGCTGCTATTTGTTTCCAGTATTTCGGTGACATATCCGATTCTGACGGATTATGGAAAAAGCAAATGGGAATGCGAACGTCTGGTAAAAAATAGCGGGATTCCGTTTACGATTGTGCGCCCGACTTTGGTTGTTGAAAAGAACGGCGCCGCAGAGTATATGCTTTTTTGCCGGTATTTGAAAAAAACGCCTCTCGTTTTTTTGCCCGCTGGCGGCAAATGCCTAAAGCGTCCGGTTCGCACAGAGGATTTGGTCTGGGGAATTGTTCGGGCGGCAACTGCGGAAAAGGCGATTGGAAAAACGTATGCGCTGGCAGGAAGCAAAGTCCTTTCAATGGCAGAGATGGCGCGTATTTCTTTACATTGGATGGGAATGCAAAAAAGAATTGTCGGCGTTCCGCTATGGCTCTGTTGGGTTCTGGCAACCTTAAAGCAGATTTTGATTCCGGGCAGCGTTTCTGCGCGGCAGGCTCTTGCTGGATTTCGTTACGATGCGTCACCGGATATTGCAGAATCCGAAAAAGATTTGGATTATAGACCCGGAACACCGTTTTAAAATTGCCATTTTTCTTCAAATAGAATAGATTAGGAAAAGATTTAGCATCAAGAGGTTTTTATGATTTTGAAAAATTTTTCCGTTTTCTCTTTGGCTTCGGTGATGATGTTCGCCGCTTGCAGTAGTGACAGCTCAAGCAGCGCGAATTCGGAAATCGATTCGTCTTCTTCGGTTTCGGAGAAAGAATCGTCATCTTCTCAGGCTTCTGAAAGCGCGGGGCCTATTTGGGAAATGATGCAGGAAATGCCGAATATGGATTTAGGCGAACGCTACGGGGCAAAGCTCTGGCTTTCTGCGGGCAAAAACGGATTCTATTCTCTTTGGATTGTCGATACGGCGAATTCGGAAACCACTTATGGTACGGTTGCTAAAAAGGCCGGCATTTCTTCGGGAGAACTTCAATTTTCTTCTGCCGATGGTTTTGTCTTTGCCAAAGGGTTCCAGCCTGGCGATAGCTTCTTGAAAGAATTGGATAAGGGAATTTCTCTTCGCTTTTCTGTAGAAGATTCGTCGCTGATGGTTTCCATCAATGGCGAAGATGATTTTAAAGTGGGCAAGGCGACGCGCAAAATCGATAAAGACTATCTTTCCCGTTCGGATTCCCTAGTGGGTAAAACGCTGGAATGGAATTCCGGAGACGGCGAATCGGTCTATCGCTTTTATAAAAACGGTGAATATGTACGTCTTTTTGGAGACGACTCGGATGAAAATCAATTTGAGGCGGGATACTACGACATTCATCGTCAGCATTTGTTGACGACTCCGGTCCATTTTGCGGGCAAGGTTTTAACATTGGGCAATTACGCTCTTAAAATCGGTTCGGGCGAATATACTTTTGAAAGCTCCGATAATTCTGAAACTTATACGGTATCGTCGATGAAAGTGTCGTATCCGGATGCTGCGCTCTTAACGCAGAACGCTTGGGAAGCGGAAAGCAACGACTCTCTCAAATGGACGCTGGAAATGAAAGAAAACTCTTATGTGATTGCGGGGAAAACGGGATTGAATGACAATACGACAAAGATTCGCCGCGTCGGCGACTGGGGCGTTTTCGGGGACTATCTTGTTTTGACGGTGGACACTTGTCAAGCGGCGAAGCAAGTGAATTGCTATATGGAACGCGGGCAAATTCTCCAGCTGAAGGAGTCCGGATTTGAATTCGATAACTTTGACACGAAGAGCGAATACGCTACCCCGCGGGAATGGACGGCTGTCGAAATGGAATAGCGATATTCTGCGGAATTTTTATTTAACGCTTCGGATTTTTCCGAAGCGTTTTCCGTAGAAAAATGAATTCTGTCTTCGATTTTAGCTGCTGGAATTTTTGGCTTGCAATGGAGAAAGGATTTCTGGCCAAGGATGTTTCGGGTAGCGGCCACGGAGTTCTTTTCTTAATTGCGGGTAGGTGTTTTGCCAAAAACCGGTAAGGTCCCAAGTCTTTTGAGCCGTGCGAAAATTCGGAGCCAGAATGTCGTAGCGCACTTTGACTTTGCCTTGCGCAATCGTGTGTTCGCCGCGAAACGAAAGAAAGTCTTCGATGCGGGCGGATAGTTCGACCGGTGAATTTTCCGCATAATGGTAATGCGCTCGCTTTCCATTGGGGAGAGTCAGAGAATGGGGAAACATTTTTTCAAGCCATCCTATCATGTTTTCACCAAAGTATTCTTTCATTTTTTTGCGGAAGCGTTCTGCGGAAATATCCCGCATAAGAAAAATACCGTCGAAAAAATCTTCGGTGACGATTTCCACGTCTTCGTCATTCCAACTCGGCAAATCAAATTCCGGAAAATTTTCGGCGGCGAGTTTCATTTTGCAGAGCAGCGTCTTGTTTTCATCGTCCATCCACAAGTGAGAAAGGTTTTCCCTTTTGTGCCTTTCCATCCAAGTGCTTGCCGTCAAATCCTTGAGCTTTTTCAGAATCTCGGGACCGGCTTCTTGCGGCTGGATTTCTTTGCGGGAAATTTCCACTCCATTCCGAATGCGAATTTCGACGCCGATATAACGCTCTTGCCCAGAACGCCATAAAAGTTCATATCGCAATTCGGCGTTTTCTATTTCTAAAAAGCGGGACGGCACGGGAATGTAAAGGCCAGCGCGCATTTCGGATTTTTGCGCAGAATTTGTACGTAAAAGATGGAAGACGAGAATAGCGTCGGCATTTTCTACTTGAGATGGCGGCAAAGGAAAAATGTCGCTGGGCGTTTTGTAGGCGTTGCCGCTTTTTATAGCGAGGGACCCGGGAAACGCTTTCAGGAGCATTTGAGTGGTATCGTCTTGGGAATCGGGCTGTAAGCGGTGAGCGTCTTTGCTCTGGGCGTATTCTTGCAACCGTTTAAATGCCAGTCGGATTTCACGCGGAAGGCTGTTTTCTTTGGCGAGCAAGGATTGCGCCAGCTCCATGGCGTTGCGGGGAAAATGCTCTTTGGCCGAAACCTCTTCGGAATCCAGAACGGCGAACAGCGCGAGGGTGAGCGGAGAAAGCTTCTGCGCTTCGGAATAGGCTTTTGCGAGAGACAAATCGTTTAAGGGAATGTCCAGAACTTTTTCGCCCAGCGGGGAAATGTTGCCGTCGGCATCGATAAATCTGTTGTTCTGCAATTCGGCGAATGCTTTTTCGGCGAGTACTTTTTCGGGCTTTGTCGGAAGCGGCAATTCGGAAAAACGGCAAGAAGAATGCTTGGCTAGAGCGGCGACTTTTAAAAGGATAGGCTTCAAATCGCTCTTGAGAATTTCGGGAACGATGCCTTTGGGAAAAGTGCTTTCTTCCCGTTCGCTCCACAGGCGGATGCACACGCCTTGCTGTGTACGGCCCGCGCGTCCCGTACGTTGAACGGCGTTTTGCAGACTGATTCTGCCGAGTTTTAAAATATTTTTGTTTTGTGTGGGCAAAAATTCGGTCGCCCGTTCCAAGCCGGAATCGATAACGCCGGAAACGTTTGGAATGGTCAGGCTTGTTTCGGCGATGTTGGTCGAAAGGACGATTCTCGGGGTGTCCGAGTGAACAAAAATTTCGCGTTCCTCGTTTTTATTCTGGCCGCCGAAGAGTTCCAGAATCGGAACTTTTCCATATCCGAACGCTTCGTTCAAATGGCGATGTACGGAAGAAATTTCTCCTTTTCCCGGCAAAAAAACGAGGGTCGTTTTCCAGACTCCGTTCCGCTCCAGCGTGCGCAACGCTTTTTCCACATTCTTTCCCAGCGGTGTGCCGAAGGGGGATTCCTGATGGAGAATTTGTACGGAAAATCCGGGTTGCCCTACTTGCAGGCACGGCACTTGGAGAATTTCTTCGAGTTCTTTCCGGTTCAATTCGGCGGAAAGTACGGCGATTCGCGGAGCTAGCTCCGGCTTTGCTTTTTGCAATGCCAAAAAATAGGCGAGTAGTAGGTCCATTTCCGCGCGCCTTTCGTGAAATTCGTCAAAGACGATCCAGTCGAATTTTTCGTTCTGGTGCAAGACGGATTGCAAAAAACTGCCGTAGGTCGTGTAGAGGATTTTTGTCTTGTCGGAGAGTTTGCTTTCAAAACGGATTTTGTATCCGACGGTTGTGCCTTCTGGCGTTTCAGTCAATTGGGCAAGGAACCCGGAAAGACTCGTCGCTGCTAAACGTCTCGGCTCCAGAACGACGATTTTGGATTTTGTCGCTTCTGAATTTTCTTTTCCATCGGCAAGAAGCCAGGGGATTAAAGTGGATTTTCCTGAACCGGTCGGCGCGGTTAGCAAGAGATTTTTCCCTTTGGCTATTTCGGAACGAATAACTTCGGCACTTTCGTAAAGAGGAAGCGTGCGGAATGTGGAGATACCCATGAATTAAGATCAGCGGGGGTAGCGCAAATGTTCGGCGGTCGCCTTGTCTTTGTAAGGCCAGTGGGCGTTTTTCTTGTCCTTGTCCAGCATCAGATTTGTCAAGCGCCGTTGAAGCCCCGCTTCCGTTTTGCAGAAAAAGTAAACGACCTTGTTTTCTTTGGCGATGTAGAAAGAGGCGGCCTTGTATTTCATCTTGTAAACGTTCCGGAATGTCATGATATTTTCCCGCTTGGGAATGACTCGCCCGTTTTTGATTTCGCAGACGACGTCGGCATCGGCAAGCATCGCTTTTCCGGCATGAAGCACGAATTCCAGATTGGGAGCCGTATTCTTTTTAATGGTTTCCAAATCAAAAGCTCCACCGCCTTCTTTGATGACTCTGCGCACGGCTCGAATGGCGGCGAAAATCACGACAAGGACGACCAAAATGAGAAGAACCCACCAGTAATTGGCAAAAAAATCGGCAACTTGGGACATAAGACCTCGTAAAGTAAAATTCTCGCCGTAAAATAGAAAAATAACTCGGATTGTTTTTACTTTTTCTATTTTTGCTTGCAATTTCATAACCAAAGAGGTGCTCTTACGAAATGAAAACTTGGCGTATCGACGATTCTCGCGATTTGTATAATATCCGCGGATGGGGAATCAATTATTTCGACATCAACGAAGAGGGACACGCTACGGTTTGTCCACTTCGCACGAAAGGACCTTCGATAGATCTTTTCAAGTTGGTTCAGGAATTGGATCTTTTGGATATGCCCGCTCCGATTCTTTTGCGTTTCCCGGACATCCTCGATATGCGCATTGAAAAAATCAACGAGTGCTTCAACAAGTCGATTCAGGAATACGGATTCAAAGGCTCGTTTTACGATGTGTTTCCCATCAAGGTGAATCAGCAGCGAGCGGTTTTAGAAGAAGTCGTGCGCCACGGTAAAAAGTTCAACATCGGACTGGAAGCGGGATCCAAACCGGAACTTCATGCGGTTCTGGCGAATATGGACAATCCGAATGCGCTGATTATATGCAACGGCTATAAGGACGAAGATTTTATCGAGTTGGCGTTGCTCGCGCAAAAGATGGGAAAGAACATCTACGTCGTTGTGGAAAAAATAACCGAACTCCCGATGATTATTGAAATTTCCCGGCGCATCGGCGTCAAGCCGAATATCGGGCTCCGCATTAAACTGGCGTCCAGCGGTCAAGGGAAATGGGAGGAGTCCGGCGGATACAACAGCAAGTTTGGGCTGAGCAGTTCGGAACTTCTCCATGCGATGGACTTGATTCGCCAAGAGAATATGTGCGACTGCGTCAAGCTTATCCATTGTCATCTCGGCAGCCAGATTACGAACATCCGAAAAATCAAATCCGGCTTGCGGGAAATTTCGGAATTTTATGTGCAGCTGAAACAGCTTGGAATGGGAGTCGAATTTGTGGATGTCGGCGGGGGACTCGGTGTCGATTATGACGGCAGCCGCAGTGCGGCGACAGGCTCCGTAAATTACTCCATTCAGGAATACGCCAACGACATCGTCTATTCCATTTTTGAATCCTGCGAAAAATTTTCGTTGCCGCATCCGAATGTGATTGCGGAAACGGGGCGTGCCCTTTCGGCGCATCATTCCGTTCTGGTGTTCAATGTGCTGGAGACCGCTGGACCCGAATTTTTTGAAGACGGCAATTACGATATTCCCGAAGGTGCCGCCGATTCCATAAAAGATCTTTACGCCATTTTGAAAAATCTGAACGTTCGTAACTTGCTGGAAAACTGGCATGACGCTTTGCAAATCAATGACGATATTCTTTCGGGTTTCCGGATGGGCGGGGCGGTGGATTTGAAAACGCGAGCGCTGGCGGAACGTCTTTTTTGGAGCATCGCCCGGCGCGTGCACGAATTGTCCCGGGAGTTGCGCCACTCTCCGATGGAACTTGCCGAATTGCCGCGGCTTTTGGCCCGAAAATACTTCTGCAATTTTTCGCTGTTCCAGAGCTTACCGGACAGCTGGGCGATAGATCAGATTTTTCCGATTATGCCCATTCAGCGTTTGAACGAGGCTCCGACAGTCGATGCGACTCTTCAGGATATCACCTGCGATTCCGATGGGAAAATCGATATGTTCGTCAGTGGCGACGGGGTCTCGCGAACTCTTCCCGTGCACAATTTAAAACCCGGAGAGCCTTATTATCTGGCGGTTTATTTGGTGGGCGCTTACCAGGAAATTCTGGGCGATTTGCACAATCTTTTTGGGGATACGAATGCGGTGCATGTCGTCTGCGATGGCGACGGTTATCGCTTTGACCAGATGATTGACGGGGAATCCGTTGAAGATGTTTTGGACTATGTGAATTTTAGCGACAAGGCGTTGGTTCGCACCATGGAAAACTGGGTTTCTACTTCCGTCAAGGAAGGAAAAATCTCTCTTCAGGAAGGCAAGGAATTTTTGAACATCTATCGTTCTGGTCTTTACGGCTACACCTATTTGGAAGAGTAGGTGTTTGTTCGAATTGCCGAACCGCTGCAAATTTTGGAAAGTTTTTTTCGTCGCTCATTTTGATGGGCGAAAAGCGTTTTGCTTTTTTGCCCGTTCTTCGATTTTTATAAAATCGACGGTTCGAAATTTATCTATTTTCCCGCTCGGCATGCCGTTTTTCAAAAAAATAATCGCTCTCTGTTTTTTCTGGATGTCGTTGGCGTCTGCGGACGTGGCAATTTTTTCGCAGGACACCATTTCTATGGACACCAGTCGGCAGCAAAAATTCCAGCGTTATTCGGCGGTTCCTGTTATTGGCTACACCGAAGAAACCCGGATGCAGCTGGGCGCGATGATTCTTTTCTTTTTAAAGCCCGACGAGATCGATGGAAAGGTTCCGGAAATCGGCGTAACCGCTTATGGGTCTTCCCGCGGGCAATTTCAGTTTACGCTAGAACCCTATTTTTATTTCTGCCGCGACAAAATAAGCCTCTGGTTCGATTTGGAATACCAGGACTGGTTCGCGAGCTATTTCGGGCGGGGAAACTCTCCCGACATTGACGAGTTTACCAATTACAATCGCAAGAAACTCTATTTCGGAGCCAAGGTAGAATCTCGGCTAGGTCTTCCCGATTATTTGAAATACGGCTTGGAATTGCATATCGAAAGTTCGGAAATCGATTTTAAAAAGAGCAGCTCCACGCCGCTTCCGGATCCGCATTCGGGAAATCGCAATGGCGTGGGCTACCTGTTAGGCTTGGATACGCGGGACAATACGAATTGGACGCAGCACGGCTATTTAATCGAGTGGAAACAGATTTTTTTCAGCGATCAGCTGGGCGATTATTCCTTTGACAAGATGACTTTGGATATGCGGGCCTATACGATTTTGCCGTTTAGGACGACGGCGGCTTTTGGTTTCCTGTGGCAACGGGCGAATGGGGACGTCCCCTTTGATATGCTTGCCGGTCCCGATGGAATCAAGCGTTTTCGCGGAGTGGAAAGCCTGTATTTTGGCGATAACCAGGCGGTGATTTTGCAATCGGAAATCCGAAAGTATTTCGGCTGGCTTTTGGGCGGACACGTGTTTGTGGAAAGCGGAAAGGCGGGTGCCTATTTCAGCGAACTCATGCGGAATGAATGGCATCGTTCTGTAGGAGCCGGGGCGCTTCTCGCCTTGAATAAGAATGAACGCCTCTTTGCCCGCGCAGATGTTTCGTGGATTGATTTTGACCATATCGGGCTTTCTTTCTACGTTCGACAAGCCTTTTAATCGGGAGGAAATGTGGAAATTTGTCGCTATCGTTCCACCAGCCAAATCGAAGTTCGCTATGCGGAAACGGACCAGATGGGCGTCGTGCACCATTCGGTTTATGCCGTCTGGTTTGAAAAGGCGCGGACGGATTTTTTCAAGCAGATCGGTTCGACTTATGCGGATGTCGAAAAGGAGGGCTTTGTGTGTCCCGTTCTGGAATTGAACGTCCGGTATCGGAACCCAACGCATTACGGGGACGTGGTGAATATCGAAACGACTTTGGAACGCATTGGGCATTTGCATTTTCGTTTTCGCTACCGGCTTTCTGTCTCGGGCGTTTTGTGCACAACGGGATCGACTTTGCACTGTTTTTTGAAAGACGGCAAGCCGACTTGCGAATTGCCCGCTCAGGTTTCTCTCTTTTTTCCTCCCGAAGTCAAGTAGAACTTCATAATTTTATCGCTATTTGTTGCCGATTATCGCTCAATCTTTTAAAAAATGACCATTTTGTCTTTAAATTTTTCTATCCTTGCAAAAATTCTAAAACGAGGTAAAAAATGAACCAAGAAGAAGTCAAAAGCAAGCTCAAGGCGTTTTTCATGTCGGATCTCGGCGTCGATGGCGACGTGCTGAAGTACGATACGCCGCTCTTTGGCGAAGAAATCGGTCTGGATTCCGTGGATTCCTTGGAAATCATTTCTTTTGTGGATAGCAATTTTGGCGTTTCCATGACGGGTGCCGGTAAGGAACCGTTCCAAAGCATCGATACGATTGCCGATTTTATCGAAAAACATCAGGCTTAAGAATTTGTTTTAAACTGGGGACGCCATGACATCGAATGATTGCCGCTGTGTTGTTACGGGTTTGGGCGTAATTTGCGCCGTCGGGAACAACGTGGAAGAAACTTGGAAAAATGCTCTGAACTCGGTTTCGGGCATCCATAAAACGACCTCTGTCGATACGGAAAAGTGCTATGCGGATTTGGCGGCGGAAGTCCATTGCGACTCGCTGGACGAAATCGCGAATCCCGAAGAAAAGGACCGTGCTTCCAAACTTTGCATCAAGGCGGCGAACGAGGCTCTTGCCGACGCGAATCTTTCGGATTTTGCCGACGACCAGCGTGTCAGCGTGATTATCGGTAGCTGTGTCGGTGGCGTTCTCAGCGTGGAACATTATAATCGCCAAGGCAGAAACGCCGGCGACATTCCCAAGATGCCCATTGCGTCGATTGCTTCTCAGGTGGCGGAAACGTGCCGCGCCGGAGGCATTGTGACGAATGTGGCGAATGCCTGTGCGGCGGGAACGATTTCGATCGCCCTCGCTTGCGATTTGATTCGGGCGGGCAAAGCGGACGTGGTGATTGCGGGCGGTGCGGACTCTTTTGCGTCTGTTCCGTATTCCGGTTTTCTTTCGTTGCACGCTTTGGATGAAAACGGCTGCTCTCCTTTTAACCACTGCAACGGCATTACTTTGGGCGAAGGCGCGGGCATTGTCATTGTCGAATCGTTTGAACACGCGCAGAAGCGCGGAGCTAAAACGTATTGCGAAGTTTTGGGATCCGGAGTTACGAGCGATGCTCACCACATTACGGCTCCTCGGGAAGACGCCCTCTGCTTGACCGAAGCGATGGAACGCGCCGTCCGAAATTCGGGAATCCGGAAAAATGAAATCGGCTATGTAAATGCGCATGGCACGGGCACGGGCAAGAACGACGAAGCGGAAATCACCGCTTTCCAGAAATTCTTTGCCGAAGAAAATCCGACGGTAAGCGTCAGTTCGACTAAAGTGATGACAGGTCACTGTCTGGGAGCCGCCGGTGCCATTGAAGCGGTCTTCAGCATTAAGGCCTTGACGACGGATACGGTTCTCCCGACTTTGCATTATTCCGAAGAGGACTCCGTCGCTTTGCGTGAAAAAGTGGGCTCTCTGGATTTTGTGCAGAACGTCCCGCGCCAAAAAGAACTCCGGTGCGTCATGAGCAATAACGTGGCTTTTGGCGGAACCAATGCGAGCATCGTATTTTCCAAGGATGCCGGCAATGTCTCTGCTTTGACGGCGAAGAATTCTAAAATCGCCGTAACGGGACTCGGAATCGTAAGTCCTCTTGGCAACAGCAAGGCTGCCTATCTTGCCGCTGTCGAAAAAGATGCAAAGCCCGAAAGCGCGTCCATCCATTCGACTATCGTTCTGGACGACTATAAAGAACTGGGCATCAAAATGGCATTCTACCGCAAGCTTGATAATCTCGGACAGTTGCAGACCGTATCGGGAATGCGAGCCTTGCAGGACGCCGGGTTCAAAGTCACCGAGGAAAATGCAAAAAATATCGGTATTATCGTCGGAACGAGCGAAGGCGGCCTTGGCGCCACTTACGATTTTGAAGAACTGATTGCGAAGCTGGGCAATGCGCAGGGGAGCGCTTTCAAGTTCCCGCATACGGTTTACAATGCGGCTGGCGGCTATCTTTCGATTTGTTCCGGAATCAAGGGCTACGGCGTGACGATTACGACAGGCCCGCTTTCCGGACTGGACAGCATCGGATACTCCATGAATGTCATTCACGACGGTCAGGAACAGGCGATGATGGCGACAGGTTCGGATGAAAATTTGCCGATTATTACGGAATTTGCCCAAAAGATGCAAGTCGCTTCGGATTCCGTTACCGCTCCTTATTCTGGTTCGTCGGGTTGTGTCATGGGCGACGGCAGCGTTTCGATTCTCTTGGAAACGGAAGATTCCGCACAGGCTCGTGGCGCAAAAATTTATTGCTATGCGCTCGGTTATGGGCATGGCCGTAAGAACGTGAAGTTCGGGCATATTTCCGGCTCCGGCGAGGCTCTGGATTTGGCGATTCGTTCCGCAGTAGCGGATGCGGGAGTTTCCCTTGACGAAATCGATGCGGTTTGCGGATTTGCGAACGGCTGCAAAAAATTGGACGATATCGAAAAAGCGTCCCTTTCCCGCGTGTTCGGCGACCGTCTGGAAACGCTTCCGCTGGTGGAAGTGAAGGAACGCGTCGGCGAAGGCCGTGCGGGTGCAGCGGCTCTTGCTGCTGCGGAAGCGGCACTTCTTTTGAGTGGGGAACTGCAACGCGAAAACGCTTACTTTATCGGTAAAGACGGCGCGGTTCAAAAGAAATGCATCGAATCGATCGGACTGAAAAAAGTTTTGGTGATTTCATTTGCCACCGGCGGCTCTTACAGTGCTGTCGTTCTGGGAAAATAATCGAGTGAGGGTCAGATGAAAGTTGCGCTGGTCACAGGAGCTTCTAAAGGCATAGGCAAGGCTTGCGCCCTGCGTCTTGCTCAAGACGGCTATACGGTCGTCGTGAATTATTCCAGTTCGGACGCTGCGGCTCAAGAAACGCTTTCGCAAATCCAGGCGGCGGGCGGAAACGGAATGCTTTACAAAGCGGATGTTTCCAAACTCGATCAGGTGAAATTAATGATTCGCGAAGTCTTCAAGGCTTACGGCAGAATCGACGTGCTGGTAAACAATGCGGGCATCGTCCGGGACGAATATCTGCTGATGATCAATCCGGATACTCTTGACAAGTGCATGGATTTGAACGTTAAAGGCTACATCTATTGCGCACAGCAAGTCGCCTTGAAAATGTTCAAGCAAAAGTCCGGCGTCATCATCAATATGTCGTCCGTCAGCTCCAAATTTGCGCTCGCTGGCCAGAGCGTTTACAGCGCGACCAAGGGAGCGGTCAATTCGCTGACGCAGACGCTCGCCAAGGAACTCGGCGGTTACGGCATCCGCGTGAACGCTGTTGCTCCGGGATTCATCCAAACCGAAATGATCGATGCGATTCCCGAAGACAAGCGCAAGGAATATGTGGAGAAAATTCCGCTGAAACGTTTCGGTTCTCCAGAAGACGTGGCAAATATGGTTTCTGCTCTCGCTTCGGACCAATTTGCGTATGTCACGGGACAGGTTTTTGTTCTCGACGGAGGACTTTCCCTGTGAGCATGAATATCTATGAAATCAGCCAGCGCATTGCACAGCGTCCGCCGTTCCAGATGGTGGAAAAAGTCATCGAACTCGTTCCGAACGAATCGGCGACGGGCATTAAAAATGTGAGCGTGAACGAGCCTTATTTTATGGGGCATTTTCCGGGCACTCCCATTATGCCGGGCGTTCTGATTGTAGAAAGTTGCGCCCAGTTGTGCTCGCTTGTCATCGAGAAAAAGCCCGAAGACCTGGACGACAAACTTTACGTTCTTCTGAAAATCGACGGATTTAAATTTGTAAAGCCTGTCATTCCCGGCGATCAATTGGAAATGACCGTCACCAAAACGAAGGGCGGCGGCGTTCTTGTCGGGTTCAGCTGCGTTGTTAAAGTGAACGGCAATGTTCATGCCAAGGGTGAACTGACCTTTACGACGATTCCCAAGGAAAGTTTGGGAAAGTAGTGCTTTATTACGGCGAAGGTTGGAATTCTCTCAATTAAAATTTTTTCAACGTGCGAACATCTTTTTCGCACGTTGAATTTTTCTCGCTGAAAGCGAAGAGCTTCGTTTATGCACATGAATCTTAGGATCTAATCGCTCGTCGCTAATCACGCGATTACAAGATTGTATATACCACCCCTTATTTTGAATACAGGCTCACCAATTTGTTTCCCAAGTTCAGCATTTCATCCCGGAGCCACTTCGGTTTAACGACGGTTACGCTGTTTGGAGTGTGGAACAGCAGCCACTGTTTTAATTGAAAACCGATGTTCACTTTCATCGTGACGTGAAGAACTCCTTTGCGTTCGACGATTTTCATGGAAGGATGGTACGGACGTTCTTCTAAAATTTGCCGAGCAAAAGAAGGAAAGGTAAGGCGCACTTGTTCTACATCGCCGCTTCCAGCAAAAAGGGAACAGTCGTCAATTTTCTTTTCCAAAATTTTCCGAGATTCTGGCTTTTCGCAAAAACGGATGTTGGTGGGGAAGAGTTCCCGAATGCGGCTCAATTTAACGGCATACACCGCTCGGGAATCCTGGTGGCGAACGCAGGCCACATAAATTTCATTCTGATAAAGAACGATTCCCAAAGGAATGCGATTTGACGTTTTGATTTCGCCATTCAGATTTGTATAAAGAGTCTGTATTTCTCGGCGGCTACGGATAGTTTGTAAAACGGTGTGCAGTTTTTCTCCCGCAGTTTCATCGACTTTGGAAAAAGAACCCATAAAGTAAACTTTGGAAGAAATTTCCCTATAGACAGCTTTCAGTTTGTCTCGTTGGGCGTAGGGAAGGTTACTCTGGATTTTTTCCAGCAGTTCATCAATCAAATCGGCAGTTCCGGGGTAAATGTTCATAATTCCCTGCAGAAATACGAACTGCAACATAGAGTCTTCGAAGTTGGGTAAAGTTAATTTATCTAAAACATTCAGACCTGTTCGGTATGTTTTACGCGGTCCGCGACCTTCGCAGATGACGATATTGTCCGGCATTTCCACCAGAGTGTTTATGTCGCGCTGGACATTGCGTCGTTCCTTTTCGTCAAGATTTATCGCCCGCATCAATTCGGTTACCGAAAAAGATTTTTTCGGCTTTTTCAGCAATTCCACGAGTAGTTGGACGATTCGGCTGTTCTTTTTGATTTCGGCCATCGGATGTATTCCTTTGAAGCATTTAATTCGTCTTAATTTGTCGTATTGTAAATCTATCTTATTTTCGTTAAAAAGAGGCAAGCATGAACCCGATTTCCATGAAGGATTATTTTTCAAGAATTCTCGAACGTCTTGGCGACGGCGCTAAAGCGGAAAGTCGTTCTGTCAAGCCGTCTTTTGCGGATTTGAAAATGATGGAATACTGGGTGCGCTTGCTCCGGGTTTATCCGAATGGACGTTGCGGACATTTTTTCAATTCTTTTTTTGATAAAAAGCAAAGCTTCCTTTTTATAAAGCTCCTAGCCGATAGATTTTTAGATTTGCCCGAACTGAAAAAAATAGAGGCATCATCAACATGTGTGGTAGCATTTAGGCAGCCTTGCTAGATGATTCTCTCGATTCCGATTCCCATTCGTAGGCTATCTTTACATCGACATAGGAACAGCTCAACATTATCAGCGACAGCATGTTGTTCATGTTCCTGAAGCCATAGGCAGTCCGTATCAGTAGCTTTATCTTGTTGTTCGTCGCCTCGATCCTTGCGTTTGACACGCCCAGCCTGATTGTGTTGAGGATTCCGTCGTAGTTACGCTTGATCTTTGCGTACAGATCCTTTACTGAGCCGATGCGTGAGTGGCTTGCACGCCACAGCCACCTGTCCAGATTTTCCCTGGCATCGTCATAGCCCATCTTCAGGATGATGCGCAGTTCCTCCTTGAGCTGGTATGCCCTGTAGAGACGCGGATAGCGGCTTGCTATGAGTTCTATTTTTCTCTGCTGGCTTTCGTTAAGGTTCTCTGGAGCCTTGCCCAGAGCGTACCTGGAGTTCTTTATCCCCTCCGCGGTGCGGTCCTTCGGGACGCTATCCTTCGTGGGCCTGCCTCGGCCCCGTTTCTGATTGCGGTTTTCCTTGCGGGCCTCCTTCCAGGCTTCCACACGGACCTTGTCCAGGGCTTCTGTCGCCCACTGTACGACATGGAAGCTGTCCACGCACCGTTCGGCATTGGGCAGGAACTCCTCGATGCTTGACCTTATCCACTTGGCTCCGTCACAAGTCACAAGCTCCACGCCCTTGCGCTGCTCTTCGCTGAGTTCCCTCATGAAGATGTCCAGCACCTCCTTCCCGTAGCCCTCGTGTACCCAGATCACGCAGCGCCTGTCGTGATCCACTACCACCGTTATGTACTTGTGCCCTTTCTTGTAGCTGGTCTCGTCGATGCCTATGCGCCTGAAGATGCAGCCTGCCTTGATAGGCCTTGTGTCCAGGCGTTCCCATACGCGGTCGGCGATTTCTCCCACGGTATTCCAGGCGATGCGTAGCTGCTTTGCGACAGCCTTTTTCGACATGCTGCATACGGCCCATGCGACTTGCTGCTCGAAGGCGTCGGTAAAGCCTGACCTGTGGCTTGCCCACGGCACCTTCACGGTTTTTACGCCGCACTTCCTGCACTTCACCCTGTAGGTGTCCATCTTGATGAAGCCCATTTTCGTGCCGAGATCGAGCGTCCGCCACACCCTCTGTTCCCGGCCGTTGTCGTAGAGTTTCCCTTTTCGCCCGCAACAGCCGCACCTGCTGGCGTTGCCCTTGGTGAGTCTTACCGTGATGGTGACCGTGGTGTCGGTTTGCTCCTGCTTGACGACTGAACAGCCGTTGACATTGAAGATGGATTTGTATAATTTTGACATGGGCTTTTTCTTCTGTTTTTTTTGGCGATTAAATTTTAGAAAATAGCCCATTTTTTGTTTAATTTAGGCGAAAGTCAACAAAAAAGGGTGGCGAAGCCACCCACACATGTTGATGAAGAGCCAAAAAATACAAGTTTTTGGAGTCGCTTCAAAAGTTTATTCTCTTTCTGAAGGGATTCGATTGTGCGTAGATAGCGGGGACACTTCTTGGGTGAAACCCATTATGACGGCTTTTTGTATCCAGCAGGTTTCGTCGGAAATCGCATCGGCGATGGTCGTCTTGGTGGAAGATTTTACTCGCGAGAGCATTCGCCGAGGATGCCCTGCCGATGATATTTCGATGCGGAACGCCTGGGAACTGAAACACACATTTGGACTTTCCGATGAAGCTTTGGAGCTTGTTCTTTATTTGTGGCTGAAAGACGAGAAAAAGATGGCTTTTTCGCTTTTCAAAGAGCGAGATGAAGCAGCGGATTGTTCCTTTGATGAATACAGCCGCGGCACATTCCTGCGAATAAGGGAAGCGACAGGTTTTGGCGTAGAAACCCTTCGCGGACTTTGCGATGGGGACAGCCCTCTGCGAAAATTTCGGATTATCGATACGGATGAAAAAAGCCCTCTCGGTATTTTGGGCGCAAAAAATAAGGGGACGGAACTTCATTTAGTCAAGGATATTTCGGACTTTTTATACGGTTACGCGGGAAATAAAAAAATTCTGGATTATAAGGAAGCGGAATTGCCAACCGTTTCGTTTGAACAAATCGCTTTGCAAAATTCCTCGGCCCGCTTTGTGCTTCAATTTTTGCAAGATCGTCAAAAAGCAAAAGTAAAAACCCCCTTTCACGTTCTGTTTTACGGTCGGGAAGGAACTGGTAAAACGGAACTCGCCAAAGCGATTGCGGTAAAGCTGGGCGAGAGGCTTCTGAATGTTGGTATGGGCGATGAAAATAACGACAACGAAACCCGGCTCCAGAATCGCGTACGTTCCCTGCTCATGGCGGATTATGAATGCCAAAAATCCGGCGGCATCATTTTGATGGACGAAGCGGACCTGGTGTTGAATCGCTTGGAAAAGGGATTTTTGAACACTCTCTTTGAAAGCATCAAAACCCCGGTGATATGGATTGCCAATTCTTTGGATTGCGTGAGCAACAGCACACGCCGGCGATTTAATTATGCGATTGAATTTGGCGATTTCGGAAGGGAACAGCGCAAGTCCGTTTGGAAATCCGTTTTGAAAACGCAAGACGCCGAGGATTTGCTTTCGGAAAATCAGCTTCGAAATCTTGCCGAAGAAATTCCCATCATGGCGGGCACTATGACTTTGGCGGTGCAGCAGGCGAAACTCTTCGGGAAAAACGCATTTGAAATTGTGCAAGAAGTGACCAGGTCTCATGCCAAACTTTTAAACATTCCCTGTTCCGCGAAAATTTCCGAGTCGGACGAAGGGGATTACGATGCGGCATTTCTCCGATTCGAGGAGGATGGTTTGGATTTGCCGACGCTGGAAGCCATACTGCAAAATTTCAACGGAAAATGGATTCCCGATGGAAACGAAAATTTGAATCTTCTTTTATACGGACCGCCGGGAACGGGCAAGACAGCTTTTGTCAAGAATCTGGCAAAGCGGATGGGCCGCAAATTGGTGATGAAACACTCCAGTGATTTACTGCACAAGTATGTGGGAGATACGGAAAAGGCCATTCGGGAATCCTTCTCCGAAGCGGAAAAAGTAAACGCGATTCTGTTCCTGGATGAAGCGGATAGTTTACTAGAAAGCCGCGAAAACGCCGACCGTCATTGGGAAGTAACGAAAGTGAATGAATTTATTTGTCAAATGGACGGATTCCGCGGATTGTTTATCGCCGCCACCAATTATATGTCAGCTTTGGATTTTGCTGTGCGCAGACGTTTTCACCTGAAAATGGGATTTGCCTACATGAAATCTTCTCAAATGGAAAAGGCATGGAAAAAAATTTTCGCACAAGTGCTTCCGCAAGGATCATTAAAAAATTGCCCCGTCGAAATTCTTCAACTGTCAAACGTTTCCATCAGCGATTTTTCTTCGGTAAAGTACAAGCTGCGCTATATGCCCGCCGAACGGATTTGCCGGGGTTTAGTCGTCGAAATGCTCCGGGAAGAAATTACGGGCAAGGACAATCATCACGGACGCAAAATGGGATTATAATAAAAAAACGAAAATTTCGCTTGTGAATAATATATTACGTTTATCGCATAAGGTACAACATGAGTAACAATTTAGAGTCAAAAATCATTCCCGTAATTTCCGTAAAGGAGCTGCTGAAAAAACAGCAACTTCGGATTCCGGAGTACCAACGTCCCTACAAGTGGACAGAAAGAAATGTCCACCAACTGATCGATGATATCCGGGACAACTTGGACAAATCCGCCTATCGGATCGGCACCCTAGTCGTCCACAACAATAGTGAAAATAATTCTCTGGACATTGTGGACGGTCAGCAGCGCACCATCACGCTGTTTCTAATGGCCTATTTCATCTGCGGAGGCATGAAAAAAAATGAATCCTTGCGCGATCGGGTTTTGACCGGTGAGGAAAAAACGGCGGACTATTTACCGGCATCGAAGCTTGAGTTTACAAATCCTATTTCCAAGGATCGCATTTCCCAAAATGCCGCGGCAATCCGGAGTCGAAATTCAGACATATTGAACGAGAAATTTCTTAAATTCTTTTTTGAAAAATGTGAGCTGGTTTGGGTTCAAATCAACAATATCTCCGAAGTGTTCCAGTTTTTCGATTCCCAAAACGCCCGCGGAAAGGACCTGGAACCTCACGACTTGCTGAAAGCTTACCACTTGCGCGAAATGAACAATTCCTCGACGGAAGAACGCCTGCAAGCGGTAACAAAATGGGAAGAGATGGATTCCGCAACACTCTCGAAACTTTTTTCTCAATATCTCTATCGAATCCGGAACTGGGGAAAGGGGCACTCCGCACGTTACTTTACCAAAAATGATGTAGGCGTTTTTAAGGGGATAAGCCCTAGCTCGGCAGGTGAATTTCCCGGCATGAAAATGCTCCAGATTGCAGATTGTTATATCGATTGCCATTCGCGGATTCTGCGGCAACATCTCGATTTTCCTTTCCAAATCGACCAAGTGATAATCAACGGCAAGCGATTTTTTGAATACGTGGCATTCTATTCTGGAATGGTTTCGCAGTTGGAAGAAGGGAAAGGAAAATTTCTTAACTACGAAATTAGTCTGGCAAACCAACATCAGGAAACCTGTCGCTGGCGAGCTGGCGATACCCTTGTGCGCAATCTGTTTTTCTGCGCATTGCTCTATTTCGTCGATAAGTTCGGGGAGAAATATCTGGATCAGGCGGCGACAAGAATTTTTGTCTGGGCTTACACGTTGCGGCTGAAATTATCCAGAATCGGCATTGTTTCGACGGACAAATACGCCCTGGCTTGGGGGTATACTGTCCCGATGTTCAAAATCATTCGGGATGCCGCCACACCGCAAGAAGTCCTGAACACGAAACTGGAACGGTTTGTGGAAAACAACGCAAACAAGGTGGACGACATCTATCATCAAATCAAAAAATTCTGGGGTGAAAAATGACCGAAGCAATTCAAAAAAACATTAAGGAACTCTTTTCCGAATCGGGCGTCCGTTACGAGATTCCCGTGTACCAACGGGATTACGCCTGGACAGAATCGCAAATTTGCCAATTGATTCAAGACATTGCGGATTACGCCAAGGAAACACCTACCGGTAATTATTATATCGGAACCCTTGTCGTCCATCCACGCACCCAAGGAAATCAAGTTGTCTATGAAACCATCGATGGGCAACAGCGCTTGACCACTTTGGTTTTATTGTTGATGCATCTTCAGAAAATGTTGAAACTGCTCCCGAAAAACGAGCAGGAGAACGTAAACCTAGACTGGTTCAAAGGCGATATGCTTTCCTTTGCGTGCCGCCCGAAATCTACGGAAGCATTAAAAAGACTTGGGAACGAGAAAGCGAACATAGAAAATGCGGAACTGAACACGAGCATCTTGCAGGGATATCAAGTCATTGAACGCTCGCTTCCCAAAATTCTCGCAGAAAAGGAACTCAACGAGAAAATTTTTGTGAAGTATCTGGGAAAACACGTTTGTATTTTACGGGTTCCCGTTCCCAACGATACCGACTTGAATCATTATTTTGAAATCATGAACAGCCGCGGTGAACAACTGGAAATGCACGAGATTTTAAAAGCCCGCTGTCTGGAATGTCTGAAAGACGAAAAAGAACGGGTTGCTTTTCACAAGATCTGGGAAGCCGCCTCCGACATGAATCATTACATGCAATACGGATTTACCGCCGTTGAACGCGACACCATTTTTGGAAACGGCCAGGATGAACTCAAGTGGAATGTTCTGGAATCCAAGGAACGCATTTATGAAGCATTGAAAGGTGAAAGCGAAAATTCCGATACAAAGCCTTTGGAAGAACTCGCAAAACCAGAAAATCTAAGCAAGGATATGGGAAAACAGTCCCAGGAAAATGAAGATGATGGAAATGCTCCATTTCATTCCATCATCAACTTTTCGAACTTTTTGCTGCATGTACTGCGGATTTACGCTAAAAGAAACAATGTCAAAGAGGATATTCCCTTGGACGACAAGCGTCTGCTGGAAACCTTTGGCAAATTCATAAATCCGAGCAACGAAAAAGCAAATCCAGAAGTCACGAACTCTTTGACAGACAAAGAAGCAAAGCGCAAATTCGTGAAACAGTTCGGCTACGATCTTCTGAAACTGAAATTCCTTTTCGACAAATACATCATCAAGAGGGAATTCGACAACGGAAAAGAGCAGTGGAGTCTAAAGCGCATCCGCTGTTACAATAAATCTAATTCCTATATCGGCACATTCGGCAAGGAAGAGAGTTTCGAAACCGGAGCGGACTTGAACCGCGAAGTTTTGATGCTGCTTTCGATGTTCCACGTATCGGCACCGACACTTGCGTATAAGCACTGGCTGAACGGAGCTTTGATGTGGCTCTCTGAACAGCCGGGAAATATATCGGGCGAAGTTTACAAAACGTATCTGGAAAAAATGGCACGCTCGTTTTTCCGCGATCGATTCTTGTCGACGACGCCCATCGATTACAACGAAATAATTTATACGCATAATTGTGAAACGCAATATGCGGGCGAGTTTAATGAAAGCGCATTGAACAGGGGAACGGGGGTGGAGAACTTCGTATTCAACTACCTCGATTATCTGCTGTGGAAAGATTACAAAGGTTTAAAAGAAGCTTTCTGTGTTTTGGACGGTGAAGGAAAAGAAGTAAAAATTGAGGAAAAAGATATTGCAACCAAAATTTCGGGCTTTGAATTCACTTTCCGGAGTTCCGTCGAACACTTTTATCCGCAACATCCCATTAATGGGAAAGAACTCGCCAAGGAAGCTTGCGACAACTTCGGCAATCTTTGCTTGATCAGCAGCGAAAAGAACTCGCGACTGAGCAATTATATGCCAAGCGCCAAGAAAGAGCATTACAAAAACGCGTCGAGAATAGACAGCATCAAGCAGTGCGTCATGATGCAATACACCAACTGGACCGCTGATGAAATCGAGCATCATTACCGGAAAATGGTGGAAATATTCAACAACAATCTCAAGGAGAAATCTCATGACAACTGAAAAAGTAGTTCCCCAAAACAGAATTGAGCTTGAAGACATCATCCAAAAAACGCTTCAAGAAAAGGCAATAATGCCGACTTGAATTTTATCGACGTGTCGCATATTACGGACATGAATAATTTATTCTACAAATCCCGATTTAATGGGGATGTTTCGCAGTGGGATGTTTTCTATGTAACGAATATGAGAGGAATGTTTAGCGAATCTCGATTTGATGGCGACATTTCAAACAGGAATGTCGGCAACGTGACGGATATGCACGATGGCAAGGATAAATGGGAAGAACAACTTTAAGTGTTTTTTATAAATTGTGGACATGAACGAACAGCAGCAGATTCTTTTTATGCAGATTCGGATTCTGAGGATGGCTTCGGAACGTTTCAATCTGTCGCTGAAAGAAACTGCGGGGCTTTTCAAGAAGTTCGATGTTCTCAAGTATATCCGCGCGTGTTTCGGCATTTTTCACGTAGAAGGCGACGAGGCGGTCTTTGAAGATGTGAAGGCTTACCTCAAAGCGAAGGGGGCCGCCGTATGAAACTGCTGGAAGCGGGAATGCTCCTTTACCATGGAAGCTACTGCGCTGTGGAAAAGCCTGATCTAAGTAAATGCGCTCGTTTTAAAGATTTTGGGCGAGGTTTTTATTTGACAAGTTCTAAAGAACAAGCGCAAAGTTTTGCAAAAATTTCGGCATCAAAAGCCAAAGGCCGCGCCTTGATTCCTGCCATGGAGCCATTTGCGTATGTATCTTCTTTTAAGGTAACGGATATATCGGGACTTGAAACTTTTGCTTTTGAAACTGCCAATGTGGATTGGTTGCATGGCATTGTCGCCCATAGGCGAAACGATACCTTTGAAAGCATTCGTAATCAGACGACTTCCTACGATGTTGTTTCGGGGAAAATCGCAAATGATGACACCAACGCTACGATTCTTGCGTACATGGGAAATGTCTGTGGCCCAATGGGTAGCGAACAGGCGGGCAACATTTGCATCAGTCTTTTGCTGCCGGAGAGATTACAAGATCAATTCTGCTTTAGAAGCGAAAAGGCTCTTTCGAGACTTCAATTCATTAAAAGTGAAACAGTTGTTTTGAGGTAATCTATGGTTAGTGACAAGACATTATTTGCCATGGATTTGACCGCATTGATGGCTGTTGAAAAAATCGCAAAGGATTCTCAAAGACCGGAAGAGGATGTTCTTGTGGAATTTATGGAGTCGAATACAGCAAAAATGCTTTATGATGACTCGAATAAGCTTTGGTGGGATGGCCCCGATGCCGCCGCCG
The DNA here is from genome assembly GCF_002300445.1 of Fibrobacter sp. UWS1. Lineage (NCBI taxonomy): Bacteria > Pseudomonadati > Fibrobacterota > Fibrobacteria > Fibrobacterales > Fibrobacteraceae > Fibrobacter > Fibrobacter sp. UWS1. Next base: position 676,704 of record NZ_NSGW01000002.1, read on the forward strand.
AAGAGTTTGAACGGGAAAAATCCTAAAAATTTGCCCCCCCCCCAAAAAAAACATCCAGGAGTTCAAATTTCGGTGATGAACAGATTTGTACAGAAAAAGAATATGGGGGAAAAATGAAATTTTGATGTTTGGCAATATGATTCGAATTTTATTTATATTGATCGGAATGACTCGGCAGTTGTGGCGATACCTGCCTGGACCGAAGTGAGTTGTACAATAGGTAATGAGCAATACAAAAATTTGGATTCCACTAAATTGACTTTGCAGATTTTTTCAGAAAATAAAAGCATAGAATTGAATAAAGGAATTTATGTTTTCAGCGGAGTCTATGAGGTAATGACTATACAGGATGCGAGAAAAAGGGAGCGTTATCACAACGGTTATAAAACAGTCTGTGAAGATGAAAATGATTTTTGTTTTTTTACATTGAGACAGACGCCTGTGTTTTTCTGAAACCAGTTTCTTTCTGAAAAAATTCGCTCTCGGCGAGATTCATAATAGTTTAAAAGTTGCCGCCGCTGTTGCGCTTCATTAAAGTTTCCTAGCTGGATTCCCATATTGATACGGAAGCCGATTTTAAAAGTTTGCATCGCAATGCATGATGTGGGAACAATCGTGATTATCGACGACAGGGAAAAATGCAACAACTCTATTTAGGAACTTGCTTTTGGGGGGTGTTTCGCAAGATAATCGGCAAGAGGCTTTTCGTAAATATTTCTATATTTTCGGGGCGATGTCTAGCGCGAATAAGAAATTCTCGTTTTTTGAACGATTCATGCGTCTTGTAGTCTTGGTGGTCATTTACACCGTGCGCGGCTTCTTTTTTGTCTGGTATCGCCCGAAAGTCCGCTTTACGGATAAGAGTGTTGAATCGACGAATCTCCGGTCTCCGTCGGTGATTATTGCGAACCATACGAGTATGCGGGATCCCATTATGATGCTCGCCGTTTTTTTTCACAAGCGGAGCATTGTCGTCGCCAAGGACCAGGTGGAAGATCCGCATTTCAGCTGGGCTCTGAAGCACACGGACTGCGTGATTCCCTGCGATCGTTTTAATATGGATACGGAATGGGCTTTGCTCGCCCGGCGCGAACTGGAAAAGGGCAATTCGGTCATCATTTTTCCCGAGGGCAAGTGCCGCTACGATGGGCTTTTGAACGAGTTCAAAACGGGATTTGCTTTCTTGGCTCGTTCGACGGGTGCGCCAGTTGTTTCCGTTGGCATTGACGGCATTTACAAGTGGGGGCATCGGACTCAGATTGTCATTGGCGATGCGGAAAAAATTGAAAGGGTCGCTGGCATCCCCTCTTCTAAACATTTGGCGGAACGCGGCGAATACTTTAGGCAGAAAGTCTGGAAATTGAAACAGCTGGCCTTAGGAAAAGAAGCCGCAATCCTTCCCGCGACGGCAGAAACCCCTCAAGAAATTTTGCCGGGAGAGGGGGAAAAATGAAAATAGGCCTTGTTCTGGAAGGCGGTTCTCGCCAGACGATTTTTTCAGCGGGCATTTTGGACGCTATGCTGGACGAGGAAATTGTATTTCCGTATATCTGCGGGGTTTCGGCGGGCGGGCACGCCGCCATGAATTACGTCACGAGGCAAAAGGGGCGCTTGCGCCATATCATCATGCCGACGAAATTGCAGCGAGGCGAGAAGCGGGCGAACCGGATTCTGGACGGCATTCAAAAAGAGTCCCATGCGTTGCATTACGATGCCGCTTATGGAGATATGCCCTTTCATTTTCAGGATTTTTTCGCATCCGATGTGGAATGCGAATTTACCTTGACCAAATGTGAAACGGGGCGTCCTGTCTATTTGAATGAAAAGGAAAGCGAACGTCGCCTTTTGGACATTGTGAATGCGAGCTGCTCCGTGCCTATGCTTTTCCCGATTGCGCAGATAGGCAATTTTCATTATGTGGACGGGACTGTTTCCGATCCGATTCCCTACCGCCGGGCTTTTGAAAAGGGCTGCGACAAGGTGGTGGTGATTTCGACGCACTATCCGGGCGAGTCCGTGACGGATTTCCGCAAGTACAGTGTGATTCTGAATCCGATGTTCAAGCACCGCTACCCGAATCTGTTCCGTACGATGATGGTGCGCTTCCGCCGTTACACGCGTATGTTCGAAACGCTGGAGGCTTTGGAAAAAGAGGGGAAGGTGTTTTTGATGCGCCCCAAAGCCGACCTCTGCGACCTTTTTGAAACGAATTTGGAACGCCTGAACGCCTCGTATGAAATGGGACTGCGATACGCGGAAAGCCGCATGGCGGCGCTGAAGGAATTCCTCCGCTGAAAAATTTCTTCCAATATTTTTGCAAAAAAATCGAGTGCGGTGTGCGCCCGATTTTGAATTTTAAAAGAGGGTGTTCGGCTTATTCGTGATAGAGCTTTGCCGTCTGGTATTTGGGTGTCGTCGTTAAATTGACGTGCAAACGGCGGAAAAGGTCCACATCGACTTGGGCGAGGATGACGCTTGCATGGACTTCGCAGTGTTCGAGTTCCGAAAGTTTTTCGAGGGCGATTTTGGCGTTGTAATCCGTCAGGGCGCAGACCGAAAGCGCAATTAGAACTTCGTCCATGTGCAATCGGGGATTCTGGTGCCGAAGTTGCTGGGTTTTTAGATTTTGAATGGGTTCGATGACCATCGGGGAGAGCAGGCTGACTTTGTCGGGAATGCCGGCCAGATGTTTGAGGGCGTTCAGGAGGGCGCTCGAACAGGCTCCAAGAAGCGAAGTCGTTTTGCCGGTGACAATCGTGCCATCCCGAAGTTCGATGGCGACAGACGGCGCATTCGATTCCTCCGCTTTCTTCTCGGCGACAATGGCGACTTTTCGGTCTTCCGGTCTAACGTGCGCCTGTTCCATCACCAGTTTCAATTTATAGACCTGCTCCTGTTCCGCTTGGCCTTTGCGCACTTGGCAAAGCGCATTGTAATAGCGCCGGATGATTTCCTGATTGGAGGCTTCGCAAACCGCCATGTCGTCGATGATGCAGTTGCCCGCCATATTGACGCCCATATCGGTCGGGGATTTATATGGGGACTTTCCGAGGATATGCTGAAATATCGTGTTCAGCACAGGGAAAATTTCCACATCGCGGTTGTAGTTTACCGTAGTCTTGCCGTAAGCTTCCAAGTGGAAGGGATCTATCATATTTACGTCGTTCAGGTCGGCAGTCGCCGCTTCGTACGCCAGATTGACGGGATGTTTTAAAGGAATGTTCCAGATGGGGAAAGTTTCAAATTTCGCATATCCCGCTTTGATGCCGCGCTTGTTTTCGTGATAGAGCTGGGAAAGGCAGACCGCCATTTTTCCGCTTCCAGGACCCGGAGCCGTCACAACGACGAGTTCGCGGCTCGTTTCCACGAAATCGTTTTTTCCGTAGCCGTTGTCGCTCACAATTAGCGGGATGTTGGACGGATAGCCTTCGATGGAATAATGCCGATAGACTTTCAATCCGAGATTCTCGAGTTTCTTCTGGTAGGCGACGGCGCTTGCCTGATTGTCGAATCGGGTGAGGACGACACTGCTGACATATAGACCGTAGCCGCGGAAAGCGTCAATCAGGCGCAGAACGTCCATGTCGTAAGTGATTCCCAAATCGCCACGCACTTTGTTTTTTTCGATATCGTTTGCATTGATGGCGATAATGATTTCGGCTTTGTCCTTCATCTTGGTGAGCATTCGGATTTTGCTGTCGGGCGCGAAACCCGGGAGCACGCGGGCTGCATGAAAATCGTCAAAGAGTTTTCCGCCAAATTCCAAGTAGAGTTTTCCGCCGAATTGGGCGATGCGCTCTGCGATTTTTTCCGATTGCATTTTCAGATAAGCATCGTTGTCAAAACCGATTTTGTACATATACGACAGTCCCTTTTGAATACTTGGCCAAAGATAATAATTTTGACGATTTGTCTCTTGGTCTTCTTTAAAAATTCATTTTCAAAAAATCGGTTGCATTAGAGTGGCTGGTGATTAGGGGTTAGTTGAGAGTTGGGAGTTGGGACTGGGAACTGGGAACTGGGAACTGAAAACTAATAACTAATAACTAATAACTAATAACTAATAACTAATAACTAATAACTAATTTTAATCGCGAGCATTTGTTGGAAGATGGTATAAAATCCCTTCAAAAGGATAAATCACAAAAGCTTATGGGGCGATCGTTCCGAAAAGATTTATTTGCGAAGGCTTTAGGCCTGCTCTAAAAATTCATTCCAGAAAAAGTTGCAGCACCAGATTGGGGTAGAGCTTTTTCAAACGTTCTTCCAGAACTTTTCGGGTCTCGCGAAAGCGGAAAATGTTCATTTCCGCATCGTTTACCGGCGAAATGGTGACATCGACTTCGTAAGAGGAGCCGATATGAAATAGCAGAACTTTTTTCAGGCGAAAGGAATTGTCGAGGCTGGTTTTGATGACGGCTTCCGTCTTCCGTTTCAGGGATGCGTTTTGCGTGGTCCTTCCGATAAGGGAAAAAAACGAATGGGAAACAAGGCGGATAGGAGCGGGAAGCAATAGCAGGGAAATTAGGATGACGATGATAGAGTCGCCGATATAGTTGAGAAAGGCAAGCTTGGAATCGGACGGAACCGCCGCCATGAGAACGAGGGCGATTCCCGTACCGATGGTGACTAGAGTGTCCATATAGGCGGCGACCGTTTCGGAGCGGAGAATGGGACTTTCTTCGCCGGTTCTTTGAGATTGTTTACGGTAGTAGAGCCAGACCCCGGCACATGCGAAAACCATGCCTATCGTATAGATGAGTAAAGGTTTCAGCTTAAGCGTTTCCGGTTCCGCGCGCCCTCCGCAAAAGAAATGGAAAATGCTTTCGCCGCCCTGAAAAATCGCATAGACCGTAATAGCGATAAGCAAAATGCCTTGCAGCAGGGCGTAAACGTTTTCGATGCTGTAAATGCCGAAGGGGTATTCGTCGCTGGTCACGTCGCGTTCGCGGGTAATGGAAAGCGCGATGATGAAACTCACCGCCGAGATGATGCATAGGCTGCCGTCGAGAGCGAGCGCATAGGAACTTGCGAAATAATAGCCGACCCAGCCGCAGATTCCCATGAGTACGTTTATCCCGATGCCGACTTTCAAAGTTCGCATTTCGATTTGCTTATAGCTTGCCGGTTCCTGTTTCTGAATGACCAGCCGGGAAAAATGCCGTTTTTGTTTGCAGGAAATTGCCATGGGAATAATATATACACGTTCCACAAAAAGCCGATAATGCCGATGTCCGCTTTATTCAAGTTTTTTTATCTTTTTTAAGGCTTTTTCTAGAGCATCCGCTTCACTTTTTCCGGCAGCGGTTAAATTTTTACAGAATGAAAAAATTTCGTTGTTCAGGCAAAGGGAAAAATCATAGGTAATAATATCCACGCCAGCGCTTTTTATGGTTCTTTGGATGCTTTTGCCGTAGGAAAAATGAATTTTCTTTAAAGAACTGTCGTTTTCGAGAGAAATGCCGTGTTTCCTTAAAAAATTTGAAGTTGCCTTGCAAATGCCATCATGATAGGGACAAATCAAAAAGAAGGATTCCTCGTTTTTAGTAGCGACTCCGGATTGGTTCTCTTTCTTTTTGTATTCATACGTTAATCGGATCCCTTGATTTAAACCGGCTTTTTTCAACAATCCTTCGGGCAAATCTAGTAGGCATAAAAGGGAAAGAGTATTTCCTTTTTTAGAAAATTTATTCAATTCAAAATGGGCGACACCGTCTTGTTGTGTTTGCCGGTTCATTAAAATTTTAGACCCTTGTAAAATTTTTATGGGTAATCCGCTTAGGGGACCCAAATCGTCAAATACATTGACATCAAAAGAAAAGAAGCCTTCGCTATATTTTAGAGAACTGCTATCTATCCCTACTTTGACAAAATTCAGTTTTGAAATCAGCTGTTCTTCAAGTTCATGAAGCCGATGATTTAGTTTGATGGAGCTTTTTATCGGTTTTAATTTGGAAAGTACATCCAGCATTTCATTGTATATGAAAACTTTTGGGATGGCGGTCATCAATTCGTCGGAAGATTTTTTGTAGTTCCTGATTTTTAAAGCCTCCATTCCCTTGCTTTCGTGAATTGAAATTTCTTCTTGTAATTCCTGCATCCGCAAAAGCATAGCGCTTTCTACTTCATCCATATTGAGAATCGCCCGCGCTTTAAATTCCGAACCGCTTTTAGGAAGAACTTCCAGCTTAATCCATTTTAAAGTCAATTCGCTTTGGATATTTTGAGTTGCAGAATATTTTTCTTGTGATTGGCTTTTGTTACCCTGAGTAACATCTTCCACAATCATTTGTTCTGAAGTGGAAACATTTGCTATAATCTGTTTTGCAATTCCCGAAATGGCGGTGTTGTTTGCCTCTTCTTGCGAAATAGTGGAAGATCCTACATATTTTACGATGTTGGAGGCAAACGCCAAATTAATAAGGCCGAAAAAAGGAAGAATAAAAACAAAAATAAATTTCATTTATTTCAAGTCCATAAAAATCAATTTTTTAGTGATGTTGGTTTTCTTGACGCCTACTACTGATTTTAACTTTCCACGAATGGCGCTGTAGATTGCTTGGGAATCGGAATATTTGGCTGGATTGGCGTAAACGGTTATATCCACCGTTTTTTCGGTCATCACGTTGAAAATGACTTTTTGAAACAATCCCGGAATATTCATCGTAATTTGCTCGTGAATATCCTCGATGAAATCCTCGTCGAAATCGCCGACAAGATTCATCATGACTTTGTATTGTGTACTCTTTTTTTGCGCTTGGCAATAATCTTGCAACTTCGTGTCGAGCTGGCGTGCAGCATCGGTTGCGGCAATTTGAATATACTTTTGATTTTCTTTAGCGTTCGGAATTATTTGTTCTGAACTAGTGCTACCAATCAATTGACCTGTTGTGGATTCGTAAGCATTCAGTTGAACATTTATTTTTTTTGATGACAAGTTGCCTGTGAATTTCACATAAATATCGGCACCTACATACAGACTTGCCAAATAAGCTAAATCTTCTTCCTTTCCAGAAATCGCATTTTGTGTCAATATGAAATTCTCAAGTTCTTTTTGCTGGTCAAGAAGTTTTAGCTCATAATTCTTTTTTGAAAAAAAAGTGTTAAGACTTTCCATCAATGTCCGAGAATAGGGATTTTTATTGACGATTTCCAACTCGGATAAATTTTTGGCATTTTTAGCAGGCAAAACAAGAATGGAAAAAGGAATTTGAACGTTATCGGAAGATGTACGAGGGGAAGAAAATGTTGGTGTAGACGCTCCGCTTTCTTGTGAACCGGTTTTGCCATTATACGCATCAAAAGTTTTTTCTGCGGCTTGATAGCGGGAATCGAACTTTGAATTTTGCGCAAAGGCTGACGAAACCAGTAATAAAAAAACGGATAAAATCTTTACCAACATTTTCCATCCCTATCGTTTGCTATTTGTTTTTGTCGTATGCTTCGAAACGGTCCTCTGCTTCTGCGTAACCGCGTTCCACCCGGGCGCGGACCTTGTTTGCGACTTCGTCAGAAGCGTTGAGGGCTTTCATCATTTTTTCAAAGACATTGGCGTTAACGACCATCAGGACGGTAACTTTATAGGAGCCGTCTTTGGTCATTTCCGTCAAAGATTTGACGACAGTCGCGCCGCTTATCATTTCACTGGTAACCTGCTCGATTACCTGTTCATTATGCGACGTCTCTTGTTCACCGACTTCTTCATAGAAATCTTTACGAAGTTCCTGGGATTTCAGCTTCATCGTACGAGCCACTGCTGCACGGGCTTGCATATCGGCCTTGTTCAATGCGATTTGCTCCCGACTGGCGATTCCTTCGCCCACTTCGACGATAGCATATTTGTCCTGGGCTAACATTTCGCTCTTTTCCTGCGTGAGGATATTCAGGTTGGTTTGCACGGCAGTTGTTCCGGGAACCGACCCGCTTCCTGCGCAGCCGATAAGCAACGAGGCGAGGAGGGATAAGGGTAAAAGAATCTTTTTCATAAAAGCCTCGATTATGTTGGTTATTCCCTTTTCAAACTGGAAGCTTCTTTTTCGATTTCTTCCTGACTAGGAACGGGAATGCCGTGGGCGTTCGCATAAGCTTTCAATGTGGAAAAATTCGTTTTCAGCAAAGCCAGCTGATCCGGCGCGATATTGGCAATCCAAGAAGCGTTAGTGATAATGTTCGCGATACTTCCTGCCTGCATGGCGTCAGCAGCGGACAGGTTTTGCTGAATATCCTTTGCATCTGTCACAACAGCAGGAACTTCCGTTGCTACGATTCCATCGTAGAAAATGGCAATGCCCAAATGCAAGATGGCCGCGCCGATTTGCGCCTTGCCTTCCGCGCTCAATTCGCCGGCCTGTTCTAGTTCCTTGCTCAAATCGACTTCGTTGAGCATCCCGATGGAGGATTCCAGTTTATCCTTATCGTCGTCTTCGCGAAGGTTTCCTGCTTCCGATTTGATGCGTTCGGCTTCGGTCTTGTTGCCGACTGCCAATAAAGCACTTTCGTAAGCCACAACGCTTTCTCCCAATGCAAGGAAGAATTGCGCGGTGATATTGGTGCTGGTCGCTTCTAGACTTTTGATTTTAGGATTTCCGCCTCCCATAATACCGGCACAACCGGAAAGGATAAGAAAAGCGGAAAACAATGCGATGAGTTTTTTCATAATGACTCCTGATTGGATTGATGTGTGTGAAATTTTGATGCCTATTTTGTGAAAGAGAAAACGATTTTGCCGTTTTCATCGTTGGGACCGTCAAATTCCTCTTCGCTAAAGCCCTTGGCATCTCCGATTGCCCCAATAATGGCTTCGCCAAGATCGCTCTTGTTCCCCTTATAAAGAAGGGTATAGGTCTGCACGCCTTTGGACGGAGAAGTCTGAGAGGAAATGGAAGCGATGGATTTTAGAGCTTTCTCGAAAGGAAGTTTCTGCGAACGGGCTTTGGTCATGTTGCGAATTTCAACGGTGTATTGCCGTCCTTTTTCCGCCCGTTCTTGCCAAGTTTGCAAAGTCTGGCTAGCCAATGTTCTGGCGGCGACAACGGAAGCCTTTTTAATCAGTTGGGCTTTAGCTTTGTCCACATTGGAATTGGAAACGGTAACGGTATTGGAATAGGAGGCGACCACATCCCCGGAGTTCACGTCGATGATTTCCGTCCCGATTTTTCCGGTCACTTCGATTTGGCCGGTTGCTGCAGAACGGCTTTGCCCCAGGAGCATCACTTCGCCACGCGCGACAAAGTTCGCCCCTTCCTTTTCTGCCAAATCACGAACAGCGGAACGGTCATTGATATTGATGCCGGTTTGCAGAGCACTGGGGGCGACGGCGATTTCTCGTGCCCTGTCTGCGGCTTTCAAATCGAAGCCTTTTTCCTTGAACTCTTGCTGGAAGCCGTCGATGATGCTCATATCGGCAAATTTGGCGTATAGATTTTCGTCAATCTTGCCGGTCGTTACCGAGAGGGATGCCTGGGCATTGACTTCACTGGAACCGCTGACTTTGCTTGCGCGGTCGCTTTGCCTGGTCGATCTGCCCTGAGCCGAGTAGGACGCGTTCATTCGGTCATTGGAATCATAGCCGCCGCTTCGATTTTCATTGTAATCGGCGCTTGCTTGTGCGGAATAGTCGGCGTTCGCTCTTTGATGATGCTTTCCCCGATAAGAAACGGAATTTTCGTCGCCATCCACATGGGCGGAACCATCTACAGCTCCGGAGTAGCTGCCGCTTGCGGAAGCGGAATACCGTCCGTTGGCGGATACGGAAGAATTGCGGCTGGAATTGCCCGCTCTGGAACTTTGACTGCGAACAGATGCGTCTACGGAAGCTTCGTCGTTGGCGTAAGTCGAAGCTTCCGCATTTCCGGAATAGGAATTCTTGGAAGAAAGGCTAGCATTGGAAGTAACGGTGGTAAATACGCCTTTCTTTTCCCAGCTGGTCAATACAAATGCGATGGAAGGATTGTCCATTTTGGACTTGAGTTCCCCCACATACTTGCGCAATTCTCCGGAAAGCCTGTCTGTAGATACCACGGCTTCGATGGTTATTTCGTAAAGTCCCTTGGAGGAAAGACCGCGTTTCAGGACTTTGTAATTTACGATGAAGTCATTGGCCTTGGATAAAATATCGTACTTCGCTTGGTTGAGGCTATTCGCATCGGAGAAGTTGACGGAGGAGGATTGGCTTTTTATCCAGGTACCTAAATTCTTTTCGACGGCGTTGCGCAAGGCGTTTTGCAAGGCGTCTTCGTAAGCTTCTTTTGTAGGCTTTTTTTCGGTCGCAAATCCGGTAACGGTTACTTTTTGGTCATTTGCGGCAAAGCAAAAACCTAAAAAGCAAAGAAATAAAAGAAGCGAGACTTTTTTCATATTATTCTCCTTTTTCAGCCAGTTTTTTTACACTGACATGAAGCAAATCCCTAAACACGTCGATTTCACGATGCTCCTGGGATTGGACGGTGAGTTTTTTGCTTGTTGTGAATTCCTCTTCTTTGGCTTTTTGGTTATTAGTCTTGTTCGTTAGCCAAATTTTATAAGCCCAAATTTCTTCAATGGTGTTTTTCTTCACAACGCCGTTGGCGACTCCGCTAAAGCCCAAAGTTACCTTGTAACGCGCAGGAGCCATGACAAATTTTTCCATATCGCCGTCGGCACTGGCCAGAATCATTTCGGTATATCCCATGGAATTTTGCGTCCATTTAAGACCGCTGATGGGAGGGAGAACCGCTTTACCGCTTTCGCTCAGAAAATCGGAATACCATTGGGCGATTTGCGCTTGTGTCGGTTCGTTTTGAAAAAGTTTGGCGGCTTTTTTGGATGTTATTTCCACATTGACCACTTGCCAGGTTTCCTCGCTGTATCCCTTCAGGTTTGACGCTTTCCCTTTGGCTACACCGACCGACGAAATCAATTCCTTGGCTCCATTTTCTTCAAATTCCAGAGTTCCTTTTGCGTCAGCGATGTATGCTTCAAAGTCTCCTTGTTCCGTGTTCAGGGTGACGCTTTGACCGATTTCCAACCCTTTCTTCTTGAAATCCTTTACGCGGCACTCGCCCTCCGAACATTCTGTCGCTATTTCAATTTCGTCGATGCCGAGTTTCCGTACTCTTTTTGCGAAGCGATTCCGAATCAGCTCGTCCGCAATTTTTTTCGTCATCACCGCGCGATCGGGATCTTTTTCGCTGGTCGAAAGGGGCTTTTCGTTGGACATGTAGGAATTTAGCGGCAAGGCTGCCAAAATAGTATTGACTGTGCCGTTGTCCGTCTTTCTGCTTTGATAAAAGAGTACGCTGAATCCCAGATTTTGCGTCGTTTTGGTTACCCCAAGCCGCTTAAAATGCTCTATTTGGAGGTCGTCTCGGGTGACAAGAATCGCCATGGAAAGAGGGTCTGCTGCCAGGTGTTTTGTCTCTTCGGCGTCGGTTTCCAATATCAGGTCGAATGGAAGGGCGTTGGACGCTTGCCATTTGGAAAAAATTTCAAAAAACATGGGTGCAAATAGCTTAATATTGCCAAGGCTTTTGTCTTCACTGACGGAATAAACTCCGGTATAGACAACCAAAGGCTTCGCAAAGGAGATTGCCGCGAAAAGCAGCAAGGGAAGCAAAAATTTCATAAGCATCGATCCTTTTTAAAATGGCTAGTGCTTAATGTAACAAAAAAAAAAGATTTTCAAGAGGTTTCTTTAAATATTTAAAAAAAGGCTTTTGGAATCCTTTTTTGGAATTTGAATGGACTTTCTGGGGCTCGTAATGAGCTGGACGACTCTTTTTGAATGGAATAGAAAGAAAAAGGCGAATGCCTAGGGCATCCGCCGTGGAAATGAAAAGGGGAAGATCGCTACTTCTTGCTCTCTTTATGAATGTTCAGCAAATTCTGGAAATACTGGATGAAGCTGAGGGAGCCGACCGCAAGGAAGCCGACAGCGTAGAGGGCGAGAAACGGCCCGATGATAAATTTTTGCGCGCCGATATAAGCGAGAAGCCCTAGAACGCAATAGATGCCGACGCCGATTTCCAAAAGGGCGAGGAACGGAAATTTCTGCCGGAAATGGGAATGCTTTTTGCCGCCGGTTTTGGGAGTGCGGACAAAAGTGCCTTGCTTGCCGAAGACCGCCGAAAACCAGGCGCGCGTGTTGCTAATCGCAATGCCGACACCCATCGCCATAAGAACGGGAAGGGAGAGCATTCGGGTTTTCCAGCCGGTATAGCCGGAGCAGCGCTGGGCGACAAAATAAAGAGTGGAAGGAGCAATGGCGGCTAGGAAAATAAAGACGAATCCGACGGTGAAAAGCCAGACCGGCAAATGGGCGACAGGTTCAAACCAGGCGAGAAGCGGGTAGGAACACAACGCCGTAAAAAGCATGCAGGGATGAATGGAATAGTGGGTCGTGTGCAGGAACGCTCCGATTTTTTTGCGGAACGGTACTTTCGCTTTGAATACGAGCGGCAAGTCTTTCATCGCCGTCTGGATGGAACCCTTTGCCCAGCGGAACTGCTGCGCCTTGAAGGCGTTGATATCGTCGGGGAGTTCGGCGGGAACGATGACGTCAAAGACGAATTTCATCTTCCAACCGGCGAGCTGGCTCCGGTAAGACAAGTCCATGTCTTCGGTCAGTGTGTCGCCTTCCCAGCCGCCGGCGTCGATAATCGCCTGCTTGCGCCATACGCCCGCCGTGCCGTTGAAGTTCATAAAGAGGTCGCCCCAGCTCCTCGCGGACTGTTCAATCACAAAATGCCCGTCAATGCCAATAGATTGGGCAAGGGTCAGACCCGATTCCGTGCGGTTCAAGTGTCCCCAGCGTCCCTGTACAAGTCCGACGGAGGAGTCCATCACCATATAGGGGACGGTTTTCAAAAGAAAATCCTTGTTCGGCACAAAGTCCGCATCGAAAATGGCGACGTATTCGCCTTTCGCCACTTCCAGGCCTTCTTTCAGGGCGCCCGCCTTGAAGTCTTTCCGGTTGGTGCGGTGGATGAGCTTGATGTCGTAGCCCTTCGCCTGCATTTCGGCGACTTTGCGTTTGGTCACTTCGTAGCAGTCGTCGGTCGAATCATCGAGGACCTGGATCTCGTGCTTATCCTTCGGGTAGTCGATGGCGCAGACGACGTCGATGAGACGTTCCACGCAGTTGGCTTCGTTAAAAACGGGAAGCTGGGTCGTGACCTTCGGGAGTTCATCCATCTTGTGGTCGCGGTAGAAGCGGAGCAGATTCTTGCGATCGGCGAGACGCACCCGGCGAGAATTCTTGAGAAAAAGATAGATGCTCCAGTAGCAGTTGAATCCGTAAACGACAAGTCCGATCCCTGCGATGACGTAGATGACAAAGAGGATATCCAATAAGTATTGAGCCATTTTAAACCTTTTGCATTATCGATGCTTGCGGCCAAATATAGAATTACAAAAGAAATAATGCTATATTCCGTTCGGAATTAGTGACAAAAATATGACACAAAATCGGTTGGAAAAATCCCCTCTGGAAAAATGGCTGGAAGCGAATCGGGAATGTGAAAATCTGGGAAATTCGCTTTTGCTTCTTTTGGGGCACGCTTGGGGGGGATTTTGCGCCGTTCCGATTCCGTTTTTGCCGTTTTTTCGCCGGAAAAGGCTCTTTCTTTTATCCAGCGGTTGCCAAAGTCGGCTCTTCCCGAAGGACTGGGAGACTGGATTGCGCAGCCGAAGGCCTATGCCGAAGAGATTGTCCGTTTTTGCGAAAGATCCCGGGATTTTAGCTTTCCGGCGGAACTCGGTCTGCACCGCTTTGCTTCCGCTCCTGTGGACTTGCGGGGAGTTGCTTGCCCCATGGGTTCCGTTCGGGCGCGTCTTGTGCTTTCGGGAGTGAACTCCGGCGAGGAAATTCTTTTTCTTGTCGATGACGGGGAGCCGATTGAAAATGTGCCTCGGGCTTTGGTTGAAACGGGAAATCGCATCGTTTTTCGCCGAAAAAAAGAAAAATATTGGGAATTATGTGTGTGGAAAGGCTAAATAAAGTAGTTTATATCCATGACTCATCGAATCCAAGTTATCGGCGATGAATTGATGGGTGCCGACGGCGAGGCGGCGACCCTGTTTTCCGAAATGGTCCTTTGCGAATATCCGACCCGGCCTGTGCAATTTGCCATTTCTCCGCTGGTCCGCTATCCGCTGGCTTCCGTACTTTCCCGCGCGCCTTGCGACATATTCGGGAAACTGGCCGAAAGGATTGTCTTGGGACTCGGATTGCATGAATTGCGTCTGGGTGCGGACGCCGAAAAAGTTTTTGCCGTTTACAAGCGCCTGTGCGAAGAAATTCTTTCCAAGACGTCTTCGGTGCTGTATCTGCTGACGATTCCGCAAGAAGCTTTTCCCGAAGCGGCAACGGAAGTGGAAAAATTAAATGGGAAGATGCGTACTTTGGAAAATGGAGACCGAGTCCACGTTCTGGATTTTGCCGCCCATGTGGAGAATTTTGAAAAGGAGCAGCTATTACGGGGAAAGTTTGCGCGGAGCCTCTACGATTCCAACCATGCTTCTACGTCGCTGGGGCATACCCTTTTGGGACTGTTCCTTTCTCGGCGGATTTTTAGTATCAAAAAGGAGTTGTAGATATGATTTCAGACAAGTTTTTGGCGAAAAATGCTGCTTCTGCCCGCGCTTGGGAAGAAACGAAAAAAAGGGATAATCGCCCCCGCGAAAAGAAAGCGTCCGAGCCCAAAATCGGTATTTGTGAAAAATGCAAAAAGGAAGCCGCTCTGCACTCCTACATTTCCCGTGAAATGGTGATAGAAGGCGGTGCCGCAAGTTTTGGAAGGGTCGTGCATTTTTATTGTGAAGACTGCATGCCGCAAAAACGGCGCAACACGCCGACAGAACCGCCGATGACGGCGAAACAGGTGAAAAACCTTTTGCGGGGTGCCAAGAAAAATCTGCGCTAGCGAATGGTTTGAATCTTGCCCTAGGCGTTCAACAACTTGAACAGGCGTTCGCGTCCGGCTTTGCCCGGATGCTCGGCAATTAAATCTTTGGCGAAGGCTTGCTGCAAAAGCGCCTCCGCTTTTTCTTTTTCAATCCCGCGACTCGTCAGATAGAAAATGGCTTCGTCGTCCAGAGAGCCGACCGTATTGCCATGGGAGCAGGAAACGTCATCGTGGTAGATTTTGAGTGTGGGCTTGACGCGGACTTTGGAATCGTCGGAAAGAAGGATGGTATTGACGAGTTCCGAAGAATCGGTGCCGGGGCAATTCGCACTGGCGATGACGCCGCCGTCGTAGCTCATGGAAGAGGCTCCCGAAAGCAGGTTGCGCACAAATTGATGGCTTTTGCACTGCGGCGCATTGTGCTGCACCCGCACAAATCCGTTTTCGCTGGCTTCGCCCGAGAGCCGGTTCAGTTCCCGGAAGGCAAAACGGGCGTTTTCTCCGTTGAGAAGCACCTTGACTTCGATACGGCGAACGGACTCTGTACGATTGAAATCCAAAATATCGACTTGGGAATTTTCGGACTGGAAAACGTGGATGCTGCGGAATTTAAGTTCCCCGGCGTGGGATTCCTCGGTGGAGAAAAGTTCCAACTGGGCGTTCGCTCCGACAAAAAAATCTAGCCGTTCCGCCGAAAGATTTCGTGGGATTTTATTTTCCAGAATTTCAAGGGAAACCCGGGCGCCGTCGCCGATGCGGAAGACCGTGTGCGAAAATTCGTCGTGCGCTTTGAGAATGCCGTTTTCGCTTTCGCCTTTGCCGATGTTCTTGACCAGCGTTTGAGCGCCGAGGGCGATGGGAAGCAGTGCGGCAAAATCGGTTTCGCTTTCGACTTGAAAATCCTTTGGGGAAATTCCCGCTTGGGACAGGCGTTCTTCGTTGCGGTCGTCCTTTGGTTCAATGGGAATGGACGGGTCGGCGATAAAGCGCAGCCCTTCTGCCTGGGCGAGCAGGGAAATGGGGAAGTAGTTCCAGTCTTCGGAGTGGCGGGTCGGGAGGCCAATCGCCCGGATTCTTTCCAAAGCTTCTTTTTGCATTAGACGATGCCCTCAAGGTTTTCGTAGCCTTCTTTTTCCAGTTTTTTCGCCAGTTCCGGTCCCCCGGACAGAACGATTTTCCCCTTGAGCAGAATGTGGACGAAATCCGGCTTCACATAGTCGAGCAGGCGTTCGTAATGCGTCACCAGAATGATGGCGCGATCCGGTGTGCGCAAGTGGTTGATCCCGCCGGAAACAATGCGCAGGGCGTCGATGTCGAGTCCCGAATCCGTTTCGTCCAGAAATGCGTATTTGGGAAGGAGCATCGCCATCTGCAAAATCTCGTTGCGCTTTTTTTCCCCGCCCGAAAAGCCGTCGTTCAGTCCGCGGGTGCGGTAGCGTTCGTCCATTTCCAAAAGTTCCATGGCGGCGTTCAGCTGCCGGTTGAATTCCTCGTCGGAAACGGGTCCTTGATTCAAGTAGGCACGCTTGGAGTTTACCGCCATGCGCAAAAATTCCACGTTGGGAACTCCGGGGATTTCTATTGGGTATTGGGTGCTGGCGAAAAAGCCTTCGTTCGCCCGGGATGCGGGATCGAGTTCCAGCAGATTCTTGCCGTCCATTTCGACGGAGCCTGCGTCTATTTTGTATGCTGGATGTCCGCTGATGACTTTTGCCAGAGTACTTTTTCCGGAGCCGTTGAGTCCCATGATGGCGTGAACTTCACCGGGTTTCACGTCCAGGTTGATGCCTTGAAGAATCGGCGTTCCATCCAACAGGCTGGCTTTGAGATTTTTGATAGAAAGCATGGTGACTCCAATTTATAATTTGCTGCTGAATTGGACGAGTTCGTTGCGGTAATCCAGCAGGTTTTTGAAAAAGGTAGAACTTAGGGAAGGATCTTCGCCGTAGCGGGTTCGGTTTTGCTGCATTTTAGAAGCAAAGGTGTGCAAATCCAGACGCCATTGAATGACTTCGCCGGTTATTGGCTTCGTCTTGAGAACATCCCTCATGCGCTCGGCCGTGCGGATTTCCAGCTCGGCCAGGGTTTCCAGAAATTCCTTTTGCGCAGCTTCCGGCTTCCAGGATTCATCCCCGAAGGATTCGAGGACTTGGGCGGGGAGAGGCGAAAGCGAATCGTGAAGGCGCATCAGATGGATCTGTTTTGTTTCCGCGTATTCCGCGATGGCAGTGCTGAACAGCTCGTCCAGAATTTCGGAAGCGAAGAGGCTGACTCCCGAAGCGGCGAAATCCAAATCGAAGAAGGCGCTGGCCGCTTCCCAAAGAGAAGGGGAGGCGATGACCAAGTGGATGAATCGGAGTTCCAGCGGAGGGAGTGCTTGCCAGGGGACTTGCTCTTCGGGGGAGCTTGTGGAAGTTCGTCCTCTTTTTGAAATTTCCGTTTTTCTTTTTCGGGGCGGATGCCAGCAAAGTCGGGTCTAGTGCCAAAGCGTTCGGCCAGAATGCGCAGATACTGGTTTTGCAGTTCGCTGTCGCGGATGTTGACGAGAATGGATTTGATGTGGGTGATGAACTTCGCCCTGTCTTCGACGGTGTCCGTCGGCGAAATGCGGGAAAGGTAGCTGAACCAGTCTTCGGCGTGGGTAAGCTCGGCCCGAAAATCGTCGGCAGCGGATTCGCCGTGTTCGTTCACAAAGTTGTCGGGGTCGATTTTTTCTCCGTTCGGGCGGGAAAGGGCGACAATCTTTGGAATAATGCCTTGTGGCAAAACGATTTCGATGGTGCGTCTTGTCGCCGTGCGCCCAGCCTCGTCCCCGTCGAAGACCAGATAGGCGGTCTTGGTGTAGCGCGAAAGGATTTCGGCGTGCTTTTCGGTAAGGGCTGTTCCTGAAACGGCGACGACGTTCTTTACGCCGGCCTGAAAAAGGCTGATCATGTCGAAATAGCCTTCGACGAGGATGACCGATCCCGCTTTGGGAATTTCATTTTTGGATTTGGAAAGCCCGTATAGGATTTCACCTTTTTTATAGAGGGCGGTGTCCGGGCTGTTCAGGTATTTGGGGGCCTTTTTCTCTTTGTCGAGAATGCGCCCGCCGAATGCGACCACTTTTCCGGAAAGATTTTCGATGGCGAACATCAGACGGTCACGGAATTTGTCGGCGATGCCTCCGTTCTCCCTTTCGACGGCGAGTCCCGCTTCTACAAGCTGCCGAGGAGAAAATCCGTTTTTGGCGGCGAAACTCAAAAAGCCTTCGCGTCCGTCCGGAGCGTATCCGACTTTAAAAAAGTGGCGCGTTTCCTTGGACAAGTGCCGGGAGGAAATGTAGCCGAGGGCTTTTTCGCTGTGGGGAAGCTGCTCTACAAACCAATCGGCGGCGAGGTCGTTCAACTCGCGGACAAGGGAACGTTCTTCGGCATTTTTCGGATTTTCCGCGTGATGGATGGACGGAAGCTGAAAACCGGTCGCATTGGCAATCCACTCCACAGCCGCTTTGAAGTCCATTTTTTCGTGTTCCATGATGAATTTGAAAACGTCGCCGCCCGCTCCGCAGGCAAAGCATTTGTAAATGCCCATTTGCGTGTTTACGTTCATCGATGGGGAATGGTCGTTGTGGAAAGGGCAACGCCCGACAAAGCGCCCGGATCCGGAACGCTTCAGCGGAACGAATTGCTGGATGATGTCCGCGATATTCGTCTGCTGTTTCAAATCTTGGAGGACGTCGTCTGAATAGAATGCCATTGCGCGGGTAAAGATAGCAACTTGCGCTAAAGGTTTAGGATTAGAGAGTTGGAAGAGGGGAAAGGCTAGTGGTTAGTGGATAGGAGTTAGTGCTTGCATCAAATGATATTTGGCTCGCTCAAGCGTTTCCCGATAAATATCAAATGATATTTTGCTGTCTATCCACATTTTCCGGCTTGTATCAAATAATATTTTGCCGTCCACGCATTTTTCTGGAATTCGTTAAACGATAGGATGCCGCCTTGATGTCGTTTCTCGCTTTTATGTGGCGAATAGGATTCAAATGATTCTGTATGCAAAATAAAAAAGACCCCGGCGCAATGCCGAAGTCTTTAAGTGGAGCCTCCGGGACTTGAACCCGGAACCAACGGGTTATGAGTCCGTGGCTCTAACCAATTGAGCTAAAGCTCCGCTGGTTTCTACCAGTAACGCAGAATATAGAAAAAATATTGGATTTGGAAATCGTGAAATGGAGAATCAAGTGTTCTTTTATTTGTTGGACTTGCTTTGGCGGTTAGTTTTGGGATATTTTTCTGTGCGCTCGTACACATCCGTAAACGTCATCGGGAAAAATTTCCCCTTCCTTCAAAAAAATGGCTTATATTTCTAAAAGAACCCCTTGAATGGAGATTTTTATGAATTGGAATAAAGCTATTGTTGCAGGATTGCTTGCAGTGACGAGTGCCTTTTCGATCACAGCAGAACGTGTCGGCCCTGTCAGTCAATACGGACAATTGATGGCTGGAAAAAATTCAAGCGGCAAGGGACAAATTTACGGTTCTTGCAAAGGCGTTCAAGATGGTGCCGAAGTTCAGGTTCGCGGAATGAGCCTTTATTGGAGCCTTCTGCCAGATGCGATGGAGTTCTGGACCGATGCGGGCGTGACAACGATGGTGAATGACATGAAAATCCAGATAGTGCGGGCGGCCATGGCGACGGGAACAGAGGATTGGAGCGGCTCTTGGAACGGCATTTCGCTCAAAGGATATACGAGCGATCCCAATAATCAAAAACAATTTGTCAAAACCGTCGTAGAAGCGGCCATAAAAAATGATATTTATGTGATTATCGACTGGCATTCCCATAATGCGCATGAACAGACTTCCAACGCGGTGGCTTTCTTTAGTGAAATGGCGCAAGCTTATGGGCAATATGATAACGTGATTTTTGAAATCTACAATGAACCTACGGATATTTCTTGGACGACGATTAAAAATTACGCGAATCAGGTAGTGGCGGCCATTCGCCAGTATTCCGATAATCTGATTCTCGTTGGAACCCGCTCTTGGGATCAGAATCCGCAGGAAGTTATCGGTAATGAAGTCTCGGACTCCGAGAAAAATACCGCCTACACTCTCCATTATTATGCAAATTCCCATTGCTGGGATGGATCTTATAGTTGGGGTGGCAATTGCGAAGGGACGAATGGATTGACGGCGATGAATGCGGGCCTTTCCGTGTTCGTTTCGGAATGGGGAACGGGAAATTCCGATGGCGGCGGCTCGCCGGATGTCAGCCGGAATAATAGCTGGCAGGAATACTTGAATACGCATAAACTTTCCTGGGCGAATTGGTCGGCTTCTAAAATCAACGAAGGCACGGCTGCTTTTACATCGGGCGCGTCGGCGACAAATCTTCAATACAGCACTTCCGGTTCTTTGGTCAAAGGTTTTCTGGCTTCAAACCCGGATTCCTATACGGCTTGTTCTGCGGAAATCGATACCATTCCCGACCCGATTTTTGCGGCTCCTTTAAAACAGAATATCTCATTCCAAAAACTTTCCGGCGGCGTACAGTTTACGCTTCCGAAATCGGGCGTAACGAAAGTGGAAATTTTGGATTTGCTCGGCAATAAACGGTTTGAAGAAACTTCTGCGAAATCGGCTGGAACGCATTTCCTTTCGACGAAGAAACTTTCCAAAGGCGGCTTCTTGATCCGGATTCGACAGCAAGGCGTCACCTTCCAGACGAAGTTTATGAACCTCTAGTTTAAATGACGCCGTTTTTCTCATTCGTCCAGAATTCTTTTTGGACGAATGAAGCGTTTCAGATGGCAAAAGCGTTTGATTTTTGGCATCTTCTAAAAAGTCAATTTGTATGAGAGTGCTAGTGGTCTGTGGTTAGTACTTTATTTTGGGGAATGATGGGCAATCTTCCACCAAATACTCGTTTTTCACTAGGTGAAGTTCTTTTCAAACGGAGCATTTTTCTTTCACAAGGTGAACTCAGTTTTCAGTTCCAACTCCCAATTTTCAACTGATCACGCTTCGGCTAGTTCGACAAGCTCACTAAGCGAAGCTCAGCGACCTCGCAAAGAGGCTTAGTTCGACAAGCGGTTACCGAGCTTGCCGAGTTGCACTAACCGGCGGTCCCTGAGCCTGTCGAAGGGCGCTAACGAATCGGCCCTTTTTGTTGCCCTTTTTAAACTTGAATGGAATGCGCCAAATAAAAATCCGGCAGATCCATCTGGAAATGCCGGAACTTTCGTTTTTTGTAAACGCTATTTCTTCTTTTTGAAGATTTTGTAGAAGCAGAATGTGTTCAATCCGATGATGGCCGTCCACGAGGCAATCATAAAGACGAGTCCGCCGAGAGTCAGTTCCATTAGGCTATCCTCCTGTGTTTTTGTGCGCGCCCGCTTTTCCAGGCATACCAAATCGCCGCGTTAAGGAGTCCGACAAGGGCTAGCAGGAAAATGCGGAATCCCAGGACAAAGGACTTTTGAGAAAATTCGCAGCCGAAGAAGGAAACGACGGCTTTGGGATCGATGTTGTTCATCAAAAGGACGTTCAGTCCATCGTGGAAAATCCATGCGACCAGCAGGGTGAGCAGTGCCGCCGGACAGACGTAGCGGATGATGATGCGAAAAATCCGCGGCAACTTGATGGCACTTCCGCAATTTAAAAGTTCGAAGGCTACGGAATCGCGGTTCTTTCGTTTTTTGCCGAGGACGATGGCAAAGACGAGAGCTTGGACGGCTCCTAAAACGACCAGCAGAAAACTGCCGCCCCAGAAATCCAGTTCGTCAATGGCGCCCGCCGCATTGCCTGCGATAGCGATGATTCCGCCGACAAGGGAAATGAGGCCAATCGTCATGACGGACTTGTTGTGGGAAATTTTTAGGTCGTCTTCACAGAAACTGATTAAAGGCTGGATGATGGAAATGGCGCTGGTGACCCCGGCGATGAACAGCATAAAGAACCAGATGGTCATGAAAACGGAGCCGAGCGGCAGCTTGCCGAATACGAGAGGCATGCTTTGGAACGCCAGCCCGAAAGTTCCCAGTTTGGCGCATTCTTCAATGTTGGATCCGAGGATGAGAATGGCTAGCGGAATCACAATGGTGCTGCCCAAGATGATTTCGGCAAAGGCGTTCGCCGATCCCGCCGAAAGGGAAGAGAGGACGATGTCGTCGTGCCGTTTGGTGTAGCTAGCATAGCAAAAGACGATGCCCATGCCGAGGCTCATGGTAAAGAATACCTGCCCCGCTGCGGCAAGCCAGATTCGGGGTTCCAGGAGAGCTGAAAAATCGGGATTCCACATGAAGGCGAGACCCTTGCCAATATCGGGAAGGGTGAGGACGCGGACGACCAGAATGATTCCCATGATGACGAGAATCGGCATGGAAATTTTATTCGCCCGTTCGATTCCCTTGCGCACTCCAAGAAAAATCAAAACCATATTGCACACGAATGTGATGGCAAAGAAGAGTATCGCTGCGGGAATGCTGCCGATTTTTTCGTTCAACGAAATAAAGTTCCGGAAGAACTCGGTAATCTCCCCGGCTTGGACGACCGCCATCAGTTTTCCGGTCAGGGAATACCAGGCGAAGGCGAGGATCCAGGATTCGATAAAGACGTAATAGAAGATGATGAACAGGGGAGGGAGAAGTCCGAGGGAGCCCAAATACTTTCCCCAAGGCCGGTCGATGATTTTATCGTAGGCGCTCGGCGACGTGCCGTGGCGAAGAATTCCCGCATAGCGCCCCAGCGTCCATTCTATCCAAGAGAGCGGAATGCCCAGAACCAGAAAGGAGATGAGGTAGGGAATGATGAAGGTCCCGCCTCCGTTGCTTGCCGCTTGAACCGGGAAGCGTAAAAAATTGCCGAGACCCACCGCGCTACCGGCGACTGCGAGAATGACACCGAGTTTGGAACCCCAGTTTTCTCGTGAAGAACTCATGTTTTACCTCTCATAAAATAACGCCATCCATAAATAAAACCGCTGCGGTTGCTGCACAGGCGACAATGACGAGTCCGCGCCCTAAAATGGCTGCGGCGGCTGCGGCAAAAAAGGCGGCAATGCCCGAAAGCCGATTGTCCGTCGCATAGAACATGGCAGGGACGGTCATCGCTGCGAGAACCGTAAAGGGAATATAGGACGCGAATTTTCACCGTCAATGCGACTGATATAGGTTGAATCGGGAAGAAAAAAAGTTCCCTAGGGCTAGCCCCTGGGGAACCTGGCCGAAACTTTTCTACCTTGCCGATTCTACCAAAAAAGGACATGGCGGTGAGTCTCAACCAAGCACAAAGATACGAAATACGAGCGCTCAATGCGGCAAAGATCCCCCCGAAAAACATAGCCTTGCAGCTGAAGGTCCACAAATCCACAATCTACAGGGAACTAAACAGGGGCGGCGGCCGCCAGCATTACGACCCGGTCAAGTCGCAGGAACGGGCAGACCTCCTTGCCGCGACAAGTCACCTGCATTACGACTACGACGAGGACGACTGGAAAATCGTGGACGGGAAAATCAAGGAAGACTACTCTCCCGAACAGGTGAACGGACGCGCGAAACTCGATGGGATGGGTGTCCCTAGCGTCGCCACGATATACAGGCATGTGAACAAGGACGAGGACCTGAAGAAGCACTTGCGGCACGGCAAGAAACCATACCGTAAGCGCGGGGAGAAGAAGGACAAGAGAGGCCAGATTGTAGGCCGCGTGCCCATCGAGGAACGTCCGGCAATCGTGGACGAGAAATCACGCGTAGGCGACATCGAGATAGACCTGATAAACAGCGCGGACCATGACGCGAACCTGCTCACGATCAACGACAGGATGACGAATTACAGCCTGATAAGGTATCTTCCGACGAAGAACGCGAAAGACCTGAAGAGAACGCTTGTGAGGGCGCTGAAGGACTTTGAGAAAACGTTCGAAGTCAAGATTCTCACAATCACTTCGGACAACGGGAAGGAGTTCGCCTGTCACGCAGAAATAGCGAAAGCTATGAAGGCGGATTACTACTTTGCGAACCCGTACCACTCCTGGGAGCGCGGTGCCAACGAGAACATGAACGGTCTAATACGCCAATATCTTCCCAAGAAGGAGTCGTTCAAGGGAATCTCTCCCCGGAAAGTTCGCTGGATACAGGATAAACTGAACAACAGGCCTCGAAAAAGGCTTGACTTTATGACCCCTTTAGAGTATATTTATACGCAAGTTAAACTACAAACCTAAGTCGCGTTAGCGACGAAAATCCGCCGGATAAAAAAGAATTCCAAAATTCGCTTTTGAGCTGTTTACGGAGCAAAATGAAAGGAATTGTCCGAAGCAAGTAAGTAACTCCCGCCATGGTCAGCAAATACAGGAAAAAATCACGCCAATTCATGGAAGATTTCCTTGTTTTACGGGAAAAAATCTGGCGCAGAAAAGGGAAGCAATAAGCGCGCAGAGGATAATGGAAAATCCGGCGGAAACCCCTTGCAGAATCGGAATGTATCGGAACGCCAGACTGAGTGCGATGGCAATAGCGACAGCGACGCAGGTCGGCTTGTGCAATTTCATCTGGGGAATCACAATCGCGATGAACATGCCGTATAGGGCGACACCCAGCGCGTTGGTCAGTATGGCGGGAAGAACTTGGCCGGCAATCGCTCCGCAGAAAGTGCCAAGACTCCAGCCGATATAGGGAAGGGCGGTAAGTCCTAAAAAGTAGAGAGGCGTTACCGCTTCCTTTTGCGACATGGCGAGTGCGTAAATTTCGTCGGTAATGCCGACGCTCAAAAGCAGGCGTTGCGGCGTTTTAAATGAGGGCGAAACCTTTTGGGAAAGTGAAATCGCCATCAGGGAATAGCGCAGGTTGATGAAAAAAGTGGCGATTGCCATTTCGATAAAGGTGCCGGCTGCCTGCATAATCTGGATTCCGGCAAATTGCCCGGCGGATGTCAGGTTTGTCATGGAAATGAGCGTGACAAAATCCCAGGGGAGAAACTTGGATCCGGCGATGCCAAAAGAAAAGGAGACGGCGAAATAGCCGATTCCAATCGGGAGACCATCGATAAATCCTTTTGAAAATTTCACGGCAACAATTATAATAAAAGGCCGCCTCGAGGAGGCGGGGAGTTGCCAGTTAATAGTTAGAAGTTAGGAGTTAATAGTTAGGAGTTAGGAGCATTTAGAATGGGAGAAGCGGCTAGTGATCAGCGGCAAGGGGAACGTGCGGTAATTCACTCGCCGCTAGCCGCTAACCACTGCCAACTACCAACTGATAACTGATAACTATCAACATGAACCCTAGCCGCAGCTGAATTTTCCAGTGTCCTTTCCGATATATTCGGGATAGTTGCCGTCAAAACAGGCGGCGCAATAGTCGGCGGGAGCTCCTGTGCATTCTTTCATTCCTTCGATGCTCAAGTATCCCAGGCTTTCGACGCCGAGCATTTTGGCGATTTCTTCCGGGGTCATATTATTTGCCGCCAGGTCGCCTGCATTCGGAAAATCCATTCCGAAATAGCAAGCGTGTGCTACAGGGGGCGATGCGATACGAATGTGGACTTCAGTCGCTCCGGCGTCCCGAATCATGCGCGAAAGAATTTTGAGTGTCGTGCCCCGTACAATGGAATCATCGACGACGCAGACCTTGCGATTTTTGAGAACGCCTTCGATAGGGTTGAATTTCAGCCGGACTTTTTGGGCGCGGACGTTCTGTGTCGGGTCGATGAATGTCCTTCCCACATAGTGATTGCGCAAAAGCCCGAGCTCAAATTTGATGCCGGATTCCCGGGCGTAACCGAGGGCCGCTGTTGTCGAAGAATCGGGAACGGGAATGACGACGTCCGCTTCGACGGGGCATTCCCGGGCGAGCTGTTTGCCCATTTTGCGGCGCACCTTGTCGCAGATTTGTTCAAAAATGCGGGAGTCCGGTCTGGCGAAGTAGATGTATTCGAAAATGCAGTGGGCAAGGTGATCTTTCTTGACGAAGGTTTCGGAATGAAGGCCGTCTTGGGTGATGGTCAAAAGTTCACCCGCTTGGATGTCGCGGACGTAAGTGGCACCCAGAAGATCGAAGGCGCAGGTTTCGCTGGCGATGCACCAGCCGTTGCCGAATCGGGCAAGCGACAACGGTCGGAATGCGTAACCGTCCCGCGCTACATACATGGCGTCTTTGGTCAAGATGATAATGCAAAAGCAGCCGGTGAGTTTGGAAAGCGCTTTTTTGATGGCTTCCTTGACGTTTGGCGCATGGGTTCTGGCTATATCGTGCAAAAGAATTTCGGAATCCGAAGTCGTTTGAAAAATATGCCCGGCTTCTTCCATCTCGGCGCGGAGTTCGGCGGCATTTGTCAAGTTGCCGTTGTGGGCGATGGCTAGTTGCCCCCATTTGCAGCTGACAAGAATCGGTTGCGCATTGGCGAGAGTGCTCGAACCTGTCGTGCTATAACGGACGTGCCCGATGCCGGCAAATCCCTGCAGTTCGTCAACGTTGTGTTCTCGGAGAAGGGTGGATACAAGTCCCATGGATTTTCGGACTCGTATTTTTTCTCCGTTGGTGATGGCGATGCCAGCGCTTTCCTGGCCTCGGTGTTGCAGGGCGTAAAGTCCCATGGCAACATTGCGGGCGACGTTTTCGCTATTGTAAATGCCGATAACGCCGCATTCTTCGTGAAGTTCTTCCAGCATGGAATCCTCTTGGATGATGGAACGAATCTAAAAAAAACGCCCGTTTTCAAAAAGAAAATGGGCGAAGGAATTTCAACCGGGATATATGGTTCGGCTTGGATATCCGAAAATTCAGAACATTTTTGTAAAGAATGCGAATCGCATTGGAAATTGGCCCCCAAAAGGCCTTCCGCAAGAGGATTTATTCGACTCGCATTTCAAAGGTCTTGCCTTCGGCTGTTACCTGGTAAGTTCCTTTGAATCCGCGAAAGTGGGCGAGTCCATCTTCGCCAGCGACCGCGGTCGTGTCGGTGTTCCAGATTTTGTGCCACAAGTCGAAAATCGCTTTGGCTGCGGGCTTTTCGCGCCCGTCTGCGGCAATAACGCCGCCGTTCTTGAGCCAATGGCGATTGTCCCAGAATCCCCATAAAAGAATTCCCGAAACGGCGGGATGGCTGAATGCGGTGCGGATGAAGGTCTCGTATTTTTGTGCCTGTACGCTTTCGGAATCGTTCATGCCTAGTTGCCAATCTCCGATGTCAAATTCCGTGATCTTGATGGGCAAGCCGAGAGACGCCAGCTTATCCAAACGTTCCCGGATTAGGGCCGGGACGACGGGGCGTAAGCCGAAGTGACATTGCACGCCGATTCCATGAATGGGAACTTTGCGGTCCAGCATTCCTCGAATCAGATTGTAATAGCGGTCTGTTTCTCCGGCGGCGACGACATTGTATTCGTTGATGTAAAGCTTGGCTTCCGGATCTGCGCGGTGCGCCCAGATGAATGCGCTGTCCAGAAGATTCCAGCCGCAGGTGTTGAAAGTGTATGCTTCGTGCAATGGTTCGTTCCACACGTCGTATTCGGTGATTTTTCCTTTGTATTCTTTGAGGTCGCGGTCGATTCTCGCTTTGAGATAGTTGGCGAAATCCTTGCATTTCTTGGGCGAACCCGGATTGGAATAGTGCTTGTCGAAACCGTAGCCCTGGTGTCCCCACATCAAGGCGTGCCCTCGCAGTTCCCAACTGTTTTGTGCGGTAAAGTCGGTGTATTCCTTCATCTCTTCCCGTTTGACTTTTCCTTTTTTCGGTTCGTATTCAGGCCATTTGAACTGGTTTTCCGAAACGCCGTGCCAAAAGAATTTCTTCGCTTTTTCACGATACCATTTTTCCACGCTGTCCTGCTTGCTGTTGCCGTTCATTTTGTAAAGGGCGAGTGCCGTGCCAAATGGGAATGCGTGCCGTTGCAATTTGACATGGACTTTTTCTCCGGGCTTTGCCTTTACCGAAAAGTCGGCTTTGCGCAGGCTATCGATGCGCGATTCGGAAGAGGCAAACCATTGGCTGTCCATGGAACCGATTTTTTCGATTTCCACGTCGTCCATTTGCAGCCAGCCTTTTTTCAAACCCACATGGAAGGTGACGTTATTCAGCCCGTAGCCCTTTTGGTCGGCGAGAAATGTCATCGAATAGGTTTGCCATTTTTCCGAAAGGTCGAAGGAGGCACTTTCCTTTTGGCGGTAATCCGGCGGGCCGCCTTGGACAATCGCATTGATGGGAACGTTTCCTTTGGCCTTGAACTTTAATTTGTAATAAGCTGAATCCGCTAAAAATTTTGGCGGTTGCAGTTGCAATCCCCACCAGATTTTTGGCAGTTGCTTTACGACGATTTTAACGCCTTGCGATCCGTCGTAGCCGAGTCCGGGTTCGGCGAGCTTCATTTCGACGGTTGCGGGACCGTCGGGATTGTTCCAAAGATACCAGCCGCCATCTCCGTATTCCATATTGCCGTTGCTCAGAATATTTTGAGCTACAGCGGATGTGCAAAAGAAAGCGAGGAAAATGGCGGAAGAAAAAAATCGGTGTTGAAAAAAGGAAATCATATCATCCTCGTAGAAAAAGGTTGTATCACTTAATATAAATCTGTCGTCATCGGAAAAAATCGGGATTTCTTAAAATGACGGTTTATCTGTATCGATTGTGTCAAAAATGGAAATTGCCAAAATGGAAAATGCCAGAAACGAAAATGGCGAGCCTGTAGAAAACTCAGAGGAGTTCTTTTACCTTTCGGATGTCCCCGCTGGTGAGGATTTCTAAATGGGCAAAA
The DNA here is from genome assembly GCF_002300445.1 of Fibrobacter sp. UWS1. Lineage (NCBI taxonomy): Bacteria > Pseudomonadati > Fibrobacterota > Fibrobacteria > Fibrobacterales > Fibrobacteraceae > Fibrobacter > Fibrobacter sp. UWS1. The sequence goes on from NZ_NSGW01000002.1 coordinate 705,314, forward strand.
ATCTTTTCCGCGTCCCAGTCCCACCATTTGAGTTTCAAAAGATATTCCGTCAGTTCGTCGTCAAATCGTTTGCGGATGACGTGGCACGGATTTCCTGCGGCGATTGTGTATGGCGGAATGTCGGACGCGACGACGGAATCCGCGCCGATGTGAACGCCGGGCATGACCGTTACGTTTTGTCCAAATGGTCAAACAGACAAATCCATCGGCAGGTCGCTGATTTCTTTTATCCGTTTCCCGCTTATCAGCACATCCAGCATTTCAATGGAATCTTCCGCTCCGGTGGCTTTTACGGATTCAATAAGTTCATATAATGCGAAATGATACATACAATCGATATCGCCCGTCCCAAGCGCAAGCGAAGCCAGACGGCTCGGAAGCGGCTCTCCTGTTACCACGACAATATGCGGCAGATGTCCTTTTCTGTTCCGAATCAGTCCGAGAGCTTCTGTCCGGCTGTTTTGCGCACGGTCGCTTCGCATCGTCCATTTTGCGGATACAGACGCATGAAGTATTGGTAAGCCTCCGTTCTTTTTGCGGATGTCGGTCATTTTTGAAACAGAGTCATCCACAATGGCAACTGAACTGTTGATTTCCTCGTCGGACACAGGATTCCTGTAGACGACAACATCGGGCGCAATCATGTAGTCGTTTCCCATGCTAGCGGCAAGTTTTGCATCCGATTCTGTCAGGTGGCTCAAGTATTCAAGGTGTTCATATTGGGCAAAACTGCTCGTCTTTACCGCGCTCCGATTTCCCAATTTTATGATATGCCAATCTCCCGGACGCAGATTCTGCAAGTGCGGAAATGTGTCCGCCAGAAACTGCATATTGACTTCCTCGAACTTCGCACCCGATGTTTGTCCAAGAGCCTTTTCCTTGATTTCTGCGGTTAAGCGATTTGCAATTCCCTGCGCTATTGCAACTGACAGTTTGGACGAAGAGTCCGCGTTGCTGGGGATTCCTTTTGCATCAATGGTAAGAATGCCTTTTTCGAGCAGACTTCTGTGATATTCTTTCCGTGCCTCAGCAATCAATGCTTCCATGTTCCAAAACCTTCCTTATTTCTTTTCCGACGCTTTCCGCAACCGGCGGAGGAAACGCATTTCCAATCATACGGCATGCAGCTGTTTTCTTTGTTCCGAAATTCCAAGTGTCGGGGAATCCCTGTATTCTTGCAATCATGCGCGGAGTAAGACGGGGCATTCCGACAAAATCCTGTGCCGGTGCTTCATTTGCGATGCCGCGTCCGTCAACACAAATTGCTTCCCATGCTTTTCGAGAGCGAACGGGTCCCAAATCAGGCCCGCCGTGCTTTTTTGAGCCACCGACAATCGTCGGAGCTATGGTGTTTGCTCGGCGAATCCATTCGTCCGCACCTTTCCATCCGTTTGCACGTATCAAATCGGCAAGCGTTTCTCCGACTGTTTTTGCAAGCCCTGGCTTTTCTTTCGGGTATTCAAAGGAATCGTCTATGTCGTTTCGTATTCCCACAATTACAACACGCGGACGCAATTGTGGCACACCATAGTCAGAGGCATTCAGCAGTTTGATATGGACGCTGTAACCAAGTCCGGAAATTTGATTCAAAATGGAATTCCGATAGTCGGAAAATACCGGGTCAAGAAAACCGCGGACATTTTCCAGCATGACGGCGCGCGGATGTATTTCTTCTATCAGGCGTATTGCTTCCGGGAACAAATCGCGCTCGTCCGATTTTCCGAGCTGCTTTCCTGCCACCGAAAATGGTGGACAGGGAACGCCGCCGGCAAGCAGGTCGATTTTACCACTGTATTCTTTTCCAGAAAAATGCTTTACGTCTGTACAGAGAATATTCCATTCAGGCTTGTTGGATTTCAGGACGGTGCAATAATCGTGTTCATACTCAACAAGCGCGATATGCGAAAATCCAGCCCGAGCAATCCCTAACGCTTGTCCGCCCGCACCGGCGCAAATTTCAATGCTCGTAAGCATAGAATCCTCGCTTTTTTACATCGTACATAAAATTATAAAACCAGTATACATACTTTTTCCGATAAAGAGAATAACGCAATTCTAAATTCACCCAATCTCCCGAATCTTCTCCACGTCCCCGCTTGTGAGCGCGTCGAGGTTCGCAAAAATCTTTTCCGCGTCCCAGTCCCACCATTTGAGTTTCAAAAGATATTCCGTCAGTTCGTCGTCAAAGCGTTTGCGGATGACGCGGCACGGATTTCCTGCGGCGATTGTGTATGGTGGAATGTCGGACGCGACAACCGAATCCGCGCCGATGATTGCGCCGTCGCCGATGTGGACGCCCGGCATGACCGTTACGTTTTGCCCAATCCACACGTCGTTTCCCACAACGGTGTCGCCTTTGAACGGAAGGTCTGAAAGCGCGGGCGTCGATTTTTCCCAGCCGCCGCCCATGATGTTGAACGGATACGTCGTGACGCTTTTCATCCGATGGTTCGCGCCGTTCATGACGAATTCGATTCCCTTTGCTATCGCACAGAACTTTCCGATGATGAGCCGGTCGCCAAGAAATTCGTAGTGGTGCGTCACGTGCCTTTCAAAGCCTTCGGAATCTTCCGGGTCATCGTAATACGTGTAGTCGCCCACGGTGATGTTTTTGCGCGTGATGACATTTTTGATGTAGCATACGCTCGGAATTTTTTCGTTCGGGTGAACGGATGCGGGATTTGGGCCAATCATATTCTGTCCTTTTGGGAGTTGGAAATTTTGCAAAATTAAAATAATAGGGGAAAATGTGCGCGAAGGAATCGCCACATTGCAGAATCTAGTACTTTGTTGAGAAGATAGAGGATTGAGGAACGCGAAATGGACGGATTGTAAATGGGAACGAAAGAGATTACAGCTGAAGCGCAAACATACAATTTTTTCCGATAAAAATGCCTATCAGAAAATTCTTCATGGAACGCTTCTGCTATTGTAAAAGCAACCTTTTCCCGGCGATGTCAAGAATGGCGGGCGATGACGGCGTAGTAACCTCTCGGCTTTGAAGAACTCCCGAACGCAGCAGTTTGCCGTTCAAATCGAAAAGTTTGTAAGGTGTACCAAGATCTGCGCCGTTGATGCGAAACTTGCCTTGCGAAATTTTTATTGTATGCAGATGGTTTTGCACAAACGAATGCAAAGAAATTGCGGACGGCGATTCCACGAGGGAACAACAACTATAATTTGGCAGCATGTGGCCTGTTCCGTAGGCCATATCGATGTCGCATTCGCCTCCATTTCCCATCTTTAACGAATCTATCACGCTCAAAATAAACGACTCGGCAGAATCTTTTTCCATATTGACGACTCCCAACTCCTGAAGTCGCATAAACTCCGCCAGCAGAACTTCACTGAATTGCAGCGTGCCGCTTTGACCAACCGCAGTAAGACTAAAGAAATCTCCTTCACAAACTTGCGTATTACGATAAACCCAAATTTGTTCACTATCAAAAAGAGTTGCAAAAGTCACTGTCGTATCTAGCGGAGAAATATATAATATACTTCCTTGGGTACAGGAGAAATCATCTCTATAATTTTGAAATTTTTCTATTGTTAGACACGCCTCGGAAATTTTTCCAAAATTAATATATTCAAAATGAGTTTCATAAAATGCTTCTGGATAATAATCTAAAGCAGCAGAAAATTTCATAAAGGTAAATAAAATAAAAAGTATTTGTTTCATTTTTCGTTTTCTCCTTACTTCAAAAGCAACCTTTTCCCGGCGATGTCAAGAATGGCGGGCGATGACGGCGTAGTAACCTCTCGGCTTTGAAGAACGCCCGAACGCAGCAGCTTGCCGTTCAAATCAAAGAGCCTGTAAGGTGTACCAAGATCTGCGCCGTCGATGCGGAACTTGCCTTGCGAAATTTTCGTTGAGTGCAGATGGTTTTGTACAAACGAATGCAAAGGGATTGCGGACGGTGTTTCTACAAGGGAACAACAACTATAATTTGGCAGCATGTGGCCTGTTCCGTAGGCCATATCGATGTCGCATTCGCCTCCATTTCCCATCTTTAACGAATCTATCACGCTCAAAATAAACGACTCGGCAGAATCTTTTTCCATATTGACGACTCCCAACTCCTGAAGTCGCATAAACTCCGCCAGCAGAACTTCACTGAATTGCAGCGTGCCGCTTTGACCAACCGCAGTAAGACTAAAGAAATCTCCTTCACAAACTTGCGTATTACGATTTATCCAAATACTACCTAGATAAAACATAAATCCGAACGACACCGTGGAATCCAACGGCGATCTATAATAAATGGAAAAGTCGTTGTCACAGTTTGCCCCATCGTCAAAAGTAGGCAGCTGCGTTATTGTTTCGCAGGCTTTCGGAATATTTTCATAATTGACGAATTCAAAATTCGTGTAATACATCGTTTCGGGAGGAGTTGCCAAAACCAGACCGATAAATAATACTTCGCAAAGCAATATCTTTTTCATCATTTCCTCCTGGCGACAACAGTATTCATTTCCGGGGCAAACGGAATGCCGTAAACCTGCGCATATTGGTGAACAGTTACGTTCTTGCCGAGAAAACGTCCGTAAAGGGATTTATTCGATTGACCAAGAATCAAATCGGCGTTCGGGGCGAAAATTGTGCCCGCCCACATTCCTTCCACCGTCATTGTTTCTGTGCCGTGCTGAATGAGTTTGAAGCCTTTGGCGACTTTTCCCAAGTCATCATTCAACGTTCTTGCCCGCCAAATGACGCTGCCGTTTAAATGCAAAATGGTTTGCATTCCCGGATGGATGAACAGCACTTTGCTGCCGGATTCCAATTGGATATTCCCAATGTACATTTCTCCAGCTTCCACCAAAAGTGTTCCTCCAGAGTGCACTTTTAATGTCTGGAAATGGTCACCGTCTTTCAAGGTGTAACTTTCGTTGTAGGCGATTTCTTTTACATTTTGCATTGTCGGTAGTTCAGCGATTTGGTATGGCCACAGGGTTTCTAATTGAAGGATAAAGGCTTTGTCGAATATTACATTATTTTGTTTTTCCAAGTTCAACACTTTTTCCGGCAAAGAGTAAACCCGAACATTCCCCGTTACCACTGCATAATCTCTCAAAAAAATGCCACCTTTTGACGTAATCCGACGGACATAAGCACTGCGTCCAATGCTCACCGCATACGCCGAATCCTTTGATTCCGATGCAATGTCACAATTTTTTGAATTTTGATGACATCTTACTCCGTCATTTACGGACAGATGCTCCCTCGCATAAAGCGTCAGAATTCCGGGAACATCCAGACCGATTTCTATCGGAGTGAAATCATCGTCCGCATCGTAAACATCCGATTCCTCGTCCTCTTTCAATCCGTTTTTATTTTTATCTTCTGCACCATCCGCCTTGCCTCCGCCATCCGAATCCCAATCCAACTCGGCGCGTAAGCTATCGCCATCGATATCGGCATAAGTCAATTGTGTTATGCCATATTTCCAAACGGTTCTATTTGTATCAGGAATATTTTCCCTTATTGTATAAGAAAACACTTCTGTTTTGTCGTTAATGCCATCTCCATCGGAATCTGGATTTTCTGGATTGGTTCCGAAGCGTTCGATTTCATCGTAGTCCATCATGGCGTCCCCATCGCTGTCCGTATGAATGCGCGCATCGGACATTCGGACAGAACCATTCACATTTGCGGCAATGAACCCTTCCAATGCCAAAGATTTCAAAACGCGCCATTCCACTGTTCCGTCATTGTCCGTGTTCAACAGGCGCACATCCATGCGCCCTGAAAGCGAAATCCGGTAGGCATCCAAAATCATCACATGTGTATGATTCCAAACGTAAAGGGGAATCCCTGCATTTATCCACGTTTTCACATCTGTTTCTGAAGGGAGCGAATCTTTACGGATAAGTGAAGCGTTTTCATTCAATACCCAAAGTAATAGAGAGGAGAAATATGTATCATCAAGTCCTCCTTGTGCATCATGCAGGAATGCTCCTAAAATTTTCGCTTTTATAGAATCGGAAAAAACGGACAGATTAGGATAGTCTTTAAACTTTAATTTAATCTCGTCTTGAGCAATGTTCCCGCCATAATAGTGATTCAGCTCCTGCGCACCGACCGCCCAGCAACGGAAGCTTTCCTCTTCATCATAATGAGAATGCTCTAAATGCGGTTCGTCCCATTTTCGTACAACCGCCATCTCGCCCCACTTTACGTCCAGCAGCCTTGTGTCCTTGCGAGCGGCAAGCGGTGTCACATCCAGTTTATTTTCTAAAATCCAGGCGGTATCGGTAAAAACCGAAATCCGTTGCCAAAACAGGTCGTCCAAGGGCTTTGCGTCCCCTTCCCAGACGGCACTTCCCAAGCCGTATTCGGAAGATTCTACTCGCCAAAGATATTCCCCAGAATCCAAAGCCGCGTCCGCTTGATTCTTTTCCGTTATTTTTTGGAATACGGTCGCTGAATCCGCAGCAGAAAGAACATTCAATCGGTAACTTTTTGCGCCATCGACTTCACGCCAGGCGAAGTGTACTTTTTCTCCGGGAGAAAGAGAAACTCCCGAACCGGACGGGAGCGAAATTGGAGCAGCATCCGGGAGAGTCCCCGGCAAAATTCCTTGAACAAATTCCCCGTTGATATGGATAGCAATTTTTTCAGTTGTTGAAAAATTTTCGGATGCGGGATAGCTGTAATCCGCATTTTTTGCAAAATTGCTCCAGTCCGAAAAATGCAAGCCCAAAGAAAGGCCGCCGCTGTCCGGGAAAATTCCAGGAGGCAGCGTAGGAATTAAAATTTTCATAAAAGGATTTCCGGAATCTGGCTTTACGATTTCGGCAAGCAAATTGGAAGGATGATGCCTTTCCACTTGAACCGGTAATTTCTTTTTTGAGAGAAAATAGCGCAGTTCCACATTTCGGAGTGAATCGCCCGAATCGTTAAATAGACGGATTCGGAGTGCTGTCTGCGCTTCATTTGAAGGTTGCTCGTCGCGACTTTCTACCGTCATCGCCAAAATTGAACTCGCCAAGGCGAGAATTGCGAAACAAAAGCGGAAGGCCATTCCATACCTCTTTTTAAATGGTTGAGGATAATATAACTAAAATTATTTTGAATTGGAATTTTTATTTCTTAAGGCCTTTTTTGTACGTATATTTTTGGTATTCGGAAATTATTCAGAGTGTTTTATTCTGTTTTGCGCAAGAGCGCGCTCCTCGCTCCCCCTTCGGGCTCGACACAGGGCGTCGAGTCCCGTCCGCGTCCATGTTTCGCTACGCTCAGTCCGCGTCCGTTCGGCCCCTCTTCTCGGGTCCTCGTCCCTTTCTGAATGCAAAAGAGCACCGAATAAATCGGTGCTCTTTAGAGCGGGAAAAGGGAGTGATTCGCTCGGAGTCTCGCGCAAGAGCGCGCTCCTCGCTCCCCCTTCGGGCTCGACACAGGGCGTCGAGTCCCGTCCGCGTCCATGTTTCGCTACGCTCAGTCCGCGTCCGTTCGGCCCCTCTTCTCGGGTCCTCGTCCCTTTCTGAATGCAAAAAAGCACCGAATAAATCGGTGCTCTTTAGAGCGGGAAAAGGGACTCGGACCCTCGACCCCGACCTTGGCAAGGTCGTGCTCTACCAACTGAGCTATTCCCGCGAGGACACCGCAATTATAGAATTAAAATGGAATTTCGTCAAATGAAATGGGAAAAAATCAAAAAAAATAATCCGACGACCATGGATGATTTTGTCCATTTTTGTGCGGTTCGGTATTGTTTTTTTTGCGAAAAACGACAAGTGAAAAAAATGAGGGGATAAGAGGAATGAGCGTCCACAGAAAACTGCGGGGCATCCAGCCGATGGCGACAGGAATCGGAATGGAAAACAGCGAAAATAGCAGCAGGAGATTGGCGAAAAGGCTGGCTTTGTTTTCTCCGACGACAAGTGGAATGGTGATAATTCCTGCGTTAAGATCGCCTTGAGTATCTTCCAGGTCTTTGAAAATTTCTCTGGCGAATGTGAAAAGGAACGCAAAACCGATGGCGGTGTAAATCGGGTGAAAATTCGCTTGGGGAAGGAACAGGCTGCGCATAAGGGGAGTCGTGCATAAAATGGCCACGCAGACATTTTTGATTAAGGGAATGCGCTTGATATTTTTGTCGTAAAAAAATAGCAGAATCAGCAAAGCAAAAAAGAAGAGCAGATGGGAAGTTGGACTTGGAGAAATGAATCCGGCGGCCAGCGTGATGGCAGCGCAGATGTCGGCGAATATCTTTGCTGAACGGACGGAGATTTTTCCGGCGGGCAGCGGGCGTGACGGCCGATTGATTTTATCGATTTCTAGGTCGAAAATGTCGTTCAGGATATTGCCGAAAGCGATGGCGCAAGCAAAGGCGATCGCATTGGCGGCGATGCCGCGCAGGGTGAAAATCCCTTGGGAAAGGAAGATTCCCGCAGCGAGGGTGATTTCCGCGATTAGGATGTTTCCCAAGCGAGCCATTTGAAACAGAGAACGCATAAATCAAAGATAGCTAATCGGGTTTTAAAATAGGCAAATTCAGAATTTATAAAAGCCGTTTGCCCTTCGTCTATTTAAATTAGTTATGATGTGTTTTGATTCGGAAAATGAAGAAGAACGAATTTCCAGGTCTTCGAGACGGGATTCGCGCGCTCGCCGTGTGAACACGATGGAAATGTGGAAGCGGGGAACTTTGGATGATCGCCCGATTAAGGAACGCTGGAGTCGGGAATTTAAAAAACCGAAAGTCAAAAAAATCAAGGATCCTACGGAAAAATTTGATTCCGCCGCTTTGGAAGGACTCGTTCTGGAAGTGCATCGCCGGACTTGCGTTGTGCGTCTTTTGGGCGGGGAAGTTATCAATGCGACTTACCGCGCAGCTGTCGTTCATGAATTGAAGGAGTTTCCCGCCGTGGGCGATTCGGTGATGGTTGCTCGCGCTAAAGATGCCGACGAAAATGCGCCTTATTCGCTCCTTCGGGTTCTTCCACGGCGCTCGTCGCTTGTTCGCCCGGGGCCCAAAGACAAATCTCGGCGAGAGTTGGTGCTGGCGGCGAATGTCGATCAGGTGGTTGTTGTTTCCAGCGTGGCGGAACCTCCTTTTAATTACGGTTTTGCCGATCGATTTCTGTTGGCGGCGAACCTATGCCAATTACCGCTGGTGATGGTTTTGAACAAGACCGATCTGGTGGAAAATTTGCCGCAGGGCGTTCAGGATTTTATTTCGATTGTAGATAAATTCATTTGTGTCAGTTGCAAATCGGGTGCGGGGCTGGATGCGCTTCGTGATGTGTTGAAAAATAAGTGCTCCGTGCTTTCGGGAAAAAGCGGGGTGGGCAAATCCAGTCTGGTCAATGCGCTGGTGCCGGGAGCGGCTTTGAATGTGGGAGAAGTTCGCTCGCTGGATGGCAAGGGGCGTCACACAACGACTTCTTCAAGTCTTTTTGAATTGCCGTTTGGCGGTCGCATTATCGATACGCCGGGGATTCGGGAATTGGGCGTTGCGGAAATGGATGAACATGATTTAGCGCGCTCTTTCCCGGGATTTTTTCACAATGATATTTTCACTTGCAAATACAACGATTGCATGCATTTGAATGAGCCGGGTTGCGACGTACTTGCCCGTGTACGTTCGGGAGAAATTCCGCAAGCAAGATACGAGAGCTACTTGCGGATTTTGCATTCTGAAAATTAATCTGTTCCCTAAAAAAGAAACTTCCGCTTTTGACTTCTCAAATTCAGAAAGATCTTCGAGGCTCTGCGGAGTGTTGAGAAGTAAGCCCTGATCACGTTAAACGAATCGCTCTTCTAAAAGCGCATAGGAAATTGCAGCTTTCTATATCGCTGTTCGAATTTACGAGCCTATGAAAAAAATCTGTAAATGAAGCTCGTCAAAAAGACGGATGAGGCGTTCTATAGTAAATTATTGCAAAGGAGCCTCAAAATAAGAAGAAGTCCGCCCCCTTCCTCAGGTCAAAATGTCCTCTTTCAACTCCTAAAATCGGGGCGGAAAGGGGACTCCAAGGTCCAAGAAAACAACCGACACGTCGCTCAGGGACGCATTCCTTGAACGCATAAAGAATCAAGCGAACGAAAGAACCGTGGCGTCCAGGATGTACTCGTCATCTGCGCCGATGGACTGACCGGTATCAAGGAGGCCATTTCCGTCGCCTTCCCAAAAACGGAATACCAGCGTTGCCTTGTGCGCCAGATTCGCAATACGTTCAAGTACGTGGCGGACAAGGACCGTAAAGAGTTTGCTGCCGACCTGAAGGGAATCCACAATGCTCCGAAGGAGTCGCAGGGTGCTGAAATACGAGACCGCGTAGCCGAAAAACGGAAAGCCAAGGAATCCACACGCCATGAAGAGCTGGTACATGAATTGGGATGCGCTCACCTCAAGGTCTTGTAACTGGCCTCTCTTGAAGCTACGAGGAAATGGACCATGCCGATTCGTAACTGGGGTGCAATCTACGGCGAGTTCTGCATCATGTTCGAAGGTCGACTGCCCGAATAAACAACATTCCCTTACAAAGAAAAACTGACGCATTACGCAATGCGCTAGCTTTAAGAGTGCTTGACAACTGTTAAACCAATTTGCTGTAGAACAGCCTATTTGCAGAAAAAATTTCACTGGCTCATTTACTACCGCAGCAGTTTCTTGAAAAATTCCATTTCGAGTTCTAAATTCAAACCGGGAATTGAGTCAACGAGTTCTTTGGCTATCGTCAGGTGTTTTTGTGCAAATTCTTTGGTCTTTGGGGAAGTTTCGTCTTGAATTTGATGCGAAGCGGCTTTCAAAAACTTTTCGACACGGCGGAGCTTTTCGGCAAAGTCTTTTGCGATATGCGATTCGGTTATGCGCTCGAAAATATAATCTTCTGCAACTTCCGAAAGGTGGATCATATCCCGCGCATAAAAACGGTAATCGCGGAGCTCGTCCATGACGATTTCATAAGCGGGAAAGTATTCGGCAAAATCGGAATGGTTGCGTACAAATTCATAGACGGCAAGCAAAAGCGTCGCTTTGGAAACGGAATTTTCTGGAGCGCCGTCCTTGAAATGACGCAAAGGAGAAACCGTACAGACGATTTGAATTTTCGGATTTTGGGAGCGAAGAATTGCCGCAATGTTTTTCAGCGAGAGAATTGCCTGTTCCACGGAAATCCGTTTTCGTACAAATGTTTCTGCTGAAGCCTTGTGGCAATTGGAAACGACGGTATTTGCCGGGTAATTCTTGTCAGTATCTTTTAAAAAATAAACGAATGCGGAGCCTAAGGTGATGAAAGCGATATCGATTTTGGGAAGATGTTTTCTGAAAGTGTCGAGAGCCGCATTTAAATTTTCCAGGCATTCTTTTTTGTTTTTTCGAGAAAAGGATGAATGTGCGTCCCAGCAATGCCAAAGTTCGCCATCAAAGAAAACGTCCTCTTCCGTGTAAATTTTTCCACTGGCGGCATTTTCCATCAATCGTTCAATGGAAAGCGGGTTGTAGAGAACTCCGAAGGGGTTTGCCAATGTGTGAAATTTGCGAAAGGCGAAACGTTTAGAAATGGCTTCAGCAAAGCAGGAACCGATGAAAAGGATGTTTTTCGAATAATCCAAATGGATTGGCGATGGAGGTATTTCAATGGTTGTGTACAAATTCATTGTGGATGTCCTGCATGACAAGTCCCGCCATCATGAATCCAAACAGGGCTGTGGCATGGGCGATGGAACCGTTGTAAGCGACTTTGTGAAATGCCGCCGGGGAGCTGTCGCCGGCAAAAACTTCTCCTTTGTTGGGCAATACTTCATCGCTAAAAACGCAGACGATTTTCTTTTTCGGGCGAATCTGCATTTTTTTGAATTTTTCGCGGAGGGCACGGGCAAGCGGGCAGCCTTTGACTTTCCAAAATTCGGCGGTCTGGATTTTGATCGGGTCGAGTTTGAGCGCGGCTCCCATAGAGGAAAAAACGCGGGCTTGGGTCTCGGCGGCTTGCAATAAAAGGTGCGCTTTGTTTTCCAAAGAATCGATCGCGTCAATAATATAGTCGTAGCTTTCGAGTTGAAAAGAATCGCAGTTGGACTTTTGATAGATTTCTTGGAGGGCGTGAATGCGGGCGTGCGGGTTGATTTCCAAAAGGCGTTCTTTAAGAACTTCAACTTTGGGCCTTCCGATTGTTTTGGTGGTTGCTAGCAACTGGCGGTTGATATTGGTGACATTTACAGTGTCGGGATCCACAATGGTCAAGTGTTCGATACCGGAGCGCACGAGGCTTTCTGCGCACCAACTGCCGACACCGCCGACACCGAAAAGGATGACGCGCTTTTGAAATATATGGAGCATCAATTCTTCGCCAAAAAGGCGGAACTCTCTGTTGAAAATGGAAGTGTGAGAAAATGTCGGATCTATCATCGTGTCGTTCAGGTGAAATTTTCTAATAAATATAATTTGGTGGAAATTTTTGTTCCTGATGAAAAGCCCCGAAAGCTGTAGCTCTCGGGGCGCAAATAAAAAGGTCTCGGCTTATCCTCGATCGTCGATCGGGAGCCAGGGACGGGATTCGCTGCCCGTGTAAATCTGGCGCGGACGATTGATTTTCGATTGGGGATCATCGTGCATTTCTTTCCAGTGGGCAATCCAGCCGGGAAGTCTGCCGATGGCGAACATCACCGTGAGCATATTGGTGGGAATGCCCATGGCGTGGTAAAGAATGCCGGAATAGAAATCCACGTTCGGGTATAGCTTGCGTTCAATGAAGTAGTCGTCCTTGAGGGCGGCGTCTTCCAGTTCGGAAGCGATGTCGAGAAGCGGGTCGCCAATGTGTTCGCGGTCGAAAATCGTGTGGACAAGACCTTTGAGGACTTTTGCTCTCGGGTCGTAGTTTTTGTAAACGCGATGCCCGAATCCATAAAGTTTAAATGGATCCTGCTTGTCTTTCGCTTTTTCGATGACCTGCTTGACGGTAAGTCCGCTCTGGTGAATTTTCATTAGGGTTTCGAGTGCTGCTTGGTTGGCACCACCGTGGAGAGGTCCCCACAAGGCGCAGATTCCCGCGCAGATGCTCGCATAAAGGCTGGCCTGTGAACTGCCGACCATACGCACGGTTGAAGTGGAGCAGTTCTGTTCATGGTCGGCGTGGACAATCAGAAGGACGTTCAGCGCATGGACGAAGAGCGGATCCACATTGTAGGGTTTCGCCTTGCTCGAGAACATCATGTTGAGGAAGTTCGAGCAGTAGCTCTTTTCCGCGTCGGGGTAAACGAACGGTTCGCCGATGCTTGCCTTGTAAGAGAACGCGGCGATGGTGCGCACCTTTGAAATGAGGCTCGCGACTGTCAGATTGAAAGCGTCCTGTTTGCTTTCGTCATCGTAAAAACGCGGGGTGAAAAGCCCGAGGGCATTTACGACCGCACCGAGGATTCCCATCGGGTGCGCGGACGGAGGCATTTCGCGGAAAAAATTCAGCAGGTTTTCGTGGATCAGCGCATTTTCGGTCAGAAGCCTGCGGAAAGTGCCAAGCTGTTCCCGGGTCGGCAGTTCTCCGTAAATCAGGAGCCATGCGGTTTCCGGGAAAGTCGTGTAGGCCGCCAGGTCTTCGATATTGTATCCGCGGTAACGAAGAATTCCCTTTTCCCCATCGACAAAGGTTATCTGGCTTTTGGTGCTGCCCGTGTTGGTATAACCGTAGTCCAGCGTGACAAGTCCAGATTCCTTGCGGAGCTTGGAAATATCGACAGCCTTTTCATTTTCCGTTCCGGTTATAACAGGAAGATTGTAGGAATTTCCTCCGTAATTCAGGGTTGCGAAATCGGCCATTGAGTCTCCTATGGGTTATGGGAAGTGAGGTCGGTGATTGCCCGATAGACATTTTCAAAAAGTTGGGGCAACAGGTCGGTGGGCACCGCCGAGAAGGCGAGTCGCAAAAGTCCTTTCAGCATGATGGTGCCGGTGCTGTAATTTTGAAGCAGATGGACGCGGACGGATTCGGCATCGACGCCCTTGGGTTTCACGCACATGAAGTAGCCGCTGTTGAAAGGCATCGGATCAAATGCGTTCTTGTATTCCGGGTGTTCTTGCAACGTCTTTTGGATAACGTCGTAGCGTTTTTTGAGAACGGCATATTTCTGTTCTTTTTCCTGGATGTATTCCGGGCTTTTATAGGCTTCCAGAAGGATTTTTTGGGAAATGCTAGGAGCGTTGGAAATGTTCCCGCGGATAGCGCCGGCGGCTTTGCTTTCGAGTGCTTTCAGCTGTTCGGCGGTGGCTCCTTGGAAGCCAAAGGTGATGAAGCCGACGCGGAAACCCCAGACGTAATCTTCCTTGGTGGGACCGTCGAGTTTGACGGCGAGAATGTCCTTGTGGGCGTCCACCAGTTTGGCGAAGAGGGATTCCCGGGTGACTCCTTCGGCATAAACCAGTCCGAAGTAGGCGTCGTCCAGGAGGGCGACAATCTTGTTGCCTTTTTCGGCGGCGCGGACAAGGACTTCGGTGATTTTCTTTGCTTCTTCTTCGGTGGCGGTGTAGCCGGTCGGGTTGTTCGGAAAGTTCAAAAGGAGAACTTTCTTGCCGATGCCGTCTTTGGCGAGAGCCGCTTCCAAAGCGTCAATGTCGAATCCGCCGTTTTTGAAGGTGTTGAATGTATCGATTTGCGCACCGTAGCTGTTTTCAAAAGCGAGTTCGTAATTGTCCCAATAAAGGTCGGGAATGATGACTTTGTCGCCGGGATCCAGAAAGAGATAGCCGGAAATGGAAATCGCATGGGTCAGCGCGGCAGAAACGACGGGGCGGGAGAAAGTTTTAGAGGCCAGAGTCGGATTCTTGCGGATGATCTGTTCTTTCCAGGCGTCGCGGAGTTCCGGGTTGCCATAGCTGGGCGCATAAAGAAAAGCGTTCTTGGGAAGGTTCAGCGATTTCTGGACGCAGGGAAGAACCAGCGGAGATCCGTCGTCTTCCAAGGCTGTCCCGATGGTCGCGTTGATTTTTTTTCCTTTGGCTTCGCCTCCTTGTCCTAAGATGCCCTTGCTGGGAAAGAAGATGTTTTTTCCCTTTTGTGAAAGCATTTGAAGGATGGATGCTCCGTTCGCAGCGAGATCGGCGTTGAGAGCTTCGGCGAGAGGATTGAGAGTCATATAGGTTTGTCCTTATGTTTTTTCCAAGACGCAAAGATAAAAAATGAAAGGGAATTTGCGGAAGTTTTGCCTTTTGCTGTGGTGCAGAAAGAAAGGAAATCTCTAGGGACTTTTTGTTTGCGCCAAGAATTTTCGCCGAAACTGCCGGAAGAGATTTGGGTTGGCGCGCTTTTGTGAAATGGCTGTGCGACCGCTTTGTTGAAAAATGCAGAAGCCGCTTTTATTCCAAAAAGATTTTCCGCAGTTGATCCGCCGCCCGCTCCAAGTCGTCGTTGATAATCGTGTGTTCGTATTTGCCGTGCTTTTCGGCAAACTCGATTTCCTTTTTGGCGTTGTGCAGGCGCAATTCGATAACTTCTTCGGAGTCGGTCGCCCGGTGACGCAGGCGTTCTTCCAGCACTTGCAGCGATGGAGGAAGAATGAGAATGCCGACGGCATCCGGATAAACCTTGTCAAAATTGACTTTGCCGAAAACGTCCAGATCGAAGAGGACGCGTTTTCCGTCGGCGAGCATTTTTTCGACAAAACTTTTGGGCGTGCCGTAAAAGTTGCCATGGACTTCGTTCCATTCGACAAGCTCGTCGTTCGCTATCATCTTCTGGAATTCGTCGCGAGTCTTGAAAAAATAATGCACACCATCGATTTCGCCTTCGCGGGCGGGGCGTGTCGTCGCCGAAATGGAATAGACCATGTCGGGAAATTCGTGAATGACCAAATCTTTGAGGGTCGTTTTTCCAGCACCCGACGGGGCGCTCATCACAAAAAGGTCGTGCTTCATTTTTTGTCCTCAATATAAAGCGGGCGTTGTTTCACTTCTTCGTAAATGCGACCGATGTATTCGCCGAGAATCCCGATGGACATCAGTTGGATGCCGCCGAAAAAAACGATGGCGGTCATGAGAGACGCCCAGCCCGGAACGGTTACAGCCGGATTCAGGAATTTTTCGAGAATCGCCCAGATGCCAATTCCCAAGGAAACGAGCATAACGCTTAAGCCCATGAGAAAACTGATTTTGAGCGGAGTCGTGCTAAATCCCGTAATGCCGTCCATGGCGAGCCGGAGCATTTTGCGGAGCGGATACTTGGAGGTTCCCGCAGAACGGGATTGCCTGTCGTATGGGATGCCGATGCGTTTGAAACCGACCCAGCAGACAAGCCCGCGTAAAAAGCGGTTCCTTTCCGGAAGGGCATTCAGCTGTTCTACCACAACGCGGTCCATTAGACGGAAATCGCCGGTGTCCATGGGAATGTCGATATTCGTGAGCGAATGCAGCAGTTTGTAAAAGCAGTGCGCGCTCGCTTTTTTGAAAAAGGATTCGCCCTTCCGTTTGCGGCGTTGGGCGTAAACGACCTGATAGCCTTCGCGCCATTTTTGAAGCATCTCGTGGATGAGCGCGGGCGGGTCTTGCAAGTCGCCGTCGATGATGACCACCGCTTGCCCCTGAGCGTGCTTGAGTCCTGCGCTAAAAGCCGCTTGGTGCCCGAAATTGCGGCTGAAATTGATAAGCTTGTTGTTCGGCGTTTGGGAAACGAGGCCTTCCAAAATTTCTCGTGTGCGGTCCGAGGAACCATCGTTCACAAAAATCAGTTCGTGTTCGACTTGGGCAAGTTCTTCGGTCAGCACGGAAAAGGTTTTGGCGACGATTTCTTCTTCGTTATACAGGGGAACGATGACTGATAAAAGCATTTAGTTTTTCTCCGCTTCCGCTTGAACTTCTTTGGGGAAAAGGGTGGGAAGAACGATATCTACATGGTCGCAGTTTTTGCTTGTAAGGCTGTCGGTGACAATGGAAAGCCGCTGAACGCCTTGAACGGAAATGTCGAGCGAATCCGCTTTGCTCAAGGTGACCGTTCCGCTTTGATAGAGGAGCTTTCCGTCGCCGAGAACTTTATATTGAACTCCGTCGCTGCACAGGCTTTCTTCATCCAATCCGATAATGGCTGTCAGGCGGTTGAATTTTCCCAGAAGTTCAAAATGGGTTTCGCTAGGCGCATGCGTTCCAAAACCGTCGGGGTATTTTTGGGATTGAACGGTAAGCGGATTTCCTTCGATAGAGGCGTTCGTGCGCAAATCGCCCCAGCCCTGCTTGTGGAAAGAAGGAGACATCAGGGACAGTTGCAGAGCTCCTTCAAAACGGAAGAATCGGATGGAAGGAATTTCCGCAATCTGCTCGTTGGAAACGGAGTCGATGATTCTGGCGGTCAAGAAATTGTATCCCGGATTCAGGATGGGACCTGTCAGGGTGTCGGCAAAACTGCCCGCTTGGTAGGGCTTTTCAAACAGTTCCTTGCCGTTCAGGGAAAATCGGATTTTCCAGGGTTCTCGAGTGCTTGCGTGGGCAACGGAATTGAATATGAATGTTCGGGTTTCGGGATAGCCGCGCCAAATGCCGAAGGAAAAAAGTTTTTCGGGATCGTATTTTCTTTGGGCGACGATTTTGGCGATGCGGAGCCAGTAATTGTGAGTGATAAGAATTTGTGCGACATCTTCGAGTTTAACTTCCCGTTCAAGAATATCGCAAGTCGTGGGAATGCGGTGTTCCACGGCTTTGGCGTGGTACGTTTTGGAATCCCAGCAGTCCAACCCGCGAATATAATAGACTTCTCCCCGGTATTTTTCAATGAGCTTTTCCAAAGAATCCGCCGAAATTTTCCGGAACCGGTCGTAATGGATAGAGGAAACGGAATAGCCGGTGAAGTGCCAGGGTCTGCCATAGACAAAAAGGCGAGGTTTATCTGGCTGCTTGTCCAGCCACTTCCAAATTTCATGTTCTTCGGTTGTCAGGTGGTTCCGGTTATACATGATGTTCTTGTTGAAACTTTCCTTGTAACCGAAGGTGTGCCCCCCGAAGAGAAGAGCCAAAAGAACGGCGGCAACCAGATTGGCGGTCGCGTTGGCGTTCAAAGAAAATTTTCCGAGAAGGAAATAGGCGATAGAAAGCGCATTGCGAATGGCAAACGCTGCAAGGTATGCCATGGTCGGCATCATGACGAGGGCGTAACGCTGGTTGATTTCAATCGTGAAATCCCCAGAAACGTTTTCGAGAATGATGTATGTCTGGATGTGATAGAGCAGCAGGAAACCGGCGATTTTGGAGTATTTTCCGAACTGCCTGTTGTAGATTTCTTTGGAAACCCGGATGAGAAGAAATGCGAATCCGGCAAGGAAAAGATAGTTGAAGCTTGAAAGGAAGGGATTTGCGAGAATCCCGTCGCCGGAAAGAGGGCGAGTCATCACTTCCCAGTTGTTTTTCAGGTTTTCCAGAAAGTGCCCGTGGGCGGAATAGGCGCCTCCTTGAAAGCCGTAGCCTTGGAAATAGCTGATGGTGATGAGAATGGGAATGGAGAAAAGGGAAAGGGTGACGAAGAACGCCGGGGCTTTGCCGTCTTTTTTATCCAGAATTTTGGGAAAGGCGACGACGAGGAATGCGAGAAAGCAAAAGACGGTTTCTTGGCGAGTCTGGGCGAAAAAGCCGAGGACGAGGGCGCAGAGAATCCAGTGGCGGATGGTGTTTTTATCGAAAGCCCAGCGAAGAATCCACAGGGAGAGAGCCGAAAGGAAAATGTAGAGCGGCTCGACGGACATCGACCGGAATTGAAAAAGAACGGTCGGCTGCGCAAATAGAATGATGCTGGCTAGAGCTGCGGTCAGATCGTCGGCTGTCCACGCTCGAATGGCAAAGAAGAGAAGTAAAGCGGAAAAGAAAAGCAGGGCAAGCTCCATATTGAAAATCCAGTGCAAATCGGTTCCGAAAATCGGCATTCCGAGAAAATACAGGAAAGAAAGCCCTTTCGTTTTGAAACTGTCCGAATTTTGGTAGCAGTCCAGTTTTCCGTCGTGAAATTCTCCCTGGTCGCAGGTGCCCGTCGTCTGGTTGAAATACATATTCTGTGCGACTGCCATAAAAATGCTTTCATCGCTTTGTACGCGGTGCCGCGCTTCGATTTGCGTCCCGGCAAAAAGGGTTGCTCCCAAGGCGAAGAGGATGGTCAGGACAATGAAAGGCTTGGGTGGCAGGTGCTCTTTGACATAGGAACGAAAATCCCGGAAGAGGCTAGCAAAAAGAACGAGAATCGCCACGAATTGCACAAGGAACAGCGGCAGCGGAAGTCTTAAATCCAGAATGCGGATGATTTCTTTCTCGCCAACATTCGGGGCAAGATAAATCAGAAACGGAATCAGGGCGGCGATAACAACGCCCGCGATTCCTGCCGGATGTACGAGATTTTTGAGTCGAGCTAGTATGTTTTTCATTGGAAGTGAATATAGTTTTTTTGATACGTTCTTGTAGAAAGGGAAAAGGTGAAGTGCTTAATCGGGCGAACCGTTTGAACGGTCAAGGATTTTTCTCCGATTTATTGTTCGCGGAATATTGCAAAAACTCTATTTTCAATCAGAGGCAGAATGGGTAAGGGGGATTGAAGTGAAAATACGGATAGTGTTCGGTATAATTATCGTGATGGTGAATCTAGCAGGCGCAATCGCTGTCTATATCTTAGACGAACAATATTCACAAACGAATTAGACAGTTTTAAGGTTTAAAATAGAGAATAATTTCAGCGACACCTTGAATGGTATTGAAATCCGCTATCTCGCAATTCGGGACGCATCCATCATAGCCGAATCCGATTTGTATTATCTTCCCGGGGGAATGGCCGACTCGTCTTTTGAATATTCAGAGAAACCTTCGCTTGAGATTTATTTCTCAAATATCGTTCTGATACACTTGGCGGGATTTCAGGATGTGCGGTGGGACTTCACAATAAGGATTGGTCCACTTGGATAAAAGAGGAAGACCCATCCCAACCCGAATCCAATGTATTGCTGAAAATGTATTTGCGGAAATGGAGAATGGTGCCATATTGAATGATATGGTTGATTTTTTAGCGGAGTAGAATTATGTTAATGGCTTGCATCAAAACGGGGATTTTGACCTGTGCAAAAATATATGGATACAAATCAAATTACAGGAATCCGTCTAATATCAACAACACCGTTAAATGGTATTAAAGCGTATACGGATGAAGACATTCTTTGTGAAATTATTGCATAAAACAAAGATGAGCAATTTTATCCTGATTCTTGCAATGAGAGAGAAATTGATTTTGAACATGGAGATTGGTTTGCATTGTCTCGTTGCCGATATTGGAAGAGAAATTGTGCTCCGATGATTGAAATGACGTACCCTTGTTGAATAAGACGGCGCTATTCCCGCAAATCTTCTGCGGCATAAGGAGTTGCCGTTTCGACGGGAGATTATAGGGCTGTGCTGGTTAGGTATTCCAACAAAAAAATAAATCTAAAGAAAAATATTTCTTTTTTGAAATTAAATATGTCGCGAATTTTCACCGTCAATGCGACTGATATAGGTTGAATCGGGAAGAAAAAAAGTTCCCTAGGGCTAGCCCCTGGGGAACCTGGCCGAAACTTTTCTACCTTGCCGATTCTACCAAAAAAGGACATGGCGGTGAGTCTCAACCAAGCACAAAGATACGAAATACGAGCGCTCAATGCGGCAAAGATCCCCCCGAAAAACATAGCCTTGCAGCTGAAGGTCCACAAATCCACAATCTACAGGGAACTAAACAGGGGCGGCGGCCGCCAGCATTACGACCCGGTCAAGTCGCAGGAACGGGCAGACCTCCTTGCCGCGACAAGTCACCTGCATTACGACTACGACGAGGACGACTGGAAAATCGTGGACGGGAAAATCAAGGAAGACTACTCTCCCGAACAGGTGAACGGACGCGCGAAACTCGATGGGATGGGTGTCCCTAGCGTCGCCACGATATACAGGCATGTGAACAAGGACGAGGACCTGAAGAAGCACTTGCGGCACGGCAAGAAACCATACCGTAAGCGCGGGGAGAAGAAGGACAAGAGAGGCCAGATTGTAGGCCGCGTGCCCATCGAGGAACGTCCGGCAATCGTGGACGAGAAATCACGCGTAGGCGACATCGAGATAGACCTGATAAACAGCGCGGACCATGACGCGAACCTGCTCACGATCAACGACAGGATGACGAATTACAGCCTGATAAGGTATCTTCCGACGAAGAACGCGAAAGACCTGAAGAGAACGCTTGTGAGGGCGCTGAAGGACTTTGAGAAAACGTTCGAAGTCAAGATTCTCACAATCACTTCGGACAACGGGAAGGAGTTCGCCTGTCACGCAGAAATAGCGAAAGCTATGAAGGCGGATTACTACTTTGCGAACCCGTACCACTCCTGGGAGCGCGGTGCCAACGAGAACATGAACGGTCTAATACGCCAATATCTTCCCAAGAAGGAGTCGTTCAAGGGAATCTCTCCCCGGAAAGTTCGCTGGATACAGGATAAACTGAACAACAGGCCTCGAAAAAGGCTTGACTTTATGACCCCTTTAGAGTATATTTATACGCAAGTTAAACTACAAACCTAAGTCGCGTTAGCGACGAAAATCCGCCTGTATATTTGGTTCGGCAAAATCTTGATGATTTTGACCAATCTTTTTTGGAAACGACAATACGATATGTAGAAATAAAAACGACATCTCTATTTAATACTTGTTTGTTAAATCTCGGTTCTTTCGAACCGGCGTTTATTGACATATTGAATAAGGAGTCGTTATGTCCAATACAGCTAAGTTCCGTATCAATGCGGAGGAAATCCGCCTCACCAACAGCCGCCGTATGCTGATTGCCAGCATGGACAGGGTAACAGAACGCTTGGAAAACAGGCTTTTTGCCTTGAGTGCCTCGGAAGTTGACCGGTTGAATCGCCTGTTGGAAAATATCCAGAACCGCCTGGCGGAAATAAACGACCGGCTGATGGATATTCAGATCCAGAAGCGCGAAATCACGTTCAGGGTATCCTTCCCCAATATGGAGAAGGATAGCGAACGCAAATCCTGCATCGTGTGGAAAACTTGATTTTATTTCTTTAAGCTCTCCGCAGTCTCTTTGTTAGGCGGCGGGGAGTTTTTTTGGGGGGTGGGGAATTCTATACGAAGTCCCCACCCCCCGCAATACCTCAACACTTTTTAGGCTCTTCATCAACATGTGTGGGTGGCTTCGCCCCCCTTTTTTTGTTGACTTTCGCCTAAATCAAACAAAAAAAATGGGCTATTTTCTAAAATTTAATCGCCAAAAAAAACAGAAGAAAAAGCCCATGTCAAAATTATACAAATCCATCTTCAATGTCAACGGCTGTTCAGTCGTCAAGCAGGAGCAAACCGACACCACGGTCACCATCACGGTAAGACTCACCAAGGGCAACGCCAGCAGGTGCGGCTGTTGTGGGCGAAAAGGGAAGCTCTACGACAACGGCCGGGAACAGAGGGTATGGCGGACGCTCGATCTCGGCACGAAGATGGGCTTCATCAGGATGGACACCTACAGGGTGAAGTGCAAGAAATGCGGCGTAAAAACGGTGAAGGTGCCGTGGGCAAGCCACAGGTCAGGCTTCACCGACGCCTTCGAGCAGCAGGTCGCATGGGCCGTATGCAGCATGTCGAAAAAGGCTGTCGCAAAGCAGCTACGCATCGCCTGGAATACCGTGGGGGAAATTGCCGACCGCGTATGGGATCGCCTGGACACAAGGCCGATCAAGGCAGGCTGCATCTTCAGGCGCATAGGCATCGACGAGACCAGCTACAAGAAAGGGCACAAGTACATAACGGTGGTAGTGGATCACGACAGGCGCTGCGTGATCTGGGTCCACGAGGGCTACGGGAAGGAGGTGCTGGACCTCTTCATGAGGGAACTCAGCGAAGAGCAGCGCAAGGGCGTGGAGCTTGTGACTTGTGACGGAGCCAAGTGGATAAGGTCAAGCATCGAGGAGTTCCTGCCCAATGCCGAACGGTGCGTGGACAGCTTCCATGTCGTACAGTGGGCGACAGAAGCCCTGGACAAGGTCCGTGTGGAAGCCTGGAAGGAGGCCCGCAAGGAAAACCGCAATCAGAAACGGGGCCGAGGCAGGCCCACGAAGGATAGCGTCCCGAAGGACCGCACCGCGGAGGGGATAAAGAACTCCAGGTACGCTCTGGGCAAGGCTCCAGAGAACCTTAACGAAAGCCAGCAGAGAAAAATAGAACTCATAGCAAGCCGCTATCCGCGTCTCTACAGGGCATACCAGCTCAAGGAGGAACTGCGCATCATCCTGAAGATGGGCTATGACGATGCCAGGGAAAATCTGGACAGGTGGCTGTGGCGTGCAAGCCACTCACGCATCGGCTCAGTAAAGGATCTGTACGCAAAGATCAAGCGCAACTACGACGGAATCCTCAACACAATCAGGCTGGGCGTGTCAAACGCAAGGATCGAGGCGACGAACAACAAGATAAAGCTACTGATACGGACTGCCTATGGCTTCAGGAACATGAACAACATGCTGTCGCTGATAATGTTGAGCTGTTCCTATGTAGATGTAAAGATAGCCTACGAATGGGAATCGGTATCGAGAGAATCATCTAGCAAGGCTGCCTAAATGCTACCACACATATTGATGATGCCTCACTTTTTAGAAGGATTTCAAGGAAAGCAAGCGTGGCGGGGGATAGAGTGAAGGGAAAAGGGGGCCGGCCTTCGCCACTTTGATGCCCCCTTATCCCTTCCACCCGCCGCGGCTTTGCACAATTCGCCTAAAGGAAGCAGAGCTTCCAAGGCTCATGGGGCTTTGCATCCCTGAAACTAGGAATTTCCGATTCCGTAGTTGAAGTATCCCTGAAAGGGGCAATTCGCCTAAAGGAAGCAAGCTTCCAAGGCTCATGGGGCGCTGCATCCTGTCAGCGAAAAGTTTGAAATTTCATTTCGCAATAAGGCGAGTCTATCCGTTAGAGGGTAAAATTTTCCTTTCCGAAGAAAAACATTCCCGTCCAAGAAAATCTTCCCTGATGACAACTGGCACTTTCTGTGGAAGATTGTATATTCATCCCTTTTTTTCCTGATTCCGCTTTTGGTGGAAACCGGAATGTATTCGGTCTTGTGCGGGTTGAAAATCTGTTTTGGGGTGGCAAGAGCTAAAAAGAGCGGCGCGGGCATGTCGTGAACACGAAAAAGGCTGCCCGCAGGCAGCCTTGAAATTTTGGAAGGGAATTCCGACCGGATTAGCCTTCGATTTTCTTGGCGGTAATGTTGATGGTTATTTGTTTCGTATCAACCGACTTCTCGATAATCACAAGATACGTCGAGCCGCCTTTCTGCAATCCATACGTTTGGGTGGCGGCGCTTTCGGATACCGATGCATAGCCCGCATCGCTCAATCCCGACGACAAGGAATTGGTGAAGGTCGTCAACTTTGTCCCTTGGGATGACAAGAAACTTTGTTGCGCCGCCCATACCGCGGTGTCCGCGCTGGATGCCCCCTCGTCTTTCGTGAAGGAGGCGAGTCCCGCCAAAAAGTCCAGGTTCTCGTCGTTGAAAACAGTCGGCGCGGAAGAGCTTGAAGACTCGCTGCTGGAGGATTCCGCCGAAGAGCTGGACTCCGCAGAGCTGCTCGAAGCGACGCTGGAACTGGAAACAGAGGACGAGGACTGCGCGCTGCTGCTGGACACGGACGAAGAGGATTTGGCGCTGCTGCTCGAAGATTTGGCGCTCGAGCTGCTGACCGCCGGGGTGAGGGTGAGAGGAATTTTTGACAGCCAGTGTTTGTTGATGTCTTCGCAATCGGCTTGGATGAGCGGTTCAATGAAAGAACGATTCTCGAAACCTTCGATGGAAAAACGCACATCGCCGTTGCTGGAAGAAGTGACCTTTCCGCCTTTCTTGAAAAATTCCATGTAAGGATCGGAAGCCTTGAGCCCAGTCAGCGACTGCACTTTGGTGAAATCGTCGTTGTCGATTGCCGTTTGGATTGCCAAAACGGCGTTGTTGAAGGCGGTCAAAGAATCCGAATCGCTGTACCACTTGGTAGACTTGATGTCAAAATACCACTTTTTCCCGTTGACAAAAGTGAGTTCGGCTCGGGTGAGATTATCGGCAAGGCAGCCGTATACAATGGAATTGCTATATGTGCATAGCTGGGAATCCATTAGACCGGACATATAGGCGACGCTCAAGTCGGTTTTCAATCCCTTGTATTCATAAATTCCCCAAGGCGAAAGAGCAAGGCTCGAGTCGCATTTGGCATCGACATGGAAACCGTATTGATAGGCGGTGCATTGCATCCATCCATTTGTGCAAACGTATGCGGAATCCATTACGCGGGACGCCGATACCAAACATTCCGAATAGCTTGCCAGACGCTTGTCCGCATTTGTATAAGCCGACCATTGGAGCTGCCAAGGCACGTTTAACACAAGGCTGTCCCCGATAGCGTAAAGGGAGATTGTCGTGATGCTGTCGGAGCAGGTTTTCAGCATTTCGATGGGGAGAGCGGAACTGCTGGAGGCCGCTTCCGAACTGCTGGAAACGATAGCGCTGGAGCTGCTCGAAAGGGAATCCGCCACCGAGGAACTGGAAAGCGAGTCGCTTACGGCGCTGGTGTCCGCCGAAGAGCTGCTCGGGTTCTTTCCCGACGAAGAGGAAACTGCGGTCGTGTCGTTTGCAGTGGTGTCCGTCGCCGTCGTGTCGCCGACGATTATCCATTCGCCGTCATCGCAAAAGTAGTCCGCGGAATCGCTTTCCACGTAGAGGGTGTCGCCGGCGATTTTCTCGGTGCACTCGGGCAGGTCGTCCTTCGTGCTGAAGATGTCCGGGGTTTTGCTGCTGGAGCTGCTGTCGTCTCCGCAGGCGATAATGCCCAGAAGAGCGGCACCCGCGGCGGCTGTTTTCAAGGTGAAGATTTTTATGTTCTCTCCTTTGATGTGGTCTTGAATTGTGCCAAATATAACAATTGACTGTTTTTTTTCTTACGCTTTTGAAAATCCTCTTAAAATTTTTACCGGGAAACCGTCGCTATAGCCGTTTTTCCTGCGAGATTTCCTTTTTGTAGTTGAGAAATTGGGGAATGTATTTTAAATTTGGGGCGCAAAATTTTTACAGAGGCTTCCTGTGGACAATTCCATTATTTTAAAAGCAGCAGACAACGTTCGAATTCTTTCCGCCGCCATGGTGGAAAAAGCCAAGTCCGGCCATCCGGGCGGAGCGATGGGCGCCGCTACGGCAATTACTCTTCTTTTTGCGGAATTTCTGAAGTTCGATCCGAAGAATCCGAACTGGGAAGCGCGCGACCGCTTTTTGATGGATCCGGGGCACATGTCTCCGCTGCTCTATGCCGAACTCGTTCTCACAGGCAGACTTTCTCTGGAAGATTTGAAAAATTTCCGTCAATTCGGCAGCATCACTTCGGGCCATCCGGAACTTTCCGTGGAACACGGCATAGAGAATTCCTCGGGGCCTCTTGGACTCGGGCAGGGAATGGCTGCGGGAGTCGCGATTGCGGAACGCTATAAGGTCGCCCAGTTCGGGGATATCGTTTCGCACAAGACGGTCGCCCTCGTTTCGGACGGCGGCATTCAGGAAGAAATTGCTTATGGAATTGGGCGCATCGCGGGGCATCTGAAACTTTCCAACCTGATATTCTTCTACGACGCGAACGGCGTGCAGCTCTCTTGCAAAACCTCCGACGTGATGGATCAGGATTTCAAGAAACAATACGAATCCTGGGGCTGGCGCGTGCTGGAAGCCGACGGCGAAAATGTGGATGAACTTCGCCAGGCGTTCAAGGCGGCGTTCGCCGAAAAGGAACGCCCGACGATTGTGATAGGCCATACGACCATGGCCAAGGGTGCTGTCGGTGCTTCGGGAGAATCTTTTGAAGGCAAGGTTTCGACTCATGGGCAGCCGCTTTCCGGAGCGGGCGCTTCGACGGAAGAAACGATTCGTCATCTGGGCGGCAATGCGGAAAATCCGTTTGAAATTTTCCCGGAAGTCAAAGCGGCGTTCGACTCTCGTTTGCAGGAACTTGAAAAAATCGCGGCGGACTGGAATGCGAAAAAGGCCGATTGGGACTCCAAGAATCCGGAAAAGGCTGCCACTCTTCGGAGCTGGCTTGCGGGCCGGAGCGTAAAGCTCGACTTGCGGAACCTGGCGCAAAAGGACGGGGAAGCGACCCGCAACAGTTCTGGCACGGTGCTTTCTTATTTGGCCAAGAATTACCGCAACATTATTTGCAGCTCGGCGGACCTTTCCAATTCGGACCAGACTCAAAAATTCCTGAACGAAACGCGCATTATGACGCCGGGGGATTTCGGCGGGGCTTTTGTGCAGGTCGGTGTCGCGGAGCTTTCTATGGGTGCCATCGCCTGCGGTCTTGCTCTCTCGGGTGGACTCTATCCGATTTGCGCGACTTTCTTCGTGTTTAGCGATTTTATGAAGCCGGTCATCCGCATGGCGGCTCTTCAGGGGCTTCCGGTCAAGTATGTCTTTACGCACGACAGTTTCCGCGTCGGCGAAGACGGCCCGACTCACCAGCCCATTGAACATGAAACGCAGCTTCGGCTTTTGGAAGACCTTGTGAAGGAAGATGGGCGTCCGCAGATGCTCGTCTTGCGTCCGGCAGATGCCGCCGAAACGACGGTGGCTTGGGAAATGGCTTTTGAAAACGAGAACAGCCCGACCGCTCTGATTTTGACCCGTCAGAAAGTGGGCGCTCTTCCTGTGCCGCAGGGAACTTCCCGTTATGCGGAAGCCGCCAAATGTCGGCGGGGCGCTTACATTGTCAGCGACAATACGCCGTCTGGCAAAAATCCGGATTTGACCTTTGTGGCTAATGGTTCCGACGTTCTGCTCTGTCATGATGCTGCGGAAATTTTGCGCGGCGAAGGCAAAAATGTGCGGGTCGTTTCCATGATAAGCCCGAAGTTGTTCCTGATTCAGGATGCAGCCTATCGCGAATCCGTCATCGTGCCATGGACGCCGGTGTATGCGCTTTCGAGCGGGCTTCCCGTTCTTTTCAAGGACGTGGTCGGCGGATTTGGCAAGGTTGCTGGGTTGGAACGCTTTGGGGCTTCGGCTCCGGCTTCCGTTCTCGAAAAGAAGTTCGGCTATGAACCGGAATCGGTGGCGAAAAATGCTCGGAAGTATTTGGCTGAATTTGCGCAGAACATTGCAGCCTTTAAAAAGGTGAACGGCTAATTTTTTGGCCCGTTGATTGTTTTTCTATCCCGGTTTCGTTCTTGCGGACCGGGATTTTTTTTGGAAAGGGCTTTGCTTTTTAGGGAAAAACTTCTTTTCAAAGGGGAACAACTTCTCTTTCCAGTGAAACGGCTTTTTTAAATAGTGAATTTCGGATGGGAAGGAAAAGTTTATTCGGGCATTGTACTGCTTTTGCGGATGGCGAGTTGGTGGTTAGCGGTCAGCGGCTAGCGGCTAGTTCGACAACCGGTCCCTGAGCCTTGGTTAGTGAGCCTACCGAACTAGCCGAAGGGCTGGAACTGTGAAAGAGGGGCGTTTGGAGAAACGGTTGCCTGCCCGTTTTTCGTCTGGGACGGCGAATGTCACGATGCCGCGGTCCGTTTTTTGCGCGGGGCAGTGAATGGCACGATGCCACGAATCGTTTTCATCCGGGACAGTGAATGTCACGATGCCGCGCCCCGTTTTTTGAATCGGAAGAAACGAAATTTTTTGGAAAAGGCTTTTAGAAACGGAATAGAAAGGACTCTGTTTTTGCAGGAACGTTGTTTTGAGGAATGGGAAGTAGCTGGAAATGATTTTGCGTGAGGCATGTGGAGGGTGGCGCTTGCGCCAGTGCGAAGCACCGACTGGAAGTGAGCCCGGAACACGCCGACCCGCCGAAGGCGGGGCACGCCCAGAAAGATCAGCGCATAACGAGATACGCGGTATAGCCGACGTAGCAGATGAGAAAGAAGATTCCTTCGATGCGGTCGAAGTATTTGGGCCTGAAGGTGCAGGTGACGAGGAATGTGCAGAGGGTCGCAAAAATCATGACGGCGAAATCTTCTACCCGGACGCCTTGGATGGCAATCGGTTTGGCGACCGACGAGACGCCGAGAATAAGGAAGATGTTGAAGATGTTGGATCCGATGACATTGCCGAAGGCGAGTTCCGAATTTTTTTTGAGGGCGGCGACGATGGATGTAATCAGTTCGGGAAGAGATGTTCCGAGGGCGACGACGGTGATGGCGATGACCGCATCGCTGACTCCCCAAGCCCGCGCCAGATTTTCTGCGGCCCCGAGAAAGAGTTTGCCGCCAAAGACAAGTCCGGCAAGGGACGCGATGGCGATTGGAATCAAAAGGAAAACCGGCTTTCCGGTGAGGCGGGAAATGGCTTCGTCTTCCGTGCCGCTTGTTTCCTTTCGGCTTTTGTAAATCGTGAATCCCATGTAGGCGAAAAAGAGGACGAGAAAAACGATGCCGTCGATGCGGGTGATCGTGTTGGAAAAATTATCGGAGAGCAGGGATTTGTGCCCGAGGAGGGTGACTAGAACGGCGGCGAAAATGCCAAACGGAATGTCCCGGCGGATGATGTTTCCCTGGATGGCAAATGGAAGGATGGTTGCCGATGCGCCGAGAATGAGAAAGATGTTGCAGATGTTGGAAC
The DNA here is from genome assembly GCF_002300445.1 of Fibrobacter sp. UWS1. Lineage (NCBI taxonomy): Bacteria > Pseudomonadati > Fibrobacterota > Fibrobacteria > Fibrobacterales > Fibrobacteraceae > Fibrobacter > Fibrobacter sp. UWS1. Next base: position 734,867 of record NZ_NSGW01000002.1, read on the forward strand.
CGATGATGTTTCCTACGGCGACATCGCCGTTGCCGTTCCAGGCCGAGGAGAGCGATACGAACATTTCTGGCGCAGAAGTTCCCATGCCGACAATGGTCAGGCCGATGACGAAGCTGGAAACTTTGGCGCGCTTGGCAATAGCGACGGAGGAATCGACTAGAAATTCCGCTCCCAGAAGCAGCAGGGCTAGTCCGGCAAAAAGAAACAAATAATCCATGGTGAAAAAAATAGATAAAATCCGCATCGTCATATTTGAGGCGTGCGGGCGGAGTTTTGTTAAATTTGTAGATTTGCTCCAATGAATTCTCCTCGTTATGTTTTGATGAAACTCCTCCCGAAGAATCTGGAATCCCGGCTCTTTGGAAATCTTGTGCATCTGAAAATTCCCGTACTTTCAAAATGGGCTCGGAATCTTTTCGCCAAGGCTTACCGTCTGGATATGTCGGAGTCGGCGCTGCCGCTTTCGTCGTATGCGAATATCGGCGAACTGTTTGTTCGGCAGCTGGCGCCGGGCAAGCGCCCGCTGGCGAATGCCGAAGTGGTCAGCCCAGTCGATGGCCGGGAATCGCAGACGGGAATCTTGAACGGAAAAAATCCGCAGATGATCCAGGCAAAGGGCAAGACGTATTCCCTTGCCGAGTTGATCCGGGACGAAGATTTGGCGGCGCATTTTGCGAATGGACGCTTTGCGACGATTTATTTGGCTCCGTTCAATTATCACCGGATCCATTCGCCTGTAGCGGGGAAGCTTCTTTCGGCGAGCTATTGTCCGGGAACGCTTTGGCCGGTAAACCCTTGGAGCGTGGAACGCGTTGAAGGGCTTTTTTGCATTAACGAACGCATAACCACCCGGATAGCCGTTGACGGCGGCGGGGAATTGCTTTTGGTAAAAGTCGGGGCGACGAATGTGGGGCGCATTGTGGTGAATTATGCGCCGAACTGGATAACGAATGTGGGAAAATTGCCGAGAAAAGCGCCGCGAATCGATTACATTCCCCGCTCGGAATACCGTTTTGAACGGGGCGCGGAATTGGGGCGTTTTGAAATGGGCAGCACGGTGATTCTCGTCGCCGACGAAATTCTTGCCAGCCGGCTTCCCGAACTTTTCCAATCGACGCTTGGCAAAGCTATTAAAATGGGCGAATCGCTGGTTTAAAAATCTTCGTTTTTTGCACGGACGATTTTTGCACAAAAGATGAGATGGGAAATCGAACATCCGGACGTTATGCGGGCTACGGCAGATTTTGTGCGGGCGTTTGCATCTGTTCCTGATCCGATTGTCGCTGTCGCCGAGCATTCGAAAACGCTGGAAGGCCGTATCGCTTGGGTTTTGTTCGGTTCTTGTCTTGCGCAGGAAATTCCGCTTTATTTGTTGCAGAAAGTTCTCGAAGTCCTCTCTCGGCAATATCCCGATGAAAGGCTTTGGACTTTTCCGCTTCCTCAAGAAGTGGAAATTCGGGATTTGGTTCGCCAAGCCAAAAAGACGTACGACTGGCCTTTGGAAGAAAGCGTTCCCGGCATTTTCTGGAGCGTCGGCAATTTTGTCCGCAGGCGTTCTCCGCTGGTGGGCTGGGCGACTTCTACATCGTATAAAGGAATCCTCAGGGATTTGAGCGAAATTTTTTTTATGGGCAAGGGCGCCTATCAGCCCAAGGCGATTTTTGCCTTGTCCCGCCTTTTTTCGGCGCAGCCCAGAGGTCTTGCCATTTCTAGGAATAAAGAGCCTGGCGATATTTGCCCGATTCCTTTTTCTTTTGGCATTCGCTGCTGGATGGGCTTTTTGGGGCCCGGCAAGGAAATCGGATTTTCCCAAAAAGAGGAACGTCAAAAACGAATGCTTTCGGCGACTTTTTGCAAGGCGCTCTCGCCCCAAGATCCGCATAAGGTTTCTCACGCGTTTCAGTTCTTTTGGGAATCTTCGCCGTCGGGATGGCTTTGCGCAGATTTCACCGAACACTGCGAAAAGTGCCCGCTCGCTGCGTTTTGTCCTCGGAGTTTAAAAAATGAAAAAAATTAAAAGGTGGATGATTTTAGGGGCGCTGCTTGCTTTTTGCGGTTGCAACCAAGAAGAATCTCTTCTGGAATTGAATTTGTACAAATTTCTGTATCGAGAAAAAGCTCCCGTAAATGTGCAGCTGTATGATTCCGTTTCTGTTCTTCGACGAGTTCCTTCGGCTTGGCAGCTGCGGAATTATGCCATTTCCAATATGGCGGAATTGGAATATGTGCCTGTGGAAGGGGACACTCTTCACGTTCGCCTTCTGGAATTTTCTTCCGACATGTCGGCTTTGGCGTTCTTTTTGAATAGCGGGCTTGTGCAGGAATCTTTCCCTGTCGTCGAAGGGAATTTCCGGGAAATCGCTATGCGTGGCGGTCGGCGGCTCTTTGTTTTCCGCTACGGGCTTCTGCGCAATTATGAACGGAGCGAGTTGGAACGCTTTGTGCAAGGATTTCCGAATTATCGCGCTGGCCTTCCACAGGAATTTTTGAGTTTGCCGATTTCGAATCGGGCGATTGGACAGACTTCTATCCAGATGCGGGATTTTTTGGGCGTCGAATCGGAATTTCCGATGTTGATTTTGGGCTATAGGGGCGATGACGTTTTTTGGAATGCGGCTCGGAGTTGGGGCTCTGTCCCGCAGGACGCTTGGCAGGTGTGGGTGGCAAACAGCCGCAAGTTGCATCGGAATGTCGCCCTTTCCGCGGACACGGTCTTTTTTAATGCTGGGGCGGAAACCCGAGGAGCGGCCCTTCGTCTTCCGGACGGTCGGGTAGTTTGCGTTTGGGGCACCCTTTCCGCAGAAAACCTGCGAAATCATTTTCAAAAGGCGGCGCAGAGCGTTTACGATTCTCCGAAATAATTATATTGGGACTATATGTCACAAATCGATACTTTTGCAGAAACAATTCTTGAAAAGCTCCGTATGGTTTCCCAGGCGGAAACCGTCATCGGCAAACCCATTCAGGCGGGAGCCGTTACCCTTATTCCGGTAAACCGTGTTTCGATGGGCTTTGGACTCGGCGGAAAAAAGGAAAATGTGGCGGCTTCCGGCGGCGGACTCTCTATCCATCCGCTCGCTTTTGTCGTGATTGCGGGCGACGATGTTCGCATCATGCCGGTTTCGCGGGAAAATGACATGGTTTCCAAAATTGCGGATCTGGTTCCGGATGTCCTGTCGGCTTTCAAGAACAAGAAACCATCGGACGAGTGATATCTCCACTGTAAATTTTCTATATTTTCCCCGTCAGAAAAATTAACCAAGGCTATCTATGCGCTTTTTGAATCTTGTTAAAAAATCCATTCTCCCTGTGATGATTTGCTCGACGCTGGCTTCCGCCCAGCTGATGAGTGGAAGCAATTTGGATGTTATTCGTGTCGGAAAAACCGGTATTTCCCGGGCTCGGATCGATAGTCTCTCCGATGCGTTGGCAAAGGCTCAGGCGCGTGGACGTCAGGTGCCACCCGAAGCGATGAAGCAGGTTCGCTGGGCGGTTATCGACAATCTGGTCGGCCAGGAACTGGTCAAATTGGAAGCGAAGGCTTTGAATATCAAGGTTCCCAAGGCTCGGATTGACAGCGTGGCGGCTCTTTTCAAATCGCAATATCCCAGCACCGAAGTTTTTAAGAACGAACTCAAGAAAAACAACATCAGCGAAAAGCAGTTCAATGAACGCATCGAACAGCAGTTGCAGAGCGACATCATCCTGGAACAGAAAGTGCCGTATCCCAAGGACCCGACCGACAAACAGATTGCCGCTTATTGGGAACTCAACAAGTCCAAGGTTCCTCTGAACGATACGATTAGCGGAGCCCGGATTCTTTTGAAAAGCAAAAAGGGGGAATCCAAGCAGGCGGTTGCCGATAAAAAGGAACTTTTGAAAGGCCTTGCCGCTCAAGTCCGTTTGGGCAAAGCGAGTTTTGCGACCCTTGCCGCTCAATACAGCGACGATGCGGACGCTCGTAAAACCGGCGGCGTGATGAATAAATTCATCGCCAAGTCCAAGGGGGCCGATTTTGCCAAGGCGATTGGCAATCTGAACGTCGGCGACATCTCGGACGTTTTCTCCACTACTGAAGGCCTCCAGATTTTTATGCTTACCGAAAAGAACGACGGCAAGTTTGAAAATTACAAGGTGCAGATTGAATACATCCTTCGCGTGCAGGCGGAACAGGAACGCCAGCTGAAAGTGAAAGCCTATCTCGACGAGCTGGCCGCCAAGTATAAAGTGCAGTATCTGAACAAGGACTACACACCGGAAAATGCGATTGGAGGCTCCAAGTAATGGCTACAACTTCCCATGTAGGGCTTACAGAGCTCCGCTCCCGAATTGACAAACTTCGGGGGTATCTTTGACCTCGAGTCTAAAGAAGTAGAACTCTCCGTCCTTGAAAAGGAGTCCGGAAATCCGGAACTCTGGAACGATCAGGATAAGGCCCAGGCCCTCCTGAAAAAAATCACGTCGCTCAAAAAAGTCATCGCCGATTGGAATGAAGTTTCTTCGACTTGTAACGACTTGTCCGAACTTTATGAAATGGCAAAATCCGAACCGGATTCGCAGGAACTTTTCGACAATGTGGAAGAAGAATTCAAAACCCTTCTCCATCGGGTCGATGAAATGGAATTTCGCCGGATGCTTTCCGGGCCCGATGATGCTTGCGCCGCTGTGCTGACCATTCATCCGGGAGCCGGTGGAACAGAAGCTCACGATTGGGCGGAAATGCTGCTTCGTATGTATAAGCGCTTTTTGGAACGGGAAGGCATGGACTTTAAAGTCATCGATGTTCAGGAAGGTGAAGAGGCGGGAATCAACAGTGCGACCATCGAAGTCAAAGATGAATATGCCTATGGACTTCTCCGCTCGGAAATCGGCGTGCATCGTCTGGTGCGCATCAGTCCTTTCGATGCGAATGCGCGGCGGCACACCAGTTTTTGCGCTGTCTATCTGTATCCGGAACACGACGAAGTGCAATTTGAAATCAACCCCGCGGACATTCGAGTCGATGTCTATCGCTCTTCGGGGGCGGGCGGCCAGTATATCAACAAAACCGATTCCGCCGTCCGTATGACGCATATTCCGACTGGGATTGTCGCCAGTTGCCAGACGGAGCGTTCGCAGATTCAGAACCGAGCTACGGCTTTGAAAATGCTGACGACAATGGTTGCGGAACATTACCGCCAAGAAGAAGAAGCGAAGCGCGATGCCCGCCTTGCCGAGAAGAAAAAAGTGGAATGGGGTTCGCAAATTCGTAGCTATGTTTTGCAGCCGTATCAGCTGGTCAAGGATTTGCGTACAAACGAAGAAACGTCCGATACGACGGGCGTTCTTGACGGGAAAATCAAAGCTTTTGTAAATGCCTACTTGCTGCATGAAGCGCAGCAAGCGTAAGCATTCGACCGCTTATTCCTGAATTTCTTGGAGATACCTTTTCAGGGCGTCTTGCCATATCGGGAGCGGTTTAAATCCGTTTTTGACAAGCTTGGATTTGTCTAGGCGACTGTTGAAGGGGCGCTTGGCTTTGGAAATGCCGTATTCCGCCGTGGTCACGGGAATGACGCTGGTCTTCAATCCCGCCTGTCGATAGATTTCTCGCGTAAAATCATACCAGCTGATGTAGCCGCCTTCGTTGGTCGCATGGTAATAGCCGTATTTGTCGGATTCTATCATGTCTATCAGCAGGCGTGCCAGATCGTAAGTGTAAGTAGGCGTTCCGATTTGGTCGTGGACTACGCGGACAGTGTCGTGGGATTTTCCTACGTTCAACATCGTTTTGATAAAGTTCTTGCCGTTTTTGCCAAAAACCCAGGCGATGCGAACGATAAAGTATTTATCCAGATTCAAAGCGACGGCGAGTTCCCCTTCTAATTTGGTTTGCCCATAAATGTTTAGAGGTTTGTAATCTTTGCAATCGGGCTCCCAAGGCGTAGTACCTTGTCCGTCGAATACGTAGTCGGTGCTGATGTAAATCATTTTGCAGTCCAGCTGCTTGCACATCCGGGCGATGTTTTCGGTGCCTTTTGCATTGATGGCGCGGACTTTTTCCTGCTTGTCTAGGTCTTCGGCTAAATCAACCGCGGTCCATGCCGCACAATGAATGACCGCATCGGGACGGACTTGCCCCAAAACTTTTTCAACAGTTTCTTTGTCGGTAATGTCCAAAGGAATATAGGTCGCTTTGGTCACATAACTGTCGTCTTGTACACCGCTATAAACGGAAGCGATATCGCTGCCGACGCCTTCATGATTTCTTTTGGCGAGCTCGTTCATGACATCGTGGCCGAGCTGTCCTGCCACTCCGGTAACAAAAATTTTCATACGATGAAATTTAGAAAAGGGCAAGGAAAAAAACGGGCGATGCAATAAAAGAATGGGGAATGATGTGTAATCCTCCCAACTTTCAACTAGTCACCAACCATGGTTCGACAAGCTCATCAACCGTGGTTCAACAACCGGTTGCTGAGTCCGTCGAAGCACACCAACCGGCGGTCCCTGAGCCTGCCGAAGGGCAGGGACCGGTTGGAACTGAATCCTGATAACTGATAACCGAATTCCCCTTGCGAAAGAAAATGCCCCGTTTGAAAAGGAGTTCACCATGTGAAAGAAAGTTCAGGTTTTGAAAAAAATTTTATTTGAGGGGATTTGGAGGAAGATTGTATATAATTCCCGAAATTAGCGACAATGATGGGATGATTTCTAAAATAGTTGTGATAAAAAACGAGCAAAGGCGGTGATAAAATGCAGGGCAGATTTCCGCGGAAACGGCATTTTCCATTTGCCTTGAATATCTTCCCGATTGCTTTTTTGTAAATTCTGTTCCATGCGATTTATCGTGATGGCTATCAGTTTTTTAGTTTTTTCTTCCGCCGCGTTTGCGCAGGTGCGGGACTTGTTTGCTGAATTTGACGAGGAAACAAAAAAAGCGGACTCGTTGAGTTCCTCTTCGGTGGCGGTGAGCTCCGCGGTCGAGGAAAGCAGCTCTAGCGCAGAGCCGAGTTCTTCTTCGGAAGTTCTTGTTTCTTCTTCGTCTGCGATGAGTTCCGCTGCCGCAGAAAGCAGTTCCAGTTTAGCTGCGTCCTCTTCGGCGACGTTGCCGAGCAGTTCATCGCAAGAAGCGAGTTCATTCTCGGTGGTGGCGTCTAGCAGCAGCCTGATGAGTTCTTCGAGTTTGGCTTTGGATTCTTCTGCGGTGGAAAGTTCCTCGTCTGGATATCTTTCGTCTGCGGTAGCGGATTCGTTGTCGGCGGATTCTGCCGTTTCGGATTCGGCGTTGTCGGCTTTGGCGGACACCATATCCAGTTCCTCATCGCTCGCGTCTTCGCTTTCTTCTTCGTCTGCGGCGTCCAGTTCTTCTTCCGTGCTCGTCGCCAGTTCGTCCTCCATTTCCCGTCGGGACATTCTCGGCCCCACGAAGGTTTCCAAGGTTTACAGCATCGATGAAATGAAAGGCAAATACAAGAGTCCGCGAAAGGCTCTCTTCATGTCGCTGGTCGTTCCGGGAGCGGGACAGCTCTATGTGGGCGGTTCGACGTTTAATTATGTCCGCGGAGCCGTATATCTGGCTTTGGAAGGTGCTTTGTGGGGAAGCTGGTATTACTATTCCGTTTACAAGTATGACAAGCAGACGGACCGTTACAAGAATTTTGCGAAAAAGCATTTTTCGGCTCACCAGTATGAATCGAAAATGCACGACTTGCGCAACGGGCTGGATGATTCCGATGAAGAAAGCAAATTTGTGGAGCGTTATCTTTCTAGCCGGGAATCCTATTGCAAGTCGATTTATGGGGACGCTTCGACGAATGGCTGCTATACGGGAGACGCTTCTACCGAAATGACGAAAGACAACAATCACGTCAATCATCTGAACGGTTCGTTTAGCCTATATAATTCGGGTTCGTTCTATTCTACAATTGCCGGTTCGGCTTATGTTTTGGGTTGGGATGATGTGGAAAATGAAACTCCCGTATCTGCACTGAATCTGGGCGATCGCGATTCGGAAGTTGTTCCGCTCGGTGAATCCGCCAACTGGAAAACCTACCGCAGCATGCGAAGCAAGGCGAATGATTATGCCGATATGCAGGCCTGGTTCTTTGGCGGGTTGATTTTGAACCACATTGTTTCCGCTTTAGATGCCGCCTGGTCCGCTCATGCGCATAACAAAGTCCTTTACGAAGAAGAGCTTTCCTGGTTTGACCGGTTGCATTTTGAAGGCGGATTTGTTCCGTCGGATTCCCGTTCGATGTTGAATGTCTATTTCAATTTCTAGACCATGAAAAAATTGCTCGCTGCCTTTGTCCTCTTTCTTTGCGTCGCCGAAATTTCTGCGCAGCCTGTAGTGATTTCGGTGGATGAATCGATCAGCAGAAATTCGCAAAAAAGTTTGCCGCTGGCTATTGGTGCTTCGCTTTTGCTTCCGGGAATGGGACAGCATTATTTGGGCGAGGAAACATTTGTAAAAGCTTATGTTTGGACGGATGTCGTATTGTGGGTCGCCACTTTTGGCAGCTATTTCTTTGGGGAACGGCAAATTGCCAGCGCTCGTTCGTATGCGTCCCGTTATGCGGGAATTTCCAATCCACCATCAAGCGAAAGCTTTTTGAATCTGCTCGGCGATTACCGGAGTCGTGGGGGGGTCGATGGGGAAAATGCCAATCCGGATTCGGACGAAGATTACAACCAGGCGATGATTCGCAGCGGCTACGCCATTGACAAGGATTATCCTTTTGACGAAGCGCACACCTGGAATTGGGGCTCCAGCGACAATCCGGAAACCTCTCGCCGGATGTCGCATTACCGGGATATCTTGCGTAATTACCGGATTTCCCGAATCGCTTTTCAGGTTTCCATCGGGGCGCTGATTTTGAACCGCGTCATTTCGGTTTTGGATGTCATGCGGATTTACCGTTCCACTTCGAGTTCGCTGGCGGAAACATCGGCTGCGCGTCATTTGGCGATTTTCCCGGAATTTAGACCGGAAGGCCCTGGTGCGACATTGTTGCTTTCGTTTTAAAAACGGGTTGCGCAAGGAATTATAGCGGTTAGTTTTCAGTTTCAACTTCCAACTTCCAACTCCTAACCGGTTCCTGAGCCTGTCGAAGGGCACTAGTCGCTAATCACTAATGTGGGCAAATCGGGTGGAATTTTGTATATAATCCCCTATTTTTTCGATGTCTTTTTGGGAAACGGAAGTTCGTTAAATATCGCTAGAAATAAATCGGTTAGATACGTTGCCGAATCGATATCTTCGATGAGAAGCATCTCTTTTGCTCCCGGATAAGGCGAAGCGAATTCAGGATTTTTCACAAACGCCAAGGCCGATGGCACCGGCTTCACAAGCAATCGATTATCGCATAGATAGGCCGCTATTTTCCCGCGAAAATAAATAATGTATTCGCCCATCATCTGCTTGGACGAAATTTTGTCTAGCGATGAAAGCTGATTGAGGATGAAGTTCCGAAAGTCAGGGCTGGTAGGCATGGGAGTCCTTTTGTTTCGGCAAAATTAAATTTTTTTGAAAAATAAGAAAGAGGGAGGAAAAATCGGAAATGGAAAATAGAATTTAGAGAATGCGCGATGGAAGCGGCAGCTACGTTCGAGGCTGCTGAATACTGGAGAATTCTGTTCTTTTTGTATGAAGAATCCTTTATATTGGCATTTGAAGCTTGGAATTTCTGAAAAGTATTTCTTGGAACAATTTGTTTCAAGGTGCGAATACGATTTTTATGGCGAGTATCTGCAATATAAAATGTGGCTTTGAATTATTCAATATATGAAGATGCGTTTTTTCACAAGGGAGAAGGCTTTTTCAAAGGGAAAATTTCTTCTTAGAAATGGCGCCCTTTCTCGCTGATTGCGAAAAGCTCGCTATTCTATGGGTCTAGAAAATTTCAGTTGGTCGGGAGATCGTCCTTTCTCGCATTTTCACAAAACGGGTTGCGAACAAGATTGATATGGCTTTGTTGCATTCGCGTCTTGCCATAATGTTCTCACTGAAAAATTCCTTTATACATTCACAAACAAGTTCCGCATCCGGTCGTCCCCTCTTCTCGGGTCCTCGTCCCTTTTAGCATAAAAAAAGACGCTTTGCAGCGTCTTTTTGTTTTAGAGCGGGAAAAGGGAGTGATTCGCTCGGAGTCTCGCGCAAGAGCGCGCTCCTCGCTCACCGCAAGGGCTCGACACAGGGCGTCGAGTCCCGTCCGCGTCCATGTTTCGCTACGCTCAGTCCGCGTCCGTTCGGCCCCTCTTCTCGGTTCCTCGTCCCTTTCTGAATGCAAAAAAGCACCGAATAAATCGGTGCTCTTTAGAGCGGGAAAAGGGACTCGGACCCTCGACCCCGACCTTGGCAAGGTCGTGCTCTACCAACTGAGCTATTCCCGCGAGGACACCGCAATTATAGATAAAAAAAATAAGACTGTCAAGGTGTAAAAGAGAAAAAATGAAAGCTATATTCCGATTTGATGAACGGGCTCTACATCCATATTCCTTTTTGCACGAAAATCTGCGGGTATTGCGACTTTGCTACTGTTGCGGGTTCGGCGAGGCTTTTTGGCGAATATGTCGATTTGCTTTTGCGGGAAGCGGAACGCCGTTTTGGGGAAAATCCGCATTTTATTCGGCATCTGGAAACCGCTTATTTTGGTGGCGGGACGCCGTCCGTTTTACCGCCTAGGGAGTTTGAACGGCTTGTGCTTGGCTTGGAATCTCTGGGTGTGGGTTTTCGGCATTTGCAAGAAGTCGATTGGGAATGCAATCCGGATTCGGCGACGGATGAAAACTTGCAGGCGGCGATATCTTTGGGGGTGAACCGCATCAGTCTTGGTGTGCAGACTTTTGACAATGAGCTTTTGAAAGCCATCGGGAGACGAGGAACGGCGGAACAGGCTCGTGATGCCTTGCGGAGAATTCTTCGGCTGCCGGATTTATCGGGAAAAAAGATCCGAAGTTCGGCGGATTTGATGTTCTGGCTGCCGGGGCAAACGCTGGCGGGCTTTGAACGGGATGTTCGGGAATTGGCGGAAACGGGAATCGGGCACGTCAGCTTTTACGGTCTGACTTTGAATCCGCGGACTGTGCTGGGAATGCGTTTTGAACAGGGAAAAATTTCTTTGGACGAGGGCCTTTACGCCCGAATGTATCGTTCGGGAGTTCAGATTTTGCAGGATTACGGGCTGGAACGCTATGAGGTTTCCAATTTTGCGAAACGGGGCGAGGAAAGCCTTCACAACCGCAATTATTGGCGACGCGGGGAATATCTGGGGCTTGGTCCCGGCGCTCACAGTTTTCGAGGCAATCAAAGGCTGGCGGCCCCTTCTCGCTATCTCGAATGGAAAAAATGGGTACTTGCCGGTTGTCTCGAATCGAAAATGGAAATCGATAGGCTTGGAAAAAAGGAACGGCTTTGTGAAAAAATTTGGCTTTCTTTAAGAACCCGGGAAGGCTTGGACTTGCAAGTGCTTGATTCCGAAGAAGATATGCAAATTTCATGCCAAAAAATAGAAAAGTGGGCTCGCAAGGGATACTTGCAAAAAAGCGGAACGAAAATTTCCCTTTGCGGAGATGGCTGGCTTTGGATGGATTCCGTTGTCGAAGATCTGATTCCTTAAAGATTTGGGCGAATTTTATCGATTTTTGAAAATTTCGGTATTCAATCGGGGATATTCCCACTTGGAGCATAGTAAAATCTTTATTTTGGCTTGCCTTCGGATTTTTTACATTTATGGATGTATTTTTAGTCAAGAAAGTGTCACAGATCACCATTATTTTGTGAAGATTGAATCATGATACGCTCGATTCTTGCATCTGCGCCATCTTTGGCTTTTGGCATCGTCCTTCTGGCGACGATGGTTTTGCAAGCTGCGCCCGTATGTCCTGAAAATGGAAAGTGCAAATATTATTCCATTTACACCTCTCCGATTTCATATCTTTGGAAAACGGCGGAAGGCTTTGAATCCATTCCGGATAGCGCGATTAAAGGGGCGTTTTTTTACACCTATGCGCCGAATGATACGCTGATTTTAAATCCTTGCAGCAAGGATTATGCGACGGGAAAAACGACTTGCGATAATTCCGAAACCCTGTCTCACCCGACGGCAAAAGTGGTGGCCGATTCGACGAAAGGCTTTTTTTATACCAAAGCTTCCTCCCATTATCCCGCCGAAAATTTGCCGCTTGGAATGGCGGTCGAAGCAAACGGCAAACCGACAATTTTCCGCTATTACACCTTTTATGTCGCCAATTTGGAATTTTCTTACCAAAATGAAGAGGGCGAGCGGGTGGTCGTCTCGCCGGAAACCCTGATATCCTTGCCGGTGGATTCCAGTTTATCCGTGGATGTGCGGGCGGTTATTCCGGTCGGTCCGGATTCCGGGCTAACAGATACGACTATCAATAAGTATGCGTTTTATTTGGAGCCTGTCCGTGGGGCAGAAAATCTGGTGTTCACGACGCCGGCGGGGGACACGACGGATCGCGTTATTTTGGAAAAGGGTGTCGGGCATTTTTCTGTGCGTTCCACCTCTGCGGTTTCGGGAGCGCAGTTTACGGCGAGCGGACTTGTCAATCCCAGTGACAGTTCTTTTTTCGTCCATTCGACTTTTCCGGGAAATTTGACGTTTGAAAATCCGAATTTGCCCAAGTTGGACAGTGCTTTTATTTATGATGCCGACGGCGATGGTATAGGCGACAGCATTATCGCTTATTTTTCGGGCAAGACGGATTCTGTGTCTTGGGACAGTATTTTCTACAACTGGCCGAATGGCGGCTCATTGAAACAATTTGCGGGCGAATACAATCAGAATGCAAGCTCGACCATCATGGAATTGATGAATGTGAAGACTTCGCTCTCCAAGGATTCCGGCAAAGGCGATTTGAAAGTTTATGTGACGTCTAAACTCAGCGGGTCAAGCGCTCCTCTTTCTTCTCCGATTGTCGATAGAATCGGGCCTGTCATTCAAAAGGTCGCTCTGATTTCTGGAGCGGGCGGTGCGGATGATACGCTGGTTGTGGATTTTAATAAGGACCTGGATACGGCTTTTGAAAAAGGAGCCGCTTTACAGCTTGCCAATGGGGACAAGGTTTTTGTGAAGGCCGTTGCAAAAGACGGAAACCGCTGGACATTTACCGTGGAAAGCGGAACGGTCGCCGTTGGGGATTCGCTGTCCCTTGTGCGTGGACTGGGCGATGTCGGGCTGGTCGCTGCGGACGGGAATGTGCCGGGATTTAATCTGCCTGCCAAAGTCACCAATTCCGGGCGCGTGTATTTTTCAAATGAAAACAACGGCTTCTTTGATACGGATGCAGACGGCAAAATGGATTCGGTTTCGGTCGGTTTTGAAAATCCGATTTCCGAAGAGGATTTGGAGAATTTCCGTTTGCAGTTCTTCTGGAAGGATTCGGCGGGAAACGTCTTGATTATCCAGCCAGAAACAAAGGATTTGACTCTTTCCAAAGACGGCAAGGTGGTTTCGTATAAACTTACAGAAGAAGAAATTGCAAAAGTGCAGCCGAATTTGACATCTATCGATAATGAAGATGAATATGGCTATGCGGCTTTGGAGAATATCTCCGATGTGAATGGCGATACGGTTTCCCTGTATCAGTATTTGCAAATGAACGATCGAATGGCTCCTGTGATTACTTCTACGTTCCTTTCGCCGGAATCCAAGAATAAGAATTCGCCGGACAAATTGACTTTGCGCTTTTCGGAACCTGTGAATGTTTCGGCGATGACGAATCCGAATTTTATCGGATTTGTTGTGGGTGGCGATACGGTTTACTTTGATTTCTCTTTGGCGGATTGGAATGATTCCTGTACGCAGGTTTCTCTCCGTTTGGGATCCGAAGTCAGTCTGCTTTCTCGGGCAAATCCGAACGATTCCTTGTTTATCAATCCGGAGGCGAAGGTTTCGGATTTGAACGGAAATGCGGTCTCGGCGAATACGAAGACAACGAATATTGTCGGCGATCCTCGAGTCCTGATGGAGACCGTTTCGTTGGTCGGAGTGGACAGGGTGGCTTTAAGTGCCGATGGTTCCATTTTTACGGAACGCTTTTTCCCTGCGGGAACTTCGGCTGAAAAGGAAATGGGAAAATCGCTGGGTGTCATGCTGGATGTGGCTTTTGCGACGATTTTTGACGATTCAACGGGAGAATCTCTCGATTTGGAAAAGGTCGGATTGCGTTGGACCATGGACATTTACACGAATATGGGGACGTTTGTGGCTTCGGGCAGCGGTAAAGTGCGTTGCGATGATCCCGGTTTTGAAGGGAATTGCTTTGAAAATGCCAAGCGCCTTTATTTGCGCTGGAATCTGCTTTCCCATGATGGGCGGAAAGCGGGAGTCGGTGCTTATCTCGTGCAATTCTATGTCAAAGTGTATGGGAAAAAGCACTCGTTCACCTACGATAAAATTTTTAAATGGGGAGTTCACGGCGGCAAGCATGGCCTTACGCTGGAGGACTAACCGGAGGATACCGATATGAAAAAGATCGAAAAACTCTTCCTTTCCTTGACGGCGATTCTTTTGGGAACCGCTTTCGCTGTTGCTGCGGGCGATGTGGCTATCAACGAACCCTACAACCCGGCGACGGGCATCTGGATTCAGCAGGTGGGTGATCTTTATCCGTCGGCGAGTACCTATGAAACCGTGTACTATACGCGTTATAGTCTGCAGTTGAGCGCAAAGGCGGTGGATTATTATTACGACGGAAACGGTTATCTCAAGCTTTACAACCGTCGTTTGCTTTGTCGCACTCCTGGTGCGGATGGTATCATTCACCATCCCGATGGCGATTTGGTGGTGGCCGGGCAGGATCACAACCAGATTTATAAAATTGACAAGAATGCGGCGGATACTCTTGCCGACAAGTGCATCACGAAGAGGGTCGCTTCGAATGCTTCGTCTTCTACATATCATTTGATGATGAATCCGGACAATACCGTCCTTTGGTCGGCGGGTATTCCGGGAAATCTGATTAGTTATGCGACGGATTCCACAGGAAAACTGGAGAGAATTCGGCAGGTGAAAGTCTATGGCGATGTGAGTAATATTACGACGATTGTCTGGGACAATTCACAGCAGGCTTATTACACCCGTTCCACGAATATGGGCGAAGGTAAGGATGCTCAATTTGGAAAAATAGTGGACACCCTTTGCAATATCAATGCGAAACCTTGTCCGGCAAATCAGATTACCGGACTCAAAACGCAGGCTTTAATCAAAGGATTGAATGGTGCGCATGGGGCGAGTTTTGACGAGTACTCCAAGACGATTCTTTTGTTCGGCGGCACGCATATCGTGCAAATTGACCCGGCAAAACCGAATGAAGTGGCTGCGGATGTCGATTTGAACAAATATCTTTTCAGTTCTGCAATTCCCAATGCTGTCGGCTGGAATCGCTGGCTTTTGGACCAGGGAACGGCGGACCATAAGGGGCATATTTTTGTCGCATCCAATTCGGGACATTTGATTTTTGTGGATTACACGTCAAATCCGAATAAACTGATCGACAATAATATTTTGATTCATGTGCAATGGATTGATAATTATCTGGATGATGTGGCTCCGATGGCGGGTGCAGGTTCGGATCGCAAGCCGGCCAACTCGGAAGGGGAAATTCTCCAGTCTTCGGCGTCCCGTTCTTCGGCGACGGTCTATCATGAATCTTCCAGTTCTGGCGCAAAGCTCTCTTCCAGCTCTCAGGGCGGTAGCGGCGGAAAGTCGTCGAGTTCTCAAGGTGGTGGCGGAGGAAAATCCTCCAGCTCTCAAGGCAGTACGGGTGGTAATTCTTCCAGTTCCCAGGGTGGCAGTGGGGATGGTTCCTCCAGCTCTCAAGGAGGCATTGGCGATAATTCTTCGAGTTCCCAGAATGGCGGCGGAGGAAAATCCTCCAGTTCTCAGGGCGGTAGCGGTGAAAATCCCTCGGGCTCTTCTACATCCCAGGGAGGAGATCCGTCTTCTTCGGGTTCTCAAGGCGGTTCTAGTTCTTCCAGCGTGTCGGGTGGAAATGGGGATGATTGGGTTCCGCCTTGGGCTTCGGATTCTTCCTATTCGGGCTTTGAAGACGATGGTTCCGAAGATCAGGGTGGCTCTGACGCTTATCCGACAAATGACAAGCGCGACAAAGGCGACTCTCTGGTATCGAACGGTTCTATTTTGATTCCGTCCTCTTCGGCATCTTCTTCGGATCCGAACACGATTGTCATCAACGGCGGAACTTATGTGACGGATAGCACGACTCACTCCATTTCGCTGCCCAGTTATGGTTCGGACTCCTCTTCGGCTACGGGAAAAGAACCGGTCAATGTTGGCGATGTCATCCAGATTACTTTGGACGCCAATAAAATCAAGGACTATTTTGGCGATTCGGATTCCATCTATGTGTCGGGAACGGATGGACTTCTGTTTGTCGATCCCACCCATCCGAGTTCCCCCAATTCGAATATCTCTGTCGGCGTTTCGGATAAGGATATTTCCATTTGGGTGACGGCAGATACGACGGTTTCGGTGGGAAGCATTTACTTTACGGATAAGGACGGGCATTTGATTATCTTTGACGGCATCAATTTCTACGATCCGATCCCGGCTGCGGAAATCGGCTACATTCAGGATTCGGATGATGATGCGTTCTTGGATTCTCTCGAAATTATTTTGGCAAATTCCATTCCCGAAGGTTTGACGGCTACGGGACTTGCCATTCTCGTGAACGGAGATACTCTGGTGGTAAATAGCGCAATCACGGTATCGGGAAATCGCATCTTTGCCAGTGCGGATGGATTGAAACTCGAAACCGAAAAATTCCCCGATAATGCCGAAGTCCTGATTACTTATACGAGCGATGCGACAGGGGCAAATTATCTCCGTCGGGCGAATTTGTTGCAGCTGGGTTCTCATGTTATCCATCAAGCTTATGCCATCCGGAATAAATCCGGCAGAGATTCTCTCTTTATCGAGTTCAATATCGATATTATCCCGGCTGATTTGAAAAATCCGGAAATGGTCGCTTGGCTGAATGGGCAAGGCTTTAATTTGGACGAAGTGAATGTTTATCTGCCGACAAAGAATACGATTATTCTCGTTGGCGATTCGCTGAAATTGAATGGAGTCACGGATTATGTCACGCTGGCGCCGGGCGCATCCTTTAATAATCTTTCTTTCATCGCTTCGTCGGAATACGATCGTCAGGTTCCTGTGAAGGTCGTGGATCGTTATCCGTCTGCACAGACCGTTGAATATTATGATGTCGATGGCAACGGTGAATTGGATTCCATTGTTGTCCGCTTCTCTTCGGCGGTGACCGCTGAAGAAATGGAAAATTTCTACTTCTCCTTCCCATGGTATAGCTCTCGCGGCCTTCTTATCAATTTGCAGGCCCAACCGAAAAATCTGGTTTTGAGTGCGGACGGAAAGAGTGTCGGCTGGTCGGTGACGAGCAATGTCAAAGTGGCTCCTTATCTGACAAGCGTAAGCCCGGATTTGCCCGCAGCAACTCTTTATACCTATTACAATATCTTCGGCAATTCTTTTGTCTCTTCGGAAGCGATTGTCGTCAGCGATAAAATGGCTCCGGTCATTTCTTCGGCGACTCTCCATTATGGAGAGGATTCCAAGCGGGATACGCTGACGGTTTCTTTCTCGGAGAGCGTGGATTACGCATCGCTGTCGGGTAAGGATTTCTTTGCCTACATTCACAGCAAAGACACGATAGACCTGAATCCTGTGCAGATGATTTGGAATTCGGATGGGAAGAGCGTCCAGTTGATTCTCCGTGAATCGACAGATGGCATCGTTCCGGGCGATTCTCTGTTGATTGTCGCCGGAAAGGATTCCAGGATTGCGGATATTTATGGCAATGAATCCGTTGAAAACGCCTCTCCTGTAGTTATCGGAGGACTCTTGGGCAAAATTGTGGAATCTGTAAACATGGGCTTCTACGATCCGGAACAGTATGTGACGAATACGCTGAACTCGGTTTCGATTTCCTACGTTTCGAATCAGACGCGGACTTCGGATTTGCGCGACGAAGGAACGTTGGGGCACTTGATTTCTTTGGGCGAACGCTTTGTTCCGCAATTGATTGATGGCGCTAAAACGGATGCTGACGGCAATTATGACGAAGCTCTGCTAGACAGTATCGACCCTGCCGATGTGTTTGTAAATTTCAGCGTGAGCTACTTCGATAATCTGGGGCAGTATGTCACGGATACGACCTTTAACATCCCTTGCAACAGTGCCGCGTTCGGAACGGATCAGAACTGCTTGACGACCGACAAAAAAGTATTTGTCAACTGGAATTATAAAGATCACACGGGCCGTCTTGTCGGTTCGGGCGTGTATCTGGTTCAGTTCAAACTGGTCGTGCGTTACAAGCAGAAGAAAATTCAAGAAGAAATGCGTGACAAATGGGGCGTTCGTCGCAAGAAGTCGAAATAATCTAGCTACATTTGCTTTATGCAAATCGGAAAAACAGAAGCCAGACTGAATGCGGAGATCGAAAGGCGCGGCGCACTTTTTGCCGTGCTGCTCGATCCGGACACCTCTGATGATCAAGCATTGTTGCGAGCTGGAAAGTTGGCACTGGAGAATGGAGCCGACCTTCTTCTCGTTGGCGGCTCGTTTATGGGAAACATCAATTTGCCTGCTCAAGTGGCCGCCTTGAAAAAGGAAGTATCTTTGCCGGTGATACTTTTTCCGGGGGGCGCTTCTCAGGTTGTTCCTGGGTTCGACGCGATTCTTTTTACGACTTTGGTCACGGGAAGAAATCCAAATTATCTGATTGATGAACAGGTGCGTGGTGGCGTGCTGGTCCGTTCTTTTGGTCTGGAAGCCATTCCGACTGCCTATGAACTTATCAATAGTGGAAAACGGACCGCTGTGGAGTACATCAGCAATACGGTCCCCGTCCCTGCCGACAAACCGAAACTTTCGATGGTGCATTCTATTGCTGCGGAGCTGATGGGAATGCGTTATGTGTATCTGGAAGCGGGTTCGGGAGCGGAAACCCCTGTTCCTGTCGAGCACATCGCCTACACGCGCAAATCGACGCAGATGAAAATCATTACGGGTGGTGGCATTCGCGAGCCGGAAACGGCGGCGGTTCGGGTTGCCGCCGGTGCGCAAATCATCGTGACCGGAACGCTTTGGGAAAAAGTCAAGGATCCGGTGCTGTTGAAAGAATTTGCTGCGGCTATCCACACCAAAGCCTGAAATGGGCCATGGAATTTTACGGCCCGAAAAGGAATCGTTTGGGGCTGTTTTTTCAGTCTCTCATCGCAGAAATGACTTTTGATTGAAGAAAAAAGTATTTTTGAGTGGAAAGTTTTTTCGGAGATTCTTTATGGATAAGAAAATCATTGCGACCTACATCCTCCGCTTATTTGGCGTTGTCTTTGTTTTGATGTACTTTTTTGGACATCCTCTTTTGAATCGTCTTTTTCCGGGTTTTCCTGTTTCGTCTTTAAATTATTTCTTTTACGCCGGACTTTTGATTTATTTGGTTGGAGCGGTGCTCTATTATTTCTTCAACCGCAAACTTTTGAAGAAAATCGCAAAGGACGACGAGGATTTTAAATGATTCAAGTAGAAAATTTGCAGAAAACGTATCGCTCTGGTTTTTGGATGCGTCCGAAAAAAGCGATTGATGGCGTATCTTTCCACGTTCCGAAAGGTGTTGTCTATGGGTTTATCGGACCCAATGGCGCAGGCAAATCGACGACCATCAAATTATTGACGGGGCTTCTTCGCAAGGATTCCGGGAAAATTCTGGTAGCGGGGCATGAACCGTCCGCTGCGGAATGTCGAAAGCATTTGGGCTATTCACCGGAGCAGCCTTATTTTTACGACTATTTGACGGGGCGCGAATTGATGCGTTTTTACGGGCGGCTTTGCGGTTTGGAAGGAAAACTTTTGGAAGAGCGCATCGCCTGGTCGCTTTCACTGCTGAATGCGGATAAAGACTGGGTGGACAGGCGGCTTCGTACATATTCTAAAGGAATGATGCAGCGGATAGGGATTGCGCAAGCGATTCTTTCTAAACCGGAGCTCCTTGTTCTTGACGAACCGATGAGCGGGCTTGACCCTGTGGGGCGCCGGGATGTTCGGGAAGCGATCCTTTCTCTGAACAAAGAGGGCGTTACGGTTTTTTATTCCAGCCATTTGCTTTCGGATGTGGAATCGATCAGCCATCGGGTTGCCATGATTATCGGGGGCAAAATCGTCCGGGAAGGAACGGTGGACGAAATTACGTCAAATGCGTCGGCAGAGTATCACGTTCATGTCGCCGCCGATATTCCGGATTCGGATTTGCCGGAAGCCGTTTTGCCGCAAGGAACGACTCCGCGGGAATGGATTTGCAAAAATGCAGAAGCTCGCGACCGTTTTTTGGATTTCTGTTTAAAATCGGGACTTGCTGTGGAACGGATTGAACACCAGCGCCCGAATTTGGAAGATGTATTGACCGAGGAGATTGCCCGTGCAGAACATTAGAAATGTGGGAATTATTGCGCTAAATACTTTTCGCGAATCGGTGCGCAATAAAGTGCTGTATAATATTGTCTTTTTGGCGATTGCGCTCGCTTTTTTCAGCATCATTTTAGGAGAATGGTCTGTTTTTGATCGCTCTTACGTCATCAAGTCCACGACGCTCAGCATCATGTCCCTTTCGGGGCTTTTGATTTCCGTGTTTGTCGGGATTAGTCTTGTGCAAAAGGAAATTCAAGGTCGCACGGTCTTGACGCTGCTTTCCAAGCCCATCAGTCGTGGGGTATTTCTTGTAGGCAAGTATTTAGGGCTTCTCGCTGTGATTGCGATTCATCTGGCGTTGCTCACCGTCGTTTATTACATTATCCTCGCTTTGACGCATTCGCATCCGACTCTGTCGCTTTTGTGGGCGGTTTATTTGATTTTCTGTGAAATGGCGATTGTCGTGGCCGTGGCCCTTTTATTTTCCACTTTTTCCAGTCCGGTCCTTTCTACCCTGTTTACCATCGGCATTTATGTCGCTGGAAGGCTTTCGAACGAATTGATGGAACAGGTTTCCTTTGTGCGGCGAATGGGCGAAATTCAGGGAAGCGAAGGCGTGCTGATGGAAAAGGTGGCCAGTGTGATTCATGCTGTTTTTCCAGGTCTTTACCGCTTTGATATTGCGGCGTATGTTGTTCACAATGTGGCGCTTCCGCCGAATTACATTTTTTGGAATAGTCTTTACGCCTTAGGTTATATCGGCGTATTTCTGGCGATTGCCGTTTGGTGGTTTGGGCGGAGGGACTTTGTATGATGACCAAAAATCAAATCATGGCAAAAGTGCTGTTTGCCAATAAATTGGTGACGGAATCGCAGATTCAGGAATACTGGAATAAAGTAGATGCCTCTCACGATTTGGGACAGCTTCTGCTCGCCGCCGGAAAGATTGACCAGAAAACGTATCAGGTTGTTTTGCAGTATGTGCAGCAGCTGGAATCCAAGATGCAGGCCAAGGAGGATGCGAAGCCTGCGCCTGTGTCGTCGGAAACGTCCCGAAAATCCGTATCGCCTGCGCCGCAGACCGAAGAAAAACCTTTGGCCATCGAGGGGAATAATCCTTATGGACAAACGGCTTCGGCGGATGTGCAGATAGAAAAGGTCGCAGGCTTGGAATCGACCAGTATCGCTCCGGTTTTAATGACGTCTGCCGCGGAAAACGAAACGTCGGAAAAGCAGGAGGACGCTCTTCCGAAAAGCTTTGAAATCGAAAACGGGGAAGGAAATGTATCGGTTCCTGAACAGCTGGATGAAAATTGCTCTCTTGTTCAGATTTTAGCGTTCGCAAGAAAATATGGGGCGACCGATGTCTATCTTTCTCCGGCGGCACCGATTGCTATGCGCATTTGCGGCGTGCTGGGCTATGTGGGCGACAAAGCGTGTGAAACGTCCCAACTGTCCGCTTTTCTTTTGGAAGCCAAAAAAGGATTTTCCGATGGATACGAACCTGTTGTCGGGTTGGATTTCAGCAAATTGGTCGTGCTTCCCGGAGCTGGTCGCAACCGTTTGACGGTGACATGGAATGAAACCGTACCGAGTTTGGCTTTTCGGGTTTTCTCGGCGGATTCTGTTCCTTTGGACTCTCTTTATTTGCCGGAATTTTGCAAAAATTTTTTGAATTTGCGTCAGGGCTTGGTTTTGATTGCGGGACCTTCGGGAAGTGGGCGTTCAACAACTCTTTCCGCTTTTGGAGAGGCGATCGCTAAAAGCCGTTCCGTGTTGATGGAATCCATCGAAAAGCCCATTGAACGGGTTCTTGCAAATACAAACGGCATTACGGTTCAAAAAGAAATCGGGCTTCATGTTTCTTCAGGGGTTTCTGCCATTAGAGAGGCGATTCATTCTGGAGTGCAGGTCATTCTTTTTGATCGCTTGGAAACCATCGAAGAACTCTTGGCTCTTTTGCACGCTTCGTCTTCGGGGGCTCTGGTATTTGTCGTTTCGGTGGGAAATTCCATCCACGCTTTGCTTTCCCGATTGCTTTCTGTTTCGGGGGAAAAGGGCTTTGAATTGGCGAATGCGCTTTCTAAAGAACTTCGCGGAATCGTTGTCCAGCATTTGATTCCCGTGATAGACAATCAAGGGTGGGTCCTTGCTGTAGAAGCTTTGCAGGTCTCGCCGTCTGTTGCCGATTTGATTCGGCGCAAGGATTTGACGAAGCTTCCGTCGGCGCTCGCTTCGGCGGGAAACCAAGCGGTTTCTTTGGACGATTCGTTGCAGAATTTGGTGGAATCCGGCTATATTCGCGGCGAAGACGCTTGGATGCGCTCCGTGAATCGTCGGCGTTTTGCCGCTTATCAACCCGCAATTTCCAAGAAGGGATAATGATGGTGAATATCTTGGACAACTGTTTGAACTACGCGCTGCAATCTGGTGCTTCGGATGTTGTTTTGGCGGATGGCTACGTTCCCTCCGTTCGCATTGCCGGTTCCCTTTCTCCTGTCCCCGAAATGGGCAAAATGGCTTTTGGGGATTTGGAAAGCATGCTGGGCTCATTGGAAGGAGAAGGTGGAGTCTTTTGTGGAGGCCCTTGGCAAAATGTGGAATGGCGCGTGCGCTATTCTCGGGAAGCTTTTGGAAAAATGGCGGTTTTGCGTCCGATCGGGGCGGAATCTCCGAATTTGAAATCTTTAAATGCGCCGGCGTCTGTGCAAAGTTTAGTGGGCTGCGAATCCGGCCTGGTACTTTTTGCAGGACCTTCCTGTTGCGGAAAAACGACGACGGCTTCCGCTTACGTTTCGGAAGTTTGCAACAGCCGCGTTTTACGGGCGAGTTTTTTGGACGCGCTTCCCGAATACAAACTTTATTCGGGAGAAAGCCTTGTGCGTCAAAGACGCGCTCGTGTTCCGCTTTCGGAAGAAATTTCCCAATGCGTGCGTTCCGGCTCGGATTTGCTTTGGCTGGGCGACTTGCCTTGCGGGGAATCCTGCATTCCGATGCTTCGCGCAGCAGAGTCCGGCGCTTTGGTTGTCGGCGTATTGGGTGCGGGTTCTGCCGATGACGCTTTAACTTATCTGTTGGCTCAAGAAAATGCCGAAAATCGGGAATTGGCTCGGATTCTTCTTTCGGCAAATCTCAAAGCGATTGTTTCTCAAAGGCTTTTGCTTTCGGCGGATAAAAAATCTTTTGTGCCGGCTTGGGAAGTCGTCTATAACGATGTGAATATCGCCGCCTTGATTGAATCTGGGGAATATTATAAAATACCGCAAGCGATGAGTTCTGCGGTTTCCGAGGGTTCGCTGACTTTGGACGATTCTCTTTTATCGCTGGTTCAATCGCAGAAAATCACCAAGGAAGAAGCGCGCTTGCATGCGGTGGATTCTTCGCTGTTTTTGGATTGATCCGTTGAAACGCCTCTTTGTCGTCCTGCTGCTTTTTCCGCTGGCGATTCTATTTGCCCAATCGGAAAAGGATTCGCTATCGACTCCTAAAGTGGTTCTTTATTTGGGCGGAGGAGTTTATTCCCCTTGGTATTCTTTAGGCGTGCTTTATGCTATTCGGGATTATAAACTTCCGGTAGATAGCGTTGTCGCCGTTTCGTGGGGGGCGTATGTCGGTGCATTGTGGAGCGCTGGCTATGAACTTGATGCGATTCAACGGATTTTAACGGACTCTTCTTTTGTTTCCCGGATTCTGATCAAGAATAGCGAAGAGGAATCCTTGGCTTCTTTGCCCGTTTCTTTGTCGGGAGAACCTTCGCTGGCAGTTCGCTATTCTTTTTTTGGGGATTCTTTGGGGTATGCGCATTTCCGTCCCAAAAAGATAGATCCGGATTTTTCATCGGTGGCGCGGATGTTGTTTCGATTGAAAATAGATGAAACACTGAACCGGACGGATTCCAATGTGGTGCCGTTTACCGCCTTGGCCTGCAAAGAGGGACGTTTGCGACCGGCTAGAGTTCAGGAAAGTCTTCCTTTTTCGGTGACTTCCGCTGAAAATTGTCCTACATTCGTCCCTGCCGATTCTTTTTTTGCCGTCTATGTGGCCGCTTATCCGTTGCGAAAAGGGAAGAATGCGGATTCTCCGCAGACAATTGCCGCGTTTGAAAACGAATTGGAACAAATTCGAGTGCAAAAGGAAAATCCGAAAAGGAAGTTGGTATTGCTGCGCCCGCACGCTTTTGCCGATGATTCGCCGCTGACATTAATGCAGACCGGTTATTCGGATGTCGAAAAGAAAATGGGGGAGTTGTCGCCGCTTTTTGCTTGGAGCAAGGAACGCCCTGCCGCACCGGATTCTATCCTTCCCCGATTTCAAATGGATCCATCGTTTGAAAATATCCCGTCGGCTTATTATTCCCATGTTTCGTCTTTGTGGAATGCTGCTGATACGGGAATGGCCGCGGCCTCCCATTTCCTAGAGCGCATTGCCGAGTCTCCGTTTTATGATTCAGTGCGAATCGAAATGGATTCTGTCGGGGTCGCTCGGGTATCGGCGCAAGCGACTCCGATTCTTGAATTTCGCTTAGGGGGATTCGGTTCGAATATTTTAGGGCCTCTTGCTTATGCCGGGATGGATTTCCGCTATGTGGACCAGTTTGAATATTTGTTCGGCATCGATGGTTTTGTCGGGGAGCATTCGTATGCGGTGCGTCCTTCTTTTCAGCTTCGGGGCTTGTTTGGAGGGCGGGCCGATTTTTCTATCTTTGGAAATGTTTCTAAAATCCGACCGTTGAAAAGTTATTTTTCGGATGAAGAAAAAATTCTCCTTCTCAACGAGATTGAAAGCAATGATCTGACCTTGGCTTTTTCCTTGCAAAATTCTGTAGCCGATTTGGATGTTCGCATTTTGCTGGGAGAGTCGTCGTTCAGAACGGCATTGGATGATGCCGAAAAATTACAGGTGCATTCGCTCTTGCCGGATGTTTCGCTAACGCGTGAACGGGGCGATTTTGAAGAATGGTTTGGGCATAGCGGTTATCGTTTACGGGGCAATTTCGGATGGCGCTCGGTGAATTTGACTGCGGTTGGGTTCGGAGACGCGCCGCTTTACGTTTCTTCGACTCTAGATGCGCAAATGGAATTTGCTCCGCTTCGGTTTTTGGCGTTGGGTTTCGGAGCTTCTGCAGGAATGAATATCCGGCGGGAATCGGGGCATGGCTATGTTTATCCCAAAGAACTGGAAGAATCACCGGAAAACGTCGCCGTTGCGGTGGACAACTGGTACCGCTTGCATCCGGAACTTTCGCCGTGGACGTCTTCTTGGAATTTCGCTTCGACGAGTTCTCATCATTATGCGGCGGTCAGAATGAATGCGGGATTGCATCGCGGAATTTTCGGGGCTTGGATTTTTGCCGCCTACATGCGGGACTTTGAAGAAAATCCTTATATCGATTTGAAAGCGGATCGCTTGCTCTTGGAACCGCTGCTTCGGATTTCTTACCGGTCTATAAATGTTCGATTCGGCATGAGCAGACTGGTTTCTTTTTCGGATTTTCGGATGCTGAAAAATTTTGACGACTATCATTATTTTTTTCAGGTTGGTACGCGCTGGTAAGGAAAATCCGTTTTCCCTAAAGCCGACGTTCTTCGCTTCTTTGTTACATTTGCTGCAATGCATTTTTTGGGTTCCATTCAAATTTTCCTGCTGCTATTGTCGCTGGTTTTTGCTGGTCGGCTATTTGCTGCGGAGTCCGAAAATGCAGTGGCAGAGAAATTTCAAGACGATGTGCATGTTGAAGAAATTTTGCAGGAGGATCCGCCTCCAAACCGGATCGCGGAAAAAGGTAAAACCGGAGTGCAAAGCATTGACTCGTTGCCGACTTACGAATGGGATTTGGAAACCGATCATAATTCGCTCGCTTTAACCCTTTTGTTCGGTATTTTTCCGGGGGGCGGGCAGTATTATACGGGGCATTATATCCGCGGAGGATTTCTGACGGCGGTCGAGCTGGCTCTCTCTTACGAAGTTTTTGTAAACAAGAAGGTGCAAAAAAGAAGGCGTTTTAGGCAGGCGAAGGAATTTCAGGATTCCGTTCGGGTCTATACGGATAAAATTTTGAATCGCCGGGACAGTCTTTCTTACTTTCAGGACAAGCGCAATCAGTTTGCAGAAAAAATTCGCACATTCAGCGACCATAAGATCGAAGAGGAGGATCTTCGAAAATCGGAGCTGGCGTGGCTGATAGGTGTTCATGTTTACGGATTGTTCGACGCTTACGGAATTTGGAAGCACAATCAAGGTCGCGATGTGGGCTATCGTCCCGTATCGGGCGCGCTGCTCCGTTCTCTGGTGCCGGGCTGGGGGCAGCTTTACAATGGGGAATATGGTAAGGCGGGACTTTTGTACATGGGACTTTTCGGGGCGTCGGTCAGCCTTTTTTCTCGGCAGCACGTGATTAATTATTATCTCGACCGCAAGCACGCGTTGGAACAGGAAGATCCTGGACATGCGGACCTTGACGGAATTAACGAACAGATTCTGTATTACCGGAAAAATCGGAACCAGTATATTTGGGGACTCGTTTTAATTTATCTCTATTCGATTGGAGACGCCGTTGTCGATGCGATGATGAGCGATTTCGACAGTCCCGCGCATTTTGCCGTAGGGCCCGATTTCAAAGGCGGACTCGAAGCTTCGTTCACTTTTGACTTTTAACAGAAAATCTAGAGCTTCTGGATGATTTCTGCTAGGGAGTTTTGAGTAATGCCGCCGTAAAGGGTGCGAAAGGTGCCTTGCGGTTTTCCGTTTTCCAAGTGGATTTCAAAGCGGGTGATCATCGCGTAGGGGAATGCTCCTTCGATAAAATTGGAATCCGGTACGCCGCATATCGAATGCTCCATCGAGGCGATAACGCCGGCGTGGGTCACAAAAAGGATTTCAGATTCGGATCCAGAAGAACTTTCTTCATCGAGGAGTTGGCGGAGGAATTGATTCACCCGAACATCCATGTCGTGAAAAGATTCGCCTTCTGGAAAGCGGTATCCGCGCAAGTCGGCTTTCCATGCCCGCATTTCTTCTTTGGGAACGGCATCTAGTCGAACATTTTCCCAAGTGCCAAAATTCAATTCATAAAGCGCGTCGGCATATTGAACGGGGAGTTTTATCGCTTCGGCGACTTTTTCGGCGAGTTTTCGGCAACGCTGCAAAGGGCTGGAATAAATCCTCTGCGCTCGACAATTTTCACGGAGAACTTGAACTGCCGGAGGATATTCCTCTGTGAATGAGGGAGCCACCTCAAAGTCCGAGCGACCGTAACAGACTTCTTTCGGGTTGTAGGGTTTGGTATGTCGCAAGGTCCAAAGAATCATTATAAAGAGAAATTCCGTTTGATGCCGAAGCTTGGCACAATAAAAGGGAGAAAATAAAAATCCCTAGACTGCCCTTTCACATAAAAATTCACAAGTCCGTTGCTGCTTTCGCCCTGGCGGGGTGCCCGCAAACAATCATTGATAGGGGTCTAGGGATTACAAAACATAGAAAATTTTTCGGATTTTGGGGGAATAAAAGGGAAGTTTTTCAAACTAGCGTAAAATAGCGCACATTAAATCCCGCTTTAACGCGATGAGGTGTTAGATGGCTTTGTTCTTGCCAGAGAGACCTTGAATGTTTACAAAAATTATATATATTTTTTTATTTATACTGAAAAATTCTTCAATTTTTCTAGGGTGGATGTGTTATGGTGAAGAAAACTTGGAAAATTTGGGTGTTGGGACTGGTCTTGCTGGTCTGTGGAGCGAATGCGGAAACGACATTCGGTAAAACGATATTTCCGCTGCGGTTCTATTCGGTGAAGAATCCCGGAGATTCCGCTCTTCAGCTGGATGCTTGGAATTTGCTGGTCAAGTATAAGCTGTTTGCCCGTGGTGTCAATGGCGATGGCATCATCTTCAAAGGGCAGAACGTTTTCATTACGGACTCTGTCGGCTATTCGGGCAGCGCAACCGGCAACTTTAAAATGGGCGGAAACACGAGACATTTTCTCGGCGGCCCGGCGCTTTTTGGCGGCTTTTTTTCTAACGGAGATGGATCGGATACCTTGACGGGACCGGTTCGGTTTTTGAAGTCTTTTGATGTTTCTCCCAATGGGCGTGAACAGAACGCCTTTTATGGAAATCTCTGTTTGGACGGCGGTTATAATTCAAATACGGAGGCAGGGCTCAAAGGCAAAATTTTAAGTGCTGCGGAATGCCAATCGACGGATCTCGTTCCTGCTGTGGATACGACGTTGGACGTTCCTACACTGGATTCCAACGTTCAGAAAACCACAGTCTATCATTCTCCTTTGAATGCGACAAATTCCCAGACTTCGTATATCCATGTCCCGCCTTATTCGGCGACGGATTCCAATTCTTTTAATTACTTTGTCCAATCGATAAATTTTTCCAATAACGGAAAACTTGTCGTCGTTATGCCTCCGGGCGGGCGTCTGACCAAAATTTTTGTCAAAGAATCGATTGTAGGTCTTGGTGGAACCGACCATAACAATATATCTGTTGCAGAAGCGTCTTCGTTAGATGATTGGAACGCATCGAATTCGACTTGGAATACGACAAATTTGGTCAGCGTTTCTAATTCCGAGTATCAGGGCAATCTGCTTTTCTATACGCCCAACGACATTAATTTTGGCGCGGGGCAAAAAGCAATTCAGGGAACTTTCATTTCGGGCGGCACGATCAATTTTGCTCAGCATACCAATTTTGCGGGGCAGTTGCTTGCCAAAGTCATTTATATTGATGCGGATTTTTCGGCAAAAGATTTTCGCTATGTGCCCTTTGATCCGCCTGTATTGGATATCGATCCGACGGCGATGGGTTCTGGCGTCTTTTTGGAAAACGGTGTCGCTCAGAATGCTCGAATCACCTTGTCGGATGCCCCGATTACTGCAGTCGTTTTCAATTATTGCTTTGTCCTAAGCGATGTTGCGAACAGCAATGCGTCCCTTTTGGCGAACAAAGCGGATTTTGAAACTGCGGGAATGCCGATTTGTACGGTGACAAACGGCGTTGTTTCGGGGGATTCTGGAATTGTGGAGTTCAGTTCGGGAAAAACCGAACCTCGAAAACAGGTTTTGGTGACGCCGAAAAAAGACAATCTGATTGAAGGAAACGAGACTTTTAAATTGTATGTATTCAATATGAGCGGAGCTGTTTTGAAAGGAAACAAACGCGCCGGGTATTTTTCATTGACAGTCAAAGATGCCGATGCCAATACCGCTCCGCAATTCGATACATCCTCGTATGAATTTAAGGAAGATGAACACAGTCCCAAGGGAGATTCTATCGGAGTTGTTCATGCTACGGACAAGCAACCCGCCGATGTGGTGCATTATTATATAGCTTCGGGCGATACGTCGCTTTTTGGCTTGGATGCGGTGACGGGAAAAATCACCTTGAAGAAAAATGTTCTGGATTACGAATCTAAAAAAATCGAATATACCATTTATGTGTATGCAACGGATGGTTCGTTGAATTCGGACACGATTCCTGTTGTGATTCGCGTGCAGGATGTGAACGAAAAGCCGACCGCGGTTGACACGGTATTCACGGTGGCGGAAACGGCGGCGAAAGGTTTTGCTTTCGGTGTTATTCAGGCATCGGATCCTGACACGTTGAACAAGGCAAAATTTGGGAATCTCACTTATAAATTGCTGAACGAGACGGGCGCATTTGCCATCGAATCCAAGAGCGGCAAATTCACTTTGAACAGCGCGCTCGATTACGAAGCGAAAAATTCTTATACGGTTTTGGTCGAAGTTTCGGATGCCGGCGGACTTAAGGATACGGCAAAGGTCGTCGTTCGCGTGCAGGATGTGAACGAAAAGCCGACAGCGGTTGACACGGTATTCACGGTGGCGGAAACGGCGGCGAAAGGTTTTGCTTTCGGTGTGATTCTGGCGTCAGATCCAGATATTTCCACTTCGTCTTTTGGTACGCTCTCCTATAAATTGCTGAACGAGACCGCGACTTTTGCGATAAATTCCAAGAGCGGCAAATTCACTTTGAACAGCGCGCTCGATTACGAAGCGAAAAATTCTTATACGGTTTTGGTCGAAGTTTCGGATGCCGGCGGACTCAAGGATACGGCAAAGGTCGTCGTTCGCGTGCAGGATGTGAACGAAAAGCCGACGGTAGCGGATACGACGTTCACGATTGCGGAAAATGCGAAAAAAGGCGATGTTCTGGGCGAAATAGAAGCTTCCGACCCGGATGTGCTGAATCCTGCTTTCGGGACGATTTCCTATAAAATTTTGACGGAATCCGCTACTTTTGCGGTAGATGCCCAAACGGGAATTGTGACACTGAAAGGCTCTTTGGATTATGAAACGAAAAATTCTTATACGGTTTTGGTCGAAGTTTCGGATGGGGAACTTTCGGATACGGCAACGGTCACTGTCCAGGTGCAGAATGTCAATGAAAAGCCTGTGATTCAAGATGTGACGGTTTCCATCGACGAAGAATGTCGCGGCTGTGCCGCTTCGACAAATGGGTCTGCCGCCGATCCGGACGGCGATCCTTTGCATTTCTCTGTGCAAAAGGACACCAGCGGCCTCTTCCAAATCGACTCTGTAACGGGAAGAATTTCTTTGAAAAAAGATGAAATTCTGGATTACGAAAAGGATTCGGTATATTCCATTTCAGTTGTTGTTTCGGATCCGGATGGACTCAAAGATACGGCTTCTGTAACGATTCGGGTTCGCAATGTCTTGGAAACAGTGGAAATCACTTATGCGGAATCGGGGGATTCCTGTTGGGTTAAACCGGACACGATTTATACGAATAATCCGAAGACTTACATCAAATGGACGACTCCGAGCGGAGAATTGGACAGCACGGTTGTTGCTAGCGAAGGCAAGAATGTGGTGAACGTTTCTTATCAGGATGGTTCCGCGCAAGTCGTCATTTTCTTGAGTACGAAAATTCCGGAAGTCTCGGTAAGTGCCTCCAATGATAAAACGGGCGACCCAAGCGGCGTGACCATTGTGGAACTCAAAGATGCCGATGATACGGCCAGTTACATCCGTTCCAATACGGCTCTTGTCACCGTTGTCGTTTCGGATTCTTCGGAAGGCAAGGTTGTTCAAAGCGAGTCCTCCTTTAAGGTGGAATTGGGCACAGCGACAGTCACAAAATCGCAAATCGAAACTGCGGAAAAAACGGTGGGAAAAGTCATTCTTGTCGATGAATCGGATTTGTCGCCGAGCGTGCCTGTAAAACATTCCGTTGTTGGCGAAGATCGTATCCAGGTCAGTTATTGGGATACTACTTCAAATGGGACGATTGTCAAAGTGTCGTATTGGACGGATGCCGATGGCAAGCGTCTGGTCGATGAAAATGGCGAAGAATTTTACGAAGTCGCCTACACTTACAAAGATATCGATGGAAAACAGGTGACGCTTTCCTATACGGTTGACGCTTTGGGAACAGTGAAAACGGATTCTGATGGAAATGTACTTTACTCGGTCAGCTATACGAAAACGGCAATGGGAGCCGATGTGCATTCTTCTTATGAAGTGGTCATTTCTTATCAGGTTAATTCAAAAGGCGTTCATGTGACGGATTCTGACGGCAATATGATTTACAATGTCGCTTATACGTTCACGAATTCTTACGGCAATTCGGCTACGGCGACTACAGCGATTATTGTGGATACAAATCCGCCAAAGGTTAAAATCCTTTCTCCGGAGAATCTGCTTGTAACGAGCAATGTTTCTGTTGCTGTCAAGTGGGTTGTCAATGATATTGAACAAGACACATTGCAGTATCAGGGGTTAAACGAAGGAAAGAATCTCATTGTTCGGACTTATCGCGATAAGGCTGGAAATGAAACCTCGGACACGGTTGTGGTGATTTTGAAAGCGGGTAAATTGATTAACGTGGAAATGGAAAACACTCTTGTTTCTTCGGATCCGAAGCGGGTCGATAAATTTACGGCAGCTTCAAACAGTGAGCCGGGAACTTCTTTCGCTTTGAGTGTTGTGAATGTGAAAACCGGAAAAGAAGAAGAGACTCAGGCGGGTTCTAAAGGCGGAGTTTCTCCGGGTTCATTTAAAGAACCTTATGAGGGACTTTCGGGTGAGCATTTGGGTTCGACACTTCACATTACGGCGCAAGCTCCAGCTGTAGATCAGACGGGAACATCTTCGACTCTTTCGAGTATTTTGGAAAACGGGTATGTTTCTTTGGATAGCGGTGGCGGCTGGAACCGTAAAAAAATAGAAGTCCATGATTTTATAGAAAACCATTGTTCTGTGGATTTCCAAAAAGCCTATGATTCTTTAGGAGCCGCTGCCAGTCTTTATACGACGACAATCCATCTTCGGATTTGGTTCTTCACGACTTTAGGTGACTACGTAAGCGATTACAGCTTTAAACAAAACATTTCTACGGAGCATATCGATGCGACGGGAGGAATCCAGCTGTATTTTGAATTGAAACCGGATGAAGAGGGCTATTTAAAAGCCCAGGATGGACGTAAACTTGGTACGGGAACATACATCTATAAATCGGATGTTAAAATCCGTTCGGTTTTGCAATGCGACTTGCCCGATTTGAAACGCGGCTCTATCCGTCGGGATGACGACAATATCCTCACAAAATGGGGCTATCGACGCCCAGACGTCAAGTAACGTTTTATAACAGCTGGCAGATTTTCTGAACGAAAATCTGCCCGTATTTTTTGAGCTTGAACGAACCGATTCCGGGAATATCGGCAAATTCTTCCATGCAGATGGGCTTTTGGCGTACGATTTCTGAAAGGACTTTGTCGTTGAAAATCATATATGCCGGAACATCTTCTTTTTGGGCCAGCTCCATGCGGAGCTGACGCAGTTCTTGAAAAAGAAAATCGTCTTTGCTGGAAGGTCTGGATTTTTCGACGAGAAACGGCTTGGAAAGTTCTTCTTGTTCGCGAACCAATGCCAGTTCAATTTTCCTCTTGCCAAAAAGGATGTCCTTTCCGAAAGGCGTAATGGACAAATGCTGGCTGGGTGCGTAGCTTTTTTCAATGGCACCCAAATGAATGAGCTGCATCAGATAGGCAGCCCACTTGGCGGTCGGAGTCGTTTTTCCAACTCCAAAAGTTTTTAATGCGTCGTAGTGCTTTTCTAGAATTGCCGCGTGGCGTTTTCCGCAGAGGATATCGATGATGGTTTGAGAGTTCTCTTTTTCGTGGGTGCGAAAAATGGCGGACAAGGCTTTTTGGGCAAGGATGCTTCCGTCAAAACGCTTGGGCGGGTGCTCGCAAATGTCGCAGTTGTTGCAGTCGTGGTCAAAAGTTTCCCCGAAATAGCTCAAGAGAATGCGCCGACGGCAAATGGGGCTTGTCGCATAATGTTCTATGCGGTGCAATTTTTCAATTTGAAGTTCTTGTTCTCCGCTTTCTTCCGCAAATTTGGCCAGCTGAACCATATCGCTGTCGGAATAAAAAAGGAGAGTGTCCGAAGGCATTCCGTCCCGTCCGGCTCTTCCGATTTCCTGGTAATAGCCTTCCATATTTTTGGGAGTGTTGAAGTGGATAACAAAGCGGATGTCGGGCTTGTCGATTCCCATTCCAAAAGCCGTTGTTGCACAGATGATTTGGATGCGGTCGTGCAAAAAATCTTCTTGTATGCGGATGCGTTCTTCGGTTTCCAGGCCGGCGTGGTATGCGGCAACCCGAAAGCCGTTTTGCGAAAGTTCTTTGGCTACGGATTCCGTTCCTCGTCGAGAAAGGCAATAGATGATTCCGGATTCCCTTTTGTGGTTTTGAATGAAACGGATGATTTGCTGTATTTTTTCGCGCTTGCGGTAATTGACCTTTACCGCTAAATGGAGATTGGGCCTGTTAAAGCTGGAAAGAATCGTATTTTCTTTAGGGATGGAAAGCTGTTCGAGAATATCATTGCGCGTTGCAGAATCGGCGGTGGCGGTTAGGGCGAGCAGCGGAATCTGGGGAAATTGTGTACGCAGGGCATGCAATTCGGCATATTCGGGGCGAAAATCATGTCCCCATTGAGAAATGCAATGCGCTTCGTCGATGGCGAATAGCGAAATTTTCATTTTGGGCAGCATCTGGTGCATTTCAAAATGAATGCGTTCTGGTGAGAGGTAAAGCAATTTTAGCTTGCCTTGTATGGCTTCGCTTCGAATCCGTGCGCTCTCTTCTTTGGAAAGTTGGCTGTTGAGCGCTGCGGCGGCAACTCCGTTTTCTCGCAGGTTGTCCACCTGGTCTTTCATAAGGGCGAGCAAGGGAGAAACCACGATGCAAGTTCCCGGATTTACCAGCGCGGGAATCTGGTAGCAAATCGATTTTCCACCGCCGGTTGGCAAGAGGGCTAGCGTGTCTTTATTTTCAAAAATCTGGCGAATAACGGCTTCTTGCGCAGGACGGAAAGAGGTGAAGCCAAAGATTTCTTTGAGTTGCTTTTGTGCTAAAATCCAACGGTTTTCAGAACGGGTCATTTCAGTTGCCATAAGGTATGTTGAAAGGAGGTGCTTTATTTCTGCCATTTTGCGCAATGGCGGTCTGCTTAAAAAAATGCCGCCTTATATAGAAATATAAGACGGCATTGTGTGTTTGTATTTTTGACGATTAGTGAATTTGGGCGGAAAGCAGCTTTGTGATGGCTTGAACGTATTCTCCCGGATTTTCCAGTTGGGAACCTTCGGCAAGAACCGCTTGTCCATAAAGGGCTTTCGGCCAGTCTTCCAGGGCTTCCTTATTGGCTGTTTTGTCCTTGAGCATTTTGCAAATCGGATGATTCGGATTGATTTCCAGAATGCGCTTGGACTTGGTGACTCCCTGTCCCATGGCGGCCATCATGCGTTCCATGTGGTGGCTCATTGCGGCTTCGTCGGTGACGAGGCAGCAGGGGCTGTCTTTCAGACGGCTGGACACCCGGACTTCCTTGATGTTTGCGTCCAAGATTTTTTGCAATTCGCTGCAAAGATCCTTGTATTCCGCTTTGGAAGCTTCTTCCGACTTTTTTTCCTCTTCGGTCTTTTCGAAATCCACGTCTCCCCGGCTGATGTCGTGGAATTTTTTCCCTTCAAATTCGGTGAGGGCGTTCATCATAAATTCGTCAATCGGATCGGAAAGGAGCAGGACTTCAAAATTCTTGTTCTTGTAGGCTTCGAGAATCGGGCTTGCCGAAATCGCTTCTTTGTTTTCGCCGATGAGGAAGTAGATTTCCTTCTGTTCCTTCGGCATATTTTTCACGTATTCTTCAAGGCTTGTGAACTTGTCGCCGGATTTTGTCGATTTGAAAAGCGTAAGCTTTTTGAGTTCGTCCAAGTGTTCCCAGTTCATGTAGAAGCCTTCCTTGAGAACCATGCCGAGCTCTTTCCACCAGGCTTCGTATTTTTCCCGATTCTGGGTCTGCATTTCGGAAAGTTTGTCGAGAACGTCCTTGATGACGCGTTTGCGAATCGTCGTGATGATTTTGTTCGACTGGAGAATTTCACGGGAGACGTTCAGCGGCAGATCTTCGGAATCGACGACGCCGCGCACAAAGCGGAGCCACGGCGGGAGCAAATCCTTGCAGTCGTCCATGATGAAGACTTTCTTGACGTAAAGCTTCAAGCCGTTGATGCGGTCGTTCTGCCAGATGTTGAACGGTGCTTTGGAAGGAATATAAGTCAGCGTCCAGAATTCCTGGGAGCCTTCGGCGTGGGAGTGCTTCCAGGCCAGAGGCTCGCCGCCTTCGTGGGAAACCGTCGCGTAAAAATCCTTGTATTGCTGTTCGGAAATTTCTTTTTCGCTTTGACGCCAAAGAGCGGGCTTGTCGTTCAGGCGCGTCGGTTCTTTTGTCTCCATTTCGCCTTTGTCGTTTTTCGTCGGCTCGTGGTGCAGGAAAATGCCGTAGGAAACGAACTCGCTGTATTTGCGGACGATGGATTCCACGCTCCATTCCGAGGAAAATTCCTGGAAGTCTTCGCCGTCTTTCAAGTAGAGGGTGATTTTTGTGCCGACTTCCTGCTTGGGCATATCGGAAATTTCGTAGGAACCCGTTCCGTCCGAACTCCAAAGATAGCCGGATTCTTCGCCGGCTTTGCGTGAAAGCACTTCGACTTTGTTTGCGACCATAAAGGCGGAATAAAAGCCGACGCCGAACTGTCCGATTAAATCCACGCTGGATTTGTCGGCGTCTTTCAGATTTTGCACAAAGTGCTTGGTGCCGCTGCGGGCGATGGTGCCGAGGCAGCTTATCAGATCTTCCTTGTTCATGCCGATTCCGTTGTCTTCGACGGTCAGCGTTTTGTTGGTGCTGTTTACGGAAAGATCGATTTGCAGCTGGGTGCCGACGGGGAGCAAACTCGCATCGGAAAGGGAGAGGAAGCGGCGTTTGTCAAGGGCGTCCGCGGCGTTGGAAATCAGCTCGCGGAGAAAGATTTCCTTGTTGCTGTACAAGGAATGGATCATCAAATGTAGCAGGTCTTGAACTTCGGTTTGAAATTCTTTTTTTTCGGTTGCCATGTTCTAGTGTCTCCATTTTATACGGTGCAGTGTTTCAAAATGAGACGTTGCGCCGGGTTCTTGTTGATTTCGCGAACAAATATGCAATAACCGTGCCAATCATATTGTTGCTTGAGAGGGCGATTCCCCGGCTTTTCCGTTTTGAAAGTCTGCGCGGGAAAATATTTTTTTGCTTTATCGCGTGAGGCATGCGGAGGGTGGCGCGGGATTTGCCTTGGAAAATTTCGCGCCAGTGCGAAGCACCGACTGGAAGCTAGCCCGTAGCTCGCCGACCCGCAAGGCGGGGCACGCCCAAGTTTTTTTCAAATTTTCATTTCGCCCGATTTTCACCTTGGCAAAAGAATCCATTTGGGAACTTATTTTTTCCAGATGCCGATGATGCTCCGGTTCGGGCGGAGCGTCAGCCAGAATGTCGGGCCGATGAGAATCAGATCGCGGATGAGGGCGGTCCACGCTTCGCTTTTGCTTTGCGCGCCTTCCAGTTCAAAGCAGCCGCAGGTGATTCCTAAATCCAGGGCGAGCGCCCAGGTCAGCGCGATGATGAACGAGACGAACATCCAGAAAATGGCCAGGGCGGATTCCTTGATGAATGGCGTAAAAATCATGGCGAGCCCGAACCACAATTCAAATTGCGGATAGACCAGGCCGAAAAAATTGT
Source organism: Fibrobacter sp. UWS1 (assembly GCF_002300445.1). NCBI lineage: Bacteria > Pseudomonadati > Fibrobacterota > Fibrobacteria > Fibrobacterales > Fibrobacteraceae > Fibrobacter > Fibrobacter sp. UWS1. Next base: position 772,433 of record NZ_NSGW01000002.1, read on the forward strand.
TGATGAAGTCCGGCAAGAACTGATATTGCGCGACCAGGGTGGCGAATTGCTTGGGATCCTGGATTTTGAAAATGCTCGCGAAGACGAACATGCCGCCGATGCCGATTCGGAACAGGGTTTCCAGACCTTTGATGGTAAAATCCTTGTCCTTTCTGTAGGCGGGGACGACGAGCAATATGCCGAGCGCCAGCGAAGCCAATCCAACGTGGATGTTGTATTTCCAGATTTTGGGGAATTTTTCAATGAGAAATTCTTTATCGGTAAAAGTCAAAAAGGATTCCGGGAATGCGACTTCGGCGACGGAAACGGCGACAAGAAAAGTGGCAATCAGCAGGAGAGCGGCGGCAAAAATGTGCTTGCGCATTAAAAGCCCTCCGGTTTTTCCATGACTTTCTGCGTGCCAATCCATTCGACGGAGCGATCTTCGCCGACTCGGAAATTGTTGATGATGGCTAGGAGGATGCAGGCGGCTGCAAATATGAAAAGCAGTTTCCAGTTGAAACTTTTGATGTATTGCAGAATTTTTTCTTTCATAGTGTATAATCTATAAAAAGGCGGCCTCTAAAAAATTGCTTTGGAGAAGAAATAGTGATTCGTGTGCTTCGACAGGCTCAGCAACCGTTTGTCGAACTAATCGAAGGGCTGCAACCGATTGGAAAATGAATTTTTAGAGACGCCAAAATAGGCGTGAAAAATCTGTATCAAAGATTTGTTCTATCAAGTTTTCTATAATTTCTGCGGAATCTACAAGAGGTAAAACATGAAAGATTTGCGTTCTAAAAAGACGATTGATGGTCGCGAAATGGCTGGCGCTCGTGCGCTCTGGATTGCGACAGGCACAAAGCCCGAAGAATTTGGAAGACCTGTAATCGCTATTGTAAACAGCTTCACGGAATTTGTTCCGGGGCATGTCCACCTGCGCGAAGTCGGCAAGATTGTCGCCGAGGAGATTCGCAAGGCGGGAGGCATTCCCAAAGAAATGAATACGATAGCCGTGGATGACGGCATTGCAATGGGTCACGGCGGAATGCTCTACAGCCTTCCTTCTCGCGAATTGATTGCGGACAGCGTGGAATACATGGCGAACGCCCACTGTGCGGATGGCCTGGTTTGCATTAGCAACTGCGACAAGGTGACTCCGGGAATGCTGATGGCTTCGATGCGTTTGAATATCCCGGCGGTGTTTGTTTCGGGTGGTCCGATGGAAGCCGGGCATGTCACGCAAAAGGATGGCTCGGACAGGGCTTTGGATTTGATTGACGCCATGATCGATTCTGCGGACGATTCCATTTCCGACGAGGATTCCGCGGCGATTGAAAAAGCGGCTTGCCCCACTTGCGGCAGCTGCTCCGGGATGTTTACCGCCAACTCGATGAATTCCCTGACGGAAGCGATTGGACTTAGCCTGCCCGGAAACGGGACGATTGTGGCGACCAACGCGGAACGGAAAAAGCTCTTTGAAATGGCGGGCCGCCGCATTGTGGAACTTTGCCATCGCTATTACGACGAAGACGATGAATCCGTATTGCCACGTTCCATTGCGACAAAGAAGGCGTTTGAAAATGCGATGCGCTTGGATATTGCGATGGGCGGCAGCTCGAACACCGTGCTCCATTTGCTCGCCGTGGCTCAGGAAGCGCAGGTGGATTTTACCATGAAGGATATCGACCGCCTTTCCCGCAACACGCCGTGCATTTGCAAGGTGGCACCGACCGTGCACAATATTCACGTGGAAAACGTGAACCGCGCTGGCGGTATTTTGGGAATTCTGGCGGAACTGGATCGCATGGGACTGATACATCGCGACGCGCTTACGGTGCATGCCAAAACGATTGGCGACGCTATTGATCAAAATGACGTGATGAAAAATCCTTCGGAAGAGGTGAAAAATCGCTATCTCGCGGGACCGGGCCGGAAGTTTAACATTTCGGCGTTCTCGCAAAATTTCCATTACGACTCGCTGGATTTGGATAGGGAACATGGCGCCATCCGCGATGGGGCGCACGCTTATTCCAAAGATGGCGGACTTGCGGTTCTTTACGGCAATTTGGCGATTGACGGCTGCATTGTGAAAACCGCGGGAGTTGATGAATCCATTTTGAAGTTTACCGGCCCGGCTATCGTTTTTGAAAGCCAGGAAGAAGCGGTCGAAGGGATTCTCGGGAACAAGGTGAAAGCGGGCGATGTTGTCGTGATCCGTTACGAAGGTCCCAAAGGCGGCCCCGGAATGCAGGAAATGCTTTATCCGACGAGCTATTTGAAAAGTCGCCATTTGGGAAAGAGCTGTGCGCTTTTGACCGATGGGCGTTTTTCGGGCGGAACGAGCGGCCTCTCCATTGGGCATGCTTCTCCCGAAGCGGCGAATAAGGGCAATATCGGGCTTGTCCGGACGGGCGATATGATCGAAATCGATATTCCGAATCGCACGATCAATGTGGGTCTTACCGATGCGGAACTTGCTGACCGCCGAAAAGAAATGGAAGCCCGCGGGGCCAACGCCTGGAAGCCGGAAAAGCGAAACCGCCTTGTATCCAAAGCATTGCAGGCTTATGCGAAGATGGCGTCCAGCGCAGACAAAGGAGCCGTTCGCGACCTCTCTGGCATTTAGCTTGGCAAAGAATGTGGAAATCGCCCCGTTTTTAACGGGGCGATTTTTATGTTTTGAAAATTGTGTTTTGGGGGTTCGGTTTTGTCGGGCTTATTGAATTGTTCAAAAGCCGCATTCTACGTCTTCGTTCCAGCGGGTATGCGCTGCTTGATTTATTTTTCAGGCTGCCACGCGGAACGGTGAAATACGGGTTTAGAAAATACGGCAAAACGTAAGAAAATGGTTATATTATAGGAATGAAATGCCTAATCCCTTCAATTTTTTGTTTGATTTCCCTGGTTTTTGCTTCGGAGCCGATTTATTATGAACTTGATGATTTTGTGAAGTCCACGGGAGGCGTTCCCAATCAGTGCGTTTCCAAAGGGGTAACCTATAAATGTATTGGATATGAGGATCTCGACGGAGTGATATTTAATACGAAATCCATGCGTCAATATATTTATAGTCGAGAACTATTGAGCGAGCGGTATGCTGAACGCCAGTGTTCTGCTTTTTATGTAGAAGAGGATTCTGACGGGAACGAGATCATTCTATGCGGCGATGTAATTCTGATGAAACAAATAGCATGCATACCCGGTCGGTCTTTAGCGATAATTTCAGAGTACGATGAATTGGGAATTCTTGTTGATGAAAAGAACGTGAAAGATGCGAATGGCTCGATGTGTCGCAATTCTTTCCATGAGCAGTTTGGAAATGACAAGGTGAAACCTTATGATGGCAGGAAACTCCCGAAGACGAAAATCCGGAAAACTTCGGATGGTTTGATGGAGGGGAAAAACTCTTTGAGCGATAGCCGTCACGCGACTGACGATGGTTACGATGGGCTTGGTGTACTTCTCGGTGGAGGCGGTGGCGGCATAGCTACACGTGCCAAGGGCAATATCAAGACGCCGTCGGCTCGTGATATTGATATGGGTTCTGGAGGCTCTCGTTCTGTGGCGGATATTATGAAAGTTGTCCGTCAGCGTACGCCGGGCCTTCGTCATATCTACAACAAGTACTTGAAAAAACAGCCGGGTTTCTCGGGCAAGGTGACGCTTCGCTTCACGATTGCTTCGGGCGGCGATATTATCAGCATCTCCGTCGCCTCTTCGTCGACAGGCTTTGCTGAATTCGACAAGGCGGTGAAGAATACGGTAAAGCACTGGACCTTTAGCAAGGTCAAGTCGGGAAATACGACGGTAACGATTCCGTTTACGTTCTCGGAATAATTCTAGAACAGATGGAATTGAATGAGCTTCAGCGGGGGCGACTTTTTAATAGGTGAGAGCAGCCTGTGAAAAAAATTCACTTTGCGAAAAGTTTCTGCTCTAGAATGTCGTTCCCTTTGAAAAAGATTGCTTTTCCACGCAGTGGATCACGTCTTTTGGACTACAAGTGGCCAAGTGTCGTAATCGCAACGTTCGCAATGACGATGATGGGGATTACTTTACCCAAATAAAGCGAGAAATTGCGCTGGAACGTACAAACAAGAAAAGTGTTTGGATCGCGAAATATCGTTTCTTGAAGGTCTCTGAACTTGTCAAAGGGCAGCTAGTTGGTTAGTTCGACTTCGCTCACTAACCGCGGTTGCCAAACGTATTTTAATTCGGTTTCTGAGCGTAGCCGAAAGCACACAAACCAGTTGCTGCCGTTGCCGAGTGGCTCCGAAGCAAGCGAAGCCGAAGCGAACTAACCGGCATCGAGGAAAAAGTATTTGGTGATTAGTCACAAATGATTAGGAAATAGCGTGCCCCTTAAACACAGAGCACTAACTGCAGGCAACTAGCCTTTCCATTTTGGTCAGAAGGAGAGGCTTTCTTGTTCGTGAGCGCACCTCCACCGCTTCGCAGACGATTATCGCGATAGCGTTTTCAGATATTCGTCGATCGCTTTTTTATAGGCTTCGACGCCTTGGGCCAGTCGCTTTGCCATTTCCTGCTGGCCTTTTTCGGAATTCATGTATTTTTCTTCTTCGGGGTTGCTGATAAATCCCAGTTCGACAAGAGTGGCTGGCATGAATGCCCCGACCAGAACCATAAATCCCGCACCGCCGGCACCCGAACCCATTTTAGAAATTTTCCCGCTTTCGTAAGTGTGAATCGCTTTTTCGGTAAAGATGTAGCTTGCGTGTTTGTACTGCTCCAAGCGGGCCTGGATTTTCAGCCAGTCGAGGGGCGAAAGTTCGTCTTTGGTATTTTTATCGCCGTAGGTCTTGGCGACTTTGTTTTCCCGCCGGGCGATGGCGCGGTCTTCTTCGCTTTCTGGGTCGCGCAGCACGTAAATTCGGAATCCCTTTGTTTTTTTCTTGCGTTCCTTGTTGCCGTCGATGGCGTTGCAGTGCAAGCTGATGAAAAGGTCGCCGTTCCATTTGTTCGCCAGTTGCGGACGTTCGGAGAGCTGGATGAATACGTCGGTGCTCCGGGTCAGTTTGACGCTGAATCCTTTGGCGGAAAGTTCTTTTTTCAGTTTTAGGGCGACGGCTAGAACGATGTCCTTTTCCTTTGAAATCAGCCCGATGGCTCCGGGGTCCTTTCCACCGTGTCCGGGATCGATGATGATGGTCTTGACTTCGCGGGATCCGGCGGGTGCGTTCTTTTTCGGGGCGACGGACGTGGATTTGGAGGGCGATTCCGTTTTTGTTTTTGGCGTTGGCGAGGCATTTGCCTTGGCTTGGGCCTCAGGCACTTGCGCTTTTGGGGGCGGCTCGGGTTTTGAAAGAACTTGCTCGGTTTGCGGAGCCGCGGCGGAAGGCGTCTGGACCACTACGCTAGAATTTTCGACGGTTTCTTGGACCGGAATTTTCAGAATTTGATTGGCGGTGTCAAGAAGATAGGCTTTGGAAAAAGCCGCGCTAAAAATGTCGGCGGTTTCTTTGGCCGGAGTCCATACGGCGTCTTCTTCATAAGTGGAAGCTTCGCTCAGCCGGAGCGCTTTCCCGTTGGCGTAGATGTAGGAAAATCCGAGAACGAACGAGCATGAAAAATCTTTGCCTTCGGCTTTGAATCGGCGCAAGGTCGGGTCCAGCGTGGCCGTAAGCCCTTCCGCTTTGGAAAGCTCTTCGATGGCGAGCATCCAGACGCCGTTCTTTTTGGCAAGGCGCACGCTGCCGTCCTCTCCGTAAGAGAAGCCTAAAAGAACGAACAGGGCGAGGACTAGTGCCTTCCACCGGCTTTGACGATTCTCGCGATGGCGAGCTTTTCGTCCCGGGCGATGACGTCCGCACGCTTGTCTCTTTGATCTTTGCCTCGGCATATTCCTATTTCGAGTTTGGCGTATCGTTGTTTAAAATAGAGTTTCAAAGGAATCAGAGTGAGCCCTTTCAGTTCCGTCGCTTTGCGCATCTTTTGGATTTCGGAGACGTGCGCGAGCAATTTGCGCTTGCGCTGGGGTTCGTGCCCGAATCTTTTCGCGAAAAAATATTCGTCGATATGCGCGCCGACCAGCCAGAGTTCGTTTTTGTCTTTGGAAACTTCGACCCAGGCTTCGCTGAAGCTGCATTTGCCAGCCCGGATGGATTTGATTTCGGAACCGACGAGTACAATGCCGACTTCAAAGCGGCTTTCGATAAAGTAGAGGTGCTGCGCTTTGCGATTGACTATCGTAGGCGTTTTGGAAATATTCTGATTATTGGCCATATCCGTCTTCGTTCTCTATTTTTTCGATAAATTCGCTGTCGGAAGACTTGGAATCGAAAATTTTGTTCAGTTCCCGGCTGGCTTCAAAAACGGGGCGAATCTGGGCTTTGACATCGACGGGTTCGCCTGTTCGCGGGTTTCGCGCTTTCCGCGCTCCACGCATCCGGAGTTTGAATCGGCCAAAACCGCGCAGTTCGATATTTTCCCCGTTGATGAGAGCCTGTGAAATCGCATCCAAAAAATTTTCCACGATGACTTTCGTATCGACTTGTGCAAGCCCGGCGCGGGAGGCGATCTCTTCCACGATGTCTTTCTTGGTCAAATTGTTTTTGGACGCTTTCATTTTATTTTCCCCAGCCGAACGATTTTTTGCGCTTGTCGGGAACAAGTTGGGAAAGTATCCGTTTCAGTTCCGAAATGCCGTCGCCGGTGATTGCCGAAGTCGAAATGAATTTTTCTTTTTTGGCGGAGAATGCTTTTTCCGCTTTTTCAATTCCCAGGTCGGATTTGTTCAGGGCGATGGCGTAGGGCTTTTCGACAAGTTTGGGGTGGAACTTTTTGAGTTCCTTGCGCAGGGTCTGGAAATTTTTCCAGGCGTTTTCGTCAAAGGCGTCGATGACGAAGAGGAGCGCGTAGGTTCTTTCGATGTGTTTCAAAAATTCGTGCCCGAGTCCCTTACCTTCGCTGGCGCCTTCGATAAGGCCCGGAATATCGGCGACGACAAAGCTTCGGGAATTTTCGGCGATGATGCCGAGAATCGGTTCCAGAGTGGTAAAGGGGTAGTCGCCGACTTTGGGGCGGGCACTGGAAATCTTGTTTACCAAGGAGGATTTTCCGGCGTTGGGAAAGCCGACCAGTCCGACATCCGCGACGAGTTTGAGTTCCAGATGGAGTTCCCGACGTTCGCCTCGTTGCCCTTGGGTCGCTTTTTCGGGCCCCTGGAGTGCGGGAGTTACAAAATGGACATTGCCGAGTCCGCCACGCCCGCCCTTGGCGGCAATCCAGCGCTGGTTCGGTTCTGTAAGGTCCGCTAGAATGTGCCCGTCGCCGTCCTTGACGAGGGTTCCGCAGGGAACATCGACAATCAGATCTTTGGCGGATTTTCCAGTGCTTTTGGATGGGCCGCCGTCTTCGCCGTTTTTGGCTTTATAGACGTGCAGGTTGCCCATGTCCAAAAGGGTGGTGTATTGCTCGTTCGCCCGCAGGATGACGCTTCCGCCTTTGCCGCCGTCGCCGCCGTCCGGCCCGCCGAGGGGAACGAATTTTTCACGTCGAAAACTGCTGAGCCCGTTTCCGCCCTTGCCGGAACGCACTTCGATGGTCTTTTCGTCTAAAAACATAGGGTAAATGTAGAAAAAGAAAAGGCGTGCGTGCGGCGAATGTCGCCTTTCCGGGATTCCGGACGGCGATGCGTTCAAAACGCAATGAAAATAAAATTTTTCAAAATATCTTGACAATCTGTTTTTTTTTTACGTTTTTGGGTTGTGAAAATATCGAAAAGCATTTTTGAACTTTCTAGAAAGATTACTTTTGCTGCTGGCTGCAAAACGGCGTTTCGGGGAATGCGGCAGATTATTTGTGCAGGTTTTGTTTTGGGCGTATTGGCGGGGTGCTTCGAAATCGAAAAGGTCTCGGAAAAAAGCCCTATGCTGTTTCGGTCAAAAAGGAACGCTCTTATTATCAGGCGCAAAAGATAGTCGAACATCTGGCCGATTTGGGAATCCCTTCCTATGTGGTCGAAAAAGGCGAGGACAAGGACCGGTATTTCCATGTTGTCTCAAAACCTTTCCAAACCGAGGACGAAGCCGAAAATTTCCGGGAGCATCTCGCATCTATGGAAATGGAAAAGGGCGAGATATTTTCTTTTGACGATCTGTCCGAGGAGGAACGGAAAAATCTGGCCAATCGGAAGATCTATATGCAAGAGGAACGCCAACGCATCCCGGCGGAAACCCCGGACGTTCCCCGGTCTATCCTATCCACCATTCGGAAAGTTCCCGGTTCAAACGCATTCTACATTTCGCAATAGCGTGGAAGCCGTTGTAAAAAAGATTTACGGCGAACAAAATTTAGAAAAGAGAACAAATGATTTTATTGACGGACTAGAGATTGAATATCGATTGGTTGAGCACGACAAACTGGATAGTGAAGAAACGAAGGAAATTGGGGGAACTTATCTCCGCATTTTCAACCAACAGCATAATGGGGGAAATGACCTAAGAAAAAAGTATGGTATCACCCAAAAAATGACTGATCTTAGGGGTGAAATTTAAACCATCTTCCAAAGGAGATATGATTTATGATGTGGGTTAAATACCAAATTGATGCTTCCATTCCAATGTATGAACAACTGCCTGTTAACAATGAATCGAAAGCTCGTGAAATCTTTCTAGCGAGAAACCCAGGAATAAAACATTGTTCTATAAACAGAACGTTTACAGGGATAAATCCGCCAGAATGGTGGCCAGGTGAAAAAGAAAAAAAAGAAGCGAAACGTCAAGAAGAAAATAGAAGGCGGGAAGATGAGCGAAGGGCAAGGCGTGACGAGGAGCAACGCAGAGAAGCGAAACGTCAGGAAGAGAACAGAAGACGTGAAGATGAGCGGAGGACAAGGCGTGACGAGGAGCAACGCAGAGAAGCGAAACGTCAAGAAGAAAATAGAAGACGTGAAGCCGAGCGTAGTGCTCGCCGTGCGGAAGAACGGCATAAGTCTGAAAATGATAAGCTTCGCCGGGAAATGGAAAATCTCCGTAAAGAAAATAGGGACATAGCAAGAAAGTCACGTCAATCCTCTGGGGAATTTTGGAGTGAAAGTCAATATGAAAATTTTACAGACAGGGCTCGCGAGCAAAAGGATGGCATGTATGAGAAAATCATGAATTGCCAAACTAATATTTTGACTGCTCCATTAAAATTGATATGTTGGCTTCTCCACGAAATATTCAATCCACATTCGTTCTTTAGGAGGCCATGTCTTTTCTGTCGTGAACATAATTCTTGTACTTGCGGGTTGCCTTGCGTATAAGAATGAATTGATGATGTTCGTTATTTTATGTACAGTTTCTGTGGTAGTCAATTGCATTATAGGAATGAAAACGGATCGTTCCGGTATTGCCTTGCTGGTTGTATTTATAGAGGCCGCGATATTTGGTGTTGCTATTTGGATGACTCAACCGCAAATATCTTCGTTTGTACATTTAAATAGAATAGGTTATATAAATCAAGAGCGAACAGTTGCAACGAAATCGCAACAAGGGATTGATAAAAATCTCTTTAAAAAGTTGTCTTCACGCCAATTTGATGAATCTGAATTATCCAGCTATACGAAAAGTGAATTGCGAATGATGAGAAATTCAATCTTTGCTCGTTATGGTTACAGATTCAAAAGTGAAAAAATTTATTGCGCCTCTTTGGAGGAGCGTATATAATTCCTAAAATTTTGAAGAGTTGTCAGCGGACAACTGAAAATAGAAGGGAGTTTTCTGGTGTTTGTTGTTGAAAATAATTTATGGGAAAATGCGGAGATTTTTTATGTTTTGGAAATTTATCGTTTTACTTGCCTTCTTTTGTACATTTGCGATGGCGACGCCGCAGATTCGCTTAGAGGGAATGGTTGCAGATTTGGCGGGCTTTCCCATTGAAAACGCCCAAGTTCGTTTAGTGAAAAATCATTTGAATGCTTATACGGATTCCAATGGCTACTTTTTGCTCTTTCAAGAAGAAACGGATGTCTTGCGTCAAAGTAATTTTGCGGTAGAAAATCCTCGTTTAAAACCCGTTTTCAAAGATGGTTTTGTTCGTCTGGGAAATTTTGATTTAAAAGGGCGTTTTGTGCGTTCGTCGTTGGAAATGAAGTCTTTGAACGCCTCCTCCGAATCTTTGCCGCGCTTGTTTTTGAAAACCTCTATTTTTGAAGATTCGCTTGTGGTTTCTAAAGAGGGATTTTTGTCGCAGTCGTTTGTCGTGTCGCAACCGGTGGATTCGCTTTCCATTGTTTTGGATTCTTTGCCGCTGGCGGCTATTTTAAAACGTGGAGCAGGAAGTTCTAATCAAATTGTGGAACAGGGAGCGCCAATTACGGAATATTTTTTTGATTGCCCCAATGCTAAAGAAATAAAAATTACCGGTGTGCCCGCGGGTATTTTGGCCGTCACGGATTCGGTAAAATCGACAATATCGTTTTCGGGAAAAGCGGAAGCGGACACGGGCCTATATGTTTATACGATTCGAGTTGTCGGCGAATATAATGCGGTAGAGCGGCAGGGTTCTTTTCGCATTGTCCAAAAAACAATTCCGAAAATCGTACCGGATGGTTATGCTATGGTGAACGGCGTGACTACAGGCGGCGAGGGAGGGGACACGGTTGAAGTTTCTTCTTTTGCGGATTTCAAAAAGGCGGTTCAGGCGGCGGAAGCCAAGGTCGTTGTCGTCAAGGGAACGGTTAAAACTACAGATGGAGACGGTTACGGTTTGCGCATCGCAGCGAATAAAACCATTATGGGAAAAGACAGTTCGGCAACTATTTATGGCGGGCTGGCCATCACGGGAGTTTCTAATGTCATCATTTACAATTTGAATATTCACGGTACTTACCCGAATCCGGGACCAAGCGATGGCATTGCCGTGAATAATTCGCATCATGTTTTTCTTTCGCACTTGAATATCTGGGATGCGGAAGATGGCAATTTGGATATTACAAATCAATCCAGTTATGTCACAGTCTCTTGGGTGAAATTTTGGTACACCGACAAAAATCATCCGCACCGGTTGAACGCTTTGATTGGCAGCGGTGCCGCCGACCATCCAGAAGATTATGGCAAGTTGAAAGTCACTTATCACCACAACTGGTTCAGCACTCTGGTGAACGAGCGTATGCCGCGCGTGATGTACGGGAACGCCCATGTTTTCAATAATTATTATCATGCGCCTGGCAATTTATATTGTATCGGTGTCGGTTCTTACGCATCGGTTCTCATCGAAGGAAATTATTTTAAAGAGGTACAGAGTCCGCATTTGTTTATGTACAATATCTACGCAAATATTGTGGCTCGAAATAATGAATACGACAATGTGACGGGAAATAAAGATGTCGGAGCCTTAGGAGAACGCTACATTACCACGGATCCCTATACTTTGATAGCTACTCCTGTTACTTTGGATTCGGTGCCTTACGAATATGAATTAGACAAAGCCGAAGATGTGCCGCAAAAAGTGATGCAAGGTGCGGGGCCGCATTCGTTGTAATGATTTTGCCGTCGCTAGAATTCAGAGGAATTTCTGCAAAAAAATGACTAGCGCTTGCTTCTTATGTTTTTCGCTCTGACGTTCTGGGCTGGGATATTTTCAAGGCTGCATAAATCCAAGAGTTCTGAAAGATTTATATCCAGCGCATTGGCGATTTCGATAGGCGTGATAAGCCGGGGATTTCTCGACTCGTTGATGGCATGTGTGATGGTGGATTTTGTAAAGCCGTTTCGGGGCTAGCATATTTTTTTTACGAGCGTTGAAATTCTGGCTGCCGTTTGGTTTTCAAGATGGCAAAACAGATGGATAAGAAAATTCAATGAGCTTGCAAATTCGCAACGAAAAGAATATTTAGATCTTGAAGAATTTTACCCGATAAAGAAAAGTCCGAGAATGCCCACCGTCCAAAGGTAGTAGGCGAAAACGTGGAACTTGCCTTTTTGTACAAAGTTCATTAGCCATTTGAGGGCGATGATGCCAAAGAGGAACGAAACCAGCATTCCGACGAGCAGAGCGAGAGTGAACTCTCCGCTGTTGGCGCATTTTTCCACCAGCGCGGGATTTTCAATAGGGTTGAAAGTCTGGCATTTGAACCATTTTACAAGATCCAGCAGGGCGGCTCCACCGACTGCCGGAATGCTCATGAGAAAGCTGAACTCGCCCGCATATTTTCGATTCACGCCTTGGAATAGCATAGCGCTAATTGTGGAACCGCTGCGGCTGATGCCGGGAATGCAAGCGATGCCTTGAACCGTTCCCGTGACAAGCGCTCGCCACCAGTTCATTTGTACGCCCGTTTCTTCGGGGTGGTTGGCTCCTGTCTTTGCCCATTTGGAGGCGAAGAGAAGCGTTCCTGTAAAAAGAATCGCCACACAAACTGCCCTAGGGTTTTCGAAGAGCGATTCTAGGGCGTCCTTAAATCCAAGACCGATGGCAGCCGTTGGGATAGACGCGAGAACGATGTAGCCCGCTTCCCGGAGCTGCGCAGGATTCCGACGAAGGCAGCCGAGTAGAATGCCGAGAATTTTTTTGCGGAATACGACAAAAATGGACAGCAGGGTTCCCGCGTGAAGCATAATGTCGAAGAACATGCCCGCTTCGTGCATTCCCAGCAGATGTTTGCCGAGAACGAGGTGCCCGGAACTGGAAATAGGAAGAAATTCGGCAAGACCTTGGAGAAGACCTAAAAGAATGGATTCTATCATGGGGACAAAAGTAGAAAATCCGAAATTGCATATTGCAATTTTATCCGAAAAACGCCAAAAATGAAAGCAGCCATTTATTATCAAGGCGTCACGCAAAAACTAACAAATGCACTGAAAAGCACCGAAACGCACTAAAAAGAATAAAAACTCTCCGGAAAAATGCCAAAAAGTGCCCACCTGCGCAAAGCTGGAATGCATCGCGTCTGAAATCCGGGAGAACGGCGGGAAATTCTCGTCATCCCGGATGCTGGACGACACGAAGGACTGCCTGCAGGCATTGAAAGACCTGCGGAAGTTCTCGATGCTTCCGGCGAAGTAGGGATTCTACGGATTGCGGATGCCGCCCGGAATAATCCGGGCGTTTTTTGCAGGAACCTCCGGCGCGCCGCCGGCGGCTTTTTTGGTGTTTTTTGGTGTTTTATGATTTTTTACAGGAAAGCCGCTATTTTTTTTTCACGATGAATTTTCAGGACTTTGCGATTTTTCCGCCAAACGTACTCCGCCGTACCAGCGAGGGCTACCTCGAAGGGCGCATCCGCGTCACGGGTGCGGGAGTATTCACGTACATGGGCGAAACAGGAAAAGTACGCCGCCTCCGGATACGAGAACGGCCACTCGTTCGAACTCTCTGTGGACGCGGAGGGCTGACGGATGGGAGCATTCCAGGAATACGCACGGGCCGCCATGGCGGCTGGAAAGAAGCGAGGACGCAGGCCGACTATGAACGCCCAGCAGTTCTACCCAAGGGGGCTGGAACGGGAGCTGCAGCAGAAGACCGTGGCCGAGTTCATGCGCATATACGGGCAATTCCTGGAGGCGGCCCTGTCCGGGTTCTCCACCTTCGCCGACGAACAGCTCGACCTCTTCGAGAGCCAGCCGGAGCTGTCAGAGAAATTCAAAACCGAACTGATGGAAATCGCCCGACGGACGGACAGCAAGGCGCACGAGAACTTCAGCAGGCAGTCCGAGATGATCATCGGCGCGCCGTATTACCCGCCGGGAACGGCGGAAAGCGTCCTGAACGAGTGGCACGCCACGTTCCAGGACCTCTGCAAGTCGGCCTGCGCGCAGAAGAAGACGCGGATGGCCGTCATCGTCGCCGGTGCGAAACAGGCGGGCTGGAACAAGCACCAGCTGGAAAAGGCGATCGAAAAAGAGCTGCCGTCTCAATTCAAGCACCGGGCGGAACTCATCGCCCGTACGGAGCTGGGGAAGCTCAACAGCCGCGTGACGCTGGAGACATACAAGAGCACGGGCATCCAGTACTACAAGTGGCTGACGACGATAGACGGGCGGGAGCGGGAGAGCCACGCCGAGATGAACGACCGCATCTGCTCCGTCTCTGACGGGGGCGTATATTTCGACCAGAACCCGGAACGGCCATTGCACCCCGTGGAGCACCAGCGCACTGGGTCGATGTACCACGGCCATCCGGGAACGGACTTCCAGTGCCGCTGTTCCATGGTCATGTGGGACCCGGAGATAGACGGCGACTACGAAGTGAAGGACTCCGACCTTCTGGAGGAGCGCAAGGCAGCCGAGAAGGCAGAAAAGGAGGCGCAGGAACGCGCGGAAGCCGAAAGGATAGCAAGTGAACAGGCCGAACGCGAAAAGGCCGCAGAGGCACTGAAAAACGCCAAGGAAGAGGCTCGCAGGGCGGAGGCGGAACGTAACGATGTGAAGTCAATAAAATTAAATGCGGTTGTCGAAAAGCAAAACAAACAGATAGAAGCATTGAACCGAAGACTTTCTTCGCTTTTCGCGAATGAGAGATTCCCAAATGAGACATGGAAACAAGAACGTGGCGTATTCGTCTCCAAAAGACGAAAAGAAGAGGCGTTGCAAGGAAACGGAGAAGGAATTTTAAGAAAAGAACTGCTGACCGCTTCCATATTTGCAGCATCTGGCCATTCCGTATATTTGATTCCTGAAAGAGATACGAACAAATTTGGAGAGAAACATCCCGATGCCGTCATCGATGGAGAGTTTGGCGAGTTGAAGTTTATTACAGGGAAAATAAAACAGATTTGGGAAAGATTGAAAGATGCTAGCGAGAAGAAGGCTAAAATCGCCGTATTGGAGACTTCCAGGGATTACACTGTATCGGATGTGTTAAAAATGATGAAAGGGAAATTCATAATGGCAAAAAAAGCAAACACAAAATATCGGTATCCTTTTTTGTTTGACGGATTTTATTTCATATCGAACGACAAGGAAGTCCATTATATCAGCATTAAACGCATTTGGGAAGCGTTATGAATTAAGGGAGCCGACAATAAAATGCCGGCTACCAGTTACTCCGGGCACTTTTCAGCCCAGTGCATAGACAAATCTATACAATATTTTTGCAAAAGTCAAGAGCGACTACGAGGTGAAGGACTCCGACCTGCTGGAGGAGCGCAAGGCAGCCGAAAAGGCCGAAAAGGAAGCGCAGGAACGCGCGGAAGCCGAAAGGATAGCAAGGGAACAGGCCGAACGCGAAAATGCCGCAGAGGCACTGAAAAACGCCAAGGAAGAGGCTCGCAGGGCAGAGGCCGAAAGGATTGCGGCGGAAAAGGCGGCAAGAAGGGCCGCAGAGGAGGCAAGGAAGGCTAGGTTTCGGAAAGGAAACGGGAGTATTCGGCACCGTATCCGCTAAGCCCCCTGTATTCGTTCTCGTCTTGGAAATGGTTTTCTGGCTGCTTGTCATAGGTCATATCCGGAACGTCGCCAATCTTGTGGAAGCAGACCTGCGCGAGCGGGTTTCCTGCCTCCAGCTTGACGGTCCTATCGCCAAGATTCGTAATACGGATGAAGCACGATCCACGGAATCCCGGCTTGAGCGGCGATGAGCCAGAAATGGAAAGCCCTGTCCTAAAAACAGACGTTCTTTCGTGAACGAAGGCCACACAATCCTTTGGAACAGAAAATGTTTCTGCGGTTTTTACAATTGCGGATGTCCCCGGAAGCAGATCGAACCAGTTAAGGCTCTTCGATTCCGTTGAAATGGAGCCGACGGTCATATCGACGAATACGTCCTTGACGTTGTCCGGATTGTATCCATCAACAATGAGAGGATGATCGGAATGTTGAAGCTCCTTGATGTCCTTGTCCGTGAGTATTCCCATTTTAAACACCTCGGTAAAAAAATACTTAAAATTTTTGCGACTGGTCACTTTTTGGCATCGTCTATGCGAGTTTTTATAGCCTTTTGGCGATTTCCTGTGCGTCTGCGTGCGTGTTCTGAATTCTGATTGGTTGTGAATTGCTTTCGGATTTCATCAAAATTCCCCACTTTTCAAGCAGAACCGTGTCGCCCGCCTGGCGACATTTCCGGATTTACAGCTAACCTACGCAAACGCGGCCTTGAGTACGTTTCTGGCTACCGTCTGATACGGCATTCCCATCTCATCGGCCTTGGCCTTCATTCTGCTTATAGTCTCTTCGTCGAGCCTAAGAGACACCATCCTCATTCGCTTGCGTCCTGTGGATAGAGCGGACTTCGCTCTTGCGGCGAGTTCGGCCATGCGCTCGTCGTCGATTCCTACGGTATCGTCAAGCTCGCGTTCGACGTCTTCCAGTTCATCCTTTGACAGGTTGTCTTTGACAACGGAATGGCCTGCAGCAAGCAAACCTAATTTGAGTTCATCCTTCGTCATGCTTCACCTCCGTGCGACCGTCTCACGGTGACCACCGTGTACATGTCTGATTCGACTATGAGTGTCCACGAAACACCGTCCACGACACCGACCATCTTGTAGCGTCCGTCGTTGGCGGCGAGCACCCTGTAGCCGGATGCGAGGAACTTCCCAAGCATTTCGGGAGTAAATCCTCTTTCAAACATTCTGTCAAGTGCGTGTTCCGTGATGTTCATGCACTTAATATACAAACGTATTACTAAATTGTCAATACGTTTTTTTATTTCTATACCCCCCTCTTTCTCTTTCCCCCTCGTATCCAACAGAAAAAGCCCGCCAATCCGACGGGCTAGTAAATCCGCGTAAGCGCACTACACAAGCCGCACTTCCAGATTTTTTCCCAGCGCTTCCGCGAGCTTGATGAGCGTGGAGACGCTGAGGCTGGACTTCGGGTCCTCCAAGCGCTGGTACGCCTGTCTGGAAATGCCCATGCGGCGGCTGATTTCGGCGGCGGACTTGCCCCGGCGAGCCTCGAACACGGAGTAGGCGATTGCCAGGCGCTCGTCCACGAACACGGGGAAAAGCCGCCTTTTCGGGTCTGCCTTGGTCTTTGCTTCCGGGAGAGGGTCGCGCCTGTCCAGCATTACGGAAAGCACCCCGTCGAGGCATTCCTTTGCCATCTGCTTGGCCTCTTCCATGCTGTCGGCGCAGGTGAAAGCCCCCGGAACGTCCGGAAACTCCACGCCGATGCCATCGCCGTCCTTGAAGAATCTTGCAACGTAGTTCATGATGACTCCTTTTTTAGGGAAGAAAGGGCGGGGACTGGCGATTTCCTTTTCCTTGTCAGAGAGTCCCTCGTACATGGTCTACCTCCTCGGATAGCAGGTGATGAGCGTCGCCATCCTACACGAACCTGAAGTACGCAGCCGGGTCGGTATCGAACACCTCGGCGAGCTTCGCGGCCATCTTCCTGGACACGGGACGCACGTCGCGTTCGATCTCGGAGAGGTTCTGCACGGAGATTCCGAGTTTCTGCGCGAGCACCTTCTGGGTCCATCCGCGCAGTCCCCGGTCGGCCTTGACGGTGTCGCCCGCGGTCATGGAGGCCTTGATATCCCTGTACCATTCCGTCTGCTCGAACGGCACGGCCACGTCGTCGTCATCGTCGGAGACCTCGACCTTCAGCGCCTTGTTGAAGGCGGATTCCAGGAACATGACGACGAACTTGGGCACCTTCCCCTCGATCCTGAAGGAAGCGGCCTCAGTGCCTTGCGTACGGGGCTGATTCACGACTGCCAGCATAGTATACCTCGATAGTTAGGGTTCCGTTCTCGTTCTTCCAGCAGGCCACCCACTTGCGAGAAAGATGGCAGTGGTAGTCGCCTTCGCCAAGTTTCGAGTAGTTCATGAAGGAAGGCTGCACCGGGCCGGACTGTTTCAGCGCGAGCATGAGCTGCGCGAGCTTCGCCTGTTCGGCCATCGGCATCTTCTTCGCGGACTTCTCGGCGGACTTCTTGAGGGTGACTTCGAACATGTCTATAATATAACCAATTTTTGGCTACTTGTCAATACTTTTTGTGATTTTTTCAAAAAAAGCATATATCCAAGCCCCTCGGCTCCGCTCCCAAAAGAAAGAACCAAAGAAAAACCCTCTCCGCCGGGGTAGGGCGGGAAGAGGTCAAAACAGCGTTCCGGCTGCTTTGCCTTCCCGGACGGGATTTTAGAACTGCTCGTTGAAAGTGATCCCGCCGTTCACGTATCGGTGGATGATGCTGTTGATGAGCGTCTGGTATGGCATCCCGGCGGCCTTCGCCATTTCCCGGATTCCCCGTAGGTCGTCCCCCTGCATCCTGATGGAAATGACCTTGGCGGCTTCCTGTAGCGAACTCTTGATGCGCCTTTCCTCTTCTTCTGGAAAGCGGACATCGGGGGAATTTTCCACGGCTTCCATGAGTTGCCGTTCTTCTTCGTCGAACGGTTCGTCGATAAATCTACTTTCCATTTTTCATCCTCCGTCACCCGGCGACCGCAGCGATTTCACGCCCGATTTTCGCTATCTCGTCCAGGATTTTCCTTTGTCTTGCCGCCGACGGCTTCTTTGCGCCCGACACGTAGGCGGCGAACAGCGGCTGCGGAATGGAGAACCTCCTTGCAACTGCGGAAGCGTTCAGCATCGGGAACTCGCAAAACACCCTGCCTATCGGGTTGTTCTTCTTGGGCGCGAAGAATCCGGAAAGTTCCAGCCCGTCCCCGATCCTGTCAAACCACACCCCGTCGAAATCCAGACGAAAATCAGCCCTGTCTTCATCGGAAGCGTTACGCAGCGGTGCGTAGTCCTTGAAAAATTCCTTGCCTATTCGCCCGTCGTTGAGTTCCACGCAGACGGCATCCTTTTCCAGCCATACGCGCTTCACGTCCTTTTCCGTAATCGTTTCCATGGTCAGTTCTCCTTTCCGAAAGTTTCATTCCATTTCGCCACGATTTCGGCTTTCCTCTCCGAAGCGATTTTTTCCGCTTTCTTCAAGTCGGCCTTCTTCATGCCGCTGTTTGCAACGAGGGCGGCACCATCGACGGACACCTCGAACTTCGCTATTTTTCCGCCGTTCGACACGTGCACGTGTATCGGGTCGTGTTCGTTCATGTAGAAGAAAAACGAAAACCCGTCCTGTTCAAAAACCTTTGGCATATCCTAAATATAGGTTATTGTTTTATAACTGTCAAGCATTTTTTCCAAAAAACTATTTCTATACCCACCCCCCCTCTTTCTCTTTCCCCCCGTCCCTTTACCCCTGTGTGTAAACACCCCTCGGCTCTGCTCTTTTTGCTCCGGCAAAAGAAAGAACCAAAGAAAAAGAGAGTAGAGGGGCTTATATACAGAATTCTACTTAATGGAGAGAGTGGTTTTCTGTAATGAAATGTAATGGAATGAAATGGAGTGATATGGCAAGTCCGGCGGTTATGCGGCGCATATACACCGCATTATTTCCCGGCAAGTATCCGAGCAAGTCCCTCGCGCACAATCTGTTCCGAATCAACGGAGCCTGTAAAAGGCGCACAGCCTAGCGACTTTCTAACTGCTTCGGCTGTTTCTTCGTCAAAAAGTTCTTCCAATTGCATTCCAAGAAGAAGTAATTCACGGCAATAGGGATGCTTCGGAGTTGAGTTTCCCCGCGACCATTCGTTCACTGTAACGACGGAAACCCCTATTTCCTGCGCGAGCTGGGTTTGGGTCCGCCCTGTTCGATAAAGAAATGTTTGTAAATCCATTCCCCAAAAATAAACCAAAATTAAAGGAAAATTAAAATTTACAAAGAAAAATTAAAACAAGTCTTGCGATTACAAAGATTTCTTTATGGATTATAAAGGAAAGTTAAAAGAGGTAAGAGAAATGGCAAAATTGATAAGCGTGACTGATGTTGCCTATAATCACCTTCGAGATATTGTCGCAGCCGAAAGAAAAGCCGGTTATTCGGCAACAATGGCATCGGAAGCTTCAAAGGCAATCTTGGCGGTGAATAATGGTAATCAACAAAGTGCAACTTCCGATTCGAGAGTTCGGGGCTGACGTGTATCAGGTGCTTGGCAATGCGGAAAAAGCGCAGGAGTGGCTTCGGAACTTCCACGACGGGCTTGTCTATGGCATCCGCGGAAAATCATCCTTCGCGGACAAGTTGATGGATGAAGCCAAGGCCTATTCCGAATCGCAGTCAGAGCGAGCGAAGTCTCGTTGGAGTAAAGCTGCCAACGGCGCAAAGGGCGGCCGCCCGCGCAAGAATTTCCCCGACACGCGGGGAGGCTCGGCAAGCCCGGCGGGGTGCGCAGCTGGTAAGCGCATCCCGCCACAGGAATCCACAACCGCCGCGGGTGAATCCGCAGACCCTATCCTCGATGGCGGTTCCGCGGCAAGCGACGGTTCCCATTACGGCGTCGGGGAGGCTGACATCTCCCCGGAAATTTCGGAAAGCGGCGACGCCGCTAATCGCTGCTTCGCAAGCCCGGCGGAGAGCTCGGCGGCTAGGAGCCTTCCGCCCACCACGGCGGAGCTGTACGACTTCGCCGAGGCCGCAAGGCTCTCCGAGGCCGACGCCCGCGAGTGGTGGGAACTCTGCACCGAACGCGGCTGGAAGGACCGTTACGGAAAGCCCATCAGGGACTGGAAAAAGGCCTGCGAGAGGTATTGCGCAAGGCGCGCCATCAACCGAATGGCAAAGGGAGAAACGTGAATGTACCCGAGGCTAGCACGCCCTCGCCCTGCCGGGAGGCGCAAAACCCCGGCGAAATCTAATACTTCGAGGCTCGCCAAGGCCCTAGCACGCCGTCCTACCGGGCGTTAAACGGTAGGGAAATTTTGAACCCTGAACCAAAAGGAAAAACTGAAATGGAAAACGAAAAGAAGAATGCTGTATACGTAATCTGCCGCGGCTACTACTGCGGAGTTCACGCAGGCTACATCAAGGAAAGGGAAGGCAACCACGTCGTCCTGAACGAAGCCCGCCGCCTCTGGAAGTGGAAGGCTGCCAAGGGAATCAGCCTCTCCGAGGTCGCGAAGTATGGAATCGACGCTTCCGGTTCCAGAGTCTGTACCAAGTGCGGAGAAATCTGGCTCGGCGACGTGTACGAGGTGATTCCGTGCACAGGCGCCGCTCGGAAAACAATCGAGGAGGCAGCCGATGCAGACGTCGGTTAGCGGCAACGGCGACGGCGAAGGCTATGGCGACGGCTATGGCGAAGGCTATGGCGACGGCGAAGGCTACGGCGACGGCGAAGGCTATGGCGACGGCTATGGCGACGGCTATGGCGAAGGCGATGGCTATGGCTATGGCGAAGGCTATGGCTATGGCTACGGCTGTGGCTACGACAGCGACAGATTATACAAAGAAGAAAAAATCAAGGAATAACCATTAGAACCAAAAGGAAAAACGGAAATGGAAAACGAAAAGAAGAAACTCGAAGACATTATGGACTCGCTCGCCGAATTGGCGGGATCCGCGGAGAAGGTCGCCGACATGGAAAAGCGGCTCTCCAAGGCCGCCGATAACGCGGCGCAAATGGCGAAGAGGATAGCCTCGCTGGAGACAGAGAACGAAGCCCTCCGCAATGACCGGGCAATGCTGCGCAAATTCCGTGGCGAAGCCAACGCCATGCTCAACGGAATTCTGTTGGCGATCGCCAAGTTAAAGTGCCGGAACGCGTCCATCAACTAACGAGGAGAACGAAATGAAGAACGAAAAGCAAGGCATCATCAGCGTGAAGCTGTCCACCGGCTGGGAGCCGTGGGGCATCGGCACGTTCATGGACGGCATCGCCGCCCAGCGGGATTCGGGGGCGACGGCGTTCGCATTCTGCCCGCTCACGCTCCGCAAGGAAGAAAAGGCGGGGGCGGCGCGATGAACGACATCTCCCTCTCCGTCAGGGTGAAGCCGGTACGCACCATGGGCGACGTGCTTGGATTCGCCACCGCCGACGTGGGCGGAATCGTCCGTCTGCGCTCCATCCGAGTCCGGCAGACACCGAACGGGCGCATCTACGCCGAGTTCCCTCACGTCCCCGGAGGACGGAACGGCGACTACTACCACACAATAGACTCCCGCTTCGCGTTCCGGCTCGACCGCGCGTGCGCAGCGGCATACCGGCAGGCCGTCGCAGAAGAGGCGGAAAGAAAGAACTACACCGATCAACCGTAAAAAAAAAAGGAAATGGAAATGGCGACTAACTACATGACCGTACTGGAACACGAAATGGACAACCTGAACGCCCGACTCTGGCGGATCAAGCAGGCCATCGACTGCAAAAGAAAGACGCTGGGATGCCCAGAACTGGACCGGGACATAATGCGATACCGCTACAAGGTGACGAAGCACCTTCTGGACGTCCTCTTCATGCAGCACTACGTGTGGGAATGCGCCGCCGACGAAGAATACAGGAAGTGGAACGAAAACACCCCGAAGCCGGAGGAACTCGTGAAGGATTTCGACTTCCCGGTGGACGAGGAAATGGCGAAAGGGCAGTACGCGGAAGAACTCGAGACTTGCGACGACATACCGGGCCCCGACATGAACTACCTCGACATCTACGACCCTATGGACTGGTGGAAGGATTTGTCGAAAGAACGGAGGAAGGAATTCAACGAGAATGCGAAGAAGGCCTTGGCCGGTATACGTTCAATGATCAAGGAGACGTGAATGGAAGAAGGGAAATTCAAGGTAGGCGACCGCATCCGCATCGTCCGGATGGAGGGTGAGCCGGAATACTCCGGGCGCGAAGGCGTCATCGAGCACGTCTCGACCGCATACGAACCCGCAGGCATTCTGGAACAGCTCCACGGCACGTGGGGCGGGCTGGCAGTCCAGCCGGAACGCGACACAATCGAAATGATTCAACAAGGAGAATAGAAATGGCAAACGAAGTAATGGTACCCCTCGAACAGATAGGAATGATGGCGAAGGCGGTGAGCGACTCCGGCCTGTTCGGCATCAAGTCCGAAGCCGCCGCCTTCTCGCTGATGTGCATCGCCCAGGCGGACGGCATCCCGCCCATCAAGGCGGCGGTGCAGTACCACATCATCGACGGCAAGCCGTCCCTCAAGTCGGAGGCCATGCTCGCCCGCTTCCAGGCGTCCGGCGGCAGCATCCGCTGGAAGGAACGCACCCCGCAACGCTGCACGCTGTGGCTCGAACACCCGAAGGCAGGCGAAATCGAGGTGACGTGGGACATCGAGCGCGCCAAGGCGGCGGGACTCGCCGGGCGGAACACGTGGAAGGCCTACCCCGCCCAGATGATGTCCGCCCGCTGCATCTCCGAGGGCATCCGCGCCCTATACCCCGCGTGCGTCGGCGGGTTCTACACCCCCGAGGAGGTCCGCGACTTCGACGCGCCGCCTCCCGCGCCGCAGCCTGAAAGCCCGAAGCCCGCACAGGCCGCCAAGGCCGCAATGCCGAAGCCCAAGGCCGCGAATCCAGCCCCGCAGGAGGCCGAAATCGTCGAGGACGGCTACTCCGAACCGCCGGTGCATACCGACGCCTTCGCCGAGCCGCCGAAGCCCGAAACCAAGGAACCCGCCCCGAATCCAGAAAAGCCCGCCAAGGCGGCGGAAAAGCAAAGGGACGTGAAGCTCACCCGCACGCCGGAGGTGATGAAGGCGAACTTCATGAACTGGGCGGAAGCGGCGTGCCTCACCAAGGACCGCCAGAAGGTCATGGACGCAATAGGCGCGATGGGCTACGATAGCTTCGACCAGGTGCCGCCCGAAAAGGACGTGCTGCGGGAGGTCACCAAGGCCATCTCCGCCGTCCCCGACATCCCCCTGGACAAGGCGGCATCCCCGTTCTGACACGAAATGGGGGCCGGCCGGTTTTCGCATCAAAACGTTGATGTTTGATAACTACAGTTTACACCCGGTCGGCCCATTTTTTCTCCACGAAACGACAACAAAAAACAAGAAGGAAATGAAATAATGGATCAGCATAAAATAGAAGTGACAAAGGTGGACGTGTACCCGTTCAAAGAAGTGGCGTACATTGGAAACGTGAAGGCAATCGCCAACATCGTCCTCAACGACCAGATTCAAGTACGGGGCCTCCGCGTGATGGATGGCAAAAACGGTCTGTTTGTCGGTTATCCTGTTGACCCGTTCTACAAGGGTGAGGGTTTCAGAAACATCGTATTCCCGATAACGGCGGAACTCCGGCAGCACATCGAAAAAAGCGTTTTGGAAAAATACGACGAAGCAACGAAGGAGACCAAATAATGGCAAAGACAGTAGCGACACTCACGGAAGAAAGCATCATCGCCAACATCGACGGCGACCGGCTGAAGGCGGCTTTCCGCACGGCGTGCGCCGTGGCGAAGAAGGAACGTCCCGCCGGGGAACTCGCGGCGAACGCCGAAGCCGTCCACGATTTGCAGGAGTTCGCCGACAAGCTAGCCGACCTCTCGAAGGCAATCTCCACCAGCATCAAGAACGCCGAGGGCGTCTTCTTCGACGAGCACGGCGACGTGACCGAGGGCTTCAAGCTCAAGAACACGGGCAGCACGACGACCGTCAAGGACGTGGCGGGGCTTCTCGCCGAGGCCGCCCTGCTTGGCTACAACGATGGCGCAATCCGAAGCAGGATGACCGTCTCCGCGAAGGACGCCATGGAGGCCATGGGCATCGACAAGGCCCGATTCGAGGCCGAATTCGCAGACTTCATCGAAATCAAGAAGAAGGCAGACTCGCTGGTGCGGGCATACTAGGGGGGTGAGGCATGGTGACCAAGGAACAGCTGAAGGACGCCAAAATGATCATCCGGGAATACGAGCGGGAACGCCGACGCGATGAACGCAGAAAGACGCTATTCCGACCGTGCGCATCCGTCGCCTACGCATACCTTTCCGTAAAGAACGACGGCTACGGCTACGAGTCGTGGGACGATAAGGACAGGAAGTTCTACCGGAAAATCCTGTCCACGGAAACCGCGGAAGTCCGCCGCATCTCTCGACGGATCGGCTCCGCGCAGACGGAGCTGGATTTCGAGCGCAGACGGAAGCACCGGTGGACTCCCGCCATGGTGGACGCACTTCAGAAGGGGGACTCCGCATTCCTCGAACAGTGCGGAATCACGGAAGCTGCGGCCAACGCCATGCGCTGGAGGCTGAAATCCGCATCGGTTCGGGAAGCCGGGTGATGGAATACGACTGCACGGCCTGCCCCGTCGAGGGCTGCGCCCGTCGCCTTATGGCACTCAAGGTAGGCGGCAGGCCTAGGCGTTGGTGGCGTGAATGCCGCCTTGCGGCTGCCGTGCACAAAAGGCCCGTGGACGGGCGGAATCCTGTACCGGCGACGGACAGGACGTGAACAATTAAACAGCTTGAACGCTCGACATTCCGCCCATCCACTTTTTTTTTTGACACGAACTGACAACCAAAAACAAAAAGGAAAATTGAAATGAAATACAAAGGAATCGAAC
The DNA here is from genome assembly GCF_002300445.1 of Fibrobacter sp. UWS1. Taxonomy (NCBI): domain Bacteria; kingdom Pseudomonadati; phylum Fibrobacterota; class Fibrobacteria; order Fibrobacterales; family Fibrobacteraceae; genus Fibrobacter; species Fibrobacter sp. UWS1. The sequence goes on from NZ_NSGW01000002.1 coordinate 797,672, forward strand.
TCAAGGAATTTGAAAGCGAAAAGCCAGTGCTTTTCGACCCGCCAAGGAAAATGCTGGTTTGGGATTACGATGACGAAACACCAACTGAAGTAGACGTTATCGCTTTTATCCCGAATCGGTATCACAAAGCAATTGAACAAATGTCTGTATACATACACTGCGCCGAAATACCGGAAGTCATGTGCCGTCGTGCGACAAACCGCGAACTCGCTAAATGGCTTGTGCTGGGAAACGGTCAATACCAGGTGAGTGGCGGTAGGATATGGACAGAGCATCATTACGACATTGGACAGGATGATGATGCTTGTTCAAACTTCATTAAGGTGCGCAAGTGGGGCGACAAGGAATGGCACAAGCCTACACTGGAATATCTTGGTTTGGAGGATTAAGTATGTGTGAATTTTGTGAGCCAGACAAGAAAAACAAATGCAAACCTCTTGTTAAGTGTATTGACAGGCTCAACGGATATGAGGAAATAAAACTTCACCATTCTCGTCCGTGCAAAGCTTTGCCCAATCGTGACGAATGGCATTTACAGGCAGGAAAGTTTGGCGTATTTCTTTATGCACAAATAAATTATTGCCCAATGTGCGGTCGAAAACTTGGAGATACGGACAAATGAAGCCCGAAAAACTGAACAAATTCATCGCCCAGATGAAAATCGAGCATTGCTTTAACGAGGCTGAAAATGACTGAAATCCTGATGAGCATCCACCACAAATGGGCTGAACTGATTTACAGCGGCGAAAAGACCGTCGAGCTACGAAAGAGCGCCCCGAAAGCATTGGACGGCGACGGTTTGAAGGTTTATCTCTACGAAACCGACCTGAAAAGCATTACTGGTGTGGTTTTCGTGAACTTTTGCCACGAAATAACCGAAATAAGCCCCAATTTGGTCGAAAATTCGTGCGTTCCGCCCGAAGAAATCGAGGCCTACAGGGCAAAAGGCAGGAGAAAACTCTACGCCTGGGAGATTATAGGAGTAGATGAATACGGCCACGACTGGCTCCAGCTGGAAGACCTGCACGTCAAAAAGGCCCCGCAATCCTGGCAATATCTGAGGTAAACACACTATGGAAATGCTGGAAAACGAAATAGAGGAGAAAGAACCATGACAAATTACATGACCGTAAACGAAGCCGAAATATACGAATTGAACGTACGTCTTTGGCGCATCAAACAGGCAATCGAAAAGCCTACAAAGGATTTGGGGTGTCCTAAACTGGATGCCGAAATCATGAAGCTGCGTTACAAGGCGACAAAATTTCTTCGGGACGTTCTTTTTATGCAGCAATACGTTTGGGAATGCGCTTCGGAAGAAGAAAAAAAATCTTGGAACGACAGTACGCCAGACCCGAAAGAACTTGTCAAAGATTTCGATTTGCCCGTCGATGAAAAGCTGGCGGAAAGTATGTATAAGGACGAACTCGATGTCTGCGGAGAATTTGGACCCGATAATTATTGCTTGTCGATCTATGATCCTATGGATTGGTGGAAAGATTTGCCGGAGGAACGCAAAAAGGAATTTCACGAAAACGCTAAAGAGTTTCTTGAAAAAGTTAGAAAGATGATTGCGGAGGGCGCGAAATGACAGCAATAAAAACCGAAGAGGAACGCGCACGGCTGGACGAGCTGTACGCGCTCGTGGAAGCGGAAATGGACCATTCCGCCGGAGCTGTCGAAACGCCCGAAAAAGCGGAAGACGAAAAAGGGCAGGAGCCGTTCGACAACACCCGCAGCGACGAAGGAATCAGGCGGTTCAAAAACAGCTTCCCGGACAACCCGCCGAAGGATGTCGCCGTGAACGTCCGCTGCTTCATCCACAATGGACTGCTCGTGGGACGCCGCGAAAAGTATCTCGCCGCCCATTACCTGAAACTCTACGAGGACGTGTTCCGCGGCGTAATGGGCGAGAAACGGGAAATCCGCGAGGAGCTGAACCGGCTTTCCAATTTCGCCACGTCCGTAATCAACAGGCTGGAAAATGCGGAAAGGGCGGCGCGCGAACAGGACAACCACCACTACTACAAGATTTTCGCGGATTCCGTCCGGAAGCTCGCCGACAAATTGCAGGGGGTAGCCGATGTCGAGCTCATCGGCAACGTGGGAAAGGACTGACGATGGCCACTTTCGAATACCTGCTCGGCTACCGCGCTGCGCTACGGCACCTCATCGAGGCGTCGGACGCGCCAGGGAACCAGCTTAAAAAAATGAAAATCACTGCGAAGAAGACCGCCGAATGGTTGAAGCTCTACCACGAACACGCATTCGAGCTCGTGGAAGGCGAAGCCCTCGAACTCTGGCAGACGCCCGAAGGCAAGCTCTTCTTCAAGAAGGAGGACCGCTGATGTCGAAAACTGACGACTTCTACAAACTTGCCGCATTGCGGGCGGCGGAAGGATTCACTGAGAAAGCACCGGTAAAAACGAAAGACCAACGCTACTATGCATCGCACAAGGAACAGTGCAAAGCGAAAGCGAAAGCGTACCGCGCCGCAAACAAGGAAAAGGAACGGGAACGCCAGAGGAAATGGAAAAAGGCGAACCCCGAAAAATTTAAGGAAATACAAAGGAGATATATCCGTAAACACCGCGATAAATGGAACGCCTACATGAGGGAATGGCGACGCAAGAAAAAGGAAGCCGCCAAGGCGCAGGAGGCCGAATGACCGAAATCACCATCCAACAGGCGTCGGCGTTCTTCGCTGCATTTGCCATCATAGCCGTCGCGTTCGCAGTCGGCGAAATCGTCCGCAGGAAGGCCGACAGAAGGAACGGCAAGCAGTCCATCTACGACGAGTGGGAACGCCGCCAAAAGGCGACGAGGGGGAGCAAATGATACACGAGGAAAATTCATTTCAGGCCGAAAAGAGACGGACTGCCTACAACAACGCCGTACGCCGCCTGATGGATCGTTTCCCGTGCTGGGACTGCTCAAGATTGGGGCATTCCAACGGCGGGCTTGCCGAATGCGCAAAGGCCGGGAAGTGCCTACGCAATTTCCCAGAGAGGAAGACCAAATGAGCGACTACGGATTCACCGGCGCGGGCGGCTACCCGCTGAACCACGAGCCGTACGCCGTCACCATCCCGCTGTCGGACTACGACGCGACTATGGAAGAGCTGCGGAAGCTCCGCAAAGAGGCCGAGGAACTGCGGTGCTGCGCCAACTGTCGGCATTCAGGGAAGAACCTCCCCGACATTCCGGGGCACCGGTGCGCAGAATGCCACGGCGGCGAGGCGTTCTGCATCGTGGACGGAGAATTCCACGACTGGGGCGACAGGTGCATAAACTGGGAAATGAAAAACAATGGATTTTCAAAGGAGTAAGGAAATGCAAAAGGACGAAGTAGTGATCAACGGGCACGAATACATGACGCGCACAGGGGCGGCCAAAAAGCTGCTGGTGTCCGCGTCCACCATAGACAGGCTGGCGACGCTCAAGAAAATCGAGTATTTCAGGCATCCGAGCTTCGGGAAGCTGTTCCTTCCGGAAAACATCGAAGGCTACATCCTCCGGCAGACGGTCCCCGCAAAACGCTAGCCCGGAAATTACATAGAACGAAATGAACAAAAACGGCGGACGGGTTTCCGCCGATAAAAAAGGAAATGCGAAGGAGGCAAAAATGAACGGCATCACGGTGACCGTGGTTCAACGCCACAAGAAAGAGGGCAGCCAAGTCTGGTACGCGCGGGTCAAGAACACGAAGACGGGGAGCGTACGCTACGTCTCGCTCAAGACGACGAGGCGCACCGAGGCGCAGCTGCTCGCGAACGACATGCTGCGGGAAGGCGAGTTCGACGAGAAGGACGAAAAGTCCGCAATTACGCTTGGCGAAGGTCTCGAACAATACGAGAAGTACCTGCGCAACAAGGGGACTGCTGAAATAAGCATCGAAACTTACAGAAACGTCTTCCGTCGTTTTTCGGGCATGTACGGAGTCCCAATCGCTGAAATAAAGGCGGAGGACGTACTGGATACGTTCAACGAGCAGTTCTCGGAATTTTCCGCCAACTTCTACAACAACGCCCGCGTCGCGATAAAATCAGCGTTTAACTACTTTCTAAACGTACTCGAAATTGTCCCAAGAAACACGGCAAGGAAAATCCCGAAAAGGAAGGTGCAGAAAAAGGAAAAGAAGTTCTGGACGATGGAGCAGATAGCGGCCATTTTGGACAAGGCTCCTAATAGCAATTACAGGCTTCTGTGGGCGTTCATGGCGTACGAAGGGCTTCGCATCCACGAGGCGTTGAAAGTGAAGCCAGAGGACATCCGTGACGGATTCCTGCACGTGATAGGCAAGGGCGCAAAATACGCCAAGATTCCGATTGGCTCCATAATGAAGTCGGAACTCGACCGTGCTGGATGGGCTTGGGATTTTTCTAGATTCAGCAGGCAGTCTTGCATTTCGGCGGTGCATTCCTGCGCAAAGAAGGCGCTCGGCGATGCTTTCGACGGCGAGGCGACGAACCACCGCTTCCGCCACTCCTTCGCCAGCAACCTCGTCAGGGCTGGAGCTAACATCCTCGTCGTCCAGAAGCTGATGAGGCACGCGACCATCACGATGACGCTAGGCACATATTCGCACCTGATGGACGGAGACCTGGAATCCGGGATAGAAAAGCTGTCCTCAAAATAAAAAATGCCAAATCGATGCACTCATCGTCCGCAAGCCTTGATATTAAAAGGTTTTTCCAAAAGTAGAAAATCGGGAAAAGATAGGCCTTATTGGATAAAGAAAATGCGCATTTTTCTATTTTGTATGGATATGAAAAAGATTTTCGTTCTTTTGGCGTTTTTCTGTATGGCGCCCCTGTCTTGGGCGGCGCAGGATTCTCGTTTTGAACAAGGCGCGCGCTTTGAATCCGCCGGGCAATATGAAAAGGCTCTTGGCGAGTATCGGGCGATTTTGGCGGGCGATCCGCACAATGCGCAGGCTTTTTGGGCGGCGGGCAATGTCCGTTTCAAAATGAAGGATTACAAGGGGGCGATTGCCAATTTCCAACTGGCGTATAAATATGCACCGAAAATGGCAGAAGCCTATGAAGGCTCGGCAAAAGCTTATGAAAAGCTAGGGGACAAGGGAAAAGCCGAAGCGGAACGTAAAAAGAATCCAAATTACAAAGGGAAAGAATCTCCTTCGGTAAAAGAAAACGCAAAGGCGGGAACGGACATTTTGGCAAAAACCAAGGCCGCTTTTGAAGCTAAAGATTACAAGGCCGCTTGTGCTGCTGCCCGTGAGGTCTTGACGCAAGAGCCCGGTAATTCTGGGGCATATTATTATGCGGGCGCAGGACGCTATGAACTGGGAGAATTCGACAAGGCCGAGTATAATTTAAAGCGGTCGTTCGGCTATGCGGAATTGGGCTTCAACGCCCACTATTATTTGGCTCTTATTTACAAAAAACAGGGAAAGAAGGATTTGGAAAAAGCCGAGTTGCAGGCTTATATCGGGCTTTCCAAAAACGAGTCGGCGATTGCTCGGGCGAAATCCCGGTTGGCGGAAATTTCCGGTGACGTTTCCGAATCCGCAACCCAAGTTCCAGAAGAAAAAACGGAGACGTCGAAAATCGAATCCGCAAAATCGGAGGAACTTCGGACGCCGTCCGCGGAATTGCCGGAAAAAACGCCTGTCGATTCGGTGAAAAAGAAAGTGCCATCGCCCGAACCGAAGAAAGTTTCAGAAAATCCCATGGAGAGGGCGAACGAAGCGTATCGTCAAGGAGACTACGCCGCCGCTTTGTCGCTTTATCAGGCGTTGCAAAAAAAATACCGGGATGAAAATATGCGGGCCTATCTTCTTTTTCAAATCGGCAATGTCTATCGGATTCGTCGGGATTTTCGTTCGGCGGTGTCCAAGTATCGTGAACTTGTAGAATTGTATCCGAATGGGGAATGGGCTGTGGAAGCGCAGCGCGCCTGGGAAGACGCCGTGTGGCAAGAGAAAAATGCGGAGTTGCTTCCGCGTTAGGGAATAAGCCTATTCCAAAGGCGAAACATCTCGCTGTCCGCGAGAAAAATTCACTTTGTGAAAAAGAAATTCTCGTTCTGAAAAAAGTTCCCCCCTGCGAAAGAATCGGCCTGTTTGAAAAAAGCTTAGGCTTTGAAAAACTTTAATTGCGGACATTTCATGGAGAAGTATATCATCCCCAAAAAAGGACTAGTCCGCTTGGAGCAAAAGCCCTTTTAGATATTGCCCTTCGGGAAAGCTGGTTTTTACAGGATGATCGGCGGGTTGGCCGAAACGTTTGATGATTTGCATTGTTCGGTGTGCGTCCTGGGTCGCGTCGGCGACGATTTTTTGGAAAAGTCCCATTTCCATGAGACCGGAACAGCTGAATGTCGCTAAAATGCCATGCTCGTTCAAAAGTTTTATCGCCAGCAAATTGATGTCTTTGTATCCGCGCGCTCCTTTTTCGAGATGCGCTTTGTTTTCAATGAATTTTGGCGGATCAAGAACGATAAGGTCGAAGGTCTTCCGGCTGTCTCGGCATTTGCGCAGGTAGGCAAAGACATCCGCTTCGACGAGTTCCACGCGGCTTTTATCAAATCCGTTTTTTTGAATCAGCGAATCGGCAATGTGGAGTGCTTCTTGAGAAACGTCCACTTCGGTAACTAGGCTGGCACCATTTTGCAGGGCGAAAAGTCCGAAGCCGCCCGTGTAAGAAAAACAGTTGAGAACGTGCTTTCCCTGTGCGAATTTTCCAACTTCAAAGCGGGCGTCCCGTTGGTCCAGATAGTATCCGGTCTTGTGTCCATTCCAGATGTCCACGTCAAAAAGGATCCCGTTTTCCCGCATTTCAATTGGTGTGCGAGGCACATCGCCATAGACGATTCCTTTTCGCAAGGGAAGCCCTTCTTTTTCGCGGACGTCGGCATCGCAGCGTTCCAAAATTCCTTTGGCTCCGGTCTTTTCCGCTAGAATTTCATACAATGTCGTGCGAAAATATTCTGCTCCAGCTGAAAGGATTTCGATGGACAGGAAGTCGGCGTATTTATCGACGATGCAGCCCGGAATGCCATCGTTTTCTGCGTGAATCAGGCGGAAAGCCGCCGTTGGATCTTTGACGTCAAAGCCGCGCAAGCGGCGATTTTCAATCGCCCTGTCGATGACGTTTGCAAAGAAATTCCGATCGATGGGAGTGCGCTCCCGGTAAGTCCAAAAACGGGCCCGGATTTGCGAATCGGGAGAGTAGGCGGCGTAGCCCAAAAATTCCCCTTGTGCAGAACGCACTTCGACGGTTTCTCCGGATTGCGGATTGCCGATAACATGTTGAATGGCTCCGCTGAAAATCCACGGATGATTTCGGATCGCGGATTTTTCTTTTCCCCGGACGAGAACGATGGCGGGAAATTCAGCGCTGGACATTACAGAGAATCCTGAAATTGGTGGAAACAGTCCAAAAGCTCGCTGTAGGAATTTGCCGAATCGAGCTGGGGAAATTTTTCGGTGACGTTGGATGGGGCGAACAGGAACGAACCTTTGTCCGCCGCCAGAAGCATTCCCGTGTCGTTGAAGGAATCGCCTGCGGAAAAGACCTTGAAATTCAGCGATTTTAAAGCTTCGACGGTTTTTCTTTTTTGATCCTGCAAACGTAAATGATAGCCGGTAATCTTGTCGTTTTGAACAATCAGGTTGTGACAGAAAATGGTCGGCAGGTTCATTTTTTTGATGAGCGGGTAGGCGAATTCCTGAAAAGTGTCGGAGAGAATAATGACTTGGGCTTCATCTCGCAGGGTCGCTAAAAATTCCGTGGCGCCATCCAGTAGCGGAAGGCTGCCGATGACTTTTTGAATGTCCGAAAGCTTTAAATGTTCGCGTTCCAAAATGCGGAGACGTCCGCGCATAAGCTCATCGTAATCCTGAATGTCGCGCGTGGTCAGACGCAATTCGGGAATGCCCGTTTTTTCGGCGAAAGCTATCCAGATTTCGGGGGTTAGAACCCCCTCCATATCGAGGGTGACAACACATTGTTTGGTAAACATAGGCGTTCTTATTTTAAAAGGCGGTTGTTGATAATTTCTTGGATTTCGTCCGGAGTGACCACATACTTGTTCCGGCAAAAATCGCAGACGAGTTCCACGTTTTCGCCGCTTTGAATGAGTTCTTGCAAGTCGTCCGTTGGAATGCTGGCAAGCGATGCCAGGGAACGTACTTTGCTGCACGGGCAATAAGGGCGCGGTTCGATTTCGCGGACAATCGTTGTCGGGTATTCGCCGGAGATGGTATTCTGGAGAAGCTCCAGATTGAATCGGTTTCCGTCAAAGAATTCCGAAAAGGGCGGCAACTTGGCAATTTGTTTTTCCAGAACGTCGAGCTCTTCATCGGCAATGTCGGCATAAGGCTCCAAGTAGAATCCGACGGCGTAGTCCAATTTTTGCGGGTTATCCTTGTTCAGGCGGGCCTCGATTCCCACAGCGGATCGCGTTTGCGCCGATTGCAGCATATAGACGGAAAGATTTCTGCCCATGCTTTCGGAAACCGCTTCGATAATGCTTTCCCGCGCCCGTTTTCCGTGTTCGTCCAAAGTGACGACTTCAAAGCGTTGAGGGGAAAGAGCCGGCTCGTATTGCTTATTGTGCAAAATTTCATCTTGCGGAATCATCGCTCGGAAAAGGCCTTGTGGGGTGGAGTCCGCTTCGGCAAAAGAAATGTCCCCGGAAAAAGAAACTTTGACACAGACGGTGCCGGGAAATTTCAGGCTGGACGAAAGAAACAGGGATGCGATAGAGGTTTCCGCCAAAAGCTTTAGTGCTTCTGAGGACGCTCCGTGCATTTTGCCGACTTCTTCGGCGGAATGGGTAATGTCCGCCAGAACAAGGCGAAAGGGAACGTGTGCTCCTGTCGCGCGAATCAGACGGTCTTTTTGAGAATGTTCCATCATATTGTAAATATAGGAAAATGAAAGGGCCGCCCGGTTGGACGGCTTTTGGAGATGGGCTTATCGCAAAATATTTATGCGGTATATTCTTTGAACCATTCGGCAAAGCGGGCGATGCCGTCTTCCAAATTGACGCTGGGTGTGTATCCGATTTCCTGTTCAAGGGCTTCGGTGTCTGCCCAAGTGATTTCCACATCTCCCGGTTGCATAGGAAGCATTGTCTTTTCGGCTTCGTGCCCAAAATTTTTTTCGAGAGTGGCAATGAAATCCATCAGTTTGATGGGTTCTCCGCGTCCGATATTATAAAGGCGATTGAGAGCTTCCGATTTTTCGGTTCCATTGTAGGCAATGCGGCGGATTCCTTCTACAATGTCGTCGATGTAGGTGAAGTCGCGCATCATGTTGCCGTTGTTGAACACTTTAATCGGGCGGTTGTGCGTAATGGCATCTGCAAAAAGCCACGGAGACATATCAGGACGTCCCCAAGGCCCATAGACGGTAAAGAAGCGAAGGCCCGTCAGGTTCAAGTGAAAAAGATGGTGGTAGGTTTCGGCCATCAGTTCGTTGGAACGCTTGGTGGCGGCGTAAAGGCTGGACGGTTTTTCCACGCGATCCGTGGTGCGAAACGGCGTTTCGGTATTGCGTCCATAGACGCTGGAAGACGAGGCATACACAAGATGCTTGGGCGGAAACGCTCGTGCGCATTCTAGAATATTTAAAAAACCGGTAATATTGGAATCCACATAGCTTTGCGGATTGATGAGGCTGTATCGGACGCCGGCTTGGGCGGCCAGATTGACAACGATGTCGAACCGGTTTTCTTGGAAAAGCCGAAAAACCGTTTCTTTATCGGCCAGACTGCATTCCGTAAAATGAAAACGTTCGGAGGGAATGCGTGCCAATCGGTCGCGCTTGAGTTTTGGGTCGTAGTAGTCGTTCAGGTTGTCGATGCCAAAGACTTCATGACCGTCTTTCAAGAAGGCGAGAACGGTTTCGCAACCGATAAAACCCGCCGCTCCGGTAACAAATACTTTCATGGGAATCTCTTTAGAAACCGATGCCAACCGAGAAGAAGGGACAGGACATTGTGTCAAAGTCCAGCATAAAGGAATGGTCGTCTTCTTTCCAGTTGTGACCGTTGTAAGTGTGGAAATAATAGTGGGTGCTTCGGAATCCGGCGAAAACGGCAAAACGGCGAATGCTCGCCTGCAAGCCTATGCCGCGGACATAACCGAAAATCAGTGGGTTTCTGTAATAATCGTCGTCCAGAATGGAGTAGCCGAACATTCCTCCCAAAAATCCCAGTGCACGAATCTGGTAGTTTGTGCTGCGGATAAAGGAAAATCCGATTTCAAATCCGCCTTGAAGAAGCAAATTGTCCGCGGTTGTCGATTTCTTCTTGCTGGATTTGTCTTTGGGCGTATAATCTATATCGAAGCGGTTATAGGAAAAAGCGCCGAATAGGGAAATCCAGTTGTTGACGGCGTATTGACCGGCGACTCCAATCATGTTGGAAATATCAACGTCAATATGGTAGCGCTTTCCTTTGCGCGTCATATGATAGGCGACATTTGCTTTTTTGATAGAGGAAATTTCATAGAGAAAGCCGATGCCGAAGGGATGTCTTGTGGAATAATCCGCAGTGTTTATTCCCGCATTTGCAGAGGAATCTTTTTCGAGCGGAGCATTTGAAGCGACATTTATAGAATCGGCATTGCTTTCCGTATTCGCTCCGGCAGTAGAGTCTTTTTCGATCGGAGCATTTGAAGCGACATTTGTTGAATCGGCATTGCTTTCCGTATTCGCGCTGGCAGTAGAGTCTTTTTCGATCGGAGCATTTGAAGCGACATTTATAGAATCGGCATTGCTTTCCGTATTCGCTCCGGCAGTGGAATCTTTTTCGATCGGAGCATTTGAAGCGACATTTATAGAATCGGCATTGCTTTCCGCATTCGCACCGGCAGTGGAGTCTTTTTCTGCTGGAGTGGGGGAGACGACTTTCACCGAGTCTGGTGGAATAGCATTTGATGAAGTGGGTTCTGCAAAAGCGGAGATTACGCCGAAAATGCTCACGGCGATGGAAATAGAGCCAAAGAAACGATTCAGATAAAACATCGTCCTCTAATTCTACATTTTTTTGGAACTCTTTTTCCAGATTTTTACAAATTTTCGGGAAAAATACTTTTTACTTAAAGAATTGTCGGTTTTAAATCATCGGCTGGCGTCGATAGGGGATTGGCGGTGGTGGCCTCGGTTAGGGCCCTTTGGAAATGAGGCTCTTCTTTGCACGGATTTTTCCAAACGAGGCCGAAATCGTGGAAATAAAGAGAAATTTTTAGAATTTAAGAACAATTTGGTAAAAAATTGTGTATTTTCAAAGGGAATTTTTTTTACTGGAGTTTTTATGAAAACAAAAAAAATTTTGGCTCTTGGTGCGTGCGCATTATCTCTGCTTTTTACGGTCGCCTGTTCGGATGAAATGGATCCGAATGATCCCGCTTCTGTCCGCAAGCATTTGACGAAACAGGGAATTCCGTTCACCCCGAATAAATTTATGTCGTATATCGCTCAAAATGATACGGCGGCCATGTCCTTATTTTTGAAGGCGGCTTACGATATCAATTCGACAGATGGAAATGGAAATTCTGCGGTGGCGATTGCGGTGAATAAAGGAAAAGTCGATATTCTCCAGTATTTGATTCAGCATGGTGCCAAGCTGGACGGCACCAACAGCAACGGCAAAACCTATTTGGAAGATGCGATAGAGAACAAGCATCGGGAAGTGGCGCAGCTTCTGATTTCGAAAATGCGGGAATCCGGCGAAATCCAATCCACGGCTCCGGCTGTTGCTTTGGCGGCAAAGACCGGCGATGCGGAAGTTCTGAAAATGCTCGGCGATGCGGGTGCTCCGCTTGAAGTGCGCGGCGCAGATTCGTATTTCCCCATCCATTTGGCGGTGAAGGGCGGCAATTACGATGCGATGGTCTATCTGATTTCCAAGGGTGTCGATGTGAACGCCAAGTGCGGTCAGGGTTATTCTGTCTTGGACTGGGCGAAAAACGAAGGCTACACCCGCTTGATCGCTTACCTGAAAAAGCACGGTGCTAAAAATACGCCTGCCTATATTAAAGAGTTCGGTAAATAACGGTTGCATCGAAGGTGCTTTGAACTTCAAAAACGTCTGGCTCGCTGTCGGGCGTTTTTTGTATCTTTGAATCTATGGCAACTTCTAAAAATTCCTTTTCAAAAAAACGGTTGCGACATATCGCACCGCTTAGTCTCTTAAAGAGACCGATACATCCAGTATTGCCCGCTTTTCCTTTCTGCCGCTTGGTCTCATGCGATTTTTCTTCACCAAAGTCCTTTTTAGAAATAGCCTTATGAAAAAATGTTTTTTTCTCTGTTTGATCTTCTGCTGCGGCGTGGCTTTTTCCGCAGAAACGCTGGATGGCGTTCGGCGCCAGATTCAGACCGTAAACAATGAAACAGCTCGCGAAAAGAAATTGCACGCGGATGAAAAAAAGCGCCACGAGGATTTTATCCGTTCCGGGCGCGAAAAGGTGGTGTCGCTTTCCAACCAGAAAAAAGCGCTGCGCGCCGATATCGATGCGATGAAGGCGGAACTTTCCCGTTTGAATGAAGCGAGAAACAAGTCTTCTGGAGTTTCTCGTTGGTATGATTCGAAAAAGGCGAAGTATGCGCAGGAGCTTGCCGTTGTCATCGAAGAACTCGTTCCGTTTTTTGAATCGGATTTTCCGTATCGGGCAAGTGAAACCGCCGAGAGCTTGCGCGAGATGGCGATGGAGCTAAAGAAGGGCGTGATTGCCCCGGACGATGCTTTGGGAAGAGTCTTGGAAGTTTTTGTGGATCGTATTCGCATGGGATATACTACGGAAAGTTGGGACGGTTATTTAACCGATGCGGAAAGCGGTCGGCAGATGCAAGGCAAGTTTTTCCGCTATGGGACGGTGGCCGCTATGTTTGAAAGCGCGGACCAGTCCGATTATTATTGGCTGGATAGGGTGAATGGCGTCTATTCCTGGAAAAAATTTCCAGAATCTTTGGAACTTCGAGCCGACGTGAAAGACGCGTTTCGAGTTGCAGAGGGCAAATCCGCTCCGCATATCGTCAAAATCCCGATATCTTCCCGGCGAACGGATGCTGAAAACGAATTGAAGAATACAAAAGAAAGCTCGGCGCAGGAGCAGAAAAAATGAAAAACGCTTTGAAGAAAATAACCGTAGTGCTTGCCATTGGAACAGGAATTCTTTTGGCGCAGCAGCCGTTGGGCGGAAGTTCTAACGGAGACGCCTTGGTTCGGGAACGTGCGGAATTGAACAAGGCAAAAGCCGATTTGGAAGAGGCCCGCCAGAAACGGGATATGGAAGTGGCCGCTCGCTGGAACGACAGGGAAAAAGCGAATCAGGAGCGGGAACTTTTCAACCAGAAATACGAAGAAGCCAAGGACGAATTGGATCGTTTGATGGAAGAACGGGTTCGGTTGGAAGAAAATGTGCGCGTTGCCCGGGAAGATTTGGCGCAAGTCAAGGAAAATGCGGAAGGAAAAAGAGCCGAATTTTTGGCGTTGGTCGCGGACAAGAGTGTCTTGGAGCCCCTCTCTCGCTTGAAAGAGCAAGGCATTCCCTTCCGTTTGCCTGCTCGAATCGAGGATTTTAATCGCACGTCCAAGAACATGACGCTCTATCGTGACGATCCGATGAAAGTGGCTAAAAGCGTGATTGAACTGGCGAAACGGGAACTGGCGTTTAGCCGGGAAATCGAATGGAATAAGGGCGAAATTCTTTTTGGAAGCAAAGTGGCTTTTGGGGATGAACTCCGTCTGGGAGGAATTTTTGCGATGCGCGCGTCGTCTGGCGTGGACAGCTCGGTTTCGATGATGCTTCCCGCTGCGGGGGACAAAGGACGCGTCTTTTCGTGGCAGGAAATGAACACGGTGGAATCCAAGAGCGGCGTCATTGAAGCCTTTAAGATGGCGCAAGATTCGTCCTTTACGATGATTCCAGTGGATGTTCTTCTGAGTACCACCCTCTCTTCGGAACTGGCAAACGCCGAAGAAAAATCCTTTTGGGATATTTGCCGTCAGACTTTCCGCGATGGCGGCATTTTGATGTATCCGATTGCGGCTCTTTTGTTGCTGGGGCTCTTGCTGGTGCTGGAACGCGGAATCGTTCTTTCGGCGAAAGGAGTGACGCTTCGGTATCGCAAAGTGATTGAATTGGCGTCGGCGGGACAATTGGAAGAAGCCCGTGGGCTGGCGAAAAAACTTCACGGCTCTGTAGGAAAGGTGGTGCAGGCCGGTATTCTCAGGGATTATCCCGACCGCGAATCGGCGGAAAAGGCGATAGAAGAAGTTTTTGCTGGTGAGGTTCCTTCTTTGGAACGCGGGCTGTCTTCGATTTCGGTGATGGCGACGACCGCTCCTTTGATTGGACTTTTGGGAACGGTCATGGGAATGATTCAGCTCTTTCAGGTCATCACGATGCACGGGACTTCTGACCCTAAACTTCTTGCGGGTGGCATTTCGGTGGCTCTCATCACGACGGAAGCGGGACTGATTGTGGCGATTCCTTTGCAATTTTTGCATACGTTTATGGCGAATCGAGCCGATGCGATTCGGATTCGGATGGAAAAAGCGGGGCTTGCCGTTTTGAACTCCCGCTGGATTAAGGGCTAGCGATGAGATTGTTTTCTGTTTTTGAAGAAATCCGCGCGATGCTGGTTCAGGGCGGCTGGGTTTTGCTCCCGATATTTTTGCTGGGCTTATTTGCTTGGACGTTGATTTTTGAACGCTATTTTATGTATCGTCGCGCCAAGAGTCTGGGAAAATTCGGTCTTCTTCACCGGTTTCAGACGACGGTTTCGCAAACGGAAGCCTTGGGGCGGCTTGCTGTCGATTTTCGGCTGCATGAAATGCGTCATGGAATGGAATCGGATTTTGCAAAATCTTTTCCGACGATTGCCGCTTGCGCTTCGCTGGCGCCGATGCTCGGGCTTTTGGGAACGGTGTCCGGAATGGTTCACGTTTTTAAAACAATCCAGCTGTTCGGTTTTGGAAATCCCGTTCTTATCGCTGACGGAATTTCTGAAGCGTTGCTCACGACTCAGGCAGGACTTTTGGTCGCATTTCCCATCGTTCTGGCGAATAACCATTTGCAATCGAAACTGGAGCGTTTGAAGAGCAAGAGATGGAAGCAGGTGTTGCAGTTTGAAAATGAGAAGTTCTTCGGGGAGGCTAAATGAGTTTTATCCGTCGCCAACGCCGTCGAGTCGGCGGTATCGATATTTCGCCGATGATGGACATGACTTTCATCCTCCTCATTTTTTTCATTGTGACTTCTACGTTTACGCGGGAAACGGGAATCGACGTTTCCAAGCCCAAGGCGAGCACGGTGAAGGAACTTTCCAAGGAGAGCATCCTGATTGGCATTACCCGGCAGGGAACTATTCACATCAACGAGACCCAGGTGAACCTCTCTTCGTTGCAAACCATTTTGAAGCAGATGATGAACGAGGCTCCGGATAGACCTGTCGTGATTGTTTCGGACAGGGACGCGCCTTCGGGAAAAATTGTCGATGTCCTGGATGAATGCAATCTCGCCCACGTCCGGAAGGTTTCCATTTCGGCGGCAAAGGAGTAGCCTTGAAAAAACTTTCCGGAATTCTGTTTCATTCCCGATGGTTTTTTGCGGTCGTCTTGGCCGTGGTCGTCAATACTTTTTTCTTTTTAACGATTCCCGTATTGAATGTTCTGTTTTTTAAAAATGATATGGGAAGACAAAAACCGAGACTGGAAGAATTGACGGAAGTAGAAGTGTCCGTGCAGGAAAAAAAGAAAACCCAACCGCAGAAGATAATCCAGAAAATTGTCCAGCCGAATAAATTCAAGCTGAACAGCATGTCCAATGCGGCTCGCTCTCCATCGAATTTCAGCATGGATCTTTCGCTTGCCCGGGGAGATGGTGCTGGCGATGGGGTTGATGTCGGTGCTGGCGGCGGAATGCAGAATTTTGTCTATGAAGCGGGCGATGTCGATGAAGAGGCTCAGGCTCTTAAAATGGTGAACCCCGTTTATCCGGAACGGGCGAAAAAGCTGGGCGTCGCGGGCTATGTGAAAGTCTATTTGGTGATAGACGTTTATGGAAATCCTACCGATGTGAAAGTCTTGTCCGTAGATCCTCCGGGATACGGTTTTGAAACGGAAGCTTTGAAAGCGATTCGCTCTTGGAAATTTGAACCTGCCAAATTGGGGCATTATCCGGTGGCGCAAAAGGCTTCCAAGGAGTTCAAATTTGTTCCGTGATTTCTGCAAAATTTGGAGGCGTGCGATTCATAAGTCGTTTTTGAAAAAGGCGGCGTTCGCTTTATTTGTGCTGGGACTTGGCAGCGCATTCGCTCAGGATTTTTTCAAGCAGGCGAATGAACTTTACGATAAGGGCGAATACAAGCAAGCGGTAAAAATGTATCGTGCAGCGATTCAGGACGGTAGATATGAACCGTTTGCCTGGTTTAATTTGGGAAACACCCTGGTCCAGCTGAAAAAAAACAATATCGCGATGGTTGCGTATAAACGAACGGTTGAACTGATGCCGGATTTTGCAAAGGCGTGGATTCTTCTGGGCGATTTGTATTATCTGGGTGGGGATTTCGGTCTGGCGATTGCGGCTTATTATCGCGCGTTGGAATTGGGCGAAGAATCGGATCATATTCACTATGCGCTGGGCGAGTGCTTTATCCGCTCGAACAGCCTTGCTTTTGCACAAAAACATTTTGAAAAAGCGACGCAGCTGAATCCGGATAGAATTGACGCCTGGTATGGCCTTGCCGAAGTTTATGAAAAATTAGGCGATTATGAATATGCGATAAGAACATTGAAGCGCGCGGTGGACAATGCCGTTTCTGCCGGTGCGGATGTGCATTACACCCTTTCGCATTATTACAGCAAAATGGATTCGTCCAAAAAGGCGATTCGGGAAATGGAAAGCGGGCTTTTGACGGATCCGCGCAATACGTCGGCTCGGCGTTTTTTGGCGCAGATGTATTTGCAGGATGCTTCGCCGTGGATGGCGATTTTTACCCTGGAAGAGGGTTTGCGCTTTCAAAAGGACAGCGACAGGCTCCATGTGGATTTGGGGCAAATTTATTTTGCACAAAAGCGCTACGACGAAGCTCTGGAACATTACATGACAGCCTGGAAAATGGGAAATTCTCAAGGCCGCATTGGAGCCGAAAACGTGGGGAATACATTCTACAATGCGGGCGATGAAAAAAAAGCGCAAGAGATTTATTTGCGCATCATTCAAAGGAGATAAAATTTTATGGCGAAACAGAGAAAAGTCTGGAAATCCTCGGCATTGGATGCGGTAAATTTCTCGAAAGCCGACAAGGTTCGTCAAGTCTTGATTGCTGTCGCCAAGGGTGAGCACCCGGCGATTGCCGACTCGGAAAAATTATACGACTTGCTCTGCGGGATGTTTAGAAAAATAGAAGACCTGAAAAAGAATCGCGAAACCCTGGAAATGCTCTCCTGGTTCCTGAATTGCGATGCCTATTTTACAGTTCCCGAAGAAGATTTTTTATTTCTGGAAGACATCCGGGAATTGTTTGGGGATGCGGTGTCCTTTTTCTCGGAAATGGCGAATGAATCTACAGACCGCGCTTACGTTATCAATCTGATGCACGACCTGCTATTGAATGCCGTCAGCGAATACGATGCCCGCTTTGATTTGTTCTTTGCCGTTCGCCAATTTATGTCGGCAGAGGAAATTCGTCAGCTGGCGGACGAAGTTCTTGAAACATTGGACAAGCATAGCCTGGAAAATGAAAATGAAGTTTTTGCGGGCATTTTGGACGTTGCCGATGCTGCAGGTGATGCGCCGCTTTACGAAAAAATCATGTTCCGCCGAGATCCCGATAGAAAAAACGGTTCGCTTATCGCTGCCGCCAACGCCTATTATGTGGCGGGCGACATTCCCAATGCGAATCGCCTTTTGAACGAGGTGCAAAATCCCGTACAGCGGGACGAAGAGGAATTTTTGGATTTGAAGGTCGGCATTCTTTTCAAGGAAGGAAAGGAAAAGCAAGCGCATTCCCTTGCCGAAGAATTATATGAAAAATTTCCGCGGGAATATCACCTGATGAGCCTTTGTAAAATCGTGTCGCCAGATCGCAAGGAGGAATTGCTGAATGAACACGAAAGTCTTCGGCTTGGCGAATCCGTGAGTCCCGATTATGTCAATATGCTGATAACGCTTTCGGAATTCGATCGACTTTCCTGCTATTTGGAAAATCATCGGGAGCAAATCCATGCGATGGACGGCGAAACCCGTGAAGAACTGGCAATCCGTCTGGAATCCTTTAATCGCAAGGACTTGGCCAAAATGTTGCGCCGCGTTTAATCGTATTTTACTACATTTTTCGCGGTTTAATCAAGAGGTTGCTTATGAGTAAAAATTATAAAGTTGCCGTGCTTCCCGGCGACGGAATCGGTCCGGAAGTCATGAACGAAGCGGTTCGCGTTCTGGACGCTGTCGCTGCCAAGTTCGGGTTCTCCACAGAAAAAGAATGGGCCGATGTCGGCGGAATCGCCTATGATCATTTTCAGAATCCGCTGCCGGAAAGTACCCTGAAGATCGGTGAAGCTGCCGATGCGATTCTTTTCGGTTCCGTGGGCGGACCCAAGTGGGAATCCCTTCCGCCGAATTTGCAGCCGGAACGGGGCGCCCTGCTGCCGCTTCGCAAGCATTTCAAGCTTTTTTGCAATCTGCGTCCGGCACGCGTGTATAAGGAATTGGCTCCGGCTTGTCCGCTCCGCGCCGACATTGTGGGCGATGGATTTAACATTCTGACGGTTCGCGAACTGACCGGAGACGTCTATTTTGGACAACCCAAAGGCCGTGAAGGAAGTGGCAAAGACGAAATTGGCTTTGACACGATGAAATACAGCCGTTACGAAGTGGAGCGCATAGCTCGTTTTGCCTTTGACGCTGCAATGCTCCGCCATAAAAAAGTCGCGAGTATCGACAAGGCGAATGTTCTGACGACCAGCGTATTTTGGCGTGAAATCGTCAAGGAAATTCATGCGAAGGAATATCCGGAAATCGAACTCGAACATCTCTATGTAGATAATGCCGCCATGCAGCTTCTGCGTCGTCCGCGGGAATTTGATGTGCTTCTTTGCCCGAATCTCTTTGGCGACATTTTGACGGATGAATGCGCGATGCTCACGGGTTCTATGGGTCTTCTGCCTTCGGCTTCCATTGCGGAAGGTTCTTTTGGACTGTATGAACCGGCTGGTGGCTCGGCTCCGGATATCGCAGGCAAGGGCATTGCCAATCCGCTTGCCCAGATTCTTTCTGTCGCATTGATGCTTCGCTACTCCTTCAAGGAAGAAGATGCCGCGAAGGCGATTGAAACCGCTGTGGAAAAAACGATTTCCGCTGGTTTCCGCACTGGCGAAATTTGGAAAGAGGGCGACACCAAGGTCGGTACGACCGGCATGGGAGATGCGGTTCTTTCTTTCCTCAAGTAAGTTCTAAAATTTTTCGACGAAAATCGAATACGGTTTTCCTTTTCAAAAAGTCCGGCGTTTTGCTGGACTTTTTATGTTGTGAAATCGGATTCGAGTTCTTTTAAAACAGCATTTGCTTTTTATTGCTCCGGCGGATATATTTTTTACATAGTCATGCTGCATAAGAGACATGCTTGTCGCCAAAATACTTGATTACTCGTTCAGGGCTGTTGCTCACCATTTTCATGTGGGATTCCGCATGGGAGCGTAGCTTTTCGCGAGTCCGAGCCGGTGCGTTGGAAGATATTTCGTGTTTCAGGTCGGCATTAAGACGTTCGTCAGGATTCAGCTCGGGACTGTAGCTGGGCAGGTAGAATACGCTTATCTTGTCCGTGTTCGCTTCAAGCCATTCCTTTACCGGCTTGCTGTGGTGAACCCTCAGGTTGTCCATCACGAGAAACACTTTCTTCCCTTTCCCGTCTGCATACACATCCTTCACCAGAGCCGTCATGAAGTCGATGAGCTTCGTCGCGTCGAACGCCCCGTCAATCATCATCCAGTGGCACTTCCCGCGATTGTTCACCGCCGATATCATGGAAAAGCGCTCCCTGCATCCGGGAGCCTTCACGACCGGGGTCTGCCCGCAGGGGGCGTAGCTGCGGCCACGGACATCCGTGTTCACGATGGCGGTCTCGTCCGCCCAGTGGATTTCCGCATTCTCGCATACCGCATCGGCCTTTATTTTCGGGTATTCCTCTTCGAGCCACTTCTTCACCGCTTCGGGGTTTTGCTCGTACGCGCGGACAATCGGTTTTTGCGGGGTGAAGTTCCATCTTTTGAGGTAGTCGCCGACCGTTCTCTTGGCCAGCTTCACTCCAAATTCGCTGCGGACAAGCTCCGCAACCGCTTCGCGGGTCCAGAGGGCGAACTTGAACTTGAGCTGTTCGGGACGCTTGTCCCGGATTAGTTTCTGTATCTCGGATTCTTGATTGGCGGAAAGGAGCCTTTTTTCCCTTTCCTTGCGGCCCCTTGTCTTCGGCTTGAGCGCATTCATCCCGCCTTCTTCATTTTTACGATTGTCTTCCGTTTTTCGAGAAGGCTCTGGACATTCTTTCTTGCATCATCTTTTTCCATGATGCAAATATAGTAAACTTTGCTTGTTTTGTAAAGTATTTATCTGCCTAATCTATAACGAAAATAGAAACGTTTATTTGGTGGATTGAAAAATCGAGAGCGAAAGGATTTGCTCTGCCGGAATTTGAATAGACGAAACGCTCGGGGCAATTTGCTGTGGTTGGAATCCGGAAATTTTAAAACAAAAAGGTTCGGTTTCTTTAGAAACCGAACCTTTATGCGGTCGGACAGACTTGAACTGTCAAGCGGTTGCCCGCACTAGCACCTCAAGCTAGCGTGTCTACCAATTCCACCACGACCGCGTCGTGAATTGATTTACGCGCGATAATATAATTTTTGTTCTTTTCTCTGTCAAGGGGATTTTTGATTTTTTTGGTAATTATGTGCAATTATCCATGAAGTTCTCACGATTAAAAATTTTCCTCAAGATGAATTTCTTTTCGCAAGGTGAACCCGGTTATCAGTTCTAACTTCCAACTCTCAACTTCCAACTCTCAACTCTCAACCGATCCCTGAGCTAGCCGAAGGGCACTAACCATTAACTTGTTTCAGGGATGCTTGCTTCCTTTAGGCGAATAGTCTCTTGATTATGAAAAGATGATAGGAGGATTTTCTTTTGACGGAAAGTGTCCGGTTTTAGAAATTCAAGTTGCTGAATGATATATTAGAAATGGGTTTTCTTTTCTCTGGTTCTACATTTTTGAAAGGTTTGCTTGCAGAGAAAAGTAAATGCTATAAAAACGGCTCTTTTTTTTGCTTTTTTTGCCCTCAAATAAGCATAGAATTCTATTTTTGTACCACAAAAAATTTTGAAAACTCGAGGTAACTATGTCCGGACACTCTAAATGGGCTACGACGAAACGTAAAAAAGCAAAAACCGACGTTGCCCGCGCAAAAGCCTGGAACAAATTCATTAAGGAAATTTCGATAGCCGCCAAACTCGGCGGCGGAAATCCCGATGCAAACCCGCGTCTCCGTGCGGCAATCCTCAAGGCCAAGAGCCAGAGCCTTCCCGCGAAGAACATCGAATCTGCTATTGCCAAAGGCACGGGCGAAGGCAAGGATGTGGTCATGGAGGAACCGGTTTACGAAGGTCGCGGTCCCGGTGGAGTCGCCATTTTTGTCAAGTGCATGACCGACAATAAGACGCGCACCGTTTCCAATATCCGGAATATTTTCAATAAGAATGGCGGAAGCATGGGGGAAGCGGGCTCTGTGGCTTGGGCTTTTACGCACAAAGGCGTTATCGACGTGGATGCCGAAAAATATGCGGAAGACCAGGTGATGGATGTCGCTTTGGAAGCGGGAGCCGATGATATGGCGACCGAAGACGGCGTACATGAAATTTCGACGACTCCGGAATCTTTTGATGCCGTCACAAAAGCTCTTGAAGCCGCTGGCATTGAAATGCTCAGTGCTGAAATTTCCTATGTGCCGAACGATCCGGTCAAGCTGGATCACGCCGATGCCCAGAAGCTGCTCAAAATCATCGACAAGTTTGAAGATGATGACGATGTTCAGGACGTTTATCACAATGCGGAAATCAGCGACGAGGACATGGACGCCGCGGAATAATTCGGCTCTTGTATTTTTTTAGGCTCGGTTTTTCCGGGCCTTTTTTTATAAAAAAAGGGGCTTGCTGTATGGAATTTGGAGTAGTGCAACGTGTTGAAAATTCAGAAGGAATATCTTGTTTGGAAGGCGTTTGCTGCCCTTCGGCAGGCTCAGGGACCGCTGGTTGGTGTGCTTCGACGGACTCAGCAACCATGCTTCGACAAGCACGGCAGCCGTTGGTTAGTGAGCTTGTCGAACTAGTCAAGCACACGGATCACTAACCGAATCGGGTGGAATTTCGTATATAAGGTCCCAAAAAATCCTTTGCAGGAATTTTTCCTGAATCTATTTCAAAAGTTCTTTAATCAAATTTTCCAACTGTTCGTCGCTTTTTTTGGAAAGATCGCTGAAACGGTAATAGGAACCGTCCTTGTTTACCACGAATACGACAGGAACGTAACCCGTTCCGTAACGAGGGCCAAATTTGGTGTTCACGTCTTGGAAAATGGGAATAGAGGCGTTGAACTGGTCAATAAAAAGCCGAATGTCGTTTTTCTTGATTCCGCCGCCAATAGAAATGCCCATCCCTAGAAGTCCCTGTGCTTCGTATTTTTTGACGAGTTCCTGAATGCTTGGGAAATGGGATTGGCAGTGCGGGCATTTGGGGCTAAAATAGTAGATGAGAAGCGGCTTGCCGCTGAAGTGGGCGAACAGCATTCCCGGGTCGTTTACGCCAGATAGCGGAATGGTGAAATCGATTTTCTGGACTTCGCCCGATGCGGAATCCTTGAATACTTCGGGCGGTTGAACTTTGACGGCATTTTGCGCAAATGAAAAAATCGAACAAGCGAAAATCAACGGCAAAACGCGGTAAAGGAAACTCATGCGGCAAAACTCCTATAAAGTATGACTAAAATACAAAATTACGCAGCGGGGGACTATGGAATTTATGGCTTCAGCCTGTGGGGGAGTCGAGGGAAGGCTCCCGTTTCGCGAACATGAGGAAGGTTGCAAATCCAGGCGACAGTTCTTTCGAGTCCGAGCCCGAATCCCGCATGAGGAACGGAGCCGTATCGGCGGACATCCAGATACCAGGAGTAAACCTCCGGGGAAAGTCCTTGCTTTTGAATGGCGGCTTCGAGAACGGCTAAATCCTCTTCGCGTTGCCCGCCGCCGATGATTTCGCCGAATCCTTCGGGAGCGAGAATGTCCATGTTGCGGACGAGTTTCGGATTTTCTGCGCTTCTCTTCATATAGAAGGGCTTGATCTCTGCGGGATAATCATAGACGACCACGGGACGGTTGAAGTGGTTGCCTACGATGGTTTCGTCGGGACCGCCGAAGTCGTCTCCCCACTGGAATGGGGCGCCAGAAGCCTGAATGATTTTGACGGCATCCGTGTAGCTGATGCGGGCGAAGGGTTCGTTCGCCGTGATTTCCAAGGCTTTGGTGTCGCGATCGAGCAGGCGGAGTTCGGAGGCGCATTTGTCGAGAACATGTTTCGCGATCGATTGCACAAGTCCTTCCGCCAGTTCGATATCTCCTTCCAGATCCATGTAGGCGACTTCAGGCTCGACCATCCAGAATTCAGTCAGATGACGGCGGGTGTTGGAATTTTCCGCCCGGAACGTGGGGCCGAAGCAATAGGCTCTGCCAAAGGCCGCACAGGCGGCTTCCATGTAAAGTTGCCCGCTTTGGGAAAGGTATGCGGTCTCGTCAAAATACGGCGTGGCAAAAAGTGTGCTCGAACCTTCGCATTCGTTGGGGGTAAAAATCGGCGCATCAACAAGGGTGAAATCCCGAGAATCGAAGTATTCCCGAATCGCCTGTGCAATGTGGTGGCGAACGGTCAAGATGGCGTGCTCGCGGGGACTCCGGATCCACAGGTGCCGCCAGTCCATCAGAAAATCCGTGCCGTGTTCCTTGGGGGAAATCGGATAGTTTTCGGTCTTGGAAACGAGATCGACGTGGGAAGCGACAATTTCAAAGCCGCAGGGAGCCTTGGGCGATTCGACGACTTTGCCGTGAACCCGGATGGAGCTTTCCTGGGTCAGATGCTTGATGGTTTCAAAATCGTCGGAGGGAACGTCGGTGATTCCCGCAACGACTTGGACGAATCCTGTACCGTCGCGAAATTGAATAAAGCAGACCTTGCCGGATGCGCGTACCCGCATCGCCCAGCCGGAAAGAACGACGCATTTTCCAATAAAATCTTTCAAATGCCGGATATATGTCTTTTGAAGCATGGCTAAAAAATAACCATTTTTCTTACATTTGTAACCGTGAAACGCTATCTTCGATTTTTCGTCTTTCTGTTTTTATTTGCAGGCTTGCCGCTTTTTGCGCAAGAGGGCGAAAATGCGCCTATCGGGCGAACGGAGGCGTTTCGCAAAAAGGTCTTTGATGGAGGAATTCCGCTGCCTCGGGAAACGAGTTATCAGCAGCAGGGCTTTGGAGTCGGACTCGGGGGCGGGGCGCTTTTTTCCAGTGGAACGCACTGCAATACGCTGGCCGTGTGGCAAGGAACTTTGGAATACTATTATGCGCAGTATTTGAGCGCGGGCTTTTCGGCTCGGATGTATGGCGGCAATGTCGATGACAAGTATTCGATGATATACCAGCGCTATCACACCCATTTGCGTATGCATCACTTGATTTGGGAACGCTGGAGCGTTTATGTGGGACCTACTCTGGGCTTTGAAACTACCGATTTGACGGAAATTCGTCATGGGGATAATGTGGACAATTCCCTTGTTTCCAAAGACGAAGAAATCGAGGCGGTCGGCTGTAAGAACGAATACAGCCTGGACGGGCTGTCCGGCGGCATCGCGATGGGAACGGGCTTCGCTTTTTCGGACGATTGGGCGGTAAACGGCGGCACCAGCATGGAATACAATACGGCGGAGGTGGGGCAGCTGACGGTCGCTTTCGGGCTGGGATTCAATCTGCGGAATCATGCGGATTTTTTGAAAAAGAATTTTCTGGGCGGCTGGATTGTTTTGGAAGGGCTTGCCCATCGCTATTTTGGAACGGACACCGGCGCTTGGGGATTGTCTGTTTTTCTCGCCTTCATCTTTAACATTTGACGGATTCCATTTTTTTTACTATCTTGGGAGTCCCCCGTGAAAATGGGGCCCTCCTGTGGCCATGGTGGTTACGGGCTGAAGTCCAAAGGGATTTTATGAAACAATACGAGACAATGGTGGTTCTTGATGCCATGCTCTCTGACGACGTGATTGCGTCCGAAGTGCAGAGCTTTGCCGAAAAGATTACCGCTGCTGGCGAAATTCTTCGTCGTGACGACTGGGGCAAGCGCAAGCTGGCTTATGAAATCAACCACAAGACTCACGGCTACTATGTCATTTTCTACTACAAGGCGGAATCTTCCGTTGTGGATACCTTGGAAAGAATTTTCAAGCTGGACGAAAATGTCCTCCGTTGGATGACTCTTGCAGATTATCCGATGACGGATATTATTTATGACAAGAACTTGAGCCAGACCGAAGACGTGACTCCGATCGACGCAGAAGAAGGGGAGGCTGAATAATGGCTTTTGAAGACAAGAAGAACAATTCCCGTGTTCGCCGCAAAAAGACTTGCTGGTTCACCGAGAACAAGGTCGCATTTATCGATTACAAAGACGAAAAGGTCCTTCGCCGTTTCATCTCTGAACGCGGCAAGATCATTCCCCGTCGCATTTCCGGCACGAGTGCCAAATATCAGCGCATGCTCGTCGAAGCTATCAAACGCGCCCGTCACATGGCTATTTTGCCGTTCGTTGCAGACACTCTGCGCTAAGGAGCAAAAATGGAAGTTATTCTGAAAGCCAACGTGCCGAATCTCGGCAACATGATGGATGTGGTTAAGGTGAAGAACGGCTACGCCATGAATTACCTTATCCCGAACAAGCTTGCCATCCGCGCTACCGAAGAAGCGAAAAAGAAAATCGCCGAAAATCGTGAAGCGATGGAAGCTCTCTTTAACAAGGAACTTGGCAAGGCGAAAGAACTTGCAGCAAAGCTCGCAGAAGTGACTGTCAACTTTTCGCGTCGCGTTGTGGAAGGCGATCGCCTTTATGGTTCTGTGACTGCCGCCGACATTGCGGACGAACTCACCAAGCAGGGTCTGAAAATTACCCGTGCTCAGGTTGCTTTGGCGGAACCTCTCAAGCAGCTTGGCAATTACCCGGTCAAGGTAAACGTCTTTGGTGAAGTTTTTGCCGAAGTGAACGTCTGGGTCGTCAAGGCCGACTAATTCCTTTTTTTTGAAAGAAAAGGCCGCTCCGTGTGGGCGGCTTTTTTGTATTGAGAAAAAGGACAGGTTTCTTTATGTGTCGTTGCGGAAGCGCAAACCGCTAAAGTTCTTCAGATCGCTATAACGAGCGGGGTAAGCGATTTGAAATGGCGGAAGTCTCGGATTGGCGAGAGGACACTCGGATCAAGCTGTCGGCAACATCGAAAAGACGATGGCCGGGATGTCGATCTTCCCTGAAAGCTTTTGATTTTTTTGCGATAAAAAAGAGACCCCGCGGGGGAGTCTCTTTCGCCAAAAACGGGATTTGCTTAGGTGATCGCTTCGCCTTGCAGCATGATGACCTTTCCCGTGCGGATGTATTCCAGCACTTCGAATTTGTCGAGCAGATGCTTCATCGCGTCGATTTTGTCCGTGTTGCCGGTAATTTGAATGATCATCGAGCTTTCCGTCATATCTACGGTTGTCGCCTTGAAGTGGTCGCAGTATTGGAGAATTTCGGTTCTCTGCTCGGCGCGGCACTTGACCTTGATCAGGGCGAGTTCCTTTTCCACGGTTTTGGAACCGGTGTGATCCTTGGCCTGGATTACGTCCACGAGCTTTTCGAGCTGCTTGATAATCTGAACCAGAATTTCCGGGTTTCCGTGCGCAACGATGTTCATGCGGCTGAAGTCGGGGTTCAGAGTCGGCGAAACGACGAGGGAGTCCAGATTGTAGCCACGGCGGGAAAATACGAGGGCGATGCGCACCAGGACGCCCGGGCGGTTGGCGACGAGTAGGCTCAGGCAGTGAGCGGTTTCTTTTTTTGCATTTTGTTCAATCATATTAGGTACTCCCTGTCGGCTTTTCGAGCTGACCTTTGGGTTGTTCCGTGAGCATTGCGGTAAGCGGGGCTCCTGCCGGGATCATCGGGAAGACGTTGTCTTCTTCTTCGCATTCGCAATGGATGAGGACGGGACCTTCGTTGTATTCGAACGCTTTTTGAATGATCCGTTCGGCATCGGCGGAACGTTTGATGCGCAATCCCTTGATGCCGTAGGCTTCCGCCAGTTTTACAAAGTCCGGGTTGCCTTCCATGCTCACAGAAGAATAGCGCTTGCTGTAGAACATATCCTGCCACTGGCGAACCATGCCCAGGTATTTGTTGTCCATGACAAAAATTTTGATGGGCAATTTGTGGATGGCTGCGGTCGCCATTTCAAATTCAGTCATTTGGAATCCGCCGTCGCCCGCAAAGCAGCAGATGGGCCAGTTTGATTCGGAACCGATACCGATTGCCGCACCGATTGCCGCGGGGAAGCCGAATCCCATCGTGCCTGCGCCGCCGCTCGTGATGAACTGGCGCGGATAATCCGCCTTGAAGAACTGGGCGACCCACATCTGGTGCTGCCCGACATCTGTCGTGATGATGGCTTTGCCCTTGGTGAGTTCATATACGGTAGAAACGATGTGCTGCATCCGAAGCCCGCCCTGCTTGGGGTAGGTGAGAGCGTAGCGTTTCTTGTATGTCTGGATGGTTTTCACCCATTCGTCCGTGTCCAAGCGGGACACCAGCGGCAGGAGCTGCTCCAGAACAAGCTTGGCGTCGCCGCAGAGGAAAGCGTCCGGCTGCAGGATTTTGCCTTCTTCGGCGGGATCGATGTCCAAATGGATGATGGTCGCGCCTTTGCAAAATTCTTCCAGCTTGCCCGTAATGCGGTCGTCAAAGCGGGAGCCGATGCTCATAATGAGGTCGCATTCCAGAAGAGCCTTGTTCGCATAGGCTGTGCCGTGCATGCCCACCATGCCAAGGGATAGCGGGTGGGTTTCAGGGAAAGCTCCCAGACCGAGAAGGGTTTCCACGACGGGGGCGTTCAATTTTTCAGCGAGTTCCTTCACCTGGCGCGATGCGTTGGAAATCAAAGCGCCGTGCCCGACAAGAAGAACCGGCTTTTTCGACTTTTTCAGCAAAGCTGCGGCCTTTTCCACGGAAGCGGTATCGGCGTGGGTCGGAATTTTGTAACCGGGCAGATGGATTTCGTCGGAGAAAGAAGCCGAGCAGTTTCCTGCGGTCACGTCTTTGGGAAGATCGATGAGGACGGGACCCGGGCGACCGGTGCGCGCAATGTGGAACGCTTCCTTCACAATGCGGGGAAGATCGTTCGGATTTTTGACGAGGAACGAATGCTTGACTGCGGCAAAAGTCATGCCGCTGGTGTCGCATTCCTGGAAAGCGTCCTTGCCGAGATTGGGAGTGGTCGTTTGTGCGGCGAGAACGACGATGGGCGAAGAGTCCATCAGGGCTGTATAGATGCCCGTAAAGGTGTTGGTGGCGCCGGGTCCGCTCGTGACGAGAACGACACCGACTTTTCCTGTCGCGCGGGCATAGCCGTCGGCCATGTGGGTTGCGCCCTGTTCATGGCGAGAAAGGACCATCTTGATGTTGGAATCAAGAAGAGCGTCGAAAAGAGGGATCGCGGATCCGCCCGGGTAACCGAAGATTGTATCAACGCCTTCGCGCTTGAGACAGTCGAGGATCACTTGTGCGCCGCTTTGTGCGTGATTTGTCATGTTGTGTCTCGAATGTTGAATGTTTTTCGATGCGGAAAATATAGAATATCTTTTGTTGAAATGGAATTTTGCCGGAAAAATATTTGATTTTTTGATTTTTGATTTTTTGGAAAAGTAAAATTTGAATGAAAAATGGCTGATTTTTTGGAAAAATGATTTTTTGAACTTTTGTTTAAAATGAAAAGCGTTTTTAAAATGGAAAAATTTGCTGTTTTGGGAAAAACAAAATTGGAAAAATGCGGTTTTGGAGCGACTTATGGGTTGTTGTCTCTGCTGTTAAAAAGGATGTTTTGTGAAAAAATTGCTTTTTGATGGGATGTGTACAATCTTCTACCAAATACTCGCTGTTGTTTTTTCAAAGCGGGAACTTTCTTCCGCAAGGGTAACTCGGTTCTTAGTTCTCAGTTCCAACTCCCCGCTCCCCACTCCCCACTCCCCACTCCCCACTCTCAACTCCTAACTTCGTGGAAGGCCTTTGTGGGTTCTGAAAATTTTCCCGGAAAATTTAATCGTTAAAAAAATGAAAATCGAGGTGGATATTTTTCCGCCATAAGCGTTTTAAATAATGTCGAGAAGACGCTTTGCAAAATTTTGGCTCCGTTTGGAGTACGATTGGAGGAACGATGATTGTCTGTGAAAAGGAAAATCTTCCGCGGGAACGCTTGGAACGGAGCGGTCCAGAAGGGCTTTCTACGGAAGATTTGCTTGCTTTGGTTCTGGGGCGGGGAAACGCCCGGAAAAATGTTTTCGCTCTTTCCGAGGAATTGGCGAAATTTCTTTCTCAATCGAGCCGTCGCCCGACGCTTGCGGAACTTTGCCGCATTCAGGGGCTGGGAAAGGCGAAGGCCGCGCAGATTCTCGCTTGTCTGGAATTGTCGAGTCGCTTTTTTATTGGCACCCAGATGACGAGTATTACGACACCGGCTCACCTGGTCGCCCGCTTGTCTTTTCTCAAGTTCAAGTCGCAGGAATGTTTTACGGTAGTATCTCTCAGCAGTGCCAACGGTGTTTTGGGAATTCATCTGATTACGGAGGGGCTTGTAAATAGTACCCAGGTTCATGCGCGGGAAGTCTTTGCCGAAGCGATACGCGACCGGGCGACGGGAATCATTCTGGCGCACAACCATCCATCGGGTTCTTTAATGGCGAGCGAGAACGACAAGGCGGTCACGAGATCGCTCAGCGCGGCTGGTCGGCTGTTGGATATTCCTATTCTGGATCATCTGATTATCTCTTTTCGGGGTTATGTCAGTTTAAAAAGGGACTTTCCGGAGCTTTTCGACGGCTATTTTCCCGAAACTTCTGAATCCGTATGTAAAAATAGAGAAACGAAGTTGCGCTAAAACAATTTGGGAAAGACAAAAAAGTTGTTTCTAACTATCTTTGAATGCAGGATTGTGGCTCGCCGGGGTCGGCGAGTTGAGGATTGGTTTAAATAAGGAGAACCAATGAAAAAAGGTATCAAGTGTTTAGCGCTGCTTGGATTATCGGTTTCAGTAGCTTTTGCTCATGAAACCTTTAACCGGGACGCGCAGCTCGGCTTCGATAAAACCTATTCGGCTCAGTCGATGAAACATGGCCAGTTGGGAATCACCGTTTTGGGAGACATTTCCAATGACAAGGGCGTTTTTGACGGCGGGGAATACTATTCCAATACCGGTCGTAACCGTATTGCCGAATATTATGGCGGAAGTGCCTATATCGGTATGGCGTTTGGCATGTTCGAAATTGTGGACGTGTCCATTATGCTTCCGTATTACTACGACCACATCGGTTTTGATGACTATACAGACGAAACGGAAAAAATTTCTGCGGGCGATGCTGCCAATCAAGGTTATTTGGGCAATTTGCGCGCCAGCTTGAAATTCCGCGCGCCTCTTCCCGAAGACCAGATGTTTGACATCGCTCTTGTTTTAGGTGCGGACTTCCCGACGACCGATGCGAACAAGCGCGGCATCTGGATTCGTCGTCCGGATTATATCAATAAGGATAAAGGCGTCGGGTATGCGTTTGGTTCGAACCAGTCCATTTTCCGCACGACCGCTGCTGTGACGATGGACCTCCGCAAAATCGATGCGGCTCCGCTCCTTTTCCATTTGAACGGCGGTTATCGTTTTACGGTCGGCAATGACGAATTCCCGAATTTCTTCTCCTTTGCCGCGGGCTTGGAAGTCTATCCGCTGCCGGTCGTTTCGATTTTCGGCGAATACTACATGGATATTGCCGACGGCGACTACAAGATTATCGACAATATGGGTATGAACGAAGCTTCTGTGGGTCTGGTGTTCCATATCGGCTCCCATCTAGACCTTCAGGTCGGCGGTCATTTCGCCATTTCCAAAGATTATACGAAGGCCCCGGTTTCGGGCGGATTCTCTCATGACGGCTCTCACCATAATTCCAATGGCACACAGGAAAAAGTGTGGCGCTACAAGACCCGCACAACGCCCTCGGCTTACGGCTTTGGCGGCATTACCTGGTCTGGCTTCCTCATCGACCCGGATAGGGATGGTGACGGCGTTCCCGATAGCGAAGACAAGTGCCCGGATGAAGCTGGCGACAAGCGCAATGACGGTTGCCCTTGGGCGAATCCCGACTTGGATGAAGACGGCATTTGCGATTCTTGGGTTGCAGAAAAAGGCTTGCATGCGGAATTTGCTGACATTTGCGAAGGGATTGACAGATGCCCGAACGAACCGGGGAATGGTTCGGACGGCTGCCCGCTGGATAATCCGGATGTCGATGCCGATGGAGTTTGTGATCCGTGGGTAGCGCAAAAGAATATGTTGGCGCAATTCAAGGGTGTTTGCGAAGGAATCGATGAATGCCCGAGCCAAGCTGGCGACATTGCGTTCAACGGTTGCCCCTCCAAGAATCCGGACCCGGATCAAGACTCGATTTGCTCTCCGTGGGTAACGGACGAAGGCCGCCTTGCGGACTTTGCCGATGTTTGTAAGGGTTACGATATGTGTCCGGGAGAAGCGGGTCCTGTGGCTAACAAGGGTTGCCCGTGGCCTGATCCGGATGTGGATGGCGACGGTCTCTGCGACGCATGGGTGACGGAGAAGGGCCTTGGCTACTTCTTTGAAAATCCGACCGACCCGAACGTAAAACAGTGCAAGGGCGTCGATAAGTGCCCGGCGGAATACGGACCGGTTGAGAATGACGGTTGCCCGCTGGAAAATCCGGACCCGGATAAGGACAGCGTCTGCTCTCCGTGGGTCTCTGAAAAGGATATGCTCGATGATTACAAGAGCGTTTGCACCGGCGTCGATAAGTGCCCGAACGAAGCTGGACCTTTGGCCACAGGCGGTTGCCCGACGGAAGATCCGGACGTGGATAAAGACAGCGTCTGCGACCCGTGGGTAACGCAGAAGGGAATGCTCGACGTGTTCAAGGATGTTTGCACGGGTCTCGACAAGTGTCCGTATGATTCCGGCTCCGTGAAGAACAACGGCTGCCCGCTGGACAATCCGGACTCCGATAATGACAGCGTCTGCGATCCGTGGGTGACGCAGAAGGGAATGCTCGATATGTTCAAGGATGTTTGCACGGGTCTTGACAAGTGCCCGCTGGATTCCGGCTCGGTTTCGAACAACGGTTGTCCGCTAGACAATCCGGACTCCGACAACGACGGTGTCTGTGATCCGTGGGTGACGCAGAAGGGAATGCTCGATATGTTCAAGGATAAGTGCACGGGTCTCGACAAGTGCCCGTATGAAGCCGGTTCCGCCGCCGCGGATGGCTGCCCCGTCGAAGATATCAAACTGGAAGTTTACTTCTCGAGCGGAAAGTCGAAGCTCACCGCTAATTCAAAGAGAACCCTCCGCGAATTGGCCAAGAACCTGAATTCGAAGGAACGCAAGAACGAACGTTACCAGATCCTCGGTTATACAGATGACCGCGGCAAGGAAAGCGCTAACTTGAAGCTTTCTCAACAGCGGGCCAATGCGGTCGTCACCGAATTGGTGAAGAACGGCGTTGACAAGAGCCGTTTGGAAGCCGTCGGTAAGGGTGAAGCGGATCCGATTGCGGACAATAGCACTGCAGAAGGTCGCGAACTGAACCGCCGCATCATGATGAAGCGTATTCAGTAAGATTGACTTCTCGAGCGGGTTCTGAACGGACTCGCCCGGAATGAAAAAAGACTCGGTGTTGCGCCGGGTCTTTTTTTGTGTACAGTGGACTCTCGATTTTGAAAAGCTACTTTGTTTGCAAAATTTTTATCGGGAATTTTCAAATGGCGATTTTTACAGCGTGCATTGCTTTCTTGATGATTTATAAGGCTTTATAGACATTTTCATTGTTGTATCCGTTTCCAAGTTTATCGGAAAGTGCTGCTCTTTTCATTCAAAGGAGTGATTTCTATATTGCAAGCATGGAATCCTATATATTTCAGCATGTTGCATTTGAAGGATCCGGTGCCATTCTCCCTTATTTGGAATCCCTCGGACATCACGTCCATCTGGTTCGGCTTTATGCCGACGAAGAACTTCCGCAAGCCGCCGATGTGGATTTTGCAGTCCTGCTGGGCGGCCCCATGAGTGCGCTGGACGAAAGCGAATATCCGTTTCTTGCCAAAGAAAAACAGTTTTGCCGTGAAATGTTTGCAGCGAATAAACCCTTGTTGGGAATTTGTCTAGGCGCACAGATTTTGGCGAATGCTTTCTTCGCTCCGATTCGGCAGAATCCGGAAAAGGAAATCGGCTGGTTTCCGGTTGTTTTTGAAAACGGATTTTCGATAAACGTGTTTCATTGGCATGGGGAAACTTTTGATATTCCGGAATATGCGATGCCCTTGGCGTATAGCGAAGGATGCCGAAATCAGGCTTTTAAAATCGGTCGAATGATGGGGCTGCAATTCCATCTGGAAACGACGGAGGAATCCATGCGGGCGTTGTGGGAAAATGCGGCGGATGAATTAGAGTCGGCGATTTCTTCAAAAGCAAAATATGTGCAGACAAAGGAGCAAATGCTTGCTGCGGGAAAACGATACATTCCGCAGGCGAACGCTCTGTTGAAAGAATTTTTAAACGCCATTTTGGTATAGGCAAATGAAAGAAATTCTTCAATTTGATAATGAATATCTTTGGCATCCGTATGCGGCTTTGCGGAAAACGCCGGCCCGTTTTTTAGCGCTCTCGGCGAAGGGGACCAAAATCCAGACGGCAGAAGGCCTGGAATTGATTGATGCGGTTTCAAGTTGGTGGTGCATGGCTCATGGGCATAACGCTCCCGAGATAGTCGAAGCGATTCAGGCGCAGAGTCGAAAAATGTGCCACGTGATGTTCGGCGGATTTACGCATGAACCGGCAATTGAATTGGGAGAAAAGCTGGTCTCGTTTTTGCCGAAAGGGTTGAATAAAATTTTTTATGCGGACTCGGGAAGTATTGCTGTGGAATGCGCGGCAAAAATGGCGGTTCAGTATCAATATGCCAAAGGTCATCCGGAAAAGTGCAAATTGGTGGCACTCAAAGGTGGTTATCATGGCGATACGGCGGGCGCTATGGCTTTGAGCGATCCAGATGGAATGCACATGCTCTTTCGGGGAATTATGCCGCAACATTATTTTGCGGAGCGTCCCTGTTCGCGGGCGGACGGTGCTTTTGACGAAGCGGATTTTAAGTCGATGGAAAAAGTTGTCGCTTTGCACGAAAAGGAAATTGCCGCTGTGATTTGCGAACCGGTTTTTCAGGGCGGGAACGGCATGTGGCTTTACCATGCGGAGTACTTGAAACGCCTGCGAAAACTGTGTGATGAAAAAGGCATTCTATTGATATTTGATGAAATCGCTTCGGGGTTTTATCGAACGGGACCGCGATTTGCGATGGAACATGCGGGCGTTTTGCCGGATATTGTTTGCATAGGCAAGGCTCTTACAGGAGGAAGCATCACGCTTGCTGCATGTGTGGCTTCGGAAATGGTGGCGGAAACCATCACGGAGAGTAAAATTTCGGCGTTTATGCACGGCCCGACTTATATGGCGAATCCTCTCGCTTGTGCGGCTGGAATCGCCTCGCTGAATTTGTTTGCAAATAGGGATTACCGTTTGGAAGTTGCCCGCATTGAAAAGCGCTTAAAGCAAAATCTTTTGCCGTTGCGAAATCTTGAAAATGCAAAAGACGTGCGAGTTCTTGGGGCGATAGGCGTTTTGGAATTGAAAGCGAAGCCCTCTGCGGAAGACGTTTTGAAAATTATTCGGAATACGGGAATTTGGCTGCGACCGTTCTGCAATTATGTTTACACGATGCCGCCGTTGATTACGACCGATGCGGAATTGGATAGGATTTGCGAAGCGATTCGTTTGATTGGCGAATGTGAACCTCAGCCGTCTAGCGATGGCGATGATGAATTTCATGAATAAGGATTGCATACAAAGGAAATGAAAAACGGATATTTTGTTACAGCGACGGGCACGGATGTCGGTAAAACTTTTGTCACCGCTCTTCTGGTCAAAAAATGGCGGGAATCGGGAATCGATGCGGGCTATTACAAGGCGGCTTTAAGCGGCGCGGAATATATAAACGGCAAATGGGTCGCTGGCGACGCCGATTACGTCAAGCGAATTGCAGGTCTTCCCGACTCCCAGGAAGAGCTGGTCAGTTACATCTATAAGGAAGCTGTTTCCCCTCATCTGGCTGCCCGCAAGGAAGGCAATCCGGTGGAACTTTCCAAGGTCAAGGAAGATTTCAACGCGGCAGATGGCCGCCATGAATTTATGTTCGTAGAAGGCAGCGGTGGAATCATTTGCCCGATACGCTATGACGAAGCTGATGCGGCGTCGGCATGCGAGAAAATCGTCCCGGATATCGCCGGCCAAAAAATTTTTCTGACGGATATTATGAAAACGGTAAATCTTCCGCTTTTGATTGTGACTACCGCTGCTCTCGGAAGCATAAACGCCTGCGTTTTGACCGTTGAATACGCTCGTCAGCAAAAACTTGAAATTCGAGGAATTATCGTGAATCGCTACGGCGCAAGCGGCAACCTGCAAATGGAAGACGATAATATCTTCATGATGCAGGAAATGACGAATCTCCCCTTACTCGCCAAAATAAAACAAGGCGATACCGACCTAGGCACCGCCCCATTCTAAAAGTTTGCGGATTTCTAGCAAGGTTAGCATCTGCTTATCAACTCTCCCAATTTGCTTGGTTAGCGACTAGTGATTAGTGCCCTTCGACTAGTTCGACAGGCGGTTACAGAGCTGTGCACTAACCAGCGGCAGCTGTGCTTCGACTGGCTCAGCAACCGGCGGTCCTTGAGTTTATCGAAGGGCAGGGATCGGTTGGATGTATAGGAGAAACGGCTAGCCAGAATGCAAAGTGCCTCGCAGTCTGCGAGAAGAAATTCATCCTGTGAAAGAAAATGCCCATTTTGAAAAAGAGTTTCCCTCTTACAAAAAGAAATCTCACCCTTAAGTGTTAATTTGTAAACAACTTGTAGAAATACAAGAACGCTTAGCAAAACGCCATATCCCCCGCAACACCTGGGTCATCACATTCTTTAGAACTACATAAACAACGCCCCAATTTCCAAATAGAATTTTACAAATTCTTTTCATTTCCTTTTCAACAAAAACACTTCCTTTTCTCACTTGCCTTTTATCTTTAAAGCATGATGAAAAAAACGAATTTTGAAAATTTCACAATCGAACGGGATGTCAGCTGGATGTTTTTCAACCATCGCATTCTGGAAGAAGCGCAAAAGAAATCGGTTCCCCTGCTGGAACGCCTTTCTTTTCTCGGCATTTACTCCAATAACTTGGACGAATTTTTCCGAGTTCGCATGGCCTCCCTCAACCGTTTTAAGGAATACGCCAAAAAGCAAAGCAAGTCGGAATACGCTAAAATCTGCCAGACTTTGAAAATTATCAATACGCTGAACAAACAATACGCCAAGGAATACGAACAAATTATCCTGCAAGTGCAAAATGCCTTAAAAGCAGAAAAAATTTTTCTTCTGAAAGAAATGGAATTAAATGGCGAACAGCAAGAGTTTATTCAAAAATTGTATTATGAAAAATTGAGCGGCTACATTTCTCCGGTTTGGCTGAATACGTTAAAAGGTCTAAGCAATACGGCGGATGATTGCGTACATTTGGTTGTGCAAGCCGACGAAAAATTCGCCCTTATGGAATTACCTGTTTCTAAATTCGGGCGCTTTATCCGGCTTCCAGATAAAAACGACAAAATTTGCCTTATGTATTTGGACGATGTGGTGCGAGTTTGTCTTCAGGGAATGGGATTTAAAACATTTTCCGCATATTCTTTCAAATTTACGAAAGACGCCGAAATCGAAATCGACAACGATTTTTCGACAGGTTTTGTGCAAGAAATATCCAAAGGCGTCAAGAACCGGAAAAAGGGCGAGCCGATTCGCGTTCTTTATGACAGCAGCATGCCCAAAAAGGCTTTGGAAAAACTGCTGGAGAAATTGAAAATCGATAATCTGGATACGGTACTTGCTTCGGGAAGATACCAGAATCACAAGGATTTGATTCGGTTTCCCGATTGTGGCCGAAAAGATTTGAAATATCCCCTTTGGCAACCGATTCGCAAAAAGGAATTTGAAAGCGAGAGTACGCTGCAACTGGTTTCTGAAAGAGACCGCTTTATTCACGTTCCTTATCACAGTTTTGATTCTTATATCCAGCTTTTGCGGGAAGCAGCGATTCATCCGGAAACCAAGAGCATCAAGACTACACTCTATCGGCTGGCAAAGGATTCCCAGGTGATTCAGGCTCTGATGTGTGCGGCGCAAAACGGGAAAAAAGTGACGGTCATTATCGAGCTTTTGGCACGCTTCGACGAAACTTCCAACATCAACTGGGGCAAAAAGATGAACGAAGCGGGAATTCGCGTGATTTACGGTGTGCAAGGTCTTAAAATTCACAGCAAAATCACCTATATCGAATCCAAGCAAAAAAGCGTCGCTGTCATTTCTACGGGAAATTTCCACGAAGGCAACGCCAAAGTTTATACCGATTTTTTGATGATGACTTCCCGAAAAAATATTGTAAGCGAAGTGGCCAAAGTTTTCGATTTTATTGAACGGCCATACAAACCCGTCAAATTCAAGGAACTCATCGTCAGCCCCAACGACATGCGCAAAAAACTCCTGCATTTGATTGATGTAGAAATCAAGAACAAACAGGAAGGAAAAAACGCCTACATTCTTGGAAAAATTAACCATGTCGTAGATTTGAAAATCATCAAGAAATTGTACGAAGCCTCCAATGTCGGCGTTTCCATTCAAATGCTTGTCCGCGGCAATTCCTCGGTGATGACAGGCATTCCTGGAATCAGTGAAAATATCCGATTCCAAGGAATTATCGACAGGTATCTGGAGCATTCCCGCATATTGATTTTCTGCAACGGCGGCGATGAAAAATACTTTATCGGTTCTGCCGATTGGATGCCCAGAAATTTCGACAAACGCATTGAAGTTCTCGCACCCGTTTACGATGAATTGTTGAAGCAGGATTTGAAGCGCATCGTTTCCTTTGGACTGAAGGATTCCAAGCAGGGTCGCATTGTCGATGGCTCTGGAAAAAACTCTAGCGTTGAAAATCCCGAGGGCAAAAATTTCCGTTCCCAAGAAAAGCTCTACGATTTTTATAAAAAGGAAAATAAATGACAGAGAAAACGTTGAATCTGGCGGCAATCGATATCGGTTCCAACGCGGCAAGGCTTTTGATTAAATCCCTTTCAGAGGAAAAGGACGGGATTCATTTTTCCAAGCTTTTGTTTTTGCGGATTCCACTCCGATTGGGAATGGACGTATTTTCCTCGGGAAAAATTTCCGACGAAAAAAAATCCCATTTTGTTCACACGATGCAAGCGTTCGCCCATCTGATGAAAGCCTATAACGTCCAGTGTTACAAGGCTTGCGCCACTAGTGCTATGCGGGAAGCCAAAAACAATCGGGAAGTTTTAGAGCTGGCACGTCAAAAATCCAAGCTGAAAATAGAACTGATCAGCGGCGAGGAAGAAAGCCGGATTATCTATGAAAACCATTTGAATCTGCTGCAACTGAAAGGCCATTTTTTATTTGTGGACGTGGGCGGAGGATCGACAGAAATCGCCTTGATGATGGACGGCATCAAAATTGCAAACGCTTCTTACAATGTGGGTGCCATTCGACTGCTAAAGGAAAACGCCGATGGGGAAGAGTTGAAAAAAATGGAAAAGGAATTGCGGGAGATCACGCAGGAATGTTCCAACCTGACTATTATCGGATCCGGCGGAAACATCGGTAAAATTTACCGCATCGTTTCTAAATCGAGAAAAGACGACGATATTATCCCCATTGAAACACTGGGCGGATTTTCGTCGCTAACGCGACTTAGGTTTGTAGTTTAACTTGCGTATAAATATACTCTAAAGGGGTCATAAAGTCAAGCCTTTTTCGAGGCCTGTTGTTCAGTTTATCCTGTATCCAGCGAACTTTCCGGGGAGAGATTCCCTTGAACGACTCCTTCTTGGGAAGATATTGGCGTATTAGACCGTTCATGTTCTCGTTGGCACCGCGCTCCCAGGAGTGGTACGGGTTCGCAAAGTAGTAATCCGCCTTCATAGCTTTCGCTATTTCTGCGTGACAGGCGAACTCCTTCCCGTTGTCCGAAGTGATTGTGAGAATCTTGACTTCGAACGTTTTCTCAAAGTCCTTCAGCGCCCTCACAAGCGTTCTCTTCAGGTCTTTCGCGTTCTTCGTCGGAAGATACCTTATCAGGCTGTAATTCGTCATCCTGTCGTTGATCGTGAGCAGGTTCGCGTCATGGTCCGCGCTGTTTATCAGGTCTATCTCGATGTCGCCTACGCGTGATTTCTCGTCCACGATTGCCGGACGTTCCTCGATGGGCACGCGGCCTACAATCTGGCCTCTCTTGTCCTTCTTCTCCCCGCGCTTACGGTATGGTTTCTTGCCGTGCCGCAAGTGCTTCTTCAGGTCCTCGTCCTTGTTCACATGCCTGTATATCGTGGCGACGCTAGGGACACCCATCCCATCGAGTTTCGCGCGTCCGTTCACCTGTTCGGGAGAGTAGTCTTCCTTGATTTTCCCGTCCACGATTTTCCAGTCGTCCTCGTCGTAGTCGTAATGCAGGTGACTTGTCGCGGCAAGGAGGTCTGCCCGTTCCTGCGACTTGACCGGGTCGTAATGCTGGCGGCCGCCGCCCCTGTTTAGTTCCCTGTAGATTGTGGATTTGTGGACCTTCAGCTGCAAGGCTATGTTTTTCGGGGGGATCTTTGCCGCATTGAGCGCTCGTATTTCGTATCTTTGTGCTTGGTTGAGACTCACCGCCATGTCCTTTTTTGGTAGAATCGGCAAGGTAGAAAAGTTTCGGCCAGGTTCCCCAGGGGCTAGCCCTAGGGAACTTTTTTTCTTCCCGATTCAACCTATATCAGTCGCATTGACGGTGAAAATTCGCGCTGGAAAAATTTTACCAAAAAATCCGCAAAATGGAAATTGAAGAGCGGATGCGCCTGTATGATTTGAAATCCGATCGTGCCGACGTGATAGAACCTGCGGCCAAAATTTTTTTAAGAATCGCCAAATGCAGCGGCGCCAAGCAAATTCTGGTTCCGAATTTGGGGCTTACGGACGGTTTGATAAGCGAACTCGGACGACAGTATTTTCGAAAGGGAGGGGATCTCTTCTAAAAGTTCATTTTTAAAAAGTTGCATTCGAGAGGCTTGGGTTAGGGACTCGTTTAGAAGGGGTTGAAATTTACATAATTGTAAAAGTTTCTTGTCCTTTGCAAAAAAAGACCGCATTGAAGATAGGGATTGCGCATAAGTTTTTATCTTTGAAACATGAATACCAAGATTTATTATACCCTTACCGACGAGTCTCCCTTTTTGGCGACTCAATCTCTTTTGCCTATTTTCCGCTCTTTTGCTAAAGTGGCGAATATCGATGTGGAAACAAAAAATATCTCTTTGGGTGCGCGTATTTTAGCGGCTTTTGCAGAACGTTTGCCCGCAGAAACGTCGTTTTTTAAAATGCCTGTTTCCGACGACTTGGACTTTTTGGGAAAGCTTACGCAAGATTCTCAAGCCAATATCATTAAATTGCCGAATATCTCCGCATCGCTTCCTCAGCTCAAGGCGGCGATTGCTGAACTTCAAAAGAATGGTTACGCCGTTCCGGATTATCCTGATGAACCGAAAAACGCCGAAGAGCAAGAAATCCAATCTCGCTATGACAAGATCAAAGGTTCTGCGGTGAATCCTGTTCTTCGTCAAGGAAATTCGGATCGCCGGGCTCCGCAAGCCGTAAAGAATTACGCCCGCAAGCATCCCCATTCCGACGGCGTTTGGAATGAATCTGTCAGGACTCATGTTTCGAGTATGACCGCGGATGATTTTTATGGAAATGAAACTTCTGTGACTTTGTCCGAAGCGGATTCTTTTAAAATTGAATTTGTTTCGGAATCGGGTGAAGTGAAGGAATTGCGCCCGGCCAAGCCGCTTCTCGCAGGTGAAATTTTGGATTCCACGGTGATGCGCATGAAAAGTCTGGAGCGTTTTATCGCGGAACAGATGGACGATGCCAAAAAACAGGGTGTGCTTTTCTCGGTGCATTTGAAAGCGACGATGATGAAAGTTTCCGATCCCGTGATGTTTGGTGCATTTGTACGCATTTTCTTTAAAGACGTCTTTGACCGTTATGCGGATTTATTCAAGGAATTGGGCGTCAATGCGAACAATGGATTGGGCGATCTTTACAAACGCCTTTCGGGAAATCCTCGGGAAGAAGAAGTCAAGGCGGCAATCGATGCGGCTTTGGCGCAGGGACCGGATTTGGCGATGGTCGATTCCACCAAGGGGATTACGAATTTGCATGTGCCGAGCGACGTGATTATCGACGCTTCCATGCCCGCGATGATCCGCAACTCGGGCTGTATGTGGAATAAGAATGGCGAATTGCAGCAGGTCAAAGCCTGCATTCCGGATCGCTGCTATGCGGGAATTTATGACACTGCGATTGAATTTTGCAAAAAGAATGGAGCATTCGACCCCAGTACGATGGGGACGGTTCAAAATGTGGGTTTGATGGCTCAAGGTGCCGAGGAATACGGAAGCAGCGACAAAACGTTTATTGCTACGGGAGCAGGCGAGATTCACGCCGTCAATGGCGAAGGCAAAATTCTGCTTGCGCAGAAGGTGGAAAAGGGCGATATTTTCCGGATGTGCCAAACGAAAGACGCTCCTGTTCGCGATTGGGTAAAGCTTGCCGTGAATCGCGCCCGGACTGCCAAGATGCCTGCAATTTTCTGGCTGGATCCGCAGCGTGCCCACGATATGGAAATCCGGAAGAAAGTGGAAAAATATCTGAAGGAACACGATTTGGAAGGCCTTTCCATTTCGATTCTTTCGCCGACGGATGCGATTTTTGAAACCATGACTCGTGCCAAAAAAGGCTTGGACACTATTTCGGTGACAGGCAATGTGATGCGGGACTATCTGACGGATTTATTCCCAATTTTGGAAGT
This sequence comes from Fibrobacter sp. UWS1, assembly GCF_002300445.1. NCBI lineage: Bacteria > Pseudomonadati > Fibrobacterota > Fibrobacteria > Fibrobacterales > Fibrobacteraceae > Fibrobacter > Fibrobacter sp. UWS1. The sequence continues at coordinate 840,069 of NZ_NSGW01000002.1, forward strand.
CGGCACTTCGGCCAAGATGCTTTCCATTGTTCCGTTGATGGCGGGCGGCGGAATGTTTGAAACGGGAGCTGGCGGAAGCGCTCCGAAGCAGGTTCAGCAATTCCTTGCCGAAAATTATTTGCGCTGGGATTCCTTGGGCGAGTATTTTGCTTTTGCGGCTTCCTTGGAACAAGTGGGAACGCCAAAGGCGAAAGTGCTTGCCGATGCGCTGGATAAAGCGAACGAAAAAATTCTGGAAAACAATCGCACTCCGGAACGCAAACTCGGTGGACTCGACAATCGCGGTTCTCATTTCTATTTGGCGTTGTATTGGGCGCAGGAACTGGCTGCGCAGACTGCCGATATGGCCATCGCGGCACATTTTGCTCCGGTCGCAAGAGCCTTGGAAGCGGGCGAAACGGAAATTGTGGATGCTTTGGCAAAGGCGCAGGGCGTTCCTGTGGATGTCGGCGGCTACTATGTGACGGATCCGGACGCTCTGAAAAAATGGATGCGTCCCGTTGCACAATTCAATGCGATAATCGACGGCATTTAAGCGTTTTCGCACTTCGGCGAGAGAAACGAGGAATCAAGGTTTCTAATGGGAAATCTTGATTTTTTTTTTCGTTAAAATTTCCTACATTAGCGGCATGGTAGAAGATGTATCCAAAGAATTGAAAGCGGACAGCGAAGAAGCCGCCGAGCTTCCTAAAATTGAATCGAACGAAGATTTGGCGCGTATTGTGCAGGCGTTGGTGTTTGCGTCTCCGGATGTGGTGACCCTCAAAAAACTGAAAGAAATTATCGGCGATTTTTTGGATTCCAAAACCGTTGCCGAAGCACTTCGATTGGCCAATGACAGTTTGAACCGGATGGATTCTCCTTTTGAAATTGTGGAACAGGCTGGCGGCTACCGCTTTCGTACCCGCGCCCGATATTATCCGTGGGTTCGCAAATTGTTTCCGGATGCAAATTTGCGCCGACTTTCGCAGGCCGCTTTGGAAACGCTTTCGATTGTCGCGTATAATCAGCCGATTACCCGAGCCGAGCTGGAAAAAATTCGAGGCGTTGCTTGCGACGGACCGTTGAAAAGTCTGTTGGAAAAGAAGTTGATCGCTCTGGGCGCCAGGGCGGAAACCATCGGCAATCCTTATACTTATGTGATTACGGAGGATTTTCTCAAGTATTTCGGCATCAACAAGATTCCTGAAGATTTGCCGCGTCTGCGAGAATTCCAGGATCTTTTGAATGCCAACGAGATAGTTCCTAACTATGCGCAAAACGATAAGCCGGATTCGCCCAAACCGCCGGTTTCTAATCCTTCGCAAATTGAACTTTCTATGGGGACGTCGTGAGTTGCACACCATTGATGAAGCAGTATTACGAGATTAAGGCTCAGAATCCCGACTGCATTTTGTTTTTTAGAATGGGCGATTTCTTTGAACTTTTTGAAAATGACGCTGAAATCGCTTCTAAAATTTTGGGGCTGACTCTGACCAGCCGGAATAACGGGGCTTCGGGAAATACGCCGCTCTGCGGTTTTCCGCATCATGCTTCCGAAAGATATTTTCCCAAGATGGTTGCTGCGGGCTACAAAGTGGCGGTGTGCGAACAGGTGGAAGATCCGAAACTCGCCAAGGGAATTGTCAAGCGCGCGATTGTAGAAATCATCAGCGCAGGAACTTCGATGAACGAAGCGATTCTGGATGCAAAGGCCGCCAGCTATCTTTGTGCGATTCTTCCTCAAAAAAATACGATTGCTTTTTCCTTTGCTGATGTGACGACGGGATATTTTGCGGTTTCCGAATCGCCGATTCCGAATTTTGAAAGCGAACTCGCCCGCAGAATGCCCAAAGAAATTCTTGTCCCGGCGGGAATGGATTTGCCGCAATCCATTGTAGAATTTGCCCGCAGCGAAAACATTCTTTTGACGACGGTCGCCGAAGAGCATTACGAATGGAAGCGGGCGTCGGAAGTCATTGAAAATCATTTTAAAGTAACCAGCCTGGAATCGTTGGGCTTGGACGGGCAAGTTGAAAAGACGCGGGTTTCCGGAGCGATTCTCTGGTATCTGATCGATCAGAAAAAATCGGAGCTTTCGCACATTACGCATTTGGAACTTCTGGATTTGGGCGAATACATGGTTCTGGATCCATCGACCCTTCGCAATTTGGAGCTGGTGCGCCCGCTGAATGCAGACGATGTCCGCAGTACGCTGATGTTCGTGCTGGATTATACGGTGACGGCGATGGGGGGGCGAAGGCTTCGCGAATGGATTTCGCACCCGCTGATTTCTGTCCGGAAAATTGAAGAGCGTTCTGAAGCGATTGCGGAACTGGTTGCAAATCCGATTGTTCTAGATGAACTCAAACTGGCTCTGCGAGAAATTCTGGACATGGAACGCCTTTTGGGGCGAGTCGGCAGCGGTCGTGCAAATGCCCGGGATCTTTATGGTTTGGGCAAATCGCTTTCCAAGGCGGTCAAGGTTGCCGAATCGCTTTCGTCTTTGAAATCGCCGATTTTCCACGCTCTTGCCGAAACGCTTTTGTCCGCCGAGGGCAAGGGCGACGATATTTTGAAAATTCTCAACGACGAGTTGCCCATTACCGTGCGAGAAGGCGGAATGATTCGCACCGGAGCGGATGCAGAACTGGATAGGATGAATGCGGAAATCCAGGATCGGCGGGAATGGATTGCTTCTCTTGAAGCGCGGGAAAGGGAACGCTTGGGCGTAAACACTTTGAAGGTCGGCTACAACCGGGTTTTCGGCTATTACATCGAAGTTTCCAAAATCCATTCGGACAAAATTCCGCCGGAATATATCCGCAAGCAGACGACGGTGAACGCCGAACGTTACATTACTCCCGAAATGAAGGAGTGCGAAACGATTATCTCTAGTGCGGAAAGTCGCATTCACGATGCGGAATACCGCATATTTTGCCGCCTTCGCGAATCGGTGAATGCCGAGCGTCACGAACTGCAGCAAATCGCCGAAGCTGTTGCGGAAACGGATGCGTTTTTCAGCCTTTCGGTGGCGGCTCGCAAGCGCGGCTATGTGCGCGCGGAAGTCTTTGAAGGAACCGGCATCGAAATTCGGGGCGGTTTTCATCCGGTCATCGTTTCGGCGAATCCAGACTTGGCTTTTGTTCCGAATGACGTTTCCCTGTCTCCCGATGCGCATCGCATGATGCTGATTACGGGACCGAATATGGCGGGTAAATCCACTTACTTGCGGCAGACGGGATTGATTGTGCTGATGGCGCAAATCGGTTCTTTCGTGCCTGCGGAATCGGCGAGAATCGGCGTTGTAGATCGCATTTTCACCCGCGTTGGTGCCAGCGACAGATTGTCCCGCGGTCTTTCCACTTTTATGGTGGAAATGATTGAAACGGCGAACATTTTGCGCAATGCGACAGAAAAGAGCTTGGTGCTTTTGGACGAAATCGGTCGGGGAACCAGCACGTTTGACGGGCTTTCCATCGCCTGGGCGATTTTTGAAACTCTTCACGACAATCCGAAACGCGCAGCGATTACTTTGTTTGCAACGCATTATCATGAAATGACGACATTGGCGGATTCTTTGGAACATGCGGGCAATTATCAGATCGCTGTCCGGGAAGATGGCGACAAGCTCATTTTTTTGCATCGGATTCTGGCGGGGGCTTGCGATTCCAGCTATGGCATTCATGTCGCCGAAATGGCGGGGCTTCCTTCCGAAGTGGTTCGGCGGGCCCGGAAAATTTTGCTCCGTCTGGAAAAGTCGCATATCGATCCCAGCGATGCCAAGCAGGTGGAAAAAATGCGGGAACAGCCGCAAGTGGATATGTTCGCTTCCCCGGATGAAGACACGCAGCTTTTGCTGGAAGAACTCCGGCGTTTGAATCCGGAAGAGATGACACCGTTGCAGGCGTTGCAGACTTTGACGGAACTGAAGGCGCACTATGCCAAGTGAAAGGACGTCCATTCATTTTACGGTTCTGGAAGATTACGTTTATGACAATCGCCTCAACGGGGATTCTTCCCTTCACGGGCTGGAGCATTGGCACCAGGTGGAGTTCAACGGCTTGATGCTCGCCAAAAAAACGCACGCCGATGAAACGATTATCCGACTGTTTGCGCTTTTTCACGATTCTCGCCGGGTTTCCGACGACTACGACGAATTCCATGGGAAATACGGAGCGGAATACGCCGAAAAGCTTCGGGCCGAGCATTTTTTTGATCTGGACGAAGAGCGGTTTGCGCAGTTGTTGCACGCCTGCCGTTTTCATACGACGGAAAATGCTTCCGGTGAAGCGACGATTGACACTTGCTACGATGCGGATCGCTTGGATTTGGGAAGGGTCGGCATTGTTCCTGCCCCGGAAAAGATGGCCACGAAATTTGGCAAAGAAATCGCTGGAAAATTGCAAAAAATCGCTTCGGAAAATCACCGCAGCTGGATTCGGGATTTTGCTCTGCATATTTGATTTTCTTACGGCAACGCCCCCTTTTTTCTTTTTCTTCCGAAGGCGTTTTTAATTATCTTTTGAAGCGTGCTAGAGAAAATTTTATATTCGCTGATTCCGCTGATTTCGGCATTTCCTTTGTTTATGATGCTTGTGGAAATGCATGGAAGGCGGCCATCTGGTCGGCAGTGGTTCTGGTTTGCTTTTTCGGTTGTTTTTTTTGTGTGGCATGGGGTTGTCGCCCGTTTTATCGCTCCGCTTCCCGAAACCCGCCCGCTTGTCCCGCTAGGGGATTTGCTTTTGATTTTTGCCTTCACCCTTCTTTTTATTCAGGAAGAAAACCGTAAGTCCCAGGAGCCGATTCAAAATACCTACATACTTAAAGGCTGCACTGCCCTTGTCGTCTATTCCGCAATTTTGATTCTCTCTTCCTATTGCGTCGATTCTCCGATATTTTTGATTCCTCTATTTGCGACGGCGCTTCTCGCTTTTTATTTCGACCGGTTGTATTCATCGATGTCGTATTATCCCAAGCCTCGTCTGCATTTGGTCTATGGCTTTTTCATCTTGTCCGTTTTTTTGGTTCTGCCCGTATTCCGCCTTTTTTTCCTGTTTCAGATTGCGTATGTTTTCGCCCGCAGGTATCGCAATTGGATTGCGCACAAGGATAGGATTATTGCCGCGCACGACGAAGAGCGCAAGGTCAATCATAAGATTGTGGCGAAAATGGGGGAGACGGTCAATGACTTTTCGGATTTGCACGAATCTTTGGCGCATTTTTTGGAAAACCTGGCCGAGGGTATTGATGCCAAGTCCGCGGCTATCTATGTGTGGGACGAACAGAACGGCCTTTTCCGCTGCTCGGATATCTACGGCGTTTTTTTCCCGCTGACCCGCGGCAACGAGATGAGCTTCACCCATGTCGAAGCGCTTCGGGAAATTGCGCTTGCGCAGAATATTACGGAACCGGACAATATCATTTGGACTTGCGGAATGTCGCAGACGGGAGCGTTCATCCCTTATGCCAATCAGGATTCTCGCATTCTTTCTTTGGAAAGCCGGGCAGCGAATATCCGGTCGGTCATCGTGGAACCGTTGAATTTCAACCAGCAGCTTTTGGGCGTTCTCGTGGTGGAAAATAAACTCTATGAACGCTATTTTTCGGAAAGCGATTACTACTTGGTACAGAACTTTGCGCATTATGCGACGATGATTCTCAAGGCGAACGAAGCGGTTTTAGAACGCCAGAATCAGGCGCGGACCCAGGCGGAGTTGCAGTTGGGGTTTCATATCCAGTCGGGACTTTTGCCGCACCGGATTCCGCAGTTCGAGGGCATTTCGCTTTCGGGTTCCATGACTCCAGCCAAGGAAATCGGCGGCGATTATTTCGATTTTTTGACTTTGCCGAACGGAAATTTGGGAATTGTCATCGGAGACGTTTCGGGGAAGGGCGTTCCCGCGGGAATGGTGATGACGACCCTCTACGCTTTTTTGCATGCGGAGTGCCGTTACTTTGTGAATACTTATCGGGCACTTGTCAATGTGAACGCGGAGCTTTCGGGCCGCATCGCAGAAACGATGTTCGCGTCGCTCCTCTTTTTTGAATGGAACCCGCGCACCAAGGCTCTGCATTATACGAGCTGCGGGCACGAGCACATTTTGCATTTCCGGCAAAAGGAGAATCGTCTGGACACCATCAAGAGCGGGGGAATTGCCCTTGGCATGATCGATGACAACAGCAAGATAATTCGCGAAAAGTCGTTGCTGGTGCAGTCGGGCGATATGGTGCTGCTTTATACGGATGGCGTCACGGAAGCGGTGAACGATAAACGGGAAATGTTCGGGCTTTCGCGATTGCAGGCGTTTGTGGAAAAGTATCACGGGCTTTCGTCCGAAGAAATTCGCATTGCCTTGCTGGACGAATTGAAGAACTTTGCCCACGGTGCGGCTTTGGCGGATGACATCACGGTTCTCGTGATGAAATTTTAGCTTGTGTTTGGATGGTTGGTAAAAATCCGGTTGTCCATTTTGGGTTTATGGCGTTTCCCATTTTGAAGTGAGGCTCGAGTTTGGCGACTTCTAAAAACGGCTTTGGTGAAGGAAATGAAAAGTGAAAGACGAGATTGTCAAATCCCTTTTGGAAATGCCGCATCAAGATGGCGATAGGCTGCCTTCGATAAGAATTTTGATGCAGACGATGCGTGCCGCTTCGGGAACGGTTCAAAATGCGATTGCTCTTTTGAAGGCGCAAGGTCTGGTGTATTCGGACCCGGGGCGAGGAACTTTTTGGGGACAGCGGCAGCGGGTGAAAATCGAAGTGCCGAATCCCGACGGGCGACAAACCCTTTGGGAAAAATTTCAGTCGGACCTCCGTTCGGGAGTTTTTTCTTCGAATATGCCGTTGCCGTCCAAGAAGGAATTGGCGGATCGCTATCGGGTTTCGCCGTACTTGTTGGAGCGATGTTTGCGGGATGCTTGCGCAAGGGGCTTTCTTGTTCGCGAAGGAAAACGGCGTTATACTTTTCCGAAGCAGGGGAAAAAGTCGGAGTCGGAAATCCTCTTTATCACGCGTTCGACTTCTTGGGGCGCTTTTCATCCTGTCAGCGAACGGGAAATGGATTTTTTGCGTTGCGCTTATCGGCTAGGAGCGGAAAAGCATTATCAGTTGCGGCTTCTCGGTTTTGATGAAAAATCGGGGCGTTTTGTAGATAGAAATGGCTGCGTTCATTCTCTTTCGGATTTTCCCCGTGCAGTCGGGGCGATGGTTTCGACGCTGCTGGTGCAAAAGCCGTTAAAGCTTTTGAATGCCTTGATTTCCGCCGGTTTTCCGATTTCAGTCTGGTGGGAGCATCCGCATTCGGATTTGGACGGGACTTTTTTGAAAAAGGCGGGATGGATGTTTTTCAATTCCGCTTTTGGAAAAAATCCGGGAATCGTCGTGGGAAAGCATTTGCTTCAAAAAGGTTTTTCTCGAGCGGTTTACATTTCTCCCTATCATGCGAGTTCCTGGTCTATGGATCGTTTGCAAGGGTTGAAAGAATGCGGGCTGGACATGGTTCCCTGTATCGATGAAAGGCATGCCAGTCCTTGGGATTTTCGCTGTTTAGCGAGTCAAAAAGGTCCGAAATTCAGCGTGGATATTCGGGCGAGGAAAATAGAAAAGGGGATTTTGAAAAAGCTGTTGAAAGACGCGCCAACACAAATTCCCTGGGTGACTGTTAACGATGAAGTCGCCGGACTTTTGCGCGAACTGGAAGAAGAGGGCGCTTTAAAAGAAATTCCGTATCTCGTCGGATTTGACAATTCTGCCGAAAGCTATTTGCTGCGGCTGGATTCGTTCGACTGCAATACGGAAAAATTGGTGGAGCAGATGTTTTACCATCTGGAACTGGGAAAAAAGGACCCTTTTCACAACGGCCTTTTGCGGGAAATTCCCGGAAAGGTCGTGGAAAAGTAAAGCCCTTTTTTCTGTTATTTCAAGGCGTCGAAGAGGGCGAACACCATGCCCGGGCGGAAATATTTTCCGGCGGTGTATTTGAGCGCCGTGCTGTGCAGGACGGTGAACAAATCCTCTTCAGCGATTTTGGCTTTTTTGGCGAGAGGGCCGTAGGCCTTTTTGAATGCGGCGAGATTCTTCGGAAGTTTGGGCGAAACCCGCTGGTCGGCGAGGAGTGCGCCCTTCTTGACGAGCTCGGCAATCAGCGTCTTGGCGGCGGTCGCCGAAACTCCAGCTTTGACAAGGACGTCTTCGTGGAGGCGGCAGCTTCCATTGAATCCTTCTGGAGCAGCGAACGGAATTTTCGCTTCTTCGTAAAGGTTCTGGATCATGCTGTTCACCATGTCGCGAGCCTTGTCAAATTCTTCGTGGAGAATCATACCGCTGGCAATGCTGTATTGGATGCCAATCCACACGTCGTGGGCCTGGAAGTTGAACTCGTCCAAAGGAGAACCGTCTTTGTGAACAAGATTCGCGGCACCGAGGAGTGGCGTGTTCGCTTTGTAATTCGTCTTGTAGATCCGATCCAAAGTTCGAGCGGCTTTGTCAAAATCGGTCAGCGGTTCCAGCCCGAGCAAGCGCAAGTAGGTGTCGGCGAGCATGGAGTCTGCAAACACATCGTCGCAATCCAATTCCAGCTTGGCCCGGAAGGATTCGGTGAAAGCTTCGGGAGCGGAACCGAGCAGAAATTCTTTTTTGAATTGGCGCAGTTCCCGCTTGGAGAGATTCACGTCGTCGGGAATTTCCGAGTAGTTTACCCAGTGGTTGAGTTCGCTCAGCTTTTGAGCGTCGGAACCGGAAAGGGGAATTTCGTCTGCGAGCGCTTCGACCACTTTGTCGAAATGTTCAAAGTTCACGTCCTTGGCTTCAATCGGAGTGGCAAAGAAATGGAAATAGCCTTCGTTTTCGTCCCAGAGCGCTTCGTGGAATTCCGCTTCGGCTTCGTCGGCTTTTTGGTTCCAGGCGATAGCGCGGGAACTGTCGCCGACGAGTTCGGCGATTTTTGCTGCCGCGCGGAGTCCGGCAATCCAGAGGGATCCGCAATAGACGGAAATGCCGTTGGAAGAAAGGTTGTCGAAGGTGTCGTCGGTGCCGTGGGTCAGCGGGAAATTCTGGCCTTCATCGACCATTTTTTCCAGATATTCCATGCAGGCATAGACCGCATCCTTGCAGGATTCCAGAACTTCTTTGTTCCCGGTGAATTTGTAATGACGGAGAACCATCAGAACGTATTTGGGGGCAAGGTCTTTCCATTCTTTAACGTTGTGCCAGTCGTAGGCGTCGGGTGCCGGGTCAAAAGGACTGCCGAGGTCATGGATGACGGCTCCGGTCACTGCGCGGGGGCCTTCGAGTTTGGCTTCCGGCAGATCGGCAAAGGGATGGTTTACATATTCGTGATGCCTGCGGACATTCGAATCGCTTGCCAGAATCGCGTCGGCGAAACGCTTCATCACGACGCCGTCCAGTCGGGGCATCAACGCCAGCAGAGAGAAGCTGCCGTAGAAGTAAACGTCAAGAGAATTGAAGAACGGATAGTCGGCGCATTCGCGAACGAGGAAATTGTCGTCTTTGTCCCAGACAGTCGCTTCGGGAATGAAGCTGAGAGTGTTCAAAGCCAGGCTGCGGAATTCCGCCTGCTTCTTTTTGTCTTTGGGGAAAAGTTTGGAAAGTGCTTTTTCGGGGGTGAGGGCGTGGAACGCTTCGCCGAAAGACTTTTCAAATTCGGCATCGAAGTTGAGAGCTTCGGAAAGCATCGCGCGGACTCGGCCATAAGGCTCCGGGAAGAACACCGTGTATTTTTTCAGATTTTCTTTGCCCTGGAAACGGATGTGGGCAAAATCGAGAACCGTGTTGAACTGCACCCGCGTTCTGGCGTGGGGTTTCAAACGGATGGTGACGGCGATGGCGCCGGCGACGGTTTCCCGACCGCTGTAAACGTTTTTCACAAAGGTCTTGGATACTCGACCGCTTTGCAGTGCGCCTGCGAGAACCGCCTCTTGGTCGTTCCGGTAAAAGAGCGGCTTTGTCGAAACGTTCACGTCGTCTTTGGGATTCCAGGCCACGCTGATTCCCATGCAGCCGTCAAAATCGCTTTCGGCAAGGGAAGCCTTGTTGTAAAACTCGACTCCCTTCACCTCTCGACCATCGGCGAGGGTTTCGTTAAATTCAACGCCCTGCGGATTTTTGGCGACGGGAACCAGAACAAACGAAGAATCCTGGACGCCTTCGCGAGCCTTGCGCACCTGGTAACCGCAGTAGTTTTCCTGCATCTGCACCAGGGTGATTTCCCGGACATCCTTTGTCGGGTTGTAAAGTTCATAGCGGACTGCGCTGACGGGCAGGCTCGAAAGGCGTTCGTTGTTCGGCAGGATGTAGCTGTATTGGTAACGGCTGATTTGGACGCCGGCATTTCCCAAAAATCTTGTGCGGGAAAGGGGATATTCCGCAGTATATTCCATCTTCTGCGCGTCGTATCCTTTTTCTCCCAGAAATTCGGTTTCGCATCCGAAAGCCGCGGTCAGCGCTCCTTTCCGTTCCACTTTTTCGCCGAGCTCGCCGTCAAAAAAGTCGATAAGGACGGCTCGGTTAAATTCCGGGGAAGTCGTCTTGCCCGCATCGATCATCGCCTGCGTGCGGGGGCTGAATTCCGTATGCCAGCGGTAAAGGGCGTCTTTGTTGGTTTCAAAAAATTTCTTGTCGGCGAGAATTTTTTCGATTTTTTTCAGAGTGTCCTTTTCGTTCTTTTCCGAAAAAAGCGGATTCCCATTAGCGTCCTTCAACACATAGAACTGATTCTTGCGGGAAAATTCAAAGAAATTGCGGATGGCGAGCGGGGCGTTCTTGCGGATGACGGATTCACGGAAAAAAACGTTTTGCAGACGCAGGTCGTCCGGATTTGTGGCGCGAATCTGGATGCCGGGAATGATGCCCGTGACCGGTGTCGTTCCTGCGGGCGTTGCCGTATAAGTGCTTCCGATGCCGCCGACGGCAATCCCTGTTGTTGCGGGAGTTGTGGTGAGCGGCGTGTACCACGGCTGAATAAATTCCACGGCGAGACCTTTGGTCATCAGCTCTTTCACGTTGCCGTTGAGTTTCGCGGATTCTAGATATTTATCAAATGTCATGACGAATGTTCCTATGGTTGATTTTATTGCAGAAGGGAATTTAGAAAAGTTATCTTTGCGGCATGTTTACTTTTGGCGTATTTGCTTCGGGTGGCGGCAGTAATTTCAAAGCCATCCTTTCCCATGCAAACGACGGATCTTTGGGTGGTGCTTGCCGTTTTTTGGTGACAAACAACGCTTCTTGTGGTGCAGTAAAAATTGCCGAGGAACAGGGCATTCCTGTTTTTCATATTTCTTCCAAGACGCATCCCGACAAGCGGGATTACGAAAAAGCCCTTTTGCAGGTCGTCCAAAAATTTCCCGTAGATTTTGTTGCGCTTTGCGGGTTTATGAAACGCATTCCGGATTCCTTTTTGCAAACGATGGAAAATCGCATTTTGAATGTGCACCCGTCTTTGCTTCCCAAATATGGCGGTGCCGGATTTTTTGGAATACACGTCCACGAAGCGGTCCTGGCGGCAAAAGAAAAAGAGTCGGGCGTCACCATCCATCTGGTTTCGAGCCAATACGATTCGGGCAGGATTTTGGCGCAGGTCAAAGTTCCCGTGATGCCTTCCGATTCACCGGAAGAATTGGCGAAGCGGGTTCTTGTGCAGGAACATCTTTTGTTTTGGAAAACGTTGAAAGATTACGCTGAAAATTTTTCCTCTGCTAAATAATTCAAAATTTGTTTTGGAACGCACTCGCGATGAAATGGAAATCTCCTGAATTTTTGAAAGGCGTGCAGTCGCCGATAGAGGGCGAGCGGGCTTTTCGGTCCGAGTATCCCCAAAAAATCATCATCGGCGTGGATGAAGTGGGCAGGGGGCCGTTGGCCGGTCCTGTCGTCGCTTGTGCAGCCGTGCTGAAAGAAGGGATTTTGGACAGCGCGTTGAAGGATTCCAAAAAATTGAGCCGCATCAAACGCGAAGCGATGTACGAACAGATTCAGTCGGAATGCCTGTGCTATGCGATTGCGAGCGCGAGCGTGAGGGAAATCGACCAGATGAATATTCTGGATGCGGATTTCTTGGCGATGCGCCGGGCTTTGAACGCATTGGGAGTGCAAGGTCTCGCTGTTTCGGAACCGGAATTGCCAATCGTTTCAAGCGGAAAACTGCCGTCTGGAATTCAGGTCGTCATTGCTGTCGATGGAAATTTGAAAATTCGAGGCGTTCCGCCAGAAACGCAAGTTGCCGTTGTGAAAGGGGACGCCCTTGTGGCGAGCATTTCGGCGGCGTCCATTTTGGCGAAGGTGTTTCGGGATCGCTACATGGATGCTCTGGCTTTAAAATATCCGGGCTACGCATTTGAAAAAAATGCGGGCTATGGAACGAAAGCGCATTTGGATGGAATTCGAAAATTCGGGATGACGCCGGAACATCGTCAAAGTTTTCATCCGAAAAGCCTGCAAGTCGAAATGGAACTTCGTGACTAGAGGGGAAAATTCTACACGCACTTGCCAATGCCGACAATGGCCGCAGTCCGTGCCCGCAGACGCGTTTTTCCAAGCCCTAGAATTTGTACGGAGCCGTTCGCGTAGTTTTTCACCAGTTCGATTTCTCGGGGGGAAAATCCGCCTTCGGGTCCTACCAGCAGCGTGGTTTCCTTCTCTAGCGTCGGCAGATTTCTTTCGCCGTCCATATCGCAAAGGACGATGTCCCCGCGGTAATTTTTTATCCATTCTTCCAACGGAACGGGGCCGCGGATTTCGGTAAGCCAGGCTTTCAGGGATTGTTTGAGGCTCACGGTGGCTTTGAGTTCACAACGCCGCACGACTTTTTGCAGATTGGAATCTTTGGGTTCCTCGGAATGTTCCGTCCGCAGCAAAGTGATGCTCGCGACTTCCATCTCTCCCACATGCAGGGCGATTTCTTCGTTGCTGTCGTCTTTGAGACAGGCGATTCCCAGATGCAGAAGCGGCTTGGGACGATTGGATTCCTTGATGCTTTCAACCCGGATTTCGCAGCAATGCGGATCCGCTTTTTCCACGATGCCCGTTGCCAAGTGTCCCTTGCCGTCGGTCAGTTGCAGAATGTCGCCGGGGCGAGCGCGGCAAACTCGAATGGCGTGCGCGCTTTCTTCGGCGGAAAGGGGAAGAACGCCTTTGGTGAGTTCGGGAACATAAAATCGGGTATCCGGAGATTTCATAGCTAAAAAATAAATTCTAAATTGTGCGCTATGAAGCGAATAAAGGCCGTTGTATTCGATTTGGACGGGACTCTCTACCTTTCGGGAAAGCCTTATCCGCAGGCTGTGCAGACCGTCCAGAAGGTAGCGCAAAAAGTTCCTGTCTATTACATGTCGAACAATACGAGCAAATCGCTGGTGTTTTACATGAACCGTCTTGTTCGCATGGGGCTCCCGTTGCAGAACAAGGACCGCATCCTTTCGGCGATGACCTTTGCCCTTTCGGAAATCCACAAGCGCGGCATCAAGAACGTCTATCTCTTTGCCAACCCGGAAGTTTCGGAATGGTTCGCCGCTGAAGATCCAATGCTCGACATCCATGCGCCCATGGATAAAACGGAATTGGTACTGGTCGCTTACCATTCTTCTTTCAATTATCGGGACCTGTGCGAAGTCTCGTGGCGACTGGAGCGGGGGGCGGATTTTTGGGTGACGCATTCGGATTTTGTCTGTCCCGACGAATTGGGGCCTGTGCCGGACATCGGTAGTTTTATGGCGATGTTCAAGGCGGCGACGGGGCGCGAACCTTCTCGCATTTTTGGAAAGCCGAATCCCGAAATGCTTTCGCCGCTGATGGAATTCGTGTCTCCCGAAGAGATTTTGATTGTCGGCGACCGTCTTTATACCGATTTTGAATTGGCGATTCGTTCGGGTTGCCATTTTGCTCTGGTTTTGTGCGGGGAAACGAAAGCGCGCGATGTGCAGCGCCTTGCTCGTCAGCCGGATATCATTGCTGAGCAGGTTTTTGATATCGACTTCGACAAGCTTATCGGCTGAGAGGAATTGCCTGTGGAGGGCTCTCGGCGCAATTGATGAGAGATGTTGCAAAAAAGCCCCGCACAAAGCGAGGCTTAAATTCTAAAAATATGAGTTACAAATTTCGGATTTCTTTTTCGGAAAGGCCAGAAACATTCGCGATGAGGTCTAGAGACGCTCCATTGTTTTTAAGCGCTTTCGCCATTTCCTTGCGGGCATTCAAATCACCGATTTCAATTCCTTCGGAACGTCCTCTTTCTAAGCCTATCCCGATACCTTTTTCAACGCCGATTCCGACGCCTTCCTCGTACTTGGCGGCGAGGGCCTTTTCTTCGGCGTCGGCGATGGTCTCGTAGCCGTAGGCTTCGGATGTCTTGATGAAGTCCATTTTGAGTTCCTCCTTTTCCTTTGAGGGGATCAATGCCTTCAAATATATAAATGTTTCCGTGATGAAGCTTTCCGCTTCTGCGCGAGGGAGTTCCAGCTTAATAAAGAGCTGAATGCCAATGAGAAAAGCCCCGCATAAAGCGAGGCTTGGATTTGAAAATGTGAATTATAGATTTTGAATTTCCTCTTCAGAAAGGCCAGAAACATTCGCGATGAGGTCTAGAGACACTCCATTGTTTTTAAGTGCTTTCGCCATTTCCCTGCGGGCATTTAAATCGTCAATTTCGATACCTTCGGAACGTACTTCTTCCCGTCCCCTTTCCATACCGATTACAATACCTTCCTCACGGCCATACTCAACACCTTCCTCGTACTTGGCGGCGAGTTCTTTCTCTTCAGCCTCGGCGATGATCTCGTAGCCGTAGGCTTCCGACGCGGTGATGAAATCCATGCGAAGTTCCTCCTTCTGTGTGCTGTTCAGCCAGCGTTTCAAATATAGAAACGTTTCTGTGACGAAGCTTTCCGCCTCCTCTCGGAGGAGTTTCGGCATAATAAAGAGCTGAATGCCAATAAGAAAAGCCCCGCACAAAGCGAGGCCTAAGTTGGAAATAGGAATTACAAGTTTTGGATTTCATCTTCAGAAAGGCCAGAAACATTCGCGATGAGGTCTAGAGACGCTCCATTGTTTTTAAGCGCTTTCGCCATTTCCTTGCGGGCATTCAAATCACCGATTTCAATTCCTTCGGAACGTCCTCTTTCCAAGCCTATCCCGATACCTTTTTCAACGCCGATTCCGACGCCTTCCTCGTACTTGGCGGCGAGGGCCTTTTCTTCGGCGTCGGCGATGGTCTCGTAGCCGTAGGCTTCGGATGTCTTGATGAAGTCCATTTTGAGTTCCTCCTTTTCCTTTGAGGGGATCAATGCCTTCAAATATATAAATGTTTCCGTGATGAAGCTTTCCGCTTCTGTGCGAGGGAGTTCCTTGAGCGTTCGGATGGCCGTTTGCAAGTGCGCGTGCATCGCCTTGCTGTGGAACACGTATTTCATCGCCACGAGGGCGAGCGCGATTTTCGGGGAGAGCTTCCCGATTTCCTCCGGAGCGAAGGCGTTTCCGATATCGACGAGTTCTAGCCTGAACGGCAATCCGATGTTCCGGTAGTATTTCGGATAGTTTGGGAACATCGTTTTATTTTCCAGATTCCAGCTTTCCCTGCCGTTGTAGAAGACGATGGCGACGGTCGGGATGTTCCTCTGGTTTTTCGCCATGATGTGATACCAGTACTTGACGAGCTGAGCAATGATGTTCGGGTCCTTTGAGGACTTGTGCTCCTCGAGGATGCCGACGAGGAGGTCGGCATCGCGCGCCTTGTTGTGGTCGGAAACTTCGCTGTCTGTGATTTTGACGGTGAACGCCAGGTCCGCATAGCCGAAACTTTCCGTGTCGCTGAAGGATTCGGAGATTTCCGTGAGGGTCGAGAGGTCCACGGTCTTCAGGAATTCGGCGAGGCTTTCGTTGTGCCTGGCGGCGAGCTTCAGGAGTTCCGCGGCGCGTTCCGGAGCCTTGAAGACGGAGCGGAAGTAGGAATCGTGCCCGGTGCGGGCGTTTGCGTTGTTTTCTTTCATGGATTTCCTTTTTGGAATGCGGACTTCCCCAAATGAAAGCCCATGATGTACAACGCGCGAACGGGCGATTTTAGGAAAATTTTTTTGTAAAAAGTTTTTTTGCAAGGCATTTCCTCGAGGATAGTCGCGCTCCGCTCGCAATGATGGTGAAAATTGTTCGGGGTGATGTGGAAAACCGCTTGCCATCTCGCTGCAACGGAAGAATATTCGCTGAAAAGTGAAAACAAAATATTTTTCTAAAATTTGTGTCAAATAGAAAGATTGAGGAAAAATGGCTTACTCTTTTTTAAATCTTGCGGAAGATGTCCTAAAAACCGCTGCGGCAAAGGATTAAACCGGTCGGAAATTTTTAGACGGTAAAAGCGCGGTTCCTTAGTTGAAAAAAATAGATTCAACTCAAGAAAAGGAACTCAAAATGGACAACAAGGACCTGAAGGCGGCAAGTAGCCGCACAAGCATCAACGAGACCGCGAAACGCACCCGCAGGGTGCTTGACGACGCATTCAAGGCGAAGGTCGCCCTGGCCGCCCTCAAGGAAGACAAGACCCTCGGTGGACTCTCCGCCGAGTTCGGCGTGCACGCCAACATGATCAGCCAATGGAAACAGGAACTGATCAAGAACGCCTCGGTGGTCTTCAGCGGCCCCAAGAAGGAAAAGCAGCGCATCGAGGAACTCGAGAAGGACGTCGAGGAAGCCAATACGCTCATCGGCAAGAAGGAGCGCGACATCGAGTTCCTAAAAAAAATTTGAAGAAATTGGGACTTCTGTAAGGAAGGGCATGGTGGAGCGCCAGGACGCCGAATACACGGTCACGGAACAGTGCGAGCTGCTGGGCATCTCCCGCAGCGGAGTCTACTACGTACCGACGGTGTCCGAACGCAAGATCGAAATCATGAACTATATGGACGAAATCTACACGGACGCCCCGACATCGGGGCAGCGTAAGATACAGACCGAACTGGAGAAGACCTACGGAATCAAGGCGGGGCGGGATCTCATCCGCACGCTCATGCGCAAGATGGGCCTCCGCGCCATCCATCCGGGTCCCCGCACGACCGTGCCGAACGCGACGCATCGGAAGTATCCCTACCTGCTTCGGGGCGTGAAAGTAACGCATGTGAACCAGGAGTGGAGTACCGACATCACCTACATCCGGCTCAAGCACGGGTTCGTGTACCTGACCGCGATTATCGACTGGTACAGCCGCCGGATACTCGCATGGAGGCTCTCAAACTCGCTGTCGTCGGACTTTTGCGTGGATGTGCTTCTGGAGGCCGTAGGCAAGTACGGTTGGCCGGAGGTGTTCAATACCGATCAGGGTTCGCAATACACTTCCGAGAAGTTTACGAAGTGCTTCGAGGACGAGGGCTGCACGGCGAAGCTGTCTATGGACGGCAAGGGCCGTTCACTGGATAACGTGTATATCGAGAGGTTCTGGCGAACGCTCAAGTACGAGGACATTTATCTGAAAGGCTACATGGACATGAAGGAGTGCTTCAAGGGAATCAAGGCATTCATCGACAGGTATAACGATCGTCGCAGGCACTCTTCCCTCGTATTGCCCGTTTTTTTGGACAAGAACCCGGTCATTTTTTAGAAGAAGTATTGGCGGAAACCGACAGCTCCGCACGAAAGGACGAAATCTAGTTTTTTCATTTTTTCCTGCTTCGAAATCCAAGGCGGGCAAGAAAATGGCGTAATGTACGTTTTTTTGTGAAAATCCGGAAGCGGAAACGGGCGAAAAAAATTTTGGAACGCCTCCGCTTGAATCCAGAATATTATATAATTGCTCCGTGCGAAAATTTCGTGTTAAACAATCCGTTCTCGATTTTTGGAATCGAATCCCGCCTCAAAAGCGCAAGGCGATCGGTATTGTCGGCTGTGTTTTCAAGTGGATATACCGCATCTTGAATCGGATTATCCGGTTGGTGCTGCTTTCCCTGACGCTTTATGCCATTGCCTTTACCCTGGTCGCTTCGTTTCTTTTATACAGGGCGTTTTTGTATGGTTACGAAATCTATGACAACGTGAAGACTCTGGAATACGAAAATCCCGAAATGAGCCGCTACATGGATGCGCTTGTCGATTCGAACCCGAACGTGAAATTGAAGCACCGCTTTGTTCCTTTGGACAGCATCAGCCCGCATTTGCGGAAGGCGGTCATTGCGAGCGAGGACGCGGGATTTTATTACCATCCGGGATTTGACGTGCGAGCGATTGCTGAGGCTTTGGATGCGAACCGCTATTACGGGAAAACGAAATTCGGCGGCAGCACGATTACGCAGCAGCTCGCCAAGAATCTTTTCCTTTCCGGGGAACGCTCGTGGGAACGGAAGTTCAAGGAGCTCGCCTATGCGCTTTTGATGGAGAAGATGCTCGGCAAGGATCGCATTTTGGAACTTTATTTGAATTACGCGCAATGGGGAAAGACGATTTTTGGCTGTGAAGCGGCAAGTCAGGAGTATTTTAAAAAGAGCGCGTTCAAGCTGAATCTGGACCAGGCTATCAATATGGCGGCGGTTCTCGCAAGCCCGGGCAAGCACAATCCGAATGCGCGTTATAGTCGCTTTATGGCGAGTCGCCGGACTGTGATTTATCAGAACATGTTCCCGAAGCGCGACAGTCTGAAGGTGGACAGCCTGAAGGAATTGAATGCCCCGCCGGAAGAGGCGAAGGCTGCCCTTCCCATTGCGGAATAGTGCTTTGGGGAATATTGAAAAAGGAGTTTCGATGTCGTTTATCGATTTGGTCAAATCCCGTTACAGCTGCCGGAAATTTTTGGCGCAGGCTGTGGAAAGGGAAAAATTGCAGATGGTGCTGGAATCCGGGCGCCTTGCTCCGACGGCGCTGAATCATCAGCCGGTTAAAATTTTTGTTATCCAGTCGGAAGAAGCACTGGCGAAGTTGCGTGGAGTGACTCGGATGGCATACAATGCGCCTGCCGTTTTGATGGTCTGCTATGACAGGGAGCAGTGCTACCGCGCGCGGAATTACAACGACGACCATGAATGCGGCGACTTGGATGCGAGCATTGTCGCGACGACGATGATGATGCAGGCGACGGAACTCGGGCTAGCCACGTTGTTTGCCCGCGGATTCAATGCGGTGGAAATTGCGCGGACTTTTGAACTTCCCGAAAATTGGAAGGTGAGCTGCCTTTTGGATTTGGGATATGCCGATCCGAACGAGGGCGGCCCTTCGCCACGGCATTCCGTGCGCAAGTCCATGCCGGAATTCGCCGAAGAACTTTAAATGTTTGGACGCCAGATTTTTGCGTTGCTTGGCGTTTGCGCGCTGCTTTTTTGTTGTGAAAAGGAAAACGCTTCGCCGAAAAAAGAGCGCAGTATTGTGGTCGTCTATGAAAACGACGTGCATTGTCAAGGCGAGGGCTATGCGAAATTCGCCGCCGTTCGCGATGCCGTGCGGGATACGGCGGATGTCCTCACCGTTACGTCGGGAGATTTTTTACAGGGCGGCGCTTTTTGCGGCATGACGAAGGGGGCGAGCGTCGTGGCGTTGATGAATGCCGTAGGCTATGACGCTGTCGCTTTGGGAAACCACGAGTTCGACTATAAAATTCCGCGGCTTCTGGAAGTGGCGGGTTCTTTGAATGCCCCCGTGGTTTGCTCCAATTTTGAACGGGAAAATTTGCCGGTGTTTTCTCCCTCGGTTTTAAAACGGGTCGGCGATAAAACCGTTGCGTTTGTCGGAGTGCTCACTCCTCATACCGAGTTCGCGGAATCCTATGCTTTTCATGATACGCTGCTCCGCAAATTTTATCGGGTTCCCGCAAAAGGGTTGGCGCAAAAAGTGCAGTCGGCGGTGGATGCGGCAAGGCGGGACGGTGCTGACTATGTCCTTCTGCTTTCGCATTTGGGAATGGAACCGCCGACGACTTCTGTCGATTTGATTCGGAATACGACAGGCATCCATGCCGTTCTGGATGGGCATTCCCATTCCGTTATCCGGGAACGCTTTGTACAAAACAAGACGGACGACAGCGTTCTCCTTTCGCAGACGGGCTCGCATTTTAAAAATGTCGGGCTGCTGGATATTTCCCCGGAGGGGATTTTCCGTTCTCGCTTGTTGCCGCTGGACAGTGTGAAATCTGCCAGTGAAAAAGTGTCGGCGGTTTACGACAGCATTTTGGCGGACGCTTCGCGGCGATGGGAAGGAAAAATTGCTTACTCTGATTTTGCTTTGATGATTGAAGATTCGGGCGGCGATCGTGCCGTGCGGAATGCCGAAACGAATCTGGGCGATTTTGTTGCCGATGCCATGCGCTTTGCTACGGGGGCGCAGATCGCTCTTGTGAACGGCGGCGCTATCCGGAAGTCCATTCCGGCGGGAAGCGTTCGTTATCGAGATGTTTTGGATGCGATGCCGTTTGAAAACGAGATGCTTTTGATCCGGGCACGCGGCGGGGAAATCCTGGGCGCTATTCGGGAAGGGCTTTCAAAATGGCCTGCGGAATTTGGCGGCTTTTTGCAAGTGTCGGGCCTGCGAATTTTCCTTTCGGTGGGGGATTCGCTTCGTCTGGAAAGAGTGGAGGTGGAGCAGGACGGAGCTTTTGTTGCCTTGGATTCTGCGGCGTTCTATACGGTGGGGCTTTCTTCGTATGTCGCCTATGCCGGGGAGGAAATCGTCTCGTTTCGCCAAAGCGAAAGGATGCCTTGTCGGATTTTGACGGACACCGAAGCCATGGAACGTTTTATGGAAAATCTCGGAGGAAAAATACCGGACGTTTATCGCGCGCCACAAGGGCGGATTCTTTTTCAGAGGATGCGCTGAAAATTTTGCCTGCCGTCGAGAGGATTGGGATTTGATTCTCTTCTTTTTTCTAAATTAAAACACAAAATTCAAAAAGGAAATTTTATGCGTGATCAATTTGAAAGCCCGCTCATCAAGCGTTATTCCAGCAAGGAAATGAGTTATATCTTCAGCCCGCAGTACAAGTTCCAGACTTGGCGCAAACTGTGGATTTTTCTTGCCGAATCCGAAATGGAACTGGGACTTCCGATTACGCAGGAACAGGTGGACGAATTGAAAGCCCATGCGACGGACATCAACTTCGATGTGGCGGAAGCCGAAGAAAAACGCCGCCGCCACGATGTGATGAGCCACGTTTACGCTTACGGCGTGCAATGCCCGAAGGCTAAAGGAATCATTCATCTGGGGGCGACTTCCGCTTTTGTGGGCGACAATACCGATTTGATCCAGATGCAGCAGGCGATGATTCTGGTGCGGAAGCGGCTTTGCCGCGTGATGGACAAGCTCTCCAAATTCGCCATGGAATACAAGGACATGCCCCAACTCGGTGCAACGCATTTTCAGGCGGCGCAGCTCACGACCGTCGGCAAGCGCGCTTGCCTTTGGCTTCAGGACATGCTGATAGATTTGGAAGAATTGAATTTCCTCATCGAAGTGCTTCCGTTCCGCGGTGTCAAGGGAACGACGGGAACGCAGGCCAGCTTTATGGATCTCTTCAACGGCGACGAAGAAAAAATCATGGAACTGGATCGCCGTGTCACAGCCAAGGCGGGATTCAAGCGCGTTCTTACCATCACCGGGCAGACTTACACCCGCAAGTGGGACAATCGCGTGAATCAGACCCTCTGCTCCATCGCCCAGTCGCTGCACAAGTTCGCTACCGATATGCGCCTCATGCAGGGCAACAAAGAAGTGGAAGAACCCTTTGAAAAAACGCAGATCGGCTCGTCGGCTATGGCTTACAAGCGCAATCCCATGCGTTCCGAAAGAATCTGTTCCTTGGCCCGTTTTGTCATGGCGCAGGTGAACAGCACCGCATTCACCCAGGCGACGCAATGGTTCGAACGTACTCTGGACGACAGCGCCAACAAGCGTCTGGCCATTCCCGAAGCATTCCTTGCCATGGATGCCATGCTGATTATCGCGGAAAATGTCACGAATGGGCTTGTGGTTTATCCGAAGGTGATTGAAAAACGCATCATGGCGGAACTTCCCTTTATGGCTACAGAAAACATCATTATGGAAGGAGTTAAAAATGGCGGCGACCGTCAGGAACTCCATGAAGAAATCCGCGTGATGTCTATGGAAGCGGGCAAAGTGGTCAAGGAACAGGGCAAGGACAACGACCTTTTGGAACGCGTACTGAAAAATGAAAAATTCCAGAAGCTCGGCATTACGGAAGAAAAGCTGAAAGAAATTCTCGACTTGAAGAAGTTCGTGGGGCGCGCTCCCGGTCAGGTGAAGAAATTCGTTTCGGAAGAAGTCCGCCCGGCGATTGATGCCGTTCCGAATTGGGACAACTTGGATGCCGGTGAATTAAAAGTCTAGGCAACCTCTAAAAATTATTTTGGCAACCGTGCTTCGACTTGTTCGACAAGCAGGTGCTGAAGCTGTTGATGCTCACCAACCGGCACGATGCCACGAGCCGTTTTTTGCCCGGGATGATGAATGGCATGATGCCAAAACGGACTTTGGGAACATTCCAAAGCGCATAAACGGATTGAATTACAATTTATGATGGGGGCATATCTTCGTCATTCCGAAGCGGGTTCGTTGAAAGTTAGGAGAGGAAAGTTGGAAACATAGGAGAAACGGCTCTCTGAAAAAACTTTCTGTAAACAGGCGGATTTTCGTCGCTAACGCGACTTAGGTTTGTAGTTTAACTTGCGTATAAATATACTCTAAAGGGGTCATAAAGTCAAGCCTTTTTCGAGGCCTGTTGTTCAGTTTATCCTGTATCCAGCGAACTTTCCGGGGAGAGATTCCCTTGAACGACTCCTTCTTGGGAAGATATTGGCGTATTAGACCGTTCATGTTCTCGTTGGCACCGCGCTCCCAGGAGTGGTACGGGTTCGCAAAGTAGTAATCCGCCTTCATAGCTTTCGCTATTTCTGCGTGACAGGCGAACTCCTTCCCGTTGTCCGAAGTGATTGTGAGAATCTTGACTTCGAACGTTTTCTCAAAGTCCTTCAGCGCCCTCACAAGCGTTCTCTTCAGGTCTTTCGCGTTCTTCGTCGGAAGATACCTTATCAGGCTGTAATTCGTCATCCTGTCGTTGATCGTGAGCAGGTTCGCGTCATGGTCCGCGCTGTTTATCAGGTCTATCTCGATGTCGCCTACGCGTGATTTCTCGTCCACGATTGCCGGACGTTCCTCGATGGGCACGCGGCCTACAATCTGGCCTCTCTTGTCCTTCTTCTCCCCGCGCTTACGGTATGGTTTCTTGCCGTGCCGCAAGTGCTTCTTCAGGTCCTCGTCCTTGTTCACATGCCTGTATATCGTGGCGACGCTAGGGACACCCATCCCATCGAGTTTCGCGCGTCCGTTCACCTGTTCGGGAGAGTAGTCTTCCTTGATTTTCCCGTCCACGATTTTCCAGTCGTCCTCGTCGTAGTCGTAATGCAGGTGACTTGTCGCGGCAAGGAGGTCTGCCCGTTCCTGCGACTTGACCGGGTCGTAATGCTGGCGGCCGCCGCCCCTGTTTAGTTCCCTGTAGATTGTGGATTTGTGGACCTTCAGCTGCAAGGCTATGTTTTTCGGGGGGATCTTTGCCGCATTGAGCGCTCGTATTTCGTATCTTTGTGCTTGGTTGAGACTCACCGCCATGTCCTTTTTTGGTAGAATCGGCAAGGTAGAAAAGTTTCGGCCAGGTTCCCCAGGGGCTAGCCCTAGGGAACTTTTTTTCTTCCCGATTCAACCTATATCAGTCGCATTGACGGTGAAAATTCGCGACACTTTAAAACAAAACGGCTTTTTCCTACATTTGGCGGCACCTATGCCAAAGCTGCCTCATTATTCTCCAGAACTTTTTAAGCAACTCCGAAAGGGTTACACCAAGCAGAATTTTACCAAAGACCTGATGTCCGGCTTGATTGTCGGCATTTTGGCTTTGCCTTTGGCGATTGCGTTTGCGATTGCGTCAGGAGTGGGACCGGAAAAGGGACTTTACACGGCGATTATCGCTGGTTTTGCCATTTCGTTTTTTGGCGGAAGCCGTTTTCAGATAGGCGGGCCGACAGGGGCGTTCATCGTTATCGTCTATGGCATCGTGGCGCAGTATGGTTATGACGGTCTGGCGACAGCGACTTTGATGGCGGGAGTGTTCCTGGTGATTTTCGGGCTGGCGAAACTCGGGGGCATCATCAAGTTCATTCCTTTTCCGGTGACGGTCGGTTTTACGGCGGGAATCGCTATCATTATCGCTCTGGGCCAGGTGCCGAATTTTTTGGGGTTGCAGTTTTTGTCCGGCGTGAAGGAACCTGCGGACGCTCTCGGAAAAATCGTCCTTTATGCGAAGTCTTTGGAAACGACGAATTTGTATGCGGTGGTTGTCGGCCTGTTTTCCCTTGGAATCTGCATCTTTTTTCCCAAGCTGACGACAAAAGTTCCGGGGTCGCTTATTGCGATTATCGGCGCTACCGCTTTGGTGAAAATTTTGGGTTGGGATGCTGAAGAATACGGCGTTATGACAATCGGTTCCAAAAATTCCATCCCGACGGGTTTTCCGACGCCGCACTTGCCCAATATCAGTTTGGAAATGATGCGGCAGGTGTTCCAGCCGGCGCTCACCATCGCGATCCTCGGAGCGATCGAATCCCTGCTTTCTGCAGTTGTCGCCGACGGCATGACGGGCACCCGCCATCGTTCCAATACGGAGCTGGTCGGTCAGGGAATTGCCAATGTCCTTTCTCCGATTTTTGGAGGCATTCCGGCGACGGGGGCGATTGCCCGAACGGCGACCAATATCCGCAATGGTGCGATAAGCCCGATTTCGGGGCTTGTCCATGCGGTGATTCTCCTTTTGATTATGCTGATTTTTGGCAAATACGCCGAGATGATTCCGATGGCGGCTCTGGCGGCGGTGCTTTTTCAGGTGGCGTTCAATATGTGCGGCTACAAAAACTTTTTCAAATTGCTGAAAGGCGCGCCGAAAAGCGACGTGTCGGTGCTTCTCGTGACTTTCGTACTCACCGTGGTGATGGATTTGACGATTGCGATTGAAGTCGGCGTGTTGCTGGCGGCTATTCTCTTTATTCGCCGGATGTCCGATGTCGCGGAAGTGGCATGCGTTACGGAAGATTTGAGTCAGGACGACGAAGAGCTTGCCGACCCGAATAATATCGCAAGCCGTCATGTTCCGCATGGCGTTGCCGTTTTTGAAATCATGGGTTCGCTTTTCTTTGGCGCGGTGGAAAAATTCAAGACCGCTCTCGATATGACGAACAGCCATCCGGACATTTTGATTCTCCGGATGCGCCAGGTCCCCTCCATCGATGCTGCCGGTGAGCAGATGATCGAGGGCTTGCTCGCCAAGTGCCGAGAACAGGGAACGCGCCTGTTGCTTTCGGGTGTGCATTCCCAGCCGATTGTCGCCCTTTCCAAGTCGGGGCTTCTCAAGGAAATCGGGGAACAGAATGTGCTCGCCAATATCGATGCGGCACTCAACCGCGCCCGGGAACTTTTGGGCCTTCCGATTGTCGTTGCTGAACCGACCGTGCCTAGCGTCGAATGGGAACGTCATGTGCAGCAGCCCTGGATCCCCGAAAACGCCAACGCGAAAATTGCGGAAGAAACGACGGAAGTGATAGCCGAAACCGTGTCCGAAGTGAAAATTGCCGAAATTCCCAAGGCGGAGAGCGAAAAGAAGGATTCCTTCCGGATGATGATGCGCAAGATTTTCCCGTGGTATGGGAAAAAGTAGTCGAGAATTTTCGAGGCTTGAACTTCAAAAATTCGCTTTTGCCGACTTTCGCTGGGGAAATTATATACATCTTCTATCAAATACGCTCAATTATTTTTTTTAACGAGGTATTTTCTTTCACAGGGTGAACTCGGTTATCAGTTATTAGTTTTCAGTTGTCAGTTTCAACTCCCAACTCCCAACTTTTAACCGGTCCCTGAGCCTGTCGAAGGGCAAGCAAATCGGGTAGAATTTTATCTATAAGTCCCTTTTGAATGAACAACACGCAGATCATTCAAACAAATAAAAACCCCGAAAGTGAAATCCAGCTTTCGGGGTTTGTTTTTTTTACGAAGATACTAGCGGAATTTTTCGGCGGCTGCGGCAATCGAAAGCAATTCCGTTTCGGCATAAGGCTTGCCAATCCATTGGATGTTCACCGGCAAGTTTTCCGCTTGCCCGCAGGGAACGGAAATTCCGGGAAGCCCGGCAAGGTTCAAACTGACCGTGTAAATATCGGAAAGGTACATCGCCATCGGGTCGCTTTCGCCTTCGCCACGCTTGAGCGGAAGGCCGGGCATCACCGGGGAAGCGATGACGTCGCAATTTTCAAAGGCGCGCGTGAAGTCGTTGGAAATCAGGCGGCGGACTTTTTGCGCTTGTACATAATAGGCGTCGAAAAAGCCGGAACTCAAGACGTAGGAACCCAGCATGATGCGGCGTTGCACTTCTTTGCCGAACGCTTCGCTGCGGGACATGGCGTAAAGGTCGTAGAGATTTTTGGCTTCTTTGCTGCGGTAGGTGTAGCGCACACCGTCAAAGCGGGAAAGATTGCTCGACGCTTCGGCGGTGGCAATGATGTAGTAGCTGGCCACGGCGTAGCTGATGTTCGGCATGGAGATTTCTTTTAGGACGGCTCCTTCCGATTCCGCTTTTTTCAGAACGTTTTCGATGGCGGCTTTGCAGCCGGAGTCCAGGCCTTCGGCAAAGTATTCCTTGGGAACGCCGATGACTTTTCCCTTCAGGCTTTCCCCGATTTTTTGTCCGAAATTTTCGGCGGGGCGCGGGCTGGTCGTGTTGTCGTGCGCATCCTGTCCACAGATCGCGGAAAGAACGGTGGCGGCATCCTGCACGTTTGTGGAAAGCGGACCGATTTGATCGAGGCTCGAAGCGTAGGCGATAAGGCCGTAACGGGATACGCGACCGTAAGTCGGTTTTAGACCGACGATGCCGGTGCAGGCAGCAGGCTGGCGAATGGATCCGCCGGTATCGCTTCCGAGGGCGACAGGAACTGTTCCCGTCGCGACGGCGACAGCAGAACCGCCCGACGAGCCACCCGGAACGCGGGTTTTATCGACGGGGTTTTCCACGGCTCCAAAAAAGGAGGATTCGTTGGAGGAACCCATGGCAAATTCGTCCATGTTCGTTTTGCCGACGATGATGGCACCTTGGGATTCGAGCTTTTGAACGGCAGTCGCCGTGTAGGGCGAAACGAAGTTCTCCAAAATTTTGGAGGCTGCCGTGGTGCGCGTTCCTTCGAGGCAAAGATTGTCTTTGATGGCGACAGGGATGCCGTCGAGTTCTCCGAGAAGCTTTCCCTGTTTCCGGCGCTCGTCGCTTTCTTTGGCTTTGGCGAGGGCGCGCTCTGCCAAAACGGAAATGTAGGCGTTCAGCCCTTTGCTCTTTTCGATTTCGCCAAGGGATTCTTCGGCGAGTTTTTCCGCCGTGGTTTTTCCGCTTTCGAGTGCGGCTTTCAATTCTTGGATCGTTTTCATTAGCGTTCTCCGGACCATTTCATAATGTAAAGGCCAACCACGAGGCCGACCAGACTCATCACGTTCAATTTGAGAGCCAGACCAAAGGAAATCTTAATCATGTAAAGGTCTAGCACAAAGGGCTTCATCGTGTTTCCGTCCCCGGTATTGAACGCCCAGAAGGGCTTCACAAAGAAATTGTGTACGATATTGTTGTAGCCGCCGGCATTCATCAGTTCGCCGAGTTTTCCAAAAACGAACCCGAAGCATTCGCCCAGAACGCCGCCGATGATAAGGCCGAGAATTACAAAGAGAAGAAGTCTTCCAAAGCTAGAATTGCGAGTCATAGGATTCCTGAAGTTTATCGGAAATATAGTAAAAATCGCTTATAGGCTTTTTGTTTTCTATATTGGGGGCCGGGGTGCCCGCGTCCGCGGGCTGAGATTATACCCTTGGAACTTGGTTCGTCATGGAACAAAAGGATTTTATATGGCAGAAGCGTCTCCCTTTTTCAACCCGTTTCCTCAGTCTCAACGCATTTACGTTTCTGGAAAAATGTATCCCGACATCAAGGTGGGAATGCGGGAAATCCGCTTGGACGATCCGAAATGTCCTGTGCTTCCGGTTTACGATACGAGCGGTCCCTACGGCGACCCCGCTAAAAAAATCGATCTCGAAAAAGGCATTGAAAAATTGCGCGCTCCCTGGATTGCGGAACGCCTGCAAAAAGACGGTCGCCACAAGACGCAAATGGAATATGCGAAAGAGGGGATCATCACCCGGGAAATGGAGTATGTCGCCATCCGTGAAAATCAAAAGATGGATGAAATTTTCGGCGGAACGGGAACGGAAATTACTCCGGAATTTGTGCGCAGCGAAGTCGCTTCGGGCAGGGCTATCATCCCGAGCAACGTGAATCACCCGGAATGCGAACCGATGATTATCGGACGGCATTTTCTAACGAAAATCAATTCGAATATCGGCAATTCCGCTGTGGCGTCTTCCATTGAAAAGGAAGTGGAGAAGATGGTCTGGTCGGTGCATTGGGGCGCCGATACGGTGATGGACCTTTCGACGGGAAAGGACATCCACGCCACGCGCGAGTGGATTTTGCGGAACAGTCCGGTTCCTATTGGAACGGTTCCGATGTATCAGGCTCTGGAAAAAGTGAACGGCGTTGCAGACGACCTGACTTGGGAAGTTTTCCGCGATACCTTGATTGAACAGGCGGAACAGGGCGTCGATTATTTTACGATTCATGCGGGGCTTCTTTTGAAATTCGTGCCGCTGGCTTTGAAGCGGACGGCGGGCATTGTGAGCCGCGGCGGTTCCATTATCGCCCGCTGGTGCATGACGCACAATCAGGAAAGTTTCCTCTACACGCATTTTGAAGAAATCTGCGACATCTTGGCAAAATATGACGTGTGCGTTTCTTTGGGCGACGGCTTGCGCCCGGGTGCCATTGCCGATGCGAACGATGCCGCGCAGTTTGCGGAATTGGACACGCTGGGTGAATTGACGGAAATCGCCTGGAAAAAAGGCGTGCAGGTGATTATCGAAGGCCCGGGCCATGTTCCCATGCAGAAAATTCGCGAGAACATGGAACGCCAGGAGGAAAAATGTCATCAGGCTCCCTTCTATACGCTGGGGCCTCTTACGACGGACATCGCTCCGGGTTACGACCACATCACTTCGGCAATCGGGGCGGCGATGATCGGCTGGTTCGGAACGGCGATGCTCTGCTATGTGACACCCAAGGAACATTTGGGACTTCCGGACAGGGACGATGTGCGCGAAGGCGTGGTGACGTACAAATTGGCGGCTCATGCGGCGGATTTGGCGAAGGGGCATTTTGCCGCGCATTTCCGGGATGATGCTCTGTCTCGTGCACGCTTCGATTTTCGCTGGAAGGACCAGTTCGCTTTGTCTTTGGATCCGGAACGCGCCATGGAATTTCATGACGAAACCTTGCCGGGGAATGGGGCGAAAGAATCGCATTTCTGCTCGATGTGCGGACCGAAATTCTGCTCCATGCGTATTTCCAAAGACATCCTGCAATTTGTAAAAACAGGAAAATTAGATATGGAGAAGTAAAATGCAGTATATTCTCTTCACTAGTGCAGAGAGTTTTGTCGACGAAGTCGATTTAATTGAAAAAATCTTCGCTAATGATGTAGACTATCTGTATGTGCAGAAACCATATATGAACGACCGTCTGCTTGAACGGTTCCTTCTTTCGATTCCAGAAGAAATCCGAATGAAGACGTTTCTTTGCGGCTCACCGAGTATGGCTCAGGAATTCAGCCTCGCCGGATTCCATCAGCCGATGGAATGGTTCGTTCAGAATGGTGGAGCCGCGCTGAGAGCTTCGGGACTTTTAAGTGTCGAAGTGGAATATTTGCGGGATTTGGAAAAGCTTTCCCCGGAATTGCGTTCCAAAATTTTCCAGGTGGTAGTGAAGAATAAACCGGAAAGGGTTCCGGAAAATGTCTTTGTCGCTTGCGATGCCACAGAGCTATCGGATGATGAACCTAACAGGGCGATTGTCTCGGGAATCTGGGAATTCGCCGACTCGGTTTCCGCTTGGAGGCGCTTATGTCTAAAATGACCTATGCCATGACAATCGCAGGCTTCGATGGAAGTGGCGGCGCAGGGATCTTGGCCGATATCAAAACGATGCGGGATTTTGGAGTGTACGGCTGTTCTGTTTGTACCGCTTTGACGGTGCAAAACGAACTGTCTTTTGCGGCCCCGGGATTTCTCCCATGGGAACGCATCCGTGTGCAACTCGATAAGCTTCGGGAAGTGCGCGAATACAAGTTCATCAAAATCGGACTTGTGCAAGATGCGGAAATGCTCCAGAAAATTGTTGAATGGATACGCCAGAATAATTCCGATGCGTTTGTCATTTGGGATCCGATCATGGGAGCGACGACCGGTTTCCGCTTTTTCGCCGATGATGATGCGGACAGGTTCTTACCGGTATTTTCGCAGCTCGATTTGATTACGCCGAACCAGTATGAGTACGCCTATCTGGGCTTGGGTGTCGCTGACAGCCGCAAGGAACTTCTGGTTGGAAAAAAGACCTCCATTCTGCTGAAGGGAGGTCATGCGGAAGGGGAAGATTCCACCGATACGCTTTGGCACGAAGGAAAGATTTTCAAATTCACTTCGAAGCGTTTTGTCGGAGTCGATAAGCACGGCTCGGGCTGTACGCTTTCGTCGGCGATCCTCGCCAATGTGGCGCTTGGAAAGTCCTTGCCGGAATCTTGCCAGGCTGCCAAACTTTATATCGAAAAGTTTTTGGCAGGCGGGGAAGGCCGAGTCGGCTGGGTCGACTAAAGCCTAGTTGTTATCGTCTTCAAGTTGATCCTTGATCGAGTTGAAGATCGGATCCCAGAGAGATGGACCGCCTTGTTTCGGATACACATAGGTGAGTTCTTGGGTGTTCATCCAGGCTTTGAGCTTGGTCACCTTGATCACGCATGAAGATTCGTCTCCCGAAACGCTTACCCAGAATTTGATGTACTGGTTGTTTTCCATGTTGCGTTTCTGGTCATCGCGTTGGGTGTAACTTGCGACCGTGTACTTTTCGGTGACCATCTTTCCGTTTTCCGGATCATCTTTGGCAAGGGCAACCTTGTTGTCGGCGAAGGTCTTCTTGGTGGCTTCGTAGCAGGCAGCGGAAGAATATTCGAACGAACGGGTCATGTATTCGTCGTAGAGAGTCGGATCGTCGAGCATTTTCTTGGGCTGCATCATGGCACAACCGCTGAAGAAGGTTGCCGTCGCGAGAGCGAATCCGAGAAAGGCTTTCTTTTTCATTTTTGTCTCCGGGAATTGGGTGTTTTTTTTGAAAATGTACGAAAAAAAACGGCTTTGTCAACAAAAAACTTATGATAAGTGCCGCTTTTCGAAGAAAAACAAAAATCCCGTGGAATTTTCCACGGGAATCTTTTTTTTCCGTCGTTGCGGACGTTTTGCCCGCTGCGAGGATTTTTAGATTTTTTGAATTACAGGTCTACGACTTCAGTCCAGCCGAACGGATCCGGAGCTTCACCGAACTGGATTGCGGTGTACTTCGTAAAGAGTTCCGTGCAGACCGGACCCGGATTCACGCCGTCGCCGTAGGTAAACGTCTTGTTCGCAACGGGGTCCACGATTTTCTTGATCGGAGTGATGACCGCGGCGGTGCCGCATTCGGCGGTTTCGCTGAACTCGGCGAGCTCTTCAAAAGGAACCTGCCGGCGTTCCACCTTGTATCCAAGATGTTCGGCTAGCTGTTGCAGGCTCTTGTTGGTAATCGAAGGCAGAATCGACTCGGACTTTGGCGTGACATAAGTGTTGCCTTTAATGCCAAAGAAGTTTGCCGGTCCGCATTCGTCGATGTATTTCTTTTCCTTCGCGTCCAAATAGATGGTGCTGGAGTATCCCAGTTTTTTGGCTTCGGCAAGGGAGAGCAGGCTTGCCGCATAGTTGCCGCCGACTTTGACGGTGCCCGTTCCCTGGGGAGCGGCGCGGTCGTAGTTCCGGCTGATCATCATATCGACAGGCTTGAATCCATCCTTGAAGTAGGGACCTACCGGAGTCACGAACATCAGAAGCAGGTATTCGTCCGAGGGCTTCACGCCGACTTCCGGGCTCATGCCGATGAGCAAAGGACGAATGTAAAGAGTGGCACCAAATCCGTAGGGGGGAACAAAACGCTTGTTCGCTTTGACCACGGTATGCACCATTTCGCGGAACAGTTCAACGGGGGGCACGGCCATCAGAACCCGGTTTGCCGTATTCTGAATCCGCTTGGCATTTTCTTCTACCCGGAAAATGCGGACTTTGCCGTCTTTGCCTGTGTAAGCCTTCAGTCCTTCAAAACCTTCTTGGCCATAATGCAAGCAAGTTGCGGCCATGTGAATGCTGATGTCTTTGGAAGAGGAAACTTCGATTTTTCCCCACTGTCCGTTCCGGTAGTAGCAGCGGACATTGTAGTCGGTATCGTAGTAACCGAATGGGAGCGTCTTCCAATCAACTGTATTCAAATCGACTTGCATAATTTGCGACCTTTTGTTTTAGCGTCACCTTGACGCCGAAAGAAAAATACACATTTTATGGGAAATTGGCACGATGCAATATGAATTGCGGCGGGATGCGACAAGAATCATTTCTTTCGCTGTGGATTTTTTATCCATGCAAACTGGCTGCGGATGATGTCGCCGGACTTTGGAGGAGAATATCTTTTGGCAAAAGACGATTTTAGAAGTCGCCAAAAGAGGATTGGAAAATGAAATTGGATTTTTCGTCGGGATTTTTGTCCGCTGTATGCACCATTTTGGGGGCCGTTTCGTTTTTGACGGCTGCTCCGGACCCGAATTTTCATATCTATATCGCATACGGACAGTCCAATATGGCGGGTGCGGGGGAAATTCGGAAAGGCATCGACGATGTAGAGCATCCCCGCTATAAGATGTATGCGACAACGGCCTGCACCCAGCTTGGTCGTCCGAATGTCGGCGCGCTGTATCCGGCGATTCCCCCGATGTTCCATTGCGGCGAAGGGCTTTCCATCGCGGACTGGTTTGGCCGGTATATGGCGGACAGTCTTCCCGGGGTGACTGTTGCGGTAATTCCTGTGGCGGTGGGAGGCACAAAAATCGAGCTTTTTGACAAGGACAAATATGCGGAGTATCTGGCGGGAGAAGCGTCCTGGCTTGTCAACTGGGCAAAGGATTATGGTACCGATGGCAACGCCCATGCGCGAATTGTCGAAGTCGCTCAAGAAGCGATGAAAGAGGGGGTGATCAAGGGGTTTATTTTTCACCAGGGCGAATCGGGCGCGATGTCCGGAAATGACTGGCAAAGCGAGGTCAAGAAAACTCGCGACGATATTTTGAATGCGCTGAATTTAAGTGCCGACACGGTTCCGTTTCTTGCCGGTGAAATGGAAGATTCCGATGCGGGCGGTTGCTGTTATGGTTTTGCGCTGAACCAGGTGGGAAATTTGCCGAATATCATGGAGAATACCTATGTCGTCAAATCGACCGGATTAAAGGGAAACGGCAAGGATTCGTATCATTTCAGCAGCGAATCTTACCAGGAATTCGGATTGCGCTATGCGCAGAAAATGCTGGAGGTGATGCACAAAACGACGGTGGTCGTGCCGCAGGAACCTTTTGGCGGAAAAAGGGTGACGCTCCCCGGAAGAATCGAAGCGGAAAATTACGATTTGGGCGGGCAAAACAAGGCCTACTACGATTCGGATTTGAAAAATGAAGGCGGCAAATATCGCGATGACGGCGTGGATATTGATACGATTCCCGCAGGAGGGTATGCGGTCGGGTACACGAGAAAGGGCGAGTGGTTGAAGTATTCCGTCGAAGCTCCTTTGGCGGGCGATTTTGAAGTCTCAGTCCATGTGGCGACGGGCAGCACGGCTGCGGGCATTGCCGTCTTTGTCGATGAAAGGATTTTGGGCGATAGCGTTCCAGTGGAAAAAACGGGCGAGGACTGGTCTTCGTATCAAATGGTTTCCGTCGGAAAATTAACGCTACCGGCGGGAAATCACGAAATCAAATTGCTCGTCACCGGGGATTATGTGAACATCGACTACTTGGATTTTTCGCTCTGTGTGGATTCGACGACGGCCATTCGAAGCGGGCGTCAAATTCATGAACAGGCAAAGGATAAAAGGCTCCGCTTTGACGGGCAGAAAGTCTATCTTCAAAAGAACGGGAAGAAGTTCGACTTGCTGGGCATTCAAATCAAGTAGCTAGGAAATCTCCGAATGAAAAAAATCTTATGCTTCGTTGCCGTTTGTGCGGCTTCTGTTTTGGCGGCTACGGTTTCTAATCCGATTATCTGGTCGGATGTGCCGGATGTATCGACTGTGCGAGTCGGCGATTCCTATTATATGGTGAGCACGACCATGCATCTTTCTCCGGGAGTCCCCGTGATGAAGTCCTCGGATTTGGCCTCTTGGCGGACGGTTGGGTATGCCTACCAGACTCTTGCCGACAATGACAATCAGAATTTGAACAATGGCAAGAATGCTTATGGAAAGGGCTCTTGGGCCAGTTCCATTCGTTTTCATAACGGCTATTTTTATGTGCTGACTCCGTCCTATACGACGGGAAAAACGCATTTGTACAAAACGGCTGACGTGGAATCGGGAACGTGGAGCGAAGTGCAATTGCCCTTTTATCACGACCCGTCGCTTTTCTTTGACGACGATGGTTCCGTTTTTGTTTTTTACGGTTCCGGGGAAATCAGCTATGTGGAGCTGAACGCCGATGCGAGCGGCGTTAAAGTCGGCGGGCGGAGCGGCAAACTGCAAGGGACAAATGTTAATGCGGTCGTAGGAACGGATCAATTTATCGTCCGGCAGGAAGGAGCGCAGATTTTCAAGGTAAACGGGGAATATTTCCTGTTTACCATTTCTTGGCCCAGTGGAAATTGCCGTACGGAAATCGTTTATCGTTCCAAAAATCTTTTGGGCGAATACAGCGGCAGAATTTTTTTGCAGGACAACGGCGTTGCGCAAGGAGGAATTTTTGATACTCCCGAGGGAAATTGGTATGCGATGCTTTTTCGGGATTCGGGACCGGTGGGGCGCATTCCTTTTTTGGTGCCTATGAAATGGCAGGATGGTTGGCCTGTTGCCGAGAACGGGAAAGCCCCGGCGACGCTCACATTGCCTGCGGAGCCTTTGCCCGGTTATGGCATGGTCACTTCGGATGATTTTGAAAGCGAAACGCTGGCGCTGGAATGGCAATGGAATCACAATCCCAACAGTTCGCATTGGTCCCTAACGCAAAATCCGGGCAATCTGCGCTTGACTACGGGACGGCTGGATTCAAGTCTATATACGGCGAAAAATACTTTGACTATGCGCTCATTTGGGCCGAAGTGTTCCGGGCGAATCGCTTTGAATGGCGAGGGAATGGAAAACGGAGATGTGGCGGGGCTTGTCGCTTTGCAGGATTCGATGGGCTACGTGGGCATTCGGAAAAACGCGGGAACTTACAGCGTTGTTATGTATCGGGGAATGCGGGAAGTGCAGAGCGTTCCTCTGTCGGGGAACTCTGCCTATTTGCGCATCGATTTGGACTTGCCGCTGGGCAGCGGAACGGCAACTTTCTATTACAGTGAAAACGGCGAAGATTGGAAGCCCATCGGGGAAAAAATCAATTTGGCCTATACTCTTGGCATGTTTATGGGCTATCGATTTGGGCTTTTCCATTATGCGACGCAAAAAGCGGGCGGCCATTCGGATTTCGACTGGTTTAAAATAGGGAAAAATGAAATCGACGAAATTTATCTTCCGTCGTTGCGGGATATTCCGCGTGCGCCTTATGGCGGTTTGCCTGCGAGTATCCCGGGAAAAATCGAGGCTGAAAATTACGATGTCGGCAATGCGGGCGAAGCTTATTGGGACACGGACCATCGAAATGAAGGCGGCGCTTATCGTCAAGATGGCGTGGATATTGTGACGCTGGATTCCGGGTTTGCCGTCGGCTATACGCTGGCGGGGGAGTGGATGGAATGGACGGTGAATGTGTTGGAAAGTTCGGTTTATGATTTGCAGATCGTCGCTGCGGCTGGTGGAGAATCGGGCAGTGTGCAATTTTTCTTGGATGGTGCGCCTTTGACGGATACGATTCCCATTTTGCAGACGGCAGAAAATTCTTGGGACGTTTATAAAAAATTTTCAGCGGGTTCGGTTGAACTTCCGGCGGGCGAGCACATTCTCCGGCTTTGGATCACGGGCGCTTATGTAAACGTGGACTGGTTCCAGTTTGCCGTTGCCGAAGAGCCGGACGCGATTGCCCTGTCGCCGGCTTCGCTCCAAAATCGCGCCTTTCCGAAAAATGCGAAAGTCCGAGTTTTTAGCTTGACGGGCAAGTATCTTGGCGAAGTTCATCTGAATGGCGTCTCCGCTTCCGAAGCTCTGCGTTCGGCGGGCTTTGCTCCGGGGCATTACCTGCTGCGTTAGAGTTATCAGTTGTCAGTTGTTGGTGAGCCTGCCGAACCATGGTTAGTGAGCTTCGACAATCGGTCCCTGAGCCTCGGTTAGTGAGCTTGTCGAACTAGTCGAAGGGCACTCGCCGCTAGCCGTTGATCGCTAGTCGCTATCCACTGAATGCTAGTCACTAAAATCACCAAAGCAATTTTCAGAGGAGGCCTTTAATCCCCTCTAAAGAATGGGTGGGCATAGTGCTGGGGACATTTAAAATTCTATATTCTCCGTGAATTTTAAAAGGAATTGAAATGAAAGTCTCTTTGAATTGGCTCCGCCGTCATGTAGAACTTCCCGAAAGTGCCGAAGAAGTCGCTAAAGCTCTCACCGCAGTCGGTTTGGAAGTGGAAGGGATGGAAGAATCCGCCAAGCCTTATGAAAAACTGGTGGTGGCAAAGGTTCTGACCTGTGAACCGCATCCGGATAGCGATCATCTTCATATTACGACTGTGGACGATGGCAAGGAAACTCTGCAAGTTGTTTGCGGAGCGCCGAATGTGGCTGCCGGACAGACGGTGGTGCTGGCTCCTATCGGCGCGGAACTCCCGCTTCCCGATGGCAAGTCTCTCAAAATGAAAAAGTCGAAAATCCGGGGAGTGGAAAGTTTCGGGATGATTTGCGCTGAAGACGAAATCGGACTTTCTGACGACCACGGCGGCATTCTGGTTTTGGACGACTCCATTCCCGCGGGCACTCCGTTTGTTTCGCTCGGCCTGTATGATTCGACTTATGAATTGAATGTGACGCCGAACCGTCCGGATGCGCTTTCCCATCGTGGCGTTGCCCGGGAACTCGCCGCCAAATTCGGGCGCAAGCTTAAGCCGCTTTCTTTCCAACTGCAAGAAGATTCTTCCGAGGAAACTTCTTCCGTTATCCGCTTGACCGTGGAACCGGGTGCCGGCTGCTCTCGTTATGTCGGTCGCGTCATTGAAAACGTAAAGGTGGGGCCTTCGCCCAAGTGGCTTTCTCGCCTGTTGAAATCGGTGGGCATGGCCAGCGTGAACAATGTCGTCGATGTGACGAATTTTGTGCTGATGGATATCGGGCAACCGCTGCACAGTTTCGACATATCCAAGCTTTCCGGCGCAGAAGTCGTCGTGCGCAAGGCGAAAGCGGGCGAGCGGATCCAGACTCTCGACCACAAGGAGCACGAGCTCTCCACTTCGGATTTGGTCATTTGCGATGGCGACAAGCCGTCGTGCGTTGCCGGTGTGATGGGCGGCGTGGAAAGCGAGATTACGGAATCGACGACGAAGGTCTTTTTGGAAAGTGCCTGGTTCAACCCCGCCGTTGTCCGCAAACAGGCGCACCGCCTTTGCACAAGCACGGATTCCAGTTACCGTTTTGAGCGGGGAATCGACTATTCCATGCAGCGCGATGCCGACGATTACGCTTGCGCTCTGATTCAGGAAGTCGCTGGCGGCAAAGTTCTCAAGGGCGTCGTGGAATATACGGGTGCGGACCACCAGCAGAAACCGGGAGTGGTGCATCTTCGGGCGTCGCGTGTCGCCAAGGTATTGGGCATCGAGCTTTCGGAAGAGGAAATCGTCCGGTATCTGACGGGCATCGAACTGAAGCATCTGGGACAGATGGATTTTGAAATTCCGCCGTTCCGCCCGGATTTGGAACGGGAAGTGGACTTGATAGAAGATATCGCTCGCCTTGTCGGCTTTGACAACATCCCTTACGATGTTCCCGCTTTTAAAATCAAGCCGAACGATTTGCCGAAAGAAGAAGTCTTGGGTCGCCGGATTCGTTATGCGCTCTCGGCTTTGGGACTTCACGAATGTATTTCTTTGCGCTTTACCAGTGCCCTCAATACGGCAAAGGTCTTTGGCGAACCGAATGATGCGGATCTGCGCAGCAAACCGGCAAAGCTTTTGAATGCGCTCTCGGATGAACTCGGCTGCGTACCGACTTCGCTGATCCCGATTTTGCTGAAGTCCGTCGCTGAAAATGAAAAGAACCGTCCGGGTTCCATTCGCCTGTTTGAAAACGGCAAGGCGCAATTCCAGAATGCGGAACGCCAGAATGAACGGGATCCGGGCTTTACCGAAAAGCAGGTTCTTTGCGCCGTGATTGCCGGGCATTATAAAATGGAAGCTTTGGACGACAAGCCTCGGAAAGTGGAGTTCGCCGACATCAAGGGCATTGCCGTTTCCCTTTTCAAACGCTTGGGCATTGCCGCGGAAATCCGTCCGGCGGAAAAACCGGAACTGTTCTTGCATCCGGGAAAGCAGGCGGTTATTGCTTGCGGAAACGAAATTTTCGGCTCTATCGGCGTCGTGCATCCGGCGGTGCTTCAGGCTTTTGACATCAGTTACGAAACCGCCCTTTTTGAAGTGGATTTGGAAAAGGTCTTGAAGGCTGCCGAAAAGAAGACCGTGTTCAAGCCGTTCAGCCGCCAGACTTTTATGATTCGCGACGTGTCGCTGATGGTTCCGGAACGGATGACCAATGAATCGCTTCTGCAAAAGCTGAATGCGTTCAAGGTGAAAAACTTGGCAAAGATTGAATTGAAGAGCGTCTATCAGGGCGTCGGCGTGCAGCCGGGGCAAAAGAACATGGTTTATACGTTCATATACCAGTCGATGACCGAAACGCTGACGGACGAAACGGTGAACAAGGCGCACGACAAGCTGCGTGAAAAGTTGGCTCAGGACAGCGAAATCATTTTGCGTTAAAAAGGTTGGACTATGGCTTATATCGCAATGGCTCGTAAGTGGCGTCCGAAATCGTTCAACGATCTGGTCGGTCAGGAACACATCGCAAAAACGATTGAAAACGCCATCGTCGGCGGACGCCTGCATCACGCTTTTCTGTTTACGGGAACGCGCGGCGTCGGCAAGACGACATCGGCGCGAATTTTGGCGCGGACGCTGAACTGCACAGGCGGAAACCCGCTGGTGCCTTGCGGCAAATGCAAAAGCTGTCTGGATATTGAAAGCGGCCAACCGATGGATGTCATTGAAATCGATGCGGCGTCGAATACGGGCGTGGACAATATCCGCGACCTTTTGGAACAGACGCAATATACGCCGATGATTGGCAAATACAAAGTCTTTGTCATCGACGAAGTGCACATGCTTTCAAAGGGAGCTTTCAACGCCCTGTTGAAAACATTGGAAGAGCCGCCTCCGCACGTCATCTTTATTTTTGCGACGACAGAAGTGAATAAGGTCCCGCAGACCATCCTCTCTCGTGTGCAGCGGTTTGATTTCAAACGCCTGACCACCAAGCAGATTATGGGACGCCTGCATTATATCTGCGAGCAGGAAGGCATTACGACCGATTTGGAAGCTCTGGAGATGATCGCGGAAAAAGCGGACGGTTCCATGCGGGACGCTCTGACGTTTTTTGATCAGGCTTATGCGTTCACCGGGAACGACATGAACGCCGAAGCTGTGCGCTCCGTGTTGGGAATTCCCCCGAACGAATTGTACTTCTCGCTGTTGGAATCCATTGAAAAACATGACGTGAAGGGAACTTTTTCCGTGGTGGACAAGGCCTTGGAAACGGGAGTGGAATTTGCGCCGCTCCTGGAGGGCTTTGCCAAGTTTGTTCGCAACCGGTTGTATGTTCAGGTCGGCGGCATTACCGCGGAATCGCTGAATATCTCGGATGCGCTTTTTGAAAAACTGAAAAATTGCGCGCCTTCTCTGGGCAATGGCGATTTGCTGCGCATCGCAAGGATTCTCACGGATTTGCAGGGGAATATCCGGCGGAGCGCGAACCCGAGATTGCTGGTCGAGTCCGCTTTTGCCCGGATGGCTTATCTGGACAGGGTCGTGGATTTGAAACAGGCTTTGGCCGCCATAAACAACCCCGCTTTTCAGGGTTCAAAAAAAAAATGAATTGAACGTGCCGGAAACCGCTCCGGTCGCTTTTGATGCGCCGCTTCCCGAGCCAGTTCCTTTGGATTCGCCCTTTGCCATCGATTTCGGCGCTCCTGTTCTGGATTCGAGTCCTTCTTTGCCTTCGGCAAAACCGCAGGAATATTCTTCGCCGATGGAACCCGTTGATGTTCCTCCGCTTTCAACGGCGGGCATGGATGTCTTTGCGGATGATGACGGGGGATTCGAAATGGACGATTCCATGGATTTGGATCGCTTGGGAGGAACGGGCGGGGCGTCTCGGCAATTCACGCGTTACAACGTCTGCAATTTTTGGCAGGAACTCGTTCACGGCATCTCTTCGAATGGCAGCGGTTTTCTTGCCGTGTGTCTGAATGGGACGACGCTTGTGCACGGAGACTTTCAGGACAATCCTTTCCGTTTGACCGTACTTTTCCCGGCGGCGTTCAGTTGGGGCTACACCCAGATGATGACTTTGGAAGAATATCGCCAAAAGCTGGAAAATTTTCTGGAAGATCGCTTGCAGACAAAGGTCGTTGTTTCTTACGAATTGCAGGAACCGAAACCGGGGGAAGAAATTTCTACGGTGCCCTTGAGCCCTTGGGAATCCGACGTGAAACTGGAACCGGTTCTTGCTGAATTTGCGCAAAAATTTGTGGCGGAGCTGGTGACAACGCGAAGCCTGCCGCGAACGGTGGAAGAGCCCGTGGAATGCGGCGACTCTTGCGCGGCGGAACAGGAATAAATTTTTTTTTCAAAAAAAGGAAGGACACATTATGAATATGCAGAAAATGTTGAAGGACTTGCAGAAAATGCAGTCGAAAATGATTCGCGCACAAAGCGAACTCCAGACGCAGAGCTTTGAAGCGGAAGCGGGTGGCGGCATGGTGAAAGTGGTGATGAATGGGCAGGGAATCATGACGTCCATCAAAATCCACCCGGACGCTGTGGACAAAGACGACGTGGAAGCCCTTGAGGATTTGGTGATGGCGGCGGTCAATTCGGCGACCAAGAAAAAGGATGAAACGTCCAAAGCCAGCATGGATGAATTGACTTCGGGGCTTAAAATTCCGGGCTTGATGTAAGCCGGATGAATGAAAAACGCTATGCCAAATTTGGCATAGCGTCAAACCGAATTTTTGATGAAAGCGACTTCGCTAGTATGCGCCGTCGCTTTTAAAAATCGCCTTGAACGTTTTGGCGATCAGTTGGATGTCGGTGCCGAAGTTCCCGTGGCGCACATACTTGTTGTCCAGGCGCATCCATTCTTCAAAGCCGATGTCGCTGCGCCCGCTGACCTGCCAGAAGCACGTCAGGCCCGGCGTTACGGAAAGCCGCATCTTGTGCCAGGGAAGGTATTCCTTAACTTCGGAAGGAAGCGGCGGGCGGGGACCCACAACGGACATGTCGCCAGCCAAGATGTTGAAAAGCTGCGGCAGTTCGTCCAGGCTGAATTTGCGGAGAATGCGTCCCATCGGGTAAATCCGGGGGTCGTTTTTCATTTTGAACGTCGGGCCGCTGGACTCGTTGAATTTTTCCAGTTCTTTTTTGAAAAAGGAACTGTTTTTGTTTTCGCTCAAGAAGAAAGGTGCCTGTGAAAACGCATAGACGTTGTCAGTTTTTATGAAAAGCAACAAAATGTGAAGGTAATTAAAAAAACAGATTATATTTATGAGTGGATGAAAGTAGGAATGTTGCGTTTTATCTTGTTTTTGATGGCGAGTACGGTATGCATTGCTTGGTGCCGTATGGTTCCTGTCCAATTGTTGAGTGAAAGGCATCAAACGGAATGGAATTGGGTTGAATATCGTCTAACGTTAAGAAATATTTCGTCAAACGCTATATTTAACCCTGAAATTCGATATTATGCGGAAAATTCAAATATACAGTATTGTAAAAATAACTCGGAAAATGAAAATTGTACATCTGTAAATTGGGGAGAAATCCCTATGGATACGATGCTTTATGCAACAGTAGATTATTCAACATGGTTGTATCCTGTAACGGCAATGGTAAGCTCTATTGGAAGGCATACTTTGATTAAATTAAAGATCAATGCCATTTTGTATGCGAAAGGCTCAATCCATATAAATTTCCGTATTTATAAAAAAGATTGGGGGGCTTGGAACTCGGAAAATGATTGGAGTTTTCAAAAAAATGAGCACATTGTAGAACCTAATTATTTCTTTACGGTTTATGATGTTGGGCATAATCTGCTCTGGGGTAATGACCCTTTGACGGGGGAAAGCAATGCGGATGTAGAACTATGGAATGACCGAAACGGCAATTATGCGATAATGCCCTATGACGGAAATTCTTCCGAAATACAAAAGGCGGGGCGTTTCTGGATGATAAAAGATATGCCGCTGAACAAAAAAGAAGCCTTTTTATTAAGGCAAGCGGGAGTTGTTAAGCTTTTGGCCGCAGCAAAGGGCGAAAAATCCTTAATTCTTTTGAAGTCAAATTTCGATATAAGAAAAAAATTAATCGATTCGCTTGTATACGGCTTCTACAACTCATTCGGTGTGGATGATTCGACCGCCTTGAATATCCAATATAGATCATATGATTGGACGGAATGGCGTCAAGAATGTGATTCACTGGGGCAATGTCGCTGGGTTTCGGTTGAGCGGTCAACGGTATTTGCAAAAACCCATTGTTGGGATGACGTTGCTTTGGAAAATTGTCGGAATATTGTGGAATCTTGCGGAGGGGAAAATGCCGCTATTGATAATTATATCATCATTTCGGAAAATACAAAAAATTCTCTTGCTTGTTTGCAAGTGAACCGCGACGTTCAATCTATCGATATAGTTCATCGGGAATTTGTCGATAATAATATTGGGCGAAAATCCGTGAATATTGAATCTTTACAACAGAGTAATTGGAATGTGGATTTTTCAGGATTCAACGACAGCGTAACTTCTTTATGGCTGGCGAATAAAAAATATACGGGAGAAAATATTGTCGTAGGGGTTTATGATACGGGAATTTATTATGATCATGATGGATTAAATGAATGGATAAATGGTGTGAAAACACCTAGAAATGCTTTTCCGGAAGAAAAGCAGCTTGAAAATGGAAAATATGGAACGCAGGCTTATCATGCTACCCATGTGGCTGGCATTATTGGGGGGAATGGAAAAGGTTCTCCTGGGCATAAGTATAGAGGAATTGCTCCCAAAGTAAAATTTTATTCGCAAGGTATGACAACTTTTAACCAAAGAGGGCATGTTGTTAACCATTCTCATACCGGAACGTATAAGGAACAAGGAACGGAGAAAAATATTTTTAATAACTGGAAAGATGATTCGGTTGATTCTAGGCCAAAAACATTTGTGGCTAGTGCAGGTAATTTTGCAGAGGGCCACTACGATGAAGTGCATGCAAAAGTGGATTCGAACGGATATGGCTTGGGATTCCATTCGATTGGGTTTGATACAAAAAATGGAATTGTTGTTGGAAATTATGCAAGCCGTACCGGAATTCCCAATACGACGTCAAGTTTGGGTCCTACATGGGACGGACGTATAAAGCCAGATATAATGGCTCCTGGTAGTGGGTTGCAAGTATTCTATTCTCAGAATTCTCCTTTTGTCGCCTATCTCGACTATTTGAAAATAACTCATAAAAATGAATCGACTCCCTATATAAATCTTTACTTTGGCGAAAATGAAAATATTCTTAATACGCAGGCTGAATTTGCGACTACATCGATTGAATCGGTTCGTGATGAAAATGCAACGCATGGTCGTGCGTTAAAATGGATAAATGCGGGATTCATCCCCGCTTCCAATTACATCAATTGGCCTTACCAAACATTCGCCTCTACTCCATTCCATGTTCAACAGGGAGATACTTTTGAAGTGCGTATGCGATTGTCCGAGAAAACCAGGCAAATATATTCAAATGCAATCAAAGGGAAAATTTATCTTGCCAGTGCTGATGATTTTTACAGTCTTCCGATGTCGTATATTGCACAATCTTATGAAAAGGATATTTCGGGAGTTAATGATGAATACTTTGAAATTTCGTTTATATGGGATCATGAAAGTATTGTTTCCAAGTTTTTCCGATTAGATTTTGATTTGATGGATATAGGCATTGTGTCCAGTGTGCCTTGCGATGAAAAAAATGGGGGAACTTGTT
The DNA here is from genome assembly GCF_002300445.1 of Fibrobacter sp. UWS1. Lineage (NCBI taxonomy): Bacteria > Pseudomonadati > Fibrobacterota > Fibrobacteria > Fibrobacterales > Fibrobacteraceae > Fibrobacter > Fibrobacter sp. UWS1. The sequence goes on from NZ_NSGW01000002.1 coordinate 884,487, forward strand.
ATGATGAGTCTTCGGGAACGTCCATGTCGGCTCCCTATGTCAGCGGAATAGTTGCGTTGATGAATCAAGCTTATATGGATAAGACGGGTGATGAAACTTATTCCCATTCCTTGCGTAATTCCACTTCTAAGGCGATTCTTATCCACACGGCAGATGATATGGTTGATGAGATTGGCTTTGGTCGTTCGATTGCGCATGATGTTTTTGCTACAACTGGGCAGAAAATGCCTGTGGTTTATGGGAAGGGACCGGATTTTGTTACCGGTTGGGGTAAAGTTAATGCGGAAAAGGCTTTAAAAATGTTTGATTCTTATGATTCTTATAAAATGGAGTTTAGAAAATTTCAGGAATTTGAAATTGAGGATGCCATAGAAAAAAGATGGGTCTTAAATGTAAATAAGCATATAGAGCGTTTGAGGGTAACATTGACCTGGGACGATGCTCCTGGAACTCAAAAAAAATGTTTTGAAAAAAAACTACAAAATGATTTGGATTTGTATTTGATTTCTCCTGGCGGAAAATATTATTTTCCATGGAGATTAAAGCCGTTGTCAATCGAAACTATAGATGGAAAGCCTCTTGATGAAAATTGTTCAAATGGGCTTGAAAAAATTTCACTTTCCGAATTGTCGCAAACCGCTTTTAATGACTGCGGAGATGGCAAGAGTTTAAATCCGATATGTTTTGACCATTTGAATAACGTTGAAGTGATAGATGTTGATTTGCCTGAACGGGGAATGTGGATTGTTGCCGTTAGGGCAAAAGTCCAAGAAGGAAATAGCGAAGATGGATTTTCTCAAGTCGCGTCTATTGTTAGTGATTTGCCGCTAGAAAATGCGGAAGGACAGATTGGCTGCGAACTGCTGCATCCATATCGTCCGCAAAGTTCTTTAAGGTGCAGTTATACGCTTGGAAATAATTTGGCGAATTATGTCACTTTTTCCGAGCAAACCTATGTCGGATTGGGAGATTACATTTTATTGCAAGATGAAAATGAAAACATTATAGGAAAGTATCGATGGAACCAGTTGGCCGGAAAGAGATTGAAGATAAATTCTGCTAAATTATACGTTACATTGGAAAGCGATAATGACTCAAATGTGGGCTATGGATTTAGCATAAGTAAAATCGAGAAAATTCCTTATTCGATGTTGTTTGGAATTCACTAAAAGGAGGATTGAAATATGAAGAAGATGATATTCATCGTTGCTTTTCTGTGCGGAATCGTTTGCGCAGAAGAATCCTGTTACACTTCGACAGAAAGTGGACATCCCCAGATATGTGATATGCAGGGATATGTTTGCAAATTAGGGGTGGATATTGGCGCTCAATATAACGCTATGTTTTTTTATTTGGGGACGGATTCAAGTTGCTCTAATTTGTTTAAATCCTCCAAATTCACAACAACTATTATGCTGAATTATATTGATGAAAATGGGGTGGAACATACTGTTTCAAAGGAGAGTCCGGCTACAAAATTTTTCCTTGTGAATGACGATAATTTTGCTGGACCGCTTTCGATGACTGTTGCAGGTTCTTTTGCGTTATCCGCATATAATGGTTCAGGACGGGTGCACGTTATATACAGGAAAGTTGGCGATATTGAACATGGTGGCGTTCGAATCTTGAGCATTTCGTATATAAAGTGAGGAAGGCTTATGCGAAATTTTATTCCGTTATGTCAAAAATTCATGATGCTACTGGGCTTTGGTGTCCTATTGAATGCTTGCGGTAACGATGGCCCTTCCTACTACTCTTCTGATGAAACTTTTTCGTCTGAAACGGAAACAGGCTCATCATCCTCTGTCGGCATTTCCTCCAGTACACCAGTTGTCGTTTCCTGTTCGTCCAGCTCGTCGGAAGAACTCTATTCGAGCTCTATGGATATTGAAATATCGAGTTCGTCGGAGATATCGTCCTCGTCAAGTTATGTGCAGAAAAGCAAGGTGCTGAAAGACAGCAGCATCTACTATCCGGAAGAAAATCGCTTGCTTGACTTGCGAGACAGCCAAGAATACAGGACAGTTGTCATCGGGGCGCAGACATGGATGGCGGAAAATTTGAATTACGCCTACCTTGAGCCTGGCTATGATCAAGACTCTACCAGTTTTTGCTATAACAACGATTCTGAAAAATGTAAAAAATTTGGCAGATTGTATATGTTTAGCGCAGCGGTGGATGGTGTTGGAATTTTTGATGGCAAAATCAAAGGATGCTCTTACAGTAGTGATTCGTGTGAGTATCAAGAATCTCTTCGTGGAATTTGTCCTTTAGGCTTTCATTTGCCAAGTAAGCTGGAAGTTGAGGATTTAGTCGAATTTGTCGGAGGTCTTGAGCAAGCGGGCAAAGCCTTAAAATCAACATCAGGATGGCTTGATATTGGTTGTAATGATCCAGCCTCTAGCAGTATTCCCGAATCCTTTGATTGTTCGGATGATTATGGCTTTTGTGTAAAACCTTCAGGATATATATGTCGATTTTATGCAGTAGCCATTGGGCGCGCTTCTGGAAATGAGAGTGTTGCGAATTACTCCGCTTGCGAATATGGTTCGGCATACTTTTGGACATCGTCCGCACCATGTTCGTCCGCAACATGTTCGTCCGCAAGGTGCAAGAGTCATCCCTATTTATTTTTCTTTTATGCGGGGAATGATTACATGAGTCAAGAAATTGCGGGTCGCATTGGGGATGAAGCCTATTCCATTCGTTGCATCAAAGATTAGTCTTGCGGCTATTTTCAAAAATTGGCAGCAAGGCGCGACGCATCGTGCCGCGGATCTTTTAAGGTTGTCTTAGATTTTGGCAAAGCTTTGGCATTTAGGTTTTCGGAAGCGTGCGGAAAGACCGGGAGAAGTCGGTTGCCAGAATCTCGGTTGTAAAAGGATGATGTCCTTAAATTCTAGCCACTAGCTGCTGATCGCTTTCCACTGTTCCATCGAACTGGCGATGTTCGATATCGCTAGATTTTTTCTTACCGAAGTTTTTGCTTTGGTGCGGCTAGTATGCGCCGTCGCTTTTAAAAATCGCCTTGAACGTTTTGGCGATCAGTTGGATGTCGGTGCCGAAGTTTCCATGGCGCACATACTTGTTGTCCAGGCGCATCCATTCTTCAAAGCCGATGTCGCTGCGCCCGCTGACCTGCCAGAAGCACGTCAGGCCCGGCGTTACGGAAAGCCGCATCTTGTGCCAGGGAAGGTATTCCTTGACTTCGGACGGAAGCGGCGGGCGGGGGCCCACAACGGACATGTCGCCAGCCAAGATGTTGAAAAGCTGCGGCAGTTCGTCCAGGCTGAATTTGCGGAGAATGCGTCCCATCGGGTAAATCCGGGGGTCGTTTTTCATTTTGAACGTCGGGCCGCTGGACTCGTTGAATTTTTCCAGTTCTTTTTTGCGTTCCTCGGCATCGATATACATGCTGCGGAATTTATACATGGTGAACAGATTGCCGTTTTTGCCGACTCGGGTCTGTTTAAAAATCACCGGGCCTTTCGGGTCGCTGATTTTCACGATGGCGGCGCACGCCAGCAGGAGCGGGGAAAGGAGGACTATGGCGCAAAGGGACGAAAAAAAGTCGAAAGTCCGCTTGAGCGCAATCTTGACCCGTTCCATATTCCGATTGGTCTGGTTTAAAATATCGGAATAGAAAAGCCTCTTCAGCGAGAAGAATCCGTTGTTCCGCTTGTTGGTGAGCGCAATGGAATGGTCCAACTCCTGATCGAGCTTTTCGGGAAGCCCCGTGTAAATGCTGACTTGAAAAACGGGCTGCTTGAGCTTTTTGCGCAGGACGGAAATGAGTCCCGCTTTTTTGATGTTGATGAGCATTTTTCGGCGCAGGCGTTCCAGCGTGTGCAGGTTGGAGTCGATAAGGATGACGCCGAGTCCGTCCGGATTGTTCAGATAGCCGATGACGTCGGTGAATTTGGTTTCCGTAAGGACCGTCAAGACGGCGATTTTCCAGGCTTGGACAAATGAAGAGTCGAATTTGCTGAATCCGACCAAATCGAATTGCCGAGTGACGATTTTAAAATACAGAAAGGGATGCTGGTTCCGGTTCGTGCGCAAAAATTCTTCGCGCAGGCGAGCTTTGAAGAAGTGGGCGGGGAACACCACATTCCCGATATCTTTTGGAGAAAGCAGCTCCTCCGGCTTGGATTGTGTAAAATCGTAATTCACATAACAAATATAATTTATGATTTTCTAAATTTTAGGCGGAAAAATTTAAATGGAGATGCTTATGCGCATAGGACTCATTGGCACTGGAACTATTGGTGGCGGTGTCGTTGAAATTATCGAATCGAAAGCTTCGCAGTACCGCGAAAAATTGAACGTGAATTTGGAACTCGCTTGCATCTGTGCCAAGAGCGACGAGGAAGTGGCGCCATACAAGGCCAAGGGCTACACGACGACGACCGATGCGATGCAGATGATTGCCGACCCGTCTATCGATGTGATTATCGAACTCGCCGGCGGCTATGAAATGCCCCGCAAGTGGATTCTGGCGGCTTTGGAAAACAAGAAGCACGTGGTGACGGCGAATAAGGCGATGATTGCCAAATACGGCCATGAAATTTTCCCGCTCGCCGAGAAGAACGGCAGCCATGTCCTGTTTGAAGCGGCGGTCGGCGGCGGAATCCCGATTATTCGCAGCATTCAGGAAGGTTTTGTCGGCAGTGAAGTGGAGCACTTGAGCTGCATTATCAATGGAACGTGCAATTACATCCTTTCCCGCATGGGCGAAAGCGGACTTTCCTTTGAAAGCGCTTTGCAGGAAGCGCAGGAGAACGGTTTTGCCGAACGCAATCCGACATTTGACATCGAAGGAATTGATTCGGCGCACAAAACGGCGATTCTCGCAAGTCTTTGCAGCGGCAAATATGTGGATTTTGAAAAAATCCATGTGACGGGCGTTTCCAAGATAACGGCGGAAGACATTTTGAACGCCAAGGAACTCGGCTATAAAATCAAGTTGCTCGGTATTTATGGCCGGGGTGCGGACGGCTCTGTCGATGCTCGGGTGCATCCGTGCCTTGTACCGAACGACCATCTTTTGGCAAGCGTCGATGGCGTATTGAATGCTGTCTATTTGCAGTGCGACAATTTGGGGCAGACTTTGCAGACGGGGGCCGGCGCGGGTCGTTTGCCGACTGCCAGTGCGGTCGTTGCCGATTTGGTGTCGCTCGCTCGTTCGACGGATGTCGGTTCTCGCAAGCCGCTCCCGATGGGCTGGTTCACCAAGGAAAATCCGGCGACGCTCATCCCGGTGGATGAAACCTATTCCCGCTATTATTTGCGCTTTACGACCAAGGATTCCTGCGGCGTTTTGGCAAGCATCACGGGCATTTTCAGCCAGAACAACATCTCGATTGAATCCATCATCCAGAAAGACGTGAAAGATCCGGGCAAAGTGAGCATTGTCGTGGTTTCGGAACGCTGCAAGGAAAGCAAAATTCTGGCGGCGCTCGAGGCTATCGATTCGCTGTCTTCCATTGCGGAAAAAAGCCAGATGATTCGCTTTTTGAAATAAGGCCGCCATGCTTCGGGGAAATAAACTCGAATTCGTATTGCACCTTTTAGGTGACGCCCTGGCGGTTTACCTGTGCTTTGTCGCCGCCTTCTGGGTGCAGTTTCACAGCGGCTGGGTGGTCGATAAATTTGATCCGTCCAAAATGCTGTCGGAATATACCCGGGTGGGATTCGCATCCGCTTTCGGATGGCTTTCCCTGTTTGCGCTGACCGGGCTTTACCGCTCCTGGCTGTTGCTTTCCCGGACGTTGCAGGTCTTGTATGTCGCTCGGACAGCTTTTATTGGAACGGTGGCGATTCTTCTGGGGCTGTTCGGCTTTGAATTCATCGGTCGGCTGACGCGGGGCGCGCCCCTTTGGGGAAATTATACTTACGGCTCCCGCTTTTGGTGGATTCTGCTGTATGGCGTAGTGATTTTCTTCGGAGTGGCCTGCATCCGTATGGGAATCGCTTTGTTCTTGCGAATCCTTTTGCGGAAAGGCTTTGGCGCGAATCGCTTGCTGGTTTTGGGCGCAACGGAAGCCGGGAAAAAAATCGCCAAAGCGTTTGCCAAGTCTCCCGAACGCGGACAAAAAGTCCTGGGATTTTTGGATGAGCATTTTCAGGTGATGCCCCACGAATTTGCCGGATTTCCCGTTCTCGGCAAATATGCCGATTTGTCAAGCATTGTCAAAAAATGTAAAATCTCGGGCATCGTCATTTCGCACGACAGCTCGTCTTTGCAAGAGGTCACCCGGGTGCTCGCCTGGGTGCGGGATTTGCCTTTGCATATTTATGTGATTCCCGGACTTTACAACGTCATTAGCGGGCATTATAAGACGAATCTTGTGCACGGCTTTGAATTGCAGGAGCTTTTTGCCTTTACCATGCCTCCTTGGCAAGTGCAGATAAAACGTCTGATGGACATTGTCATCGCGGCGCTGCTTTTGCTTTTGACCCTGCCCATTATGCTTGTTGCCGCGATAGCCGTCAAACTGGATTCCAAGGGACCCGTCTTCTATTCGCAAGAGCGTGTCGGGCTTTACGGAAAGCGGTTCATGGTGCGCAAATTCCGGACGATGCGGACGGACGCCGAAAAGAACGGGGCGCAGTGGGCGACAAAAAATGACCCGCGCATCACCCGGGTCGGTCGGCTTTTGCGCAAGATGCGCATTGACGAATTGCCGCAGCTTTTGTGCGTGCTCAAAGGCGATATGAGCATGGTGGGACCTCGCCCGGAGCGGGCTGTTTTCATTGAAAAATTGCGGGAACAGATCCCGTTCTACATTGGACGCTTGAAAATGAAGCCGGGGCTTACGGGCTGGGCGCAGGTGCGCTATCATTACGACACGAGCATTGAAGATGTGCAAAAGAAGCTGGAATACGATATGTATTACTACGAAAATATGTCGCTGCTTCTCGACTTGCAAATCCTGTTCCGAACGATTTATGTTGTGCTCACCGGCAAAGGGGCGCAATAGCATGAGCGAAAAAAAATCCTTTTTAAAAGGAAAGGAACCTGTCACTTTCTTGGATTTGTTTGCGGGAGCAGGTGGAATTAGCGAAGGCTTTTTGCAATCCTATACGGATGAAAAATACTTTGATTTTGTTCTAGCGAGTGATATTAATTCTAATTGTGAATTGACTCATAAAGTTCGTTACAATGAAGTTCTCGGATTGAATACGGAATTCCTTTGCGAAGACATCATGTCGGATTCTTTTTTGAAAAATTTGAAAAAGAAAATTGGAGGTAAGCAGATAGATGTTATCACTGGTGGTCCCAGTTGCCAATCCTTTAGCCTTTCTGGAAGACGTCGAAAATACGACAAACGAGACAACTTGTTTGAGCACTATCTGAAAGTCATTCGTGAGATTCGTCCCAAATATTTCGTGATGGAGAACGTGAAGGGGATCCTTACCAAAGATAATGGTAAGTTTAAAGAAGAAATCATGCGACAAATCTTGTCGATAATTGATTCAAAGAAAATAAATTTGCTTTACGATTATCTTGATAAAATGCTTTGTCGTGCAGCATCTCCTTTCGAGAGAAAGTGTATTTTGGCGAAAATACATTTAGAAGTAGATGAAAGTCCGGACATTGAAAATTTAGCAGGAAATTTCTTTGTTCCCATAGAGGAGATGTTCAAACGACTGACACGGGGAATCGATTATCAAATCAGCAAATCCAGTCGAGACATTGCCACCATAAGGCATGGAATACAGTTTTTGAAACATATAAATGAACGTCAAAAATTAAAAGCATCTGTCATTCAAGAAAAAACCTTGTGCGATATGGACAACGACTGTTTTGTGGATTCCATGAATTCTTTTATCGCCGTCATTGAAGATGATTTTATCATAGATAAAATTATAGAAGCAATGAAAAAATTAAAAGAATTTGAAAAGCAGACATCAGAGGTTTCTTCGTTTATTTCGATGCTTTATTTGTATGCTATGAGCCTGGATGAATGTTTTGCCTTTATCCGTGATTACGCTTGTCAAGACAAATCGGAAAAGGAGTATGACGACATTTTAAATAAAGTGCGGCTTTATAGAATCCATAAGCCCATTGTCGTACAGGCTGCAAATTATGGAGTCCCGCAAAATCGGGAGCGAGTTCTTTTTATCGGATGCAGAAATGACCAACAACTGATAACCGAAATTCCACCTACTGTCTCCAAAGAGGAACGAGTCACCGTTTACGAGGCTTTGTGGGATTTGGATTTTATTGGAAATGGAGAAACCAAAACAGATTATCTGCCTGTTAAGAAAAATCCAAAATTAGATAAACTGCTTTTGGAAAGAACTGTCTCGGGATGCAAAAACGAAAAAGGCGAAAAAAAGCTTTATGCTGAATGGTCTAAAGAAGGGCGTTTAGGTCATCGTTTTGTTTTCGATAGAAAACCATTTTATGTAAAAAGTGAAGGGGATTTGGAAAATCCAAAATCTTTTCAGGAACAAGAATTGTTTAACCACCAAACCAGCTTGCAAAATGAAGAAGTCCAAAAGAGGCTAAAAATCATTGCAAAACATCAGGGTTATACAGATGCTTGCAAAGAAGAATTGAAGAAGAAAAATCTGGAAACCAATAAAAGAAATTACACGCTTTTGAATCCTGAATCTCAAAGCCCTACCGTCGTTACCATGTCCGATGACTTTGTGCATTATTCCAGACATCGTGCAATGACTGTTCGGGAAATGGCTCGACTCCAATCTTTTGATGACTCGTTTGTTTTTCAAGGGAAACGTCAAACAGGTGGCACAAAGCGTAAATCCGAAATTCCCCAATACACATTGGTGGGAAACGCAGTGCCACCGCTTATGGCTAAAGCAATTGGGAACAAAATTTTAGAAATGATTCAGTAAAGGAATGAAAATGATTCACATGCGTTCTTTTAATGAATTTGAAAAGAGAAATATTGAATATTTGGTGAATCTTAATGTTGATTTTACGCAGGTGCAAGTTACGGCAACAGGACTCCACAAATCCATCTTAGATGCAACTGCCCCTATGAGAACTTATTTGCGAGAACATCGTATTCATGATTATGGGTTGCAAAAAAAAGGACAGGATTTTAAGGTTTCTAAACCTACAGTGATCCATACTGGAATCAAAGCCATCGAAACAAGAACATCTTTTTATCGTCCAGAGACAAAAGAGGGAGACCCAAGACTGTGGATTTATAAATTAAAGGATTTTTCTGAGCCAAATGATATTTATGCTATAATTGCACAATCGCCAAATCAATTGCATGTTGTTGATTTAACGAAAATAGATATTCAAAAATTTTGCGAAACAAGTGAAGTAAATCCTTTACAAGAGCTGGTATTCGGTCTGTCGGAAATTAGGGATTCTATTTCCATTGAATTGTTGCATAAACTTTTTAAATTTAGAAATGAATGGATTGATACTGATTTGAGTGCGGATACGGCCATCGGTCGAAAAATTGAATCCTTACTCGGCATATCAATGAACGCGTCTCAATTGCCCGATTACAAAGGAATTGAATTAAAAAGTTTTCGCGACGCAAGGCCTAATATCAAAAAGAATCTTTTTTGTAAAGTTCCAGATTGGGATATCAGTAAACTAAAGAGTGCTGCTGAGATCGTTGAAAAATATGGCTATAATTCAAACGGAATAAAATCATATCGAAATACACTTTATAGTAAATATCCTAATTCACAAAATTTACGTTTAAATGTAAACTACTTGGACGCTCTTTTAGAAATTGAAGAAGATGAAATTCTAGGAAATGATTTTAAGAAAATTTCCGATGTAGCTGTCTGGCGACTTCAAACTCTTCATCAACAATTATTGACGAAACATCATGAAACTTTTTGGATAGAAGTGAATTCAAGAAAAATTGAAAATGGAAAAGAACAATTTATGCTCAACAAGATTGAACATACAAGAAATCCAATAGTTTCTCAATTTGATATTCTGTTAGAGCAAAGTTTGATTACCGTTGATCTTTTGCTTGGTAGGCCGAAAAAAGATTCTTTAGGCCTTATTAAAAAAGGAGGAGATTCCGTGATTTTCAAAATCAAGAAAAATGCCACCTCCTTATTATTTCCAGAAAGCAGAATCTACAATTTTTTAACCACAACTCTTAACTCGGAACAAAACTTATGTATGGTGACAATTCAAAACCGGTTTTCCCCACAGAAGATGCGCTCACGATGATTCGCTTGGCGCTTGCCGAAGACGTGCATTCGGGAGATGTGACAAGCCTCTGGACCATTCCTGCAGAGCAAAAGGAACACGCGCGCCTGATAGCCAAGGAAGACGGCGTGATTGCGGGACTTCCGGTTATCGAACTCGTTTTTAAAGAGCTGAAGGCCGATGTGCAGGTGACGTTCCACCATCAGGATGGGGACTTTGTCCAAAAAGGCGACTTGATTGCGGAACTCGACGGCGGTACGCGTGATTTGCTCACCGGCGAACGGACTTTGCTCAATTTTATCCAGCAGCTTTCCGGAGTGGCGACGGTTGCACACCGCTTTCAGGAAGTGCTCAAGGTCGGCAAGACGAAGGTCCTCGATACGCGTAAAACGATTCCGGGATTCCGCACGATGCAGAAGTATGCAGTTCGCGTCGGCGGAGGCAGCAATCATCGCATGGGGCTTTTCGACATGGTTCTGGTGAAGGACAACCACATTGCGGCGTGTGGCGGCGTGCTGGAAGCGTTGGAAGTGGTCAAAAAGAACAATGTGCAGAATCTGATGGTCGAAATGGAAGTCGAAAATCTCGAAGACCTGAAAAAACTTTTGCACAAGGGCGTCGATGTGATTATGCTCGACAATATGTCGAACGAAATGATGGCGGCAGCGCTTCGGATCATCCGGGAAAGCGGCGACAAGGTTTTGGTCGAAGGTTCGGGCAACATGACTCTAGAGCGCGCAAAAGAAATCGCGACTCTCGGGCTGGATTTTATTTCGGTCGGCGCTTTAACGCACAGCGTCAAGGCTCTGGATATTTCCATGCGGATTTAGGCTGGCGAAATTGATGAAAAAGCAGGCAGAAGTTTTCACCTTTGTCGTCGATGTGGGCAATACGCACACGGTTCTGGCGATTTACGCAGGCGAAAAAATTGTGGACCATTGGCGCCTTACCACCCGCAAAGAAACGACGAGCGACGAGGTGATGAATCGTGTCGGCGGGCTTATCCGATTTTCACAAATCAACACCGAAGAAATTTCCTATGTGGGGCTTTCGACGGTGGTTCCTGTGCTCGAACGCCCGTGGATCAAGGCTTTGCAAAAGCTCTTGAAAAAGCCCGTTCAGGTGGTGAGTTCCAAAAATTGTCTGGATTGCCCGATAGCTTATGCGAATCCGGCTTCTTTGGGGGCGGATCGCCTGTGCAATGTCATCGCTTTGAAAAATCGGGGCTTGCAAAATGCGATTGTGATCGACATGGGAACGGCGACGACATTCGATGTCCTGTATCAAGGAGGCTTCGCTGGCGGTCTCATTATCCCGGGAATTAGCGCGAGCATGGATGTGCTGACCGAGAAGGCGGCGCGTTTGACGCCGGTAAGCATTGAATGGCCGGCGCGCGTTGTGGCAAATAATACGGACGATGCGATTCGAGCTGGGCTTCTTTTTGGATTTATCGCCGAATTGGAAGCGCTGGTTTTTAAAATCAAATCGGAACTAGGCAAAGAGGATATGCCCGTTTTTGCAACGGGAGGCTGGGGGCGCATGATTCTGGGGCATACGAAGATTATCGACACTTACGATCCCTATCTGACGGTGGACGGCGTGCGTCTGGTGGCGATTTGGGGAAATCGGGCAGAAAAAATAGACCGGGACAGCGACGAAGTCTGACCGTCTCCTCTAAAAATTCATCTTGCGAAAAAATCTAAGGCTGCAAAGTTGCCGAGTTTCGTATTGCGGCTGGCGATGAAGGAAAGTGAGAGATCAGCGGTTAGCGGCGAGTGGTTTGTGAAAAGCGGCAAGGATGTCACGACCCGTTTTTTGCCTGGGACGGCAAATGGCACGATGCCAAAACGGGATTTGGGAACATTCCAAAGCGCATGAGTTCGTGATGATTCCACGAATCCGAGGGGAAAATGTTAAATTTGTTCCAGACGTAAAAGGAAAAATCATGCAGGTTCTTCTCACGGGCGGTGCGGGTTATATCGGAACTCATACGATTGTTGAATTGGACAAGGCGGGCCATTCCGTTGTCGTTGTCGATAATCTGGTAAATTCCTACGAAGAAGCGCTTCGCCGAGTGTCAAAAATCATAGGCAAAGAAATCGCATTTGAAAAGGTGGATGCGCGTGACGCTCTCGCCATGGAACGGGTCTGCCAGAAATACCGGTTTGACGCCTGTATTCATTTTGCGGGCCTTAAAGCTGTCGGGGAATCCGTCCAGAAGCCGTTGGAATATTATGAAAACAACATGAACTCCGTCTTTGTTCTGTTGAAAGCGCTCCGCGCTCATGGCTGTAAGAATTTCATTTTTTCGTCTTCTGCGACGGTTTACGGCAATCCGGCGCAAATTCCCATTTCAGAAGAATGTCCCAAGGGGATTTGTACGAATCCCTATGGGCATACCAAGTCCATGCTGGAACAGGTTCTGACGGATGTGCAAAAAGCCGACCCGGAATGGAACGTGGTCCTGCTCCGTTATTTCAATCCGATAGGGGCGCATCCGAGCGGTCTTATTGGCGAGGACCCGAATGGAATCCCGAACAATTTGATGCCCTACATCACGCAGACCGCTGTCGGCTTGCGCAAGGAACTGGGCGTTTTTGGAAACGATTACGATACTCCGGATGGCACGGGCGTGCGGGATTATATTCACGTGTGCGATTTGGCGGCGGGCCATGTCTGCGCTTTGCAGGCGATTGAACGCCGTTGCGGGCTCGCCGTTTACAATCTGGGCACGGGACGCGGCTATTCGGTTTTGGATGTGGTCCACGCGTTTGAAAAAGCGAATGGAGTCCGGGTTCCTTATTGCATAAAGCCGCGGCGCGCGGGCGATATTGCGACCTGTTTTTGCAATCCGGAAAAGGCTTTTCGGGAATTGGGCTGGAAAGCCGAATTCGGCTTGGAAGAAATGTGCCGCGATGCCTGGAACTGGCAGAAAAAAAATCCCAAAGGATATAGAGGATAAATATGGCAGAAAATGAAAATACGATGAACGCGCCGGTTTCGGCTGCACCCAAAGACGACGAGATTTCGATTCTCGAAGTTTGCGGAATTTTGTGGGGAAAAAAATTCTTTCTGCTGTTCTGCCTTATTTTGGGAGCGGTTGTCGGCGTGCTTGCCGCTTATTGGATTCGTCCGCAATACACGAGCGACGCCCTGTTGCAAATCGATGTTTCGGGCAGTGCTTCGGCAAAGGCCTTGGGCGATATGGGCGCTCTGCTGGAATCGTCGAGCCCTGCGGATGCGGAAATCGAACTGATAAAAAGCCGCATGGTGCTGAATGACGTCGTGGAGCAGGAAAAGCTCTGCTACTCGGCGACTCCGATTGGGAAAATGAACCGCCTGCTGCATCGCGAAGGCCGCATGGATTTGGACTCCCTTTACATTCCGGAGTTTGCTCGAACCGAAGAATGGAAAGCGGTCGTGCTTTCCCCGGATTCTTTCGCGGTTCTGGATCCCGAAGAAAAGCAAGTCCTCCGGGGTGAGGTGCGCAAGCTGCTCGTGGCTCCTTATGCGGGCGATACGTTGGCAATTCGTGTTAGTTTGTTGCGGGCCGAAGCTGGCGAAGAATTTGCGCTCGCCCAGAGTTCGCCGTTGAATGTGGCGCGGGCTTTGGCGACCGGATTGGAAATTGCCGAGAAGGGCAAAAAGACGGGCATTCTGACCATGAATTTCAGCCATCGCTATCCGGATCGGGCTGCGGCCATTTTGAATGCGGTGGCGAACGCCTACTTTCGGCAAAACGTAGAAATGCGAAGCGCCGAAGCCGAAAAAACGCTGGCGTTTTTGGAAGAGCAACTGCCGGCGGTCAAGGCGAAGCTTGACACTTCGGAAAAGGTTCTTGCGGATTACCGTTTTCAGGTCGGTTCCGTCGATATGACGGGGGAAACCCACGCCCTTTTGGAAAAAGAAACGAATTTGCAAAAACAGTTGCTGGAACTGGGTGCGGAACGCCAACGCCTTGTTCGGCTTTTTACTGAAGAGCATCCCAATGTGCAGACGATCGTTGCGCAGCAACAACGCATTCAAAACGAATTAAACCGCCTGAAAAAGAATGCCGAAAAAATGCCCAAGACCCAGCAGGAAATTTTGCGCTTGCAGGCGGACCTTTCGGTGAACAATACGGTCTATCTGGATATGTTGAATAAAATTCAGCAGTTCCGGGTCGTGCGCGCAGGGGCGATTGGCAATGTGCGTATTGTGGATTATGCGCAGGTGGAAACGAAACCGTCCAAGCCTAAAAAGACGATGATTGTGTTGGGTTCTGTGGCGGGAGGATTTGTTTTGGGCGTTCTGATCATTTTCTTTTTGCGGGCGCTCTCGCCGCGCGGCGTGCGCAGCTCTGTGGAACTGGAACGGGAAACGGGGGAAGTCGTCCTGGCTAAAATTCCCAGAACATTCAGCCGCGTTCTCACCAACCGTCGGCGTTCCGGCGAGGGAAATCCGATTCTTGTGCTGGAAGATCCGGACGACCCTGCAAGTGAAAATATCCGTTCGCTTTTGACGGCGGTGGAATTTGGAATGCTTTCCAAAACGAACAACGTGATTATGGTGACGGGCATTGACAAGGGCATCGGCAAAAGCTTTATCTCTTTGAATTTTGCTGCGGCTATGGCAAACGCCGGGAAAAAGGTCCTGCTTATCGATGCGGATATGCGCAGGGGAAAGCTCATTCGCAAGCGGCGGAAAGGCCTTGTCGAAGTCCTCTTGGGCAAGGAATCTCTGGACTCGATGGTCACTCTCTACGACAATGTGGAAAATCTTTATGTGTTGAGTACGGGCATTCTCAACGTCACGGCTAGCGAATTGCTCCGCGGACAGGCTTTTGCCAATCTGGTGGCGGAAGCCCGTGAAAAGTACGACGTGGTTCTCATTGACACGCCGCCGGTCGCTTTGGCGACGGATGCCGAACTGATGGCGAATCTGGCAAGTCTGGTTTTGTTCGTAATCAAGTACAACACGCACAGCATGGAAGAAATTCAGGAAATGCTGAAACGGTTAAAACGTTACTTGAACGGCCAGATCGCCCTTGTAATGAACTCTTGTATGAGAGAACGCGGTTATGGGTACGGGTATTACGGGGGATACGGGGGGGGGTATTCTCGTTACGAGAAATACTAAAGAATGGCCTTTGTGTGTAATTTCTGCGTGGAGTCGATATGCGTTGTTTAGTAACGGGCGGTGCCGGATTTTTGGGCAGTCACCTTTGTGAGCGTCTGTTGGATGATGGCCATGAAGTCATCTGTCTGGACAATTATTTTACAGGGCGTCTTGCCAATGTCAATCACCTGCGTGACAATCGCCGTTTTGAACTCATCCGTCACGATGTGACGGAACCGATTCTTTTGGAAGTGGATCGCATTTATAATTTGGCTTGTCCGGCAAGTCCTATCCATTACCAGTATAATCCGGTCAAAACCATCAAGACCAGCGTGATGGGCGCAATCAATATGCTCGGGCTTGCCAAGCGTGTTCATGCCCGGATTTTGCAGGCTTCAACCAGCGAGGTCTATGGCGATCCGGAAGTGCACCCGCAAACGGAAGATTACTGGGGCAACGTGAATCCCATCGGCATTCGCAGCTGCTATGATGAAGGCAAGCGCGTGGCGGAAACCCTTTTTATGGATTACCATCGGCAGAACCGTGTCGATATTCGCATTGTGCGCATCTTTAACACTTATGGCCCGAGAATGCTCCCGAATGACGGTCGGGTTGTCAGCAATTTCATTGTGCAGGCGTTAAAGGGCGAGGACATCACCATTTACGGTTCGGGCGAGCAGACGCGCAGTTTTTGTTATGTCAGCGATTTGATAGAAGCTTTTGTCCGGATGATGGATCAGGACGATTGCATCGGTCCGGTGAATGTCGGAAATCCGCACGAGTTCACCATGCTGGAACTCGCCCAAAAAATTATTGAACTGACGGGCAGCAAAAGCAAAATCGCGTATATGAGCCTGCCCGGGGACGATCCTAAAAAGCGCAAGCCGGATATTCGCCGTGCGCAAAAGGCCTTGAACGGTTGGGAACCCCGGGTTCAGCTGGAAGAAGGCCTGCGTAAAACGATTGAATATTTTGAATCGGAGTGTCAGTCCGGATTGGGAATCAAAAACCAGCAGAGCAGATAGGCGAGCACTCCCGTTCCCAAGGAAAGGAAAATTCCCGCTATCCATAAAATGCGGACGATGGTGGGGTCGATGTTGAAGTATTCGCCGATTCCTCCGCAGACGCCGGCGATTTTTTTGTTGTTTTCGGACAGGGTTAGCTTTTTCATCGATTGCCTTCAAGGTGTTAATAATTTTTTTCAAAAATAAAGTAGCAATTTTGCGCCCAAGAAACGTTATACCCTATGAGATCTCTCATTAAACCAAAGGAGGCTAAAAATGAGAGATAGTCGTTTACAAAAAATCCTGTTCACCCTTTCCCTGTTCGCTATTTGTATGGCGGGCTGCTCCCAGAGCGAAAAAACGGAAGGGCCGAATCCCCTCAAAACATCCGTGCATTTGGATGCGGTCTGTAAAAGTCTTCCGCTGACGGACAGTCTGGTTTTGGACTTGGTCGGCCCGGATACTTTTCATGTGGTTCTGGGCGATTTGGAAACCAGCGTGGATAAGCTGCTGAATCCGGGAAGCTGGAATTTCTATGCCAAGTATTACGCCAACGGCCTATTGGTGCAACAAGGCGAAGTCGCAGCGGAACTTTCGGCAGGGGAAGAAGTCAATATCTCCATATCCATGCGTGCGGTGGCGGGCTTTTTATTTGTGCGGATTCCTCTGGGGCTTACCAATCCGATGGACATCGCTTCGGGAGAGCTTTCGCTTCTCTCTGGCAAGGATTCTCAGTCGTACCCGCTTTCCTTTACAGCGGAAGCGGCGACGGTTTCTACGGGAATGCTTGTGATTGGGCAAACTTACGATGTGCACTTGGAATTGCTTTCGTCTTCGGGGGAACTCCTTTACCAGATGGATTCGCAAGTGCTGATCGACGGCGAAAATTTCGCTTTGAATTGGGAACTGAACTCCCTGCATGCCGATGTTTCGCTTTCAATAAAATCGGATTCGCTTTCCACTTTTTCGGCGACGGCCTTTTTGCCTTCGAAATTGCGTGCGCCCAAGGCGGGCGATTTGACTATCACGGAATTCATGACCGAAGGCAAGGATGAATTTGTGGAATACTACAACGCTTCTTTGGACACTTTGGATTTGCAGGGATGCTCCTTGTGGGCGACGAGCAGTTCTTCCTTTAAGTCCATGGTAGAAATTCCGGAGACGGTATTGCTTCCACCGGATGCATTCTTGATCTTTGGAAACGATTCGATGCCAGGCAGGGATATTCCGGTAAAGCTTTCTATGCCAGGCACAAAGGGTTCTATCGCTCTGCGCTGTGGTGAATTGACCATAGATTCTCTGTTCTATGTGAGCGAAAAAACGGTAACGGCAGATACGACGGGAGCTTATGCGGGAATTTCTCCTTTTGCGGTGGATTCCAAATGGAGCTTGCAGCTTCCGCTGGAGAATTATAAGAATCGCGAAAACGGCTTATCTTGGTGTAACGGGGAATTCTCGCTGCACCAGAAAGCGAATTGTGCGGATTAAAGCGGGCGAATCGGAAAAGCGTTTTTCCCTTTAAAATGGCAAGTGGCGGATACTTCGTATCGGCCACTTTTTTTCTGTATGGAGATCTTGGAAATTTCGCTAAATCAGCGGAAACGGAAACCGGCAAAAGGTCTTTTGAATCGGGGATCGTTTAGAACGTTTGCCCAAAGAAAACCTTTGCGGGCTTCTTGCCTGTTGAACGCAAACTTGGGAATCTCCTTCTGGCTGGTTGGAATTTTCGTTTCCAGAGCTTCGGAATTGTCGTTGAAATGGGCGATTTCGACGGGGGATTCTTCCGCATAGAGTTTCGCCGCATTTTGAAACGGATTGGGAACAGGAATTTCCTCGGCGGGTTTCGGTTCCGGAATGGGTTCCGGCTTTTTGACAACCTTTTGGGGCTGCGGAGCGATGTTGCCCGCTTGCTTTGCCTGTTCTTCTCGGAATTTGCGGATTAACTCTTGCAAAGGATCGGGAGGCGTCGGTGGCAAATCCTCTTCCGGCTCCATATCGTCTTCGTCGGGAAAATCGTCCTCGTCGTTTCCGTACTCGCTCTCGTCATCGTATTCCTGCTCGGGGGCGGCACGGGGCGGCTTTTTTGTTCGGCGCGCTTTTTAATCCACGTCGCACCGACTTGCAGAGCCACAATGACGAGAAAGAAAAGGAGTCCTTCCATGGGGAATCTTTACGGGTTGGGTTGATTCGGCTGGGAATTTTCGCCCGTGACGAGTTGCGTGCGCATTTGCGTATCGGCCTGGATGTTTTTCATATTGTAATAATCCATTACACCGAGACGACCGGAACGGAGAGCGTCCGACATGGCCATGGGAACTTGTGCTTCGCTTTCCACCAGCTTGGCGCGCATTTCCATCACTTTGGCTTTCATTTCCTGTTCGGCAGCGGTCGCCATGGCGCGGCGTTCTTCCGCTTTTGCCTGGGCGATTTTCTTGTCCGCTTCGGCTCGGTCTGTTTCCAGGCGCGCTCCGATATTTTGGCCGACATCGACGTCGGCGATGTCAATAGAAAGAATTTCAAAAGCGGTTCCCGCGTCAAGCCCCGAAGCGAGGACTTTTTGGGAAATCATGTTCGGATTTTCCAAGACGTCCTTGTGGCTTTTTGCTCCGCCGATAGAGGAAACGATTCCTTCGCCGACACGGGCGACGACGGTTTCTTCGCCGGCTCCGCCGACCAGTTTCTGGATGCTTGCGCGCACGGTAATTCGGGCGACGGCGTGCAGCTGAATGCCGTCGAGGGCGACTGCGCTGACCCGGGGAGTTTCAATCACTTTGGGATTGACGGACATCTGCACGGCTTCGAGAACGTTGCGACCGGCAAGGTCGATTGCTGCGGCTTGCTTGAAATCCAGTTTGATGTTCGCTTTGTTGGCGGCGATGAGAGCCTGGATGACGCGGAGAACATTTCCTCCCGACATGTAATGCGCTTCGAGCAGATTCGTATCGACCGGCATTCCGGCTTTGCAACTGAGAATGCGGGCATCGACGATGATTTTGGGGGGCACTTTGCGGAGTCGCATGCCAATCAGCTGGAACATGCTGACCCCGGCTTTGGAAAATAACGCCTGGAGCCAGAGATTAAAAAATTTGGCGACAAAAGCCAAGATGATGAGTCCGATGATGACGGCGATGATGATGCCCAGAATGGCGATGTTACCCATAAAGTCCTCTTTAAAAGTTTTCCTTAATATATATTTCTGTTTGCGAAAATGGTTTATGTCCGCTTTTAAAAATGGCTTTGGGGTTATTTAGTGGCTAGTATTCAGCGGACAGTGATCAGCTGCTAGCGGCTAGAGCCTTTCGACTAGTTCGACAAGCTCACTAACCGAAGCTCAGGGACCGTCTGTCGAACCATGGTTAGGGATTGGTTGAAAGTTGGAAGTAGGGAAATTCGGAAAAATGATTTCTTGCTGATTTGGTTTTGAAAAGCGGTAGGTCATCGCTTCCCCTGTCCCATTCAAAAATTCGTCTAGGGAATTTTATCGGTAGCTTTATTAAAAGGGAACGGATTAGCTATTTTTGGCGGCGAAATGAAAAGAGATCATCTTGGTGTCGCTTATGGCGCATTGGCTGCGATTTGTTATGGGACGAATCCGTTGGGAGCCCTCCATTTGTATGCCGCGGGGCTTTCGCCCGTTTCCGTACTTTTTTACCGGTTTGCTTTTGCCGTTTTGTTTGTGCTGCTGGCGTTGGGCGTTATGCGAAAATCTTTGCGCTTTCCGCGGGAAAATATCTTGCCGGCAGTATTCTTGGGATTTTTGTTTGCGGTATCCTCTTTTTCACTGTTTTCTTCTTTTTTGTATATGGATGCAGGGACCGCTTCGACGCTTTTGTTTGTATATCCGATTCTGGTCGCGATTTTGATGCACTTTTTCTTTCGTGAAAAATTGACGGCAAAAACCGGATTTGCTATTACGCTTTCCTTTGCAGGAGTCGTCTTCTTGACGCGCGGCGACGGCGGTTTTTTAAGTGTAAAAGGGATTCTTCTGGTTCTTTTGTCGTCGATTTCTTATGCCGTGTCGATTATCGTTGCCGCCCGGATGCCCAAGTCGACAGGTGCTTTGAAACTGAATTTGTACGTACTTTCCTGTTGCGCCGTATTTATCTTTCTTTTTTCGATGCTTTTGCCGGGAAATTCCTTGCAGCCGCTTCCCGATGGAATGGGCGTTTTTTGGGCGGCGGTTTTGGGATTCGTGCCGACTTTCCTGTCCCTGGTTTTGACGGTGAAGTCGCTTAAAATCATCGGTTCAACGCCGACGGCGATTCTGGGCGCTTTGGAACCCTTGACTGCCGTGTGCATCGGCGTGTTCGTTTTTGGGGAAAAGTTCTCGTGGCGACTTCTCGTGGGAATCGTTCTGATTCTTTCTTCCGTCGTTTTGGTTTCCCTCAAAAAGAAGCGGACTTAGTTTTACGTTATTTCCGTACAAAAAAAGACCCCGTTTGCACGGAGTCTCTTTCAAGAATTTAGCGTTGCTAATTACTTGGTGATCACGCGGGCCATTTCGCAAACCTTGTTGCTGTAGCCCCATTCGTTGTCGTACCAGGCGCAAACCTTCACGAAGGTCGGGTCGAGCTGGATGCCAGCCTTGACGTCGAAGATGGAAGTGTGAGCGTCGTTGCGGAAGTCGGTAGAGACGACAGCTTCGTCGGTGTAACCGAGGATGCCCTTGAGTTCGCCTTCGGAAGCCTTCTTCATCGCTTCGCAGATAGCTTCGTAAGTTGCCGGCTTTTCGAGTTCGGCGGTGAGGTCAACGAAGGAAACGTCAGAGGTAGGAACGCGGAGGGACATACCGGTGAGCTTGCCGTTGAGCATCGGGAGAACCTTGCCGACAGCCTTTGCAGCACCCGTGGAGGACGGGATGATGTTTTCGAGGATGCCACGGCCACCGCGCCAGTCCTTCTTGGACGGACCGTCAACGGTCTTCTGGGTAGCGGTTGCAGCATGGACGGTGGTCATCAGGCCGCGCTTGATGCCGAAGGTGTCGTTCAGAACCTTGGAAATCGGGGCGAGGCAGTTGGTGGTGCAAGAAGCGTTGGAGATGATCTTCTGGCCTGCGTAGGTCTGGTGGTTTACGCCATAGACGAACATCGGAGTCGCGTCCTTGGACGGAGCGGACATGATGACCTTCTTGGCACCAGCCTTGAGGTGAGCGGAAGCGAGTTCTTCGGTGAGGAAGAAGCCGGTGGATTCGACGACAACGTCAACGCCCAGAGCGCCCCAAGTGATGTTGGAGGGGTCTTTTTCGGCGAAAATCTGAATCTTGTTGCCATCGACGATCATGTAGTTGCCATCGACCTTGATGTCGTGCTTGAACTGGCCATGAACGGAATCGTACTTCAGCATGTAAGCGAGATAATCCGGGTCGAGAAGGTCGTTGATACCGACAACCTGAATGTCATTTGCGAAGTTTTCCACAGCAGCGCGGAACACCATACGGCCGATACGACCGAAACCATTGATACCGAGTTTAAGAGCCATTTTAGGATCCTTTGTTTATTGTTCATCTGCCATCTCTCAAAGCCGAGAGACTTTAGCTGGTGGAAATTTACTAAAATTTGCTTTTGTCGCGAGGTGGATAACTCGCTTTTTTATACCTTACAGGGCAGGATGATGCGTAATATCAAGCCGGCGTTGGCCGTTGTTCTCTTTTTTTGGGTTCTTTCCTTGTCTGCGTGCGCAAGCCGCCCGGACATCCCTGTTCAAAAAATTCCTCAAGAGGAAACTCCGGAGTCCGGAAAATCGGCTTTGGCCAAGCCCGTTTCGGAAAAGGGGAAAATTTCCCAGAGCGGCGCGACATTTGAAAAGACGGTCGAAAATCGCATCATGGATTTTGCAAGGCCGGACTTTTCCTTTCATCTGCCGTCCGAAGATTGGGAACTGGTGAGCGATCCGACGGACGCGTCGGTTCCTTTGGAATTTTTCAACGAAAAGGCGGGCCTTCGGGCAGAAATACAGCAGATCCTTTTAGGTGCGGGGGAAGCCCCGAATGTGATGGACAGGGCGCGTGCGGAAATGCAGGGGCGCAGCCTTTCGTATAAAAAGACGGATTATGCCGAAGTGCGTCCGCAGGAAGAGCTTTCGATGACAGGCGCTTTTTTTGAAACCGCGGGAAGGTCGTCCGAATCGGCTTTGGCTGCCGACGGGTTTGTGCTCGCCTCGGGAAACCGCGTGTTTTTCTTGGTGCTTTCTTCGGCGGACAGCGCTCTTGGCCGGGAAGGCCTGAAAAAGGAATGGCAAAATTTCTTTGCGGAATTTCGTATTGCCGAATCTTTAAAACGGGCGACGGCGGAACAGGAGATTTCAAAGGAAAGGGTGACGGATTACGAGTCGAAATCGCTCGGCTACCGCTTCCATGTGAACGATACGCTGTGGCACAACTGGTCGGGAGTGGCGGCCCAGAACGGCGATCCGGATTTGGTTCTTGCGAACCGGACGGAAGAAACCGCCTTCTTTGTGTATGGGACGGTCGTCTCTCCCGATGAAATCAGCGCGCAGGATCTGGAAAAAGTGCTGCTGATTCGCTTGGGGCTCGATCCGAACGACCCGAATCTGGAAAGGACTCGTGTCCGTGGCGGCAATGCGGAAAAGTTTACGCTGAATTTTACTTGCACGCGGGTCATCGACGGCTACGATTTTCAATATGTCGGCAGATATTTCTGGGATAACGGGCGGGGGATTTTGGTAGCGGGCTGGGCGCAGGGCGTGCTCTACAAGAAATATGCGGCGGCGCTCAACAGGGCGATAGATGGCATCGTTCTGGGCGAAAAACCGCAAGAGCTTTCGGACGAAAAAAGCCTGCAATTCCAGGCGGCGGTGGTCAATCAGGTGGGGCTCTTGCGCCTTGCCGAAAACCAGCCGCTGGTCGCGCTTTCGTATTTTGAAAAAGCGAACAAGATGGATCCGTCCGAACCGCTCTATCTGTTGAACTGCGGCTTTGTCTATCAGATGAAGGAACTGTATGCGCCCGGAGTCAATCATTTTTTGAGCGAAATGGAATTGGTCCGCCAAAATGGACGGCTGCTCTCCATTCTGGGCGAAATGTACGAAGCGATGATGGATTACGGGGAAGCCAGACGCTATGCGGAAATGGCGCTGCGCTACACGCCGAACAATCCGGAATACGTCATCAACCTTTCCGATGCCTTGTGGGGGCTTGGACAGCGTACGCAGTCGCTCTCGGTCGTGCAGAATCTTTACGACAAGCAGCCTTCTTCAAGACTGGGAGTCTATCTGGCAAAAACCTATATGGGCATGGATCTGTATGCCGAAGCGGTCGAAATCCTTTACACGACCAAGAAAAAATTTGGCATGAGCGTCGATTTGGGGCTGACGCTGATGGATGCGCTGGTTTTCTTGGGACGTTATTCCGAAGCGTTGGCGGTCAGCGAAGAAGTTCTTCCGTTGGGATCTTCGGATTACCGGGTGTGGGCGTTGCGCGGAAAGGTGCAGTTCTATTCCCGCAATTACGCGCAGGCCGAGAAATCGCTTTCCCATGCGCAGGTCATGCGCCCGGACGACGAAAGCGTCCGGAGTTTCCTCTCGGCGTCCAAGGCGTTTTTGGGGAAAGCTGACAACCGGATTTTGCAAAAGAAAATCGATCCGGTGGAAATGCGCCCGATGGCGTTGGCCGCACTGGTGAACAAGGACTACGCAGAAAAGGCAAAGGCGGACGGCTTCCCGGCGGTCGTGCACTATTCCCGCGAAGCGCTCCGGGCGGACAAGGACAAAGCTTGGGTGCGGACACGGCAGCAGCTGATTGAAATTTTGGATACGCGCGGGGTCGGCATTTATTCCGAACTCGCATTTGATTTCCTTCCCGGCTTTGACCGCATCTATGTGAACGCTCTGGAAATCTACGATTCCTCAATGAAATGGAAAGCGAAAATTCCGCTCTCCGGCGCTTACATTACTTATGCGACGGAATTGGGGCAGAGCAACGAAATGCAGACAGCGCACTTCCCGCTGGAAAAACTTTCGCCAGGCGATTTTATTTTTGTGCAGGTCTCGCGGACGAGCGTCGCCAATTACGGCGTGATTCCCTTTGTGAGCTTTGAAGCCAGCGAAGAGGTTCCCGTTCAAAAAACGTCCTTTAAAATTTATGCGGACACGGCTCGCTTTGTGACCGAAGAATACGGCCCGCTTTCTACCCGTTACGATGCGGATGGTGAAGAATGGACTATCGACGATCCTGTGGTGAAGCGGCATGAACCTTATATGCCCGTGTATCGGGATTACGGCGCGGGATTTGAATTGACGGGAAAGCGCACTTGGCAAGATGTCGGGCGGGAATATGAAAACCTGATCCGGCACCAGTTCAAAAATTCGATTCCCGTGCGGGAAAAGGCTTTTGAAGTGAAAGGAAGTCGGCTGGGCGAAGAGGCGATACTTGCAGAAGTCCGTTATGTCCGTGAAAATATCCGCTACCGGGACGTGCGCTTTGGTGGGCATTCCCTGATTCCCCAACTGGCGGAAACGACCTTGCGGGAACGGCGCGGCGATTGCAAAGACCAGAGCCTGCTTTTGAAAGAAATGCTTGCGGCGATAGGAGTGCCGAGCAAACTCGTGGCGATTCATCTCTCGGAAGCAGGGTTTGAAACGCTGCCTTCGATTCAGCAATTCAATCACATGATGCTGTATATTCCCAAAGGGGACAAGCATCCGGAAATGTGGGTGGATCCTTCGGACAAAGGAGGCAACGATCGCCCGATACCGCTGGACATGGAAGGAAAAGTGGCACTGGTCATCGATGCCGAATCCAGTTATGTCGCCGTGACGCCGGTTCTGGAAAACGAGAAGGAACACCAGGTGTTTTTGGGGCATCGCTTGCACATTTCCGCGGACGGAACGGCAGAATTTCGGGACTCCCTTTGCATGACGGGAAAATTCGCCAGCGTGCTCCGCAATCAGCTTTACGGGAAGGACGCCAAAGAGATGGAAGTCCTGATTCAGGATTTGATTGCCCAGCGGATTCCCGACGTTTCGATTTCACGAGTGCGAGCGGAAAACGTGGCGGATTTCAACAAGCCGTTGAAACTCGTCATCACCTTTGCTTCGAAAAATTATTTTGGAAAAAGTTCGGACGGCGTTCGTGGGCGTTACCCGAATGTCTGGGAGCGTTCTATTATGCACCTGCCGAAGGTTCGCACCCGCTATCTGCCGATTCGGATGCCGCATGAAACGGAATTTGAAAGCACTTTGGATGTTTCTGCCGACGGCTCTCTGGAAGTTTCGGAAGCTCCGCGCTTTTCCCGGGAAACGGAGTATGTGAATTTTGAAAAAACGGATGGTGGCTACAAGTGGATGACTTTTGCGATTTATGCGGATCCTTCGGAATACGAGCGGATTCGCGAAGAGTGGAATTATCTTTTGGACGCGACATCGCCGGAAATTGTCGTGAAGTAGGCTGAAAATTCGATGCTGGAAGTGGGGAAGTGGACAGAGGTCCGTTGATTGTTGGGAGAAGCGGCGGCCTTTGTCGGATAAAATATGGATTTCTGAAGATATTTTTTATTCTGGTTTCTGGCTATTGAAATCCGCTATCCCCGCATTTTCTTTTTCAGTTGCTCCAATCCCTTTTTCCCAAGAAACGTTTGGAGCGCCTTTTTTACCCCACGCTTGACAAAGCGTTTTGTTCGTTGCTTCAAAGAGCTTTTCCCGAAACGGCGGAAAAGAAAATCGATGGAGGAATTTTCAAAATCTTCATAGAACTTGTTGCGCAACGGACTTCGCTTTTTGCAAGTGAAATAGGAGGGATTGTATTTCACCGCTTCCCGCATATTGACGGGAGCGGATAAGAAAGAATCTTTGCAGGAATCGAAAAACTTCGCGCCCTTTTCCGTTTGCACGATGACCAGCGAAGTTCCCTTGTCGTCGTCCATTTCGGGAAGGATGTTCCCGATTCCCCAGAAATCGGCGAGGGTAATGTCTGCAACATGGTTGTCTCCGCGAAATTTGCACTGGTAACAGCCTTCACGCAAACCGTGATCTTTTAAAAAGAGCTGCATATATTTGTCTTTGTCCAAGGTTTGCCTGTATTCACTTTCGTTTGCGTACGCAAATGAAAGCGAATACAGCTTCCAGCCGTCATCCTTCCGTCTGAAAGCTGTTTTCACGGGGCGGCCCTGCGCCCCGTGAGAATGTTCCTGAACGTATTTTTCGAATAGGGCAGGGGAGGGAACTCCGTGACAAACCACATCTACGGTGAATAGATTTTCGAAATCCTTTTTTAGAAAAGCTTTTAAGCCGCCCACTTGGCATGGTGTTCCCGAAAAAAGAACTTTTTTGCCTTCCTTTAAAAAGCGACGAACATCCTGGTAGGAATTCCCGATTTCGCTTTGCAAATACTTGGAACCGCGAAGGGCTTCCAGACTCTCGGAGGTCTCGACTGAGCGGTGTGAAAGTTTTAAATCGCTGTCGAATGCCGCGCCAAAAATAACACCGCCTTCGGCAATGATTTTTTCTGCCAAGCACGTGAAGATGCCTCCCGAGGAACTTTTCAGGCGGATGTTTTCGTCGATGGCTTGAACAGCAAAGGAAGCGCGGACGGTAAAATTTTCTTCGGCGGATTGGATGGATTCGTCGCCGGATTTTGCGTGCAGCACAGGACACGTCTTGTCGCAAAGCCCGCACTGGATGCAAATATCCGAATGGATTTTCGGGTAAAGAAAACCTTCGGAGTTCGGAACAATTGAAATGGCGGATTTCGGGCAGGCATTGGCGCATGCGGCGCAGCCGGAACAGGATTTAAGACTTTCTATTTGTATGGAGTTTTCCCTTGTTTTTATTGCTCTTCCCGGATAATCCACTGGCCCACGGTGCGTTTTTCTGCATCGAAGCTGGCCCCGATTTTGTATAGCTTCTTCGGGTTGCCATCTGTGGCAAGGGTTGCCGTATAAGGGATCAGGTAGCCTTTGGAATCGATTTGCGCGAGGGCGTCTTCTGCGGTTCCGTTACCGTCCAATTTGAATTCGAAGACATAAACGCTGTCGTCGGTTTCCACCACGGCGTCGGCGCGTCCCGCGGCGCTGCATTCCTCTGCCTTCGTGACGAACGGCGTGCAAAGCTTGAAAATCAGGAAGAATAGGGCGCGATAGTAATTCTCGTTCTGTTTCGTCGTGTTGTAAGGAATGCTGCTGATGAAGGCTTTTATCTGGCCCATGGCATCGTCAATTTTTCCTTCTTCCAGGGTGTCGGCAAGTTTCATCAGGAACGTGTCGTTTTGCACCACGTCGTCCTTGGCGTAGTAAGGCATCAGCGCTTTCAGAAATCCCAGCCGCACTTCGTCATTGGGGAATCCGAGGACATAACGCTCGCCCCGCTTGAACGTCTTGATGGTCAGGTATCCGCTCTGGTAGAGCATGGGGATGGGGTTGGTGGCCGTCTCGGTGGGCGCGTCGAACATATCCAGGGTGGCGTCGAAGCCGTCGTCGAAGGGCTGCGGGTCCACCCTGTAGCGGCTCATGAGTTTGGTGAGTATGGTTGGCGTGCCGGTAGCGAACCAGTAGTTGGCAAGTTCCTGCTTGCTTAATGCATTGATGAGGCTGAACGGGTTGAAAACGTCCGGGGAATTCTTGCTGAAATGGTAGCCGTCGTATTTCCGTTTCAACGCTTCGCAGGCCTCGCCGTGAGTCATGCCGTTCTTGTCGGCGAGGGCACGGATTTCCGGTTGCATCTGCGAGAAGACCTCTTCCTTGGTGATGCCGCAGATGGCCGCGAATTCGTCATCCATGGTGATGACGTTCAGGTTGTTGAGCTCGCTAAAAATCGACAGCTGGCTGAACTTGCTGATGCCCGTAAGGAAGACGAAGCGGAGAATGCCGCCCAGGTCCTTGAGGGGGCTGAAGAGTTTCCGCATCTCGTTCTTGAGCGTGAGCTGGAGTTCCGGATTTTCCATGGAGTCCAGGAGCGGCGCGTCGTATTCGTCCACTAGGACCACGGGCTGCATGCCGGTGGATTCATAGGCCGCCTTGAGAATTTCTCCAAGTCGCGGCCCCCATTCGAACTCGTTTCTGTTCTGGACTCCGTAGGTTCTCTCGAATTCGGCGAGCATGGAGTTCAGCGTAAACTGCAGGGCTTTGAGGCTCGTGAACTTGTTCCCGGCGAAACTCAGCTTGAAAACCGGGTGCTTTTTCCATTCGGTTTCCAGACGCTCCATGGCGAGTCCTGCAAAAAGTTCCTTGCGGCCTTCGAAATAGCATTGCAATGTGCTTATTAGAAGGGACTTGCCGAACCGGCGCGGACGGGAGAGAAAATAATATTGACTTGTATGGGTTAACTTATAGACAAGATCCGTCTTGTCCACATAGAAGTAGCTGTTTTCGCATATTTGTGCGAAGTCCTGCACACCGATGGGGAATCTTTTCAAAGCCATAATTGTAATGTAATTAATCACTTTTACTGTGACAACAGAGTGGACTGATCGAACCACCCAGTCCTAGCTGTTTTTTCAACAAAAGACCAAATTTCCACCGCCCGAAATTCCTCGACCATTATTCTTTATCCCGATACACCATCTTCAGCTGTTCATAATACGCTTCGGCATTATAACGGGCCTGCGCAGCTTCGGCAATGGCTGCATAATCGAATTTTGCGGCGAACATCTGCTCTATTTTAGTCTTCAAGTCTTCGACATCGCCCGAGACAAACGTCATACCATTCGCGACGCAGTCCTTATCCGCATTTTGTGCCGCGCCGTTCTTACTGGCGGCATCTTCCGCACAGCCCGATTCACATATCAGTTCCGGAATGCCGCCGATTCTCGCTCCAAGCACTGGCGTTCCTAAGGACTGTGACTCAATGACAGTTAGAGGGTTATTCTCGCTCCATTCGGCAGGGAGAACCATAAACCGCGCGCCTTCCAAAATCGGGCGGAACTCGTCCCAGTTCTTCTGGCCAACAAACTCGATATTCGCGCAGTCCTTATATTGCGCCTGCAATTCGGGCAACAGTTCGCCACCACCAATCACAATCAACTTGTACGGCAACTGCGAAGCCGCCTTGCACAAGGTCGGCACACCCTTCACAGAATTCACGCGGCCAAGGAACACGTAGTAATCATCTTTTTTCAGGGACGGATTCTGCACCTTGCTTACATCAATAAAATTGCAGAGCACTTGCATCTTTTCGGCGGAGTAGCCGCCCTTCACCATCGTATCGGCTAGGAACTGCGACGGCGGCAGGAACTTGTCGGTACAGGCCTGCAGGCGGTCCTTGTTCCACTTCTTGATTTCGCGCCAGCCGATAATGGCCCCGGGAATATTGCCCGGCATGCACTTGTGCCTGATAACCGCAGTCTTGTCGCTGAAGCACTCCTCGCACCACTTTCCGTTGCGGGTGCAGGTATAGCAGGGGCACACCAGCTTGGTATCGTGCAAAGTCCATACCACCCTGATACCACGACTGTGGGCAATCTCCGCGATAACCGGGGAGAGCTGGGTGTGGATATTGTTCAGGTGGAGCACATCGGGCTTGAAGTCATCTAGCAGTGCGGTAAACTTCTTCTTCACCTCACCATCGCCGAAGGGACGCGTGAACGCAGCCACCTTGGACATGTTCCTTGGCCAGTACTTGCTCCAGGGACTCTCCAGGTTCTCGGAATAGTCCATGGAGAAAATAGCTACCTCGTGGCCGTGCTGTTTAAGCAACTGCTCCAGATTGAGCATATAGATGCAGTCGCCACCGCGACGATAATAGAACTTGTTGGAGAGAAGAATTTTCATGACGTAAAGATAAACAAAATATCGGGCGGCCCGGCACTCCCATGCCGGCGCGCTCTATGTTATGGGACCTAAAGGCCCTCATAACACGCAGCCACTACGTGTCTGCGCCCCAAGGGGGGTCACAATCGCTACCGCGATGCTAAATTTTATTCCACCGCAATAAATGGCTGAAATGAGATGAAAGGGTCGGGTTTTCTGAAATGATGACATATTTAAAACCGAGAAATTCGGAATTGATGGATAACATTTCTTTAATTTCATCTGTCCCGCCCAAGTTGAACTTGGAAAATTTTAACAAAGCTAATAAGGGATTCCGTCAGGTCGGTTGGTTAGCCCAATAGTCCTCACGTTCTCTTGTCGCATTATACAATTTTGTTCTTCGTTCTGCAAGTCGTTCCTCCATCTTTCCTGCGAAAACCTCGTCAGGAGTCAGGAATCCGATTGCGGAATGTAGCCGTTCCGAGTTGTAGTAATTGATCCAGTCCGACATTTTCCTCTTTGCATCGGAATAGTCCTGGTAAGCGTCACGACGGACTTCCTCCGCCTTGAGGGTCTTGTGAAAACGTTCCACTTTCCCGTTGCTTTGCGGATGGAAGGGAGATGTAGAGGTCTCCCTGAGTTCAAGTTTCGAAACCAGATCGAGGAAATCCTTCGAGGCGAACTGCTTCCCGTTATCGTGGATTATGCGGGCATGCGCATCGGGATGGAGTTCCTTCGCCCTGGTCACGAGAATTTCAACGTTCAAGCCTTCCATCGTGGAGAAAAGGTCCCAGACGAGAACCTTGCGGCTGAACCCGTCCAGGACGCAGGCGAAGTAGAAGAACACTCCGCAAACTCTGACGTAGGAATAATCCGTATGCCACTGTTCATTCGGACGTGTCGGCTGGTCGAACCCCTTTTTCCGCGCTTCCGCAGGAAAAGCCCATTTGCCGAAAAGGTTGTTCCTCTTCAGTATGTTGTAAACCGTCGATGGACGGGCGTATGCGATATCCCTGTCTACCATAAGCCAGGCCAGGTAGCGGTATCCATGCAGATGGTCCTTGTACTGTTTGCAGAAGTCGACGATGGCGCGAGTCTCTTCCGGGGTCATCCAGTTGGACTTCGGCGTATCGTGGTTATGCCGCGTTTCCGCCTTCCTCCGCGAAACCCAGTTGTTCCATGTACTTTGCGGGATTCCCAAAAAGGATACCAGCCTGGACGGGGCGATTCCCGTCCTTGCGTAAATGGCGTCGATTTCCGCAATGATGGCGGTCCGTTCGGAGAGGCTCATTTTCTTCTTTCCTAGGGACGGCCAGTTAATTTTTTTTTGAGGGCCAGGTTCTCCTGAGCGATGTCGGCGATGACGGCATCCTTGTCGGCCAGGGTTTTCTCGAGAGCGTCTATTTTACGCTGTTGCGCCTTTTCGGTTATGTCGGGGCGTTTCTGCTCGAAAATCCCCGT
The DNA here is from genome assembly GCF_002300445.1 of Fibrobacter sp. UWS1. NCBI lineage: Bacteria > Pseudomonadati > Fibrobacterota > Fibrobacteria > Fibrobacterales > Fibrobacteraceae > Fibrobacter > Fibrobacter sp. UWS1. Next base: position 915,911 of record NZ_NSGW01000002.1, read on the forward strand.
AGCGGATTCGAAAAGTACCTTCCTCCATTCGAGAATTTTGTTCGGATGTATCTTGTACTCGTCCGCAAGTTCAGATAAGCCCCTGCCCTTGAGGAGAATTTCGCTCAGGATTTTGACTTTGTCCTCCGCACTCAGGCGGCGACGTTTCTGTTTTTCAGGTTTATTTTCTTCTGCCATAAGGTGGCTCCTTGGTTGGAAATATACACCTTATTAGCTTCCTCAATTTTTTCCAAGTTGCGGTTAAGCGCTACACATCTATGTTGTCTTGTTTTTCAAGAAACTGATTTACGGCTTCTTGAAAATTATTCATCTTTCTAATGAATTCATCCCAAAAACGTTTTTCTCTCAGTTTACGTAATTTACATCTTCCATTAAAAATTCTTGACAATAATTCAATGGTCTTGGAAATAGCTGTTGTTTGACATTGTGGGAAAAAAGAAGCTTTTCCCCGAGCAAAATCAATTCCTTGAACAATTTCTATTTCAAGATTAGACATTGATGGGTTGCAAATTTGATCAAAACTATTGGATTTCTTTCTATTACAATACCCACAAGCGACGAATAGATTATCCCATTCATTGATTAAACTTTCGTCCCCTTTTTGTGATGTTAAATGCTCTACTTCGTAGTCTGTACCTAATTTACGTTCGCAGAGATAACACTTCCCACTTTGATCATTAATTATTGCTTCGCTGACAGAATCGTCACTGTAGCCGTGTGTTGACAACCTTTTGGGTGCCACTGTAGATTTTTTCACTCGAATCACCAGACGCCTCAGTGCAAAAAAGAACGCTTCAGTTCCATAAATCGTCCCTTTATTAAGGGACTTGCGATTTCGCTCATCTTGTCGAAATTTTTTATGAGACGATCTAATTCGCAACTCTCACTGCTACTGAGATTTGTTCTTTTTATGAGTTCTTCTAATCTTTCTAATCGAGTTGCAAGAATTCCTGATTCCAAGGACACTCCGAAATAACCTTCTGCAAGGGAATCATAGGAATATTCAGTTAAATCCTCTACAGTTTCTTTGTTTTCGAGGTCAAATGCAATTGCATTTTCTATAGAACTTAGTACAAAAGGGGAATGCGTCGCTACGATAAATTGAACGTGGGGAAAAAGCTTTGTCAAAATTGGCATGATTTGACGTTGCAACGATAAATGAAGATGTGTTTCTGGTTCATCAATAATAACAATACCCGGTTTTTCGTAAGCTCTAGTTAATGAACCTTTTTTTTGCATTTTCAACATCAAATCGCTGACTATATCTAAAGCTGCTGCATAACCTGCGGATAGTTCGGTAAATTTGAAAACTTTACCTAAAGATTGGATAGAAAAAGAATACTTATGGTAATCAAAAATTAAATCAAGATTTGAATCGTCAAATATAGATCGTAAACAATCTTTGAATTCATCAAACCATTTTTTGATATGGTCGTCATCATCAAAATTTCCTTCATTTCGAGCTAATGCTGCTTGGATTTTGTAATCCACAAGGAACTTAAGAAATTGATTAGTACTGCTTTCCTGAATGTTTGTGCTTATGGACAGTTTTGGTTTTTCTAAAACTTTTACTTCTTCGAAAGATGGAACACGAAGTGCTTTGTAATACGCTACAATGAAGTCTCCATTGTTAAAATCTTTAATGGTCTGAAAAATATCCGTAAAGTCAATTCTTACTTTGCCAAAAAAAGATTCTTTTTGTTTTTCATAACGAATTTTGTCACTCTTGGCGTTTTCTATTTCAATTGGATCAGCTGAGTTTTGTCCCGCCCAAGTTGAACTTGGAAAATTTTAACAAAGCTAATAAGGGATTCCGTCAGGTCGGTTGGTTAGCCCAATAGTCCTCACGTTCTCTTGTCGCATTATACAATTTTGTTCTTCGTTCTGCAAGTCGTTCCTCCATCTTTCCTGCGAAAACCTCGTCAGGAGTCAGGAATCCGATTGCGGAATGTAGCCGTTCCGAGTTGTAGTAATTGATCCAGTCCGACATTTTCCTCTTTGCATCGGAATAGTCCTGGTAAGCGTCACGACGGACTTCCTCCGCCTTGAGGGTCTTGTGAAAACGTTCCACTTTCCCGTTGCTTTGCGGATGGAAGGGAGATGTAGAGGTCTCCCTGAGTTCAAGTTTCGAAACCAGATCGAGGAAATCCTTCGAGGCGAACTGCTTCCCGTTATCGTGGATTATGCGGGCATGCGCATCGGGATGGAGTTCCTTCGCCCTGGTCACGAGAATTTCAACGTTCAAGCCTTCCATCGTGGAGAAAAGGTCCCAGACGAGAACCTTGCGGCTGAACCCGTCCAGGACGCAGGCGAAGTAGAAGAACACTCCGCAAACTCTGACGTAGGAATAATCCGTATGCCACTGTTCATTCGGACGTGTCGGCTGGTCGAACCCCTTTTTCCGCGCTTCCGCAGGAAAAGCCCATTTGCCGAAAAGGTTGTTCCTCTTCAGTATGTTGTAAACCGTCGATGGACGGGCGTATGCGATATCCCTGTCTACCATAAGCCAGGCCAGGTAGCGGTATCCATGCAGATGGTCCTTGTACTGTTTGCAGAAGTCGACGATGGCGCGAGTCTCTTCCGGGGTCATCCAGTTGGACTTCGGCGTATCGTGGTTATGCCGCGTTTCCGCCTTCCTCCGCGAAACCCAGTTGTTCCATGTACTTTGCGGGATTCCCAAAAAGGATACCAGCCTGGACGGGGCGATTCCCGTCCTTGCGTAAATGGCGTCGATTTCCGCAATGATGGCGGTCCGTTCGGAGAGGCTCATTTTCTTCTTTCCTAGGGACGGCCAGTTAATTTTTTTTTGAGGGCCAGGTTCTCCTGAGCGATGTCGGCGATGACGGCATCCTTGTCGGCCAGGGTTTTCTCGAGAGCGTCTATTTTACGCTGTTGCGCCTTTTCGGTTATGTCGGGGCGTTTCTGCTCGAAAATCCCCGTAGCGGATTCGAAAAGTACCTTCCTCCATTCGAGAATTTTGTTCGGATGTATCTTGTACTCGTCCGCAAGTTCAGATAAGCCCCTGCCCTTGAGGAGAATTTCGCTCAGGATTTTGACTTTGTCCTCCGCACTCAGGCGGCGACGTTTCTGTTTTTCAGGTTTATTTTCTTCTGCCATAAGGTGGCTCCTTGGTTGGAAATATACACCTTATTAGCTTCCTCAATTTTTTCCAAGTTGCGGTTAAGCGCTACAGTTTACTTCTCTGTTAGTGAAATGTATGATGAAATTATCGAATTTTTTGTGTGAAAGAGATTTGTCGTTCATTATTTTTTGTAGATGATCGACAATTGCATTCAACAAACTTGTTTTGCCAGATCCGTTTTTTCCTGTGATGAAAACATGTTGTTTGGAACCTAGTTGAATATCAAATTGTGCTAAGTGAAATACTTTGTTGATGTGGATGTTAGTAAAATAGTTCTCCATGTTTATTTCCTCCTTCTTTGTTGATTTATTCGAAAAAATGCTTTATTAGTTTATTCTATCCCGTTAAAAGCTTCATTCAGGAACTCATCGGTTCTTTTCTTCAATTGCACGAATTTTTGGAATACAGAATCGTAGTCAATAGGTGCGACTAACAGTTTTTCCAAGTCACAGTTGTTTTTGAATCTTCTGTCTTGTAAGCCCAAATTTCCACAAAGGGTATCAATTCTTGAATTCTTCGAGTGTTTGCTTCCTTCTTTGTATCGATTAAATGTTACAAAGTTTTTTTGGTGAATGATTGAAAATACAGACCCATGGAATGAATCGGTACACACATATTTTGCACCACGCAACAAATTCAAGAAACGTGCTGGGTCTACATCATAAGGAGCATAGTCGCCAAAAGATTCGTCACTTGGAACATACTGATCCAGGTGTCTTAATGCAACTATTTTACATCCAAGTTTTTGAGCAGCAAGCTTAACGGCTGTCCGATAGGATTCTTCAGCACCGAGGAAGTATGCAAAAATATATGGTTCGTAGAGTTCCTTCTTTTCAGGAATAAGTCTTGCCCAATCATCCTTACTTAACAAAAAAACAGGATCCAAAATGGTAGGAACCTTGCGTGAAGTAAGTTCTTCAACAATTTCACTTCCCCTGTTTTCACGCATGCTAACGAATTCAATTCTATTGAGAAACTCTGCAGTACGTTTTTTTTGATACCAAGGAATCTGCTTTACCCCAAAAGAAGACGCAACAGAAATCTTTCGAATACTATCAGGTACAAACATCAAATTGTAGTAATTCGTAGGCAACCCAGCAGGAGACCATAATTGATCGCTGCCAGAAACCACGGCAGAGTATCTATTCGCGCCATCACACAAAGCCTTGTATCCCTTGAACACTGGAGACAACTCCGTGAAATAACGATCTTTAAAATCAGCAAAAGATTTCAATCGAATAGCATCGTTCTTCAAAAATTCAGGGTGTTTCTTTGCACCCATCTTCTTTAGGAAAGCTTCTTTCTTATCGTTTATAAGAATTCCATTTAGGAGCCTTGGAAGCTGCTTAATCTTCTCTAATTTTGAATAACATTTCTCATACTGCACTAACTCGTATTTTAAGCCCATTCGTTTAAAATACGTTACAGTAGCAAGAGCTTGCAGCATTCCGCCATAATTTTCGTGGAAATATTTGATGCAAAGTCCAATCATTTGAATTCCTTGGGCAATCTTTTCTCTATGTTACTTTCGCCCTTTATTAGACAAATCAATAAGGAACCATAGTGATTTATGACGACCAACAAAAGCTTGCATTTTCGCCACAACAACTGTTATATAGTCTTTCAAACGAGGCTTTTCATCCAAGACAACATCGTATTCAGGAACCTTATGTCCAAAAAATCTGTCCCAGTTCATTTGTGCACGAACGCGACGTTTTTTGGGATATAACATTTCCTTTTGTGACTCATTCAATACATGCGGTTCTAACGGATCCATTTTAATATAGCCTTCGTCAGAAGCCTTTTTAAAGAGTTCTTCAAAAACAGGATTACGAACAATCCAGGAACTTATACCAACTTTATCATTGGAATAAGGATGAATATGTAAGTCACCAAAAGAAACATCAGCAAGCATGCCATAATGATCTACGCAAAGGGAGCAACGGTGAGGTTTGAAGAATGAACGCAAACGACCATAATAATTAATAAAGGGCACAGAAATATTCTTCTCACCAGTATTGATAACCATATTGCCAAGGCAACCGTTATCACGATACGCAAAGTATGAAATGCCGGTCTTCATCACACCATACTTTTTAAATAAAAAATCTTGTGCATTAAAATTTCTATTCGAGGAACAATAGACGGAAAACAAGCCAAAAAGATGTTCTTTGAACTTTTTATCTATCGCAGAACGCTTCCTAAAGCCCTGAATGTGGCACGGGATTCCGACGATAACGTACTTCCCTTCAGAATTTGCAATTTCATTTCCAATCTTATTCAAGGAAACTGGACAGTACTTAGTACTCTTTGCGTTTAAAACATCCTCTTTACAACGAGCGATGTAAGAAACTGGTGTTATGTTATCATCTTTAGAAAAACCCGTTACAACTGCACCATCAATAATTTTTTGCTCAAGCAAATATATAAGGAACTGAGAAATCACTCCACCAGAAGCGGAATGTAAACGAATTTCATCATCCCGACTATATCCAGAATAAATTGATGTGTAGGGACCTATTAGTTTGTCGTGTTTTACGGAATCAATCTCAAACAGTTGTTTTCTGGAGTTTTCAAGATTACCTCCAATTCCTGGACAAACTTTCAAACATCTCCCACAATTTACGCAGGTGGATTCGTCTACAATCGGAATATTTACGCCATTACTCCTGTTTATAGATATAGCATTCTTTGCACACATATCTTCACAAATGCCACATCCTGTGCAAAGAGCATTCTGAGTTGTATATCTAACAGACTTCATTATTCCTCATTACGATTTAATACAAATCATCCGGTTTTTTGACAAAAAGGAAACTAAAAAGTTTGCCAACTAATTTATTCATTCGTAAACAATCTACGATTCTTTGCTTAAAGTTCTTCTTTACCCAACTCCCTGCGCAGCAATGTACTGCATAAGAGTCTTTTGCAACTTGATTATAATTTGCAAATACCTTTGCAGGGAAAAGAACAACGTTTTTATCTAAATTTTGCTTTTTATTCAGATAAACAAAGCCTAGTTTTTCTGCGATATGGCTGATGACAATTGGTGCAGTATATTTCTTCGCCAAAACTTCCTGCAATGAACAGTTATGATAAAAATCCATACAATCACGATTCAATTCATGATGAGGAATCGCGGCAAGAATAGCTGCCTGCACTCCTATTCCCGGAACTCTAATTTCATCTGTCGTTCGCTTGCCATTTTTATCTATTCTTTGTTTAATTACAGGAATTTGCTCCTTTCCTGGATGATACTCCACTGCGGAAACAAAATCTCCTGTCATTAAAGAATTTAAATTCTTTAGGACCAAGACGTCAGAATCCATATATAGTCCGCCATAATTATATAATGCATAATGGCGAACATAATCTGTCAAATAAGCCCACTTTCGCTGTTCTAAAGCTTCTTTAGTAAACGCAACCGATTCGACATCAAAATCTTTTAACGTCCACTTTCGAATCTGATAATCCGGCAGGTACTTCTTCCAACTATCAATGCAACGCTGAGCCTCTTTAGGTAGAGGATCATTACTAAACCAACAATAGTGTATAATCTTTGGAATCATTTTTTACTTAATTAGGAAATCGTGATACTCAGGTTTACGGAATTGGGTTGCATAACGTACAAAATAGAAATACCAACGAATACCCAAAATCTTCTTCAGGAGTTTTGCTATAGGTATAAGGAACCTCTTCTCCATTTTTCCTGCGGTTTCCTTCGTTCCTTTGGATGCTCTAATATTTGCGGAGAACACTTTTGTCAAACAGCCTTTCTTTTTAAGGAGTTTATAGAAAGAGTCGTTGATATCAAAGGGATCTACAAAAGGCCTTTGTGTTGCAACATATTTTCTAAAAAGACGACGTTGCATCACAATGATATTTTCTCCATTTGAGAATGTGGAGAATGAATATGGCATAACAGAATACTTATCGTAGCCATTTTCGTAAATACTTTGTCGATACTCCTCGATAATCGGTTTAAAGGAGGGATATGTATCAACATTATATTGGGGGTGTCTTCTATTAATAACCTTTGTTTCAAACGGATCAAATCCAGAGAAATGGAAAAGAATCAAAGGAAATTTCTCACCATCAAAACGCTTGATGACATACTTGTTATTTTCAATGAGCAGCTCACGTTCGTGAAGATTCCAAATTGCCACATTAATGCCTGCATGGTGAGTGATTTCAACATCATCAGGGAAAAATACCGGGGCATAGTTCATCCATTTCTGATCAACAAACATTCCTTCAGAAGATTCTACATAACACTGATTCTGAAGTTTTGCCATCCACCAGGAAATCAATTTCCGGCCATTTGCAGTTGCCCTATACGCACCAAAACCAAGATTAAAAACACCCTGTCCAAGAATTGCAGCATCGCCAACAGCCCCATTGAAATTCTCATTCACAGAGAAATAATGCGGAGTTAGCATTATGGATTTTCTATCCAAAACATCCCAAATGTACTGGAAAGAGTCCTTGACGTATGTGTCAGGATCAAGATATGCAACCTTTTCGTATCCCTGATCAAATAGCTGGTTAATACAGAAAGGTTTAATTGCTGTATTAAATTCTACCACATCATATTTAAAAGCCATTTCCTTCCATGCAGGAATCCACGAAACGTCTAAATCACGAACATCACTCTCTTCAATCGCATCATCTCGAATATCAGCAAGATAAATAAAAAAGTCGCAATCAGGATTATATTCCTTAAACGATTTCTTCAAAGTTAATGCTTGTGCCAGGTAATTTTTAGCACAAATGGTAAAGGCTACATGTTTCATAAAAATAATTCCTAATTGGGAAATTTCTTAATTATTTGCGCAGGCACACCTGCAACTAGTGAATATGGGGGGACATCATGCGTTACTACTGCATTTGCGGCAACGACGGAACCTTTTCCAACATGAACGCCTGATAGGATACATGCATGTTCTCCAATCCAAACATTGTCATCAATAATGACAGGTCCTTTTATCACTAGAGGACGTTCAATTGGCGGTATGTCTAATTGATCTCTTAAAAAAGTTCCATGGTTGTTGTCGGATATGTACACTCGACGGCCGGTTAAAACGTTATTGCCTATTTTTACAAGTTTACATGCCGAAATCTGGTTATACTCACCTATTCTAACATTCGTTCCAATCTCTATGGCTGGATTGAATTTTTGTCCACCATACTGTTCCCATGCAGTTAATATCACCCCATTTCCAACAACAGTTCCCAAACCAACTGAAATGAAACGAGCGCCTTCAATTTGGTGCGGAAACTTAATTAGTCCTTTCATACTACGAAAAGAGCCTTTTATTGCTAGGTTTCTAATTTTTGCACAAATTCTAATTAACTTTTTGTTCACTCGATGAATTATGTTCAAGACTTCCTTAAGCAAACCAACTCCTTTTTCTTTCTCTAACAAGTTTAATCACTTTATACAAAATAATACATATAATCAAATTTCGAAATCCGGCATAATCTCTTTTTGAAAAGAGCATTGGAGCATACCCCGCCATTTCTAGATAATACCAAAAAATAGGAAACATTTCTATTGATATTGTTTGACTTTTTCTTATAAAAATACGTAATATCGCAGCATAAACAAACATGAATAGAAAACTCAAAACAAGCCCAAACTCAACATAGAAATCACCCCAAATTGTTTTATAATTTAAAATTGGAACTCCGCTGTATCGCTCCCAAAAAAAATGTTGTTCTCCAAGTGAAAGTTGATCAGCAATATTACTTGGAAATAGAAAACCGTACATTCTCACTCCCATAGCATGATTTCGAACTTTTTCATAATAAAGATGATCTAGATTTGGGAAGGGCTCTCCCAAATATCTAGCGACACTTGTCATTGGAGTCTCAACTCGACTACTTTCAACACGCGACTCAGTCATTGCTAGGGTGTAGGACAAGAAAACCCCTAGTAAACAAAAAGAAAGTATCAAAAAAATGGATCTTATTCGTTTTGGATAAACGCTGAGAAAGGGTAAAAAGAGGAATGCGCAGGAAATTGTTATGAAGAATAGATAGCCTCTGGCTCCGTTTACAAAATTATTCAAAAAAATGATACTCAAAACATACAACAATGCCAAAAGGTGGAACCCAATACTTCCTTTATAGTTTTTCATTTGTGTGAAAGAAATGCACACAAAAAAAAGAATAAAGGATTGTGTTACTTGAAACAATGTTCCAAAGATCCATAAAATTTTGGTTTCAAGATTAGAGTATTGATAAAGTCTTACTCCTTCCGAATGCACTGCTTCATAAATTTCTGCGCCCCCATAGGCAGCTAAATGAACAGCCGCATTCAAAAGGACAAGAAAAAAAGGCAAATAAAGACCCATCAAAATTTTTATTAGCTTTTTGTATTTTTTATTGTCGAAATTTGGCACTCCTAGAAAAAAAACCTTTTTTTTTGCGAATTGGCGGAAAGGCCACATGAAAATCAAGAATGCAACAAATGCGAAAAAATAAGGTTCAAAAGAAAATGAGTTTACACTTCCAAAAACCCTCTCGTAATATCCGATTCCGTACGCAAACACACCAACAAAGGCTATAATAGCAAACCAGCAGGCGATTAAATTGTGAATCGTAAACAAAGTTCTTGAACGTATACTAAAAAAAACAGTATACATTAAATACATTGTAAAGTTTGCGACCAAAATTAACATTTGCTATTTTCTATTATCACTTCGTAGCACAATGTCAGACAGTCATAGATTGTTTCTTCATTGTGTCTATCTCTTGACTTTTCGAAAGCATTCCTGGAAAGATACTGTTGAAGATTTACATTTTCCCAAAGCATTTTAATCTTTGCTGCCATATAATATGGATCGTTAGCAGGGACTAAAATTCCATCAACTCCATTTTCAACTAGTGAGGGTATCCCTCCTACATTCGTGCTTATAACGGGCATTCCAAGTAATTGCGCCTCACATATTGAATTTGGACTGTTTTCTATGTAAGCTGTGTGAACATAAATATTTGACTTGAGCAGATGTTCTTTTAGATCAGATGCGTTCAGAAATCCCAAAAAATGAACATTGACATCATCGAATTTTATTTTTTCATGAGTTTCCACATCTTTTTTTACATTTATTTTCCCTGCTACCGTCCATTCAAAATCAACGCCCATATTTTTAAGAACTTGTGCGGTTTTCAAAAGCATATCCGGTCCCTTCCAAAAGGTAGAACAACCGGTAGAAAACAAGGACAATTTTTTCTTATTTATCGGCTTCCATTTTCCAACAGAATCATAAAATTCTTTTCTCAAAGCCTCTCCACAATAGAAATAGTTAGCTTTGGGATTGAAGACAGAAATTAAGGATCGATCCCAATCTGTTCGTCCCATAAAATTCGATACAATCTTCAATGTTTCCTCTTCCTGATTTTTCCAGGAAAGGTACTTTTTCTTCTGTAACCAGTAACCTAATCGTTTCTTTGGATTGAATCTGATTTTATTTGTTACACATTCATCGCTATATGAAGGAGGGAACCGGGCATTATAATAAGGAGGAATTGACCCCTGAATATGAACAACAACAGGAACTTTCACATACTTAGCGACTTGTCCCCAACACCATTCACTACCGAAAACCTGAATTACATCTGGTTTGAAATCTTCCACTACTTTAACAGCTTGTTTTAGGAGCTTTTCTTTACTAACATCCCATGTATATTTGTTCTTTAATTTCTCAACGAAATTTAATTTTAACTTTATTGGGAAGTACTTGATGCCATCAATGACTTTTATTCCATGAGAATTTCGGCTCTGAAAAGCAATTCCTAATTCTATTTCACCATATTTATGAACGATAGCTTCCAAAGAATCCTGCCATCCAGCAATAGGAAGCTTGTCCTGACAGTATCGAGCAGGCTCAGAAACTTCAAACCATAGAACTCTCATAATCTACATACCTTTACTAATTTCTTTGAGCAACCATTCTTTTGATTTTTTCGCATACTCTTCTAAAAGATACTCAACTTTTTCATACTCTATTTTTGTTTCATCAAAATTTAACTCGTCAAACGATGTAATAAAGCGGTTCTTTATTTGTACAATGTTCAAAAAGTCACTGATTCGGGAAGAATTCCCATAATTTTTCAGGGGGAAAGTGATGAATTTTTTTTTGAAGATAACACTAAATGCGGTAGCGTGAAAAGATGAGGAAACTACATAGTTAGCGTTTTTTATCAACGCTACAAATTCTATTGGTCCCGCATTGTTTATATTTACATCTGCAAAAGGGATTTCCCCATAATCATTCACAGAATAGATCTTCAAATCATATTTCTTTGCCAAAAACAATGCACAACGTCGTAAATTGTCATCGTTGTTTAAAAAATCATATACCAACAAATATTTTTCGTGGTGTTTGTTGTAACATAGATTGTCCCAATACTTTCGGGGTTGCAAAAAAACAGGATCTGCAACAAGAGTTGCTTTAAAGCCCAGAGTACCTGCTAAATCAACACCGGTTTTTTCTCGTACAGAAATGGACCTAAAGTTATTCAAATGACTCTTTACGAAATTTATATGACTATCAGCAATCGATGTTGTTGCAAAACTTGCTGCATAGGATATGTTTTTAATTGGATCTTTTGAAAACGAACAATAAAAGTTTTCATCCAATCCGTTCGGACAATTTGTATTCCAAATTTGGTCGCTTCCAGCAATAAATAAATTTGCAGAGATAGGGCTGTTTTTGAAATCTTCAGTTGTTCTGTATGTACGCGAAGTTAACTTGAGAAATCGCTTTGTGAAATTATCAAATTTTCTTTTTCGTCCCCAAAATTTCAAATCCTTTCTGTTTTGTAAAACAGCCCACAATGGTTTAAGAAAAGGGATTTTACGGTAGAGATTATAAATTGTTCCACTTGGTACTAATCTAAATAGATTATATCGCTTTGATAAATAGTCAGGGCGATAGTCAATAATTTCAACATTATGCCCATTTTGCTCTAAAAACTTCATCAAAGCATATGCCTGTAATGATGCTCCATAATTGTATACATTGTGGCAAGTAATGGTTTTTATAAGCATACTCTACAGCCTTTTTAAAAAATTTGTTAGAGTTCTTCGTGGATGTTTTAAACGATTTATTATTTTTTTTACAAACTCTCGTCTTTTAATTACATCATATATATTTGAGATTGTCGCATTCGAGTCAGATAATACCCGTTGAACCTTGTGATAATCAGGAGTTCTATAAGCATTGTTCCTCATTTGACCTTCTGTAACAACATCCAAAGACAAAACTTCTAAATTGAGGTTACTCTTTTTTATCCAGGTTTCACCTTTTTCAGAAAGTGTTAAAACAGAACATACTCCTTCGTCATTATTCTTGTAGTGATTTCCCCAAGCATCACCGATTCGAATGTCTGCACTTGAGTTAGTATACTTAAACTTACAGCTATCATAGCAAGCACAACCTAGACAACGATCACCAAGAAAGAACTTGTAGAATACATCATCTTTTTGTAGAGATGATGTGTATACGTGTTTTTTTTCAGCTTGATTGCATTCTATTCTAAGGGAATATGAATTTTTCCAACCGCTTTCTTTATTACGCCACAGAGCTCGTGATATCTTCCCGTGTTTTTTTTCAATATCCAAACAATATTTTTTCCACAGCCACATGGATGGGACGCCATGGCAAAAGAAGTCAAGCAACAAAAAATTGTCTTCGACTTTAAACTTTCTTATGTATCTTCGAAAAGAGTCAATTTGGCACGGAGTCCCCGTAACAAAATATTTTTCCTTGCGATTAATACTTTTAAATCCGTCAACAGTGTAGCTTTGGATATACTTTGAACCAATGCTTTCTTGTAGTTCTTCGTGATTTTCAGCTATATAGTGTTCAGCAATTCCTTTTTCTGCATTATATCTAACAGCACAAACTTTGTATCCTTCGTCTATAGCCTTTTTACCAATTTCATAGCTTACTCCTCCTGATGTACATTTTCTCCTAGCTAGAGTATCCCGGCTCCAAGCTCCGTAAGATTCTATTTTTTCATTTGATGATGCTAGGCCGTCATTTAAAAATGAGCAACATTCGGTACACAATCCACAATTAACACATTTGTCTAAATCTGAGATTATGGGCTCATAAAAACCGGCTTCGTTCAGCTCTATTCTAATAAGATTTCTTGCACAAACTGTTGCACAAACTCCGCATCCAAAACAATTTTTCACATTAAAAATGTTACCCATTGTGACCTCGATGTAAAATTGTTTTTGTTTTTGCAATCACAAAATGTTTTTCATCTGGATCTACACCCAAAAACCAACTTGCAAGTATTGCGGATAGTACAGAAATAAAAGCTACAACAATAGAAAAAGTAAGGGTTCCGGGAACGCTCACTTTTACAACAACGGGGGCAATAAAGGATACAACAGAGACCAACACAACCCTAGCAGTTACTTTTTTTAAGTATTGAACCAAAGGGAGTTGTATTGTAAAATGCAAAAGAATAGCTCGTGCTATATGACATACGAAAGCCATAATCAAACAAATCACTAATGCAGAATATGGAGAAAAACCTGACTTAAGGAATAGATATACCATAGGTAATGTTAATAAAGATATTCCACCGACAACGATTTGGTATATTTTCACGTTCCCTGACGCATGCATAGAGGCAACCAATGTCCCTGAAAGGGAGTCAATCATAGCTGTAACCAAAACCAATCTTAAAAATAAAACTGTATATTCCGGCACCTTTACAAGCCATAAATTTAATATGGTTTCGGCTTCCATCAAGATTGGTGATGTTAAAATTAGTAGCATTAAGAACGACAACCGGCTTCCTTTAAATACAATTCTAAACATACCTTCATAGTCTTTTGATGCATAGCTTTTCACAATTTGTGGATTCATTGCTAATTGAAAATTAGTTGCAAAACCATTAAGAGCGTTAAGAACTTGATATGCAACACCTCGTGCCGCGTTTACGGCTGTGCCAAAAAATAAATTCAGAACAACGTTGACACCCTGATCTTTTGCTACCGCTGAGCAAGACCCTATCAAGTTCCAACCTACAAAGGAAAATATTTTCTTTGTTTCTGTCGTATTGAAATTTAGGGAAAAACGACATTTTTCAAAATTCCTTCGGCAATATACACTATACATTACACGAATTGATACTGCAGTCAGCATTAAAAAGAGAGCATATAAAACCAATTTGTCTGAGGATGATTTTATAATTAAAAACACTATAATCAGCTTTAGTGATGCCTCAACAATGCTGACAAATGCAAATGCTTTCATCTTTTCGTAAGCAATAATAGATGCTGTGTATGGTACGCTAACTACATTAATTAAGAACGTTATCAAAGATAGTTGGAATACATAATATGCGGCGTCCATACGATCTTCTGGAATTCTCATTTGATTATTCAAGAAGTACAAACCTATGGTTTCGGCTAAAACGAAAATTACGACCGCCAGAATAAAATGAACCACAAGTGTTGTTGAAAAAATTCGTTGAACATTCCCATTGGGGCCTAATCCGATTTCAAAGGAAATGAATCGCTGTGTGGCTGTTGTCATAACTCCACTTAGCACGGCAAATGTTGATACAAAGCCGCCAACTACGTTATAGATGCCATAATCAACAACGCCTAACGTATCCAGAACAATTCTTGACGTATAGAGACTTATTCCAAGAATCAGCAGCATACGAAAATAAAGCAGCAAAGTATTCTTTGCTATCCGCTTGTTGTTTTGCTGTTCTGTGGCCTTGTCCATATATCAAAAAATGCAGTAGCACAATGGTGCCACTGCACGCTCCTAAAAAGAGTTATTTGTCGTCACCCAATCTCAAGTCGCCCTGACGGGGATCCTGGCCCACGTTGAATGTGGGGAACTTGGTGCAGTCCACTTCCATGCCGAACATGCTCTTGAGCTTGGCCTTCAGCACCCATGGTGCCACCTGGGCAATATACTTTTTCATCACCGGGGCAGCGGTTCCGACCATCCAGCAATTCTTGGGGCAGGTACGCACCTTTTCGCGCACCTTCTGAGCCTGTTCGCTGAACCAGATTTCTTCGAAGTTTTTGGCGTTGTGGATATTGCCCATGCTCTCTTGCCAGTAGCGCGGTTCCAGACCATTACAGGGGTAAACTTCGCCCCACGGGTCCGTAAAGAAGTTCACCGACCCCGCTTCGCACGGCAGCATTCGCTTGCCACCCTGAATATACTTGATGAGGCCCAGGTTAAAGAACGCGCGGAACCACGATTTCGGGTGATTTTCCTTGAGCAGGCGGTTGACAAGTTTGCTGATGTTGTCGCAGAGTTCTTCCTTGTTGCTAATCTGGTTGTCTTCCTTGTGGAAGTAGTAGCTATTGTGGAAGGCCGCCGTTGCAAACTCGAAGTTCATCGAGAGCGCCAGTTCGTAAAGCGGAATCAGGTCGTTGCTGTTCCAGTTGCTGAGCGTCTGACCGAAGCCGATATCCTTCACGCCCATCTCGTGCAGGGTCTTAAGCGTCTTCATGCCGCGTTCAAAACCATCATCGCGACCACGCAAGAAGTTGTTTGTGCCTTCGAGACCTTCGATACTCACACGAATGCCGATATTCGGGAAGCGCTCCGCAAGTTTGATGACGCGGTCCACCCACCAGCCGCTCGTGCTAATCACGATACGCGGAGCCTTGGTGTAAAGCACTTCGACGATATCTTCCAAATCCTGGCGGATAAACGGTTCACCGCCTGTCACGTTCGCAAACTTGAGCTGCGGGAGGATTTCCAAGTCCTTCGCCTGGACTTCTTCGCTCTTCTTGGTCGGGTTCTTCCAGATGTTGCACATCTTGCAGCGCATCTGGCAACGATACGTGGTAATCACCGACACGTCGGTCGGCATCTGAATCTTGGAATTGCACTTTTTGCACGATTCACAGGTCATAAAATCCTCTATTTGGCAAGTTCCCTGTAGACAACGGCGGTCTGCTCCGCAATTTTGTCCCAGTCGTAATACTCATGAATAATGGACGAATAGTCGTTGGGTTTATCGCTCGCTAGGTGCGTAGCAATAGTTTCCGCCAGGTCCTCGACGTCGCCCTTCTTGGCGAAGCAATCCCTGGGCAGGGGTACTTCGGTGTTGGCGGGAATGTCGCTGGCCACAACGTCCAAGTTGTAACTCAGTGCCTCAAGCAAGGCAATGGGCAGCCCCTCATGATAACTCGGAATGCAGAAAAGCCTTGCATTACGCTGCACAGCACAGAGCGTATCGCCACTGATGAACCCGGTAAGCACGACATTCGCTTTTTCCGCCTGTTCCACCAGTTTTTGCGAGTAGGCGCTCTTGTGGTCGGGGCGACCGGCAATCGCCAACTTATACTGTTGCTGTAGTTCGGCGGGGAGTTTCGCGTATGCGGCTATCAGATCGTGGAAGCCCTTCTCCTCGACAAAGCGCCCGCAGGCCAGGATGTATTTTTGCGGCTCCAGGCCAAAGTGCGCAAGGGTAATCAACTCGTCTTTCGGGGCATCGGTACGGATTTCGACCCCGTTGCGGATAAGCACCGTACGGTTAGTCCTGTACATCTTTTTCAGGAGGTCCTGGATGTAGGTGCTGATGACGATTATCCGGTGCGAAAACTTTGTACCAAGCCGCTCACCCGCCTTCAGGGTGAACTTCGCGAACTTGCCCCATTTGGCGCGCATGTAGTCTTGCCCGTGGTGCGTGTAGATGACCTTCGCGCCCGTCATACGGAAAAGCGGGGCGAACATCGCCGGGCCAATCGCGTGAATATGAACGATATCGGGGGGGATTTGCGAATTTTTCCGTAGCAACGGAATACGTGAGTAACCGCCTCAAAGCAGGCTTTGTGACTGCACTTCAATGGGACAATGTGCACGCCTTCGAAATCATATGGGTCGTCGGTTTTCACATAACCACGACGGGCGTATAGCGTGATGTCGAATCCCATCCCTGCCAGCCGCGGGAAAAGATGCTGACAATGCGTCTCTATCCCCCTTGAACATCAGGAATGCCGCGAGTTCCAAGAACGGCTACTCGAATAGGTCTCTGCGCGACATCTACGGTCATTAAGGTTTACTCTCCCCGCCCCCGCAGTTCGCGCCGAACTGCGGTCGTCTGGATTTGCCCTAGCTTGTTTTTCGCACATGAAATCATAAGATAAGTTTTTGAAGTGACAAAAAAGATAAAAATAAATGAGGCATCATCAACATGTGTGGTAGCATTTAGGCAGCCTTGCTAGATGATTCTCTCGATACCGATTCCCATTCGTAGGCTATCTTTACATCTACATAGGAACAGCTCAACATTATCAGCGACAGCATGTTGTTCATGTTCCTGAAGCCATAGGCAGTCCGTATCAGTAGCTTTATCTTGTTGTTCGTCGCCTCGATCCTTGCGTTTGACACGCCCAGCCTGATTGTGTTGAGGATTCCGTCGTAGTTGCGCTTGATCTTTGCGTACAGATCCTTTACTGAGCCGATGCGTGAGTGGCTTGCACGCCACAGCCACCTGTCCAGATTTTCCCTGGCATCGTCATAGCCCATCTTCAGGATGATGCGCAGTTCCTCCTTGAGCTGGTATGCCCTGTAGAGACGCGGATAGCGGCTTGCTATGAGTTCTATTTTTCTCTGCTGGCTTTCGTTAAGGTTCTCTGGAGCCTTGCCCAGAGCGTACCTGGAGTTCTTTATCCCCTCCGCGGTGCGGTCCTTCGGGACGCTATCCTTCGTGGGCCTGCCTCGGCCCCGTTTCTGATTGCGGTTTTCCTTGCGGGCCTCCTTCCAGGCTTCCACACGGACCTTGTCCAGGGCTTCTGTCGCCCACTGTACGACATGGAAGCTGTCCACGCACCGTTCGGCATTGGGCAGGAACTCCTCGATGCTTGACCTTATCCACTTGGCTCCGTCACAAGTCACAAGCTCCACGCCCTTGCGCTGCTCTTCGCTGAGTTCCCTCATGAAGAGGTCCAGCACCTCCTTCCCGTAGCCCTCGTGGACCCAGATCACGCAGCGCCTGTCGTGATCCACTACCACCGTTATGTACTTGTGCCCTTTCTTGTAGCTGGTCTCGTCGATGCCTATGCGCCTGAAGATGCAGCCTGCCTTGATCGGCCTTGTGTCCAGGCGATCCCATACGCGGTCGGCAATTTCCCCCACGGTATTCCAGGCGATGCGTAGCTGCTTTGCGACAGCCTTTTTCGACATGCTGCATACGGCCCATGCGACCTGCTGCTCGAAGGCGTCGGTGAAGCCTGACCTGTGGCTTGCCCACGGCACCTTCACCGTTTTTACGCCGCATTTCTTGCACTTCACCCTGTAGGTGTCCATCCTGATGAAGCCCATCTTCGTGCCGAGATCGAGCGTCCGCCATACCCTCTGTTCCCGGCCGTTGTCGTAGAGCTTCCCTTTTCGCCCACAACAGCCGCACCTGCTGGCGTTGCCCTTGGTGAGTCTTACCGTGATGGTGACCGTGGTGTCGGTTTGCTCCTGCTTGACGACTGAACAGCCGTTGACATTGAAGATGGATTTGTATAATTTTGACATGGGCTTTTTCTTCTGTTTTTTTTGGCGATTAAATTTTAGAAAATAGCCCATTTTTTTTGTTTGATTTAGGCGAAAGTCAACAAAAAAAGGGGGGCGAAGCCACCCACACATGTTGATGAAGAGCCAAATAAATGCAAGAGTGTCAAGAATTTTTGCCAGCAAAATAGATGAAATGAACGTTTTTTTGGCCAAAAATAGAGTCGATGTTGATTTTTTGGGGAGGCTTTTGATTCGGGAATTTCTGAATCGGATCGTGCTGGGAAATCAGGAGAGCTTTTGTGCAACCCGCCGACTCGCATACGCAGTCTGTTCGAACCATCGTCCTAAAATTTTAGGGCCCTAAAGTCGCTTTCGGCGCTCATAACGGTAAATCAAGGATGCCGGAGCTTCTGGCGAGAAAGAATGGACGCTGCATGATTGGCAGTTCCGCATACTTGGGAACAAAAAAGAGGAGCGCGGCGGCACTCCTCTGGAATGAATCCGTCGCCCGTCGAAAGGTTTGACTCCATTCTTTCGGGCTTCCTCCATACGAGGATTCAATCCGCCATTTAAAATATCTCCCGGAATTTTCAAAAGGAACGGAAGATTGCAAGAAAAATTTACGGTAGGAAACGGATTTTCGGAAAAATAAAATTTACGGGGCGATGGAAACGAATTTATCCGTTACTTTGAAGAGCGTGATATTGAGGATGCTGACGGCTCGTAATCCGAGACCTGAGGCCGTTGTGCTTGCTTATGCTTCTTTATGATTCCTTATGTTTGCCTTGTTGCGAAAAACGATGGAACAATTTTTATCGGCAAACCTGTCTTGTTTCGCAATGTTCAGGGCGACAATCGCTGCGATTTTAAAGGGATTCGTTCCAAGCGTTTAATGCGAATTAAAAGTCCCCCTTTTTGAAATCTCGGAAAAACGGCATCTTTCCGTTTTGTCTCTTAGCTCTGGAAAGGGAACCGGGAGAGCGCGCCAACCATGATTCGACCGGCGGTTGCTGAGTTCGTCGAAGCACACCAACCATAGTTCGACAACCGGTCCCTGAGTTTATCGAAGGACGCCAGAAATGAAAAGAGACCAATCATTCCAAGCGTAGCGGAGCAATTTTTATTGCAGAAAAAAATTGCCGCATGGCCGTTTTGCCCCCTCCTCGAAATAACGGGATGAAAAACTGACAACTAGCAATTCTAAGGCAAGCGATTTTTTGAAAATGAATTTTTAGAGGTTGCTAGAAGTCTGCGTAAGGAAACTCTCTGTCTATTCGTGAGGGGGTTCGGCTCCACTAATGAGATGTGTTGCAAAAAAAGCCCCGCATAAAGCGAGGCTTAAGTCTTAAAAATATGAGTTACAAATTTCGGATTTCTTCTTCGGAAAGGCCTGAAACATTCGCGATGAGGTCTAGAGATGCTCCATTGTTTTTAAGAGCCTTCGCCATTTCTCTCCGTTCTGCATACCTGCCTTTTTCAACACCGATTTCGATGCCCTCTTCCCGTCCCCTTTCCATGCCGATTCCGACGCCTTCCTCGTATTTTGCAGCGAGGGCCTTCTCTTCGGCTTCGGCGATGGTCTCGTAGCCGTAGGCTTCGGATGTCTTGATGAAGTCCATTTTGAGTTCCTCCTTTTCCTTCGAGGGGATCAATGCCTTCAAATATATAAATGTTTCCGTGATGAAGCTTTCCGCTTCTGCGCGAGGGAGTTCCTTGAGCGTTCGGATGGCCGTTTGCAAGTGCGCGTGCATCGCCTCGCTGTGGAACACGTATTTCATCGCGACGAGGGCGAGCGCGATTTTCGGGGACAATTTGTCCATTTCTTCGGTTGTGAATGTATTCCCGATATCGACGAGTTCAAGCCTGAACGGCAATCCGATGTTCTGGTAGTATTTCGGATAGTTCGGGAACATCGTTTTATTTTCCAGATTCCAGCTTTCCCTGCCGTTGTAGAAGACGATGGCGACGGTCGGGATGTTCCTCTGGTTTTTCGCCATAATGTGGTACCAGTACTTGACGAGCTGCGCAGTGATGTTCGGGTCTCTGGAGGACTTGTGCTCCTCGAGGATGCCGACAAGGAGGTCGGCATCGCGCGCCTTGTTGTGGTCGGAAACTTCGCTGTCTGTGATCTTGACGGTGAACGCCAGGTCCGCGTAGCCGAAGCTTTCCGTGTCGCTGAAGGATTCGGAGATTTCCGTGAGGGTCGAGAGGTCCACGGTCTTCAGGAACTCGGCGAGGCTTTCGTTGTGCCTGGCGGCGAGCCTCAGGAGTTCCGCGGCGCGTTCCGGAGCCTTGAAGACGGAGCGGAAATAGGAATCGTGCCCGGTGCGGGCGTTTGCGTTGTTTTCTTTCATAGGTTTCCTCGTTGGAATGCGGACTTCCCCAAATGAAAGCCCATGATGTACAACGCGCGAACGGGCGATTTTAGGAAAATTTTTTCCATGAAATACACGGGGACAATTGCTATTTAGGTGTTCGCGTTACAATTTTAGGTCCCGTTAAAATTGGCAACAATGTTACGATCGGGGGCGGGAGCGTGGTGGTGAAGGATATTCCGGACAATTGC
Source organism: Fibrobacter sp. UWS1 (assembly GCF_002300445.1). Classification (NCBI taxonomy): domain Bacteria; kingdom Pseudomonadati; phylum Fibrobacterota; class Fibrobacteria; order Fibrobacterales; family Fibrobacteraceae; genus Fibrobacter; species Fibrobacter sp. UWS1. Next base: position 937,128 of record NZ_NSGW01000002.1, read on the forward strand.
GTTGTCGCCGGGAATCCCGCTAAGATTATTAAATATAAGAACCAAATAAACGATGACCAACCAGCGTAAACTTGGCGCACTTCTTTCCTATGTGACGATTGCCCTGCAAAATGCTGTGGGGCTTGTCTATACGCCGTTCCTTATTCGGATGCTCGGCAAGTCCGATTACGGCCTGTATTCGCTGGTTACTTCGATTATTTCGTATTTGACGCTTCTGGATTTCGGTTTTGCGGACGCCGTTGTTCGTTTCACGGCGAAATATCGGGCGGAGGGAAAAACTCGTGAACAGTATTCCCTGTTTGGATTATTTTCCGTCGTCTATGGCGTAATCGCATTTCTCGCTTTGATTCTGGGACTTGTTTTCGCTTTTCATTTGGACGCCTTTTTTGTGGATTCCATGACCGCCGAGGAAATTCACCGCGCCAAAATAATGCTCCTTTGCCTGGTGGTGAATTTGGCTTTGACCTTTATTTTCAGCGTATACAAGGCGATTCTCGACGCTTATGAACAATTTGTCTTTATACGTGTTCTGAATATTTTGCGAATCGTTCTCAATACGGGAATTATGGTCTTGCTTTTGAATCTGGGGTTCAAGGCCGTGGCGTTGGTGGTTTTGATTACGATTCTGAATATCCTGATTTTGATTTCCAACTTCCTTTATTGTTTTGCCAAGTTGAAAATCAAGGTGTTCTTCAAAAATATCAATTGGAGCAAGCTGAAGGAAATGGGGTCTTACTCAATATTCATTTTTTTGAACGGTTGCATTTCTCAAATCTATTGGTTCTCTGGGCAATTTATTCTGGGCATTTATCACGGTGCGAAAGTGATTGCCGTCTATGCGATAGCCATTCAACTGAAAAGCATGTTCTCTCATTTTACCGCAGCAGTCAACTCCGTTTTTTTCCCGAAAATTACGGCGTTGACGACCATGCCCGATTCCGCTCCTGAAATCTCCAACATCTTTTTGAAAATCGGTCGCTTGCAATATCTGGTGATTTCGTTGATTCTTTCCGGGTTTATTCTGTTCGGCCGGGAATTCATTCTTTTGTGGGCGGGGGACGGCTATCAGGAAGCTTTCGCCATCACGCTGATCTTTTTTGTCGCTTTGACTCCGGCGCAAACCCAGCAAATCGGCTGGCACGTCTGCAAAGCGCGCAACCACCTTAAATTTAGAACCTACACCTATTTCGTCATCGCGCTTCTTTGTCTCGCAGGGCAAATTTTCGGTTCCAAATATTACGGCATGGCGGGCAACGCCGTTTCCATTGCCGCCGCCCTTCTTTTGATGGAAGGCCTGATTCTGAACGTCTATTACCAGAAAAAGGAACAAATCGACATCATCTCCTTCTGGAAAAATTTTGCCCGGCTTTCCATTGTTCCTTGCGTTTGCGTGGCGGGATGCCTTCTGGTCAAGACGCAGGTCTTTTTTGATTCGTGGTTCAAATTGCTTTCGGGAATCGCCGCCTATAGCTTTGTCTTTTTTGTCTTGTCGTATTTGTTCAGTTTGAACGAATACGAAAAGGGTTTGTTGCGTCCGCTAACGAAAAGGTTGGGACGGCTGGGATTCAGATAAATTTAGAGGAAAAATGGAAAGAAGAGAAATACATTTGGATGCCATTTGCGGTATCATGATTCTTTTTATGATTTTGAGGCATGTTTCGGATTATTTCACGGAAAGCGCTGCTTACCTTACGCTCTATCGGATTCTTTTCTTTTTCATACCCTGGTTTTGCTTTAAGGTGGGAATGTTTGAAAAGACGATGCCCGATAAAGTCTGTTTTGAAAAGAATTTCAAACGCCTGATGATTCCCTAATTTGTTTTTACAGGAATCGGGTGCATGATTCACCCCATAAGTCTTTACTTCGCTCATGATCCGGAAATTTTAAAACACGCCATACTGTCTCTCGTCAAAGGGCTTCTTGTCGAAGGCGGAACCACCGCAAATGCTCCCGTGTGGTTTTTATTCAGCCTCTTCGTGGCGAAAATGCTTTACAACAAATTCCACTCCCGATATTTCGCCATTATGGTTTTGCTGAGCTTGACGATTCCTACAGCTATGTTCTATCTGGGTCGCTCTATATGACATGTACAAGGAAGAAGTTTATGGATACTGAAGACCGGGCTTTTTGGCTCTCTTGGTGCATCGAAGAATACGCCAAGAGCAAAGGCGGATTGGCCCCCGACATCGCCAAGCTTTTTGAAAGTACTGGCACTCTCCGATACCTCTCAGAAAACGCTGAGGTCCTTCACACTCAGGGAAAAAGTTACATCCTTGACTGCATCGAAAAATTCATGCAGAACAGCAACGGCTAATTCCACAACCACTTTTCGCGGAACCATTTGCAGAAAAATTCGCAGGGTGTCCGTCCATTCGCTTTGCCGTACTTGGCAGACATGGGCGTATATTTCATGCGGCGAGCGTCGGCGATTCGGGCGTTACGGATAGAGGTCTTATCTACGGCAGCGCGTTTCCGATGGCCTGCATCTGGAGCGGGTAGATTTCCCGGCAGGCTTTTTCTCCGAGCGCGATGAGCGCATCGAGAGTTTGTCGGTCGAAGTCGGCGTGTTCTCCCGTTCCCTGGATTTCGATGAAGGTCTTGGCGTCCCGCATGACGATGTTCATGTCCACGTCGGCGGCGGAGTCTTCCTCATAGCACAAGTCCAAAAGCGGATCGCCATGGACGACGCCCACGGAAATGGCGGTGACGGCGTGTTTTAAAATTTGCGCATCGATTCCCAAACGCGGCTTGATTTTTTGGAGAGCCAAAGCCAGCGCGACGAATCCTCCGATAACGCTTGCCGTTCGCGTGCCTCCGTCGGCCTGGATGACGTCGCAATCGACGACGATGGCGTTTTCGCCGAGAAGGTTCAGGTCGGCGGACCCGCGGAGGGATCTTCCGATAAGGCGCTGGATCTCCTGCGTTCTGCCGGACGCCCCTTTGCGTTCGCGTTCGACGCGTTTTCCCGTACTTTGCGGCAAGAGGGAATATTCGGCGGTGATCCAGCCGCGGCCTTTTCCGGCGAGCCAGGCGGGAACTTCGGGAAGGAGCGTGGCGTTGCAGATGACTCGGGTGTTGCCCATTTCGATGAGGACGGAGCCGTCCGCCGAAGAAATGAATCCCGTGGTGATTTTGACGGTTCTTGTCTCGTCCGCTTTGCGGTTGTCTGTGCGCATGGTTAATCCTTTTATCCTTCGTATTTGAGTCGCTCGGTTTTGCCGCAGGCAAAGGAGCCCAGATGGTAGGTGAAATTGGTGTATTGGTTCAGTTCGTCAAAAGCGTCGATGAGCTTTTCGGATTTTGGATTGCCGATAAGGGAAACGTAAAAGATGTAGCCCCAGGGCTTGTCCGGATGCGGGCGGCTTTCGATTCTGGTCAGGTTGATTTCCCGCTTGGCAAAAGCGCCGATGGCGTGATAAAGGGACGCAGGCTTGTCGTCGTTGGCGAGTTCGAATAGGATGACCGTTTTGATGTTTTCCGATTCGGCGATTCTTTGGGGCACTTTTTGGATGGCGTAAAAACGGGTGAAGTTCACGCCTTTGATGTTTTCCAGATTGGTGCGGAGAACGTCGAGTCCATAGAGCTTTGCGGCGTATGTGCTGGCGATTCCTCCGTCGGTCTTGTTGCCGCGCTTGGCGACTTCTTCGGCGGAACCGGCCGTGTCAAAGAAAATGTTTTTTTCGATTTGGGGGAATTCTTCAAAAAAATGGCTGCATTGCGCAAGTGCCTGCGGGTGGCTCATGACCCGTTTCAGAGTCTGGATGGTCGCCCCCTTATTGGCGCAAAGGCAGTGCTCGATTTGCAGCTTGACTTCTCCCACGATGGGATGACGCCATTTGGCGAGCAGGTCGTAGTTTTCGTAGATGGAACCCGCTGTGGAATTTTCGATGGGAATGGCTCCGCCGTCGGCCTTTCCGGTTTCAATGGCCTGATAGATTTCTTCGAAGGTGTTCATGGGCAACACGTCGATGTCTTCTCCAAAAAGATAGCGTGCTGCGGATTCGCTGTAGGCTCCCCGGCGTCCTTGGAATGCGATTTTTTTTGTCATTGGATTCTGCGTGCTCCTTTGTAGCGTGGCTGCCAATAGGGGTCGGAAAGCGGGCTTATCATGACGCCCTTGGAAGTGCTGGCGTGGGTGAAGTTGCCGTCGGAAAGGTAGAGTCCCACATGATCGACTCCGGAGCCGCCGCCGAAAAATACCAGGTCGCCCGCCTTGAGTTCGTCCTTGTCGATTTTTTTCCCCATGCCGTACATGGCGGTGGAGCTGTGGGGGAGCGAGACTCCCGTTTTTTCCTTGTAGATGTTCATGACGTAGCCGGAACAGTCCGTTCCGCTTTTAGAGGCTTGGCCGTATTTGTATTTAGTACCGATCCAAGGTTTGATTATCGGCATCCATTCCGAAGCTTCGCCCGATGTGTTTTGCATCACCTTGTTGGTGTTTTCCTCTCCCTTAGAAAGTCGGTATTCCCCGGCGCTTCTGTCGTAGCTGGGGCGCAGCGGCATGGTGCAGGAGGTCAAAAAGCAGGCCGCGGAAAATAAAAGCAGATAGAAAACTTTCATCGGGTCTAATTTAATAAAGCTTCGGAGCGGGAAAAGGAATAGCGGGAAAAAAACTTTGATTTTAACAATCAACCGCTTGTCAATCTTTTGAATTTTTTGCGTTTGAAGATTTCTGCGAAAAGAAAAAGGAGCGCGCGTTGGCGACTCCTGTCGTTTTGTGAGAATGGGTTTAGTGGCGTCAGAATTTCAAAGAACGCGTCTTGGAAAATTTTCCGACGGAAACGTTCAGGAAATAGACGCCTGATTGCTTGGGCGCATTCAAGACGGTTTGGTTTTCGCCGAGAGAACCGCTAAATTTTTTCAAGTCCGTTTCGATTCCCAGCGCATCGATGAGACGGATGTGGACTTCTTGATTTTGAAGCGATTCCGGCAATGAGAAGCGGATTTGCAAGTTGTCGCCGAGAACTTGAAAACGCAATCCCTCAATGCCTTGGGAAATAACGGTTTCAGAGGGCTTGAATACGTTTATCTGAGCCGACTTGGCCGAAGTCGCAAAATACAGGGGGATTTTCGTCTTGGCCTCGAGGGGGTAAATTTGCCCATCGGCGGTAAGAGTCGCCTTATAGCCGGCATTTTGCAAATCCTGAATGCCTTCGACAGAAAAATAGGCTTCTTGCGCTTTGGACGATTTCAGTAGCAAGTCCCATTTGAAATCGCTTTCCTTTTTCAGAATGCTTTTAGAAGCGGCACCTTTACGGCTTTGGATTTCAAGGAAAACGCTTTGGTCTAATCCGGCGGGCGGCTTGGGAAGCGTGATGTCTTGAGTGCCGCATCCGATGACATTCCACGTGTCGTTACCGAATTTTTCGCTTTCCAGTTTTAAACGAAGCGCCCACCCGCTTGGGGATTTCTTTTCTTTGGCGAGAACCGATTTAACTTCGGAAGAAGGGAAGACCGGTTTTGAAGAAAGCTGGTATTCGGCGTTTTCTTTGGCATAGATCCAGGCTCCGGAATAGGCTTTCAGCGTATCGACGGGCTGGTATTCCGACGTCTTGGCGTCCCAAGCGAATAAAGGGAATTCGTCGTTTTCTGCATCCAAGAATGCGGACTCGGAGCCGGCGTAGAGATTCCATGCGTAAGGATTCGCAATCAGATTCCAGCCGCTGTAATAATGCTTCAGTGGCCAGGAAACGGTATCCGATTGGGCTTTTTGTGGCTGGTTCGTCAAAGGCAAGGAAACGGAATCTTCCGAGAAGAACCAGTAACCTTTTTGCGGAGAAGTCTGTTTCAAATCCGTCAAGCGGCGGTATTGCCAATAATCTCCGATCGGATTTTCTTCATCCCAGAAATAGACGGTCGTATTTTCCCGAAGAAGATCAAAAGTGTCGGCTAAAGCGGCAAAAGAGAGGATCTGCCACGATTGCGGAGAAACTTCGCTATTTAAAACGGATGCGACCGTCCATTCGTGCTCCTTTTCGGCCAGGACTTCTTTTTTACTCGAAAGTTGGACGCTGGCTTTATATTCTCCGGGAGGGAGAGGGTAGAAGTCGTATGTGGTGTTGGATAGGGATTCGCCCGAGAAAGTGGTATCCACAAGAAGTTCCGAAGCGTTATAGATGCGGAGCTGTAAATTCAAACCTGTGGTATCGTTGGATTCGGCTTGCATCACGAAACGGACAGCACTGCCGGCGAATTGGACATTGGAAGAAAGATTGGCAACGGTCGGCAGCAAAGGCTTTGTGAATGTTTTGACTTGGAGCAAAGCGTCTTTGGAAATGTAAACGGTTTCGGAATCGGTGATTGGAGAATGATCCAGTAAAATCGAATCCAACAGGACGGAGGTGTCTGTTACGGCGACCCGGATTTCAATCGGCAAATTTTCCATGGCGGGGAGATAGACTTGATTGTTTTCGTAGGAAAGGGGTTCGCCAAAATGCGAGAGGTTTACCGTTACGAGGGAATCGAGTTCGAGCGAAATGACGTTGGTGTCCACTTGGCAATTTTCTTTTTCTTGCAAAGAAAAGACGACGTCGCCCTGGTAATCGTTGATATACCATATTTGATCCAGTACAAAGATGGCATCGTTGTCGCCGACCAGTGTGTAACAGGCAGACAGGCTTTTCAGCTCGGGAAATTCGATTTCTTTCTGCTTATAAATGTAGCTCTCTGGCAATTCGAACGCGTGGAAAACAATGTCGGAAGTTGCCGAAAAATCATAGGCGATGGAATACGTCATTTTCGGAAGGATTTGCACCTGCGTAATGCCTTCGTTTAAAGGAATGGTGTCGTTCAATGCGACGGCTAAAGCCAGGGTGTCATTGATGATGACGATTATGGAATCCTGCGGATAATTCTCCGGTATTTCTGCGGAAGATACGAGCAAATAGGAGGGCTTGGGAAGAAGCAGCGACTGGGAAAAAGTCGTGTCGTATAAGAGTTCATCAAAGAAAGTGTAATGGACGGAAACGTTTTGCAGGCTATCCGCCGTAATCAGGGTCGAAAAATAATCTTCGATTTCCTCATCGTTTTTGACGAGAACAAGTTCGTTGGAAGAAAAGTTGATGATGGCTTCTAAAAGACATTCCGTCGTTTGGCATCTGGCGATTTCTTCGCTTTTTTCGGAGATAATCCACGAGTTCGTGTACATAAACTCGTCTGTGCCGTCTAGGTCTTGTTTTTGGTAGATGATTTTTGGGAGCGAATCATTGCTGAAAAGGGAGAAGGATGCGCCGTTCCACCAATAAGGAACGGTAGCGTCTTCAAGATATGTATAGTATTCATCGCCCTCGGTCTCGATTTGGTAAGCGAAGGAAATTTTTGGAATGCTGGCGGTTTCTAAATAATAGACTGTATTTTTTGAAAGGATTAGCGAAGAATCTTTTTTCCAAATTTCAGCTCCGTCTTCACCATAGGAGATGTAGTAAGATAGCGTTGTGGAATCGGCGTTCGGCGTGTATGCAGGGGGCAAATCGTCGGCTTTGAAGGCGGCTCCGAGGGAATCGTATGCCAAATGTCCGTCGGTTCCGCTATAGGCCTTATATAAAACTTTTGCAATTTGGTCTTCGGTTGTTTGTAAAAAAGAAACTTCAAAAGTGGGGGAATAGCCGGTTTGGGCGGGCGTGTTCAGTAGCTGGGGAAGTCCGTTGTCCGCTTTGGAATAATACCACGACGGATTGGTGCCGTTGTTCAAATTGGATGCGGCTTTGGGAAGGCCCGCTTCTTTTAGAGAATGGTATAAGTAAACGGCAAAAGTGTCGAGAGAGGCATCTTCTCCCGTATAAAATAACTGCGTTATATTGGAAAGCGTGTCCAGAGTATAGTGGCTTTCGATTTGGAAAGTCGGAACATCCATGGGGGAAGCGTTAAAGAGGGCGCTGTTTTTTATGCCTACGTCATTTTGAATTGTTCCCCCAAAATAGGTGTTTGAAAGCGATACGTTTGAATTGATTTCGCCGAGGAAACCGCCGATGGAAACCGAAGAAAGTGGGGTTACGTTGGCGGTTGCGTTCAGTACAAGTTGCCCGCGGACAAAACTTTGTTCGATGATAGCGGAGTCGGCCATGCCTGCGTAGCCGATCAAGCCGCCTAAAACAATCGGAGAAGATTGTTCTGGCAAGGTGCTTTCAAAAGTTGCGGAAACAAGCTTTTCCGGGGAAGCTGCATAGGAATTTCTTAGCACGTAGGAAGAATTCGCGATTCCGGCAAAACCGCCGGCAAAGACTGTCGCTTGCTCGTTTAGATTATTGGCGGTGAGAGTTCCGTTGAAAGAAGAGGATTGGACGGCAAGCAGCCCGATAATCGACCCGGAAAAGCCGCCCATGGCGAGAATTGGCGATTTCTCGTTTTGCGATCCCGAACCGTAAAGCAGGGAGGCGTTTACCGAAACGTTTTGCAGTTGCAGGGAGTTCGTCGAATAGCCCAGCACGCCGCCGATACTGAGCGTGTCGGAGCTCCAGGTTTGCGCGGGGTTCCAGTTTTGTTCAAGAGAAATCGTATCGTTTTTTAAAAAAACAGGAGCGTTTGCCGAACCGATCAGGCCGCCGATTTGGATTTTGCTTTCGACTTCGATGACTTCCGGGGGAACCTGTGGCGAGGATTCGATTTGAATTTCTGCAAAAGATTCTTTTATCCGGGTGTCGTAAAATCCGGCATACCCGATAAAACCGCCGACGTACAACGCGTCATTGGATTGGATGGAAATTTTTTCCGCATGAACGGCGGTGATTTCTGTTGACGATTGGGCGTTGTCGTAACCGATGAGCAAACCGGTTGCGTTCGCCGCATTTTCCGCAGCCATGGAAGTCTGCGCGGCTTTTATAGCGATATTGCTTAGATGGAGTCGCTCCAATTTGACGGGTAGGGTCTTCTCGGCGAGAAGGAGGGAGATCGGCGCGTTGGAAAGCCCTTCGACATAAGCGCTTTCAATGGTCAAATCGGAGATGATTAAAGTGTCTTCCAATTCAAAATGGGAATAGTTGTTTTGGAAAATTCCCAAAGGCGCTCCGCCTTCCGAAATCTCACTCTCGGATTCCACTTTCAAGCAGATGCCAGACATTTTTTTGCCGTTCCCGTCGAATGTGCCGGAGAAAGTTCTGATCGGAGTCAAATTGGAAGAGCATGAGCTGTCGGGCGCTTCGGACGAAAAATTCAGATCCGCTTCCAGGCGGATGACCGTAGAAAATATTTCTACAGTGTCTCCGCATGCTTGGTAGCAGAATTCGTTTTCGGTTAGATAATTATTCAAATTGTTAAATTCTTCGACGGAAGAAATGCCTATCTGGCAGTAGAAACGTTCCGATTCTTTTGGGCAAGAATACGAAAGAGCGTGAATATTTGTCGTTAAAACGATGGATAAAAAGGTGAATAGGAAAAATCGTTTCATGGGAAAGTTCCTTTTAAAATTCGTAGTGGAGGGATGCGGATCCTAGAAAGTCCTTGTATTCGTTGGAACGATTATCCGGGCGGTAATAATAAGCGGCTCCCAAAGTCCAATCGGAATAAAGAGCTTTTGAATGGTGGATTCGAAGGGTAATTTGCCCTTCGGCATCGATTTCGAGTTCTCGCAAAGCGTCATTCTCTTCGCTGCGACGGAAAATTTCTTCCCTAAACGAACCTTCTAAAAATAATGTGGTGAAGTTTTTGGAGAGTTCGATTTCTAGGCAATCCGAAAAATTCCATTCGTATTCCCGCATTGAGAACGCTTTGTAAAATTTGAATCGCGGCATAAAATTCAAATGGTTGCGGAACGAAGAAATTTTGGAGGTCAAAGAAAGGGGAATGCTCGTTTCCGCATAGTCGTTCCCATGAAAGTAATAGCCTAAAATGCCGAAAGACTTGTCGGATAAATCCAGCTTCTCGATGAGCGAATCTTTTTCAAAATGGGACAAATCGTAGCGGTAGGCAAATGTTCCGCCGATTCGCAAATCGTTGTGAGGCAATTTGAGAAAGATCTCCGCAGAAATTTTTTGTTTCAGTAAACGTTCTTCAAAACGCGTTGCTAGGTAAGGTTCTTTGGAAAGCGAATAGTAATAGGCAAAGCGGTCCGCGTCGATTTTTAACGTGTCGTCTTCGGTGATGACGTCAATGATGTTGTCTTTCTTGCTCGGTTGAAACCAGGGGTCACTGTAAATTCCCGAAGATGCCGAATAGTTGGCGTAAAGTCTGGTCGGACGATTTCTTGTGCGGTAATCGGCGGCATAGCGGATGTCAAACGCTATGCGGGATGTCAAATCAAAACGGTTCGCTAAAGAAGCGGTGTGAATATAATGGGTTCTGTTTTCATCGCTTTCGTGTTCGTCGAACCAAGAAGCGTTTTTGTCGGGAAAGAGCCCCCAGTTTGTTCCTTCGCCAAAACCAAAAATGTTGTTCTTGTTTCCGTTCGTCGCATTTTCGATTTGGAGGTCGTATTGAATATCGAGTTTCCAAAAGTCCAGAATTTTTTGCCCCAAGGAAATGCCGAATTCCCGCTTGTTGTTGATTTGAGTCGGGGAACCCGCGCTGTAAAAATCGTCGCCGAGAAATTTGACATATCCTTCGAATGCGGTATTTCCTTTTTCGTATTTCAAAGAAAGGCCGAACGCCAAATTCTGCCCTTCAAAATCGCCAAGATTTGTTTCCGGCGGATCTTCCTTTTCAAATTCTTTTTGGATTTTCTTTGCTTCGGTTATTAAACGGCTCAATTCCGTGCGCATTTCATCGGGAGATAGGGCAACATTGTCGTTGAAGAGGGAAAGCAATTCCTGTCTGCTTAACGTTTTGATTTTTTTCGGATTATTCATCAATTCACGCAATTTGACAAAGTCGGAAACGGAAATTCCCGCTTCATAAAAAACCTGATTGATGGCGCGTTGCATCGCTGCGTCGGCGGTGTCGGCTACCCCAAGAGCTGTCTGTAAGCGCAGTTCCAAAGCGTCTGCCAAGAATTTCCAAGAAACGTCGGCGTAAAAAGTTTTGGAATCAATGGAGGGGTTTACCGTGTTTATGCGGGAAGACATCCCGTCGCGAATAAACGGATCTTCTTTGTAATCCTTGCTGCCGATAAATCCGAGTTCAAAATTCAAAGGGTGAATGGGAGTCAAGTGGACGCTTCCGCCCAAAATCATGCTTTGCGGTTCGGCTTCGCCTTCTTCGATGTAATCTTTGTAAGATGCGTAATTTTTTTTGCCAAGGTATTTCGGGGCTTTGGTTTCGCCTCCGAAAATTTCAAAAGCGAGCATGGATTCGCCGAGTGGATTTTCAAAAAGATTCAATGCGTAAGATGCGCCCAGAACATTGACTCCGGAGAGGTAGAGTTCTCCGCCGGTCGGGTAAAAATCGCCCAGGACGATTTCCTGAAATTTATCGGTATAAACGGTTTTTACCGAGTGGGCGCGGAACTTGTCCCAGGAATCGCTGGAAAGATCCGCAGAAAATTCGATCGTTTTTCCGTCGGCGGTTTCCGCCAAAATTTCGGCGTACCAATTGCCGAATTTTCCGGGAATTTGGAAGTAATTTTCATAGCGGTCTCCTTTTTTTACGGTGTCCTTGCCGGAAATAAAATCTTCATGGGTTCGATTCTTTCGCATAAAAACAAGATGGTATCCGATTTCGGCGGCAAGCGTTCCCGAAAGCTTCCAGGCGCGCTGCTGTTCCGCATTTGCTGGCTTCTTTTCGAGATTGGGAACGAGGGTGGATGCCGTCGTCAAATCGGAAGAAAAATCCGTTTGGTTTTCGGATGTCGAATTTTGAAGCGAGGACGACAATTCCTGGAGGGATAAAACGCCGACTCGGTTGCTTTTAATTTCGGTTTGGCTCGGCGAAATTTCAGAATCGTCCATAACGAATAGCGCAATTTCATTTTCCGAAAAATGAGCCCGATGGATTCGAATCGTTGTGTTCTGCATGGATTGCAAACCGATTTTATTTTCTTTCACGGTCAAATCGGTAAACCCGGCGTTGGAGTTTTCTGCAAGCAGTAGCGCTGTCCGGTTTTTGATGAACTCCGCTTGGCGAATGTGCAAAAGGGAATTTGTCGCGATAATCGCAGCTGTCTTGGAATTTTCCAATTTCGCATTTTCCAATTCAAGTACTCCGTTTTCCATCGAAATGGCGACTTGGGCGTTTTGGAATTGTACTCCGCGTAAAATGACCGGCGTATTTTCGGCGATGGAAATTCCCTTCCAAGACGCAGAGGAATCTTGGGATTCCAAAATCACGGGATTTGCCGAAGTGCCCGCAATAGCGAAAGAACCTCCCCGGATTTCAATTCCTGCATTGGCGGCAAAGCGCAAAACCGTTCCAGCCGGTAAAACCAGACTGTCGCCTTCTTGGACGACTATCGATTCCGAAATGAAATGCGGCGATGTGCCGTTGCTTAAAACTCGGGAGAGGTCGCTGGAAAGAGCTGTACTCGCGAAGGTCAAAGAAACGGCGAAGAATAGGATTGCCGTTCGTTTTTGAAATGCCATTATCGAACCTCGTAAATTTTACTGGCGGTTTCCGAAGAACCGTTTTTGTGAAGGACTTTGATTTCAAAAACGTTCTTGCCGTTTCTCTGCAAAGTGACAGGAATCTGGTAATCCAGACTTTGTATTTGGGAGTTTGTTTCCCGTAGAATCGTTCGCCCGTTTTGGGTTACGGAAACAAGGGTGAGATATTCGGGATCATTTTCGACCAGGCGGATTTTGAAATGGAGAGTCTTGCTGATTTCGTCCGTCGAACCGTATGGCGGCGGGGGGATTCTCAGTTTTTCCGTTTTATTTCCGAATAGGGAAATGCTGAATTTCTGGGCGGGGAAGCAGCCGAGTCTTTTGGTTGTTCGGGTTTTATTGCCTGTCGAATTTTGGATTTCGACGCTGTATTCATGAATGCCGCTTTTTAACGGAACGCGAATTTTTGCGCTCTTGGAGATGGATTCTTTAAAATAGGAAGCTCCGTCTAAAAGGACTTCAAGCGATACGGAATCATTTTGGGCTTTGGAAACGAAAAAATCGGCGTTACAGCGCAGCGAATCGTAGGAATTGAAATGGACTGTGGATGCGCTCCGTTTTTTCTGGGCGCAGACCTTTTGAACGTCTATATCCAGCTCTTCCCTTTGGATTCGTTCCATGGAGGCGAAATTTACGGACAATTTGGAAAAATTGCAAAATTCCTGTTTGTTGGCTACGGGCACCTGGTAGGAAAACGCGTGCTCTTTCCCGTCGGCTTCGGAAATCAAATTGCCCGAAGAGATTTGGCCGTTGATGTTCATGCGCAAAATGGCGAGGGAATCTCGAGTTTTATAAGTCCCTTCCAGAAGAATCCCGTCTTTGCTGGCAATGACCGGCGAAAGCGTTTTCAGTTGGAAACCCGCAGAGGAATCCAGTTCTGTCGTAATTTTACGCATAGTGAAATACGTTTTGAATTCGCCGCAAGGCACTAGGTATTCGTTTACATTGCAATGAAGATGAAAAATTTTCGGTCCAAATCCGGTTGAATCCAATTCCACGGTTTGGTTAAACATGCCATCTTGGGAAAAGGCCAACGGCGCACCGTGAAGCGTTCCGTTTTGGGCGGAGCACTTTCCCTTCAGCTTGATGGTTGGATTGAAAACCGTATCGGGGAGTATCTCCAAGGTGCAGGAAACTTGCGATTGTAGGCGTTGCAGGTTTTCTTGGTAGATCGAATCCGCATTGAGGATTTGTTCCAGCTTTTCGGGATAAGAGATTGTCGAGTCCTTGATGATTTCTTCAATGCTTTTGATGAACTCTATATTTCCAGAAGATGCCAACTGCAGGACGCGGTGCTCGGCAGAGTCCAAGAGGAGCGTTTCTCCGCCGTTTAAGAAGAGATCGCTGTTTATCTGCAATTTTCCGGAAGCAAGGCTAAAAATAGATTGATTGCGAAATATGGCTACGACTCCGCTCGTTCCACGGATGGCAGCCACGGCGTGTTTTGTTTTAAATGAAAAGGAGGATTTCTGATGGACTTGTTTTTGGGCGGAAAAGCTGATGTTTCCCGAAAGGATTTCGACTTGTGTCTGTGGGGTGCTTTCTTTCGTATTCAGTTCGGCTAGGGAGACTTCCGATTCCTCTTCCACAACGACAATGCTGCCATCCGGCAAAGCCATTACGATTTCGGACTCTTTCCCGGTTTTCAGTCTATTCTTTTCAAAAATTTTATTGCCGATTCGTACGGCGGACCATTCCGCCGATTCCTTTTTCTGTCGCAAAGCTTCGCCTAATGCGGAACGTACTTTGGCATGTACTTCTGCGGCTCCGGCTTGGGCGGTGAGAACTAAAAAAAGAAGAGCTGTCGTAGCTCCGGTGGGCAAAAAGCGTTGCATAAAACCTCATCCAAAAAAAGCGTAAAAAAAGTAGTATCTTTTTGAAAATTTGTAAACTTTTTGAAATATCAATGAAATTTTGTTGCTGGCACTGGCCTTTTGACGGGCAAGATGGCGAGGCTCTCTTGAAAGTTACGCAAAGGAAATTGATGGAAAGGAATTTTTCACTTTGTTATATTAACGGCATGGATCACGAAATCATCGATTTCCTTTTGAAATACAATACGAACGCGCCTCGCTATACGAGTTACCCCCCGGCCAATCTTTTTCATGCTGCCAAGGACCTGTCGCAGATTGAACGGCTCTGGCGGGAATCGAATGTGCTCAAACCGCAGAATGTGAGCTTTTATTTTCACATTCCCTATTGCCTGAAGCATTGCCTTTTTTGCGGCTGCACGTCGGAACTTTTGCCCGCGGACGGTTCGGGCTCTGAACGCTATTTCGCCGCTCTTTTGGCGGAAATGGACCAAAAGCTCCCTTGGATTGATTCTTCTCGTCCGGTGACGCAGGTGCATTTTGGCGGCGGCACGCCGACGAGCGTTCCTTTTTTCTATCTGGAACGGATTTTGAACAAGTTAAGGGAACGTTTTGTTTTTGCTCCTCATGCGGAAATCGCGATAGAATGCAACCCGGCGTCCATAGATGAAAAACGGCTGCGGGAATTGGCGAAAATCGGATTTAACCGAGTGAGCTACGGGATTCAGGATTTTGATCCGCAGGTTTTGAAAAATATCGGGCGCGATCCGTCCCTTTTGCCTATTCGGGATTTGCTCGCCCTTTCGCGCGAACTGCATTTTTCGGGAATCAATCTGGATTTGATTTACGGCTTGCCGTCGCAAACGGAGTCCGGCTTTTACAGAAGCGTGGAAACGGCGGCGGATGTCCACCCCGATCGGATTGCGCTCTACAGCTATGCGCACGTGCCTTGGTTGAAAGAAGCGCAAAAAACGCTGGAGCGTTTTGCCATGCCTACGCCGCACGAAAAGCTGTCTTTCTTTTTGGGAGCGCGGGAAATTTTCAAAAAGGCCGGCTTTATGGATGTGGGCATGGACCATTTTGTGGATCCGGCGGATTCCTTGGCGATTGCTCTGTCGCAGGGGCTTCTGCATCGGAATTTTCAGGGCTATTGCACCCGGGCGACGACGGGAGAGGTGTATGCGTTCGGTTCCAGCGGCATTTCCCAGCTGGACAACGCGTATTTGCAGAATGTGCATGAAAGCCGGAAGTATGTAGAACTTGTCGAAGCGAACGCCATGACGGAAATCCGTTGCGAAGAACTTTCCTATGAGGAACGCGTCATTCGCGATGTCATTGAACGCCTGATGTGCAATCGGCGACTGGCGGTGTCAGACGAAGAAAAGCGGGTTGTCGGTGCGGGCTGGGACAGGCTTCTGGATTTGGAAAAGGACAAGCTGATTGTCAAAAAATCCGAAAACGAAATGGAAGCGACGGAGCTTGGAACCCTTGTCATCCGCTATTTGGCGATGCAACTGGATCCTCTGATGCGGAACGCGCAGCGGGAAGGCGTTTTTTCCAAGACGATTTAAGGCCGCGACTAAAGTCAGTTATCAGTGGTTAGTAATTAGCGGTTAGCGACAAGTGCCCTTCGATAAATCAAAGCCTTTTTTAGAAGCAGGCTAAAAACTTTCCTTGAAAAAAACTATCTTTGCGCCATCAAAAACAGATTGAGGAATTTTGTTATGAAGAAAATTTTGCTCCCCCTTGCCGCAGCCGCTGTTGTATTTTCCTTCGTCGGTTGCCAGAAAACAGGAACGATTTCCGGTCAGGTCGTGGATGCGTTTACAGGAAAGCCTGTTGAAATGCCGACCGTCTGGATGGATTCCACTATCTATGGAACGCACGCCCAGAAATATGCCTACAAGGATATGCTGAAAGAAGGCAAGTTCAAGTTTGAAAAAGTTCCTACGGGCAAGTATCTCATCAAGGCGCGCCGCAACAAATACATTTTGGGGCAGCAGACCTTTACGACCACCGACAAGGAACCGAACAAGGAAATCACATTGTATGAATATCCGGACACGGTCTCTCCGGGCCTTTATGTTCCGGGTGAAAATTCAACCAAGATTGCCAACGAATGGGCGATTTTCTCGACGACCTGCAAGGAATCTCTCGCCGGTCTCCGCATCAGCTTTGAACAGGATATGAAGGCTTCCGCCCCGAACCAGAAAAAGGAAAAGAAGAAATCCAAAAAAGACATCAAGCTGAACAAGCTTCCCGATGCGAAGGTCGTCGATGCGGCTGTCGATTTCCTCTATTGCAATCCGGGTTCCGTGACGACCGCTGTGGAAGTGGCTTCTTATCCGGCTGCAACGGCTGCGGTTTCTGCGCATGCGGACTGCCAGGGATTCGATCAAGACAAGCAGGGCATTTTCCCGGATGTTTCCAAAAAGACGGATCTTGCTGTGGAATACCGTGCAGAAGGTCTTTTTGCGGTCAAGGGAACTCTCCCGAAAGGAAAGCAGCTGGTTGTCGTGTCGTCGAACGGCAAGACTCTTCAGTCCTATTATCTCGAAGTCAAGTAACGATTTCACTTTGGCTTTTGAAACCGGTGCTGTAAAAGTGCCGGTTTTTTGCTTTTAAATTTTGGCTGCATCCGAGGGAAAAACAGAAGAATCCCCAATATGGGATGAAAATGTAGCCGCTTCCAATGCAAAAGCCGATAAACGGGAGGATGAAACCGATTTTCAACAGAAGTAAAATCAAGGGGGGGAGTTTCCCCGATAATCATTAGAATGGCCTTGATACTCATCGTTGCGTCTGTCAGAAAAGCGATTGGATCAATAAAACATGAACGCTTTGAAAGATGAAATATGTCAAAGCTGAAAACGTTTTCCGCCGCCGAAGAATGCATGTGGACAATGTTCATTGATGGCATTTGGGGATTGGGCGGGCATTTTCGAATTTGGGAACGCATTGCACAAGTAGGATTCCTTCATTCCGCTAATGCTCCGGTCGAAATGACACGCAGGATGCGCAATCGCTCGGCAAATATTTTTATCTTTGGCGTATGAAAAAAGAAGCGAATTCATTTCCGATAACCGTCAAGGAAGGGCGAGCTATTTTTTTAACGTTGCTGGTCCTTCTCGGTGCATTTTTGATTTTTAATCATCTCTCCGTTTCCTTTGCCCGTGCTTGGGATATTCAATGGGGATATTATGCAACTCTTGCCACCTTTGTGGCATTGATTGTGGGCGTTGTGGCAAATGCGAAAGAACTGGTCTCTCGAGTACGTTCGCATTGTCCTTCCAGGAAAAGTCTGGCGGTTTTATTCGGCCTGCTGATTTTTTTCACGATTTTTTCTGTAAACCATATTGAAAATTCGCACCGGGTTTTATCCGATGAAACCAGTTGGGAATCGATGGGGTTGCAGATGTATTTTGAACAGAGCGGCGGCATCTGCAATGAGGGCATTTGGAAAGATGGCGTTTTGGATTGCCGAGTCGAAGTGAATAATTTTAAAGGCAAGGCTCTGGGCTTTGTCTATTCGCTGGTGTTTCTTTTTGCCGATCCGAACCGGGATACGGCTCTTCTGGTGAATCTGCCGTTTTATTTGATGAGTCTGGTCGCCTTTTTCTTGGCGCTCACGATTTGGCTGAAAAGCGATTGGCGTGCTTTGGCGGCGACGGCTTTTTTAGGGGGAATGCCGATTCTTTTGATGCAGTCGCGTTCCGCTTCGACAGAAGTCCTGTATATATTCCTTTTGGCATTTTTGATGGCGTGGTATGCGCTTGTCCCCCCGAAAGAAGTTAAGTGGAAACATTTTCTTTTGACGGTTCCGTTGCTGGGCCTGTTTTCGGGAACCCGGCAGGAAACCGTGTTTGCGTTTGCTCCCTTTGCCATTTACTATTTCCGCTATTTTCGGGCGGAATTTTATCGCTTGCCGCTTTTCGTTCTTTCTGTTGTCGCCGTTTGTTGGCCTGCGGTCAATACGATGGCCGCTTATCGTGGCTATGATTTTCAGGGTGGCACTCATGCGGCGCATTCGCTTTCCAATTTTTGGTTCAATTTAAAGACCGATACGGTGCGAATGTTGAACTTGGGCAGCGATTCGGCTCGGGGCGACATTTTGGAAAATCCGTTTTATACGACATTTACCGTGATTCTTCTTTTGGCGACGCTCTGGCTTTTGTATCGGATGATTTTTCAAAAACGTTATCGCCGCGGATTTGTGCTGGGATTTCTTTTTTGCATTCAGATTTTTGTCATCCTTTTGAATGTGTCCGGCACTTTTGAAATCGATATCAACCAGCGTTATGTTCTGGTGGCGTTGCCTTTGTTTGCTTTGATTATGGCTTTGGGCGTCAGCGATTTTTTGGAAGTCCGTTTGCAAAATTTCAAGCGTTCTTCTCAAGTGGCTGCGTTAATTGCCGTTGCGCTTTCTACGGGGCTGGCGCTTTGGCATACGTCCAGTTTTGAAGCGAATATGCTTTATTACAAAAACAAATTGCTCGGCGAAGAAAACTATTTGAACTCCTATCTGAAAAAGTTCCCGGAAAATTCCATTTTTATTTATGCGCGTCCGTGGCAAATGCTGGCTTCGGGTCATTCCAGTTTTAGCGAAAGGACGTTTATGGGCTGGGGCACAGACGAGTTTGCCAAATACCAGGCGGAAAGCGGCGGCAATATCTATCTTGTGCGCGGGCAGGATGGTTATGGGCAGGTGAATCGCCAGTCGCGAGTTGTCGGTTTTAAAACGACGGATCAAATCAATTCCATTCTGGAAGGATACAAAGTCGAAAAAGTTCTCGTGGAGAACCGTTTGTTTGGCTATCCGCTGACGGTGCATCGTGTGGTCGCGAAACACGGACTTTCCCTTTATGCGCAAGGAATTTCTGTTGGGGAAATGCAGCTTGAAGATGGGCGAGGCGTGTTTGCTTTGTCCAAAAATTTCCCGGAGTCGGTGGCTTATCACGTCTGGCGGGGGAATGATCTTTTGACGGAAGGCGTTTTGGATTCTTCGCCGGATTCCTTGACGATTTCGGATTTGCCCGCAGGGCTTTCCCGGTATTCTTTCGCGTTCTATGTGCCAGACGATACGGTGCGCATCATTCGCGATGCTTTTGTGGATGCGGACGACGTGGCGCTCCTTTCGACTTTGCCGATGGTGGAATTTGAACAGGATTGGGGAGAACCCCAGATGGACGAGAGCGTGGAACACCACACATTGCGCATAAATGGAGAGTCGTTCCGTTTTGGCATTGGCTCCCACGCGAATTCCCGTCTGCTCTTTTCTTTGCCGAAAGATTTTGAAATGCTTCACGCCGTTGTCGGGCTGGATGACGAAAGCGCTTGTGGCGACGGTGCGGAATTTGCCGTTTGGACGGATGGAAAGCCGGTCTGGCGTTCGAGGCGCATTTATTCAGGCGAATCTCTGCCGATTCAAGTGAAGATCCGCGGTGTGCGTTCTTTGGAATTGCGCCTGGATCGTGGAGGGGACAAGAACTGCGATCATGGCGACTGGGCGAATGCTTGGCTGTCGGGCGGAAAATGATGAAGGTCCTTGTTGCGCCTTTGGATTGGGGGCTAGGGCATGCGACACGCTCCATTCCCATCATCCGGGATTTTTTGCGGCAAAATGCGACGGTGGAATTGGCCGTTTCGGGGAGCATTGCCGCACTCTATAAAACGGAGTTTCCGGATTTGAAGCAAATTCCCATCTCGAGTTATGCGATTCGCTATCCGAAGCACGGGTTTGAATTCCCGCTATGGCTTTTAACCCATTTGCATCGGATTCAAAAAGTCGTCGCCGAGGAACATCAGACTGCAGAGCGGCTGGTTCGGGAACGCCAATACGATGTGATTTTTTCGGACAACCGTTTTGGCTTTTATGCGAAGGGTGTTCGGAACATTTACATGACGCACCAGCTGCGCATCGCTTTTCCCGGCGTCTTTCGCCTATTTGAAAAAATCGGCATTCTTTGGCATTGCCGTCAAATGCAAAACTTCGATGAAATATGGATTCCCGACGAGGAACGTTTTCCGGGACTCGCGGGAAGGCTTTCGCACGTTGCTTATGCCGACGAAAATTTGAATCAAAAAATTCGCTATGTAGGTCCACAATCCCGATTTGCCGAAATGGAAAATAAAGCTACGGAAAATGCTTTTCAAGAATTTCGCTTTTTGGCTCTGCTTTCGGGTCCGGAACCCATGCGGACGGCTTTTGAAAAAAAATTGCTGCGGGCTTTTTCTGAAATTCCGGGGTGCCATGCTCTTGTTCGAGGGCTTCCCGGTAGTTCGGATTTGCCCGCCGTGCCGCCCAACGTTTCGGTTTTCAATCATCTAGAAACCCCTCTTTTGGCCGAGACGATTCGCCATGCGGAAACGGTTGTTTCTCGTTCCGGTTACAGTACGGTTATGGATATGCGAATTTTGGGTGCTTCCTGTATTTTTGTGCCGACTCCGGGGCAGACAGAACAGCTTTATTTGGGCAAGACTCTTTTGGCGTCGGGAATCGCGGGGCTGCTTTTTCAAAATCAGATTTCCAAAGATTCTTTGCTTGAAGCCGCCGCCGTTTTGAAATCACATCCTAAAAATGGAATCGTTTTATGAAACCTTTTACCATTGCTTTTCCCTTGTATTCTTCTTTGGACGAGGCTCCTCGGATTTTAATGGAGAAGATGCACTTGGATCTTTCTAAAAAACAGGTGATTATTCCCGGCTCGCCGATGTTTTATTCGCCGATTTTGCAGGGACCGGCTGCCGCTTTGGAAGCTCTTTTTGCCGAGCACGCGCCGCTTTCCGAAGAAGAATCTAAGGCGATTTCTGCTCACCGGTCGCTTCTCTTTTTGCAATTTGTCGCGAAGTCTCCCGAGGAATTTCTGTCGTTTTTGCCTGTCGCCAAAAAGCTTTTGGAAAATTTGGCGTCTGGCATTTATGTGGAAAATTCGGGATGCGCCTGGAGTGCGAAAGTTTTTCTGGAACTCGTTTCGGGCGATGTTCCGCTGGAAGCCTTTGTCAATTTTATAGAAACTTCGGATTCTCTATTCACTTTGGGATTGGAACCGTTCGGGCTTCCGGATTTTTGCGTGGCGAAGGAAAATGTTGTGGATGGCGGTCGGGAAGTTTTGATTTCGGCTGCGGATTCCGTTCTTTTGGATGCGCAGGATTTTTCGTCGGGTTCCAAATGGAAAGATGATGACGGCAATGTTTTTGAATTTCGGAACGAGGCGACCGTTCCATTTGCTAAAAAATCCCCCGAGTGGAATGCTCAGGGGTATCGTCGGTTGATTCTTCGCAAATCCTGAACGATTACTTTTTGCGCATCAAGTAATTCGCCAAGGCTTCGTAGGCGGGGATGGAAATCGGGTCGATGAATTTGTTGGAGGATTGGGGATTGGATGCAAAGCGGACAATCACCATTTTTGCCGCGGGATCCACGTAGATGGCTTGTCCGTGTACGCCGCGGGCCATAAATGCGCCGTTGGCGTTGTTGGTAATCCACCACATATTGTGATAGCTCCAACCGCTTAGCAGCGGATATTCGCCACCCTTGCTGAACTTTTCGGGGCTGCCTCCGCGGGAAATTTCTTGAACCGCTTCCTTGGGCAAGATTCTTTTTTTATCTAGAATGCCGCCGTTCCGAAGGAGTTCGCCAAAGAGTGCCATGTCCCGCAAGTTCAGGTTGAAGCCCCCGCCCGCAAAGGCGATGCCGTCCGTGCCCAGCTGGTAATAGCCGTCGTAAACCGCTCCCATGGGCTTCCAGATTTTTTCTGAAACCAAATCGGCGAGACTTTTTCCGGTAATGCGGGAGACAATCCAGCCAATCAGTTCCGTATTGATGGTCTTGTAACCGAACTCTTCGCCGTGTTCCTTGCCGGGAATCTTTTTGACGGTTTTCAGATATTCGTAATAGTTCTGGGGGCCTTTGTAGGAATCCGGGCGGAAGAGGTTGCCCGATTCGGAAAACTTCCAGATTTCTGCGTTGGGATCGTTGTAATTCTCGCTGTATTGGATGGCGGTGGTCATGTCCAGAACATTTTCGACGGTGGCCCCTTCAAAGCCGGAGCCTTTTAATTCGGGAATGTAGTCGGTCACCAGTTTCTTGGGATCCAGCCGATTTTCCGCAATGAGAATGGCGGCGATGGTGCCTGCGAAAGATTTGCTGACGGACATGGCGGCGTGTGTGCCTTCTGCGGTAAGGCCTGCGGGGTAAGCTTCGTAAACGATTTTACCCTTGTGCAGCACGATGATGCCGTCGGTATAATTTCTGTCCAGGGATTCTTTCCAGGTGATGGGTGATGTTTCTCCCCAGGGCACGAATTGAATCTGGTCGATTTTTTTATCCAGCTTTATTTTGAACGGATGATCGTCTTCTTCGGATGCCGGGACGACTTTTGTCGGGTAAAATTCCCGGATATGGTTTACGCTGTAGCGCAGCCCCGGGAAGGTGAAAAAGGAACCGTCCTTGGCGTAAAGGAGCTTGCCCTTTTCGGGTGGAAATCCTTGCATCCAGCCCATGGCGTTGGGGTTGGATTCTGAGGCGGTTAATGCGTTTTGGGAAAAGGCGCTCCCGGCGAGCAAGAGCAGGGTGGGAAGAATGAACGTTGCTTTTTTCATCATGAACCCTCTTGAATGTGGTGTTTTTAAAATACAAAAAGATGCTAGAAAACGATTTGGCTCGAAATAAAAAATGATTCACCCTCTTCTGCGAAGGCATTCAACATTTGAAAAAAAAACGTTTTGAACGGGCAGCCGCATTTGGGCGAGACATTTTCGTTTTGAAGGAAAGTTCACCCTTTGAAGGGAATGTTTTTTCCTCGAAGAAAAAGTCTTTGATTAAAGAAATATTCTTTTTGGGGGAAATTATATATGATTTTCCACCAAATACTCTCGCGGATTATCATCGCTAAGTAAATCCAATCTTGGCTGAAAACAAAAAAATCCCTAGAAAATGAATTCCAGGGATGGCCAGGTTTCTAGCTTGTGTTTTCGACCAAGAAAAGGACAAGCGATGAGACTTAACCGCGATAAAAGATACCAAATCAAGGCCCTGCTGGAAGCAGGAATACTCCAAAAGGATATCGCTAGAATGCTGAAAATATCGCCGGGAGGCATTTCAAAGGAAATTTCCCGTAATGGCGGAGCAAAAAGATACAATCCGGAGAAGGCCGAAAAGCGGGCGACAAAGCAGGCGAAGAAGTTTGGACTGCACTCGACGCGATGATTCTTGAATCTGGAAGGAAAGGTGACGCCAGACTTCCCGTCAATTTATCGCCACATCGGGGGAAATTCCGAGTTTGAAAAACACCTCAGACACGGCAACAAGAAGTATCGCCAGCGGTCTCCAGCCAAGGACGGATGCGGTTCCATAAAGGACCAGCGGATGGTCGACGACAGGATGTCGAACTTCTGCATTCTGGAACCGCTGCAGACAAGGGATGCCGATGATTTGGCGGAAACGATGGTCGCCGCATTTGAGCCTTACAAGGAACTTCTGCACACGGTTACGTCGGACAACGGCAAGGAATTCGCGGAACACGCAAGGATGGCCGAAAAGCTCGAAGTCGACTACTTCTTTGCACACCCGTACCACTCGTGGGAGCGGGGAGCGAACGAGAACATGAACGGACTGATCCGTCAATATCTGCCCAAGGGAACTTTATTCGAGAGTTTGACAAGGGCTGAAGTCAAATGGATTGAGTGGAAATTGAACAACAGGTCTAGAAAACGGCTTGGATATTTAACTCCGTTAGAGTATATTTCTAGGCGAGTTAAACAAATTTACTTGGCGACTTAAATCCGCCCTGCAAAAACATTGCCCTTTTGGATAAAATTTAATGTATCTTTGTGCTGTTAGCTTGTGCAGTGCTTGTTGCCGTTGAATTGGCGGTCCTGACGAGGAAATCAGGAAGGGACGACTTTGGGCGTGGTAGAGCGATGTCAGGATTACAAAACATTCATCAAAGGAGGCGTTATGCCGAATTTTAACAATTCCAAATCTTCGACGGATGGACAGGGCACTTTTGCTTGGAATTTCGGGAAGCCAGAATCCCCGAAGGATGAACAAGACTCCTTTGCTTGGAATTTCGGAAAGCCTGAATCCCCGAAGGATGAACAAGACTCCTTTGCTTGGAATTTCGGAAAGCCTGAATCCTCGAAGGATGAACACGATACTCTTGTCAGGAATTTTGGTAGGGAACTCGATATCGCCGAAGACAGGCTGGCAAAAAAACGTTGTTTCGTATCTGAATCAATGAACGAAACCGCTCGCCAGTGGGCGCAGGAGAACAATCTGTTCTCTATATATGAAGACAGGGAATGTGTCAGCTACATTTTCGAAACCTCGAATGGATTGTTTCGCACATTTCGAAATCCTGTTATTGGTAATGTAGATGGGTTTCTTCTCTCTGATTTAGAAGCAAGAAGGAAAGAAGAGGGCCTGGAAGATCTAAAAATTGTTGGCATCATTCATTCTCACGGGGCCGAGAATCCTCAATACAATAGTGAAGAATTTTCAACTCGCCTCAGAGATGAAAATGGAAATGTTAGCGGAGATCTTTTCTTGTCGGAAGAGGTGGGGCTGCCCCTCTTTTTGATTACTCCAAGAGATACTTTACGAAAGTACACGCCCAAGGTATATAAGCATGAAAAATGGTATGTGGGGGAATAGATGAAGAACGCAATCCTTTTTGTTTGTTTGGCGGTCGCGTCGGTTCTGGCTACGGAGATGAAGGGCTATTCTTCAATGACGCACCTTGAATATTTATATTCGCAAAAAGTGTCAATTCGAGATGAGAGCGATTTGAAATTTGTCGTGGAAAGAACAGACCGAGTGGTGGTGCTGCAGGTTCCCTTTCTCGACACCATTGGTGTGAGGGCGTATATTCCAAAGGAAAAAATGGACAAAGTGAAAGAACTGCTTTTGAGCTTTAAAAAAACGGGAAGCAAAAAACCTTCCATATCTCCCGAGGAGGATGTAAAGTTTGTGAACGATTTCGTTTGTTCCATGCAGTTTTTCGATAGAAAGGGGCTTGTCATTGGGGTGTTGGGATATTACTATCCCAACCAGCTCATCACGGAAGACAGGACCATTTGGAGCTCGCCTAGGTATAAGGAACTGGATGCAATCCTGAAGGATCTGTGGCTTTTTGTTCCGCCCGTAGTAGGCTTTGACTAGACAAAAATTCAAGGGTTCCATATTGCGAAATGGAATTTCAGGCTTTTTCACAGGCCACGGGTCCCATTGCGAGCGACCTGCCTGTTGGCGACAGGATGCTCTTACGAAACTTGGCAATTATTGCTCTGGTTGAGGGATCCTCAATGTGGACGGCAATTCTTGGATTGCTCACCCGTCATTCTATATTAAACTCAAAACAGCAGGGTGGGTGGATAAAGACAGTTGCCCGTCATTGCGAGCTGCATAGCAGCAAGGCTATCTTAATGCAAACAAAGATTGCTTCGGCTTTGCACAATTCGTCTAAGGGAACAAGTTCCCAAGACTCATGGGGCTTTGCATCCCTGAAACTTGGAATCTTTGATTCCATAGTTGAAGTATCCCTGGAAGGGACAATTCGTCTAAGGGAACAAGTTCCCAAGACTCATGGGTCGCTCTGCTCCTCGCCATGACGGATTCATCGTTCGCGCTTCGCAATGATGAAACTATCAAGGCTTTGGGGTAATTTTCTAGGCAGAACTTCGTCCATGATTCCCATTTTTTTTGGGGGGGGCGCAAAAAAACCGCTGGAGTTCATATCGCCAGCGGTTCATTCGGATTTTTTCTAAAAATTATAGCAGCTCGCCGATTTGGACCGCGTTCAACGCAGCGCCTTTCCGGATTTGGTCGCCGGTAAGCCAAAGGGTATTGCTGTTGTCGTCCGCCAGATCCTTGCGAATACGACCGACGTAAACATTGTCGTGGCCGGCGCTTTCGAGAGGCATCGGATAGACGTAGTTTTGCGGATCGTCCTTGAGAGTGACTCCCGGAGCGTTTTTCAATGCTTGGCGAATTTCTTCGACAGAAAGCGGACGTTCCGTTTCAAACCAGACGGATTCGGAGTGCGAACGCAGGGAACTGACCCGCACGCAGGTCGCGCTCGTGCGAACGTCGCTGTGCATGATTTTACGGGTTTCGTTGTACATTTTCATCTCTTCTTTCGTGTAGTCGTTTTCCGTCATCTTGTCGATTTGCGGAATCACATTGTAGGCGAGCTGGTGCGGGAACTTGACTATATGGCTGGTGGAACCCGTTTCCAGAATGTCGCGGTATTGCTGTTGCAACTCTTCCATGGCGACGGCACCGGCTCCGCTTGCGCTCTGGTAAGAAGAAATGTGGATTTTTTTGATGTGCGAAAGCTTTTCAATCGGGTTGAGAACGACGACCATCATGATGGTTGTGCAGTTCGGATTCGCAATGATTCCCTTGCCGCCAAATTCGGCTTTGTGCAATTTGATGTCTTCCGGATTGACTTCGGGAACGACCAGGGGAACCGCAGGATCCATGCGATAAAAACTGGTGTTGTCGATGCAGACTGCTCCCGCTTTGACTGCAGACGGGAGGAATTCCTGGGAAATGGCTGCGCCTGCGGAGGAGAATACGATATCCACGCCTTTGAAGGAATCGTGGGTGAGTTCTTCAATCGTCAATTCTTCGCCGCGGAATTGGACTTTGCGCCCGGCACTGCGTTTGGAGGCGAGAAGTTTTAGGGAATCCAATTGAAAATGGCGCTGTTCCAAAATGGAAATCAGTTCTTGCCCTACTGCGCCGGTGGCGCCGACGATTGCAACATTGCGACTCATAGTTGGCCTCTGTTGTTGTTTGTGTATAAAATCATTTTTGTTGGAGCTTGTCGAGTTCGGACTTGAATCCGGCAAGCGTTTTTTGTGCGGTTGCGGACTGGTGCATGCTTTGTTCAAATTGCTCTTGCTTGTCCGCGGAATTTTCCATTGTCGTATAGGCGTGCAGCGCATAACCCGCTAGGCGTAGGCCTTCCGTTGCCCGAACCAGATTCTGGTGTTGCAGGCTGACGCTCTTGGGGTGAAAAAGGGAAGTCGCCTTGTCGCTGAGCTGAGCCGTTTTGTTCCGGATGGCGAGCGCTTTGGATTCCGCCTTTTCCCGCGTTGCTTCGTCGATGTCGTTGGCGAGTGGCTTTGTCGCAAGAATCCGGCTTGCCAAGGCGTTTGCCTCATCGGCGATTTTTACCGCCGAAGCGACATAGCGTTCCAAGGAATGGATGGCGTTTGTCGCGCTGCTCGCTCCCGAAGGTCTATCCTCTGACGAGAGTTTTTTTCCATCCGACGTCCCGCTTTCCGCATTGCCAATGGCAAGATTTGTCGCCAGAATGGACGTGGGGGAAAGCTCGGGAGAAACGAACGAGCCGTAGCCCTCGATTTTCAGATAACTGAAAACGCAGGCAATCAAAAAAATCACGACGGTAATGATTCCAGAAAGCGATGCGCGAAAGGCGCTCCGGGAGTTGATTGTCTGGATTAGAGCCAGCAGTCCGATACTCCACAGTATCGCCAAACCGATAAGATCAAAAGCCAGCATGGCTACGCCTGTTTGCCTGGGTTAAAAGGGCAGATCATCGTCCTGCTGTTCCATTTCCATCGGCGGGAGTGAAGGCTGCGGATTGATTGTCGGCGAACGCCCGTAGCTAGGTGTCGAAGGCTGCTGTGGAGGATGGTTGTAAGAGTTGCTGTTTTGGTAAGACCCGTTGCTTTGGTAAGCGTTATTGTTCTGGTAAGAATTGCCCTGGTTGCGCGGAGTCAAAAGCTGGAAGGTTTCCATATTGACGTCTGTCGCATAGCGCTTCTGGCCGTTCTGGTCATCCCAGGAACGATAGGTCAAAGTGCCTTCCACATAGAGGGTCATGCCTTTGTGGACTCCGAGTTGCTCGATGATGTCGGCGGTTTTTCCCCAACCGACGACGTTGTGCCAATCCGTCTGTTCGCGGGTTTCTCCGCTGGCATCGCGGTAGCGGCGAGAGGTGGCGAGTGAAAAGGATACGCGCTTGCGGCCACTTGGAGTGACTTTTGTTTCGGGATCCTTGCCGATGTTTCCAATGAGCATCACTTTGTTCAGATAAGGCATTTGTGATTTCCTGATGGGATTTACGTTTTTGTTTGATATAACTACTTATATTTTAGTTTACACCTCAAAATATAGCAAATAATGACAGTCAGATTAGCTTATTCCTCTTTTGAAGATTCGTATCCGCAAAAATGGCGCGGAAAGCGTCTGGGGGCCCTCCTGCACCCGGCGTCCATCGATTCCTCTTTACACCACTCCTTGGAAATTCTCCGCCGTTTTGACGGCAACCTTTTCAAATTGTCCGCGCTTTTCGGTCCGCAGCACGGCATTCTGGGGCATACCCAGGACAACATGATTGAATGGGAAGGCTCTGTGGATCCGGAACTGGGAATTCCGGTTTACAGCCTTTACGGAAAAACGCGGGAACCTTCCCCTGAAATGCTTTCCCACCTCGATGTGCTTTTTGTGGATATGCAAGATGTCGGCGCCCGTTACTACACGTTTATCTGGACTCTTTTTCTTTGCATGAAAGCCTGTGAAAAGGCGAATATCCCCGTCATCGTTTTGAACCGTCCAAATCCCTTGGGAAATACGGTGGAAGGTCCTGTTCTGGATTTGGATTATACGAGCTTTGTCGGTCTTTGGAAATTGCCCATCCGGCATGGCAGGACGATTGGCGAGCTTGCCCGCCAGTTTCAAGAAGAATGCTTTCCGCATGTCGAACTGCATGTGATGGAAATGGACGGCTACGATTCGCGGATGTGGTTTGATGAAACGGGGCTTCCGTGGGTGATGCCCTCGCCGAATATGCCGACTCTGGATACGGCAATCGTGTATCCGGGGATGTGCCTTTTTGAAGCGACGAATGTCAGCGAAGGCCGCGGCACGACTCGACCGTTTGAACTTTTCGGCGCGCCTTTTATCGATGCGAAAAAACTTTGCCGCTACTTGAACGGTTTAAAATTGCCCGGCGTCTATTTTCGGGAAAATTATTTTCAGCCGACTTTTCACAAAGGCGCGGGGCAAATTTGCGGCGGTGCGCAAATCCATGTCCTGGACAGGGAAAAATTCCGGTCTTTTGAAATGGCGGTTCGCATTTTGCGTTATTTGCTGCATGAATATCCGAATGATTTCGCTTGGAAGAATCCTCCTTATGAATACGAATATGAAAAGCTTCCCATCGATATTTTGTTGGGCTCGGGAACGTTTCGGAAGGATTTTATTGAAAACGGAGAACTGTAAGTGCGCATACTGATTCTTGCTGCGGGGCTTGGCACCCGGTTGCGCCCGCTGACTTTGCAAATGCCAAAACCGCTGGTCCGGGTTGTCGATAAAACGATTCTGGAACATCAGATGGATTTGGCGCACACCGTTCCCGAGGCGCATATCCACATCAATGCGCATTATATGGCGGAATCGCTTTTGCAGGCGGCGACGGCTTTCGGCGTGGAAAAGGTGTGGGTGGAAACCCCGGAGATTTTGGGAACGGGCGGACCGCTTTTCCGGATGAATGCGGAAGATCCCTGCGATGAACTTCTGGTGATGAATTCCGATTGCTATTGCCGTTTCGATTTGAAATCCTTTTTGAAACTTTCCCGTTCGTCGGGTGCGCCCTGTGCCTTGCTCGCCGTGGATAATCCGGCGGTGAATACGATTTCCTTGAAATCCGGCTATATGGCGGGAATCCAGAATCGCTTCGGATTGCGTACAAAAGAACGAGCGACTTTTTCGGGGATTTCCTGGTATTCCAAGCGGGCATTGCAGATGATTCGTTCTTCGGAAAAAGATATTCGCGATTTTTGGAAACGCCTTTGCGAGCAGGGAACGCCGCCGTTTGTAGATGTGAGCCAACGGGGGGCTTTGTGGATTGACATGGGTTCTCCCGAAGGATTGATGCGCGCCTGTGATTTTCGCCGAAAGGAACTCGGTGTGGGGAATTTTGGCGTTCCTGCTGAACTTCTTCCCTTTGCCAAGGCTGCGGTACTCATGCCCGGCGTGGAGCTTGCCGCCCAGGTGAAATTGGATCACGTCATCTTTTTTGACGGAGCCAAAACGGAATCGTGTGAATTTGTACGGAACGAAATCCGCGGGAAGGATTTTGCGTGGAAAATTTAATTTTTGATCGAGGTCGCCAGTGCTTACTTTTCGAATTGTCCTTGTAGAACCCGAGCATCCGCACAATGTGGGCTTTGTCGCTCGAGCCATGCACTGCAATGCGATTTCGGAATTGTATATCGTTTATCCGAAACGGGATGCGGTGAATCCGGAATCTTACAGGACGGCGCACAATTCTTCGGAAATTCTCGATGGCGCCAAGGTCGTGCATTCCTTGGACGAAGCGCTTTCGACTGCGCATTATGCGTTCGCTTTTTCCCGTCGCCGATTTGATACGATTATTCCGCACACCTCCCTTCCGCACATTACCGAGTTCTTGCCGAAAGACGGCACTATCGCTTTGGTCTTTGGACGGGAATCGTGCGGACTTTCCTTGGAAGAAATCGAACGCTGCGCGATGATTTGTGAAATCCCCGTTCCCGGGCAGATGAGCCTGAATCTTGCCCAAGCGGTAACGGCGGCGTGTTATGAACTCTGCCGTTCGGGACTTTTGAATAATCCGGGTTTGCGCACGGACCGGGTTCCGTTAAAACGGGGTCGCATTGAAAAAGCGAATATCGGGCAGATTGAAAATTTTTTGTCATATTTGCACGGGCATTTGACGGACCGCTACCAGAACAATACTTGGACGGAATCCGCTGTTCGGGAATTTTTGCAGCGTTTGGAGCCGACCCGTTTTGAAATGAGTGCCTTGCTCGGTCTTGTTAAGAGTCTGGTGATGCGGGGAAAGGAAGAAGCCCGTCATGTGGAAAAAGGCGGACAGTGAATGGGGTTGAAAGGGGGAAACCTTTCTTTTCGCGGCAAGATTCAAAACGGTTTTTGCGTTAGCGACCGACGCCCGAATGGGTTCGGACACGCCGAAGGCTGGCTGAACGGACGCCGAAGGCGATAACGCTAGGGAGCGACCCGCCGCAGGCGGGAAACGCCCCATCCAAATTCACGAAAATGCTTTTCTTTGGATGGGCGGTTTCGCACATTTGGGTTTGGTTGTGTGTAATTCTTTATTGGATGAGAACGTGAATTTCGATGCCACCGTGCAGTGTGCGGATTTTTCGTTGGAACGGAATTGCTAGCGCTTTTTCGGCTTCGGCGTTGGGGGCGATGACGGCAAAATGTGAAAGTGCAAAATCGGAGCGGATTTTTTTACCGATTTCCTTGTAGAGTTTGGGAACATCGGCGTGAATCCTTTTCCCGTATGGCGGGTTCAGCACCAGCAGGCAAGAGCTTTTGGGTTTGGGCAAAAGGAAAAAGTCGCTGTGGGAAATTTCCAATGCGTCGGGAGGAAGGGGTTTCAAAAAGGGAGCCGCTCCTTGGATTTTCAGATTGTATTCCAGCGTTTCAAAGGCTTTTGTGGAAATGTCCCCGGTAAAAATTTTCAGGTCGTCGGCGAGCTTTAATCCCGGCGTGTTGTTCGTGATGAAGTTCCAGGCCGCAGGTCTAAAGGATGGGGCGGATTGCAAGGCGAAGTTCCTGGTTTTCCAAAGATTCGCTCCCGCCAAAAGAAGGGCCGCTTCGCTTGAAAATGTACCGCTGCCGGCCATGGGGTCAAAGAGCTTCTGGGTTTGCAAAAGCCCCGACTCCAAAAGGATGGATGCGGCAAGGGTGTCGCGAATAGGCGCTTCTTCCACATGGCGTTCAAAGCCGCGTTTGTAAAGAGGAGTGCCTGCGAGATCCACGCTGCATTGGCAGAGGTCGTTTTCAAAATGGACGAACAGATTTTGCGCAAACGGCATTGCGCTTTCCTCTCCCGATTTTTCGAGGGCGTTCTCGACAAAGGGGCGCAAACGTTCGGCGATGGCATCCGAATGGTATAGTCGCGATTTTTTGCAGGTGACGCGGATTGTGGGAAGGGAATTTTGAGGAAAGTAGAGTTCCCAGGGAATGCTTTGCGATTTTTTTTCCAAGCGTCCAAAATTTTCGGCGGAAAATTTGGCGATGCGCATCAGGATTCGCGTACAAGTGCGGGAAAATGCGGAAAGCATCCAGGCGTCTTCGAGCTTTGCGGTAAAGTCCAGTGCCCCGAAGGAAATTTGGATGGGGGCAGAAAAGCCCAAATTTCGAAATTCCGCTTCGCACGTTTTTTCGAATCCGGGGTGGCAAATCGCCCGAAATTCGTGGGGTATCGCTGTAATATGCCGTTTGATGCGCTTCGAAAGATCCATTTGGAAAATTTAGCAAGATATTTCCTTTTGCCGGAAATGCTTGAAAGCGGCGGCGAGGTTCGTTATTGTGGCCATTCTCGTCCCAGCCGCTCTTCGATTAGTTCTACAAACGGCTGCTGCTCTTCGATAAACTCAGGGACCGCCGGTTAGTAAGCTTGTCGAACTAGTCGAAGCATTATCAAAGCTATTTTTAGAGGCGACCTATTGAAAGAAATGGAAAAGGAGGTTTTCATGAAAAATTTTCTAGTCGCTTTTTTGGCCATTTGTGCGATGGCATTTGCTGAACCCCGCGTGCACGATGGTTTCTTTCTGAATTTTAAAACGGGACTCGGATTTTTGAACGTGGAATCGGACGAGTCGGAGAGATTCTCGGTGGACTTGTCGTACATATTGGCTGAACATTTTACGATCAAAATCGGTGGCGCAATCAATCCGCACTTGGTGATTGCTGGCGTGTTTTCCGTTTCGGGAGCTTCGGGAGAAGTTACCTCAGACTATTATAATGAATTTTATGAGAGGAAAAGCGACGCGGTTGTCCTGAATTTCCTGCTGGGACCGGGCGTTGTTTTCTATCCGGCGCAGGGCGGCATTTGGGACAACTTTTTTGTCGGAGGGGCGTTTGGATTGGGCTCTTGCGGAGTTTTTTTGCTGGAGGATGAATTTTACAGGAACGATGGCTTTTACGGGGAGGCCGTTGCTGCGGGTTTTGGCCTGCAATTGGAAGTGGGCAAGGAATGGTGGGTGAGCGGCAACTGGTCTCTCGGATTTGATATCGCTTACACCTATGTTTTTGGCGAAGACGTCGATTTTAGCGATTTCAACTGGCACTCGCATGCATTTCAACTGCGGTTTAGCATTTCGCGGAGCTAGTACGCTTTTTAAGGGAAGAGTGTAGATTTCTGGATATGGAATTCAATTTGTTTTACAGGCTCGCTTGTGCGATAGCGATAGGTCTTATTATCGGGCTCCAGCGGGAAAATACTTATCAAAATGAAGCTTTTCATTCCGCCGGAATCCGTACGTTTGCCATTGCGGGAATCCTCGGGGCTTTGGGAGCGTTGATGTCCCAGCAAATGAATTCGGTCGTTCCCTTTGTCGCTTTGCTTCTAGTGCTCGGAATTCTTTTGGGCGCTATGCATATCGCCCTTTCTAAAGTGCTCACGGGGATTACGACCAGTGTCGCGCTTCTCGCAGTGTTTATGCTGGGGGGGCTTTGTTTTTACGGGCGCATTCTGGAAAGCGTCGCTGTCGCCGTTTGCGTGCTCGGGCTTTTGACGTTCAAAGATCCGCTGCATTCTTTTGCGCACCGGGTTTCCAAAGAAGATATTATCGCCACGCTCAAGTTCGCCTTGATTTCTGCGGTGATTCTTCCGATTCTTCCAGAAAAGAATTACGGTCCTGTTGGACTCGAAGTCATTTCCCCATATAAAGTGTGGCTGTTTGTCTGCTTTATTTCGGGCATTTCTTTTGTCGGCTATGTGCTTATCAAGTGGATTGGTCCTGGAAAGGGAATTGGACTGACGGGGCTTTTTGGCGGGCTTGCGTCGAGTACCGCTTTGACCTTGGGACTTGCTGGGCGAAGCAAGGAAAATGCCGAGTATTCTGCGTCGTTGTCGATGGGAATCATTATTTCTTGGTCGGTCATGTATTTGCGGGTTTATTTGATTTGCATCATCCTTGTGCCGCAACTGGCTTCGTCGTTGGCTTTGCCGCTTTTGATTCCGCCGATTCCCGGACTGATTTGCGCATACATTTTGCATCGTAAAAATAAAGCGAGTCATGCGGCGCAACATGAAAATTTTACAAACCCTTTTAATCTGCTGCCTTCCATTAAATTCGGATTTATTTTTGCCGTCGTGCTTTTTATTGCCAATGCGACTCAAAAATATTTTGGAAACGAAGCGCTTTTTCTTTCGAGTTTTGTGACGGGGCTTGCCGAAATGGATGCGATAACCCTTTCCATTTTGGATATGGCGAAGTCGGGATCGGTTTTGATAGCGACTGCGGGGAAGGCGATTGCGATTGCGGCTTTGGCGAATACTCTTTGCAAGGGGATTCTTGCCTGTGTGATTGGCGGGCGTTTGATGCGGCGCTTTATTTTGCCCGCGACATCGGTAATTGTGGCGGTGTCGCTTGTAGTCATTTTGCTCTAATTTGTTGTAAAACATTACAACGTTTTTTATGCCCGGCGATGGCGTTCGTCTGCGATTTCTTCTAAATTAGGGATAGGATGAAATTTTCCTAGACCACACACTCACTAAAAACAGCCTCTTCCGAATGGGAGAGGCTGTTTTCGTATTTCTTTTGCGGGATGGGAGACCGCTTCTGGCGCGTTGTTGCAAAAAAAGCTTCCCAAACGGGAAGCCTTTCGGAAAATCGAGAAAACCCTTAAGCTTTCTTTTGGTTGTCGAGCATATTGATGGAAACATGCAGGTCGTTCAGCTGGGCGACATCGACTTCGCTCGGGCACTGATCCATGGGGCTGGATGCGCTCGTGTTTTTGGGGAAGGCGATAAAGTCGCGAATGGATTCCTGCCCTTCCATGGTGGCGACGACGCGGTCAAGGCCAAAAGCCAAACCGCCGTGCGGAGGCGCGCCGAACTTGAACGCATCGACGAAGAATCCGAACTTGTCGCGGACTTGTTCTTCGGAAAGCCCCAAGAGGCGGAACACTTTTTCTTGCACTTTGGGATCGTGAATACGGATGGAGCCGCCGCCGATTTCGACGCCGTTCAGAACCAGGTCGTAGGCTTCGGCATTGCAGTCTTTCAGATTTCCGTCGAGCATCATTTGCAGATGTTCGGGCAGCGGGTTGGTGAAAGGATGGTGCATAGCCATGTAGCGGCCTTCGGTTTCGCTGTATTCAAACATGGGAAATTCCGTAATCCAGACGAACTCGCGCTTTTTCGGATCGCGGAGACCCTTGATGCGGGCGACTTCCAGTCGGAGCTGGCCCATAGCGGTTGCTGCGACTTTTTCGGGACCGGCGATGAAGAACATCATATCGCCTTCCTTGGCTTCAATC
Source organism: Fibrobacter sp. UWS1 (assembly GCF_002300445.1). Taxonomy (NCBI): domain Bacteria; kingdom Pseudomonadati; phylum Fibrobacterota; class Fibrobacteria; order Fibrobacterales; family Fibrobacteraceae; genus Fibrobacter; species Fibrobacter sp. UWS1. The sequence continues at coordinate 972,722 of NZ_NSGW01000002.1, forward strand.
GCATCGCGCAAGGCGTTCAGCTGTTCCGTAGTGAAGAATTTTCCCACCTGGGTTTCTACCGTGTCGTTTTCCTTGACGCGCATCCACACGAGACCCTTGGCACCGTATTTGGCGACGTAGGCGGTCAAATCGTCGATTTGCTTGCGGGTGAAATCCACGCAGCCCTTTGCGGCGAGTCCACGAACCTTGCCCCCTGCAGCGACGGCATTTTTGAATACGCCGAAGTTCGACTGGATGGCGATTTCGGATACGTCGTGAATTTCCAAGTCAAAACGCAGGTCCGGTTTGTCGGAGCCGTATTTGAGCATCGCTTCGTGCCACTTCATGCGGCGAATGTGGCGGGGCGGTTCAAAATTCCAGACTTTGCCCAAAACGTCCGTGACGAATTGGTCGAACATGTCCATGACTTCGTCCTGATTGACAAAGGACATTTCCACGTCGATCTGCGTAAATTCCGGCTGGCGGTCGGCCCGGAGGTCTTCGTCCCGGAAGCACTTGGCAATCTGGAAATAGCGGTCAAAACCGGCGATCATCAAGAGCTGCTTGTATTGCTGCGGGCTTTGCGGAAGCGCGTAGAATTTTCCCGGGTTCACGCGGGACGGCACTAGGTAATCGCGGGCGCCTTCGGGAGTGGATTTGCAGAGGACTGGCGTTTCGATGTTTTCAAAGCCGTTGGCGTAAAAGAAGTCGTAAACCGCTTTGAGGAATCGGCTTTTGAGAAGCAGGTTCTTCTGGATCCAGGGACGTCTCAAATCCAAGTAGCGGTATTGCAGTCTAAAGTCGTCGTTTTCTTTGCTCTCTTCTTTGGCGTTGTTGATTTCGATGGGCGAGGTTTGCGCTTCGTTCAGGATTTCGAGCTTGTCCACTTTGACATCGACAGCGCCGGTCGCCAGTTTATCGTTTTCCATGCCTTCGGGACGGGCCTGGACTTCGCCGGTAATATAAATGACATATTCGTTCCGGATTTTGTCCGCAATCTTGTGAACTTCGGCGTTTCGTTCCGGGTTGAAAACAACCTGGGTCTTTCCGAATTTATCGCGGAGATCCACGAAAATGACGCCGCCGAGGTCGCGACGACGATCTACCCAGCCGGCAAGGGATACGGTTTTGCCGATGTCTTCTTTGCGGAGTTCGCCGCAGTTGTGAGTACGTTTCATAAGAGAACTTCCTTGATGGGAATATGAATCAGCGACTTCTAAACAAAGAAATTTTTAGAAGTTGCCTAGCGCGACAAATATAGTAATAGACGGACGGCGACAAGTTCGGATTTGGGGAGAAGGGGCGAAAATAGGAAGAAAGAAAATTGTAGATTTAGGGCGGATGCGGAATGCGGTCTTCGAATTTTCGGATAGCCGTGCTTTTGCTTCGAGCGAAATCGGTGAAAAACAAACGTTCATTGGCAATTCTTTTCATCGCGCTGGTGTTGAGCGGCGTAGGCCTTTTGATGTGGGATCTGCTTGCCTTTCCCGATTATTTTCACGCAAAATCCAACGTCCCCTTTCGTCATGAACAGCACGGGGAAAATATCGGCGTTGAATGCGGCAAATGCCACTTGGGAGCGCAAGGCGGCATTCGGGCGGGAATGCCTACGAAAGCGGATTGTATGGATTGCCATCATTTGCCGCTGACGGATTCCCCCGAAAATACGCGATTGGAAAAAGCGCTTGCCGAATCGCCGGATTGCCCGTTTGTTTTTGAAAGCCTCTTGCCGGCAAACGTCGTGTTTCCGCACGGGCTTCACGCCAAGGCGGGGGTGAGTTGCGAAACTTGCCATGGTTCGCTTCGCGAAATCGATGCGGGCAGGCGTCCCCGAATTCAAATGGGAGAGTGTCTGGCTTGTCATCGTGGCGAGCGCGGATTTCCCGAGTCTTCTACGGATTGCGCAAGGTGTCATCGATGAAAGTTTCCCGTGCCGTTTTTTTGAAAATGCTTTCGCTGGCTTTTGCTTTCGTATCGCTGGCGGGGTGCCGTCGAACGGCCAAAAATTTACCTTCAAATTTTCACCCAAAACAGAATAAGCCCTCTTTAAAACAGATGGAAAAGGAGATTGAAGCGGTTCGGAAAAAATTTCCGAAATCCGAAGAATGGGTGGAAATTTCGCGCCCGGGGAAGCACCCCCGGTTTCCGAATGCCGACGTGCGTTTGGGAATGGCAATCGATTTGGATCGTTGCGACGGTTGTGGCGAGTGCGCTTTGGCGTGTATGCGGGAAAATAATGTTCCCTGCGTGAATCCACAGGAAGCGGAAAAGGGACGTTATATGCACTGGCTGGAATTGCGCGGGAATGTTCCTGTGATGTGCGCGCATTGCGGCGACGCTCCCTGTGAAAAGGTCTGTCCGACGGGGGCTGCGGTGGCGAGTCCCGACGGATTTTCGGCGATGGTTTACCCGCGTTGTATCGGCACCCGGTTTTGCGGTGCGAACTGCCCGCTTCATATCAGAAAATTTAATTACATGAGTGCCGAAGAAAACGGGCTTGCGTACAAATTTAATCCCGAAGTGCCGATTCGTCCGCAAGGCGTTATGGAAAAATGTTCCCTTTGCATTCAGCGGATGCAGGACGCTCGGATTCGCGAGAAAACCCTGGGCGGCGAATGGTTGGGAAAAGGCGTTTCGACAGCTTGCGCCGAAGCTTGCCCTAAGCGGGCGATTGTGTTTGGAAATTGGCTGGATCCCGATTCGGATTTGGTCCGTTGCACGCAGGGACGGGGCGTATTTGCTCCCGCTTCTGTTGCTCGCTTTTTCCCAGCGGTTGTTTACTTGAGAGACAAGGTATGAATCGCTTTCTGCTTGTTTTCGGCACGATTTTGCTGATTCCCGGAATGGTGGCTTTGTATGGCGCACTTTCGCAGGGGCCTTCCAGTTGGGGGCTTTCGCAGACTTTTTTTTGGGGAACGCCGATAGCCAATTTTGTCTTTTGGATAGGGCTTGCGCATGCGGGGACTTTTCTTTCGGCGATTCTTTTGGTTCTCGGCGTTAAGTGGCAGCATCGCGTGGCGTTGATGGCGGAGCTTTCGACTTTGGTGGCTCTGCTTGTCGCGGTGATTTTCCCACTGATGCATTTGGGGCATCCTTTGCGGTTTTATGAGATGCTTCCTCAGTCCAATGCGCGAGCGTTTTGGGCGAATATCGAATCGCCTTTGGTTTGGGACTTTCTCTCGATTTTTGCTTATCTCGTTTCGTCGAGCGTTTTCCTTGCATTGCACTTGCTGAAAAAACGTTTTCCGCCGCTGCAAAAATTTTTACTTCCGATGGCGTGGGTGCTTTTCCCGTTGGTACTCTGGGTGCATACAATCGTTTCGTTGGATTTTGCGGTGACTTTCGTCCCTCATTGGCAGGGGGCTTATTTCCCGCTCTACTTTATTGTCGGCGCGCTTTATTCGGGGCTGGGTCTGGTGCTGGTTCTTGTGGAGTTTTCGGGAAAGCGGGTGCGCCATTTGGAAGATTTTCTCTTGTCCTTTTCTTGGGCGATGCTGGCGTTCTGGCTTTGGGAAGCCTTTTCAAAGGGAATCTGGCAGCCGGAACTTTTGTTCTTTGGGTTTTCGATCCCGCAATTGTTGTGGATTCCGCAATGGCGAGAACGGCGAGCTTTGCGAATTTTGATTTGTTTTTCTGTGCTGGGAATTTTGTGGTGGGAACGCATCGTTTTGGTACAGCGCGAACCGTTGGCGTGGACGTGGGTGGACTGGGGCTTGATCTCTTGGGGAGTGGGAATGTTCTGCGTTGTTTTTGCGTCTTTGCGGGTTTTGCTTCGCCGTTTTTTCCCAGAAAGTTTAACCGAAGTGTCAGAGCTTCCTCCAGAGGAAAAATCGAATTTTCCGAAAAAGGATTTTGCGGCATCTCTTGCTTTGGGTGTTATCGCGGCTGGAATTTTTGCTATTTGCTGGGTGAATGCCGCTCCCGATTTCCCCTGGCTGCGGATGGTGCCGGCGCTTTTCCCGATAGCGGCTGTGGTGGCTGTTTTTGGCCTCGCTTTGATGGCCGGAATTTCAGTTTTTGGGATTCGCCGGGTTATGCCCTTTGCTTTGGCATTCGGATTGTTCGCTCTTGCCACCGATTGCTTTGTCTATCGCGGTGCGCCGACTTCTTATGCGGAAGATTATTCCCTTGTGAAAGGGGAAAATGTCTTGCGTGTTCGTTCTAGCGGGGAAGTCGCGTTTCTTTGGAATGCGCGCTGTGCCGCATGCCACGCCAAGGACGGTAGCCTGAATCGCCGTTTTGTCCACGAATATTATCCGCTTCCGCAAGAACTTTCCCTTTCCCGTTTGGATTCCTTGGGCGAAGATTCTCTGGTGCAGGTAGTGCTTCATGGAAGAAATTATATGCAGCCCTTTGCCGGGCGTGTTTCGGAATCCGAGGCGCAGGCTTTGGTTCGTTATATCAAAGAATTGGCGAAAAAGAAAGAGGCCGTGAAATGAACTCTTTTTTGTATATGCTGGCAGCGATATTTGCCATGCTTCCCGCGCCGTTTCTTTTTAAAGGGAATGTTTCGCTGCCGTTGCGTTCGGCTTCGATCGCCATCGTTTTGCTTGCCGATGAAATTTTTGTGTGGCTGCTGACGTTGAAAGATTTTCCGCCCGGCGAGATTTTGCCATTTCGAATGCTGGCCCTGACTCTGTGCGTTGCGACTCTTTTTTTGGGAAAGCGGCGGCGCTTATTTGAATCCTTTGCGACGGGATTGTGGATTTGGCTGGAATTTTTTGGAATGCTTTCCCTTTCGTATCGGGGCGTTGAATTTCGTCTGGCTTCGCTGCTGATTCTCTTGTCCGCCTTTTTGCCGATTCATTTGCTACACCCTTACAAACGGGAAACCCGTTTTTTGCTGGCTGTCATTTGGACGGCGGCCTGGATTTTTTCATACTCGCCTTCTTTTTAGGAATTATATACGACGTTCCACAGAAACCGCCAATTGTCATCAGGGAAAATGGTATATTTCTAGGCGGGAAGTGGGAAGTGTTTCCCGTCGCCCCGAACCCCTTCTTCCACGTCATTGCGAACCCTTTAGGGTGAAGCAATCTGATGCATACGAAGATTGAAATTACTCAGTATCGTATATCGTTGCTAACGCCCCCTGCAACGACGGAATTCGCTCCGCTCCGAACTCCCAACTCCGAACTCCTAATTTCCTCACCAGAGCAAGTTTTAGAAGAGGCCTTCAAAAATTAGGGTTCCGGCAAAAGTTCGCCGCGGATGACCTCGACGGTATTGCCGACAAGGCTGATGATATTTGTCGGGTGGATGTCGATATTTCCGCAGTCGATCATCAAATCGATTTTATGCTCGAAAAGTTTCCAGAGGTCTTCGGGATCGGTGAAAATTTCATCGTCCGAAAGTTTGGCTGCGGTGCTGAGAATCGGCTTGTCGTAAAGGCGAAAGAGTTCTTTGAAAAAAGGATGTTCCGGCATGCGGAATCCGACTTCCGGACGTTTGACGTCGAGCTTTCGGGCGATGGACGGATCCGCGGGAAGAATGAACGTGTAGGGGCCCGGAACACGGTGCTTCATAATCTGAAAGGCGAAATTGCTGACATGGGCGTATTCCGATGCGCGACGAATATCGGGGAGAATAATTGCCATGACAAATTTTTTCATCGGCTTTTTCAGCTGGTACAAGCGGTGGATAGCCCGTGTGGATTCTGCGGAGCAGCCGATGGCGTAGCCCGATTCCGTGGGATAGAGAACCAGACCGTCTTTGTCAAAAATTTCTGCGGCCTGCTTTACAAAGCGGCTCTGCGGATTGATGGGATGAACTTCTAATCGCATGGCGAAAATGTATAAAAATCGTACAAATGCCGAGTCGGCGGATAAACTTTCGGGGCTAGCATTCCGGAATGACGCGGCAGGCGACGAAGGCGTCGGTGTAATATCTTATTTCGGCCTTTCCTTCGCTTCTGTCCATGCAGATGACGTCAAAACGGGATTTTTGGTTTTGCCCGCCGTGATGGTGCAAAAAATGGGCTGCGGTTTTCCAGATGCGGAATTGCTTTTGGGGAGTTATCCGGCTTGCCGGGGATCCTTTGTCCGCCGTCCAAACGGATTTCACTTCCACAAAGAGAATGGTCCCTTGGGAATCTTTGGCGACAATGTCCAATTCGCCGTTGAGATAGCGGTAATTCTTGGCCAAAATGGTGCAGCCTTTACGCTGGAGAAAAGCCATCGCGTGGAGTTCGGCGAATCGTCCTTTTTTCTTGTTGTCGTGTTTGGCGGAAAACATTATTGCGCAAGCAGCCCGAGAATGCGAATTTCGGAAATAGCGAGATCCTTGGAGGGGTCGCTGATGAATGCGTCGTCCAAGAATATTTGAATCTCCGTGGTTTCCATCGTTTTGATTTGCGGGTATTGGACTCCCTTGATGTCTTCCAGAAAGATGGTTTGCCGGAAGCCTTCTTTGGTTTGCAGGGAAAGGGTTTTCGGTTTGTTGAAAATGCGGAAGCGGTCGCCAAATTGGTCATCGATGGATTTTTGGAATCCGGAAGCGAAGCCGATTTGCGTGACGATGGTCGGCGCGTCGAAATCCAGAATCATAATGGGAGCGCGCGTGTTCGATGGCATGGGGAGCAGCCAGGCGGTTTTCAAATCTTTGTCCAAAAGATTCGATGTCTTGTAAGAGCCGCCTTCGATATTTTTTTCTTCGTAAGCGGCGCGAATATCGATGCTGTGAATTTCTTGCAGGGTGTTGGGCGGTTTGTAACTGAGCAGGAGCGCCAGAATCAGCAAAATTAAAAGGGGGAAGAGGGCGAAGATGAAAACCAGAATTCGTTTGTTTGTAAGCCGGCGAACGTTGTCCGTGACTTTGTTTGTTATGAGCGGCCTGTTTTTTATCAGGTTGCGAATGCTCATCGTGTCGTGGCCGTGGTGCTGTTCTCCCGGGTGCAGCGGAGCAAAGACGATGTCGAGCGCGTCCAAAAATTCCTGCATGTTTTTGAATCGGTCGGAAACGCTTTTCTTTAAGCACTTGAGAATCAGCTTGGAAAGTCCCTTGGGCATATCCGGGCGAAAATTTTCGGGATTGGGCGGTTCTTCCTGGACGTGCTTCATCGCGATTTCGATGGGTTTTGTGCCGGTGAACGGCAGCCGCCCGCAGACCATTTCAAAAAGGATGACGCCCAGACTGTAAATGTCGGATCCGATGGTCACTTCGTCGCCGTGGCATTGTTCCGGAGACATGTATTCCGGAGTTCCCATGGTCATTCCTGTCAGGGTCAGGCGCTCGGCGGACTGGATATGCGAAATGCCGAAATCCATCAGGTAAACGCGGTTGTCGTGCGTAATCATGATGTTGGACGGCTTGACGTCTCGATGGACAATTCCCTTGCTGTGCGCGTAAAGCAGCCCGCGTGCGACTTGCTTCGCAATGATTTCAATTGCATCGAAATTCAAGCGGCGTCGATGTTCCAGCACTTCGGAAAGGGTGCTTCCCCGGACGAAAGTCATGGAGATGAAAAGCTGGTTTCCCTGTTGCCCAAAATCAAAGACCTGAACCAGATTCTGGTGGTCGAGTTCCTTCATCGCTTGGGCTTCCATGTAGAATCGCTCGGTGGATTCCTTGTCCGACGAGGCGTCGAGAACTTTTAAGGCGACTTCCCGATTCAGGTTTTTTTGCATGGCTTTATAGACATAGCCCATGCCGCCCTTTCCAAGGACGCCTAGAAGTTCGTAGTTCTCGTTGAAAGGTCTGGGAAATTTTTCTACAGTCATTTTGCTTTCTTCATGGTTTCTAACGCAAGGATGGATACAATATAAATTAAGAATGCGATAGTGGTGGGGACGATAAGGTCGATAACATCCGGAGTTTGGCCGGTAAAGATGCTTTGCATCGCGGACTGGTCATAGCTCGTCCAAATCGCTTGGGAAAGGTATTGCGCCACGACGCTGGTCTGGTCTTTGGGAACAAGCGCTCCGGAAAGGGCGATTTGCGGGAGGATGATTAAAGGCAGGAAGGCGTTCGCCTGTCCGGGATTTTTGGCGAAAGAGCTGAGCAGAAGGCCTGCCGACGCTGCGGGAAGCACTGTGGCGGCTAAAGCGGCGAAGAGCCACAGGCTGGGGGCGACGCCGATATTTTGACCGAGAAAGGCAAAGGTGATGGCGGTTTCCATCAGGGCGAAAAACGAAGTGAACAGAAGTTTGGATGCGAGAACGGAAAAGGGGGAAGTGCCTTTTCGGAATTCTTCGAGGAGCAGCGCTTTTTCCTGAACGATTTCCCGGACGGAAAGCGACAGGGCGAACCAGTTGGCGCAAAGAATCAGGGCGAATGCGGCAACCCACAGCGAAGAATTGTCGGAAAAAATCAAGGCGAGCAGAATACCGATAAGAATCGGTTGCAGGACGAGCGAAAGGGTTTTGCCCAAGTCCCGGAACCATTCCAAAAATGAAATTTTCCAGAAATAGAAAAAAGAATTTTTGCGGGGAATCCTCGGAAAAAAAGAACGCGGAAATACTTCGGGAAGCTGGGTGGCAGTTTCTCGCCCGGAATCTTGCCAGCTGCTGTTTGTTTTATCGGAAAGGGTTTCGAGGATTCCTTCTGGAGTTTCCGTGTTGAAGTAGCGGAACGCATCCTGGGGTGTGCCGTAAAATCCCATTTTCCCTTGATGAATCAGAAGGATTTTGTCGGAAATATGCAGGGCTTCGTAACTGTGCGTCGTCAGGACAATCGTGTGCCCTTTGGCCGCCAGATCCTTGAAATGGTTGCAGAGATACCGGGCGTTCAGGGGATCCAGACCGGAAAGCGGTTCGTCCAGAAGGATGATGCCGGGCGAATGCATCAGTTGTGCCGCCAAAGCGACCCGCTTTTTTTCGCCGCCCGAAAGAACGGCGATCCGGCCGTTTTCCAAAGGGGAGATGTGCAGCAGCTTCAAAAGCTTGCGCGCACGCTTTTCGGTTTCTTCTGGCGAATAGTCTTTGGGTAGGAATATGCGGGCCGAAAGACGGAGCGTTTCCATGACGGTCAGCGATTTTCGCAAAAGCGGTTCCTGCGGCAGGTAGGCGATTTCCCTGCGGACATCGGTCTGTTCGTAATCCAATCCGTCAAGAACGATAGTGCCCGAGGACTTTTTGATTTTTCCGGTGAGCAGTTCGAGCAAGGTGCTTTTCCCTTGACCGCTCAATCCGACTACCGAAAGAATTTGCCCTGCGGGAAGGTTGAACTGGATATCTTGCAGAATCTGTTTTTGAGAAAGGATAACGGAAACACCGTGGACGGTTAAAGAAAATCCGGAATCTTTTTGATGCAGGTAGAGTTTTTTGTCCCGAAATTCGAGCAGGCACCAAGGGAGTTTCAGCGTCTCGTTGTTTTCAAGAAGCTGGGTGCGCCGAAAGCGTTCGTGGACGAATGTCAGTTTTAAACGGTCCTGGCAAAGTTCGGCTTTGGCGAGGAAGCGTGGACAGGCGGGGTGAAGAATTGTTCCGGGCAGTTCGTCGTTTTCCCCGCGTCCGAGGATTATCGGCGAATTTTCGGAAAGCGGAATGGTGGGAACGTCTTCGATACATCTGACGTGCGAAAGGTAGAGTTCGTCCTGCTTCAGGGAAAAACGCAGCTGTTGCAGACCCAGGATAAAAACGTCGCCATCTTCGATGATTTTTTCTGCAATCTCTTTCCCGTCGTGAATGGTGCCCGAAGTTTGACTCAGATTGGTGAAAATCCAATGCCCTTCGGAGTATTCGATTTTGGCGTGATGCCTGGAAACGGAAGCGTCTTTCAGTGCGAAGTCCACGCCTTTGCCCCGCCCGATGAGGAAGGGCGCCGCGGGAGAAATTTTTCGGACAAAAAACGTGGAGGGCATGGATTAGCGGAGCGCGCGGGCCCCTTTTTCAAAACGATCCGCTGCGGAAGAGAGTTCCTGTTGAGAAGCCGCGTAGGAAAAGCGTACATAGCCGTCTCGCCCGAAAGCGCTGCCCGGCACAATGGCGAGTCCGACGGATTCGAGCAGGTAGGTGCAGAACTCGACGGAATTCGTCAAAGTTTTCCCGTCCAGAGTCGTTTTTCCCAACAGTCCGCTGATATTTGCGAACAGGTAGAACGCCCCTTGAGGAATGCGGACGCGAACTCCCGGAATCTGTGAAATTTTACCGTAGAGAAAATCCCTTCTCCGCTTGAACTCGTCCCGCATCCGCTGTACAAAATGCAGCGGCATCTGCAAGGCTTCTTCGGCGGCGTATTGGGCGATGTTCGATGGATGGTGGGTCGTCTGCCCTTGCGCTTTGGCGATCAGGGCGGCGATTTGGGGGGGCGCGGCGACGTAGCCGATTCTCCAGCCGGTCATGCAATGGGATTTGGAAAGCCCGTTTATCACAAGAGTGCGTTCGGCCATTCCCGGAAAGGCGGCGAGGCTTTTGAACTGGAAATTGTCGCTGTAAGAAAAGTGTTCGTAGATTTCGTCGGAGACCGCGTAAAGATCGTTCTGGACGATGACTTCTGCGATTTCGGCAAGATTCTTTTCGGCGTAGAGCGTGCCCGTAGGATTGGTCGGGTTGTTCAGGATGAGCGCTTTTGTCCGAGGGGTAATGGCTTCTTGGAATGCCCGCGCCGTCATTTGAAAATCGTCTTCCTCTTGGGTATGGATGATGACGGGAGTGCCGCCTAAAAGCTTCACCAGTTCCGGGTAGGTCACCCAGTAGGGCTCTGGAATGATGACCTCGTCGCCGGGATTGACGATGGCGAGCAGGGAATTGAACACGGCGTGCTTCGCCCCGCTGGTGAGAACGATTTGTTCAGGAGCGTATTCGATGCCATTTTGCTCTCGCAGTTTTTGGGCGACGGCTTTTCGGACGCTTAAAATCCCTTGGGGGGCCGAGTAGCGGGTCTTTCGTTCGTCGATAGCGGCCTTGGCTTTGGAACAGATTTCTTCGGGAGTGTCCCAGTCGGGTTCGCCTGCTCCCAGGGATATGATGTCCTTGCCTTCCGCTTTTAATTTTTTGGCGAGGGAATCGACGGCGACGGTGAGCGAAGGCGCGATGTTTTGAATGCGTAGAGACGGATTTTTCATGGAAGGTTTCTCCTGCGGATTCGACGCCTGTCCAGAGCGCCGGCAAGAAGAGGGAAAACAAAAAGGTGGGAAAGAATCAGGCAGATGCCGCCGAGGATGGAAATCACGCCGATTTTGTGGATTCCCGGATGCGAAGAGACGAATAGCCCGAAAAGGACGATGATGGTTAAAAATTCCGCAAAGAAGCAAGTCGCGCCGGTTGTCCGCAGAACGTAGTAGATGCTGCCCGTGGAATGTTCAAAATACGAGTTCCAAAGCTGGATGGATCCGTCCAGGCTCATGCCAATCAGAATGGGGAAGGCGAGCGCGCTATAGGCGGAAATGGGAATTTCCAGCAAGCGTAAAAGGCCGAGCAGCCAGAAAAAAGCGATGACGGGCGAAATGACGGTAAAGAGCGAAAAGGAAATTTTTTTGTAGAAGAGGAAGGTTAGCAGGAATACGCCGGCGATGCCGATCAGAATGGTCTTGTGGAAATGGGGGAGAGTCCGGTTCAGCAAATCAGCCCGGATGAGGGCTGTCCCAGTCATGGGATAGGGGAAGGGAGCGAGTTCTTTGGCAAGACGGCGGCAGGCAAGTCCGTCGTTAGCGTTGAAATTCGGGAAGATGAAAGCGTATTCCGTGCGGTTCTTGTCGTTTTCCCCGAATACGCGGCGCACGTTCTGCGGCAAATCCTGGTAGAGAATGGGGGAAATTTGCCAGTGGCGTTCCAGCTGGGTGATCTTTTGGGAGTCCGCAGGGCTCAAGCGCCGGAGCATATCAAAATCGATTTCGTCCCGAATTTCATTCAAGAGCGAGATTTTTTCCTGCTGGTTCGACGGAATCAAATTCTGGAAAATGGCGACCGCCCGAATTCCCGTCGCGGGATTGCTTTCCTGTTCCCGGCGGATTTTGTTGTAAAAGGAACGGGCTTCTGCGGCATTGGGAAGAATGGCGACAATCGGCTCGTAATGCAGGTAATTGGTTTGCTTTAGTAGAGAGTCGGCGGTGGCGGTGTTCGGGTTGTAGGTAATGTGCGAAAAGTCGTAGTCGAATTTCGGGTAGATTCCTCGGCAGGGCAGGATCAGGGAGAGGAGGATGACGGGTAGCAGCGCTTTTTTGAATCCGATAAAGGGGCGTTCTTTAAAACCGCGCATTCGGCTGTGGAATTTTCCAAAAACAAGGAAGGGGCGGTAGCGCCGGGTCCGTTCAATCAGGGCGGGAAACACCAGACTCGAGAGCGACCAGTTGAGAATGGAACCGATAGCTCCGAGAATGCCCAGTTCCTGCATTCCGGCCAAAGGCACAAAGGAAAGCCCGAGGAAAGCGGCGGCAAACGAAAAAGTCGATACGGCGATGGTCGGCCCGATTCCCAAAAGTGCGCTTTCCAGGCTCAGCTCGTATCCCAGACCGTTCCGCTGTTCTTCGGCAAAGCGCGTCATCAAGTGGACGATTTCCCGGCAGGAAATGCCCGGCAGTATCACGGCGAGAATCAAGGAATACAAGTTGATGCGTCCAAAGAGCAGCCAGGCGGCGGCCAATGTCCATACAAAAACCAGGGCGATGGGGATCACCGAAAGAATGAAAAGCGCTGGCTGCCGTGCAAAGCGGAACAGGAAAAAGAAAGCGAGGATCAGGGCGAGAAGAATCCCGGTGAATCGAGCTTCCGGCAGAATTTTCCAGCCTTCGTGCGCCGTCTTATAGACATTTCCCGTCATGTAGAGCTTTGCGTGGTCGCTTTCGGGCAGGCTTTCAAAGGCTCCTTCGACAATATGGGTGAGCTTTCGCGATGCCGAAAGATCGGAAACCCGTTCTTTGGGAAATACGCACACAATTCGGATGGTGCCGTCGGCATTGGAATAGACGTTTCGCCATTTTGACAAATAATCGTTCTGGGATTGCAAAAGGGAAAGGGAGTCGGTGATTTCCCTGGCTATCGAATCGCGAAGGTTCTTTTGGGCGCTGTCGCTTTCCAGAAGATTGACGAAAAGCGGATTCTTTTCGTGTTTGTATTGCGTCTGCAATGTGGAAATGCGATCTCGGATTTTGCGCAAATCCGACGTGTGCGCATAGAGCAATTTGTTCTTTTCAAAAAATTCGCTTTCGGGTTCGTATTCGATAAAATTGACAAACCGGTTGTCTTGAAGCTCTTGAACAAGCCCATGGACCAGGCGGTTGTTCAGGGCGCTGTCCGGGGAGGTGATGATAGCGACCAGAGAGCCGAAGCCGCCGAAATTCTGTTCGACAATCGCATTGGCCTGTTTGACTTCCGAGGAATTCGGAAGCATGTCAATCATGCGCAATTCCCACTTCAAATTCCGAATGGGATAGATGGAAAGAACGGTTATCGCCAAAGTCACCGCAAGGACCGCTTTCGGGTGTTTCAGCGCGCTGCGCAAAATTCTCTGCAAAAGGGAAAACATCTAGGGAGAATTTAAAAAACTTGAAGAGCGAACTTTTGGATTTTTGCGGAGAAGTGGGCTTTGGAAAGCCGGAATGATTTGATTTTGCATTGTCGGCGGGAACAAAAAACGCCATGGATTTTTCCACGGCGTCATTCTGAATCGAATCGCGATTATCGGACGAGCATCTGGACCAGCTTTGTAAATACCCGGTCGGCAAGGGGATTGGTCTCCAGGCCTTCGAACAGGTTGAGCTGATTGAATACGATGCGCCCCTTTCCAAAAGGAATAATTTGCAAATCGACACCTGTTTTCAATTCGCCGTCGGCAATCGAAACCGAGCGAGCGAGGACTTTGGCGTCCGGCAATTCCGTCAGAGAAATGCTCGGAATGACCGACGAGGCGAGATCGTCCAAAATCTGGTGGCCGGCAAATTCCGAAAGCAGTTCGGAGTTATTGACGAGATAATGTACGGAAATTCCGTTCGCACCTGTTGTAAAGTGGGAATCGATCGTCTGCGAAAAGTGGTGGCTGGAATTGAACGTCTCAATATCTTCCGGGTTCAAATCCGAAAGGAAGAGCGTTTTGCCGCCCTCGCGGGTAAGCTCCACGATTTTGTTCAAAACGTCGTCGTTCCAGGAACTCAGACTCGCCGTGAAAATGATTTTTTCCGGTCCGGCAAGAGCAGCCTTTGCGTCCGCAGAAGTTTCTCCGCAGTTGTCGAGGAAGCAGACTTGAGACATAGCGCTCTGTACGTCGGCATCTTCGAGAACAAGCATGTTTTCCGTGGTCTCGCTGATGGTTTCCCCGCGGGAAAGGAGAGTCAGTTTCAGCTGGTAAGTTCCCGGTTTTTTCGGGGCGACCGTCGTGAAAGTTCCGAGCGGGGTCAAGCTCGTCTGGCCTTTCGCTTTCTGCTTGTTGCTGGAAACTTTTTTGCCGTCCGCATCGACAATCGCAATTTCAATTTCGACATCTTCGAGACGGGCGTGGTTCAGCAAGGCGAGCTGGAACGAAATTTCGGTCTGAGGAGCGCTGACCGGTTCAAAACCCGTCACGAGGAGCCGTGTGGGAACGGTGAGCGCTTGGGCAAAGGCTTCCAGATTTTTGGAACCGCGATTTTCGTCGACGAGGCCGCTGAAATCCGTGCCGAAGTCCGCCCACTGATCCAACATAAATCCGGAAACGAGCGGGTTGCTCTGGAGGGCGGCTATCTGCGTGAGCTTGCTCTGCGTCGCGAGCCTTTTGGCATCGGCGTTGAACGCGCTGAAGTCCTTCCAGATGGAGAGATTCTTGTCGGCGACAAAGGTTTCGACCTGCTTGAAGAGCTGCCGAATGGCCTTGCTGTTTTTTAGGCTTCGTGGGCCTTTGATATCGGTCGGCTTTGCCGGAAGAATCGAGTGGTTCTTGAATGTCACCAGAATCTTGCCGTTCGTGTCGTTTACAAAATTTGCGTATTCATCCTGGAATTGCGAATTGCCCAAGGTAGTGTCCGGAATGGAAATCTCGCTTTCGTCGTCAATCGCACTCTTGTCGCAATAGTGGGCGAGAAAGTCCGTCAGGGCGGCGTTCGGACTCATGCGCAAGTGCATCCGGTGCGAAGAATACAGCAAAATTTTTTCGTTGGTGACGCCCATCAGTTTGCCGGTATCTTTGCGGAATTCCTCTTCGTTTGAAAGGAATACGCAGTTCAGGTTGCTGATGATGGGGCGGCACTTGTCGTAATTGTCCACGGCGTTCAAAAGCTTGTTTCCGTTTTCCAAAACCAGGGGGCCGTTTTCGGAACCGAGAATCCAAGCGACAATGCAGGGGTGGTGCTTCTGTTCTGACACGAGTTCGGCGATGAGGCGATAGGCCTCGTCGAGACCGCGGGGGGTGGAACGCATCGTGTGAATGGGAAATTCCTGAAAAACCAATAGCCCCAGTTGATCGCAAATGTCCAGAGCTTCGTTGCTGAGCGGTGCTCCGTTGGAACGGATGGCGTTGAATCCCGCTTTTTGAATGGCTTCAAGATCCTTGAAAAGCTTTGCCGGGTCCGCATTCCAGAGTCCGCCTTCGCTCCAGTGCTGGGAATAGCTGACTCCCTGAATCTTGATAATGGAGTCGTTGAGGTAGAAGTCGCCCTTGATGCAGTCGAATTTGCGGAAGGCGAAAGTCTTGACAACGGAGAAGGAATGCTCGACTTCGCCCTTGTTTTTTCCTTTGGCTTCCAGCTGGAGTTCCAGGGTGAACAGCTTTGGAGAGGAGAGACCCCAAATATCTTTGTTCTTTTTCAAGTTGTTGATTTTGAGGGCGAATCGGCTGGAGGCGTTTTCCTTTTCCAGTTTCAGCTCTTTGATCTGTTCGCAGACTTCGCCGCGGGGATTGCGCATCAGGATGCGGAGCCGTGTGGAAAATCCGCGGGGATTGTTAAAGGAAACATCGACGGTTACGCGTTCTTCGTCGAGGTCCGGTTCCAGTTGGACGTTGGAAATAAAGGCCGCTCCGCCGAGAATCAGGTCCACGTTCCCGTAGATGCCTCCGAACGGATATTCCGTCCAAGGAAGTCCGACGGGCATTTCCGAGGGCCGAACGAAGCGGTCGTCGGCGCCTTCCTTGCTTTCTCTGCCCAAGTCGATGCGGCTGTTGGCGGAACCCATGTTGGCGACGCGAACGCAAAGAACGTTGTCTTCTCCGATCTTTATCGCTTTGGAAAGGTCGAGGAGGCAAGAGGTGTAGGCGCCGAAATGGGAACCGAGGTATTTGCCGTTGAGCCAGAATACGGCGTGCATGGAAATGCGTTCAAAACGGAGGAATACCCGCTTGGCGGTCTGCTTGGCGTCCAGAGTGAAATGCTTGAAATAGTAGGCGGCGTCCTGCGTCAAGGACATCTTGCTGAAATATTTTTCCCAAATGCACGGCACCTGGATTGTTTGCGTGCCTGCCGGATAGGTCGCATACCAGCGATTGATGATGCCCGAATCTTCCGTGTCGAATAAGACATCCCATTCGCCGTTCAAGCTGATAATGGAGTTCATTCGCGAACTTTGTGCGTTTTTTTGTTGTTCCAAATTAGGGCGTTTAGAGGAGGTAGTCATTCGCATTCCTTGTGTATTCCAACGGATTTTTGGGCAAAAAATAGAAAAATTTCAGGAAGAATTTTGCGGCTGGGGAAAATTGGCGGTCAGTAGTCTGGTAAAGTGGTTAGAGAGTGGTGCCTTGGGAGTTGGAAGTTGGATGTTGGGAGCATAGGAGGTGCGGCATTCTGCCGCTTTGATGAAATCGCAAATCGGCTGGCGGTCGTTTCACAATGACGAGCTGCCCGCAAGGATTGCTTTGCCATTGTGTTTGGGCCTTTTTCCGGTTGCCCAAACGCTCGCTGACAATTTTTGGGCGTTTTTCCATTCGCCCACGCGCTCGCTGGGGATTTTTCGTCATTGCGAACCCCGGAGGGGTTATACGACACTTGTCAATTTATTGACTTAGTGGAGTTATCCTCTATGTGGATATACGACACTTGGTAACTTTGTTACCTTAGTGGAGTTATACTCGAAGTGTAGAAGCAATCTTTTTCCGCAGCCCCGGTGGCGCGTCTTAGTTCGTGAGCATGTTGAAATGACCGAAGCATTTACCAAGGCGATTTTTAGAGGAGGCCTTGACTCCTTTTTCGCATTTCCCAAAGGATAGTTTTGAATGTCGCGTTAGGGATGTGGAGGGCGGCGAAGCCGGTTCCCGGAACGGGAACGGAGCCGCGCAAGACGGCGAACCCCGGAGCAAGCCCGACCGCCGCGAAGCGGCGGGAACGCCCTTCCTTCAAGAACGATTTTTCTGCTTTTGCGATTCGGGCTTGAAACGGACGCTTGGCGATTGGGCAGTGCGGACTGGGACAAAAAAACTCCCGCGGGAAAGCGGGAGCGTTTCAAAGAATTCGCCTTTCGACGGATTAGAACACGAACCAGGTGAGGTAGACCTTGTACGCAATGCTCCAATCGAAACGACTGACATCATATTCGAAACGACTGACATCATATTCATAGCCGTTTTCGCCGCCTTCCACGAGTTCGGTCGACCATTGGTATTCCATGTTTAAACCGGCTTTGCCGCTGAGAACGAGGTTCTTGGCGAGATTGGCGTGGACACCTGCCAGGAAGTTGAAGTCGATAGCGCAGTTGTCTTCTTTGAAACGGTTGAAAATAAATTCACCGCCGACAGAGAACGGGGAGAGGTTGGAGGGGAGGTAGTAGTCGAAACCGGCACCGATATGGATGGCCGTGTAATCGTCGCCCATGTCTTGTTTCACACTATTCGCTTCTACGGTCGTTTCTCCATGGTGAGAGAGCCCGAAAATTCCGGTCAAGGCTATCGACGGGTTGAGATTGAAGACGAAGTTCAGGTAACCGGAGCCGTTGATGGCTTTAATCACGTCCAAACCGATTCCGAAGAACGGCTTGTCGCTGCTGCTCTTTGCCGGAGCGGCTTTGGCTGTGGAAGTTGTGGTGTACGTTCTGGCCGGCGCGGCTGCGGGTTGGGCGGGAACTTCTTCTACGACTTCTTCGTATTCCACGACTTCGTATTCGTCTTCCTGTGCAAAAGCGGCACCTGTCAGTGCCAAGGCGGCGAAAATAGATACAAATGCTTTTTTCATTTTTTTCTCCTATGGGTTTAATTGCTCAAAAGATAGCAAATTGAACAAATATTTAAAGGCTTGGGAACTTGGAGAGGTTTGAAGGAAAAATGGCAAAAATTTCTGTAATTGAATGAAAATAATGTCTGAACTTCGACGGCGTTATGCTTGAAAGGCATAAATCCTTATGAAAATAAAGTATTTGATATTGGCAAATCTTTTCGCTAAATTAAAGGCATCGGAAAACCTAAATCGTGAGGACAGGATGAAAAAGAAAATTCTACTCTCCATTGCCACCTTAAGCCTTCTATTGTTTACCGCCTGTTCGGAGGAAAAAAATATGCAGACAACTGAAAAGGAAAATAAGCTCGCCCTTTCGGAAGAATGGGACAAAGTCTTTCCCCAAAGCGACAAGGTGATTCATTCCAAGGTCACTTTCCGGAACCGCTACGGAATCCCCCTTGCTGCGGACCTTTACATTCCCAAAAAGGGAACGGGAAAGTTCAGGGCGGTTGCGGTCAGCGGGCCGTTTGGCGCGGTCAAGGAGCAAGCGTCCGGATTTTATGCCCAGACTCTGGCCGAAAACGGCTTTTTGACTTTGGCTTTTGACCCGTCCTTTACCGGGGAAAGCGGCGGCGACGTGCGGAACGTGGCATCGCCGGATATCAACACGGAGGATTTCAGCGCGGCGGTGGACTATCTGGTCAATCGCAGCGACGTGGATTCTTCCAAGGTGGGAATTTTGGGAATTTGCGGATTTGGCGGCATCGGCATCAACGCGGCGGCTATGGATACGCGAATCAAGGCGACAGTGGCCAGCACTTCCTATGATATGACCCGTGTTACCGCCAACGGTTACAACGACGTAAACGACAATGTGGACGCCCGGCAGAAAATGCTGGAATCTTTGAACGCTCAACGTTCCAAGGATTTTGCCCAGGGATTTTACGACAGGGCGGGGGGGAACCAGAAGCCCGAAGAGCAGACCGAGCAAACTCCCCAATTCCTGAAGGATTACAGCAATTATTACATGACGAAGCGAGGATTTCATGCCCGTTCGGTCAATTCCGTGGGCGGATGGAACAAGACCAGCAGCCTTCCTTTTGTTAATATGCCGTTCCTGCAGCGCATCGGCGAAATTCGGAATCCCGTTTTGCTGATTCACGGCGAAAAGGCGCATAGCCGCTACTTTAGCGAGACCATGTTCCAAAATATGCAAAAGGGGCATTTTCCGGAAAACAAGGAACTTCTGATTGTTCCGGGCGCAAACCACGTGGATCTTTACGATAATGCGGAAAAGATTCCTTTTGCAAGGATCGTGGAATTTTTTGGCCGGATGTAATCTGCGTTTCCCGCTCGCCGGAATCTGGCGGGTGGAATTTTTTTTGCTGTTTTATGAATGGCGTTTCGGGAAGCGCGCCTTTTTCCCGTCATTGCGAGGAATGTAAGTGACGAGGCAATTTTTGCTTGCCGTTGAAAAGATTGCTTCGCTCCTTTGGAGCTCGTAATGACGGTTAAAGAGGGGGCGGTTCGTCATTGCGAGAAGAGTAGCGGCGTGGCAATTCTGTGAAAAGTCGTCATTGCGAGGAACGTTAGCGACCCATGAGCCTTGGGAACTTGTTCCCTTAGACGAATTGTCCCTTCCAGGGATACTTCAACTACGGAATCAAAGATTCCAAGTTTCAGGGATGCGCCGCCGTGGCAATTCTTGCTGGCACCTCGTCATTGCGAGGAGCGTAGCGACGTGGCAATCTTGTCAGCGGGAAAGGATTGCTTCTACACTTCGAGTATAACTCCACTAAGGTAACAAAGTTACCAAGTGTCGTATATCCACATAGAGGATAACTTAACTAGGGCAATAAATCGCCCAGTTTCGTAATAGCTTCGTTTGCAAAGATGCTTGCTATCAAAGGGGATTGCCGCGCTTCGCTCGCAATGACGGAAGAGGGGTGTTCGCAATGGCGGTAAGGGTTGCGGTTACGGTGTAGAGTGCAATGCGAGGGTACCGGTCCGCGGAGTCTGTCCCGCAGGTTGGCATTTGCCCAGTAAAGCGGAATGGGAAACTCTGTTCGTGACCGTCGGCGGTACGAATGTCGCCGGAACAAAGCTCAAGTCCAAGAGTGGTTGGTACAATAATGGCAACGGCATGGACACTTATGGCTTTTCCGTGTTGCCAGCGGGCATCCACGATGGCGATGGCAGTTACCGCACCGCCGGCAAGCACGCAGGCTTGTGGGGTTCTACGGAGAACAGCAGCTATGCGTACTACTGGTTCTTCGCCTACGACAGCGAGCGCGTGGGCTCGGGTTACACCTACAAGAACGAAGGTTTTTCCATCCGTTGCATCAAGGATTAGCTCAAGTTTGAAATCGCCTTTCAAAAACGCGAACCCTATTCAAAACGTAAAAGCTCTGTCAAGTTGAATTCCGGCTTGGCAGTTTTTGTTCGGTCATCAACTGCGCTTTGGCTGTTACCCTTTCCTCAGAAGCTTTCAAATGGGTGATTTCCTCCCCAAAGAATAAAAATTTCAGAAAATTCCGAAAACCTCTTGACAATGTTTTTTTTTGTTTACATTTGGAGTGATAAAAGGGATGAAATAAAATGACAAATCGAGTCGTTGCCCAATCATCCCGGCGTGAGCTGCGCCAGGCATAATTTAAAGGAGATGGAACCATGCAAAAAGAACTTTCGTTAGCTGTCGCTACTGCATCTGCGGCGATTTTCCTCACAGCTTGCGGAGACGAGAATACCACCAACATCACGGAAACCACCGGTATCGCCGTCGTTGCAGCGGGGGATTCGCTGCCCGCCTGCGGCGAGGAGAACGTGGGCGAAATCGTATTCGCCGAGGATTCCGCACAGGTTTATTACTGCGCCGACGGAAAATGGACGACGCTCAAGGGCGAACAGGGCGAACAAGGCGAAACGGGGGAAGCTGGGGCTGACGGCAAGGATGGAGAGAATGGCTCGGACGGTTCCAGCTGCACAGCCATTCCGGTGGATGGCGGAATTGAAGTCCGCTGCGACGGCGAAGTTGTGGGAGTCATCGCCAACGGCAAGGATGGAACCGACGGCGAAGAGGGTTCGGATGGAAAAGGCTGCATTGCGGAAGCCATCGAGAATGGCTACAAGATTCTTTGCGGTGGCGACTCCATCGGCGTATTGCTGAACGGCGAACAGGGCGAGCAGGGAATTCAGGGTGAAAAAGGCCAAGATGGCGCAAGTTGCACTGCCGTAGCTTTAGAAGACAATTCCGGGTTTAATGTTATATGCGGCGGCGATACCATTGGCGTATTGAAAAATGGGGAGAAGGGGAAAACCGGTGAAAATGGCTCGGGCTGCAAAATAGCCGACCTGGGCGATGGCGTTGTGGAAGTGACCTGCGGCGAAGGGGAGAACGCCTCGACGACGACTCTGTATAAGGCCATGTGCGGAGCGGCAGCCTACGATCCGGCAACGCAAATTTGCGCGGACAACCAAATCGTGGTGTGTTCGGAAGCGCTGGACGGCGAGAAGATTACGGTGAACGGGATTTCCTACCAATGCTGGGAACAGAAGTGGATTGAAGAAAAGGAGAATTGGCAATATCTGAATCCTGCGATTTCCTATGAAATGTTCAAAGACGCACGCGATGGACAAATTTACAAGTCCGTGAAAATCGGAAATCAAGTTTGGATGGCGGAGAACTTGAACTATGATTACAATGAAGGAACCGCTAAAAGTTACTGCTACAACGACGAACAGGAGTCCTGTGCCAAGTATGGTCGGCTCTATACTTGGGCTGCGGCGATGGACAGTGCCGGGGTATTCGGCGATGGCGGCAAGGGCTGCGGTTTCCTCGTAACATGCTCTGCAAAGGAACCGGTTCGCGGCGTTTGTCCCGAAAGCTGGCACTTGCCCAGCGACACGGAATGGAAAACTCTGTTCACGGCTGTTGGCGGTACGACTGTCGCCGGAACAAAGCTCAAGTCCAAGAGTGGTTGGTACAATAATGGCAACGGTACGGACGAATATGGCTTTTCCGGGGTGCCAGCGGGCAACCGCGATCGCGAGGGCCTTTACAACGACGCAGGCAAGGACGCTCGCTTCTGGAGTTCTACGGAGAGGGGCAGCTTCCCTGCGTACC
Organism: Fibrobacter sp. UWS1; assembly: GCF_002300445.1. Taxonomy (NCBI): domain Bacteria; kingdom Pseudomonadati; phylum Fibrobacterota; class Fibrobacteria; order Fibrobacterales; family Fibrobacteraceae; genus Fibrobacter; species Fibrobacter sp. UWS1. The sequence goes on from NZ_NSGW01000002.1 coordinate 994,807, forward strand.
TCTGGATCTTCTCCTACGGCAACACGACCGTGTCCTCGGGTTACCACGACAAGTTCTTCGGCTATTCCATCCGTTGCATCAAGGATTAGCTCAAGTTTGAATTTGCCTATCCAAAACGCGTGCCCTATTCAAAACTTAAAAAGCTCTGTCAGGTCGAATTCCGGCTTGGCAGCTTTTTTTGTAATCGATTTTATATTTTTAGAGGAAACTCTAGGAGATGATTATGGCATTTCAAGAAATCCAAGCGGACGGCCTTCAAAACAATCCTTTTCAGCTGTTCCATAAAGATTGGACGCTGATTACCGCCGAGCATGCGGGCAAAACCAATATGATGACGGCTTCCTGGGGTGGCTTGGGAATTATGTGGAACAAACCCGTCGCCTATATTGTCGTGCGCCCCCAGCGTTTTACCAAAAAACTGATAGACGCTTCGGTAACCTTATCCCTCTGCTTTTTCGAGGAAAAATTTCGCAAGGAACTGGCTTTTTGTGGCAAGCATTCGGGAAAGGACGTGGATAAAATCGCGGAATGCCATTTGACTCTACAACACGAAAAGGAAACTCCCTATTTTGATGAGGCCCGGCTGGTTCTTCTGTGCAAAAAACTCTTTGCGCAGCCCTTCGACAAAAAGAGCTTTGTGGATTTGACCATTCCAGAAAAGGTCTATCAGGACGGCGATTTTCACACGCTCTACATTTTGGAAATCGAAAAAATCCTAAAGAAGATCTAGCCCGCCTTCCCTCAACTCCATTTGCGGAAAGCGTCCAAAAAAATTTCGCAGACTTTGCTCATCGCCTGTTGCTTCTTCCACACCAGCTGCAGTTCCGTTTCCTGTTTCGGGGAAAAGGGACGAAAGCAAAGACGGGAATTTTCAGAGGTGTGAACCAGTTTGTCCAGCGTGATGGCGACACCCAGAGCTTCGTCCACCATGAGCGCGGCGTTGAAAATCAAATTGTAAGAAGCCACAACGTGGAGCGAATCCAAATCCCGACCCAGCCAGCCGGAAAAATCCTTGAATTGCATGCTCTGCTGGGAAACAATCAAGGGAACGTCCAGAAGATCGTCAGGCGTAATGCTTTCTTTTTGTGCCAAGGGATGGTCTTTTCGGACAAGGAGTCCCCAGACGTCACGCTCGGAAAGGTTCAAAAAATTGTATTTGAAAAAGTTGGCCGAAGTCAGCAAAACGCCAAAGTCCAAAATTCCCTGGTCCAGTTTTTCCGAAACATTGCTGGCGTTTCCGCTGTATAAGTGGATTCGGATTTTCGGAAATTGGGATTGCAAATTTTTGATGATGCGGATGACTTTTCGCATCCCTTCCGTTTCCGCACAGCCGATGTAAATGTCCCCGGCGATTTCCTCGTCCTTGGAGGATGAAAATTCCTGCTCTGTCCGTTTCACAAGAGTCATGATTTCTTCGGCCCGCTGCTTGAAGCGGATGCCTTCCTGGGTGAGGAGCGTTTTTTGCCCAGCGCGGTAAAATAATTTCACGCCCAATTCCTCTTCCAGCTCCTGCATTTGCCGGGAGAGTGTAGGCTGGGTGACAAACAGGACGTTCTGACCGGCTGCAGAAAAACTTTCCGCTTCGGCTATGGCCAAAAAATATTTCAAAGTTCGGATTTCCATGAATGGAAAAATACATAAACTGCATGGAATGGAAAATGGGAAGCATTTTTGCTGTTCAAAGTGGCACCGGAATTTTTGCAGTTGTCCGTGGACTTCGCTTCTTTGGGGAAAATCGATGCAAATTGTTGGAACGCTTTATTTTTTGAACTAATAGTGTCCGCTAAAAGTTAATCAATTTCGTAGAAAAGGCGGATTTTCGTCGCTAACGCGACTTAGGTTTGTAGTTTAACTTGCGTATAAATATACTCTAAAGGGGTCATAAAGTCAAGCCTTTTTCGAGGCCTGTTGTTCAGTTTATCCTGTATCCAGCGAACTTTCCGGGGAGAGATTCCCTTGAACGACTCCTTCTTGGGAAGATATTGGCGTATTAGACCGTTCATGTTCTCGTTGGCACCGCGCTCCCAGGAGTGGTACGGGTTCGCAAAGTAGTAATCCGCCTTCATAGCTTTCGCTATTTCTGCGTGACAGGCGAACTCCTTCCCGTTGTCCGAAGTGATTGTGAGAATCTTGACTTCGAACGTTTTCTCAAAGTCCTTCAGCGCCCTCACAAGCGTTCTCTTCAGGTCTTTCGCGTTCTTCGTCGGAAGATACCTTATCAGGCTGTAATTCGTCATCCTGTCGTTGATCGTGAGCAGGTTCGCGTCATGGTCCGCGCTGTTTATCAGGTCTATCTCGATGTCGCCTACGCGTGATTTCTCGTCCACGATTGCCGGACGTTCCTCGATGGGCACGCGGCCTACAATCTGGCCTCTCTTGTCCTTCTTCTCCCCGCGCTTACGGTATGGTTTCTTGCCGTGCCGCAAGTGCTTCTTCAGGTCCTCGTCCTTGTTCACATGCCTGTATATCGTGGCGACGCTAGGGACACCCATCCCATCGAGTTTCGCGCGTCCGTTCACCTGTTCGGGAGAGTAGTCTTCCTTGATTTTCCCGTCCACGATTTTCCAGTCGTCCTCGTCGTAGTCGTAATGCAGGTGACTTGTCGCGGCAAGGAGGTCTGCCCGTTCCTGCGACTTGACCGGGTCGTAATGCTGGCGGCCGCCGCCCCTGTTTAGTTCCCTGTAGATTGTGGATTTGTGGACCTTCAGCTGCAAGGCTATGTTTTTCGGGGGATCTTTGCCGCATTGAGCGCTCGTATTTCGTATCTTTGTGCTTGGTTGAGACTCACCGCCATGTCCTTTTTTGGTAGAATCGGCAAGGTAGAAAAGTTTCGGCCAGGTTCCCCAGGGGCTAGCCCTAGGGAACTTTTTTTCTTCCCGATTCAACCTATATCAGTCGCATTGACGGTGAAAATTCGCGTAACTTTTCTACGAAATTGATTAACTTTTAGCGGACACTATTAGTTCAAAAAATAAAGCGTTCCAACAATTTGCATCGATTTTCCCCAAAGAAGCGAAGTCCACGGACAACTGCAAAAATTCCGGTGCCACTTTGAACAGCAAAAATGCTTCCCATTTTCCATTCCATGCAGTTTATGTATTTTTCCATTCATGGAAATCCGAACTTTGAAATATTTTTTGGCCATAGCCGAAGCGGAAAGTTTTTCTGCAGCCGGTCAGAACGTCCTGTTTGTCACCCAGCCTACACTCTCCCGGCAAATGCAGGAGCTGGAAGAGGAATTGGGCGTGAAATTATTTTACCGCGCTGGGCAAAAAACGCTCCTCACCCAGGAAGGCATCCGCTTCAAGCAGCGGGCCGAAGAAATCATGACTCTTGTGAAACGGACAGAGCAGGAATTTTCATCCTCCAAGGACGAGGAAATCGCCGGGGACATTTACATCGGCTGTGCGGAAACGGAAGGGATGCGAAAAGTCATCCGCATCATCAAAAATTTGCAATCCCAATTTCCGAAAATCCGAATCCACTTATACAGCGGAAACGCCAGCAATGTTTCGGAAAAACTGGACCAGGGAATTTTGGACTTTGGCGTTTTGCTGACTTCGGCCAACTTTTTCAAATACAATTTTTTGAACCTTTCCGAGCGTGACGTCTGGGGACTCCTTGTCCGAAAAGACCATCCCTTGGCACAAAAAGAAAGCATTACGCCTGACGATCTTCTGGACGTTCCCTTGATTGTTTCCCAGCAGAGCATGCAATTCAAGGATTTTTCCGGCTGGCTGGGTCGGGATTTGGATTCGCTCCACGTTGTGGCTTCTTACAATTTGATTTTCAACGCCGCGCTCATGGTGGACGAAGCTCTGGGTGTCGCCATCACGCTGGACAAACTGGTTCACACCTCTGAAAATTCCCGTCTTTGCTTTCGTCCCTTTTCCCCGAAACAGGAAACGGAACTGCAGCTGGTGTGGAAGAAGCAACAGGCGATGAGCAAAGTCTGCGAAATTTTTTTGGACGCTTTCCGCAAATGGAGTTGAGGGAAGGCGGGCTAGATCTTCTTTAGGATTTTTTCGATTTCCAAAATGTAGAGCGTGTGAAAATCGCCGTCCTGATAGACCTTTTCTGGAATGGTCAAATCCACAAAGCTCTTTTTGTCGAAGGGCTGCGCAAAGAGTTTTTTGCACAGAAGAACCAGCCGGGCCTCATCAAAATAGGGAGTTTCCTTTTCGTGTTGTAGAGTCAAATGGCATTCCGCGATTTTATCCACGTCCTTTCCCGAATGCTTGCCACAAAAAGCCAGTTCCTTGCGAAATTTTTCCTCGAAAAAGCAGAGGGATAAGGTTACCGAAGCGTCTATCAGTTTTTTGGTAAAACGCTGGGGGCGCACGACAATATAGGCGACGGGTTTGTTCCACATAATTCCCAAGCCACCCCAGGAAGCCGTCATCATATTGGTTTTGCCCGCATGCTCGGCGGTAATCAGCGTCCAATCTTTATGGAACAGCTGAAAAGGATTGTTTTGAAGGCCGTCCGCTTGGATTTCTTGAAATGCCATAATCATCTCCTAGAGTTTCCTCTAAAAATATAAAATCGATTACAAAAAAAGCTGCCAAGCCGGAATTCGACCTGACAGAGCTTTTTAAGTTTTGAATAGGGCACGCGTTTTGGATAGGCAAATTCAAACTTGAGCTAATCCTTGATGCAACGGATGGAATAGCCGAAGAACTTGTCGTGGTAACCCGAGGACACGGTCGTGTTGCCGTAGGAGAAGATCCAGAGGTACGCAGGGAAGCTGCCCCTCTCCGTAGAACTCCAGAAGCGAGCGTCCTTGCCTGCGTCGTTGTAAAGGCCCTCGCGATCGCGGTTGCCCGCTGGCACCCCGGAAAAGCCATATTCGTCCGTACCGTTGCCATTATTGTACCAACCACTCTTGGACTTGAGCTTTGTTCCGGCGACAGTCGTACCGCCAACAGCCGTGAACAGAGTTTTCCATTCCGTGTCGCTGGGCAAGTGCCAGCTTTCGGGACAAACGCCGCGAACCGGTTCCTTTGCAGAGCATGTTACGAGGAAACCGCAGCCCTTGCCGCCATCGCCGAATACCCCGGCACTGTCCATCGCCGCAGCCCAAGTATAGAGCCGACCATACTTGGCACAGGACTCCTGTTCGTCGTTGTAGCAGTAACTTTTAGCGGTTCCTTCATTGTAATCATAGTTCAAGTTCTCCGCCATCCAAACTTGATTTCCGATTTTCACGGACTTGTAAATTTGTCCATCGCGTGCGTCTTTGAACATTTCATAGGAAATCGCAGGATTCAGATATTGCCAATTCTCCTTTTCTTCAATCCACTTCTGTTCCCAGCATTGGTAGGAAATCCCGTTCACCGTAATCTTCTCGCCGTCCAGCGCTTCCGAACACACCACGATTTGGTTGTCCGCGCAAATTTGCGTTGCCGGATCGTAGGCTGCCGCTCCGCACATGGCCTTATACAGAGTCGTCGTCGAGGCGTTCTCCCCTTCGCCGCAGGTCACTTCCACAACGCCATCGCCCAGGTCGGCTATTTTGCAGCCCGAGCCATTTTCACCGGTTTTCCCCTTCTCCCCATTTTTCAATACGCCAATGGTATCGCCGCCGCATATAACATTAAACCCGGAATTGTCTTCTAAAGCTACGGCAGTGCAACTTGCGCCATCTTGGCCTTTTTCACCCTGAATTCCCTGCTCGCCCTGTTCGCCGTTCAGCAATACGCCGATGGAGTCGCCACCGCAAAGAATCTTGTAGCCATTCTCGATGGCTTCCGCAATGCAGCCTTTTCCATCCGAACCCTCTTCGCCGTCGGTTCCATCCTTGCCGTTGGCGATGACTCCCACAACTTCGCCGTCGCAGCGGACTTCAATTCCGCCATCCACCGGAATGGCTGTGCAGCTGGAACCGTCCGAGCCATTCTCTCCATCCTTGCCGTCAGCCCCAGCTTCCCCCGTTTCGCCTTGTTCGCCCTGTTCGCCCTTGAGCGTCGTCCATTTTCCGTCGGCGCAGTAATAAACCTGTGCGGAATCCTCGGCGAATACGATTTCGCCCACGTTCTCCTCGCCGCAGGCGGGCAGCGAATCCCCCGCTGCAACGACGGCGATACCGGTGGTTTCCGTGATGTTGGTGGTATTCTCGTCTCCGCAAGCTGTGAGGAAAATCGCCGCAGATGCAGTAGCGACAGCTAACGAAAGTTCTTTTTGCATGGTTCCATCTCCTTTAAATTATGCCTGGCGCAGCTCACGCCGGGATGATTGGGCAACGACTCGATTTGTCATTTTATTTCATCCCTTTTATCACTCCAAATGTAAACAAAAAAAAACATTGTCAAGAGGTTTTCGGAATTTTCTGAAATTTTTATTCTTTGGGGAGGAAATCACCCATTTGAAAGCTTCTGAGGAAAGGGTAACAGCCAAAGCGCAGTTGATGACCGAACAAAAACTGCCAAGCCGGAATTCAACTTGACAGAGCTTTTACGTTTTGAATAGGGTTCGCGTTTTTGAAAGGCGATTTCAAACTTGAGCTAATCCTTGATGCAACGGATGGAAAAACCTTCGTTCTTGTAGGTGTAACCCGAGCCCACGCGCTCGCTGTCGTAGGCGAAGAACCAGTAGTACGCATAGCTGCTGTTCTCCGTAGAACCCCACAAGCCTGCGTGCTTGCCGGCGGTGCGGTAACTGCCATCGCCATCGTGGATGCCCGCTGGCAACACGGAAAAGCCATAAGTGTCCATGCCGTTGCCATTATTGTACCAACCACTCTTGGACTTGAGCTTTGTTCCGGCGACATTCGTACCGCCGACGGTCACGAACAGAGTTTCCCATTCCGCTTTACTGGGCAAATGCCAACCTGCGGGACAGACTCCGCGGACCGGTACCCTCGCATTGCACTCTACACCGTAACCGCAACCCTTACCGCCATTGCGAACACCCCTCTTCCGTCATTGCGAGCGAAGCGCGGCAATCCCCTTTGATAGCAAGCATCTTTGCAAACGAAGCTATTACGAAACTGGGCGATTTATTGCCCTAGTTAAGTTATCCTCTATGTGGATATACGACACTTGGTAACTTTGTTACCTTAGTGGAGTTATACTCGAAGTGTAGAAGCAATCCTTTCCCGCTGACAAGATTGCCACGTCGCTACGCTCCTCGCAATGACGAGGTGCCAGCAAGAATTGCCACGGCGGCGCATCCCTGAAACTTGGAATCTTTGATTCCGTAGTTGAAGTATCCCTGGAAGGGACAATTCGTCTAAGGGAACAAGTTCCCAAGGCTCATGGGTCGCTAACGTTCCTCGCAATGACGACTTTTCACAGAATTGCCACGCCGCTACTCTTCTCGCAATGACGAACCGCCCCCTCTTTAACCGTCATTACGAGCTCCAAAGGAGCGAAGCAATCTTTTCAACGGCAAGCAAAAATTGCCTCGTCACTTACATTCCTCGCAATGACGGGAAAAAGGCGCGCTTCCCGAAACGCCATTCATAAAACAGCAAAAAAAATTCCACCCGCCAGATTCCGGCGAGCGGGAAACGCAGATTACATCCGGCCAAAAAATTCCACGATCCTTGCAAAAGGAATCTTTTCCGCATTATCGTAAAGATCCACGTGGTTTGCGCCCGGAACAATCAGAAGTTCCTTGTTTTCCGGAAAATGCCCCTTTTGCATATTTTGGAACATGGTCTCGCTAAAGTAGCGGCTATGCGCCTTTTCGCCGTGAATCAGCAAAACGGGATTCCGAATTTCGCCGATGCGCTGCAGGAACGGCATATTAACAAAAGGAAGGCTGCTGGTCTTGTTCCATCCGCCCACGGAATTGACCGAACGGGCATGAAATCCTCGCTTCGTCATGTAATAATTGCTGTAATCCTTCAGGAATTGGGGAGTTTGCTCGGTCTGCTCTTCGGGCTTCTGGTTCCCCCCCGCCCTGTCGTAAAATCCCTGGGCAAAATCCTTGGAACGTTGAGCGTTCAAAGATTCCAGCATTTTCTGCCGGGCGTCCACATTGTCGTTTACGTCGTTGTAACCGTTGGCGGTAACACGGGTCATATCATAGGAAGTGCTGGCCACTGTCGCCTTGATTCGCGTATCCATAGCCGCCGCGTTGATGCCGATGCCGCCAAATCCGCAAATTCCCAAAATTCCCACCTTGGAAGAATCCACGTCGCTGCGATTGACCAGATAGTCCACCGCCGCGCTGAAATCCTCCGTGTTGATATCCGGCGATGCCACGTTCCGCACGTCGCCGCCGCTTTCCCCGGTAAAGGACGGGTCAAAAGCCAAAGTCAAAAAGCCGTTTTCGGCCAGAGTCTGGGCATAAAATCCGGACGCTTGCTCCTTGACCGCGCCAAACGGCCCGCTGACCGCAACCGCCCTGAACTTTCCCGTTCCCTTTTTGGGAATGTAAAGGTCCGCAGCAAGGGGGATTCCGTAGCGGTTCCGGAAAGTGACCTTGGAATGAATCACCTTGTCGCTTTGGGGAAAGACTTTGTCCATGGAAATATTGACAATAAAGGGAAGACGACCTTTAAAAATTGCTTGGGTGAAGTGCATTAACAACTGATAACTGAGGACTAGTAACTCTGATGCGACTGATTTTTTGAAAATGAATTTTTAGAGGTGGCCGGAAAAGGAATCGCGAAAAGGGGTGTTTATGAATGTAGATTCGCTGGGATTTGAAAATCGACGTAATCATTTGTATGTAAAATTTGGAAATCATATACAATTCTTTATCAAATACTTGTGTTAAATTTTTTTTAAAAGCGAGATCTTTCTTTTCGTAAGGTGAAGTCAGTTATTAGTTATTAGTTCCAACTCCTAACTCCTAACAACTCTTAACCGGTCCCTGCCCTTCGATAAACTCAGGAACCGCCTGTCGAAGGGCAAGCAAATCGAATGGAATTTTATATACAAGCCCAAAATTTTTCCTTTTTTTCGCCAAAGTGCGACAATTTTTCTAAATATGGCGCCTATGAATCCTGAAGGCGCAATTATTGTTCAAAGTAATCTGGAAATCCTTGTCGAAGTCCACAATCCGCACTACATCGAAGCTCGAGATGCCATCGCTCCGTTTACGGAACTCGTGAAAAGTCCGGAGCATCTGCACACTTATCGAATTTCGCACCTTTCTTTGTGGAACGCCGCTTCAACGGGTCTTCGTGCCGAGGATGTCGTCCAGCGTTTGGACGAACAGAGCAAGTATCCTCTTCCAGAATCCGTCGTGACGGAAATTCAAGAATACATGGGGCGTTACGGATTGCTCCGGCTTTCAAAAGACGAACGGGGGCTTTATCTGGAATCGTCGGAAGTCGCCTTGTTCAAGGAAGTTTGCAAATTGCCCAATGTCGGCTCTTGTCTTCTTGAATTTGAAGGAAACAATAAGGTTTACGTCGATCCCAATAAGCGCGGCATTTTGAAAATGACGCTGACCCTGAACGGTTTCCCGGTGGAGGATATCGCCGGTTATGTGTGTGGCGATCCGCTGGCCATAGACCTTCGGGAGAAAACCCTCGAAGGAAAACCGCTCGTACTTCGGAACTACCAAAAGGAAGCTTCGGAAATTTTTTACGCTTCGGGATCTGAAAAGGGCGGTTCGGGCGTCATCGTTTTGCCTTGCGGTTCGGGAAAAACATTGATAGGCATGGCGACGATGGCCTTGATGAAGACCCGCACGCTGATTCTTACGCCGAATATCTCTTCGGCGCGCCAGTGGATTCGTGAAATTCTGGACAAGACCACTTTAACGCCGGATCAGGTGCGGGAATATTCCGGAGATGTGAAGGAAATCGGTCCAGTTACGGTTGCCACCTACCAGATTTTGACGCAGCGGAAACGGGTGAAAAAAACGGAAGAATCCGAAGAGGAAAAGGAAGAAGCCGACAAGCCGCTGGTGAATTTCCCCTTGTTCAGCGAGCACAAGTGGGGACTGATGATTTACGACGAAGTGCATCTGCTTCCGGCTCCGGTATTCCGTTTCAGTGCCGAAATGCAGGCCACTCGGCGCTTGGGATTGACGGCGACCCTCGTGCGTGAAGACGGCAAGGAAACCGAAGTCTTTTCCCTTATCGGACCGAAAAAATTTGATTTGCCCTGGAAAGTTCTGGAGTCTCAGGGATGGATTGCCACGGCGGATTGTTGCGAAATCCGTGTTGTCATGACCCCTGAACTCAAAATGCAATATGCGCTGGCGCAGACTCGGGATAAAATCAACATTGCAAGCATGAATTCCCGAAAGGATGATGTGGTGGAAAAACTCATCGAACAATATGACGAGCCGGAAGACCGCATTCTGATTATCGGGCAGTATATTGAACAGCTGACGCAGCTTTCCGAAAAGCTGGGGATTCCTTTGATTACGGGCAAAACGCCGAATAAGGAACGCGATAAACTTTACGGACAATTCCGGGACGGTTCCCTTCGCAACCTGATGGTTTCTAAAGTGGGAAATTTTGCGATAGACCTTCCCGATGCGAGCATTTTGATTCAGATTTCGGGAACTTTCGGCAGTCGCCAGGAAGAAGCGCAGCGTCTCGGGCGCGTCCTTCGCCCCAAAGCGGATGGCCGTCCGGCGCATTTCTTTTCTTTGGTCACCAAGGATTCCAAGGAACAGGAATTTTCTATGAATCGCCAGCTGTTTTTGACAGAACAGGGATACGCGTACAAAATCATGAATTATTCCGGCGGAGAAATTGTGGCGGCGGGAAAATGACATTCCGTCGTGACTTCCCAACGATCCATTCCGCATTTTAAATGAGCAGGGTTCGCTCGTGAAAAATTCCGTTTTTTTGTTTGAAAAGCGTTTTTTTGCCGTGCTTGCAGGGCTCGCTTTGCCGATTGCTTTGCAGGATTTAATCAAATTTTCGCTGGCCTTGGCGGACAACATCATGGTCGGGAGCATTTCGGAAACGGCTTTGGGCGCGGTAACGCTGGCGGGGCAGCCGTTCTTTGTCTTTTCGCTTCTATCCTTTGGAATTGCGAGCGGCGGAGGCGTGCTGGTTGCGCAGTATTACGGCAAGCACGATGCGGAAAGCATCCAGAAGGTCGTGTCGATGACGATTTCCATCGGCGTTCTTTTTTCGTTTGCGTTCGGGCTTTTGACAACTCTTTTTCCGCGTACGGTCATGCGGATTTTTACGGATGTCCCTGCTCTGGTGGATATTGGCGCGGACTATTTGCGGATTCAGGGCTTTGCGTATTTCTTTTACGGTTTTAGCAATACGCTGATTATGCTGATGCGCAGCACAAGGGAAGTCAAAGTCGGATTGATTGTGAATTTGTGCGCATTCGTGCTGAACGTTCTTCTAAACTGGATTTTTATTTTCGGACATTTCGGTTTGCCAGCCCTGGGGGTGAAAGGGGCGGCTCTTGGAACGGTGCTTGCTCGTGCCGCGGAATGCGTCGCCATGATTTTTTACGTCCGCTTTTTTGAACGGCATTTGAACTTCCGGTTCAAGAAATTGTTTTGCTTTGACCGGATTCTTTTTAAGGATTATCTCCGCTACAGCGTTCCGGTGGTGATTAACGAAACGGGATGGTCGCTGGGGGTTGCCGCGCAGTCGGTAATTCTCGGGCATTTGAACTCGACGATTGTGGCGGCGGCCAGCATTGTCGGGACTTTGCAGCAGATGGCGTTGGTCCTTATTTTTGGCGTGGCGGGCGCGTCGGCGCCGATTCTCGGCAATCTTCTCGGCAGCGGAAAAAATCTGTCGGAAGCCAAACGCTACGCAAACACTCTCCTTTTGGCGGGATTTCTGGTGGGAAGTCTGGCAGCCTTGGCTCTGTTTCTTTTTAAGGAACCGATTTTGGCCTTATATGCCGTTCCGGAAAATACGGCGAAATTGGCGGACACTTTTATTTGCATCCAGTGTTTCATGATCGTTTTGCAATCCTACACTTCGCCCGCGATTGTCGGTATTTTGCGGGCTGGCGGCGATACCGTGTTCACTTCGGTTTTGGATATCGGCAGCCTCTGGGTCTTCTCGATTCCGCTCGGTTATTTGGCGAGCTTTGTCCTGGACGCTTCGTATCCGATGATTTTTTTAATGCTCCGCGCCGACGAAATGGTGAAGTTGCCCATTTTGATTTGGCGAGTGCAGCGTAAAAAATGGATTCGGAATGTCACCCGCTAATGCGATAGGCGAAAATTTCTGAAACGAAAAACGGAAATGGGATGAGGATTTGCCTGTTGCAACGGGAAATTGTGGGGCAAAAAGCAAAAAGGAAAGAAAAAAAGCCCGAGTTCAGAAGAACCCGGACTTAAGAGCCACCCAGCAGATTTGAACTGCCGACCTGCTGATTACGAATCAGCTGCTCTACCAGCTGAGCTAGAGTGGCATCGCGAAAACAAATGTAGTAATAATTTGGAAAAATTTCTATATTTAGCTCAAATTTTTTTTAAGGACCTAAAATATGTCGAATAATATGCCGAATAGCGGAACATCTTCCCCGAATTCCGACGTGAAAGAATTTTTTATCCAGCACGGAATCAAGGTGGGCGTGATTCTTTTGGCGGTAATCCTTGTCGTGGTGGTGATTATCCACATCCAAGGTTCCAAAATCCAGGCGAATGCGGCTCAAGCCGAACTTCTCGGACCGGCTTTGGCTTATGAATATACGGGAAAAAAGGACAGTGCCCTTGCCGAATACGAGTCTTTAATACAGTCGCACCAGCTGAAAGGCGAATATCTTGCCAAGGCGGCGCTTTTGGCGGGCAATATCCGTTTTCAGAATGGCGAGTTTGATGCGGCGGCAATCCTTTACCAGAAGGCTTTGGACAATGCAGGCTCTCTTCCGCTGATTCGTGGCGGGGCGATGCACGGGCAAGCTGCTGTCGCTATTGAAAAGAAGGATTATGCGGCTGCAGCGGGTCTGCTCGAAAAGTTCGTTTCGGAATTTGGCAAGAGAACTGGTGATTTGGAAGACCGTTACGAAAAGCTTGAACCGGCGGATCAGGTCCCGACCGTTGCCGACGCGCTTTGGAAGCTCTCCTTGGTTTACGAACAGATGGGCTTTTCGGACAAGGCGAAAGTTTCCGCTGAAAAATTGCTCAAGATTTATGGCGACGACCCGCTTTACAGCGAACGCGCCAAGAAATTGCTGGCGACTCTCTGATTTTTTGAATCGCTGAATTTCGGCTCGCCTGATACGGCGGGCTTTTTTTGTTGCAGGATTAAGATTAAACGGAAGAATCCTTAAAACTTCCTGAAAAAATCAAGGCCTACAGCTTCTCGATTGCTGAAAAGCGAATGGAAACTTTCAGGATTTTCGGTCGTCGTTTTCTTGGGCTTGGAAGTCCAGGAAATAAAAAATGACAAATATGTTTGAAATTTGGGGCGCGAGCGGAAAAAGAAGAGGTGATAGGGAAAATGGGCGCTTTTCGGCGTTCAGGGGACACATTTCCGAATTTTAAATTTTGAAAAATTCTTTTAACTCCGGAGAAATAATGTCCGATTACATTCAGAATCTTTTCGCAGACCGCATTGGCGGGAAAAATTTTGGCAAGGAAACGGTCCTATACAAGTTCGAAAAAATCAAGCGGGCGAGACGTGCCGCCGAAGCCGAGCATCCCGAAACGCCGATAATCGACATGGGAGTTGGCGAACCGGACTGGATGGCGGATCCGTCGGTGGTGGAACGCTTGGCGGTGGAAGCGCAAAAATACGAGAATCGCGGTTATGCGGACAATGGCATTTTGCCTTTTCAGGAGGCTGCCGCCGCTTATATGCAAAAGGTTTTTGGCGTCTCGGGATTGAATCCGCAAACGGAAATCTGCCACAGCATCGGTTCCAAGCCGGCGTTGGCCATGCTTCCTCAGGCTTTTATCAATCCGGGGAATGTCGCTATTGTAACGGTTCCCGGCTACGGGGTTCTGGCGACGATGACCCGATTCCTCGGCGGCGAAGCCTATGCGTTGCCCCTGCTTCCGGAAAATGATTTTCTTCCGGATTTGAACGCGGTTCCGCCGGAAATCGCCAAGCGGGCGAAGCTGCTTTACATCAACTACCCGAACAATCCGACGGGTGCGGTCGCCACTCCGGAATTTTTCCAAGAGGTCATCGATTTTGCGAAGAAGAACGAGATCATTGTCGTTTCGGATGCCGCCTATGCCGCTCTCACTTTTGACGGTTACGCACCGCTCAGTTTTCTTTCCGTTCCGGGAGCCAAGGATGTCGGCGTTGAAATCCAGTCGCTTTCCAAAGCGTTCAACATGACGGGCTGGCGTCTCGGATTTGTTGCTGGAAACGAAAAGGTCGTCAAGGCTTTTGCCTGCATCAAGGACAATAATGATTCCGGGCAATTCAAGGCGATTCAGTATGCGGGAGCCCAGGCGCTTTCCACGCCGTCGATTACGGAACGCACTGTCGCCAAGTATTCCCGTCGCCACGATTTGCTGGTCAAAACTTTGACCGAAGTCGGCTTCCGGGTGAAAAAGCCCAAGGGAAGTTTTTATTTGTATGCACAGGCGCCCAAAGGCATCGAGGGCGGAGAAAAGTTCGATACGGCGGAAGATTTTTCGCAGTGGCTTATTCGGAAAAAGCAGATTTCCACGGTTCCTTGGGACGACGCGGGACACTTTATTCGGTTCAGCGTTACCTTTATCGCCGATTCGGAAGAGGCGGAAATCTCGCTGATGAAAGAAATCGCAAGACGCCTTGCCGGGGTGAAATTCGTCTGGTAAAAATCAGAGGGTTTTCCGTTCGTCTGGTGGATGCAAAGAGAGCCGCAAAAAATGCGGCTCTTTTCGTGTGATGTTTTGTCGATGGAGAGGCGCTTTAGCAAATTTGCTTGTGGATGCGAAGTTGCTATTGCGCTTGGTAGTTTGAAAATCCGATTGTTATTTGACGATTTTCTGTTGTAAAATCCCGTTGGAAGTGTGGGCGTAAACCAGATAGACGCCACGGGGCATTTCTCTTAGCGAAAATTCCTTTTGCCCGTTTGCGGAATGCAGAACGACTTGCCCGTTTGCCGAAAAGACATCCACTTTGTAAATGGCATCCGCTTGGATGGACAGGCGATTTGCCGAATAGGAAATGGCTGCGGACGGGGAAGTTGGCGTCTTGGAAATTGCAGTGGTTTCCTGTGAACTGGAACTTTCAGGTCCCTCAAAAGAAGAGGAGCTTTCGTTTTTTTGGGAAGAGGAGCTGCCGATTTCCGAAGAGGAGATGGGCGAATCAATTTGGACTTTGATGAGGAACAGGTTTGCCACGTCGCCTTTGGTAACGGTGTAGGATCCTGCCGCCAGCGAAAGGGAAAGAACTCCGTCAGTTGCAGTGTAATTCTTTCCGTTCACTTTTACTTTGTTCGTAAAATCCGAATTGAAGTAGAGTGAAACGGTGGCCGAAACGCCCAAGGTGAATGATATGTTAGTGCGGCTTTCCATTTTGAGGCAGCGGGTCAGTTCCATGCCGTCGATGGAGATGGACCCTTTGGAAGTGGAAAGGGAACCCATGAAGTCGAAGTATTCGCTGCTCAAGGCGTCTTGAGTGAAGTTGTGCGAAATGTTCGCCGTAATCGGGAGAAGGCTTCCGTCGGGATTTTCCGCGCTGGAAGAACTCGGTTTGACAGAAGAGCTGCTTGTCGCAGAACTGGAAGAACTCGGTTTGACGGAGGAACTGCTCGCTGCCGAGCTTCCCGCCTGGCTGCTGGAACTGGTGATAATGACGGCTCCAGAGCCCTGAATGCTTTTCAAGGTACCCGTATAGGATTGCAATTTGCTTTTCAGGGCGGAGTTTACCGCGTAGGACTCGTCGTCGCTATCGGAAAAAGTCCATTGGAAATCACCGCCGTGCATTCTGCCCGCATACGTTTCGACTGTGGTTTTGGCGGCAGCCGGTTCCTCTGCCGTGTAGGAATACATTTTGCTTCCCGTATCGAAATTGCTGTAATAGTGGCCGCCTTTTTTGCTTTTTATCGAGGCGGGGATCGTCGTTTTGGCGTTGCTTACTACATAGGCGTCGAAGTCTGTTTGCGTATCGATGCTCATCGTGCTGGCGTTTACGCTGCTTCCTTTGTTTGTAAAGGAACTTGCGCCGTAGGGAATGAAGGTGAATTTGCCTTCCATGTAGTTGTTGTAGGCTTTGATGAATCCGCCGTCTTCATTGCTGAAAGTCGCGTTGGCGGAGGAACTGTTGGCGGTTCCTGCATAAAGGTCGGAACCTTGCATCGAAGTGAGCATAGGGTATTTGCAGTTGCGGAAATAATTTCCTTCCATGAATACGGATGAGCCCAGCGTGCTTCCCGCCCCATACTTTGCATTGCCGTCGTAATAGTTGTTGTAAACGTGGGCATTGTAGTAGCGGACTCGCGGATGCCGACTGTCGGAATGGTCATACCAGTTGTGGTGATAGGTGATGTAATAATCGGTCGTTTCGTAGCTGAAAACGCCTTCGGAAAGTCCGAGAAGGTTGCTTTTCCCGTTGTCCCAGAAGTGGTTGTAGCTGAAGGTGATATAGGAAGACTTTTTGCAGTCCAGAGCGCCGTCGCCTTTGGCCTGGTCGGCATCGGAACCGGCATCTCCGTAAAAGAAGTCGTTGTTGTGAACCCAGACGTAGGCGTTGTTCTGTTGTAGGCCGATGTTGTCTCCTTCGCCGGAATTGACGTTCATGATGCCGATGTTGCGGATTTCGACATTCATCGCATTTTTTAGGCGGATGCCCCAACCGTTGACGGTCGCGTCGTCCCCGATACCTTCGACGGTGACGTAAGCGTCTTCGGAAGAGCCCAAATCGATAAGCATATCGCCGGAAATGAGGGAGTCCGAATCGGTCACGTTTCCGAGGATTCGGATGGCGAGCGGGCGTTTTTCGTATCCCTTTTTATAGCAATTCAAAATGCCTTGAACGCTTTTGCAGGTAGTTGTTGTCCCTTTGGAATTTGTCGTGACATCGAGAGTTGCCGTATTCTTGGTGTTTTCGGACATATAGATGACGACCGCTCCGCTTTTGAGCGTGCCGTCGGCGTTGTAGGCGCCTGGAACGTGACCGTCGTTGAAAGCGAAACCCGTCCTGTCGAACGCTTTGACGGAAACTGTTTGAGTCGCGGATTCGGAGCCGCTTTCTCCCGAAGCGGTAACGGCGGCGATTCGAATGGTGTGGGAGCCTGCGGAAAGACCCGGAATGTCGGCGCGGACATAGCCACTGTAGGTGCGGATAAGCGCATCGTCTATTTTCTTGCCGTCGCAATAGACATTGTAGCTGCTTGCGCTGCTGACGGGCGTCCACTTGGCGTAGGCGGATTCAAACCAGCCTCCCGCTTCTTGAACGGTGAGCGCGCTCGCGGACGAGACTCCTGCGGCGAGTCCCATGGTAAAAAGTAAAGCCGATTTTGTTTTCATTTTCTCCAATCCTTTTTGATAATCGCGTCTAAAAATGCGTTTTCAAAAATCGTTGGCGGCAGATCGCGCGGTTTGCTTTTTAAAGTGCCCGATGCTTTTCGTATCGCTCACTTTTCATTCCTGCGCTTGCGAATCGATTTTCTTCATCCAAGTCGTTTTTAGACGCGGACTTGTTTGAGAATGTTCTCAAAAAGTAATTTAAACAAAAAAGAGGGGTGGGTCAATGGTTTTTAAAGAAATTTATCTTGATTATTGTTTTGTAATGGATTGCTTTTAGTTTTACTTTGCTGGAATCTGGTTTATATGTTCTCAAAATTTTGTTGTTTTTTTTTGTAGCGTTTTTGAAATTTTACTCTCATTTTGGGGAATTATATACGATCTTCCACCAAATACTCTCAATTAAATTTTTTCTTCAAAACGAGAATTTCTTCTCGCAGACAGCGAGATGCTCGCCTACGCCCATGAGTCTTGGGAACTTGTTCCCTTAGACGAATTGTGCAAAGCCCCATGAGCCTTGGAAGCTCTGCTTCCTTTAGGCGAATTGTCCCTTCCAGGGATACTTCAACTATGGAATCGGAGATTCCAAGTTTCAGGGATGCGCCGCCGTGGCAATTCTTGCTGGCACCTCGTCATTGCGAGGCGCGATAGCGGCGTGGCAATCTTGTCTGCGGAAAAAGGATTGCTTCACCCCTGTGGGGGTTCGCAATGACGTAAAAACAACCGCCTGCTCAAGGAACGCAAGCGAGCAGGCAGTCCCGTACACAATCCGTCCCAGCGAGGAACAAAGTGACCCATGAGCCTTGGAAGCTCCGCTTCCTTTAGGCGAATTGTCCCTTCCAGGGATACTTCAACTATGGAATCGGAGATTCCAAGTTTCAGGGATGCAAAGCCGAAGCAATCTGTGCTGGCACCTCGTCATTGCGAGGAGCGTAGCGACGTGGCAATCTTGTCAGCGGGAAAGGATTGCTTCACCCCTGTGGGGGTTCGCAATGACGTAAAAACAACCGCCTGCTCAAGGAACGCAAGCGAGCAGGCAGTCCCGTACACAATCCGTCCCAGCGAGGAACAAAGTGACCCATGAGCCTTGGAAGCTCTGCTTCCTTTAGGCGAATTGTCCCTTCCAGGGATACTTCAACTACGGAATCGGAGATTCCAAGTTTCAGGGATGCGCCGCCGTGGCAATTCTTGCTGGCACCTCGTCATTGCGAGGAGCGTAGCGACGTGGCAATCTTGTCAGCGGGAAAGGATTGCTTCACCCCTGTGGGGGTTCGCAATGACGTAAAAACAACCGCCTGCTCAAGGAACGCAAGCGAGCAGGCAGTCCCGTACACAATCCGTCCCAGCGAGGAACAAAGTGACCCATGAGCCTTGGAAGCTCTGCTTCCTTTAGGCGAATTGTCCCTTCCAGGGATACTTCAACTATGGAATCGGAGATTCCAAGTTTCAGGGATGCCTTGTAGGCCAGCGGGCGGAAGGGATAAGGGGGCTTCAGAGTTGACGCGTTGCGTCCGCGGCTGCGACTCAGTAATGCCTGCAAGCAAGCTTGCGGCGCAACATTCGCCTTGCACGCTTTTGCGAAGGCTCCCTTCCAGGGACAATTCGTCTAAAAGAGTAAAACTCTTAAGAATTCATGGGTGGCCCCTTTTCCCTTCACCCTATCCCCCGCCACGCTTGGCGGTGGGAAATTTTGGATTCTGGGGCGGAATGAGATGTGTTACGTCGCGAGAGGGGATATAGTCTTTTTCACAAGCTGAACTCCCTTTTAAAGAGGAACGTTTTTTTCTCAAAGTGATTTTTCTCGCGGGTTGCGAGGTGTTTTGCATTCTGGCTAGCCGTTTCTCCTATATTTCCAACTCCCGACTTTCAAATAAGCCTTCTAATTTTGGCTTGTGCAAGGAAGCTTTGCTTCAAATTACTCGTTTTCTGCAAATCTCTCGCTCTTTTTTTAAATTATCGCCATGCTATTGAATTGGGAAACTCTTCTTTCGGCGACCCGTTTTGGGCATCCGGCCAGTTTGGATCCGAACCGTTCCGATTTTCACCGGGATTACGACCGCATTATTTTTTCGACGGCGTTTCGCCGATTAGGGCGCAAGACGCAGGTGCATCCGTTTTCGGTCAATGACCATGTCCACAGCCGATTGACCCATTCCATCGAGGTTTCCAGCGTCGCTCGCAGTTTGGCGATCACCGTTTTCAACGAAATCAAAAACGAGTTCCCGAAAAATTTCAACGCCTACCACTTGGGGACGATTGCGCAGTCCGCGGCTCTCGCCCACGACATCGGCAATCCGCCTTTTGGCCATGCGGGAGAGGCGGCGATTCGCGACTGGTTCAAAAAGAATCGGGACTCTGCGCCGCTCCGGGATTTTAGCGACAAGGAAATGAAGGATTTTGAAAATTTTGACGGCAATGCGCAGGGCGTTCGGATTCTTTCGAAATTGGAATATCATTTTCTGGATGGGGGAATGCGCCTGACTTATCCGACTGTCGCGTCGATGATGAAGTATCCGTATCTTTCTTGCTATGGAACGCCGGCCAGCCTGTTTCAGACGGAAGCGGACGATTACCGTGCCATGGCCTACGTGCTTGGAATTCCGGAAATGGAAAACGGCAAATGGATGCGGCACCCGCTCAGCTACTTGGTGGAAGCCGCGGACGATATTTGCTATTGCATTCTCGATGTGGAAGACGCTATAGAGCTTGGCATTCTCCAGTTCGCCGATGTCCGGAATATGTTCGAATATCTTTGCGGTCCGCAAGTGGATATCGACAAGGAATACAATGAAAGCGGACAGAATTTTCGGGATTTTCTTTCGAGCGTCCGGGGGCTTGCCGTCCAGAACCTGATTGACGACGTGGCGCAGGTCTTTGTGAATCATTATCCCGAAATCATGAACGGCGAATTGCGGGGAACCTTGCTGGACCTTGCCGATTCCGATGCGGTGAATGGAATCCGCATTGCGAAAAGGCTCGGCAGGGAGCGCATTTATCCGGATCGCCGAAAAACAGAGCTGGAAGTGGGCAGCTATACGACTCTCAGTACGGTTTTGGATGCTTTTGTGAGCGGCGTTTACGAGTTCCGCAAATTCGGTAAATCCTCTTATCGGGCGTCTCGCATTGTGCGTCTTATCGGCCAGGCGAAAATCGGGCAGTCGGTGACCCCCTTGGAGGCCTACCACCAGGTTCTCGATTTTGTGAGCGGGATGACGGACAATTACGCCTCCTATCTGGCGCGGCAGATCAGCGGTCTTGTGCAATGACCGGCATTCAAAACGACGCATCCTGCGTTTGGCTTTTCGATTACGACCTGACTCTCTATTCTCAGGCGGAAAGGGCCGTGCTCGATTCGCTGGATCGCCGGATTTCGCTGTATGTGCAGAAAATTGCCGGCTGCTCTTTGGAAGAAGCGCAGAAAATCCGCAAGGACTACTGGAATGATTTTGGCACGACTCTCTCGGGTCTTCGTCGGGTATTCGGAGTGGATCCCGATGATTTCTTTGATTTTATCCACCAGCCCGAAAATTTGATTTATCCCGAAGAAGCTCCGCAAAAACGGGAATTGCTGCAATCGCTTTGGGGCGCGCGCTACATTTTTACGAATGGACGCTCGGATTGGAGCCGTGAGGGATCTTTGCGCATGGGAATTTTGGGTTGCTTTGTGCGCATTGTCGGCTTGGAAAATTTGAACTGGGAAGGGAAGCCGCAGACTGCGGCTTACGAAAAAATGGAGTCCGTCTTGCGGGAAGACGGCGTATGGGATGGGCGGGACCCTTCGAGGATAATCCTTTTGGACGACTCTGCCCGAAATTTGGAACCTGCGGCTCGGCGTGGCTGGAAAACCGTCTGGGTGAATCCCGCTTCCGAAGAATCCGGGGCGTTCGCTTTTGCACATATCGCCGACCTGATGGAACTTCCGCGTCTTTTGACTCGTTCCTGAAAAATCGGGCTGATAAAAACTATCTTTGCCGCGTATGCAGGAAATGTTCTCGTTTGAATTTGTCCAAAATGCTTTGATTGCCGCCGTGCTTGTCGCTATCGCTTGCGGGGTGATGGGTTCGTATGTCGTGGTGAATAAAATTGCGGGAACGGCGGGCGGGGTCGCTCATGCTTCGTTTGGGGGCATCGGGCTGGCCTGTTTTTTCGGATTTTCCCCGATGCTGGGGGCTTTGGGCGTGGCTTTGGTCTGCGCGCTGATCATGGGATATTTGACATGGACTCGCCGCGAACGCTCCGACACGCTCATCAACGTGATTTGGGCGGGCGGGATGGCGATGGGCGTCATCTTGACGGATTTGACGCCGGGTTACAGCGGTGACATGATGAGCTTTCTTTTCGGGAGCATCTTGACGGTTCCGCGGGAACTTCTCTTTGGCATGACGATGCTCACCGTCGGGATTCTGGCAGTCTCGGCGTTGTTCTTTCGCCAGTTTCTTGCGATATCTCATGATCCGGAATTTGCCCGGGTTCGGGGCGTTCCCGTGCTGCGGCTCTATATGCTTTTGATGGCGATGATCGCTTGCACGGTCGTGATGGCGGTGCAGACTGTCGGCTTGATTCTGGTCATTGCGCTCTTGACGATTCCCGCGTATGTAGCGGAAAGCCATGCCAAAAATCTCAAGCAGATGATGTTCCTCTCTTGTGTATTTTCTCTTGTGCTTTCTTTGGGCGGTCTCTTTTTGGCTTACCAGATGAATTTTACCGTCGGTCCGGTCATTATTCTGTTGAGTGTTGCGCTTTATGCGGGGAATGCGGCTCTCCGGCGTTTGTGGGTGGTTAGACGGTAGCCCGTTATTTGTGGGGAATGAGGCTGCCATTCCTTAACTTGGGAAAAAAATCTATATTTCCCTTTGGCATTGTTTGGAAATTTCTGCCGCAGGGCGGGTGTTTTCAAACGACCGGAAAATTTTGAGATTCGACTCTTATCCTCTGTTCTGAAACTACCACTTTCAACTGACTGAAGAATAAGACAAGCGCTTACGCCCCATTGGGTGGGAGTTGTTTGTTTTTATTCAGTCAAAGGGTGTGGTATCCACAGAACAGATCAGCATGTGAAGCGACTTCACGCCTTTTTACCCCAAAAGACGTCCATCTTCACAAACAGGAACAAGGGGCGATCCGGAGCAATTCAAAGGAGGCGGGCATAAAGCCTTAGCGCGAACGCCAAAGTGCTTTAATCATGCTGTTGGGTAAATTGTCCGACAGGTTAAGGATGTCGTCTTTTGACAAAATATTGATTGCCAGATTCTGTGATGGCCGCCTCTAAAAATGAGTTGCGACACATCGCACAACATTTCACCTCTAGCGAAGCTAAATCGTCATTGCTGCCTTAGGCTTTCCCGTCATGAGACGCAGGCACTTACGAAACTTGGCAATTTCTTGCCCTAGTTAGTGATCCACTATTTGGACGGCAATCTTTTGCGCATCCGAAGATTGCTTCACTACGTTCGCAATGACGAAAGCGACCGTTTGACTATTTGTGGTGACCTTTTCTGAAAAAAAACGCCCTACTTTCTTATTGCCGAAAGGGACGAAAAAACAAAAGCCCCAAAGGAGGCAAATATAAGACCGTAGAATGAATAACATCGTGTTTTGACACCAATGTCGGGCGGACCGTCCGACAGGTTAAGGATTGTTACCTTCAAATACAATCCACACATTTTTCCGCCGCAAGGCAATGACAATTTGTTATGAAAAGAATGCCCAATCAGCTCAAGAAAAAGCGTCTGTTGCTCCACTACTTGGATTACACCAACAAGACCCACAAAAGCGGACGCTTGGAACTTCCCTGCGTCCAGTGCAATACCGAAATCGTTCCCGATTACATAGCACTCTATTCGCAGACCGGGGATTATCACCGTACCGAAAAAAACGCCGTCGCCTATTTTCAGTTTGACAATGTGTTCGACGGCCAACACGGCCTTTACAACGCCATTTATTACAACAACCGCAAGGACTTGCGAAATTTCAAAAAACGTTTCAAAGGCGTGCGGTTCGCCATCGCCCCGGACTGTTCGGAATGCGGCGACGTGGACCTGCTGGAAAATCTCTACCGGCTGAAACGTTCGCGGGTAATTTCCCTGTGGCTTACAATCGAATTGGGAATATGCGTAATCCCCTTGATAACGTTCCCCAGCCTGGATTTTCTGCCTTTTGTGTTGGAAGGGCTGAAAGAGTGCAGCGTCGTAGCGTTCAGCACCAAATGCTACATCAACAATGCCGAAGAACGGGCAATCCTTGCAAGTGCCGTAAAAACGACGGTAGATACGTTGAACATTAAGAAAATCGTCGTTTACGATGTCTGCAAGGCCAACGATAAGGCTTTGGCGATTTTCAAATACGCAGCCCAAAAAGGGATTGAAATCGTCATTCCAGACAACATATTGAAAATTCGAAACAAGCATAAAAAGAAGCAAGCGAAAGGAGGTAAAAATGAGAAGTAGCAACACCGGCCTGTGTCACGGGACTTCGGGTTCGCCGCAAGAAAGCATCGAATCGCTGGAATACGGAGCCAAGGTCCAAGAAATCGAGAATAGGCTTAAAGAGGAATTTGGCCATTCCAAATATCCAAAAGAGGTCCTCTCGAATTTGGGGAACACCGAACGCTTTACAGAAGAGGCGATAAAACATATATTTGAAGGAGAGGTGAACGACAAAGGCAAGGCTGTGGGATACCACTATGAAGGTATTAAAAATACTGCAGGAACAGTTGTTTCAGGAACACGAACGACGCCTAATGCAAACGGCGTTTATCGTGGGACAGTGAAAGTGAATGGAGTTTTAAAAAATGGATTCAGTACGTTCTTCCCTCGCGAAATCTCGCCCCAGCAGGTTGTCAACGCCATCAACCAGGCGTATGAAAATAAGCGGCATGTATCAAGAAATCGATATTATGGCTATGCAAATGGAATAAAGATAGAAATGTTCCTTAACCAAAACGGCAAAATCATTTCGGCTTTTCCAAAGGAGTAAATATGAAATATCAAATTAAATATATAGAACACGATGGAGTTGTCGAAGATATGGTTTTTGCCTTTGACGAAGCTTTTCATATTCTGAGTGAATTTCTAGACGATGTTGATTCGTTCTCAAAATATTACCTCGAAATTTTCGACAATGTTCTTTCGGGCAAAGTAGAAAAGGACTCTGCCAGCGGAAACGCTTGTTCGTTTGAGGTTGATAAGGAAAAGACGGTCATTGAGTTTCTCTACCCAGAGGATGAAAACAAACCGGAAGTTTGTACGGTCAACACCCGCGAACTCCGTTCGCTGATGGACGAATGGCTGCAAAAACGGGCGGAGTTTTTGAAGACCAAAGGATGAAACTTGCGAAAGGACTTTAGGGGCGTACGCCCTTAGGCCCCAAACTTTGAAGGAGAGGTAAACGACAAGGGCAAGGCTGTGGGATACCACTATGAAGGCGTTGAAAATACAGCAGGAGCTGTTGTTTCTGGAACGCGTACAACACCGGACGCAAACGGCGTTTATCGCGGGAAAGTGGAAGTGAATGGAGTTTCTAAAAATGGATTCAGCACGTTCTTCCCTCGCGAAATGTCGCCCCAGCAGGTTGTCAACGCCATCAACCAGGCGTATGCTAACAGAAGTTTTATTGCTGGTTCTTTTAATAAATTTTTGGGAAAGACTTCCAGTGGAATGTTAATTTCAATGTTCCTAAATAAAAATGGAAAAATCATTTCCGCATTTCCGGAGCAGTCGCAATGAAATACGAAATCAAACCTTTAAAACTAGACAATGGTACAGAATACCTAACCATCATCTTTGAAGATACAAAGCTTACGTCTCTTCACTCTTTTATCGTAGATGATTTCTCCGCATTTACCCAAGACTACCTCGAAATTTTCGACAATGTTCTTTCGGGCAAAGTAGAAAAGGACTCTGCCAGCGGAAACGCTTGTTCGTTTGAGGTTGACAAGGAAAAGACGGTCATTGAGTTTCTCTACCCAGAGAATGAAAATGAACCGGAAATTTGCACGGTCAACACCCGCGAACTCCGCTCTCTGATGGACGAGTGGCTGCAAAAACGGGCGGAGTTTCTGAAAACCAAAGGGTGAAACACTTTTTCATCGCAGCATATCGCCCGAAAAAAAATCTATATTTCCCTTTGACATAGTTTGGAAATTCTCGCCGCAGGGCGAGGGTTTGCAAGCGACCGGAAATTTTGAGATTCGTCTCTTATTCTAGCTATCGAAACTACCACTTTCAACTTACCTAGGAATAAGACGAACGCTCACGCCCCATTGGGCGTGGGTCGTTTTGTGCTTATCAGGTAAAGGATGTGGTAGTCCTCGATAGCGATAAGCGCAGCGACTCCACGCCTTTTTTGTTCAGATAAATGTGTGGAAAAAGGTCATTGATCTGGTTGATGAGCCAGTCGAAACAGCCGAAATGACCTGGCGCCGAAGCCGAGGATAAGAGCGGGTGAACCCTTATCTATGAGGCTCTTGTGGCAGAAAGCGTCGATGAATTGAAGATTCGCATTCGCGAGTTGGAAAAAGAAGTGGCCCAATGGAAATCCAAGGTCAAGGACGTCCGTTACGGCCTGAACTGGCTGGAAATTCCCGAAGCGTTCGACAGGGAATCCGAAGACAAGATTCCCATTCTGGAAGAAGTCCGCGAGAAGGCGGTCGATGCCGAAGGAGCGTTAGCCGAAACGCCGCCCCACATCATCATCGAAGGCGACAATTACCACGCCCTCACCTGCCTGAATTACACCCACCGCGGAAAAATCGACGTGATTTACATCGATCCGCCCTACAATACGGGCTCGGACGGATTCACCTACAAGGACAAGCGGTTTTTGACGGAATATCCCGACGGGCAAAAAGTGCCCAAGGATCATCCGCTGCGGCACAGCTACTGGCTTTCGTTTATGGAAAAACGGCTGAAGCTCGCCAAGAACCTGCTTTCGGAAAAGGGCGTGATTTTCATCAGCATCGACGACAACGAACAGGCGAATCTGAAATTGCTCTGCGATAAAGTGTTTGGGGAAGGGAATTTTGTGACGAATTTTGTCTGGAAAAGTAAAAGTGGCGGAGCGAATGATAGTAAATACATTGCAATTGATGATGAATACATTTTATGTTATGCCAAAAGAGCAGAAAAATTGGCAAAAATGATGGACAAATATGCTGAAGTAAGTACATCCTATAATCTAAAAGATGAAAAAGGAGAATATTCTTTAGATCGATTGGATAAGCAAAGTATTCGATATTCTGATTCGCTCAATTATGAAATTATTGGCCCCGATGGAAAACGTTATTGGCCCAAACACAAGGACCCAAAACATCCAAATGCAACTTGGCGATGGAGCAAGGAGCATGTAAAGACTAATTTTGAAGATTTGGTTTTTAAAAATGGATGCGTTTACACAAAGAATTATAGAAAAGATTCAGCTTTAGCAAGAAACTTGCTTACTGATGAACGTTTCGGTAGAACTAGAACTGGAAAAACGGATTTATTCGATATTTTTAATGCAGAAGTATTTACCGCTCCGAAACCGATAAAACTTCTGTTCTTTATATTCAGTATTTCTTCTTCCCCCGCCTCCCTCATCCTCGACTTCTTTGCCGGATCCGGCACTACTCTCCACGCCGCTTTGAAACTCAACGCCGAAGATGGAGGCAAGCGTCAATGCATTCTCGTGCAGCAGGCCGAGAGCGAAAACAACATCTGTGAAAAGGTCACCTACGAGCGCAATCGCCGCGTCATGCAGGGCTACAAAAATGCCAAGGGGGAATTTGTCGAAGGTCTTGGCGGTCATATCAAATATTACAAAACGGATTTCGTGGGCAAGCACCCGAGTCAAAACGCCTCCGACGCAGATAGCGTTGAACTTGCAAACAAAGCGGGCTGCCTAATCGCTTTGGCGGAAAACACTCTCGAAACCGTCTCCGTCCCCGAAAGTTCAAAAGGATTCTGGCAAATCTATGCGAACACAGAAACGAAAAAACGCTATACCTGCATCTATCACAACGGCGACTATGAATGCGTTCCCGAATTTGTCGCCACAATAGATGCCTTGCGGGCCTCTGATAAAAAGGCAAAATTTACGGTTTATGTTTTCAGCTGGAATTCCCCGGACTTTTTCGAAAACGAATTTGACGATTTGAAAAACATCGAAATCAAGGCGATTCCTAAACCCATCCTCGAAATTTACAAGGCTTTGAACGGTTAATTTATGCAAATGCTTCCTTTTCAAGAAAATGCGGTCCTCGGTGCGAACGGACTTGTCGAAACGTTCAAAAAACTCTGGCAAACGGGCGTTTCCAATTTGAATGTCACCTTCAAATCGCCAACGGGTTCGGGCAAAACTTTCATTGTATCGAACTTCCTCAGGGAATTGCAAAACGACCCCGGATTCGACAGCGATGTCGCTTTTGTATGGATTACTTTTTCCGATGAACTAGCCATGCAGAGCCGCGATAAATTCGTCGATTACTTTTTCCCGAATATCGGACGAGAACTTCGGACCATCGCCGATTTTTCGGAAGGCATTTTGCAACGGGACGACATCCTGTTTTTGAATTGGCAGAAGCTGGTTTCTAGAAAAGCTGAAAATCGGGTTTTACGCCGACCCGAGGAAAGCGAAAAACAAAAGGAACAGGGATTTTATTTTGAAGACGTCGTAGAAAACACGCGGAACGCCGGCAGGGAAATCGTCATGATTATCGACGAAAGCCATAAGAACGTAACCGAAGCCGCTTACCGCGATGTCATCGAACCGCTCTGTCCGCGCGTCATCCTAAACGTATCGGCGACGCCTTCAAAAATTCCAAATGCGAGCGATGTGCAAAATCTCCGGGCGGGATTTGTGGAAGTCAAGCGGAAAGATGTGGTTGAAGCGGGGCTTATCAAAGAGCAAATCGTTTCGCAGACGGAAGAGGATTTGACCGCAGCCGAAGGGGAGGACTTGGATTTTGCACTTCTCCGCCTTGCCAAGGAAAAGCGGGAATTTCTAGCGGAAGAGTGGAATCGCCTTGGAAAAAATATCAACCCCCTCGTGCTTATCCAGCTTCCCGACGACGATACGAAATTGAAAGACCAAGGCGTGGAAACCAAGGAAGAATTGGTGCTTCGATACTTGAAAGAAAAATGCAACGTTCCCGAAAATAAAATTGCGCTTTGGTTCGACAAGAAAAAATCGAATCTGGAGCATATTTCGGAAAGCGATTCTCCCGTGGAATTTATGCTTTTCAAATATGCCGCCGGAACGGGTTGGGATTGCCCCCGCGCCCACATCATCGTCATGTTCCGCGAAATCGAATCGCCGACTTTCAAAACGCAAACCCTGGGGCGCATCTTGCGGAATCCGCTTCCGCAATGCGACTTGAGCGCGTTCCCGGAACTTCGCAAGGGATATCTCTACACCAATTACCGAAAGAACGAAATCGCCGAAATCCCATCGACCGTTGAAAACAAGCCGAAGACCGAAGAAACTACTCTCGCGCTCCATTTGATGGGAAACTTTGCAGCTAAGGAGGCTGCAAACAATATGGTGCAGAAAATCCAGGAAAAAATGCTCCCCGATTTAATGACGCAGGAAAAGTCCGCTGTGAGCGTAGCGCCTGCGCTCGAAAAAGCTTTGCAAGAAAGTGCTGCACCACTTTTGCCCGGACTCTTTAACGAAAACAGCACTCGCGTTACTGAAGAACAAATGGTTTACGATGCTTTCGGGAATGCGGATTTGAAAGCGACAAATCTCCAGCTGGAAGAAAAAATTTTTAAAGCGGCAAGCGAAAATTTGCATGCGGTTTTGGAAACGCATTTCGGGAAAAATGTCGCAGACAAAGCAAAAGAAATGCTTGCCGATGTTTCCCGCGATTTTGCCGAAATGCTTGCGCAGCAGCGATCATCTGCGTTTATTGTGGATCCGCTTTTAAAAAGCGATTTTATCTCCCGTGCAGATTACGGCGATATCGGTAAG
This sequence comes from Fibrobacter sp. UWS1, assembly GCF_002300445.1. Taxonomy (NCBI): domain Bacteria; kingdom Pseudomonadati; phylum Fibrobacterota; class Fibrobacteria; order Fibrobacterales; family Fibrobacteraceae; genus Fibrobacter; species Fibrobacter sp. UWS1. The sequence goes on from NZ_NSGW01000002.1 coordinate 1,024,060, forward strand.
GCGAGTGCGTTTCAGAGATCATTTGTTCGATCGATGAATGATTATTTTGGCATAAGCGAAAATGCTTTTAAAAATCCTTTTGCGCAAGAAGGCGTTCTTGAAAAAGCCGGAATCGATACGACGCAAACGCTTTCGGACGAAGTTCTTGTGAATGCGACTTTTGCCGAAACGAACCAGTTGGGAAAAAACGTCCAGCACGAAATGAGCGACAACGAAGTGGAAAAGTTTTTCATGAAAGCCTGCTACAATCTTCTGGAAGAACAGACGGAAGCGGACGCCAAATACGGAAACGTGGCCCGTTCTTGGGGGCCATTCAAAGAGGCTCTCCGCCAATGGTTCGACAGATACGCCATGACAGCAATCGACAACATCGGACGGTACAAAATTTTCTTGAAGGATTTGTTCCGAAACGCAGCAAGCAAGTTCCGCCCCGCCATCACAAAAGCCCTGAAAGATTACAGGCCCGTCCGGGACGCCTTTGTAAAAGAACGCCGAGATCAGGAATGGCGCGGCGCTGAACCGTTCAAAGTCAAAACCCAATACGCCTATTCGAACGATTACGAAGATTTAGCGGGAACATCCAAAAGCCTCGTGCAGCCTTTCAAAATCCGCAAGAACCCGCCGCAAACCGAAATCGATTTCATCGCGTTCCTCGAACAATCGGAAAATGTAAAATGGTGGTTCAAGCAAAACGACGAAGGCAAGGACTTTTACGCAATTCGCTACTTCAACACCGCCGACCAAAAAGAACGCCTCTTCTACCCGGATTTCCTTTTGCAACTGAAAGACGGGCGCATCGGCATTTTCGACACGAAAGGCGGATTTACCGCAAGCAACCCGGAAGGCCGCGAAACGGGACTTTACAACCGCATCCAAGAACTGAACGCCGCCGCGGGCTTTGAAAAATTCATCGGCGGACTCGCCGTCATGGAAAACAGGCAATGGTATTTCCACACGGGGAAAAATTACAGTTACTCGGTGAACAAATTGGACGAAGGGTGGCTGCCGCTGGTGAAGGTGCTGGGGTAGCCGCTGGAAATTTTGTAAATTGCGCCTATGCCGAAACTTCTATTAGCTTTCATTTTTTTGGCGAATGCCGCTGCTTTTTCGTCGCCTTCGCACTCCCTTTTTGAAAACCCCGATATTACGACGGAATACTCGGCGTTGCTGCAAGAAAAAAACGCGCGAAACGATTCTCTTTTGCCTGCTTTGGACGGCGACAAGGCTTTTGCGGAACTTTTGCGGCAGAATCCGAATTTCTGGAGCCTGGAACGTCTGGACAAGGAAGGCGAAATGCTGACGAAGCTCAAGGCGAAAATCGTCTATATCGACGGTATCCGCGAAGAGGCGTATTGCAAGCTCGACAAGAACGCATCGCAGGCGGGGGAGTGGCATCTGGAAATCGGCGTGGACTTTGTGAGCGCGGCTTCGAATACGGTGGGCATTCACGTTCAGCAGTGCTTGAATCTGGTTCGCGACGAACTCGGCTATCTGGTTAAAAAAGGCGATAAAATTATTGCGGTTCCGCCCAAGAAGGTGATGGAAAAAATCAAGGAAGTCGAAATTCCGATGACGGTCGATGTGGATTTGCAGCAGAAACTGCTCGCCGCCCACGAAGAAGTGAATCGGACGGGAAATTGCCCCCGCGGAATCGAAAGCTATCTGATTTTGCGCGACGTGTGGAATCAGGTAAAAGATGAAAAAATGGACATTGTGACCATTAACGACAAATTGAATTCCGAGGTGAACGGCGGACACAGCATCAAGACGTGCGCTTTTAGTACCGAATGGAACAAGCGTTATCAAGACAAAGCCTCCTTTGCGTGCGACATCGACGAGGAAATTTGCACCTACAGCGAATCGGAAGACGGCGAGTCCCGCTGGCGCTGGAATTACGAACAGAATCGTTTTGAGTTCATTCGCAAAAAATTCCTTTTTATTCCGCATGGTCCGAAAACGATTCACGAAGGCGGCACGATGATGGATTTGCGGCTGATCCGGCTTTCGACGACCCTTTATCTGGAAGGATTTTTGAACGAAAAGGGCGAACCCGTCACCCTTGGGCTCATCATTTTGCCGAATGAAAAGAACGAATACGAAGATCACGGCGAAGACGAAGAGGACGAGTACGAATACGAGGAATAGCGGGCGAAGCACTCGGCCGGGGCCATTTTTAAGGAAAGTGTCCATAAAATCTGAGGATCTCTTTTGAAAAATCGTCTCAAAATGATTTCTTTTTGAACATCCCTTTCTTTTTATTTATATTTCCAAAAGGAAATTTTACCCTTGAGGAGGATTTATGAAAATATTTGCGAAGTCCATGCTGGCGAAATCCGCTTGTGCTTTGGCTCTTGCCGCATCCGCTGCGATGGCGGGGGAAAGTTTTGGGGGAATCGGGGTTACAATTTATGCGACTCCGGATGGTGTCCGCGTGGTCGATGTCGTCCCGGGGTCTCCGGCGGCAGAAGCGGGACTGGAAAAAGATGACCGGATAGTCGCTGTGGATGGCGTTTCCCTTGCGGGGAACGATATTGAAGAATCCAAGGCGCTTTTGCGGGGAACGGTCGGGAAACCGCTGGAAGTTTCCGTTCGCCGGGAAAAGGAATCCTATTCGTTTACATTGCGTCGTGCGCATATCGCCGTGAACGAAATCGCTTCTGCGGATGTGCAGGAATGGTACGACGACCCGTCGGCATCAAAGGCCTATACTCCGGCGGAAATTTCGGAAGTGGCTCGCAAATCGCTCGGCAGCAATTATGAACTGCTTTCTGTGATGAAAGACGGGCGAGTGATTCCGGAAGATATGACGGTCGGCGCTTCGGAACTTTCTTCTGTTTCGATTGAAAAGACGGATTCCCGTTTTGAAGCCGCTCCAGCTAAATCCCGTCCGCGGGCGGCGGGCTCTCTCAAGAGCTTTGACCGGGCAATGGTTTCTTTTGATTTGAAAAAAGAAGGAACGACGGTTGTGCGCATTGTCAGCGCGAACGGAGAAGAAATCGCCCGCTTGTTGAAGGAAGATGCTAAGGCAGGTCGCCAGTCTCTTTCTTGGAATGGCAAAAATGCGGCATCGGGACGTTACATTGTGCATATCGAGCAGAATGGCGCGTCTTCGGCGGCGGCAGCGGAATTGCGTTAATCGCGGAAATTTTTTGAATCCTTTTGAAATGCGACTTCACTCGGGTGGGTCGCTTTTTGTTTTTGACGAATGTTTTGGGAATTTGATACAATTTTCCACCCAATACTCACGGTGAATTCTTTTTCAGAGCAAGGCGTTTTCTTTCACAAGATGAACTCGGTTATTAGTTCCCAGTTCCCTCTCTCACCTAATCACGGATCACTAACTATGAATGGAGCGATTTAACGCAGATGCTGCACTTGAAAATCCGCGTCACCGTTGTTTTGTGGGTTCGAATAATGAAAATGAAACTCGAGGAAAATTTCAAATGTCGCCTCTATAAACCTGTGCGTTTTTTGCCCGCAGGCAAATGATTTCTATAATTGCCGTGTGATGTTCAACATGCTTAAACCCAAATCTCTTGGGCGCATACTTTTTTATGCGCTGTTCTTGGGAACGTGGGCTTTTGCGGAGGAACTGACTTCGATTGAATTGCCGGAAAGGCCAGATCCAGATACGACGGAAACGGATTCTTCTTCGGGAGACTGGTTCGGTTCGCCGAATGATTCGACGCAGACGGATACGGTGGAATACCACGCGGTGGATTTGCAGTACGATGTGGGAAGTTCCACTTTCAATTTGAACAGCAAGGCTCAACTCAAGTATCGCACGGCGACTTTGGATGCCGACACGATTCTTTTTAGCCAGCGGGATCAGGTTTTGCAGGCGAGCGGAGACCCTGTTTTGCGGGAAACGAAAAATCCTTCTCTGGCGGGTTATCGCATGAAGTATAATATGAAAACCCGAGTCGGCGAAGTCTATTATGCGACGACTTTTCAGGACAACAATCAGCTGAACGGCATGGAAGTCCGGCGGCTTCCCGATTCCCGGCTCCTGATTGCCCGTGGGGATTTTAGCACTTGCGACGATACGACTCACCAGCATTACTTTTTTTATGGACGGCGCATGGTCGTGAAACCCAAGGAAAGCGTGACAGCCCGGCCGGTCGTGCTGAATATTGCCGACGTTCCTGTGGCGGTTCTTCCGATGATTGTCGCTCCGTTGAAGAGCGGTCGCAAGTCGGGAATCCTTACGCCCAAATTTGGCGGGGATCAGGTGCAGGGATTCTATATTAAGAATGTCGGGTTTTATTATGCGCCCAACGATTATTGGGATGCGACGACATCGGCGGATGTTATCGAAGGCTCGTCGGCGAATTTCGAAAAGACGACTTTGACGGAAAGCGTGCGCTATAAATTGCGTTACTGGTTGGATGGAAGCGTCACTTATACGAGCTATTTAGAGGAATTCGATTTGGCGAACAGCGGTTACGACGTCTCTTTTAATCATAAGCAGAATCTGACCCCCGACGGCAAGCACAGTATTTCGGGATCGGGTTCGTTTGTCTCGGACAGGAGCGTGCGAAAGGACAACGGGCTTGATGCGGAAACGATTTTGAACCAGCAGGCCAATGCGCAGATGACCTATTCCGGGCAATTTGGAAAGAATAAAAATTTGACGGTGAAGGCTTCGCAGAACTACAATTTGACGACGGGGCACAAGGAACGCCAGATTCCGGATATTCAATACAGGATGAGCGGCCCCCTCTTTGATTTTGAAGACGACGAAGACGAAGTTTCGGAAGATTCCTGGCTGGACAATTTCAATTATTCTTTTACGAACCGTTTTAATTTGTATGAAAAAATTGCGCCGGATACGACCCGGGACATTGACACTGCCGCCTGGTATTCTGGCTACCTGGGAACTTTTTCTTTGGACTATTCCGCTTCCCTTTTTGATGTCATCAATATAACGCCCAAGGCGACTTTTACGGGAATGTGGAGCGGCAACCGCTGGATAAATCCGGACGATTCGGCCAAGTACTGGAAGCAGCGCAGTGGCTGGAATCCGGAGAAAGACGAATTCGGCGAATTCTTTTACAACCACAATTACAGCATTTCCGCCGATACGAAACTGTATGGAATTTGGATGCCGGAAATCGGACGCTTTACGGGCGTCCGCCACGTTCTTTCGCCGAGCATTTCTTATACCTACGCTCCGAAAATGGATACGAACCGCTATTTCGTCCGGCATCCTCTGTTGGGACAGACACCGTTCCAGACGGAGCAGAAGGCGGTCGGTTTCGGGCTTTCCAACGACTTCGACATCAAGTTCTTGAAAACGGCGGGACGTTCCCAAAAATCGGAAGACGGATCGGATTCGACGGAGGTGGAAGAAACTTACGGGACCCGTCGGCTGTTTACGACCTCCCATTCGACGGCTTACAACTTTGCTGCGGATTCCCTGCACTGGTCGGACATCAATTCCAGCTTTGGCCTTCAGGTCTTGCCCAATTATCTGTTCACCGTTCGGACGCGCCACAGCGTTTATCACAAGTATGAAGAAGATCCCAACAAGGTGCGCTTTCCGGAATTGACCTACTGGGCTTACGATCTTTCTAAAACGTTCAACTTTTCGGGGGACTTCAACTCGGGACTTTCCTCTCAGATGGGAAAGTACCAGAAGGATTCTTGGTCCGCCAGTTTGGATTACCGCTATTCCTTTTCGAGCACCCGCATCGGCAAAAAGGTCTTTCGGGACAACGTCTCGCACTCCACGGGATTTTCGGCATCGCTGCATCCGACCCCGAACTGGTCGATGACTTATTCCACGCGCTACAGCTATACGGAAGGTCGCTTTGCTTCTCACGAATTCACGTTTGATCGCAGCTTGCATTGCTGGATGCTGAATTTTACCTGGACTCCGTCGGGTCCGGCTGCCGGTTGGAGCTTTACGGTCTATGTCAAGGATTTGCCCGATATCAAATTGAATGCCGCCAGCACCGATGATGCGAACTGATTCTTTCTATTTTCCTATATTTTCTTTACTATGAAAGTTATTTTACCTGTTGCTGGTACGGGAACCCGACTCCGTCCGTTTACGCTATCTTTGCCGAAGTGCCTTCTGCCGATTGCAGGAAAAACTTTGATGGACTATATCATCGATTCGTATGCGTCTCTGCCGGTTTCCGGGCAAACATTTGTTGTCGGCTATAAGGGAGAACAGGTCGAAGATTTTGTCAAACGGCGGAATTTTAAAAACTCGAACGTCGTCTATCAGCGCAATCCGCAAGGACTGGGCGAAGCGGTTTCGCTCTGCATGCCTTTTTTAAACGACGACGAGCCGATATTGATTATTCTGGGCGATACTCTTTTTGATGCGGACTTGTCTTTTCTCGCTACCGAAAAAGAAAATGTTCTGATGACCCGGGAAGTGGAAAATCCGAAGCGTTTTGGCGTAGCCGTAACCGATTCTTCGGGCCGGGTGACGAAGCTCGTCGAAAAACCGGAAACATTCGTCTCCAACGAAGCGCTTGTCGGTATTTATTATATCGCTGACGTGGCCGCTCTTCGGGAATCTCTGGACAGATTGATTCGAGACGATATACGGACCCGCAACGAGTACCAGCTGACCGATGCGCTCCAGATGATGGTGAATGCGGGATGCCCGTTTAGAACCGCGCCGATTCGTTCCTGGCTCGATTGCGGAACGGCGGAAACGTTTTTGGAAACCAATGCCAAAATTCTAGCGAGTTTGGTACCGGAACCGCAGAGAAATTTCAAAGGCTCGACGATTATTCAACCTTGCCACATTGCCGAAACGGCGGTGATTCGCAATTCTGTAGTCGGGCCGAATGTCTCGGTCGGACCGGATGTGGTGATTGAAAATTCCAAAATTGCCAATTCCGTGATTTCGGACCGGACCGCCTTGTTCGATTCGGAAATTTCCCATTCCATTTTTGGCGGCGACTCCGAAGTCCGGGGTTTCAAAGGTTCCTTGCTTTTGGGAGACCATTCCAAAGTCATTTCGGGGGTCTTGTGAGAACTTTCGTCTTGGCCAGCGCATCGCCGCGGCGCTCTGCGATCCTTTCCCAATTGAAAATTCCTTTTCGCGTGGAGCCTTCCGATTTTGATGAAACTGCGGACGGTTTGGAAGCCGAAGACCGCTCTCAAAAATTCGCCGAAGGCAAGGCTCTGGACGTTTCCCGGAAGTTCCCGCAGGAATATGTGCTGGGCTTTGACACGCTGGTCTGTCTGGACGGCAAGGCTCTTGGCAAACCGAAGGATTCGCAGGAAGCGGTCGCCATGCTTCGATTTTTGAACGGCAAGCGGCACAAGGTAATTTCGGGGGTCGCCATCGCATTTGGCGGGAAAATCGTTTCGTCTGCGCGCGAGGTGACGGATGTCGTCTTTCGCCATCTGACGGATAAATTTATAGAAGAATACGTGGCTTCCGGCGAACCGATGGACAAGGCGGGAGCTTACGCTATTCAAGGCCAGGGTGCGAGCCTCGTCAAAAGCGTGCATGGCTGCTTTTACAATGTGGTCGGGCTTCCTGTCGCCAAAACACTGGATTTGATTGCTCAATTAGGAGATGATAATGTCTGATTTTATGGAAGAAAAAACACCGGAAGAATCGCTGGGCGCTTATTTAAAGAGAGTCCGCGAAAACAGGGGATTTTCTTTAGAAGATTTTTCAAAAAAAACGCGGGTTTCCTTGGAACACTTGCGTGAAATCGAAGCGGGCGAGTGGAATAAATTTCCTGTTGAAGCTTATGTTCGCGGGTATTTGAATTCAATTTCTGTCGTACTCCGTTTGGATATGCCGAAAATCTTGGAATACTATTCCAAAGAATCGGGTTCGTCTTATTCCAAGGAGTTTGTCGCCCCGGCCTCTTTTGCATCGGAAACGGAGCCTTTTGCGGGTGGCAGAGTCGGTTCGAATAAGGCTGGTACCAAGGTCTTTATCGTGGTGCTTCTCGTTCTTGCCGCGGCTATTTTTGTCGGAATGAATTTTTTGAAAAAGATGGAAGGCGAATCTGTGCCGTCCCCGGTTACGCCGCAGGCCATTGAAGCGGAAGAGGATACTTCTTCGTTTGAAACGGATGTTCCCGATGGTGCCGAAAACATTCCTCCTGAATCGCTGAATGTGGCCTTGCCCGAAAGCGTTGCGGTGGAAGATTCTTCGGCGAAAGCTCTGGTCAAAAGCAACTCGGCGACGACTTTTGTCTCTTCGTCGGATTCCAAGAAAGAAGTCAAGGATTCCGTGGAAACAGAAGTCGGCAAAATCCAATTTTCCGTCACGGGAAACGATTCGGTCATTTCATGGGTTGGGCTTTATCGCAGTCTGAACGACAATAAAGTTTTGCGGGAAGCGAATATCACGTCGTCCCGTTCCACGTTGCGCTATGCCTATAACGACACGCTTTGTGTGGTCATTGGCAATCCGGATGCGGTCGGGCAGATGGTCGTGAATGGCAAATCGATGAAAGTCCCCGTACGCAAAGGTTATGCAAGCCGGTTCTGCATCGCCCCGAACGGAAAAATCACGAGGAGATAAAAATGCGGGAGACGAAAATTGTTCGTAATACGAGCGAAACGCAGATCACGCTTTCGCTGAATCTCGACAAGGCGGAACGCGGAAAAATTCAAACCGGTTCCGGATTTTTGGATCACATGCTGGATTTGTTCCAAGTACATGGCGGATTCTGTTTGAACGTGGAATGCCACGGCGACGTGCAGGTTGATATGCATCATTCCGTGGAAGATATTGCCATTTGCTTGGGCGAAGCCTTGCTGCAATGCCTTGGCGATAAAAAGGGAATCGAACGCTACGGGTTTTATTTTGTGCCGATGGACGAAGCTCTGGCGCGGGTCTGCATCGATTTTTCGAATCGTATCGGGATTGTCTGGAACGCGAAATTCCCGAACGCGATGGTCGGCGCGGAAAATATGCCGGTGAGTTTGTTCGAACATTTCTTTAAGACGCTGGGAGAAAATGCCCGCATGAATTTGCATGTGGAGCTTTTCTATGGCTCGGACAATCACCATTGCCTGGAAGCGATATTCAAAGCATTTGCCCGGGCTGTGGCGATGGCGGTCGCACCCTCCCGAAATGTCAAGGGTGTTCCGAGCAGCAAAGGAACCCTTTAAAATCGCGGCGCAATGCCGGTGGGCATTTTGACAAAGAACCTTTTGCAATAAATTTCACTTCTCACTTTTTTACGGAGGAATAAACACATGAAACTTTTCAAATGGGGGCTTTTGCCCGCGTTGTCGATGGTTCTTTTTGCCTGCTCCGACAGCAGTTCTTCATCGGATTCGGGGGCAAATCCGCCGGACACGGAAATCGAACTTTCGAGTTGTCAGGCGATTGATGACGAAAACTTGAACGCGCGGGTTGTCCAGGCGAATGCTCAAGTTTTTGACGCGTTCAACGCTATCGATAAAAGCGATTTTGAATCTCTGCAAGCCGAAATCGACAGCGCAAAATCCATTTTTGAAGAAGCGCTTTCCCAATACCCGAACAGCTGCGCCGCGCAATTCGGGCTTGGTGTCACCCTGCTGGGAAATGTCGTGAACGATCCGCTGGTCGATTCCGTTTATAAAGCCTATTCGACATCGGAAACGGAGGTGTTCCATCTTTTTAATATGGACATTGAAGGCTATTTCAACGCCGCATTGCAGATGTCGTTGAAAAATGAAAAAGGACTTTTCCACGACAGGGCGCAAACCGCTATCGCCGAAAGGCTCCTTCCGAAGACCGATTCCGCGACCGCGCTTTTCCAGAACGTGCTCCGCGTGGGGAATTTCTCGTATAAGGCTGAAAATTTTACTCTGGATCAGGGCGACTTGAATATCGCGCTCGGCGCCGTCCAAGCCTTGAACGGTTTGCTGACCGCGGTGGCTTCCCTCAATCTGGACGCGTCGAAGGACGATTCCTACAACTGGTATTTAAACCTTTATGGCGTGCAAAAAAAATACGCCTTCGTGGATACTCTTTCCCCGCAAGAAATCGCCGCGCTAACACATGCGACAAACCTTCTGAAAAAAAACAGCCCGTTCCTCACGGTGAAAAGCGCATGGAAAGCTTCCTACTCGGCGATTCCCGAAACCCTCGACAGTGCCGTGGAAAATGTGAAGAAGGGTCTCCTGTTTAAGATTGCGACCGCCGACCAAAATCCAAACGCCATCTTTGTTGTTGGCTACGGGGAATATGCGGATGTCTCCCCGGACGATTTGCAAAAAGCCATCGATGTGTTCGATTCCATCCAGCAGGGACTCCGCGGAACGATTTCTCTGGAACTTTATGGCGAAGAAGTCGCGATAAATGCGAAAAAATTCTTCCAGATTACGGATGGCATCCAGGATTTTCTGCCCTATTTCCGGTTTACAGACCCTTCCACGTGGCTAGACCTGCCGGATGTGGAACGCGGCTGGACGGAAAATTGTTATTTCGCCGCCTTGCAAGACTCCGTCTTCATTGGTCAGTATGAAATGATGAAACAATTCAAGACGATTTATCCGGAAAATTTTGAATATCTCGATTTTTACTATTATGATTACGGTTTCAATGGAGACAATCTCTACTTGGCCATTGGCTATGAAACCGAAGACGATTGGAACAGCGTCAAAGTCTATTTTGACGGATGCGACTACCGGTTTGAAACGGACGAGCAGGCGGGAACGGATTCCACCCAAAAATTCACGCTTTCCGATGAAAATTGCCGAATGGAGAACGGCAAGGCCTATTACAGAACCATTTCGGACAATTTCCTCGACACGGACGTTCTCCGCTTTACCGATGCGACCGGCAAGGAAACCGTTTCCTTGATGGAAATCCACGCCATGCCTAGCGAGGAAAAGACCGCGGCCTTCTATGCGCAAAATATCATCTTCCCGGATCCGACATTCGGCGGCGTCTTCCCGCAGATGACGCAGGAACAGATCGGTCGCATTCTGCATTACTGGTTCGAAGAAAATTAGCCGTGGCGATTTTCCCCGTCATTCTGCTGGTTGTAGCCTTTGCTGCGGCGGCGGACTTTGCAGGAACAGCCCGCTGTCGCGGGCTTTTTTTGTGGAATGGGAAATACGCGTCGGCGAATGCTTCGGAATGCGAAATCCGCGATTCGGTCCGCTCCGGCGCATTGCAGGCGAGCGCAGCTCTCCACGCTTATAAAGCGAATCTTGAGTGGGAAAATTTTTGGAATATCTCGTCGCGCATTCAAAAGTGGGAGGGCGAAGCGCAGATGCGGGGCAATTTCCGCTATCTGGATCTGGCTGCGGAAGCTGTCGGCGATGGGGAATTTTTCCGCGCGAACGCTTCTACCGTTTTGCACACGCCGGACTCCCTCTTTTTTGGGGAATTGCATTTGGGTGGCGGCACTTGGGGTGAAATCCGCTCAACGTGGATAAGCGACAAACCGAATGGCTTTTTGGACACCATGCGCATCGGCTATCGCCGCGAATTCTTGCGCAAAGGACTCGTCGTGGGAACACGCTTCGGTAGGCATACCGTCAATGTGGAGGGAAACTTTTTCCGTTCCGTTCGGGGGCCGCTCGACGGGAACGGTTATTTTTTAAGGGATTCTTCCGAATTTTGGATGGGCAAATTGCGATACGTGCATCGGAATGGCGATGCCGAGTGGAAAATGCAAGCGGCCTATTTGTCTGGAAATGCGCATTTTTACGGCCTGCGCAAAGACGGCGAAAATATAAAACGCTTTGCTTATTTGCCAGTCAACGCCGATGTTTTGGGGGCGAACGGTGGATTTTCGGGCCGTTCTTGGGAGTGGCTTTGTGGCGGACTTTACGGGCATTTTCGGCTGCCGCATCGAACCGAACGCTTTTGGGAAACCCTTGCCCCGAATCGCGCATTGGGCGCTTCGCTATTGCAGGTTCTCTCTTTTAGCCTTTACAAAAGAAATTACCGCCTTTACGGGGAAATGGAAGGCGGGCTGATTCATTCTCGCGTCGGGCGAAGCTTTCATTTTTCACCCGGAATGTGGCATTTTGCACCCCGAATCTCCGGCGATTTCGTTTATGCGCAAGGCGATATGGATGTTTTTCTCTCCAGCGAAACCAACAAGGCGTTTGTTTTCCAAAAATCGCAAACCGAATTGTATCGCGGCGAGGTCTATATGGCCGGAGCGATTGCCGGAACCGGTTTTTTACTCGAAAGTCCCCGTCGAAATTTTTTCATGCGACTTTCCCTGCTGCAAATCGTTCCTTTTTTTCTGCACAAGAAGCTGTCGAAAATAGATGAAAGCGGGGAAACTTCCGACGTCGATTTCGGGAATGGCGAACCTTCAAGCGCCAACACTTCAAGCCGGCGCAAGTCCGAACATCTTTCCCCGTTCAAAACCGGTTTTGGAATCGACCTTTCCGTCGGCTACCGTTTTTAAGTTCTGCCCGAGAGACGGTCGGCTCCATTAGATTTTTGGGATGCGCACGGGATCGCCTTCGTTCAAATGTTCCAGTCGAATTCCCGGATTGACGGATTGCAGCGCGGAAAGCGTGTAAAAACGGGGGAGCTTGTTGGCGTTTTTCCCGTAGGCGCGGGAGAGGAGGGCGAAAAGGTCTTCTCCCTGTTTGGCATGGACGATTTTGGAGTTGGCGACATTCGTCGGGTCGGAGAGCATGGCGTTGAGGGCGTTTGTAAAATTGTCGGCGAAAGATTCGGCGGATTTGGCGCTGCTTCGAGGCGTTGCCGAACTGATACCGCCGGATCGTTTTTCTTTGCTGTCGGCTTGGGCGGCTTTTTGCCCGGGCAGGCGGATGGTGGGAATTGCGCCGGAGTAGATGGTCAGTTGCGTTTTTTCGGAATCCGCGGAAGCTTTGAGGGGTTCCGCCTGGAGAATGGAATCGAGAGAGGCGACGTAGGCGCTGTCCGGCCACGAGAGGAGCACGTATTTTTTATGGCATTGCAGCGGCTCCTGTTTGGCAGATTCGTTTTGTCCGCAGGCGACTAAAAAGAGGAATGAAAAGAGGAATGCGGCGCTTGTCAAAAGAAAACAGAGATTTTTTTTGAAATTCATTCCTTAAAAATACTATTTGTGAATTGCCAAAACAGAAAGAATCATTTAAATTTGCTGCACCTAACGTTTAATCAGTAGGATTAAAAAAATGAAAAATGGTATTCATCCCGATTACAATCCGGTCGTGTTCGTTGATGCGAATACGGGTAAAGAATTTGTCACCCGCTCCACGAAGCAGTCTGCCGAAAAGAAAGTGATCGATGGTGTCGAATGCAGCGTGATTTCTTTGGAAATCACCAGCGACACGCATCCTTTCTGGACTGGCAAGCAGCACCGCGTGGATACCGCTGGTCGTATTGACCAGTTCAACAAGCGCTTTGGTGGCGAAGGCAAGCTGAACATCACAGGTGCAAAGCGCAAGACTCGCCATGCCGTCAAGGCCAGCGAAGAAGCGGAAGAGAACTAGGCGCTTGCTAAATTTCTTTTTCAAAGACTTCCCTCAAAAAGGGAAGTTTTTTTGTGGGCCGTCCTTATATCGAACTTCGCTCTCCGCGGATAGCGAACCTCTCTAAAGCCTTTAAATTTTTGAAAATGGATTTGTAGAAGCGGCCTGTAGCTAATTTTGGAAAGATGATTTTGAAAAATTCACATTGGCGGTTAGCGCGTGGCGTCCTTGCCGGATTTTTGCTGTGGAACGGCGTATCTTTTGCCGGAGTCGCGGAGTGTCCAGAAGGACGGATTGTCGGGAACGTTCGCTATGCCGGCTTGCAGCGGACCAAACCCCATGTGGTGGAACGGGAATTGCTGAACGCTTCGGGGAAGCCCTTTTCGGCGGAATCCTTTCAAAATGAAAAGCTTCGGCTGGAAAGCTTGGACCTGTTTTCGGAAGTCTCGTTGGTTTGTTCTTCACAAGGCGACCGTCTGGATTTGGAATATCGCTTTACGGAACTGCTGCAGTGGATTCCTGCCCCCGCCGGAAAAAAAACCGATCAGGACGGCTGGATGCTGGGGCTCGCCCTGGCGAACCTGAATGTCGGCGGCGAGGATGTCCGTGTTGAAGGGCAATTCCGCACGTCGGTGGATCCGATTTTTGATTCCAAGGAATATGCCCTCTATGCCAGTTCTCCTTGGCTTTTCGGGCTTCCTGTCGCTTGGGATTTTGAATTCTTGCGGACGGACTCTTGGGATGACTTGCGCCATTTTTACGACCGTTCGTGGTATGCGCACTTGGAATTGGACGCCAGGCTCCCGAATGATTTCTATGTGATCTGGGCCCCGTCCTATCGGTATGTCCAGAATTATGGAGCGGTGCCGGATTTGGGCGTCGGGCTTTTGATGGACAAACGGGATTCCCGCTTGGATCCGCACCACGGCGCTTATGAAGAATGGCGCGTGACGCGCTACGGCGTTTTCCATGACGATGTGGAAAATTACGTGGAATACCTGTGGGACAATCGCTTTTATGTTCATTTCGGGCGCTTTGTGACGGGCGTTTCTTCCCTTGTGCGGTATCGTCCGGGAACGCAGATGTTCTTTGACCGTTTGCATCAGGGCGGCGTGAATACGCTCCGGGGGTTCGATCCGGATTCGGCGATTCATGGGCGGCACGAAGCGATTTGGAATGTGGAAGAGCGCTTCGATTTGCTACGGCGTCGTCCCTTTTCGATTTTGGGGGCGAATCTCTTCTGGGGGGTGCAGCTGGTCGCCGGCGTAGAGGGCTCTTTCCTTTGGGATACCCGGACCCCGGATTGGGGCGATTATCGCCAGAGTATTTATGGCGGCGTGCATTTGCTCATCCCGGCGTTGGAACGCTTGCGGATTGAAGCCGGGTACAGCCCCGATGGCGGCGGCATAAAAATTGCGATAGGCTTGTACGATAAAAATGTCGCTTTGCGTTGGCGATCCCGCTAGCAGAATTTATATTTGGATTATGCCAATAAATTATTTAGAACTTCCAATCGGTGCCAAGTATCCCTATGAAGTGGATTGCGTAGTTGAAATTCCGAAAGATACGAATGTCAAATATGAATATGATGAAGTCCACCACGTGTTCCGTCTGGACCGCTGCCTGCTTTCTTCGATGAGCTATCCCTGCAGCTACGGGCTGATTCCGAGTACGCGCGCAGACGATGGCGACGCTCTGGATATGCTGGTTTATTGTTCTTCGCCTCTGGCGACGGGGACGGTGGTCTCTTGCCGCGCCGTGGGTGTCTTGGATATGACGGACGGGGGAAAAAAGGATTACAAGGTGCTGGGCGTGCCGCTTTATATTCCGCATCCGATTCGCGATTTGCAGGATGTCGATCCGATGTTCCTTAAAATTACCCGGAATTTTTTCCAGTATTATAAGGAACTGGAAGGAAAAACGGTGGAAATCGGGGATTGGCTTTCGGCGAGCCGGGCGCGTGAAATTATCGTGGAAGCGCACAAGAATTTTTTTGCGGCCCAGGTGCAGAGTTCGGAAATTTGCTACCAGGAACCGGAATCTTTGACGGAGTTCAATTCCAATACGGATTTGATGATGATTTAGAATTTTTGAGGAAAGCTTTTGATCCAGGGTCTTTCTCTGGATTTTTTTTTGTGCGTATTTTATGGTCGGTGAAGTAGGGATCGATTGCAGAGGTCAAAAAGGCATTTTTTCTCTTCGACTGTTCGATGTTGCCGTGGTGCGTGCTGCGATGATGACATTTGACAATTTGTTGCCCTGGATTTCTTTTTTGTAAGGTGAATTCGTTTTCAAAGTGGAGAACTTTTCTTCACAAGGGGGCGAGTGCCAAAAGTTGGATTCACCACTTTGGATGTTCACTATAAGAAAGGCCGTTTCAAAGGCTCCGATTTTAAGAACGGGGAACTTATGGCTCCCTTTGCTTTTTTTAGGGGGAGATTTTGTGAAAGAAAACATGGAGTACGCCTTTCCAATTATGGAAAATTTTTGGGCTGTCGATCTGTTCGTTTTAGCAATCAGCTGTAAGCTGGTACGATTTTTTACGACTTTGTTTAAGGATTTGCTTGCGTATATTTTTCCTGTTATTTCTAACTTGGTGCTTCAGCGTATTTTGTGCGGCATAGAAGGTTATCTTATGGTTAAAATTTTAAATAAGCATTGCTTGAACAAACTGCTCGCCGTGGCGGCTTTGATGATGACGTGCGTAGGCATGTGGGGGTGTTCGGAAGATAGGGTTCATTGGAATGAGGGCTTTACGGGTGCGGAAATTGTGGGCTTTGTTGACGACTCCTTGGTTATGGTCGGGAGCTACCAATTGCGGACGGAGTCTCATGAAGGGACCTTTGAACCATATTGGGATGTCGTTGAATCCGGGCACGAACGTTTATGTGTTTATAATTACCGCGTTCAGGAAGATGGACCAAGATGGTGCGATACCCTTGGTGAATATAACATGACGAATGCCTTTCGAGGGCAGATGACGGATTCAATTATTTGGGGCGGTGATATGCCGAATTCAATCAGATTGTGGAAAGTCGGAGAAACGCAACATCAAATAAAGTTGAAAAAAATAATAGAAGCTTGCTCGGGTGAATTTGGAATCGCCTCGGTGAAACAGTGGCTTGACGGAAAGTTTATTGCCCGTAGCGATAATTCATTGAATGTGAGTAATTATGGCTGCCAATATGCCGTTCTGGATACGATTGCGGGAACATTAACTTTTAAACGTTTGAGTGATGATTTGGAATGGATTACAGAGTGTGATGATGTGCGGGCATGGGATGATGATGTGTATTGCGTAATTCTTGATGATGAAGGAGAAATAAGTTTTGTTTTAAAAAATGAAAATGATACAATCCCTGCTCCTCGAAAATTTGCGATTGGCGGTTTTTGGGGTGATATGATTAAATTGGGTGGGAGCATCTGCGATATAAATAACGATAAAATTACCTGTTCTGATGTAATATGGTATGGTAATAGTGATGGATTAAAATTTTATCAAAATGATGAGTTAGTGGTTGAATATTGATTTTCAGTAGGATAAATATGAAAAAGTTGATAATTGTACTGTTTGCTGCGGTGTGTTGTGAATGCTGGTCCGTTCCCAAACCAATGGAATCTATTGAAAATTATAACGTGATGCTTATTCACGGAGCGTATGGTAAAGAAAAAGGGTTCCTAGATATATCGGATACCACGAAAACTAAGGAGGCTTACGCTGCGACGAAAGCCTTAGATAATGGTGCTGCGTTGGGACGCTATCATGAAAATCTTGATGATGAACCTCGTTTATTACACTGGCTTACGACAAAGGTATTCGATGAGCCGGAAATGAATGTGGATGATGTGCACCCAAAGCATTCCTATGTCTATCAGTGGCGTTCGTTTTCCAATCCGGCGAACAGTTCCTATAATAATGCCTTTGAACTAGGCGACAGGACGTGGTTCATGCCAGCGACCAGATATGAACATCGACGTTCGATGGGCGGAGTCGTGGCCCGCGAATATGTGCAGAACAGCGACTACTACTATGGCGATGTGGATAAAATTATAACTCTAGATAGCCCCCACGAGGGGACGGGGGCGCTGAACATGCAGATATACAAGGAGGACGAGGTTTGAAAAAGTTTGGGAATGTGGCGTTGCTTGCTGTTGCGATGATTGCGTTTGCATGCGTATGCATGTGGGGGTGCGGGGTTGACGACGGATGGGGTGAACGGGAGTTCCGTGCCTATGATGTTGCTAAAGTTGTTGGCTTTGTCGATGATTCTTTAGTTATCTTGGCTGATAGTAGGGAATGGATGCAGGAGACCCCTGATTATGCTATTGGGGGACATGGACATCAGCGTATCCGTGTTTTCAACTACAGGGTTCAGGAAGATGGCCCTAGATGGACGGATACGCTAGACAATTTTGTTGATGAATGTGATTATGTTTTGGGGCAATTAAGTGATTCTGTTGTATGGGGGGGGCAAACTTCTCTTTATACTAAAGTATGGAAGGGCCCTTTGATGACTTTTTGGAAAATAGGTGAAAAGCCAATTGTGAAAAATATTTCTGTTGAAACGGAAAGGTGCAGTCAAACATTTTTTGTAAAAAACATGAGGAGCTGGATTGAGGAAACAATTATTGTTTTGAGTGAAAAATCTTTAAGATATGGTGGTGATACCTGTCAGTATGCGGTGTTGGATACGGTGGCCGGAACCTTGACTTTTAAGCGACTTGATGAAAATTTAAAGTGGATTCAGAAATGCGATGATGTTAGGGCTTGGGGTGATGATGTGTATTGTGTGATTCTTGATAATGAGGGTGAAAATAGTCTTATTTTGAAAAATATAAACGATACGATTTCAACGCCTCGTAAATTTGCAATTGGAGGCTTTTGGGGAAATATGATTAAATTAAGTGGAAATATTTGCAGTATTCATGATGATGAAATTACCTGTTCAGATGTAATATGGTATGGCAACGAACTCGCGAATTTTCACCGTCAATGCGACTGATATAGGTTGAATCGGGAAGAAAAAAAGTTCCCTAGGGCTAGCCCCTGGGGAACCTGGCCGAAACTTTTCTACCTTGCCGATTCTACCAAAAAAGGACATGGCGGTGAGTCTCAACCAAGCACAAAGATACGAAATACGAGCGCTCAATGCGGCAAAGATCCCCCGAAAAACATAGCCTTGCAGCTGAAGGTCCACAAATCCACAATCTACAGGGAACTAAACAGGGGCGGCGGCCGCCAGCATTACGACCCGGTCAAGTCGCAGGAACGGGCAGACCTCCTTGCCGCGACAAGTCACCTGCATTACGACTACGACGAGGACGACTGGAAAATCGTGGACGGGAAAATCAAGGAAGACTACTCTCCCGAACAGGTGAACGGACGCGCGAAACTCGATGGGATGGGTGTCCCTAGCGTCGCCACGATATACAGGCATGTGAACAAGGACGAGGACCTGAAGAAGCACTTGCGGCACGGCAAGAAACCATACCGTAAGCGCGGGGAGAAGAAGGACAAGAGAGGCCAGATTGTAGGCCGCGTGCCCATCGAGGAACGTCCGGCAATCGTGGACGAGAAATCACGCGTAGGCGACATCGAGATAGACCTGATAAACAGCGCGGACCATGACGCGAACCTGCTCACGATCAACGACAGGATGACGAATTACAGCCTGATAAGGTATCTTCCGACGAAGAACGCGAAAGACCTGAAGAGAACGCTTGTGAGGGCGCTGAAGGACTTTGAGAAAACGTTCGAAGTCAAGATTCTCACAATCACTTCGGACAACGGGAAGGAGTTCGCCTGTCACGCAGAAATAGCGAAAGCTATGAAGGCGGATTACTACTTTGCGAACCCGTACCACTCCTGGGAGCGCGGTGCCAACGAGAACATGAACGGTCTAATACGCCAATATCTTCCCAAGAAGGAGTCGTTCAAGGGAATCTCTCCCCGGAAAGTTCGCTGGATACAGGATAAACTGAACAACAGGCCTCGAAAAAGGCTTGACTTTATGACCCCTTTAGAGTATATTTATACGCAAGTTAAACTACAAACCTAAGTCGCGTTAGCGACGAAAATCCGCCACTTAAATTCTATGAAAATGGTGAAGTTGTGGTTGATTTGGAGTAAAGTATGAAAAAATGGATTGTGCTATTCTTGATTTTGTCGATAGTTTATGAGTCATGGGCAGTGCCTAAGCCGATGGAAAGTATCACAAATTACAATGTCCTGTTGCTACATGGTGCTTATGGCCATTACAAGAAAGATGACGACGGTAAGATTGATAAAAGCAAACCACAGGGGTTTCTTGAAAGTGAAACGATTCCTTCTGCGAATGACGCTGAAGACTATCTTGGCAATGCGACAATAGGTCGTTATACAGATAATTCTCGCATAAATTACTGGTTGTCTAAAGAAATATTTGAAGAGCCGGAATGGGAAAAACCTACACAGGGAGTCCATAATTCCTGTATCTACCATTGGAGAGCTTTTTCAAGCCCGCCGAACAGTTCCATAACAAATGCAGTAGAGCTTGGCGACAGAACATGGAATAAAGACGGAAAATTTGGAAAGCGTCGTGCTTTGGTTGAAGAAGCACAGGAAGTGAAAGCTATTTTCCTTAATCCAAGTACTGGTCAAAAGGATTCTGGTCAAGTAGCCCTTGATTCTATTCGTAAATATCCTGATAGGTATCGTCAACTTGCCTCCCGATACATTCTTATCGGCCACAGCATGGGTGGTGTAGTTGCCCGTGAATACGTGCAGAACAGCGACTACTACTATGGCGATGTGGATAAAATTATAACTCTAGATAGTCCGCATGAAGGGACTGGTGCCCTTGAAATGCAGCTAGACTTGGTCGGGCATAAATGGGAAGCGTTACAAGGTGTTTCCACTTCCCTTGTCGCTTTATCGCTGGCGAGTCTCAATATGCGAGGCAATTTCATGGCAAAATCGGTCGCCATATCGAGTCTCTCCTGGGCGACATTGTTGGGATTGACAAATTTTGTAGCTCCGTTTTTTGTGGAAGGCAACCTGCAGGATTATTCGGAAGACGACCCTTTGGTCAAGTATGTGAACCCGGGGAAAGGTGAAAAAGGCAATATCTCGTATTTGAAGAAAATTTCTCCAAGCGAAAATCAACCCATGTTCAGGCTGATGGGCGGCGAAAAGAGCATTACGTATTCGGATCCGTTCAAGAAGGTTACCGATTGGACGGGATTATTTGTTCCCGAAGCCCTCACTCAGGCCATGATGAATTTCTTTTCGCAGCTTGCGGAAAGCGACGATGCCATGAGTTCGGAGGCGTTCGCCCTTGCATCTAAAGCAGCCACGATGGGATTGGTTGTTTCCGCGGCTTCACGGGAACAGGGGACGAGCATTGTTCCCAAGGCGTCTAGCTGGGCGGAAAGTACGGAAAGTCTGAAAAGCAGTGTTGCCGATGTTAAGCGTTGGCGTTTTAACGCCGCCCCGCATGCCGATGCTGAAGCTTGGAGAACGGCGAATGTCGTGATGACGACAGTAAGTGCAGTGTGCATGGCCGCAGACGTTGCTTTGGCATGGTTCGAGGGGGCAAGAGTTGCGGCGAATGTGGCCGCCGTTGTGGGATCTTCGATTACTTTATCGAACATGCTTTTTTCATTACTGTCTGAAGACTTGATCAATGAAATTTCGGATTCGCACAATCTGCCCATTGACAATGTGTACGCCAATCAAAATACCTGGCATGCTGATTATTCGAATACGGTTTCCCCGATAGCGGGTTCTTCCGTAAACGACACGACGATAAACCCGCTGATTATGGAGGACTTCCTCTACGAGCATCCGTTCGTGAACCTGGCTCTCCTGGATTCGGCGACGCTGAACTCGTTGCAAAGGAATCCCGCCGCGAAGCTGAACCGCAACTGTTACTATCTGGGTAATCGTGAAAATGCAAAATGTGCGGTGGGGCTGTTCGCGAAGTCCGACGACTTCCGTTCCGCGCAAAGAATGCAGCCAGTCTCCGCCCTCGTCCCACTCCGCTTCCGTTCCTCCTCCGACTGGTCAAGGATGGGCGTGAAGGTGGACCGCTGGGAGCGCGTGGACGGCCTTACGCCCGACGGCGAGCTTGCCCCGAAATCCGTGTGGGAATGGAAAACTTTGTCGACTTGCTTGTAAATTATACGTTGTAACTGCCTTTTTTCTATCTTTGGCGCATGATGGAGAGAATATGAAGAAAAGATGGATGAAGCTGTTTGTTGCCGCTTTGCTGTGTGTTGGCATGTGGGGGTGCGGACTGTTCGATGAGGATGTGACTCATGAAGTGCATGAGAAACGGCACAGTGGCCTTGTGATTGCGATTTTGGATGATTCGCTGGCTCTGGAAACGAATGGCCGTGGCTGGACTGACCATACGGAAAGTTGTGACTATTGGGATAATTGCGATGGCGGAACAATCAACCAGGGACTCTTTCTTGTGAATTATCGTGACAAGCAGAGGCCCTTGTGGGGAGATACGATTGATGGTGTTATAACCATAATTTGGGGATTGGCGGCCGATTCAACAGTAATGTTCTATGATAAAAAGAACAATTTTGGATTTTGGAAAGTGGGGAAACATCCTGATGTACGAAAGAAAATAAAGTTAGAAGACGAATGTGCTTGGAATGATCCTTACACGCGGGCGAAACCGTGGATAAATGGTAAGATTCTATTAAAAGATATGTATCCGTGCACATTTGCGATACTGGACACTGCTACAGGCGTCGTGAATAAACTTGATTTTGCGGGCGAATACGCATGGCTGGAAGGGTGTGATGACATTACATACATAGACGGAGATGTTGCGTGCTTACGTCAGCGAGGTGATAGATTGTGTGAGGTAGACTTTGAGAAAAAAGGTGAAATCGTAGATTCTCTGATAAAAAGTGAATGGATGATGGGTAATCCTCCTTATTTTATGGGCAATGCTGCGAGACTGCCTGTTTATACATGGGATAAAGAGGACCCTGCTCATAATTTTGGTGATAGGATTGCATTGATTGGAAAAAATGGTTTTGTTTTTGAAAATTATCCTGAAACATGGTTGAAGTACAATTCGTTCGTTGATTCCACGGGATTTTCGATAAGTTATTCTTCTAGTGACTTGATGATAACAAAGTAACTAAAGAGGGATTTTTATGGGAAAGATGGTTTGGGCGGCGTTTGCGGTAGTTTGTTTTTATGGAGCACTATTTGCTGCAAAACCCATGGAAGCATTGAACCGCTACAATGTCGTCCTAGTACATGGGGCTGCGCCAGAAGGTCAGGGGTATGGAGATAAGTGCAACAGTAACATACAAAGTGCATGGAATACTTCGAATGACTATATGGCTTATCAAAATGATACGGCAAATAATGAAAAAGTTTCTTGGAACCTAGGCGATGCCGTAGGGATGCTAGGGAAATATGAAGATGACGATGAAAAGAAACTTACCCTTTGGCTTGACTCTGCTGTATTTGAAGATACGGTAACGTATGGTTCTGAGTACATCTACATCCAGCGTTCCTTTACGAACCCTGCTGAATCCCCCGCCCACAATGCCCATGAAATAGGAGACAGGACATGGAAAGGCGATGACAATTGTTCTGTGCGTAGGGCTTTATTTGAAGAGGCTCAGGAAGTGAGAGCGCATGGTTCAAAAGATTTGAATACAATGCGCAATGATAGCGTGTCATCCTACCGCACCATCCCCTCCCGCAACATCCTCATCGCGCACAGCATGGGCGGTGTGGCCTCGCACGAGTATGTGACGGACCAAAGTGTCTATAACGACGACGTGGACAAGGTAATCACGCTGGACAGCCCGCACGAAGGGACCGGCAGCCTGAATCTATTGATTGACATGAGGGATTATGGCAGGCAGTATGTAGAAGCAACAACGCAGTACATGCTACTTTCAACGCTTGGAATGGCATACTGTGCAGTTGCAAAGGACCCTTATTCTATAAATCTGGCTTTATGGCTGATGGTTCCAAGTTTTGGCTTAAGTACTGTTGAACGAACTATAACAACTGTTGTTGACTCCTGGATGCTGGGAGATAAATTTGCATTTAAGTCTGATGATCCTTTGACAAGTTACATTGCCCCAGGGGCAAAAGGCGTATCGGATTTGATGGAAAGACCTGCGCATGAAAATATGCCGATGTTTCGACTACTTGCAGGTAAAGGTGGGATGACTTTTTCTGATCCAAATGAAGGAATAAATAATGTTATGAATTTTTTGATTCCAGAGGGAATCACAAATACAGTATTTAATATTGCAGCTCAATTGGACGGTGATGGATCAAGTGCTGCAATCTATACAAACACTGTGACCAGCATAGTCTTAGGTATTTTGGGTGGAATCGCTTTGCGGGATATTGGTACAACACTGATTCCTGAAAGTTCGGGCTTGGCTTCTTCAACAAAGGCTTTTGACTCGCCCGACGCTAATGTTCGCCGCTTTACATTTGATGCTGCTCCGAATGCAAATGCTGTAGAAAGTGAGCGTCTTCTTACAAGAAATATTGCCGAAATGACAGGGATCGTATCCGGTATAATGGCTGCGGATATTGGGCTTGCGGCATTTCCATGGGTTCAGGTCGCTGCTAAAATTGCTATAGGTGTTGCCGGTGCGGCCTTATTGGCGCAAGATGTGTGGTATGTAACTGCTAAGGGAGTTGATGATTTGAGTAATTCCCACGAGAACGCCAAGACCCGTCGTATGCTGGATACGCTTTATTCCGCAGATTTTTCTTACACGAAAGTCAAGGGCGGTAATGAGTCCGGTCGGGTCCGACTCATGGAGGACTTCCTCTACGAGCGTCCTTTCGTGAACTTGGGTTTGTTTGTATCTGCGGATTCGTTGCAAGCCGTTGATGCCGGGTGTTTCTATGAAAAAGCCGAGGCAGACAAGGAGCTGCTTTGCGAAATCGGTCTCTATCGCAGTGATTCGTCCGGTCTGGTTCCGTTCAAAATGCAGAACTACGCCCAGTACCAGAAAAGCCCACTCCGCTTCCGTTCTTCCTCCGACTGGTCAAGGATGGGCGTGAAGGTGGACCGCTGGGAGCGCGTGGACGGCCTTTCACCGGAAGGGAATCTTGCCCCGAAATCCGTGCCCATCCGCCACGTGGAACGCTACGCGGTGCCGTCCATCGCCGTGGAGGACTGGATTGAAAAGTATTCCTTTGTGGTGGACGACCTGATGCCCCACCGCCTGCGGCAAATCCGCATGAATTTCAACTATCAGGAGGAGATTGCCTGGGAGTGCGACGTGAAGAAGGACCAGGAGGCGAGTGACGCATGTATCGTGTACAAGCGCTCCGGCGGCGGGGAGTGGGCGGTCGATTCCTCTGTCGGCGACAACGGACACGTCAGGCATCCCGTTCAAAAGAACGGGATTTTCGATTTTGTCCCCAGGGATTACGGCTACAGCAACCTGTTTGCCATTCTCTACGGGGTAAGCTGTTAGTTTAGACGAATTTGTTGCTGCCTTTTTTCTACCTTTGGCGCATTATGGAGAGAATATGAAGAAAAGATGGATGAAGCTGTTGACGGTCCTTGCTTACATATGCATTTTGGGGTGCGGGGACAGAGTTGAATTTAAATGGGTAGGAAGGAACAATATGTCGATTGCCGGTTTCATAGACGATTCCCTGGTTGTCGCATACGATTGCAGAGGATGGCTTGAGACTACGGAAACATGGAATGGTGGTTATAGCGAAGATGAATCTTGCGGACATGACCGCTTGCTTGTTTTTAATTACCGTGTGCAGGAAGATGGCCCGCGTTGGAGTGATTCTCTTACAAACAAAAGTGGTGGCTACCGATGGTATCAACTGACGGATTCCATCTTTTGGTGCTGGGAAGAGAAAAATGTTCTTCTATGGAAAATCGGCGAGACTGCTCATGAAATGAGAATTTCAAGAAAGAACGAAGGATGCTCTCAAACATTTGAAATTAATCGAATGCATCAGTGGTTGGATGGAAATTTTATTGCATTGGGTGGTAATCTTTCTGCTGTCGGAGATAGTTGCCAATACGCTGTTTTAGATACGGTTGCGAAAACGATTACGTATAAGAGATTAAATGATGATTTAAAATGGATTGAAAAGTGCGATGATGTTCGGGCTTGGGGGGAGGATGTGTATTGCGTAATTCTTGATGACGAAGGAGAAAAAAGTATTGTTTTAAAAAATGAAATTGATACGATTCCTACTCCACGAAAATTCGCAATAGGTGGTTTTTGGGGTGATATGATTAAGTTGAGCGGTAATATTTGCAGGATGAATGAGGATAAAATAATCTGCTCTGATGTAATATGGTATGGTAACGAACTGAAGTTTTATCACAATGATGAAGTCGTTGTTGAATTGGAGTAATGTATGCCCAAAAGAATAGTTTTATTTTTGATTTTCACCATGATTTGTATGACATGGGCTGTACCTAAGCCGATGGAGTCTATCGAAAATTATAATGTACTCATGGTTCATGGTGCTTATGGTTCCGAAAAAGGGATTAAGGCTAACGCGAATTTAAAAGAAGCTGATTCGGCATCTAAATTTTTAGGTGATGCGACGCTTGGCTCGTATACTTCTGAGGATAGAATAACCAAGTGGATAGGGACAAATGTTTTTGAAGAGCCTGATATTGGGAAAAAACGTAATCCCGCTAACGCTTACATTTATAACTGGCGTTCGTTTACGAATCCTGCAAATTCTTCTTTGAATAATGCTCATGAATTGGCCGATAGACAATGGAATATAGCTGAAAATGGGGCGTCTCGTTTTGGGAAACGTCGAGCGCTTTTTGAAGAAGCTCAGGAAGTGAAAGCAACCCTTAGGGTCTCAAAAAATGGGAAAGATTCTTTATATGTTGGACAAATTGCATTAGATACGATCCGCCAGAACCCCGACCTCTACCGCCAACTGGCGTCCCGCTACATCCTCATCGGGCATTCCATGGGCGGCATCGTTTCTCGTGAGTATGTTCAAGGTGATTTCTATAACGGAGATGTGGACAAAATAATTACGCTGGACAGCCCCCATGAAGGGACTGGAGCATTGAACATGCAAATATATAAGGAAGCACGTGGTTGGACTGACGAAAAAATTAGGGGCTTGTTGATGAAGTCGATGGCTTCCATGACCGCAACTGGCATTTTGCTTGCTGTTATGGGAATGGAACCTGTCTCAGTTGAAGCAGGAATGTGCATAACCTTATTTTCCTCTGCGATTGCTGGTGGAGCAAGTATTCCTCTTACGAAAATCTTCTCTACAGAGGTTTACACTAAGGACGATTCTTTAGTCCATTATGTTGATCCATATCAAACTGGCTTCGGAACAATACGAAATTTGAATGCTTTGCCTTACGATGCTGAAAAGCTGCCGATGTTCCGCGTATTGGGCAGTAAAAACAGTATGACGTTTGGGGATCCAACACATGTGGATTATGGCCTGCTTGGCTCGTTGTATCTAGAAAATTTTTCTCTTCCAGTTCTCAACATGATTGGACAAATGGGTGGGGGAGGCGACCTTTCTACGATTTATGTGAACGCATTGACTGCGGGTATTGCAGGAATCGTAGGAATTCCTTTGATTGAACAAGGAAGCTCTTTAGTGACGGAGGCTTCGGGTTTGGGAAAGCATGTTCGCCTGCTTAATGATGAAAATGTAGATGTACGAAAAGAACAATTCAATGCGGCTGTACAAGCAGAAAGTAGTGACGGGGATTTTGCAACAGCGATGGGGATTGCATCTGGTGCGGTATTGGCTCTGGATTTTACCTTAGGACTTATTAATCCAGCTGCAGCCAAAGCTGCAAAAACGGGAATTGTTGTGGCCTTTTCAGCAACTATGGGATTTTCTGTCATTGGAGGGGCGGTTGCGACAGGTTTTGACGATTTGGCCGAGTCCCATATGATGCCCCTGTACAAGAAAAATTTGGAAAAATGGTTTGGCAATACAAATTCATTTTCCCTTGTCAATGCCGGAAGTTCTGAATACACTCCCTACCTGATGGAAGACTTCCTCTACGAGCGTCCCTTCGTGAACCTGGCGCTCCTGGACTCCGCGACGCTGGACTCTCTGCAAATGAACCCGGAAGCGAAGCTCAACCGGAATTGCTACTACCTCGATTCTAGGAACACGGCGCGCTGCGCCGTGGGACTCTTCGCGAAGGCCGACGACTTCCGTTCCGCGCAAAGAATGCAGCCAGTCTCCGCCCTCGTCCCCCTCCGCTTCCGTTCCTCCTCCGACTGGTCAAGGATGGGCGTGAAGGTGGACCGCTGGGAGCGCGTGGACGGCCTTACGCCCGACGGCGAGCTTGCCCCGAAATCCGTGCCCATCCGCCACATGGAACGCTATGCGGCGCCGTCCATCGCCGTGGACGACTGGATTGAAAAGTATTCCTTCGTGGTGGACGACCTGATGCCGCACAGGTTGCGGCAAATCCGCATGAACTTCAACTATCAGGAAGAAATCGCTTGGGAGTGCGATATATCTAAGGATGCGCAAGCGAGCGACGCGTGCGTCGTGTACAAGCGCTCCGGCGGCGGGGAGTGGGCTGTTGATACCACTATCGGCGACAACGGACGTGTCAGGCATCCCGTTCAAAAGAACGGGATTTTCGATTTTGAGCCGCGCAAATATGGCTACAGCAACCTGCTCCTCCTGCAGAAGGACAACCAGAACACGGTCACGGTCTCGACGGTGAACAAGATCGGGCTCTCGAATACGCAGCGGTTCTACTACCTGTTCAAGGCGACGGACAACCTGCTGGAGCCGCTGTGGCCGCTGCCGGGCGTGGCGGTGAACCGCGTGTCGGGTTTCAGTGCGCACGTCTCGGTGCTGGACTACCAGGGATTCTCCGTGGTGTCGGCGAGGGACGCCATTTTCCAGGACACATCTTTGCCTTCCCCCTCCTCGTTTTTGCCGATGACGCGCGTCCCCTCCGGGAACCGGGACGCCATTTTCAATTCCGAAAGGGAGATGTCCGGCCTTTCCGGGGGCTACGTCTGGCAATTCCGCACGGTCACGATGGATTCCGTGAGCGCCCCCCTGGACAGCTCCGACTTCTACAACGTGCCCTTCACGGTCGATACGGTTCCGCCGTCGTTCCGCCTTTCCGCGGAGGCTTCCGCCCTCAATCCGGACAGCGTCTCCTTCCTCGCGCGCTTCGCGTGGGACGGCGCGGGGGTCGAAAATCCCGACATCCGGGCGATGCGCTGGCAATTGTCGAGGGTGGACGGCGGCTTGGCGGATTCCCTGGAGCTTTCCTCCCTCTACGACGTGGCTTCGCAGGACTTCGCCGTTCCCTTCGATTCTGCAAGCCGGAAATTTTTGGCGGAGGACGGCCTTTACCGCGTGAGCGCGTACGCCGTGGACAATGCCGCCCCCAATGCGTCTGCCTACGATGCCGTGAACGCGTTGGTGTCTAAAATCGCGGACGGCACGGTTTCGGCGGGGGATTGGGAAAGGGTGCAGGGTCTGGGGCTGAACGCCGGGTCGGCATCCGCGGAATTCCGGGTGGACAGGACCCCTCCCGTCCTGAAGTTCGACAAGGTCGGTGCCGTCGTTCCCGAAGGTGCCTCCGCCGTCGGGGAATACGCGTCGCTGGAGCGTCCCCATCGCCGGGAAGGGTTCGCCTACGTTTCGGACGACAGCCTGCTTTCCGTCGCCTACACCGTCAGCTCATAATTCACAATGATTTAGTAGTTTTTTTTATTTTTGCCACTATGAAAAAGAACAAAAAACGATTGATTTTAGTGGCTAGCATTTTGCTAAATGTTTCGGCAAGTGCAAGTCTTTGGGGGTGCTCGGAATTAGAAGCGCATGATGGGCCGATTGAGTGGGATGATACGAGAACAACAGGGAAAGTCATCGGATTTATAGATGACTCTCTTGTGATTGTAAGCGATTGGCGGGGGTGGTCGCAAGAATTGGCTACGTTTATTACAAATAATGGTGGATATCGCACGGGCATTGGGCATCAGGGCTTGCGTGTGTATAATTATCGAGTCCAGGAAAACGGCCCGAGATGGATTGATTCGCTTGACAATGATGATACGGAAAGTTTTACCTATTTGGTGGGGCAGTTGTCAGATTCCGTAATTTGGGGCGGAAATGGAAATGATTCTTTTTCATTTTGGAAATTGAGCCAGAGGCCTACTGTTGTGAATACAGCTGTTTCTAAAGATGGCTGCAATGTAACATTTAAACAGGAAAAAATGAGAGAGTGGCTGAATGGAGACATTATTTTAAAGGGACCACTTGGAGCAAGTGGTGATACATGTCAGTATGCTGTTTTGGATACGGTTGCGAAAACGATTACGTATAAGAGATTGAGTGATGATTTAAAATGGATTGAAATGTGTGATGATGTACGTGCCTGGGGGGGAGGATGTGTATTGCATGATGTTGGATAAAAATGGGAAAAATAGTTTTATTATGAAAAATGGGACGGATAGCATTTTTACACCAATGGATTTGTTGCATGAGGGCACTTTTTGGGGCAGCATGCTGGAATTAGGAGTGAGAATTTGTTCGTTTAGAAATGATGTAATTGTTTGTTCAAATGTTAAATGGACTGATAAAACAATTTTTTTACGTGATGACGGAACTGAAATTCAATTGAAGTAGAAATTTTATGAAAAATATTCTTTTGTTTATAATAACACTTGTCGTTGCTTGTTGGTCCATTCCAAAACCAATGGAAAGCATAACGAATTACAATGTGGTAATGGTTCACGGTGCCTATGAATCTAGTAAGGGGATTGCAGAAAGTAATGGGTATGCCGAAGCATATAACGATTCATCCTTTCTAGGAGACGCGTATCTTGGAAAGTATGACGGAAACGAACGCATTGTCAAATGGCTTTCGAATAAGGTGTTTGAGGAGCCGGATATTGGTAAGGCGCGCAGCCCTTTAAATTCTTACATTTATCACTGGCGTTCGTTTACCAATCCTGCAAACAACTCCATAAATAACGCAATTGAACTTGGCGACAGAACTTGGAATAAGGACAAGAAATTTGGTGGTCGTCGTGCCTTGGTGGAAGAAGCACAAGAGGTAAAGGCTTCCGCTGTAAATGATAGTGGAAAGATTATTCATGGACAAGAGGCTCTCGAGATCATCCGCAAATACCCCGACCTTTACCGCCAGCTTGCATCCCGCTACATTCTTGTCGGTCATTCTATGGGAGGGGTTGTTTCTCGCGAATGGATTCAGAACAGCAATTACTATCATGACGAAGTTGACAAAGTGATAACACTTGATTCGCCGCATGAGGGGACGGGGGCGTTGAACATGCAGATATACAAGGAGGGCGAAGTTTGAAAAAGTTTGGAAATGTGGCGCTGATTGCTGTTGCGATGGCGATGCTTACATGCGTAGGCATGTGGGGGTGCTCCGATTGGTTTCCTGAAGACGGGGAAAGAGAGTTTTTTGATTATTTTAGTGATTCTCAAATTGTTGGCTTTATAGATGATTCTTTGGTAATTGTTGCCGATGACAAAGAATGGTCTCAAGAAACTAGCGATGGATACGCTATCGGGGGGCGAGGACATCAACGCCTCCGTGTATTCAATTACAGGGTTCAAGAAAATGGCCCCAGATGGACGGATACATTGGACAATTTTAACGAAGAATGTAATTATGTCTTGGGGCAGTTGAGTGATTCTGTTATATGGGGTGGGCGAACTGCTCGTTATACTAAGGTATGGAAAGGTCCTGTGATGACTTTTTGGAAAATAGGCGGGAGACCGGTCGTGCATCAAATTTCTGTAAAAATGGAAGGGTGTGAGATCGGTTTTCCTGTTGAAAGTTTACGCGATTGGCTTGATGGACTTATTTTGTCTTTGGGCACAATCTACTCTGCGCCGAATATGCATACCATGTTGAATGCAAGCGGTGATACGTGCCAATATGCCGTTTTGGATACGGTTGCCAAAACACTTACTTATAAGCGGCTTGATGAAAATTTAAAGTGGATTCAGAAGTGCGATGATGTTCGGGCATGGGGCGATGATGTAATTTGTTCTGTTGCTGGAAAGCGGCTTCTTGAGGGGAATATTTTAAAGAACGAAAAGGATACACTTTTAGCTCCGTTGGCATTTAGTAAGGGAATCTTTTGGGGAAATATGATAGAACTTCGGGCAAATATATGTAGTCTTGGTAATCAAGAAATTTCATGTCTTGATTCTGCGTTTACATGGCGCGAACCTTTAAAATTTTATAAAGGCAACGATGTTGTGGTGAATTTGGAGTAAAGTATGAGAAAGTGGATTGTTCTATTTTTGATTTTGTTGATTGTTTGCGAATCATGGGCTGTTCCCAAGCCAATGGAAAGTTTGACGAACTATAACGTGCTTCTTTTACATGGTGCATACGGACATAAGAATGATGATGGAGAATTGCAAGGCTTTGAGGAAAATTCAAATCTTCCGCAAGCTTACGATGCGACGAATTATCTTGGCAATGCTAATATTGGCCGTTATGTTGAGAAGGTGGATGAGAAAAAACCTCGTTTGAACCAATGGCTGAGAACGAGAATATTCGAGGAGCCTATATACGACAGTGCCTATGAGGCTGTGCATAATTCCTGCGTATATCACTGGCGTGCTTTTTCGCTTCCTCCTAATAACTCCATCAACAACGCTTTTGAACTTGGCGACAGAACTTGGAACAAAGGTAATGAAAAATTTGGCCATCGTCGTGCTTTGATTGAAGAGGCGCAGGAAGTGAAGGGGCGGATTTTCGTCGCTAACGCGACTTAGGTTTGTAGTTTAACTTGCGTATAAATATACTCTAAAGGGGTCATAAAGTCAAGCCTTTTTCGAGGCCTGTTGTTCAGTTTATCCTGTATCCAGCGAACTTTCCGGGGAGAGATTCCCTTGAACGACTCCTTCTTGGGAAGATATTGGCGTATTAGACCGTTCATGTTCTCGTTGGCACCGCGCTCCCAGGAGTGGTACGGGTTCGCAAAGTAGTAATCCGCCTTCATAGCTTTCGCTATTTCTGCGTGACAGGCGAACTCCTTCCCGTTGTCCGAAGTGATTGTGAGAATCTTGACTTCGAACGTTTTCTCAAAGTCCTTCAGCGCCCTCACAAGCGTTCTCTTCAGGTCTTTCGCGTTCTTCGTCGGAAGATACCTTATCAGGCTGTAATTCGTCATCCTGTCGTTGATCGTGAGCAGGTTCGCGTCATGGTCCGCGCTGTTTATCAGGTCTATCTCGATGTCGCCTACGCGTGATTTCTCGTCCACGATTGCCGGACGTTCCTCGATGGGCACGCGGCCTACAATCTGGCCTCTCTTGTCCTTCTTCTCCCCGCGCTTACGGTATGGTTTCTTGCCGTGCCGCAAGTGCTTCTTCAGGTCCTCGTCCTTGTTCACATGCCTGTATATCGTGGCGACGCTAGGGACACCCATCCCATCGAGTTTCGCGCGTCCGTTCACCTGTTCGGGAGAGTAGTCTTCCTTGATTTTCCCGTCCACGATTTTCCAGTCGTCCTCGTCGTAGTCGTAATGCAGGTGACTTGTCGCGGCAAGGAGGTCTGCCCGTTCCTGCGACTTGACCGGGTCGTAATGCTGGCGGCCGCCGCCCCTGTTTAGTTCCCTGTAGATTGTGGATTTGTGGACCTTCAGCTGCAAGGCTATGTTTTTCGGGGGGATCTTTGCCGCATTGAGCGCTCGTATTTCGTATCTTTGTGCTTGGTTGAGACTCACCGCCATGTCCTTTTTTGGTAGAATCGGCAAGGTAGAAAAGTTTCGGCCAGGTTCCCCAGGGGCTAGCCCTAGGGAACTTTTTTTCTTCCCGATTCAACCTATATCAGTCGCATTGACGGTGAAAATTCGCGAGGCTTCTTTTTACGATCCTGTTGAAAAAAAGTTTGTATATGGACAGCTGGCATTGGATTCCATCCGCCAAAATCCTGACCTTTACCGTCAACTGGCTTCCCGCTACATTCTCATCGGCCACAGCATGGGCGGAGTCGTGGCCCGCGAATACGTGCAGAACAGCGACTACTACTATGGCGATGTGGATAAAATTATAACTCTAGATAGTCCGCATGAAGGGACTGGTGCCCTTGAAATGCAGCTAGACTTGGTCGGGCATAAATGGGAAGCGTTACAAGGTGTTTCCACTTCCCTTGTCGCTTTATCGCTGGCGAGTCTCAATATGCGAGGCAATTTCATGGCAAAATCGGTCGCCATATCGAGTCTCTCCTGGGCGACATTGTTGGGATTGACAAATTTTGTAGCTCCGTTTTTTGTGGAAGGCAACCTGCAGGATTATTCGGAAGACGACCCTTTGGTCAAGTATGTGAACCCAGGGAAAGGTGAAAAAGGCAATATCTCGTATTTGAAGAAAATTTCTCCAAGCGAAAATCAACCCATGTTCAGGCTGATGGGCGGCGAAAAGAGCATTACGTATTCGGATCCGTTCAAGAAGGTTACCGATTGGACGGGATTATTTGTTCCCGAAGCCCTCACTCAGGCCATGATGAATTTCTTTTCGCAGCTTGCGGAAAGCGACGATGCCATGAGTTCGGAGGCGTTCGCCCTTGCATCTAAAGCAGCCACGATGGGATTGGTTGTTTCCGCGGCTTCACGGGAACAGGGGACGAGCATTGTTCCCAAGGCGTCTAGCTGGGCGGAAAGTACGGAAAGTCTGAAAAGCAGTGTTGCCGATGTTAAGCGTTGGCGTTTTAACGCCGCCCCGCATGCCGATGCTGAAGCTTGGAGAACGGCGAATGTCGTGATGACGACAGTAAGTGCAGTGTGCATGGCCGCAGACGTTGCTTTGGCATGGTTCGAGGGGGCAAGAGTTGCGGCGAATGTGGCCGCCGTTGTGGGATCTTCGATTACCTTATCGAACATGCTTTTTTCATTACTGTCTGAAGACTTGATCAATGAAATTTCGGATTCGCACAATCTGCCCATTGACAATGTGTACGCCAATCAAAATACCTGGCATGCCGATTACTCGAATACGGTTTCCCCGATTGCGGGTTCTTCCGTAAACGACACGACGATAAACCCGCTGATTATGGAGGACTTCCTCTACGAGCGCCCCTTCGTGAACCTGGCTCTCCTGGATTCGGCGACGCTGAACTCGTTGCAAAGGAATCCCGCCGCGAAGCTGAACCGCAACTGTTACTATCTGGGTAATCGTGAAAATGCAAAATGTGCGGTGGGGCTGTTCGCGAAGTCCGACGACTTCCGTTCCGCGCAAAGAATGCAGCCAGTCTCCGCCCTCGTCCCACTCCGCTTCCGTTCCTCCTCCGACTGGTCAAGGATGGGCGTGAAGGTGGACCGCTGGGAGCGCGTGGACGGCCTTACGCCCGACGGCGAGCTTGCCCCGAAATCCGTGCCCATCCGCCACGTGGAACGCTACGCGGTGCCGTCCATCGCCGTGGACGACTGGATTGAAAAGTATTCCTTCGTGGTGGACGACCTGATGCCCCATCGCCTGCGGCAAATCCGCATGAATTTCAACTATCAGGAGGAGATCGCGTGGGAGTGCGATATATCTAAGGATGCGCAAGCGAATGACGCGTGCGTCGTGTACAAGCGCTCCGGCGGTGGGGAGTGGGCTGTTGATACCACTATCGGCGACAACGGACGTGTCAGGCATCCCGTTCAAAAGAACGGGATTTTCGATTTTGTCCCCAGGGATTACGGCTACAGCAACCTGCTCCTTTTGCAGAAGGACAACCAGAACACGGTCACGGTCTCGACGGTGAACAAGATCGGGCTCTCGAATACGCAGCGATTCTACTACCTGTTCAAGGCGACGGACAACCTGCTGGAGCCGCTGTGGCCGCTGCCGGGCGTGGCGGTGAACCGCGTGTCGGGTTTCAGGGCGCACGTCTCGGTGCTGGACTACCAGGGATTCTCCGTGGTGTCGGCGAGGGACGCCATTTTCCAGGACACATCTTCGCCTTCCCCCTCCTCGTTTTTACCGATGACGCGCGTCCCCTCCGGGAACCGGGACGCCATTTTCAATTCCGAAAGGGAGATGTCCGGCCTTTCCGGGGGCTACGTCTGGCAATTCCGCACGGTCACGATGGATTCCGTGGGCGGGACCCTGGACAGCTCCGACTTCTACAACGTGCCCTTCACGGTCGATACGGTGCCGCCGTCGTTCCGCCTTTCCGCGGAGGCTTCCGCCCTCAATCCGGACAGCGTCTCCTTCCTCGCGCGCTTCGCGTGGGACGGCGCGGGGGGCGAAAATCCCGACATCCGGGCGATGCGCTGGCAATTGTCGAGGGTGGACGGCGGCTTGGCGGATTCCCTGGAGCTTTCCTCCCTCTACGACGTGGCTTCGCAGGACTTCGCCGTTCCCTTCGATTCTGCAAGCCGGAAATTTTTGGCGGAGGACGGCCTTTACCGCGTGAGCGCGTACGCCGTGGACAATGCCGCCCCCAATGCGTCTGCCTACGAAGCCGTGAACGCGCTGGTGTCTAAAATCGCGGACGGCACGGTTTCGGCGGGGGATTGGGAAAGGGTGCAGGGTCTGGGGCTGAACGCCGGGTCGGCATCCGCGGAATTCCGGGTGGACAGGACCCCTCCCGTCCTGAAGTTCGACAAGGTCGGCGCCGTCGCTCCCGAAGGTGCCTCCGCCGTCGGGGAATACGCGTCGCTGGAGCGTCCCCATCGCCGGGAAGGGTTCGCCTACGTTTCGGACGACAGCCTGCTTTCCGTCGCCTACACCGTCAGCGAAGCGCTCGCCGGTCGGGACAGCGCCTCTGTCCGGGTGAACTTCGCATTTTTGCATATCCCCGACACCGCCGCCGTGGACCGCGTGGGAGATTCCCTGTGGCTCTCGGGGGATTCGGCGCATTTCCGCTGGACGGAAATGTCCGGCTTGAGGCTCTCCGACGGCGACTACCTAGTTCGTGCGACTGCCCGGGACGAAGCTTCGAACCGGGCGACCTTTGCGGCACCGAAAAAGCTGCGGATTGACCGGACGGCCCCGCGAATCGAAAGCCTTGTGAGCCGCCGTCTCGTCTATCCGGATTCCGTCCGGGAATTCTCGGCGGAAATCGCCGTCTCGGAAAGCGGGGATGTCGATTCCAACCGGACGGGGATGCGCTGCCATTATCGCGTTATGGGGAAGACCGCCAGCGGCTGGATGCCCATCGCGGACAGCTTGCTGCATTCGGGAAAAATCACATTCCCCATCGATTCGGGGGCAGTGGGGCGGGAAAAGGGCAAGCGTTACTTGGAGACCGTCTGTCTGGATGCCGCTGGGAATGCTGGCGTGCGGACGGACCTTTTCTACGTCGGTTCCCGCTATCCCGAAATCACTTTCCCGAAGGGGAGTATGGTCTCGGGGGAGATGCTCGCCATTTCGGGAATCGCTCCTCCGGACGGGTCGAAAAACGAGGAATCGGTGGTCTATCGCTTGCGTTACCGCGCTGCGGATGCTGGGGAATGGCGCTCCGCCGGGATGTCCGTTGTCGCGGGGAACCGTTCTGCGGATTCCTCTCACATTTCCAGACTTTCGCAAAGCTCGTCCGGAGTGCTGGGCTACCTGGACCGCTGTGCCTTGGCGGAAACCTGCCTGGAAGGTGCCTATGTTATTGAATTGGGCGTTCGCGCTTGCGATTCTTGCCCATGGCGGACGGATTCCGCCGAAGTGTATTTCTTGCTCGGCGACTCGACTGCATCGGGAAATATCGTTTTGAACGCTTTACGGGATTCGATGACCGTCGGATCGGATTCCTTGTCTGTAAATGTGCGCCTGGACGGAAATATCAAGGGAAAAAGCCTTGTGCGCCTCTATGCGGAAGATTTCCGGGGCGTGGGCATTTTCGATATTTCCAGCGAAAATATTTACGCGAGCCCCTTTACGGGAACACCGTCGGATACGACCCTGCAACAGGGCGTCTGGTTCTACTGGCAGGATTCGCTCTGGCACTTGCGCTGGAAGGGTTTTGCGGGGACGGACGAAATCCGCGTCCGGTTCGATTCGGAATCTTTCGGCACGACCTGCGAGGGGCCGGGCGGCACCACTTTGGAACGAGGCTGCTCAGTAGAATTTTCCTCGATGGATCTAGGGGCGTCTGCCATCCTTTCGGAGACTCTCTCCGGTAATCCGTATTTCCGACCCATGGATAAGGCTGATAGTGCGATGTCCCTTTCGGGAAATTCCGGGCACGTCGTGTTCAAATCCTCGGGGATGTTCCGCATCGAGGGATCGCAGGATTCCTCTTTCGCCAACCGCATTCCCGTTTTTTTCGGATCCGCGACTGCACCGGGATTTTCCCAAAAATTCGGAAGCGGGGCTGAATATTTGAACCCGCTGTTTTTGGGCTGGACGGTGAACCCGGAAAATGAGAGGCTGCATTATGTATGGGACGGAAAGATGAGCTCGGGAGCCTATCCGGCACCGGGAAAAATCACGCTTTACGCCGAGGCAGTGCAAACAGGCTCCGAGGATGCCTTTGTCATTCTGGATACGGCTTTCGTGAATTTGAAACTCCCGCCGCTTGAAATTGCGCTCGCCGATTCGTTGGGCGACTTTGTCACTTTGCAGGACGGAATCGATACTTCGACTGCTGCACTCGGGAAAATGAACATCGAGTATGGCGTCCTTTACCGGGATGCGTTCGTGAAAATCTACGTGGAAGCCCCCGACGGCATGAAGAAACTTCTTCAGGACAGCGTGTTATGCAAGGCAAATTCCTCGGCGACGGCCTATTCCGCGGCATGGGACGGGACTATCAACGGAGTCGCGCCCGTTTCGGGAACATACAAGGTTATCATCGAGGCGAATGAAGTGGGGACATCCGTCGTGAAATCGGCGACGAGCCATTTCAACGTGAGATATGCGAGCTCGCTTGTGAACATGGAAACTCGTCCGGGCGATTCCTCCGCTCCGCAGCTTTACATCGCCGAGGCCTTCCGGGACGATGACGGCAAGAATCGCTACATTCCGGTGGCGGACTATCTGGTGCGCGCCGAACTGGGCGGAAAATACCTGCCCAAATACATCCGCGACAGCCTGTCCTTTTCGGCGACGGTTTTCGGTTCGCAAAAAGCCATCGGTTACAAACCGGAGCGTTTCAGCCTTGCGCTCAAGCGGCATCGGGAACGGCTGGACTTGGTGATTCTCTATCAAATCGACAGGCATATAGAATCGGTAACGAATACAGTTTGTGAAATAGATGATGAAAAAAATCAGCCGCATCGAAGTGCTGAACTATTGACCTTCACTTCCAATTCAAGGAGTGGCTTTATCGATTTTGAAATGTCCGCAGGCGAAAACTACGGCTATTCCGATCACGAAAACGCCTCCGTGAAAATGTGCGCCGTGATGAACAGGGATTGGCTGGATTATAGAAAAGATCATGAATGGAACGAGAAAGCCTTCAAAACTTTATGTGATGATTATGCTATCTGGAAACTGACGGACATTTCCGATTCTTCTGTGAATTTCATTCCCAAACCTAAAGCCGGCGGTTATGCCCTTTTCCAAGAAAAATCCGCGGGCGGTTGCAGCGCAGAAGATTTGGGTGGGGAATCTTCGACTCAGTGCGAATACGGCCAGGATGAAGCCGGGAAAGTCGTCCATTCCGAAAATTACAATCCCAATTTGAATTTGTTCCGGGTAGAATTGATTGGAAATTCCGACTTCAATTTTTATACGGACAAGGGTGAAATAAAGTCCGATCATTGCGGCAACGAACGATTTCGGATGATGAATTTCCGGATGAAGTTCACCATCCCCGACTCCTATTGGGATGCCGATTTTGGCTACGACAACTTGGTAAACCGCACGGTCCGTTTCGACGAATCGAACAAGACTCTCTACGGGGAAACCAGCGGCTACCTGAAAATTTTGGCCGAAAGGAACTTGCCCGGGGATTCCAACTATTTCGACGGGACTCGCTGGCAAAAGGACCATTCCTACGGAAAACTGACCCCGTTCGAAATGCAGCGTCTCCGCTTTTACCCGGCCAACGTCCTTCCGGGCGGCGGGAACACGTTCCTCTTTGCCGACGAGGATTCCTCCTACATACAGCCATCCTATTTCGACATGAAGTTCTACAGTGCGCCTTCCGAAACGGACTACTTCCAGGTTCTGGCGTTGGGAACGCCGGTCGCGGGCATCGACGGTTGCGATTATTCCCCGGAGACAAATTTTGACGCAGCCTATGGCAATCCGCAGCCACGCTGCCAGGTCTCGCACACGAGCAAGACGGATGCACCGGAGCAGATCCGAACGCCTCTTTTCGCCGGCGGCTACGTGGATTTCTATGTCGCGCGGAATACGGTCTGGAGCGGCGTCCCCGACAAAGTAAACGTTCCCTACCCGGCTCCGATTTCCTTTGCGGCTTCTACAGGGGATTCCCTCAAGTTTTACGCTGCGGGTTCCAAGGTTCACTACTACTATGGCGATTACGGCGACTCGACTTGGCTCCGGGCCTTTACGGATACGACAGGCATCATTAGGAACGCGATCAATTCGCCTGCAGATTATTCGGACCCGGCAAACCTGGAGACCTTGGGCGTGATTCCGGGAAAAATCGGTGGAAATCTGGCCATCGCGAACCTCTCCCTGTCGAACATCCTCTCGCCGGAAAATTACCGAAACGGCAGCTTTTACATTCCTCTGGATACGCTGGGAACGTTGAAGTCCCTACTGAATGCGGAGGGAATCCGGACGGACTCCTTTTCCGTTGCCGTCAGCACAGAGAAGGGGGTTGTGGAACATTCCGGGGATACGCTCCACGTCAAGGCATTCGACTGGAATGACGCCGTTCTTTACCGCAAAACGCTAGACTCTCTTTCAAAACTCCCGACACTGACGGATTCCACTCGGCTTTCCCTTTACAGCCTGTATCGCTACCAGAGCGGCATTCGCCAACGGGACGTCGCCGACAAGAATCTTTATTACGGCCCGGCGAACAAGGCGTGGACAAGGAATCCCTGGATTAAAGATGTTCGAGTTGAATCCTCGGAGCTGCAGCACCTCGATTCTTCGGTCCATTCCCATTTTGCGATTGCAGGCAATCGCGATTCCCTGGACAGGACGATCTTCTACCACTCGAACGATTCCATCGCCCGGCCTGCGGAATTTATCGAGCTTTCCTCCTATCTGTCGGGCGGGAAGACTTACCATCTCTTTTACTTGAAGGAGGGCGTTTTCCATTCCATTTTGGACACAGCGGTGGAAAAGAGCGGATTTTACCGTTTGAAGTGGTTCAATGCCAACCGCTTGCAGGGAAATACGACGTTTATGCTCACTTGGGGCGGCGACGGCGGCTCCTTTTACTATTCCCGTTACGATTTGTATGTGGGAACGCCGGTCGGACCCGAGTCGCAAACGACAGTATCATCGCTCTTCGGGGATTTGAGCGTCACCTTCCCGAAGGGCTCGTTGCGGGGGGATTCCAGCGTCACCGTGCGAACCGCTGATGCAAGCGATTATCCGTTCGACGTGTTCCGAAACGTTCCCCTGACAGGTCCCGTGATGGAAGTGCTGCCGACCATGACATTTGCGGGACCGGATTATCCCCGGGTCCAGATGAAAATCTCTCGGGAGGAAATGGAGAGGAACCGCGTAACGCCGCAGACGCTTCGTTTGTACAAGATTGACTTCGATAATAAGCAATTTGTTCCATTGGAGAACGCCTTGTACGGCTACCTCAAGGCGGACGGATCCCCGGCTGCTTCTGGTGCAGACACCACGGCCTCCTGCGCTGTTTGGGACGACCCGCAGTGCTATGGGAACGATTACAGCTACATCCTGATTTCGGCGGAGACCCGAACTTTTTCCGTCTTTGCGGCCATGGATTCTTCCGTGGCGAACATTCCCGAAGTCGGCTTGGAAATTCTCCCTGCGGTGGCGACGGCGAGGGATAGGCTTGTCCGGGTATCCGGCACAACGGCTTTCCACCTTTATGCCGACGACGATTCCCTGCTGGACGAATCGAATGATGGGACCCCGGCTACCTCGCTTTTTTACAAGGCGGATTCTTCGGGACTTTGGCGTGTAACGCTTCCCGAACGCGACACAAATTACCTCTTCGCTGTCGCCCTGGACGCATCCGGTGCGGAACGCTCCACCGCTTCGGCAAAGGCATTGGCGCTAACCCTTCCTGCGGAATTTTCCTGCACCGTTCCCGCCGATTCGCTCTGGCTCGGACTGGACAACGGCTATCTCGCTTTTGAAACAAACTGCAACCAACCCGGTCGAGGAATCCTTTCGCTCTATGGGGGCGGTTTGCCCGTTGCCGAAATCCACAGCGAAATCCCGGACACGTTGATCTACGACGGGAAAGTTTCTGCCCGCAAAATCCCGCCGGGCATCTATGACTCCCGTTTCCTGGGCTTTTCCCTGCTCGGGAGCGAACTCCAGATTGCCGGCCCGAAAATCCGCACGGATTCCTTGCGCCCTGAAATCGACAGCATGGCGGTGGAGGAATCCTCCCAACGCCTCGACCGCAATTTTCATCTAAAGGCGCGACTCTCCGATACCGAATCGGGAATTGCGAAAGTTCTTTTGACGGCGGTCTTCGGAGGCGACACGCTTTCTCATCGGGAACTGGAAACGGATTCGTCGGGGGCTCTCGAAGCGGAAGTCCACCTGACAAGGGAAACGCTTGCCTCTTGCGTCGGTTGCAGGCTTTCCCTTTCGCTCCGCGCCGAAGACTTCGGACACAATTACTCGGTACGCATTTTCCGCTCCGAAAAGCTCTATCCCTATCCGGCAAGCCTTGCGCTCTGGTATCCGGCGGGTGAAGGCTCGGGGAAAATTTCCGGCGAAATGCTGGGGACGGGGCACGACCTTCAGCTGAATCTTTTCAAACCCTGGCTTGCCGATTTCGGTCTGTATTTTTACCATCCGGGCGACAATGCCTCAGGAATCGGAAAAGTGGATTTGGGGACTTTGGATGCCTATTCCTTTGAAGCGAGAATCAAGCGTGGCTATGCGCAGGATTCCTCGTGGCGCCGGGTTCTGGGTTTTGTCGGAACTTCTGGCTTGAACATTTCCCTTGAAATGCGGGGCGGCGATTTGCGCCTTGTGGAAAATGGCGTAACCT
This sequence comes from Fibrobacter sp. UWS1, assembly GCF_002300445.1. Taxonomy (NCBI): domain Bacteria; kingdom Pseudomonadati; phylum Fibrobacterota; class Fibrobacteria; order Fibrobacterales; family Fibrobacteraceae; genus Fibrobacter; species Fibrobacter sp. UWS1. The sequence continues at coordinate 1,066,494 of NZ_NSGW01000002.1, forward strand.
ATTCCGTTTCCGGTGCGCTGCCCTTGCCGAAATCCTGGTCGCATATCGTCGTGACTGTCGATTCGGCACAGGTCCGTTTCTATGTGGATGGGGAGTTGAAAAAGGCGCTGGCAGCAAAACCGCTGGAACGCGAACTTTACGGAACATTCTCCATAGGAAAGCGGGAAAAAGAAACCTTCGTCGGGAACATCGCCGACATCCGGATGTATGCCGAAGCACTCTCCGCAGAAGAGATCGAGGAACTTGCGACACCCGTCGATAAAGACGGCAAGGAAATTCACACTGTCGTTCTTTCCGCTCGCGACATGGAAGTGTCCGAAGGCTTGTCACCGCAATTTTCCTGCGCTGTGGCGGGGAACCGCTACTATTCCGCAGAGGAAAATGCTTTCGTCTCTGTGCCGGTTTCCATTCCCGCCGCCGGGAGTTACGGGATAATCCTGTATGCACGTTCCGTGACGGCAAATTCAGCAACGGTAAAAGTCGGACTTTCTCAATCCGCACTCCGTTCTGGAACTCTGCAATTGGCTCCCGTCTGGGAGGCTTCCGCCGTTGGCAACCTCCGGCTTGCACTTTCCGCAGGGCAACACCGGCTCTTCCTTTCCCTCCCGGCAGGGCTCGAAATCGCGGGAATCGCCTTGACGGATGGGGAAATGCTTCCTCCTTCGAACATCGCATGGGGTGCGGGCCTCGGGGAACCGGAACGGAAAATCGAATCGTACGTTCGCTTTGATGGTTACCCGGACGCTTCGGTCATTCGCCCTCGCCTAAAGCTCGTCAATACTTCAGACGAAACGGTCCGCGGTTTTGCTATCCGCTATTATTTCCGCGGGGAAGACCCGGCGCAGGTCGTCGCCGACGCCTATTATCCGCAGTCCGTAATTCCTCCTTCCGTCCACGGGGAAAGTGCGCAGACCGGCTTTGTCGAATGGAACTTTGGAGATACGGAAATCCTTCCGGGAGCTTCCCCCTTCTACGGCGAGGGGCCGCACTTCGGCATCCACAATGGGGACTATTCTGCCTGGGTCCCTTCGGATGACCCGTCCTTCGTGGAAAATGCCGCGACGTCTTTTGTAAAGGATTGGGGAATTGTCGTGCTGGATGCGGAAAAGAATCTTGTCGGCGGTTCCTGCGTCGAAATGGAAGATTCGGCTTCGGTCGAGACCAAGGTGCGTATTCTCGCCGCAGATGCCCGAAACGACGCCCAGGCCAGCGAAATCCATCTGAAGCTGGAAAATGTGGGAAGCATCGCGCTCAAGAATTACGATGTCCGCTATTCCTTTTATTCGGAGGGAATCGCTCCCATTTTTGACGTGTATTACCTACCGCCGGGAATTTCCGCCCGGATGGACTCTCTAGGTGCGGGACGCTATCAGGTGACTCTCCATGGGGAGGCTTCGGTAGGCCCGGGAACCTTCTGGAGCGATGTGGCCAAGTTCGCCCTGCACCTTCCCGGCTGGCAAAGCGCATGGGATGCCTCGGACGATCCGAGTCATGCCGGCCTGACCGCTCAGCTGCTGGAAACGTCGAATGTCGCCGTATTCGATTCCCTCGGGAACCGCATCTACGGAAACGAACCGGAATGGCCTTCGCCTCTCTCGGTTGTCGCAGAAACGTTTCCGACAGCCGATACGACGAAAGCTTCGGACAATGGGGAAGCGGACACTCTTGCTCGCATTTCCCGGACGGAAGATGGGCTCCTTCTGGAACTTGGAATTTCGGCGGACGTATCCTTGGACTTGGTCAATATTCTGGGAACTCCCGTCCAGTCGCTCTTCAATGGGAAACTTTCTTCCGGTGAACACCTCATTTCCGTGGATTGGAGCGGCGTGGACATGAAAACAACTTACCTGGCTTTAAAAATCAACGGGTCGTTGAAATCCGCCAGTTTGCTTTCCCTTCTGTAGGAGAAAAAATGAAAAAGATACTTTCGATACTCGCCCTTGCCCTCCCGGTTTTTGCGCTGGACGTGCAGGCGGTCTTTGACAACCAGAAAAAATCCGCCTTTCCGGACACCTGCGAACTGCTGATGCGGACGACGGTTTCCCTTCCGGGGCAAGGGGCGCAGACGGTGGAAACCTCCGTCCTGAATAAGGGAAAGGACAAGTCTGTCACCATTGTCAAATCTTCCGCCATCCAGATGAAAATCGTGCAGAACGGGAACCGTACAAGAATCACCGATTTGAAAAGCGGGAAAGTCCTTCCGGCGCAGAATATGCCATCACAAAACCCGGCGGACATTTCGGCGCAGTTGGGGAATCCTGGAGATTATCGCTCGCCGGTCAAGGAGGGCTCCCTTTGGAAAATCGTCCCGAAAGAGGATTCCAAACCGACTCTTTATTATTCGGCCAAGTCAAAACGCATCGTCCGGATGTCGTTGCCGGTAAACGGCGCAGAAGCTCGCACTGCTTTGGAATACTGCGACAATTCCTGCCCGTTGCCGGGGACTTTGAACAGGGCGACCATCGTAACGAAGCTTGCTTCGGGGGATTCCTCTACGGTCGTCGTGGAAATTCTGAAGGCCAAGGGTCGTTCGGATTTCCCGGAATCGCTGTTCGACGTGAAATAAGGGCAGTAGTGGTCAGTTTTCAGTTGTCAGAGAGCCAGTCGAAGCACGGTTGCCGCCCTTCGATAAACTCAGGGACCGCCGGGTTGCTGAGCCTGTCGAAGCATTCACCAAAGCAATTTTTAGAGTTTTATCGGCATCGGCTAAAAAGATTTTGTTGCCGCGATAATCGTTAGGAATGTCCGGGATAAGGACTGCGGGCTAAAACAACTCACAGGGCTCTACTCGGACCCTTTGCTTCCCGTGGGGGGGGGCATTCGGCATTTTGTAAACAAAGTTTTTCGGGAAAAGAGGGGGCAATCGGCCCGCTTCAAGCGTTTTAAAGGAAAAGGCGGCCTTTTAAAAACCCAAAAAACGAGGAAGAATGCCCGAATATAAAATCAAACCGTACGAAGAGCTGGACATCACCGACAACTTCATGTTCTGCAAGGTCTTCAGCAACGAGGACGTGGCCAAGGATTTCTTGCAGGACGTCCTGAAAATCGACATCGAGAAAATTTCCGTGGTGGCGGAGGCGACGAGCCAGGAGGACCCCTTCCGCAAGAGCGTCCGCCTCGACGTCTTTGTCCGGGAGGAGCTTGCCGGCAAGGAGGGCGAACGCCGCGCCGGCCGCTATTTTGACATCGAGCTGCAGATGGCGAATACGGGCGAACTCCCCAAGCGCGCCCGCTATTACCAGGGGATGTGCGACCTGGACGCCCTGGCCAAGGGCGCCGACTACGAGGAGCTCCAGGAGCAGTACATCCTGTTCATCTGCCCGGACGACATTTTCCATAAGGGGAAGCCCGTTTACAGGTTCCAGAACCTCGAGTGGGGCAGCCCGGAAATTTCGCTCGGGGACCTCTGCTACAAAAATTTCTATATATTTAAGAAGTACTCCGAAATCAAGGATGCGGCGACCCGCGAGTATATGCAGTATTTCGCCACCAAGCAGAGCGGCTCCGAAAAGATGGACCGCATCCGCAGGCTTGTCGAAAAATACCGCCAGGATCCCGCAGCGAGGAAGGCTTACATGACTCTGGAACAGGAATTCAACATCCGTTACAAGAAAGGCCGTGCGGAAGGGCGAGCGGAAGGTGCCGACTCCAGGAACAGGGAGCTTGCCAAGGGCTTTCGCGACGACGGTGTTTCCATTGAAGTCATCGCCAAGCGTACTGGCCTCACCCCCGAGGAAATCAAGGCGTTGTAATCTTGAAAGGGTCGCTCCCGTGAAGGGCGGCCCTGTTCTGTTTCTGCGTCCGTTCCCGTTCGCAGTTCCTTGTCGAATGCTTGCCGTCTTGATCTTAGGACGATTTTGACCGTTTGCCGCTTCATTTTTTATTATGGCTAGAGAAGAGTCAGTGAAAGCTTGTAGCGCAAGCGGAACGCTTTCCCAAGAAACCAGCCGCAGGCGGATTTTTTAAATTGCTTTTGCAATGAATGTGCGCTTTTTCCTGATTTTCCTTTTGATGCCTCTTCTTCTTTGTGCGGAAGAGGTTTCAAATGTGGACTCTCTGTCGGGTTCGTCGAATGTGCCCGATACCGCCGAAACGGATGAATCCAAAAGCGTTTCGTACTATCTGACTCGTCCCTTTGCCTATGTCGTCCAGCCCCTGCTCGATATTCTGGTGTTTCCTTTTTCTGCGCCGATTCGCTATGTGAACAAAAACGATGTGATTGAAAAAACGGTAAACGCTTTGGCTTTCGGCAAGGACAAAAATATCTATCTCTATCCGGAGTTCAACTTAAAGCCGGGAACGCAGACGCAGATGGGCCTCGCTTATCGCCATCGCAATATGATTTTCCGAAAAGATTACTTTGTTGCAAATGCAGCTCTGTATGTCAATAGCGATCTCAAATTTTCCCTGCGCTATACCAAGCGGAATCTGTTTGGCAGCGATTTTTTTGTCGGCGGGCGCGCCAACATGGTGATGGATAGGGACGCGGGTTTTGCCGTGCCCCGTTCGCTGACACGTTTCGATACCCACGAGCCCTTTGTCTATACGGACTCCAGCTATGGATTCCAATTCCGATTAGGGCATCCTCTGGTTTTGGTTCCCAATATGGATATTCAGGCGCAGGTGGGCATTGAACATCGGCTTTACAATTATCCGGATATTAAAGATACGATTCTGGTTGAACATCCTCTTTTTGACCCGTCTCTTCGCGGGTTTTATCAAGATCACTACCAGTTCCCGTTCAGCGTTTCGCTGACCTACGATAATACGGACGCTCCGTTTGTGCCGACCAGGGGATTTCGCATTTCTTCGACGTGGACATATACGAATGTGGCGGATTATACGGGGGAGAACGTTCGTCCGGGCGCCAATTCCAAGGATCACGACTACCAATCGTTTGATTTTGTGGCACAGCATTATTTCTATTTGGGAAAGGACGATTCGCAATACGGGCTCTCGGTGAAGGAGGCGCGGGAATTCCGGAAATTCTATACCGACTTTTCTTGGGAAGAAACTCTGCGTTTGTGGCGTCCCGAAAATATCCGACGGACCCTTTTGAATCGTCGGGTGCTGGCCGTGCAGTTCCGGTTGCGGCAAATGTGGGAAATGGAGAGCGGAGGGGCTCCCTTCAATGCCTTTTTTAATGCGGGCGGTACATTTCCGCTGCGAGGCTATACGCGTAGATATTCTGATTATGCGCTAAAAGGAATTTCCGTGGAGTACCGCTGGCCCATCGACAGATTGGTGGACGGTGTGGTTTTTGACGAATATGTGATGTATGGCAGGAATTGGTACGGGTTCGACGGGGAAAAATTACTGAACTCCTGGGGTTTTGGCATTCGAGTGCGTAAGCCCGATCTGTATTTGTTCCGCGTGCAAATCGGTTTTCACGGATTGAACGGTTTTTCCGTCATCTGTACGGTCGCTCCCGAATTCCAGTAGTTTTGCCTAAAGGAAAATTCTCGGCGGGAGCTTTGGCGAATCTCGCTAAGAAGCGAAAACTTTTCCTTTTAAAGAGGGAGTTCTTTCTTTTTGTGACAAAAATTGTTATTTTAGGTCAAAATTTTGCCTTAAAAAGGAAGGTTATATGGCTAGAAAAAAAATCGCCCTCGTGGGTGCCGGTCAAATTGGCGGAACAATGGCTCTCGTTTTGGCTCAGAAACAGCTGGGCGACGTTGTTCTTATTGACATCCCGATGACTCAGGGAATGCCGAAAGGAAAGGCTCTCGATATTCAGGAAGGCCGTTCCGTTATCCGTTCTTCTGTGGATTTGCAGGGTTCTACGGACTATTCTGCAATCAAGGGCGCGGATGTCGTTATTGTGACTGCCGGTTTCCCGCGGATGCCGGGTATGAGCCGTGACGATCTTCTGGAAAAGAACTGCGGAGTTATCAAGACGGTTGCCGAAGCTATCAAGGAAAATGCCCCGGACGCGTTTGTCATTGTGATTACGAATCCGCTCGACGCGATGGTTTACAATATGCAGAAGCAGTCCGGACTTCCCGCAAACAAGGTTATCGGTATGGCGGGCGTTCTGGATTCTGCGCGCCTTGCTTGCTTTGTCGCCGACGAATTGAAGGTCTCCGTGGAAGACGTTCAGGCTCTGGTGATGGGCGGTCACGGTGACACGATGGTTTCCATTTATGAATGTGTTTCTGTGGCGGGCATCCCTCTGCCGCAGCTCATGAGCCGCGAAAAATTTGATGAACTGGCAAAGCGTACTGCGGGTGCCGGCGGCGAAATTGTGAATCTTCTCGGTCGTGGATCCGCTTTCTACAGCCCGGCGACTTCCGCCGTGCACATGGCAGAAGCCTATCTTCTCGACAAGAAGAGCGTATTCTCTTGCGCTGCGAAGCTCTCCGGCGAATATGGCATTTCCGGCCTCTACTGCGGTGTTCCGGCTGTCATCGGCGCTAACGGTGTCGAAAAGATTCTCGAAGTGAAATTGAGCGACGACGAAAAGGCAGCTTTTGAAAAGTCCGTTGCGGCTTGCAAAAAGAATGCCGAATGGGTTGACGCGCATACCTAATTTTCTTTTCCTCTTTGGAGAACGCCCCGAAAAGTCTCGTACTTTCGGGGCTTTTGCTTTTTTCAATGCGGATGTTTTCTTTTTTCCTTGCGGATCACGAGATGCTCCGCTTCCTTTAGGCGAATTGCCTCTTTTAGGACGGAATCGGAGATTTCAAGTTCCAGGGATGCAAAGCCCCATGAGCCTTGGGAACTTATTCCCTTAGACGAATTGTCCCTTCCAGGGATACTTCAACTATGGAATCGGAGATTCCAAGTTCCAGGGATGCTCGCCCCATGGGCTGCCCCTTTTCCCTTCACCCTATTCCCCGCCACGCTTTGTAGTTGGAAGTTTTGGTTTGGTGGGGTGGAATTGGATGTTGCTCCATAGCGAGAAGGGGGAACTTTTTTCAAACGGGGCTTTTTCTTTCGCAAGGGGAAACTCGGTTATCTGTTATCAGTTTTCAGTTCCAACTTCCAACTTCCAACTATCCACTATCCACTATCCACTATCCACTATCCACTAATCCCTACCCATGGTTCGACAACCGGTTGCTGAGCCTGTCGAAGCACACCAACCAAGCGAATCGGGTGGCATTTTGTATATAGGCCCCCAATTTTGTCCACTTCCGCGGTTTTAAAATCTTTTGGCTTTTTCCGCTTTGCGTTCGCTTCGGACGCCTTTGAAAACGCCCAGCAGCATTGCAAAGAGGGTGAGGCTGAAAATGATGGTCGAAAGGGCGTGGATTTGCGGGGAAATTCCGCGTTTGAGCGATCCGTAAATGTAGAGCGGAAGGGTTTGAGAATCCGGCCCGCTTGTGAAAAAACTCAAAATGAAATCGTCCAGGGAAAGGGTGAATGCCAAAAGTGCGCCGGCGATGATGGCTGTGGAAAGTTGCGGCAAAATAACCCGGCACCAGGCTCCCGCAGTTGTCGCATACAAATCCCTTGCGGCTTCGATTTGTTCTTTTCCGATGTTCACGAGTCGGCTTTGCACCACCAGAACGACAAAGCTGATTTCCAGGGTGATATGTGCGATAATCATCGTGAGCATGCCGGGGTCGAAGAGCGTTGTCCAGGAACGGAAGAGGGCGAAAACAACGGCGAGGGCGATTGCCATCAGAATATCCGGCGTGACAACGGGAACATTGATGGACATGTCGAAAAAGTTCCGCATTTTTTTGCCCCAGGGCGTACGATGCAGCCCGATGGCCAGAAGAGTGCCTAGCAGGGTGGCGATGATTGTGCTGACGACGGCGAGAACAAGAGTATTGACGGTCGTCGTTTGTACCATGGCGTTGTCAAAAAGCCCCCGATACCAGTCCAGAGTGAACCCGCTCCATTTTTGTCCGTGCTTGCTCGCATTGAAGCTCTGTTCTACCACGAGAAACATGGGCATATACAAAAGGAGAAAGCCGATAAAGGTAAGGATAGAAACGATAATCGGAAGTTTGCGTTTAGACAAAGTTCTTTCCTCCGATCCGTTGGAAGATGATAAGGCTGATGACGCTCGTAAGAATCAGGACGACGCCGAGCATGGCCCCGAAGGGCCAGTCGCTTGCCGAACCGAACTGCTGCTGGATCAGGTTGCCGATGAGCATATACTTGCCACCGCCCAGAAGATCGCTGATCACATACATCCCGAGGCTGGGAACCAGGGTCAGAATGACGCTGGCGACAATGCCTGGCATCATCTGCGAAAGAATGCCGTGCCGGAAAGTGCGCAAGGGACTTGCATAAAGATCGCGAGCCGCTTCGACGATTCCCCAGTCCAGGCGTTCAACGCTTGTGTATAAGGGCAGCACGGAAAACGGGAGCATGGCGCTGACCATGCCGATATAGACGGCGAAACTTCCGGGATAGAGCGATTCGCTGTCGGCAAGAAGCCCCAAGAAGCGGGCGATACTGGCGGGAAACATTTCGGGGCCTAAAAGAATCATCCAGGCGGAAGTGCGGATGACCAGATTGGTACAGCTGGGAACCATGATGAGCGTGAACCAGAATGCGCGCATGCTCTTGCCGCGGTTGGCGACCCAGAATGCCATAGGCAGCCCGATAACGAGACAGAGAACGGTTGTAAAGACCGCTATTTTCAGACTGCGCCAAAGGATCAGCAGGTTGTCGGGCGACCAGCCGAAGGAACTGAATCCGAACAGGCGTTTTAAATTGGTGAAAGAAAATTCCCAGTTGATGCTGCCGTAACTGCCGCGTTCGGCAAAGGCGAGTACCATGAGAAAAATGGTCGGCAGCAAAAGAAAGACGAGAAGCCACAGAATGCCCGGTCCTGTGAGTAGCGCGCCGAATTTGCGCATTCGGCGGCGGGTCGTGAGCTTGCCTTCAAAAACTTCGGTCTGCTGCATATCAATCGCTCAAGACTTGCAGATACTGCGGTTCCATGTACAAATTCACCGAATCGCCCGGATTGTAGATTTCATCGGGGTCGGTCATGACTCGGAGTTGCAGGCTTTTTCCGTTTTCTCCGGGAAGTTCCGCGATGAGTTCCCAGTAGTCGCCGCGGAAAATGCGTTGCAGGATTTTCGCGGGGAAAACATTGTTCGGAAAATTTTCGTCATTTTTGCAAACGTGGATGTCTTCCATGCGAATAGCGATGCCGCCGCAGACTTTGCTTTCGGCATTGGCGTTCCATGCCGGGTCTTTTTCCAGAGCCAAATCGCCGAAATCCGTGTGCGCCATTTTTTCGGAAACGCGTTCGCATTCCAGAATGTTCGCTTCGCCGATAAAGGTGGAAACGAAACGGTTCACGGGATGTTCATAGACGTCTTCGGGGGAGCCGTCTTGGACAATTTGCCCTTGGTGCATAACCAGAATGCGATCGCTCACGGCAATGGCTTCGTCCTGGTCGTGGGTGACCAGAATAAAGGTCGTGTCGGTTTTTTTCTGCAATTCGCGGAGTTCCACCTGAAGTTTTTTGCGCAGGTTGGCGTCCAGAGCGGAGAGGGGCTCGTCCAAAAGGAGAATCTCCGGTTCGTTCACCAAGGCGCGTGCCAGGGCCGCCCGCTGCTTTTGCCCGCCGGAAAGAGTCGAGGGCATTTCTTTGGCGAGGTCGGCGATATTGACGAGTTCCAGCATGGCATTGACGCGTCGCTCGATTTCATCCTTGGGAACCTTTTGGCTTTTGAGCCCGAACGCCACGTTTCCGAAAATGTTCAGGTGCGGAAAAAGCGCATAATTTTGGAAAACCGTATTGATGGGACGTTTGGACGGGGATCGATTAGAAATGACCTGTCCGTTCAAAAGCACTTCGCCGGAGTCCGCTTTTTCAAAACCGCCGATAATGCGGAGAAGCGTCGTCTTTCCACAGCCCGAAGGACCGAGAAGCGTCACGAACTCTCCGTGCTTGACATCGACGTCGATGCCTTTGAGAACGGCTTTGGAACCGAAACTTTTATAGATGCTGCGAATTTGCAAATCGGTGCAAGGCAAAGGATCCATGGAATCTCCGATGAAGTTTGCGAAAAAATAAGAAATTCGATTGTTTCTTTGGAACGGTAAAAGAAAGTTGCATCGTTTTTAATTGCCGCGTGAAAGGGGGCGGGCGGGGGCCGGATATTCTGGAATATCGGAAACGGGAGCGAAACTTTTTTTGTCGTCGGAAAGGGAAAAGAAAACGGCGCGATTTCCCAAGGCGAGCATGATGAACTGTGGCGTGAGAATGCGCAAGTACTTGTTTACCTGTGCTTGCAATGCCTGTGGGGATTCGACTCCGGGACGTTTGCATTCCACCAGGAGCCAGGGACGGTTCAGCGGATTTCCCGCCCGAAAATGATGGACAAGAATGTCCAGCCTGTCGGCGTTTTTCGGATCTAGCGCTTTCAAGGCGAATTCCGTTTCAATCAGGTGTACGGGAACTTTTTTTTCCTTGATGAGCCAGGAGACGACCTGTTGGCGCACTTCTTCTTCGGGAGTTGCCGCGACTTCCTTTTGGCGAGAAATGTCAAAAACGGAACGGCTCACAGTAAAAAGCGCTCCACGCACAGAAGGCAGATTCCTGAGTAGATTCCGCCCAGAATATCGTCTGCCATCACTCCCCAGGCGCGCGGGAGTTTTTCCAGCCGATGAATGCCCAGCGGTTTGAGTATGTCGAAAAAACGGAATAGGGCGAATCCCAAAGCGAGCATCCATGGGTCGCCGGTCAGGGTTTCTGGAGAAACGAATGCGAATGCGGTGAAAATGCCAGCAGCTTCGTCGATGACAATCCAGCCGGGATCTTCCGTTTGCGAGTCCGCCATTGCCTTGTTCACAAAGGGAATCGCGACAAAGAACGTCAGGACGGCGAGAAGGGCGAAACAGCCGGGGAATGAAACGAAAAGCAGCGGCCAGGAAAGAAGGGTGGCGAGCAGGCTTCCGAATGTTCCCGGCGCTTTTTTGGCGAACCCGGAACCGAAGAAGGTGACGACCAGCAGCGTAAATTTATCGGTTTTGCGCATGGTGAAATTATCGGAACGGGTAGGCGTTTAATGGAGGAATGCCGAATTCTTCTTTCAGATCGTCCCAGCGGATAAGCCGGTTCTTCCAGATGTATTTGCGGTAAAGTCTCCGCGCGACGCGGCTCGTGATTTCGTAGGGAATCGTGTGGTGCGCTTCGGCGACGGCTTCCATGGAAATGCGGGCATCGGCGGCTCCGTCCACGATGTTGACGGTCTCTCCGATTTGCGCGTCGGGAATGCGGCTGACATCGACCATGGTGGCGTCCATGCAGACCCGTCCGAGAATGGGGCAGAGCTGGTTTCGGATAAGGACGTAACCGTTGTTGTATTCGCCTCGCAGGTAGCCGTCCCCGTAGCCGATGGCGATTGTAGCAACCTTCGTCGGCTGTTGGGCGACCCAGTATTGCCCGTAAGAAACGCCTTCGCCAGTCGGCACTTCATGAATCGTGCGAATGGTGGATTTGATAGTCATGACGGGCTTGAGTTCCGGATATTCGAATCCTTCGGGAGGGGTTGCACCCATCGGATTGTAGCCGTAAAGGACAAGGCCCGGACGCACCATGTCGAAATGGCTTTCCGGATGGCGCAACGTTCCCGCTGAACTGGAACAGTGACAAATTTTGGGGCGAATTCCTTCGTTGGTGAGAAGTTCCACCAGATTGGAAAAACGGTTGATTTGCTTTTGCGTGCTGGCGTTGGAATTTTTATCGATCATGTCGGCGGTGGCAAGATGCGTAAACAGCCCTTCTACATGCAAATGTTTCAAATTCAAAATCTGGCGAATGGTGTCGAAATCGTCGAAGCGGACGCCGTAGCGGTGCATTCCCGTGTTGATGGCCAAGTGGGCGTTGCACGAAAGCCCGTTTTCTTTCAGGTATTCGTCAAAAGCGACGGCGGTTTTTAAATCGGAAAGAGCGGATGTCAGTTGGAACTCGGCGAGGTAGGGGAAGTCCGCAGGGATGCAGGGACCTAGAACGAGAATGGGCAAGTCCATGCCGTATTGCCGCAGAAGGATGCCTTCGGAAAGGTGGGCGACTCCCAGAAAATCGGCTCCGCTGTATTTTGCCGCATAAGCGCAGGCGAGCGAACCGTGGCCGTAACTGTCGGCTTTGACGGGCAGCAGAATTTTGGTCTGCTTGGGAATGGATTTGCGGACAAATTGAATGTTGCTCGCGAGGGCGTCCAAATTGATTTCAATCCAGTTCGGGCGTGTGATGAGATTCAAATCGGGAGGAAGCTTTGATAAATTCATACGGAAAATATAGATTAAGAATTTTGCCGTGGGAAGAGTCCGCGCCGACTTCGGGATTGCGGGGCATTTCATTGCCGGATGCGTCTGCAAGGCTTCCCGTTGTCTTCCGCCTTTTGTAAATTTTGGGGCAAAGAGGAAAAATATGGATTCTAGAATCATTGATCTTGCCGATATGCTGGCGCACAGCGCACTCTCCATTCAAAAAAACGAAAACGTTCTCATTGAAACCACCGATACTCCCGACGCGCTTTCGGTCGCTTTGGTTCGGGCGGTTGCCCGCGCGGGGGCGCGGCCATTTTTGACGCAGAATCGGAGTGCCGTCCATCGGGCTCTTTTGCAAAACGCCTCGGATGAACAAATGAAAATCGCGGCGGAGCACGATTTGAATTTCATGAAGCAAATGCAGGTGTATCTTTCGATTCGCGGGAGCGAAAACTCGCTGGAATGTTCCGACGTGCCCAGCGACCGTCAGCTGGCCAGTCGTTTGATTCGCCAACCGGTTTTGGATTATCGCGTCAATAAAACCCGCTGGTGTGTTTTGCGTTGGCCGACCCCTTCGATGGCGCAAAGCGCGGGCATGAGCACAGAAGCTTTTGAAGATTTCTTCTTTCAGGCGTGCCTTGCCGATTATCCGGCGATGCGCGTGGCGGCTCAGGGACTTATCGATTTGCTGAACAGAACGGATAAAGTGCGCCTTGTCGCTCCGGGAACGGATCTTTCTTTCAGCATTCGGGGAATTCCGGCGGTGCCTTGTTGCGGTACGATGAATATTCCCGACGGCGAAGTTTACACGGCTCCTGTAAAGAATAGCGTGAACGGCGTGATTGCGTATAATGCGCCGACTCTTTATCAGGGCAAGAGGTTTGAAAATGTCCGGCTGGTCTTCAAAGACGGAAAAATTGTCGAAGCGACTTCTTCGGACACGCCGGCGATGAACGCCATTTTTGACACGGACGAAGGCGCGCGCTATGTCGGCGAATTCGCCTTTGGATTCAACCCGTTTGTGCGTCATCCGATTGGCGATATCCTTTTTGACGAAAAAATTTCGGGAAGCATCCATTTTACGCCGGGAATGTGCTACGAAGATGCGCCGAACGGAAACAAATCCGCGGTGCATTGGGACTTGGTGTTGATTATGACACCGGAATACGGCGGTGGAGAAATTTACCTGGACGGAAAATTGGTTCGCAAGGACGGCAGATTTGTTCTCCCGGAATTGGAAGCCCTGAATCCGGAAAATCTCTCGAAAAATTCATAAGGAAAATGAGGGTCGGCAAAAACGAAGAGGCTTGAACCAGTGTTTGTTGATTCTAGGGAGTAGTGATTAGTGGTTAGTTGGAAGTTGGGAGTTAGAACTAAGAACTAAGAACTAAGAACTAAGAACTAATTTCCCCTTGCGAAAAGAAAGTTCTCGTTTTGAAAATTTAATCGCGAGTATTTGGCGGGGGAGTGCATATCCCCTATTTTTAATCCGTTCCTTTGATAACGAAAAAAGCTCCAGCAAAATGCCGGAGCTTTGAAAGTTTATGGGGAAGTCTTATTCGAGGACGATCAAATTGACCGTGCGCTTGCCGACCTTGACAGGCTTGGACAGATCCACAGCCTTGGCCTTCTTGGAAGGATCGTTCGCCCAGCCTTCTTTCAGCTTTTCGGAGCTGCGATCCAAGACTTGCATCTTGGCTTTGCCCTTGAATCCCGGAATATCGAGCTTCAATTCGTAATCGCTGTAGGGGCTCTTGTTGATGACGAGCAGACTCTTCTTCTTGCCGTTTTCCGTGTAGTAAGTCGTCAAGAGGGACTCCTTGTCGCCGGAAATCGTCGTTTTGAGGAGCTTGCCGCGGAGAGCGTCGGAAGCCATCTGGAATGCCCAGTAGCTCGGACGCGGGCAGTTCATGCATTCTTCAGCAGAACGGGTCAGGTAACCATAGTCGCCGCCTTCCGGAGTGATGTCGTTGTGGATATCCCAGTATTGCGCATTGTCCACGTTTTCGGTGGCGAGCATAGCGAGGTAGTCCGCAACGAACAAGCCGTTTTCGAGAGCGATGGTCTGCGGACCCGGATTGAAGTCCACAGAGTTCCATTCCGTGAGCCAGAGTTCGATCTTCTTGTCTTTCTTGAAGTGGGCCGTCCACTTGTCCACCGTCTTATGGAGACGGCTGTAAATCGGAGTCAGGTCCTGCGGAGCGGAAAGCATGGCGAAGTCGTTTTCTTCACCGAAGTGCTGCGGATAGTGGTGAACAATGAGACCGTCAGCAATGTCGCCCGTTTCCTTCAGAACGTTTTCGTTCCACTGGCCGTCGAGAACGCCGAGAACAGCGACTTTGATGGTCGGATCGACCTTTTTCATGGCTTCAATGAACTTGCGGGCGCGTTTGCCGTAAATGGTTCCGCCGTCCTTACCATACTTTTCGTAATAAGGATGCCAGTTGCCATAGACTTCGTTGCCGATTTCCCAGTACTTGATGCCGGCTTTCTTGTCGATATTGGTGTGCTTGACCCAGGCGGCGGCTTCCTGTTCGGTGCCGGAACCGAAGTTCACGGTGAACATCGCGTTGGAGCCTGTCTTCTTGAGCCAGTCGAGGAATTCGTCGGTATCGACCATCCAGTCGTGGTTGTCGAGAATTTCCTTCCAGTGGTCGTCATCAGCGCGAAGGCCACCCGGATAGCGGACAATGCCGTGATTGACACGCTTGACGTATTCCCAGGTCTGGGTCTTGAACTTCTTATTGTCCAGCAAGTCGCCGTCCCAAAGGGCAGCGTTGATGCCGAAGAGACCTCCGGAGATATTCGGGTTGATGACTTCGGAAGAACCCTTCACATCGACCTTGACAAGTGCCGGACGGGCTGCCGCCTTGACTTCTTTCAAGTTCGTGAGCTTGATGTTGTCCACTTCAAAGGAACCGTTGGAACCTTCTCCACCCGGTTTGAAGTCGAGCGAAACGACTCCCTTCAGGTCGAAGACGCCGTTTTCTTTGGCGTTGGGCGGCTGGTAGTAGGGGAATTTGCTGAAGTTGCGGAACGGAACGATAACGGTGGTACGTCCGCGGGGAACGCCGGTGTTCGCCACAAAGAGTTCGTTGCCAGAGTCGCCAATCTGGACCGTGATGGACTGCCATGCGCGTTCCGAATAGACGTCGAACATAATGCCCCAGTGGTTAGTCCAGTCGCGGAGTTTTGCCGGGTGATTCGCCTGGTTCTTGGTGAAGTCGAGAACGATATCGACCCAGTCGGACATTTCGAAGTGCTTGATAAAGAGAGAGTTGCCGTCGAGCTTGCTGCTCTTGTAGGGCATTTCCACTTCCACTTTGGATTTCGGACCCTTGGACGGTTCCCAGTTGTCCTTGGCGAAATTGCCTTCAAAGTCGGAAATGACCATGTCCGGAGCCTTGGACTTCCAGTTGTCCCACTTGATATCCGGATCCACCCAGTCGATGGTTTCGGTAAAGGTGATCTGGTCCACGAAGATGGTCACAGGAGCCGGCTTGCCCGGTTCGCCCTGGTTTTCGCCCTTGCCCACGGAGAAGCGGATTTCCTGGATTTTGTTCCATTGGATATCCTTGGCGACTTCGGCCTGCTTGTTGGCATCCCAAGCCTTGCCCTTGTCGTTGAACTTTTTCAGAGGAATTTTGACGAGTTTCCAGTCCGTACCGACCTTGGAACCTTCGATCCAGTCGTTCAGGCTGATCTTGGTCTGGCTCTTGATGTCGTTGCCCTGGTTGTCCAGAATGCCGACATAGACCTTTTCGCCGCCGAGCTTGCCTTTGATCCAGAAGTAGAGGCCGCCCTTGTTGCGCACCTTGGAAAGGTCGATGAATTTGCCTTCGCCGAGGGAGTAGGTGACGCCGGACCAGTCGTTGTTGTCGATGTACATCGCGAGCACGTTCGGGTTGCCTGCGGTTTTGGATGCCGCTTCACGCTGCGCGGAAAGGCCGCCGTAGCTATAGGAGAAGCCCTTCACCTGGTTGTCGTAGAAGGTGCCGTTCTTGACGGGCTTGACCTTGCCGTCCAGCTTTTCCGGATTCTTCGGACCGTCGATGACGTCTTCGTTTTCATCCCAGTAAACGATCTTGGGCTTGGGCTTCGCCTTCTTGTTGCCCTTGACGATTTCGATGTTATCTACCCAGACTTCAAAATCCGAAGCGCCGCTCTTGTCGATGGAGAAACGGACTTCCGCGATTTTATCCCAGTCGATGCGCGCGGGGAATTCGGACTTGCGGGTATTGTCCCAGTAGAGGCCGCGATCCGGGAAATCCACGAGAGGAATGGAAACTTTCTTCCATTCGGTCGTGACGGCGCCGCCTTCGATGTACTTGTTCATCGGAAGGACGACTTGGGTCTTTTTCCCGTCGGAAACTTCTTCGTCGAGAAGGCCGACCTTAATGGATTCGCCGCCTTTTTTGCCCTTGATCATGAATTCGAGTTTGGAATCGAGCATGTATTTGCTCAAATCGAAGAATTCGTTGTAAAGACAGATGGAAGCTCCCGAATATTCGCTCGGATCCAGCTGGATCTGGAGAGCCGCCTTGGATTTGTAACCGCCCTCTTTTGTTATCGTGACGCCTTTGCTTTTTCCGCCGTAGGAGTAGTCGAAACCGCCCTGGCGATACTGGTCGTCAAACATTTTATAGACGACGATGCGCGGTGGGCGTTGTGCCATCGCCGTTGTCGTCGCTAGCCCTAAAAAGAGCAAGGATGTTGCCTTTAGAAATGGATGTCTCATTCGGTGTTTTCCTTTTGTTTATGGATTAAAAATTATTTTTTCTCTTTTGCTTCTTTCAGAAGTTTTTCTACCAGTTCGGGGCTGAAGCGGTCTTGGCGCTTGCCGTTGATGAAGAAGTTGGGCGTGCCCTGGACACCGACTTTGACTCCGAGCTGGAAATCTTCGCTGATGCGGGCCTGCTTGGCGGAATCGAGGACCATGCTCTTTTCAAATTTTGCCATGTCGAGTCCGATTTCCTTGGCGATTTTCTTGAAGGTTTCCGGAGTGAGCTCGCGGTTGTGGCTGGCGAGAGCGTAACGGAATTCCCAGAACTTGCCTTGTTCCTGGGCGGCGATGGAAGCCGCTGCGGCCGGAGATGCGTTCTGGTGGAAGGAAAGCGGGAAATGCTTATAGACGAATTTGATTTCGTCCTTGTGCTTGTCCATCAGGTCGTGGATGGCGGGAGCGATGCGTGCGCAATAGGGGCATTGGAATTCGGAAAATTCGACGATGGTCAAAATCGGATTCTTGGTGTTGCCGAAAACCGGGCTGTTGCCATCCGGAATATCCCAGACCTTGCTGTCCGCTTCCATTTCCGCTTTCATCTGTTCAATGGAGAGACCGCGTTTTTCCAGACCGTATTTGAGTACTTCAAATTCTTCGTGCATGGTTTTGACTTCGGCGGCAAGACTGTCCAATTTGGCACTGGAACCTGCCGATTGGCTATTGGCGGAGGCCTGGTTGCAGGCAGAAAGGGAAATGACAAGGATGGCGGAAAGCGCCAACGGGAATGATTTCATGGATTATCCTTATGGTGAAATTTCGTTTGTCAAAATATATAAAAGGATGTTCGATGGAACTTAAAAAAAAAGACTTTCGGTTACGGAGGAATCCGTTTTTAGAAAAACAAAAATTTACAATTGAGCGCAGAAAGCTGGACTGGAATGAAGAGCTTGTTGTGAAAAGCTTTTCTTCTGAATGAAGGATTTCCTCCGCTAGAAACCGCACTGTTCGACGGGATGAATCAATCAATCCCCGGGGATCAAGTAGTAAGAATTTTCTTTCGCAATTGCGCTGTCGGTTGAAATCCAGGAATTTCATTCCCTTGCATAAATTACATTATGCGAAATGTCGTAGAGTTTTTCCCTGCGCGTACATATTTTATGGGCTTGTCGCAAGGAATCTGCCTGTCGGTATGGTGGTGGGAATTAAGCGCGCTTTGGCTTGGTTCCTGAATTCAAGTCCAACGTGCAGACTCCTAGATCGTAGGCGGCTAGGAAGAAACTTCCATCCAGTTCTGCGGCCTTGAAAAACTGTAGTCCGTCTTCTTCGTATGGATTCCAGCTGGAATCGTTCTGGACGGCGATGATTGTCGTCATGCTTTTTTCCGCTTCGTCTAGACTGTCCTTGTAACCCGCCAAGCTGACGACGAGACGATGGGAAGATTTTCCGATGCCCATAACGTTGAACCATTCGCCTGCTTTCTCTTTTTAGGGGCTTATGTATAAAATTCCTCTCGATTCGCTTGTCATCGCTTCGCTTGCCCAAATCTCGTAATCTGCGAAAAAAGCACCTTGCGAAAAAGATGTTCACACCGGTCACGGCTTTGGCGCATGTCGATCAAGCATGCTGTGTTGGAGGAAAAAATATTTGTCTGCGCTAAAAGAAATCCATACGAACAAAGGCAACCTCGTTTTCAAGACGAAGTTGCCTGAGCCGCCGTAGAAATTTTCTCGCCCAAAACCGGTTATGCGCTCTTGACGTAAGCCTTGATGGCGTCCCGGATTTTGGAAAAGACGAGGCGCAGTTCGTCTTCGTCTTCTTCGAGGAGCGTGATGCGGAATCCCTGGAGTTCGCTGCAGAAGCTGCTGATGGGAACGACGCAGACTCCGGTCGAGGCGAGTAGGTAATAGACGAAGCGGTAATCCAGGCTGGAGACGTTTTCCGTCCACTTCTCGACAAGGCTTCGGATTTCCGGATTTTCGACGGGCAGTGTTTGCCTGTCGTTGAGAACTCCCGGCTTGAAGACGATCGTGTTGTAGAACGCGCCGTAGGTCGGGTTGAAATACAGTTCGGGAACTTCCGAGAGAATTTCGTTGATGAGCGCGCTGCGCCGTCCGATTTTTTCGTTCAGCGCGTCGCGGTGGATTTTGTAGCGCGTATCGCCGAGAACCTTGGGAATCGTCAGCTGCGGAATGGTTGTGGAGCAGACCTCGATCATCTTGGCATTGTCAATCGCGCGGCAGAATGCGTCAAATTCGGGATCCTTGTCGCGGTTGTAATATTCCGCCCAGCCGCAGCGGGAACCCGGCCACGGATATTGCTTGGAAATGCCGTTCAGCGAAATGCCCGGAACGTCCCCGATATAGGTGGCAAGCGGATGGGCGACGGCTCCGTTGTAGGTGATTTTGTTGTAAATCTCGTCGCAGATGATGCAGAGGTGGTAGTCCTTTGCAATTTTGACCATTTTTTCCAGATGCTCAATCGGGTAAACCATTCCTGTCGGATTGTCCGGATTGATAATCAGGATGCCCGCGATGCTCGGGTTGTATTTCACTTTGTTCTCGAGCTCTTCCAAGTCCGGGAGCCAGTGATTTTCCGGGCGCAGGTGATAGACCAGCGGGGAAGCATGCGCATGGGAGGCTTCGGCGGAACTGTGGGTACTGTAGGCGGGGGACGGCCCGATGATGCGGGTCGTCATGGAAAGGAGGCTGTAGATGGTGGAAATCGCGTCCCCGAGTCCATTGAAAAATAGGATGTCGTCAGCGGTGATCTGGACGCCGCCGAGCTTGTTCGTTTCGCTTGCCAGAAATTCGCGGGTGGCGAGAAGCCCTTTGGACGGGCAATAGCCGTAACTTTTATTTTCCTCGACGATTTCGCCGACGATTTCTTTGATCCATTCGGGAACCTGGCAATGCTTTTCGATGGGGTCGCCGATATTTTCCCAGTGGATTTTCAATCCGAGTGCCTTTAACTGATTTGCCTTCTTGACGATTTCTCGAATTTCGTAAGAAAGTTCTTTGGCGCCTTCAGTCAAAAGTCGTTTACGCATAATCTTTTCATCTCCGATGAATTTGAATTTTTTTACAATGTAACAATTTTCCCGTTTCTATATTCTTAGGCATGAAAAAAATAGATTGTCTTTTTGAACGCTATCCGCTTTTCAGGTACATTCCTGCGATTTTGCTCCTGTCTCTTTTGTTTCGGACATCTTCGATTGGCGGCGAAGAGATGGGCTGGCTGGTGGAACCTTTTGACAAAATTGTCCACGGTTTGACATACGCTTTTTTGGGAGCCTTCTTCGCTTTATGGTTTTCCAATCGCCGTTGGGATTTGCGCCCGTTCCTTTGTACTGTCGCCTGCATTATT
The DNA here is from genome assembly GCF_002300445.1 of Fibrobacter sp. UWS1. NCBI lineage: Bacteria > Pseudomonadati > Fibrobacterota > Fibrobacteria > Fibrobacterales > Fibrobacteraceae > Fibrobacter > Fibrobacter sp. UWS1. Next base: position 1,086,769 of record NZ_NSGW01000002.1, read on the forward strand.
TTGTGCGTAATCTCTGGTGCGCTGGATGAATTTCACCAGAGCTTTGTTCCGGGGAGAACCGTCTCTTTGGGGGATGTGCTTGCGGACTTTGTCGGCGGGACTTTCGGCAGCGTCCTCTATGCCTGCTGGAAGCCGTGGAAACGCTTTTCCATTTTTCGGGAAGAATCCGTCTAGTTTTGCCGTCAGATTTTGGGGGAGGAACGCCCAAGGGCGGCTCTAAAGGGTGAGTTGTGGCTTTCGCTCTTTTCCGGCGTCGCGTTCTTTTTTTATTTTTGGGGCGCAAAATTTTATTACAGGACTCTGAAATATGCAGGAAATGAACGACCAATACAAAGCTCGTCTCGATAAGCTCTCCAAGTTCAAGGAAATGGGGGTGAATCCCTATCCGCACAAATTTGACAGGACGCACACTTCCGAACTTCTTCGCGAGAAAAAGGAAGAATTTCTCAAGTCCGAAGAAAAAATCGCTTTTGCCGGTCGCGTCGTGCGCTACAACCGTAAAGGAAAGCTCTGCTTTATGCACTTGAAGGATCGCTACGGTCGTTTGCAAGTGGTTTGCGCCAAGGATCTGGTGGGGGAATCGGACTATGAAATCGTCAAGATGATAGACTTTGGGGATATCGTGGGCGTTACCGGCTCCATGATGGAAACCCACACGGGCGAGTATTCCGTCAAGGCGGATAAAATCGAAATGCTGGCGAAGGCGATTCGCCCGCTTCCCGTGCCCAAGGAAATCGTGGATGAAAACGGCAACAAGAAAGTCTTCAACGAATTCAAGGATGTGGACACCCGTTACCGCGAACGCTATATCGACATGGCACTCAACGACGATGTGCGGGAAGTCTTCTTGAAGCGCAGCCGCATCTTGCAGGCCATTCGCGAGTATCTGCTGGAAAACAAGTTCATCGAAGTGGAAACGCCGACCCTCCAGCCGATTTATGGCGGAGCGAACGCCAGACCTTTTACGACGCACCACAACGCGGCGGACATGACCCTTTACTTGCGGGTCGCTCCGGAACTGTATTTGAAGCGCTGCATTGTCGGCGGCATGGAACGCGTTTTTGAATTCAGCAAGAACTTCCGCAACGAGGGAATGGACAGAACGCACAGTCCGGAATTTACGGGGCTTGAATTTTATCAGGCATATGCGGATTACAACGATATGATGGTCCACTTTGAAAACATTTACGAGCGGGCGGCGATTGCGGCGACCGGTTCCACCAAAGTGAACTACCAGGGAACGGAAATCGATTTCAAGGCACCGTGGCCGCGACTTTCCATGTATGACGCTCTGAAGCAATACGCAAACTACGACGTGACCGCGATGTCCGATGACGATTTAAAACGGGAACTCGAAAAGCTCGGCGGCAAAATGGACGGCGAGTGGATTCGCGGGCGCGCGATTATCGAACTCTTTGAATTGACCGTGGAAAAGAAGCTCGTGCAGCCCACTTTCATCACCGATATGCCCAAGGAAAGTACGCCGCTTTGCAAAAGCCATCGTCTAAATCCGGATTTGATTGAACAGTTCGAACCTTATGCGAACGGTTGGGAACTGGGCAATGCCTATACGGAATTGAACGATCCGGTTCGCCAGCGCGAGCTTTTGGAAGACCAGGTTCGGCGTGGACGCGGTGGGGAAGGCGAAACGCATCCGATGGACGAAAACTTTATCGATGCGATTGAATCGGGGCTTCCGCCGACTGGCGGTGTCGGTTTTGGCATTGACCGAATGGTTATGCTGCTCACCAACCAGCAGACGATTCGCGATGTCATCCTTTTCCCGCTCATGAAACCGGAAGTCTAAGAGGGAAATCCCGTGTTGGGGTTTTCAGAAAGTCGCTTTCCGAAAATTCCACTGAAAAAAGTGTTGCATTCGATGGAATAATTCGATGAATAAACTGGAACTTTTAATCGCCAGGCGTTACCTTGGTGCCCAACGGAAAAGCCTTTTCGTCTCGCTGATAGGGATTTTCAGTATGCTGGGCGTGAGCATTGGCGTGTTTGCTCTGATTGTCGCCTTGTCCGCGGTAAACGGCTTTGAAAAAGAAGTCACCGCGCAGATGATCGGCAAGGATGCGCATTTTGAACTCTACGCTTACCGGAGCGAACCGGTTGCGGATTTCGATTCGCTCGCCCTTCTGGTTCAGGAAAACGATTCGGCGGTCGTCGCGTCGGCTCCCTTTATCATTTACAAGGTCGGCATCAGCAGCAAGAAGGTGAACGACGGCGTTGTTCTGTATGGCATCGATACGGAACGCTCGGCGAAAGTGGTGAACCTTCACGAAAATATCGTGAGCGGCAATTATTCGCTCGACAGCTTGCCCGATGCGATGGGCGAAAGGCGTCCGGCGGTGATCCTCGGGGTGTCTCTGGCGAATCGCTTGCGGGTTCTTGTCGGCGACAAGATCATCATCCAGACTTTTCAGAGTACGGACGCCATGTCGTCCGGAGGCCCAAAAATCCTTTCGTGCGTCGTTTCGGGAATTTTTGAAACGGGAATGTATGAATACGACGGCAACATCGCCTATATCGGCATTTCGGAGGCGCAACGGCTTTTGGGAATGCGGGATAACGAGGTTTCCGGCGTTCAGTTCCGGGTTCGGGACCAGTGGAAGGCGAACGAAAGCGCCGAGCGCGCGGGCGAAGTCGTCGGCTATCCGTATTACTTTCTGGATTGGAAAACCAAGAATATCACCCTCCTCAAATGGATGAATTACGAAAAGTTCATCGTGGCGGCGATTATTTGCCTGATTATTTTGGTGGCGGCGTTTAACATCATCAGCTCCCTGATTATGGTCGTTACGGACAAGACCAAGGAAATCGGGATTCTTCGCAGTATGGGCCTTTCCAAGGCCGGCGTGATGCGGGTCTTTATGCTGATGGGTTCGTTCATCGGCGTCGGCGGAACGATTTTCGGCGGTTCTGTCGGGCTCGTGCTTTGCGCTTTGCAGCAGGCCTACCATTTCATCAAGCTTCCCGGGGACGTCTATGTGCTTCCGTATTTTCCGGTGCTGATTGATCCGATGGACGTTTTTGTAGTTTTTGTCTTGGGCATTTTGCTCTGCACGCTTTCGACGATTTTGCCGGCATGGAAAGCGTCGAAGCTGGATCCGGTGGGGGCGATTCGCCACGAGTAAGGGCGGAAAGCTTCCGTTTAGCTTGAGAGTAACGAATGATTTTATTGGAAACGAAACAATTAAAGCGAGTCTTTTGCGAAACCGGCGAACGCTTGGAAATTTTGAAAAATGTCGATTTTGCTTTGGCAAAAAACGAATTCTGTGTGCTTACCGGCGCATCGGGGTCGGGAAAATCGACGTTTCTGAATCTGGTCGGCGCTCTTGATACGCCAACTTCCGGCGAAATCCTTTTTGAAGGAAAGAATCTGGGCGCGATGACTTCTGCGGAAAAGGACGAATATCACGCGAAAAAAGTAGGATTCGTCTTCCAGTTCCATCACTTGCTCGCGGAATTTACGGCACTGGAAAACGTCTGCATTCCCGCTCGGATTTTAACTCCCTGCGGCAATCGGAAAGAAATTCTGGAACGCGCCGAAGCCCTGCTGGAAAAAGTAGGTCTAAAGGAACGCTTAAAACATTTGCCCCGGGAACTTTCTGGCGGGGAACGCCAGCGAGTCGCCGTCGCCCGCGCCCTGATGAACAATCCGGACATTGTCTATGCTGATGAACCGAGCGGCAACCTGGACGAAAAAAATGCCCGAATGCTCAATGAACTTTTTAAACAAATTAACGAAGATTACAAACAGACGCTGCTTGTCGTGACGCATGATGAGCGCATGGCGGAATATGCGACAAGGCGTGTTTCTATGCGCGGGGGAATCCTCGTGCCTTTTGAAAAGGAGTCTGAATAATGCCTGGACGTTTTACAGACAGAGTGAAAAAAGTTTTGCAATATGCAAGGGAAGAAGCTAAAGCACTGAATTCGGAGAATGTGGGAACCGAGCATGTCCTTTTGGGAATCGTCCGGGAAGGAGCCGGGGTCGCAGCGGCGGCACTTAAGGCTTTGGGGGTCGATTTGGAAAATCTTGCCCGGAACATTGAAAATTCCATTTCTTCGTCCGGCGGCATGATGACGATTGGATCCAGCTCGCAGCTGGTCTTTTCGGATCACGCGAAGATCGTTTTGAAAACCTCCGCATCGGAAGCGCAGATGTGGGGAGACAATTATATTGGAACGGAACACGTGATCTTGTCCCTTTTAAAAGTGCCGGAATCGCAAGCTTCCGCCGTTTTGAGCGCCGCCGGAGTGGAATACAACGCCTTGCGTCAGGCGATTTTGTCCATCAAGGACGATTCTCGTGCCCAGCGCGGAGATTCCGGTTTGTCTTTGAACGCTTCGCCGCGTCGTACGGAACGGGAACTCAAATCGAAAACGCCGATACTCGATCATTTTGGACGGGATTTGACGGCTTTGGCGGTGCAAGGGAAACTCGATCCGATTATCGGGCGCGGAGAGGAAATCGAGCGTTTGATTCAGGTGCTTTGCCGCCGGAAAAAGAATAATCCTGTGCTTATCGGGGAACCGGGCGTTGGAAAAACGGCGATTGTCGAAGGGCTCGCTCAAAAAATTGTGGAAAAGAAAATTCCCGAAATTCTGGAAAACAAGCGGGTCATCACTTTGGACGTGGCCGCGATGGTCGCAGGGACAAAATTCCGCGGGCAGTTTGAAGAACGCCTGAAAGCGCTGATTATGGAATTGCAGCGGAACGAAAACGCCATCATCCTTTTTATCGACGAACTGCATACGATTGTGGGCGCTGGCGGTTCGGAAGGAAGTTTGGACGCTTCCAATATCTTCAAGCCGGCTCTGGCGCGTGGGGAATTGCAGTGCATCGGGGCGACGACGGTGGATGAATACCGCAAGTATATTGAAAAGGATGCCGCTTTGGAACGTCGCTTCCAGCGGATTACGGTGAATCCGCCGACAGTCGAAGAATCCGTGATAATTTTGAACGGTCTGATGGATCGCTATGAAAAGCATCACAAGGTCAAATATACGCCGGAGGCCATTCGCGCTGCCGTGGTTTTGGGCGACCGCTATCTTTCGGAACGCTTTTTGCCCGACAAGGCGATTGACGTGATCGATGAGGCGGGGGCGCGCACCCGCCTTGCCAGCATGGCTGTTCCGCCGGAACTCCGCGAGATGGAGACAAAGCTCTCCGAAGCCTCTGCCAAAAAAGAGGAGGCTTTACGGACGGAAAAATTTGAAGACGCCGCCAAGGCGCGCGATGAAGCGGATGCTTTGCAAAAGAAAATCGCGGAACTCAAGAACGGCTGGCTGGAAAAACGGAAAACGGAATGCCTGGTCGTCGATGAGGACATTATCCGCGATGTGATAAGCAAGATGACGGGAATTCCCATTTCCCGCTTGGCGGAAGAAGAGACGAAAAAACTCATTCATTTGGACAAGGAAATCAAGGAGCGCATCATCGGTCAGGATCGGGCCGTAGAAGCGGTCGTCCGTTCGATTCGGCGTTCCCGGGCTGGCATTCGCGATACGCATCGCCCGATGGGCAGTTTCCTCTTTTTGGGCCCCACGGGAGTCGGCAAAACGGAACTTGCCAAAGTGCTCTCCTTAAGTCTTTTCGGTTCCGAGGATTCCATGATTCGTATCGATATGAGCGAGTATATGGAAAAGCACAGCATTAGCCGCTTGATAGGCGCTCCTCCGGGATATGTCGGTTATGAGGAAGGCGGCGGACAGCTTACGGAAAAAGTGCGCAAGCGTCCTTATTCCGTCGTGCTTCTCGATGAAATCGAAAAGGCGCACCCGGACGTTTATAATTTGCTCCTCCAGATTTTGGACGATGGCCAGCTGACCGACAGTTTTGGGCGGAAAATCAATTTTAAAAACACCATCATCATTATGACGTCGAATGTGGGCGCTCGCGAGGTCAAGCACAGTGCGGGAATGGGATTCACCAAACTGTCCGAATACGACGATTACGAGCGGATGGAAACCACGATTCGTGAAGAGGCGAAGACCGTTTTTTCACCGGAATTTTTGAACCGCATCGACGACCAGATCGTGTTCCGCAGCTTGAACAAAGAGGATTTGATTCGCATCGTGGACATTCTTTTGGGCAATGTGCAAAAGAATCTTTCCGAACGGGGAATCCTTTTGGAATTTTCGCAGCAGTCGAAAGTCGTCATTGTGGAGCATTCCTACGATCCGGCTTTGGGTGCACGGCCACTTCGCCGGAGTATCCAGAGCTTGGTCGAAGACGAACTTTCCGAAGGTTTGCTTTTGGGCACGTTCTCGGATTTTTCGACGATTAAAATCGACGCCGACGCCAGCGGGAAAAAATTGACTTTTGTCACGGAAGACTTGCCGGGCAAAAATATCGAGGGCTAGCGCAATGACAGATGTGTTGGAACTTTCGCAAAGAATTATCGACGGCTACCGCATTAAACGGGGCGACGACCTTTCCTTTTTTCTGACCGCCGATTTGGAAAAACTGGAAGCCGGCGCAGGAAAAATCCAAAGGCATTTTCGCAAAAATCACGTGGATCTTTGCACGATTATCAATGGACGCAGCGGAAGATGTCCGGAAAATTGCAAGTACTGCGCGCAGTCGGCGCACAATAAAACCGGCTGCGAAGAGTATCCGTTCTTGCCGAAAGAAAAAATTCTTGCAGAAGCCAAAAGCAATGCGGAAGCGGGGGTGAACCGTTTTGCCATCGTGACCGCGGGCAGGGCGTTAAGCGGGAGTGAATTCGACCGGGCGATAGAAGCTTATCAGGAAATGCGGGCGACGCTGCCTTTGGGGCTTTGCGCTAGCATGGGATTTCTTTCTGCCGAGCAGCTGCATCGTTTGCGTATGGCGGGAGTCAGCAATTACCATCACAACATCGAAACGAGTCGCCGTAATTTTCCGAATATCTGCACGACTCACACTTATGACGACAAAATCCGCGAAATCAAGATGGCGCAGGCGGAAGGCTTGCAGGTCTGTTCCGGCGGTATTGTCGGCATGGGAGAAACCTGGGAAGACCGCATCGATATGGCGATAAGCCTTTCGGAATTGCATATTTTGTCCATTCCGATCAATGCGCTCATGCCGATTCCTGGTTCGCCATTGGGACATTTGCACCAGATTTCCTCGGACGACTTGATGCGCACCATCGCCATTTTCCGCTACATCAATCCCGAAGCGGACATCCGCCTTGCCGCGGGCCGCAAAATTATGAAAGACTTTGGCGAAAAGGCCTTTGTTTCGGGAGCGAGTGCCACGATTACGGGCGACATGCTTACCACCAGCGGCACCACGATTCGCGGGGATTTTGAAATTTTGAAAAAGCTGGGCCTTACGAACCGGGAGTGAACTTGGTGGTTAGTGCCCTTCGACAAGCTCAGGGATCGGTTGAGAGTTAAGAATTAAGAATTAGGAGTTAAAACTAATAACTAATAACTAATATTTTCCCTTTTCCGTTTTGGGACCGGCGATGGCGGCAACCGTTGCATGGACAGTCTGGATTAAATCCTTGGGTGAAATTTTCAGTTGCATTCCCCGGACTCCGGCACTGACGTAGATGAAATCAAATTGCAGCGCGGTTTCGTGGATGAATATCGGGAAAGGCTTTTTGAGTCCGATAGGGGAGCAGCCTCCGCGGATATATCCCGTCAGGGGCTGCAATTCTTTGAGCGGAACGGTTTCAACGCTTTTGTTTTGGCTTGCCTTGGCCAGGGATTTCAGGACAATCTCCAGATTGCCGGGGACGACGCCGATGATTGGCCCGGTCTTGTCTCCGCGGACAAGGATGGTTTTGAAAACGCGTTCGATCGGTTCTTGAAGGCTTTCGGCGATGTGTTCCGCGCCTAAATCGTTTTCATCGACGGGGTAGGCGATCAGTTCGTATGCGATGCCTTTTTGATCGAGAAGCCTTGCGGCGTTGGTCTTTTTATTTTCTTTCATATTAGGGTTCTTTCGGGGCAATTCTTTGGCACCACACGGGCACAATTTCGGTCGCTTTGCCCTGGATATTTTCGTCCGTCCAGGGATCTTGTGGATTGATTTCCAAATTCAGGCAGGTGACGTGGGCGCCGTTTCGTTTGGCGATTTGCTTAAATCCGGCGGCGGGATAGACGACGCTGCTTGTTCCGATATAGACAAATTCATCGGCGTCGCGCAGCGCTTTTTCGATTTCATCCATAAACAGCGGAATTTCCCCGAACCAGACGATGTGCGGGCGGCTGGCTTTTCCGCAAAAAGGGCAGCGGGTTTCTAGTGTTTCGTTCCCGTCAAAGGGAAAGACGTGGTTTTCGTTTTGCTCGCAACGGAGTTCTTTCAAGTAGCCGTGCATGTGCAGCACTCTTTTACTGCCGGCGCGTTCATGCAAGTCATCGACGTTTTGCGTAATCAGAAGAAAATCTTTTCCGAGACGCTTTTCGAGTTCCGCCAAAGCGAAGTGCGCCGCATTGGGCTGAAAGTTCGGCAACGAGGTTCTTAATTTGTTGTAAAAATCCTTGACGCGTTTTTTGTCGCGAAAGTAGCCTTCGGGAGTGGCGACCGCATCGATGGGTTCATTTTCCCAAAGCCCATCGTTTCCGCGAAAAGTTCGCAGCCCGGATTCTGCGCTGATTCCTGCGCCGGTCAGAACGACGATTTTCATTGGCAAAGTCCTTCAAAAAATAGCGCTTCCGCGAGAATGCCGTGTTCAAAATCCTGCAAGCTAAGGCTTTCGTTTTCGCTGTGCGCATTGCTTTTCGGGTCTTCGAGTCCGGTCATGAGAATCGGGATGTCGCCGAAGGTATTCCGGAAAAGTTGCGCTCCGGGAATGGATGCTCCGCAACCGATGAATTTGGCTTCGTTGCCATAGGCGATGGTCATCGCTTCTTTTATTTTGGCGAAATACGGGTGCGAAATATCCGTTGTAAAAGGATCGGCTCCATCTTCGGGAGCAAAGGATACTTTCAATCCGGATGGGCAATTCTTTTTCAAGTGCTCCATCAAAAGGCGGGTGCAGGGCTCCGCGGACATTCCTGGTGCCAGTCGAATGCCGATGCGGGCGTATGCCGAATCCTGCAACACGTTTCCCGCCTGGGTTCGGGAACCCGCTTCAAAAGCGGTGACGACAATGGAAGGCTTTCTCCAGAGCGTTTTTAAAATGGAATCGCTTCCGCCGAGAATCCGGGTATCGGCAAGCAGGGCGGTTTCTTTTCGGAACTGGGCTTCGCTGTAATGCAGTGCGTCGTAGCTTTTTTCTTCTTCGCCCGTCGGTGGGATGAGCGCGTCGGAAAAATGCTCGATAAGGATGTTGCCGTCGCTATCGGTGAGAGAGGCGATCATTTTGCAGAGCGCTTGGACGGGATCGGGGATGGGGCCCGACCAGGAGCCGGAATGCAAAGGCGTTTTCATGGCGCGAACGATGACGGACACGGCGGACATGCCGCGAAGCGTTGTCGTAATGGATGGAGTCCCCTCGGCAAAGTTGGAAAGGTCCGCAATGATGACGGCGTCGCAGCGGAGCAGTTCCCGGTTTTTGGAAAGCAGATCCCCGAATCCAGAGCTGCCGCACTCTTCTTCGCCTTCGATGAGAACCTTGATGTTGGGCATGGAATCTCCGCATACAGCCAGAGCCTGGGTCGCCGCAGCCAGATGAAGAACGATGCCCGCTTTGTCGTCCGCGGCTCCGCGCCCGTATAATCTGCCGTTCCGAATTTCGGGGGCAAAGGGCGCGCTGTCCCACAAGGCTTCTCGCATGGTCGGCTGCACATCGTGATGCGCATAGAGCAGGATGGTAGGGTTCGATTCTTTTGTCTTGATTTCCGCAAAGACGGAAGGCCGCCCTGTCGATGGGGAAAGAAGGCGGGCGTTTTGAAATCCGTGCTCTTCAAAAAGCGTCTTTACCGCTTGGGCGGATCGCCAGACTTCATTCTGGTCAAAATTTTCAAAACTGATCGAGGGAATTTGAATGAGGGATTCCAGCGCTTTCACGTAGCGCGGGAACATGTCATGGATGCGGGATGGCAGCGTTTCGTTCATAATGTTTTGCGAAAGTCCTTTGGCGTTGTCGCCTGATGATATATAAAAATAACATAGGCCGCTTAAAAAAATACATTTTCAAAAGATGCTTGCGATACATCGCTCTGGTTTGCCTCTCGAAGAGGCCCTGGATTGTGGCAAATTTGCGTTATTCGGACGTTCGGAAATGCCTGAAATGAAGTGGCTGGTGTTTTTCTAGGATGGAATTTGCCGCAGGCGTTTTGCGGATAATCACTATAAAACCGTCGTTTTTATGGATGATGCGCATTCTTTTTGTTAATTTGAACGCATGACTGTCGAAACGGAAAATCACGATTACTATTTGCTGTACGGAGATAAGCTTCTCGCATTTATACGCCGTCTTTTCAAAGGCTCTCCGGAATTTCGCCACGATTCGTTGAAGTATGTGGCGCGCCTTGCCCCCTACATCCCCTTTTTGGGAGGAAGGTCCGATTTTTCGCCGGCGTTGAAAACCGTCATCCGTTTTCCGGACAAGAGCTTGCCGCTTTCTTTTAGCGCGCCGATTATTTTGGCCGCGGGCGCGAACAAAACGGCAAACCGGATTGCGGATTTTGCGAATCTGGGTTTTGGCGGCGTCTCGGTGGGAACGGCGACAAGGCGTTATCGCGAAGGGAATACGCATCGTCCTCGCATCGGTTTTTTGGAAGAGGATCGAGCCATTTACAACAGCATGGGACTCAACAACGACGGCGTGGAAGCGGTGGCGAAACGCGTCGATGAACAGCTTGTCCGGGCGCACAAAAGCGGCATGAGCGTAGGGATTTCCATTGCGGAAACGCCGGGGCTTCTTTCGGAAAGGGAAAAAATTCAGGATGTCCTGGAGACCTTTGCCATCGCGTACAAGGCCGCCGATTATATCGAAATCAACGTGAGCTGTCCCAATACGGGGGAAGACCGTCTGGATTTGAACACCCGTTTTGTGGAAACCCTGTTCTCGGAAATCATGAACTTTCGCCAGTCGCAGGCGATTCGGAAAGCGGTGTATGCCAAGCTCAGCCCGGATTTTTCGGAGCACCAGTTGATTTCGACTTTGGAAGTTCTGGTGCGTTACGGCGTAAACGGCGTGGTCGTCGGCAATACGTTCCCGACTCGGAAAATCGCGGAGTTGCCGATGTTTGCCAAATATGACGAGCTGAAGGTTCTGCGTTCAGACGGCGACAAGGGCGGACTCAGCGGACGCCCGCTTTACCACAACACTTACGCCCTGACGCGATTTGTCAAAGCGCGCTTTCCCCAGTTGAGCGTAATTGCCTGCGGGGGAATCGACCATGGATTGAAAGTATTCGACCTGATGCTTTCGGGGGCCGATGCGGTGCAGTGTTACAGCGTTTGCGCTTTTCGTTGGATGCCGGCCCATGCGATGCGCCGAGAGCTGCTTTGGGCTTTGCAGAAAGCGAATCTGAAAAGCATCGACGAGTTGCATACGAACGAATGATGAAGCCCGGAGCGATTTCTGCGATTCTTTGGGGAATGGTTCTTGCCGTATCTGCCCATGCGGGATTCTTTCTGGAAAAGGACCATTCGGAAGAAGAAGTGCTTGTTAAAGAGGCGAGCTACGGTTTTTCTTGGGGTGGGGGAGCGGCGTTCGCCTATTATCTCGGCGGGTTCGATTTTTCCCTTTCGCCGCAGCTGGCGTATCGCTTTCAGAACGACTTGGCAATCGCTTCCGAATTGGCTTTGGGATTGAATGCCGACGTGCATGAAGCGGGGCTTTCTGTGCGGGCTTATATTGGCGACGAGGATTTCGTGTCTTTCGGGTCGAGCGCCGTCTATTTCAAAAAACACGGGGACTGGCTCCTTGCCCCTCGCCTTTTTGTCGATTATGGGCGGAACATGAAGCCTTGGCGGCGCGCCCATTTCGCCTTGCAGGGGAAAGTCCGCTTGGGATTTGTCGTAGGGGAGAGTCTGGGTCGGGAGCGAAACGGCGAGACTAAAACCGCCTTTACGACGATTTCGGGGACGCTGGCTTTCATCTTTTTTTGAGGATTACGCATGAAAAATGGGTGGATATTCTTGGTTTTGCTGCTGACTTCGGCACTTCATGCCGTTCCGTGGCTGGGTCTCGTTTTTCGGCAGGAAACCTTTCAGAAACAGACGGTTCTCAAGGTGGAATCCGTGCATCCGGATGCCGATGCCAAGCAGGTGCGGCCTGGCGATTTGATTGTGGAAATCAACGGGACGAAGGTGACGGACATGGCGGCTGTCAAAAAATCGCTCGCCGGCTTGAAAACCGGTGCGACGGTGCTGCTCCAGTTGATTCGGAACGGAAAAAGGCTATCGGTCAAAGTGAAAATGACGGAGCGACCGGACGATGTTTCGCAAATGACGGGCTCTTCCATTGGAAACAAGTTCGTCGCCTTTCAAAAGAACTACTACCGCAATGCGGAAAAAAGCCAGAAAAAGCCCAAGGCGCGGCTCCTCGATTTTTGGGCGACCTGGTGCGGTCCTTGCAGGCAAACCCTTCCCATTTTGGCCCGGCTGTATCAGAAATACGAAAGCCAGGGGCTGGAGATTGTCGGCGTTTCCTGCGAGTCGCAGGATGTCCTTGAAAAATTCTATCAGGAGCATCCGTCGCCATATCCGCTTTATCGGGACGCCACCCAGGAACTTTCCCGAACGTATCGCATTTCTTCTATCCCGACGTTGATTCTTTTGGACGAAAACGGCTATATCCAGAAAATCTGGCCGGGAGTGCCGCACGAATCCTCTTTGGACAAGGCGATTCGCGAAGTTTTAAAGTAGGCCGCTTTTAAATGGCTAGGCAAATTCTTTCACACGGTGAATTCGGTTCTTAGTTCTCAGTTCCCAGTTTCAACTCCCAACTCCCAACTTCCAACCGGTCCCTGAGCCTGTCGAAGGGCACAGATCACTAACCGCTAACCACTAACTACTAACTTGTTTTCAGGGATACTTCAACTATGGAATCGGAGATTCCAAGTTTCAGGGAGTCTCGTAGGAGGCCGCCGTTTCTTCTATGAACTCTGACAACTGATAACTATCCACCGGCCACGAATCCACATCCATTTTTTGAAGCTTGCCTGTAGGACTTTCTATATTTAACGGCAAATTTTACAACACGAGGCATTCGATGAGCTACCTATCCAAAGCGGAAGAAAATTTCCAGAAACTCTCTCAAAATCCATATCCCGGTCGCGGCATTGTGCTCGGCACATCTGCGGACGGCAAAGCGCTTGTTCAGGTCTATTGGATTATGGGACGCAGCGAAAACAGCCGCAATCGCGTCTTTGTGCAAGAGGATTCCGGCTTTGTCAAGACGAAGGCCTTTGACGAAAGCAAACTCACCGACCCCCATCTGATTATCTATTATCCGGCGCGTCATTTGCCGAATGCGCACATCATCACGAACGGCGATCAGACCGATACGATTTTTGACGGCATCCGTCTGGGGGGAACTTTTGAAAGCGCTCTTGCCACTCGCGAATACGAAGACGACGCCCCGAATTTCACGCCGAGGATTTCGGGCATTACTTACCGGAATCCCAGCCCGTATGTGTATCAGCTTTCGATTCTCAAGTCCGAGGACAATTCTGCGGATGCGGGATGCGTTCGCGAAACCTTCAGCTACGAAAAGGCGATGCCCGGACTGGGACATTTCGTTTCCACTTATGTCACCAACGGCTCTCCGATTCCTTCTTTTGCGGGAGTGCCGCAGTGGATGCCCATTTTTGAAAATGCGGAAAAGACGCTCGACGCCTACTGGAACGCCCTGGACGCCGACAACAAGGTTTCGCTTCTTGTCAAGTGGATTGACCGGGAAACCTTTGACGCGAAGACGCTCCTGGTGAACAAGCTGGGATAAGTTTCGGAACGGCGGAATATGAAAAAAGACCTTGCTCTCGGGCAAGGCCTTTTCCGTTTCCAGAGGATTATTTCTTCAATGCGGAGAGAAATTCCCGGAGCCTTTCGTCCTTGGGGTTGTCGAAAATTTCCGCGGGGGTGCCGTCTTCCTTGACAACGCCGTCCGCAAAGAAGAGGACCCGGTTCGCGACTTCGCGGGCGAAGCCCATCTCGTGCGTGACCACGACCATCGTCATGCCGGATTGCGCGAGCGACTTCATCATCTTGAGAACTTCCCCGACCATTTCCGGATCGAGCGCGCTGGTCGGTTCGTCGAAGAGAATCGCTTCGGGATTCATGGCGAGCGCACGTGCAATGGCTATGCGTTGCTGCTGCCCGCCGGAGAGCTGCGCCGGGTAATGGTTTCCGCGGTCGGAAAGCCCGATGCGTTCGAGAAGTTCCTGCGCTTTCCTTTCCGCTTCGTCCTTGTCCATCTTGCCGAGCTTGACCGGGGCGAACATGATGTTTTTCTTGGCTGTCATGTTTTTGAACAGGTTGAACTGCTGGAAGACCATGCCGATGCGTTCGCGCACCCGATAGCTCGGGACGTCCTTGGCGAGGATGCTCTTGCCGTCGAGCAGGATGTCGCCCGAAGTGGGACGCTCGAGCAGGTTCAAGAGGCGCAGGAATGTCGATTTGCCGCAGCCGGAAGGACCGATGACGGCGACGACGTCGCCTTTGCAAATGTCGAGCGAAATGTCCCGAAGAATCTGCTTGTCCCCATAGGACTTGTTCAGGTTCCGGATCTGGATCAGGGGTTCGCGGTTAGCGTTCATTCTTTTTCAACCTCCTTTCGAGCCGGGCGACGCAAGCCGAAAGGCCCGCAACGAGAATAAAGTAGATGGCGGCGACGGCGAGCAGCGGAAGCATCGCCTCGTAAGTCGTGCTGCGGATGATGTCTCCCGCGCGGGTCAAATCGGTGAGCCCGATGTAGCCGCAAATGGAGGTTTCCTTGATGAGGGAAATGAATTCGTTGGTGAGCGCCGGCAGGGAATTCTTGGCCGCCTGCGGATAGACGATCGAGAAGAGAATCGTGCGGAAGCGGAGCCCGAGACTTCTGCCCGCTTCGATTTGCCCGGGATCGACACCCTTGATGCCGCCGCGGATGATCTCGGAAACGTATGCGCCCGAATTGATGCCGAACGCGATGACGGCGACGAGAATCTTGTTGATGTTCACCGAGGAAAAGACGATGTAGTAGATGATGAGCAGCTGGACCATCATCGGCGTGCCGCGGACAATGGCGACGTAGGCCTTTTCTAGCGCATTCAAAATTTTGAAGCTGCCGTTCATCTCGTTGTTCGCACGGATGACGGCGATGAAAAATCCCACGACAATGCCGAAAAGCGCCGCGAAGAGGGAAATGAGAAGCGTGTTGCCGAGCCCCTGGACGATATACTTCCAGCGGGAATCCTTGACAAAGTTCTTGTAAAAATGGTCCCCGATGCTTTCTGCCGAGACCGCTGCGGCATCGCCGCGGACGACGACCACGATTTTCGAATCGGCATACGGGTCGGTGAAGTTGATGGAGAGCTTCCGTTCTTCGGTGACGGTGAATCCGGAAAATCCGATGTCCGCTTTGCCCGAACTCACCGCGTTGATGATGGCGTCAAATTCGATGTCCTGGATTTCGAGAGTGCGACCGAGATAGTCTGCGATGTAGTTGCAGATTTCGATGTCGAACCCGACGATGCCTTCGCCCATGTGATATTCATACGGCGGAAATTGCGCATTGGTCGAGAGGACGAGTTTCGGACCGTCCTTGACTTTTTGGCTGTAGTGGAAGTTTCCCGTCCGGTTGATGTAGGTGTTGAAGAGCGAATCGTAGATGCCTTCGGATTTCAGTTTGTGGAGGGCCGCATTGACGCTGTCGAGCAGCGTTTCTTTCCCTTTGGCGACGACTCCCGCGTAGGTTTCCTCGACAAAGACCTCGTCGAGAATCCGGAGCGAAGGATTTTGCGCGACGAACGCTTTTGCCGGCTGGTCGTCGCTGAGGACCGCGTCGATTTTCCCCTGAAGAAGAGCTTGGATGGCATCGGCGAGCTTCGTGTAGCGTTCGACCTGGATCTTGGCCGTGTCGCCGCCAAAGTCGGAAGCGTAGATGTCCGCCGTGTTGCCTATCTGGACGCCGACTTTTTTGTTGCCCAAATCGCTGACGTGGAACACATGGTTTTCAAGGGGCTTGTCGCTTGCGCAGGCTGTCAAAGCAACTGCGATGGCGGCGAAAAGCGAAAATAGTTTTCGAATCATCGGGCGTGCCGTTGTTGAATGTGGATGCCCAAATATAGATGTTTTACAGCTTCCGTTTGTCCTTCGGAAAAAGATTTGCTATATTCCGAAAGTCATCTCGCACGGGGGTGCTCTGGTTTCGACAGGGTCGCTGAAGCGTGAGTTGCGTGCCGAGGGTCTGGCTGGCCTCGTAAAAAAGCCGGAAAACAATAAGTGCTAACGAAGAATACGCACTCGCTGCTTAATTGATAGCAACGCTGGGACTTGTCCCTTTCCCATGGGGATAAGAACTCCAGTCGCAATATGGGATAGGGCGGCGTCATGCTCTGGGGCGTCATCCGAAATTTTCAGAGCTGGTTCCGATTTGCGCCGGCCTTCTTGGGCGTGAAGAGGGACGAGAACTTAAATACGAAGGAAACGCACGTAGGAATGAACGGGGACGTGATTTTGGACAGGAGTTCGACTCTCCTCACCTCCACTTTGACAAAGCGGCAGTTCGTCATGAACTGCCGCTTTTTCTATCGGAATTTCCCTTTTGCATTTGACTTGTGCGGTCATTTAGGCCGGCTTCGTCATTCTGCTCCTGGGTCGTGAGCTTTTCCTTGAGTTCGGCAGGAACGTTCTCGGCTTCGAGGAGGGAGAGAGCCTGCTTGGCATGCTTCGTGATAGCGAGGCGCATACCGAGACCGAATTCGGCGTTGTCTTCGAAGAGGGAGTTCGCCCAAGCGGGACCGCGGCCTTCCTTGTTCTTTGCCCACGGAGTAGTCGGCTGGTTACCGCCGTAAATGGAGGAGCAACCCGTAGCGTTGGCAACGACCATACCCTATTTGGGCGTTCCCCAGCTCGGTTGCCCTCGCCGGGTCGGGCTATATTTTAGGGGCGGCCACCTTCGCTTCGCTCGTTGCCCGCCACCTAAATCCGAGACCATGGTCTCGGCCCCAAGGGGTCACTATCCCTAACGCAATTCTAGCAACGAGATGCCTAGTGCCAGTAAATAGTGGTCATAATATACAGATTGTCTGTATATTTCCCGACTTCAATCAATATTGGAAATTACAGACAAATGGTCATGTAGGGCGGAATGCAGATAGTTCCGTTTTCTTTTATGGAGTAGTTCTTGGGATGGATGATATACGATTTTCCGATACGCTTCTTGTAGATTTTTTTGAAATCGGTTAAAGACGATGTGGTATAATTCTTTGACGATTTTACCTCGATGGGGATGACTTTTCCGCTTGCGGAATCGCTCAGCAAAAAGTCAATTTCCATATCGTTTCGGTGCAGTTCTTTGTTGTATCGGGTGTAAAAGTAAAGCCGGTGCCCGTTTGCGGTAAGCATTTGCGCAATGGCGTTTTCATAGAGCATACCCTTGTTTATTGAAAGCTTGTCGTTCATGATTTGCTTGTACAGCGAATCTCTTGCAATCGCATTTTCACTGAAGGCATGCGAGAACAGAAGCCCCGTGTCGCCCATGTAGCATTTGATGGCGGAATCGTCGCCGTTCAGCCCCAAGCCCACATTGGGGTCGGAACATTTGAGGCAATTGTTGGTAATCATGGAGTTCGAAAGCCACATGAAGGTATTCTCGTAGGTGTTTTCTGTGTTGATGCCGGATTCAATTCTGGAGAGACTTACGCGTTTCTCGTGCTTGGAGAGGAATGCGGGAATTTGCAGGAATGTGGAAAGGACCTTTGACTTGTATGCACCCTTGATTTTTTGGATATCCTTCTTGTAGAGGGCGATAATGCTGCGTTTGCGCTTGTCGCTGTATTCAAAGCTGAACGTGTGTTCCAGAAATTCGACGATGGACTGGGGCATCCCACCGATAAGCATGTATTGCTTGAATAGTTGCATGGCGTCGTTGTGCAGACTGCGCTCAAGGGCTTCTCCTTTGCCGAAACATTCCCGGATGTAGTCGCAGATGGAGGGCTTTCCGAGTGCCTCACAGAACTCCTCGAAATCCATCGGATACATTTGGATAGATGTTTCTTCCGATGGAATGGTGATGTCCTTGACGTTTTCGTTGATGGAAATGAGTGAACCTGTCTCGATGTAGTCGAAGCGCCCGTCCTTGACAAGTTTCTTGATGCTTTGTCGGGCCTTTGGGAATTTTTGAACCTCGTCGAAAATGATTACGGAGTCACGGGGATGGAGCGTGATACCGTAGGTGTAAGAGAGCGTGGTAAAGAAACTGTTGAGGTCGCTCATCTTTTCGAACACTTTCTTGACGGAAGCCTCGCAGTCGTTGAAGTCGATAAGGATATACGACTTGTATTCGTGCTGGGCGAATGTTTCTACGATGGTGCTCTTGCCAATTCGTCGGGCCCCTTCGATGAGGAGGGCTTCGCTGCCCTGGGATTCGGCTTTCCATTGCAACAGCTTCTGGTAGATTTTGCGTTTAAATTTAATCATTTGTATGCCTCCGCTGATGAGAATATAAATAAATATTGTTAAAAACGCAAGGTGTTGTGTGTCAAAATATTGCTAAAAGCGCAATCTAATAAATGTGAAAATATTTCCAAAAGCGCAATGTTCTCCATTTTGGCCATTACTGGATAAAATGGTTTCTTTTTTGCTGATTTTACGAATCGAATTGTAAAATTTTCTTTAAAAATGGCCGAAATTTCACAAAACACTTGACATTGTTTTTTTTTGTTTACATTTGGAGGGCTCAAATACTTAAATAAATGGATTGCACAATGTCGAAAAACGAAAACGAATCCGTTAGCTCAAGGGAATTGGCTGAAAAGTATAATTCCGATTATGTAAAGATTCTGGGCGATTTTAAACTTGATTGTTTTAAACGTTCAACATCCTTAACCGTGTATCGTTATATGCGCTACAAGTGGGCCAAAAATCTGATTGAATCCAAGAAAATTTCTTTTGCGGATCCAGCCACCTGGGAGGACCCCTTTGAAAAAAGATTTGTTTGCGGGGATTACGAACAGTCTGGATTCAAGAAAAAACAGATAGCCGCATTTTGCGTGACAACAGAACATGGAGAAAACGAATCCGCTTTTTGGCGCCAGTTTGACATGGAAAACCGCCACGACCTTGTTCAGTTGACTTTTGACTTCGACGTGTTGATTAAGTCGTTGAGCGATTTCGCCAAAAAAAACAATGCGAAGGTCTATGTAAGCCCTTGTAAATACGATTACACGAGTGAAGAAATAAAAAACAATAGTAAAATTCAGAAGGTTTACAAAACAATTGATGAAGAAAGTTTCATTGAACTTGCATGCCTCAAAAGGCGTGCCTTCAAATACGAAAACGAACTCCGCATCTTTATGTATGGCGAAAAATTGCCCATTGAAGGCGGTCGTCTGAATATTCCATTAAAAGGCAAATTGGTGAAAACCCTGAAGGTTTGCCCAAATCCCAGTGTGGAAGCCTTTGTTTCAAATGATTTTGTGAGGGAGATGCTTCAGGAAAGGCTTGGTATAAGAGTTGAAAAGTCCCATCTTTACGATGAGGTGTCGAAATTCAAGTTTTCAAGGGGTAAATAATGAAGAAATTTGACGTGGTTTTGGCGGGTACACTGGCTGTACTAGGTCTTGTTGGCTGCGGTGGCGATTCCAGCGGAACAGGCGTAGATGCAGCAGACATGAGGGTCGAGACCATGGAGAATCTGCCCAACTGCACGGAAAATAGGGAAGGCACCACCGCCCTTGTGACCGAGGACAGTTCTACGTACAAGTGCGAAGAGGGAAGATGGATTTTTATGTCGGCACCCCTGCCTACCGTAAGCACCTTGGACGACCTTTCCAACTGCACTGCAAAAATCGACGGCGATACCGTGAAGGTGGAAAAGGAAAGTGCGGTTTATAGGTGCGATGATGGGGAGTGGATAAAATATTACACCCTGACAGACACTTTGGCTACATCTGACGCTCTGCTGGCTTGCGTGGAAAAACGTGAAGGGAATACCGCTTATATTACAGAGGAACACGCTCTTTATAAATGTGATGATGGTGTTTGGGGAAAAATTGTTTCGTATATGGATACGGTTTCCACCAAGGATGCTCTGGACAATTGTACTGCCAAAAGGGAAGGGGATTCCACATACGTGAGCAAAGAAAATTCGGTATATTTGTGCATCGAAAGTGCCTGGCGGTATTTGGGCACGGTGGCGGCAAACTCCGATGAACTGCCAAACTGCACCGAAAAGCGTAATAATGAACAGGCATTTGTGGTGGAAGAACACATGACGTTAATTTGTAGTGAAAGTAAATGGTACCGTTTTGACATTTACACCATCATCGAAAAGGAAGAGGTGAAATCCAGCAGTTCCCCAAAACAGGAAAACGACTGGGAAGATTATAACCCTGTGTCGTCATCTAGCAAGGTCACATCTTCTTCCAGCGTTATTCTCAGCTCTGATTCAAAATCTAGCAGCAGTAACACATCCAGCACTTCGGTACAGTCATCTTCTAGCAGTAAGAATGAAGCAATCTCCAGTAGCAGTGTTTCTATATCTTCTTCCAGCGTCATCCTGAGCGGAGGCGAAGGAACTCTAAAAGATTCCCGTGATAATCAAGTTTACAAAACCGTCACCATCGGCACCCAGACCTGGATGGCAGAGAATCTGAATTATGCTTATAAGGGAAAAACAAGTACTTTCGATTCTTCTAGTTTCTGCTACGACGATGACCCCACCAACTGTTCAAAATACGGTCGTCTTTACTTGTGGTCTGCGGCTATGGACAGTGCTGGAACTTGGAGTACCAACGGGAAAGGCTGTGGTAACGGAAAATTCTGCTTACCTACATACCCTGTTCGTGGTGTTTGTCCCGAAGGCTGGCACTTGCCAACTGAAGAGGATTTTAGGATTTTGTCAAGGGGTACCGGTGCAACCTGGGATGAGAGAAACTTCTATTACATCGACGCCGGAAAGTATCTTAAATCCACTAGTGGCTGGAACGATAATGGCAACGGTACCGATGCCTACGGCTTTTCCGCTCTCCCAGCGGGCATCGGCCTCCAAGGCGGCCCCTTCCAACAGTTGGGCTACGTGGCGACCTTCTGGAGTGCCACAAGAGTCATAGAATCTAATGTCGACGATTTTTATAGCGACGATGCCTTCGTCATGACGTTGTACCAAAACAGCGATCACGCTTTCCTGCCGCCCCAAGACATGTACTTTGCAGCGTCTGTCCGTTGCCTCAAGGACTAGCAGTGAGACTCTGTAGCGCAGAAATGCTCGCATTTCTGCATTGCAGAGCCGAACCGGGCCTAGTACGCAAACACCGGGCTGGCTTTTATTTTTACCCAAAGTAGCAAAAATATTGGAAATTACAGACAAATGGTCATGTAGGGGTCTGCCACCTGCGATGGTCCTTACCCGGCTACCCGTAAACGGGTTATTTCTTTCCGAATAGGCCTAACTGTTCTCCGTACTCGTCTTCTTTCAATTGATTTTCAATGTACGCCTTGATTTTCTGCGTATTTTTCCCTGTCGTGTCAACGTAATACCCTCGGCACCAAAACACTCGGCTTCGATATTTTTTCTGTAATTCAGGATATTTCTCATTGATCATCAAACTGCTTTTGCCCTTCAGGTATCCGACGATTGATGATGGCGAGTATTTCGGGGGAATCGAAAGCAACATGTGTACATGATCAACGCAGACTTCGGCTTCAATAATCTCAATATCCTTCCATTCGCACAATCTTCTCAGAATCTTTCCTATCTCAAGTCTGCGTTCCCCGTAGAAAACCTTCCTTCTGAATTTTGGGGCAAACACAATGTGATATTTGCAATTCCACGTTGTATGTGCAGTTGTATTTCTATTATTCATATTAATCCTTTGGTTTTATTGTGATGCAGTTGGCAAACCGCACCATCAATTTAGTCAAAGGATTTCTTTTTTCATGATTGCCAGAAGGCTTTACTTGAACACCCCAGCATAGCTGGGGATTTTCATTTTATACAAAAACACCCCACCACTCATCGTGACGGGGCGTTTTCACT
The DNA here is from genome assembly GCF_002300445.1 of Fibrobacter sp. UWS1. Taxonomy (NCBI): domain Bacteria; kingdom Pseudomonadati; phylum Fibrobacterota; class Fibrobacteria; order Fibrobacterales; family Fibrobacteraceae; genus Fibrobacter; species Fibrobacter sp. UWS1. Next base: position 1,108,854 of record NZ_NSGW01000002.1, read on the forward strand.
TTCGTCATTCTGACACCGAAGGTGGAAGAATCCAGGACTGGATCCTTCACCCCTGTCGGGATTCAGGATGACGCGTTAACCGATTACAGGCTGATCAACCCTTCCGTATCCTTGGACATGGCGTCATAGAATGCGTAGCGAGCGTCCACTTCCTTCTGGAGGTCGTCGGCCAGCTTCTTGGCCACTTCCGGATTGCTACGGGTGAGCTGCTTGTAGCGGTTCTCGGTGTAGATGTATTCTGCAACCGGGATCGTCGGCTTTTTGGAGTCGAGGATAAGCGGAGCCTTTCCGACCGCGGCGAGAGCAACCTTCAGGGCGGCAACGTTTTCACGCTGGGCCTTTGTGAGCCGGAGGCGACATAAGTCTATTCCTTAATGCAACGAATGTAATATTTCATTGTTTCTATGCTATGCCCCAATGAAGAAACGCTCATGTAGTTATAACAAACATAGAGTGTATAAAAATAATCAGAACCGTCTGATTCATTTGTCCAAAAAGAAACATCGTTGCTTTCGTTACGGCTTTCTGTTAAATAAGCAAATCCCCCAGCTCTTAAAGACATCCCGCATTTGTTGGTATTTATGGTATCTTGTATATCGCGAATTTTCACCGTCAATGCGACTGATATAGGTTGAATCGGGAAGAAAAAAAGTTCCCTAGGGCTAGCCCCTGGGGAACCTGGCCGAAACTTTTCTACCTTGCCGATTCTACCAAAAAAGGACATGGCGGTGAGTCTCAACCAAGCACAAAGATACGAAATACGAGCGCTCAATGCGGCAAAGATCCCCCCGAAAAACATAGCCTTGCAGCTGAAGGTCCACAAATCCACAATCTACAGGGAACTAAACAGGGGCGGCGGCCGCCAGCATTACGACCCGGTCAAGTCGCAGGAACGGGCAGACCTCCTTGCCGCGACAAGTCACCTGCATTACGACTACGACGAGGACGACTGGAAAATCGTGGACGGGAAAATCAAGGAAGACTACTCTCCCGAACAGGTGAACGGACGCGCGAAACTCGATGGGATGGGTGTCCCTAGCGTCGCCACGATATACAGGCATGTGAACAAGGACGAGGACCTGAAGAAGCACTTGCGGCACGGCAAGAAACCATACCGTAAGCGCGGGGAGAAGAAGGACAAGAGAGGCCAGATTGTAGGCCGCGTGCCCATCGAGGAACGTCCGGCAATCGTGGACGAGAAATCACGCGTAGGCGACATCGAGATAGACCTGATAAACAGCGCGGACCATGACGCGAACCTGCTCACGATCAACGACAGGATGACGAATTACAGCCTGATAAGGTATCTTCCGACGAAGAACGCGAAAGACCTGAAGAGAACGCTTGTGAGGGCGCTGAAGGACTTTGAGAAAACGTTCGAAGTCAAGATTCTCACAATCACTTCGGACAACGGGAAGGAGTTCGCCTGTCACGCAGAAATAGCGAAAGCTATGAAGGCGGATTACTACTTTGCGAACCCGTACCACTCCTGGGAGCGCGGTGCCAACGAGAACATGAACGGTCTAATACGCCAATATCTTCCCAAGAAGGAGTCGTTCAAGGGAATCTCTCCCCGGAAAGTTCGCTGGATACAGGATAAACTGAACAACAGGCCTCGAAAAAGGCTTGACTTTATGACCCCTTTAGAGTATATTTATACGCAAGTTAAACTACAAACCTAAGTCGCGTTAGCGACGAAAATCCGCCTATTTTCCCAATATCCTGCGGAGAGAACGTTCATTCTATTATCTACTGTAATTAGGAGATTGTCATAATCATTTGACTTTGGCATACGCCATCCTGCAGGACACAATTGATCTAAATTTTTACCAAGATAGAGTCTTCCATATTTTTCACAATTTTCAGGTAAACTATCATAGCAAAAACTTCCTGCGGCTTCATAACTTAAGCTTTGCGCCATCCAAACCTGATCGCCGATGGTCGTATATTGATATTCCTGACCATCACGTTCATCCACGAATGTTCCTCGATTTGGCATGCCATAGATGTTCGTTCCTTCTGAAGGGCAAACGGTCGCTGCATCAAAACTATCGTCTGCATCAGTTGTGCAGGCTATAAGAATTAGGCTGGAGATGGCAAAACCTATGACCCGCCAAGATAAGTTCATTCTAGCAACGAATTTTATAGCCTTGTTGCTAAGGAAAGATTGAAATTTTGTTTTTTTCATAGAGGACTCCCTATCTGAAGATTTTCCAGGACAGAATCTCATTCCCGCGACGAAGAACAAGGTAGCTTCCTGGTGTGAATGTGTAATTTGAAATTGAAACAGAATGTTCGCCCTCGTTCCATATTCCGAAACTGCGCTTATATGGACGCAAAGAAAAATAGCCTGATGCTCGGAGGAATCCTACCATGGCATCTAAGTTCTTTATCGAAGGATTGTTGCTAAGAACTCCTTCGAATTCACGCATCAGCGTGTTGCCATTTTTATTGGTGAAGATTCCAAAAGGCATTTTCAACGCACGGCTCTGCAGAACGCGCGCATTTTTTCGGCGGATTTTTTCCCGGGGAAACTTTCCAGGGCACTGGAAAGATCGACCAGTTCGGGGTGAAAACTTTTTACGATTTCTTGGATGTTGTCCGCAGAAATGCCTCCGGCCATCCATAGCGCCGTTTGGGAAGAAAGCGTTTGCAGCGTTTCTCCGTCAATGCGTTTGCCTGTGCCGCCAAGGGCTTCGGGGCTGTAAGCGTCCACCAGTGCGCGGGGGATGCCGTGCTGAAAATGATTCGCGAGTTCTTGCGCTTCGTCGCTGGATTTCAAGCGCACCGCTTTGTAATATCCGAAATCGGCGGATTCCAGTTCTGCGGGTATTTCGCATCCGTGGAATTGGATGGCGTCCAGAATGCCACCATTCGCTAACCCCAGCGCTTCGTTTTCTTCGGGGCTTTCGTGTTCGGTGACGACTCCCACGCAAAGGGGCGCATCTTTTCCGAATTGCTTTTTCACTTGGGCGATGACATCTTGCGCTTCCGTGGCATTTGTTTTTCGGGGGCTTTGTGCGCTGAATACAAAGCCCAGCAGATTGGCGCCGAGTTCTGCGGCAAGAAGGGCGTCGTCCGCGTTCGTTATTCCGCAGATTTTGACGATTGGCTGGCCGGGATTCCTTGTGCGCAGGGATTTTCGCATTTGGGCGATACGCTTCCAGAATTTTCCAAAGCCGTCGGGTTTGGCGTGCAGGAAGCCTTCGACGAGCTTTTGTACGGCGGGTTGGTTTTTGGCGGCGGCTTCACCGATGAGGACTCCGGCAAATCCGAGGCGACGGGCGAAGGCCGCATCTTTTGCTGTCTGGATGCCGCTTTCAAAAACGGCGCGTTCACCGAGTTCGTCGATAAATTCGGCGGGGATCAGGGAGTCGATATGAAAGTTTTTTAGGTCTCGGGAATTGACTCCGGCCACGCAATCGACTGTGGCGCGGATTTTTTTCAGTTTGCGCAGGTCGTCTTCCGTGCGGACTTCCACAAAGGGTGTCATGCCCAAGGCGGCGGTGCGGGTAGCCATTTGCAAAAGGGTTTCGTCCGAAAGAATCCGGGCGATGAGAAGGACGGCGTCCGCGCCAAAATCGTAAGCGACATCGACTTCTTCGGGATAAAGCAGAAAATCTTTGCGCAAAATGGCGCAATCGGGTGCGGCTTCTGCGACTTTTAAAATGTCGGCGAGGGAACCGTTAAAATAGTGGCTTTCGGTTAAAACGGAAATGGCGCCGGTTCCCGCTTGGGCGTAAATTCGGGCGGTTTCCGCAGGATCGAGTCCCATGGCGATATTTCCCTTGGATGGGGAGGAACGCTTGACTTCCAAAATGGTTCCCGCTTTTTCGATAAAGGGGTGCAGTGGACGTTTTCGAGAGGGGCGTTCAAATCCGAAGCAGATTCCCAAGCGGGCGATATCCGCTTTTCTTTTTTCGATGATTTCGTTCAGAATATCCCGGGCCATTTATTTTCCTAAAAAGAAAAGCGACCCCGAAGAGTCGCCTTTGAAATTTTATGTTTCAAAAGTTAGATTCCAAAAGCGTCGTTAGCCGAGTCCGCCATGCTCTGACCGTCTTGAGGATTTGCGGAAACAGGCGCGCTGTTGGCTTGCGGAGCTTCTTCGGCTTCCTGTGTGGAAGCGATGGAAAGCTTGTTCGCTTTAAATTTGTTCATCGCGATAGTTGTCGGTTTCGCCGTCAAATTAACATAACCCTCTCGGTTTGCCTGTTCGTTGATGAAACGAGCTTCTTGTGCCATCATCACCACGGCACGGAAGGTGGAACCCTTGCAGGCTTCGCTTGCGTAGATGTCGTCAAGGTAAACGCGATTGTTAGACATAAGCCACCTTGTAAAGTTTTAGAAGAGGGAGAGGGATTCGAACCCTCGTTACAGTTAAGTAAACACGCTTTCCAAGCGTGCGCCTTCAACCACTCGGCCATCCCTCCAAGGATGCGTCGCAAAGATAATAAAAACCGGCGCGTCTTGTCAAGGCAAAAGTCGGAAAAAATGCAAAAAAGGCTTGTTTTTTTTGTGTTTTAGGGAAAATTCGGCGAAATTTTTCGTTTGAAAAGACTTTTTATGGGAACGGCAAAAAATCCCGAAGGAATTCGGGATTCGTTTTGCTTGCAGTCGTCTTTTCGAACCGGTATAAATTTGTAACTTTGCTCTATGTTAACAGCGTCGCAAATACAAGAACTAGTGAAAGGCGGAGAAGGCTACAATGTGGATTTCAAACGCAGCGTACCTTCCAAAGTCAAGGAAATCTCCGATGAAGTTGTCGGCTTTGCCAATGCCGCCGGCGGTTATGTTCTTATTGGAGTTGATAACGATAATCACATTGTCGGTGCTGAAATTGATAACAACAAGCGCTCTGCCATTCAAGGTACAATTGGAGAAATTTCTCCGGCCCTGAAATGCGAGCTTTATTCCGTCGATGTGGGAGACAAAAAAGTATAGGTCATTGATGTTCTAAATAGCAAGGACAAACCTTATATTACGGGAGGGGTCGTCTATGTCAGAGAAGGGGGCAATTATCAAAAACTCCGTTCTGCCGAAGAGATTAGGGCTTTATTTGCCGAGTGCGCCAAGATTTTTTACGATGCCATTCCTTGCCGTTGGTTTGATATTGATAGAGAAGTAGAGCCGCGTAATTACAAGACCTTTATGGAAATGGCAAACCTTTCCGATACTTTACCTCTCGGGAGTTTATTTGAAAGTCTTGAACTTTTGACAGAAGATGGTGTTGCCAAAAATGCTGCGGTTCTCTTCTTTGGTCGCGACCCGGAACGTAAATTCCCCCATGCTGTTATTAGGTGTCTCCGTTTCAAAGGGATTGGACAAGGTCCATATTATCGACGACAAGACCTTTGGAGGACCATTGTATCAGCAATATCTCGATGCGCTTTCATGGATTGAGAGTAAACTCGAAGTGGAGTATATCATCAAAGGGACTGGACCCCGCCAGGAAATATGGGAAATTCCTCTTGATGTTTTCAAGGAAGCGATTATGAACGCCATTTGCCATCGTGACCTATATGAAGAAGGTGCGACAGTTATGGTAGAAGGATATGATGACAGGGTTGAGATATCGAATCCCGGTGGATTGCTTCCAATAGTAGCTGCGGAATTCGGACATAAAAGTATGAGCCGCAACCCGCTGATATTTGGACTCTTTACAAGAATGCAGGTTGTCGAGAAAGTTGGATCCGGCATTCCCCGAATGCGGAAACTGATGCAAGACGCAGGGTTGCCAGAACCGAAATTTGATACCCAGGGCTTCTTTACGGTGACATTTATGAAGCGGGACAAGACGAACACCACCCGGGATGATAGATTAAATGATAGATTAAATTCCCGTGAAAAAAGAGTACTCCAACTTTTGTCCGAGAGCCCCGGTCTAAAAACCAACAAGTTGGCCTCGTTAGTAGAAGTCAGCGTTCCCACATTATCTCGCACCTTAAAGAGTTTAATCGAACTTGGATTGATTGAATTTCGTGGGGCCAAAAAGACCGGAGGATATTTTTTAACCACAGGCAAACATTAACGGAGGCTTAACGTTTCAAACGGGCGATTTCGTCGCTTAAATCGCGAATCAGCGGTTCGATGGTCGCCGCGGAAAAATCGAAGCGGATGCCCGCGCGAGAGAAAATTTCCGGGAGAGGCCTGCTGCTTCCGAGCGCTTCGGCGGCAAAGAGGTCTTCCAGACCTTTTTTCGGATTTTTGCGGAAGTTCTCCCAGACTTGGAGCGCACCGAGTTGGGCGATGCCGTATTCGATGTAGTAGAAAGGCACTTCAAAGATGTGCAGCTGTTTTTGCCACAGGTAGGCGCGTTCGTCGTCGAGTCCCGAATAATCGATGCCCGCGTCGTAGCGGTCCATCACGGAAAGCCACATTTCCTTGCGGTCGCTGGCGGTGTGGTTCGGGTGGGAATACATCAAGTGCTGGAACGAGTCGATGGAGGCGACCCAAGGGAAAAGCCAGATGATCTCTTCGAGTTCGCTGATTCGGCTGCGGTTGGCGTCGGCTTCGTTCGGGTAGAATGGAGAAAGGTCCGTGGACCCGATGAGTTCCATGCTCATACTGGAAACTTCGGCAAATTCAGAGGGCACGTCGTGGAAGGCGGTCAAGGGCAGGTCGGCGACTCCAAACTGCTGGAAGGAATGTCCGCTTTCATGGAGAAGGGTGTAAATATCGCCATCGGTTCCCGCGGCGTTCATAAAGATAAAGGGACGCCCGCTTTCTTCAAATCCGATCTGGTATCCGCCGGGAGCTTTTCCCACACGGCTGTCCGGGTCGATCAGTTTTTCCTTTTGCATGGTGCGGAACCAGTTGGAGGTTTGCGGGGAAAGCCTGTCGAATATCTGACCGACTTTTTCAATCAGTTCGTCGCCTTTTTGAAAAGGCTTGAGCGGCGGGCGGGAAAGGGCATCGACGTCGGTGTCCCAAGGGCGCAAGCGTTCAAGTTTTAACATCTGCGCTTTTTCCCGGTAGAGATCGGCGAGATAGGGCAGAATAATTTTTTCAATACTTTCGTGGAAGGTCCGGCAGTCCGCAGGAGTGTAGTCGAATCGGGATTTCGCTTTGAAAATGTAATCGAGATAATTGTCGAATCCCGAATTTTTGGAAATCTGGATGCGGTTGCGGAACAGCGTGTCGAATGCGGAGTCCAGGCGTTCTTTGTCTTGAAGCCTGCGGCTGGCGATTTTTCTCCAGGCGTCTTCGCGGATTTTCCGGTCGGTCTCTTTCAAAAGGGGAGCCATCTGCTGAAGCGTCCTGGTTTCGCCCTTGTATTCGACCGTCATGGTGCTCGTAATCTGCTGGTATGCCTGAATGTCCGTGGTTTCTTTGGTGAAGAGGGGAATGTTTTCCTGCCGGAAAAGTTCCAGGCTGGAACGGACATCGCGAAAGTACATCCCGAATTCATTTTCCAGATCGGGAATGTTCGGGTGAGCCATCATTTTGCGTTCCAGTTTGTTGCCGTAGTCTTCGCATATCGGGTCGATGTTTTGTACAAAATCCATATAGGCTTTGGCGATTTTTTCGTCCTGGGTATGCGAGGTCATGGCGACGTAGCGCCGTGCGTTTTCTTCGGAAAGAACGGTGGAAAGTTCATTCCACTGGAGAATCCATTCTCTCAAGGCTTTCGCGTTGAAGGGGATTTCCTGTTGTAAAAGCTTCTGGTAGTATTCGGTGACCAGCTTGGCGTCGTCCGCTTTAAAATCGGCGGGAATAAAACTTCTTTTCATCATGAACCTAAATTAGATAATTCGTTTAGCAGCCATGCTTCGTCGTGAATGGGGATGCCCAGTTCTTGCGCTTTTTGCAGTTTGCTGCCAGCGGCTTCACCCGCTAGAACCCACGACGTCTTTTTGCTGACCGAGCCGGAAACTTTTCCTCCGTTTTCTTCAATCATTTTTCGGGCGGCGTTTCGGTCGAGAGTCGGGAGGGTTCCGGTTATAACGGCGGTGATTCCGGCGAAATGATCTTTGACTTCTCCGGTAAATTGGGTCTCCAGACCTTTGGATACGAGCGCGTCTAATTCCGATTTGAAAACGGGATCTTTGAAAAATTCGCAGATGCTGCTGGCAATGCGATCGCCGATGTCGGGAATGGCGGTAAGTTCTTCGATAGTCGCCTCTTGCAATTTTTGCAAGGTTCGGAAATGCTTGGCGAGAATTCGGGCTTTGGTGCGACCGACAAAGCGGATTCCAATGGCGAACAGCAGGTTTTCTAAACTGAGCCGCTTGCTTTTTTGAATGGCGTCGAGAACGTTTTGTGCGCTTTTTTCGGCCATGCGATCCAAAGAAACCAAATCTTCCTGAGTCAAGTCATAAATGTCCGAAAGATTTGAAATTTTATGAGCGTCCAAAAGTTCGGCGATAAGGGCGGGTCCCAGATTTTCGATGTTCATGGCTTCGCGAGAAACAAAGTGTTCGAAAAGGCATTGCCTCATGGCGGGGCAGTGCAGGTTTTCGCAGCGCAGATCGACCTGCTCCTCTTTTTTGCTGAGGGGCATTCCGCAGACGGGGCAGTATTCGGGAGCGGCAATAGGAACGCTGTGCTCCGGTCGCTTTGTCAAATCGACTTCTATGATTTTGGGAATGATGTCGCCGCCTTTTTCGACTCCGACGGTATCGCCAACTCGCACTCCGAGGCGTTCTATCTCGTCAAAGTTGTGCAAGGTCGCCCGTTTGACGGTTGTTCCGGCCAGCCGGACGGGTTCAAAATTGGCAACCGGAGTGATGCGCCCCGTTCTTCCGACTTGAAAATCGACGGAATGAATTTGCGTGTAGGCGCGTTCGGCTTTGAATTTATAGGCGAGAGCCCACCGCGGGCTTTTGGAAGTAAATCCCAGTTCCTGTTGCAATTCCAAATCGTTCTGCTTGATGACCATGCCGTCTATCGGGTAGGGAAGTTCTTCGCGACCTTCCAGAATCCGGTCGGAAATCTGCATGATTTCTTCGGTGTTGTGTGCCGTCCAAAATTCATTTGTCGGGAATCCAAAGGCCTTTAGCATTTGCAGATTTTCGGAATGCTTTTGGGTGCCTATGGCATCAGGGATATGGTAAGCGAAAAAACGGAGGCGGCGTTTGGCGCATTCCTGCGGGTCTTTTAATTTCAGCGTTCCGGATGCCGTATTGCGCGGATTCTGAAATCCTTTAAGCCCTTGGGCTTCCAGTTCGTCGTTCAGGAATTCGAATGTTTTAAATTCCATATAAACTTCGCCTCGGACTTCGAGAAGGCCTTGCGGAGCCCCGTCGATTTTGTGCGGAATGTCCGCAATGGTTTTTACGTTGGCGGTCACATCGTCGCCTACGGAGCCGTTTCCGCGAGTTGCCGCCCGGACGAGAATCCCGTTCTGGTAGGTCAGCGACATACTGATGCCGTCGATTTTTCTTTCGCAAATCCATTCGGTTGCTTGAGGAACGCTGGATAGCGCCTGATGAATAAATTCCGCAACCTCCTCCTTGCTGTAGGCGTTGGAAATGGAAAGCATGGGAATGCGGTGTTCCACTTTTTGAAAATGATTGAGAAGATCGCTCCCGACAACGGCGGTTAGCGATTCGGGATTTTTCCATTCTGGGTGGGCGATTTCAAACGCTTCGAGTTCTTTGATGCCAAAGTCGAAATCCTGGTCGCTCATCGGCGAGTAGCCGTCTTTGTAATAGGCTTCGCTCGCTTGTTTCAATTGTTTTTGCAGTTCTACATAGCGGGAATAATCATCGGTGTTTTGCATAATTCAAAAATATAAAATGGTGAAAAGGCGAAATTTCTTTTCAAAAATTAAGTCCCGTTTCGCTTGCCCAAGGAATGTAGAAGTGCTTCCTTGACGCTAGTTGGTGATTAGAGCCTATCGATTAGTTCGGCAAACGGTTGCTGAGCTTGTCGAAGCACACTAACCAAAATTCAGGGACCGGTTAATAGTTATGAGTTGGGAATTGAAACTAAGAACTAAGAACTGAGAATAATTGAGAGCATTTGGTGGAAGATTGCATATAATTCCCCAATTTTTAGAGCTGGCCTTTTGCTATTTTAATACCGATGAAAAAAATTGTCTCTCTTTTGTTCCTTGCTGTTGCCGCGTTGGCAACTCCGCCCGTTATTTTTGAATCCGCACAACCGTTCCGTTCTGAGGAGCTGTTTCAAAAACTGGATGAAAAGGGCGGTGGCGGCACTTGGATGGAATGGGATGCCGATGGCGTGCTGGATTCGGCGATCGCAGCGATTGTGATGGATGAAAAGGGGCAGATTCGCCGCAAAGTGGAGCACGGTTGGCTTTTGAATTCACCAAACGGGAAAAAATTATTCGCCCTTTTGGAGAAAAAAGAAAAAGGAGAAAAACTTTCTTTTTTTGAAATCGGTAAAATTTCCACGAAAAAAGTTCCCTTGGATATTAAAGAACCGCTTCAGGCCCAAACGGTTTTTCGGGATTATCGAGAAAAACTTCCCGGACTTTATGTGCATCTCGACGATACGAATTTACAGGTTGCCGTCCGTCAGAACGAAATCCAGTTTTCGTATTTAAAACCCGATGCGCAGCCCATTGCTCCCATTCCTCATTTTGCGATGCTTTCGGAATCGCAGAAACTGTTGGAAATCCAGACACGGCGTGATTTTTACGCTTACGAATATGCGTTGATGGTGCAAGCTTTTATCGCCAGTACTCGAGGCCTTTTCAACTGGCAAATTTGGCATTGGTACAATAAGGATTGGATTTCATCGGCGATGATTTCCGAACGTGAAATTTCGGCAATCCTTTCTTCTCCGGACCAAAGTAAATTTGTACGCATTTTCTTTCAAAAGCTTTCTAGCGGAGGCTTTATGGAAATGCAGACAAATTCACATGGATCCTTTCTGCTGACGATTCGTCGGTAGCGTTTTATGCCCAAGCGAACCGGAATTGCTGACTTGCCGCTGCATACGGGGACGGTTCCTCGCTGGCTTGCGGACAGAATGCGCGATCTGGGACGCCTGATTGCAGAGAGCATTGTTGAAAATTACGGGAAAAGGGAATTTCTTGTTCGATTGAGCGATCCTCTTTGGTTTCAGTCCTTGGGCGCGGTTTTGGGAATGGATTGGCATTCTTCGGGAATTACGACCAGCGTGATGTATGCGTTAAAGCGCGGATTGAATCCGATTGCCAAAGAGCTTGGCATTTTTATTTGTGGAGGCCGGGGAAAGTATTCCCGGGAAACGCCTGCCGAACTTTTGGCCTTCTCGGACAAGACGGGTTTGAATGGATGGGATTTGGAACGGGCGAGCCGCTTGTGTGCGAAGGTGGATAATACGGCGGTGCAAGACGGATTCCAGCTTTACCAGCACAATTTTATTGTTACGGACGAGGGGGATTGGGCTGTCGTGCAGCAGGGGATGAATCCGGCAGTGCGAGCGGCAAGACGCTATCATTGGAGCTCTGCCCGTTTGCGTTCTTTCGTGGAAAATCCGCATTCGGGAGTGGTCGGCGAAAATCGGGGCGAAATTTTAAATCTGACGGACTTGGGCGCGGCTCCGACGAGAAGTTCCATTCTTTCCCTTTCTCGGGAAAATCCGGATCGAGTCCTGCATGAAATTTCGCAGATGGTAAATCCTTCGACGTCGATTGTCGTGCCGGAGCAATTCGATTTGTTCGATTCGAAGCCGGAACCGATTGAAATTTGCCATTCCCGCGATTTGCGGATGCCCTCGCATCATGATGTCCGAATGGAAGATGTGAATCTCAAGCGTTTAGGCGGCGTTCTTGCGACCGCTTACGAATCCAATCCAAACGATTTTGAAAGTCTGCTTTTGACCCCTGGACTGGGGCCGCGTACATTGCAATCGCTGACCCTTGTCAGTGAAGTTATCAACGGGACGCCTTCTCGTTTCAGCGATCCGGCGCGTTATTCTTTTGCGCACGGGGGAAAGGACGGTCATCCTTTTCCTGTTCCTTGCCGTATTTATGACGAATCGATTCGTATTCTGGGAGCTTCCATTGAACGGGCAAAACTCGGAGAACGCGATAAGCTGGAATGCTTAAATCGCCTGCATCGGACGCAGCTTTTTGTGGAAAAAAATTGCCATCCGACGGCGGATTTTCAAAAAACGCTCGCTCACGAGAAAGCGCATTCCGAGGAGTGGGGCGGAAGAGTGGTGGGATAATTTAATTTTCCCTTAAATCATTTTCCAAAGCGTCGCGAAGGGCACGAATGGCTTTTCCGCGATGGCTGATCGGCTTTTTTTCGGCGAGTTCCATTTGGGCAAAAGTCTTTGAAAATCCGTTCGGAATAAAAAGCGGATCGTAACCGAATCCTTTGTCGCCCACAGGAGCCAAGTTGATTTGCCCACGGCATTCGCCTTCGAAAATCCGGGGTTCGGAAATCGAAAATTTTCCGTTGCTTTCTCGGATGACAGTCTGGTAGGAAAGGGCACAAAAATATCTTGCGCTGCGATCTTTAACTACTTCGAGTTTCTGGAGCAGTTTGGCGTTGTTGGCCTTGTCGTCTCCGTGTTTTCCGGCATAGCGGGCACTGTAAATCCCGGGCTCACCGTCAAGAGCAAAAACCTGCAAACCCGAATCGTCGGCGAGGACGGTCGCTTCCGTATTTTTTTCGGCGAGCCATCTGGCAACGGTTTGCGATTTGATGATGGCGTTTTCTTCAAAGGAGTTTCCGTTTTCTAGAATATCTTCTTCAAAACCGATTTCCCGGAGGGTTTTAAAATCGTTCTGTTCGGTTCCTAAAATAAAGGCGAAATCCCGGATTTTTCCGGCGTTTCCCGTAGCGATGACGAATAAGCGTTTCATACGACGGCAATTATAGAAAATGTGAAGTGTCTGAGAATGGGACGTGTTGCTGTAAACAGGAAGCGAAAAATGCTAGTTCTCAGTGGTTAGTGCCCTTCGATAAACTCAGGGACCGTTGGTCGAACTATGGTTGGTTTCAACCTTACCCAAGCGTTTTTATAGAGGCTGCCTAAACACGAAAATGTCGCAGCGGATTGTCCGATTAAAATAAAAGAGGGAGCTTCCCTTTTCGAGAAGCTCCCATAATAGGGACAACTATAAGCCGGGTTCTGTGCCGGCATAGAGTCGGCGATGACCATCTATCTGGGCACGCCATTGCTGACGGCCTCGAGCAACCTACCCGAATTCCGACTGGAAAAGGCTACCCAGGCTCCGTAATCGGAGCGGAATTCTGCTTGGTCTTGCACCGGATGGGGCTTGCCGTGCCATTTCTGTCTCCAGAAATGCGGTGAGCTCTTACCTCGCCATTTCACCCTTGCCTTTGAAGCGAACTTCAAAAAGGCGGTTTGTTTTCTGCTGCGCTTTCCGTCGCATTTCTGCTCCTGGACGTTATCCAGCATCCTGCCTTGTGGTGCCCGGACTTTCCTCCCTTGCTTTCGCAAGAGCGGCCATCCGTTGTCCCGCAATCAATTTAGAAAAATTTTAACCTTTTGTCGAAAAAAAGAAAAGGGAATTATATACAATCTTCCTCCAAATTCCCTCAAATAATTTTTTTTCAAAGCGTGATTTCTTTTTCACAAGGGGAATTTCTTCTCGCAGACTGCGAGGTGCTCGCTTACCCATGAGCCTTGGGAACTTGTTCCCTTAGGCGAATTGTCCCTTCCAGGGATACTTCAACTACGGAATCGGAGATTCCTAGTTTCAGGGATCCTCGTCGGATGCAGCCGTTTCTCCTATGAACTCTAACAACTAATAACTGACAACTAATAACTACCCCCTAACCATGGTTCGACTAGTTCGACAAGCGGTTACCGAGCTCTTGCCGAGGTGCACTAACCGACGGTCCCTGAGTTTATCGAAGGGCACCAACCAAGCAAATCGGGTGGAGTTTTGTATATAAGTTCCAAAGAAAACTTCATCACTGGCGGACGGATTTTCCCTTTGGAATTCATATTTTGTAAAATCGTCTAAGGAATGAAATATGGCGAAATGGGACTTCCGGGGCGTCTCTAAAAATTCATTTTCACAAAAATCGGCTGCATTAGAGTTGTCAGTGGTTGCGGAAAATGACTTTTACGAATAATGGTGGAAGGCCTTTCTTCGCGTCGAGGGAATCTTTGCGATTTCAAAGGAAATGATTTTATGGGGCATTTTATTTTTCTATCGTTTCCTATATGAAAAAAGGGATTCGCATCATCGGAATTGTTTTGGCGGCGCTGCTCTTGCTGTTTTTCGCCGCTTGTCTTATTGCTCCGAAATTCGCTGGCCGCTACATAGAAGGACACTCCCGAGAATGGATAGGAAGAAAAATTCAAATCGGCAGCATTTCTTTCAACCCGTTCCGTTTTACAGTGCGGATTGAAAATTTTGACCTTTTTGAAAACGACGATACGACAAAATTTGTTTCTTTCCGGGAATTTTTTGTCAATGTGGATCCGAGCTGCCTGCTTGTCGGGGACATTTGTCTTTCGGAAGTTCGCATGGATTCGCCCTTTGCTCGCGTGGTCAAAAACGGGGAACATTTTAATTTTAGCGATATTCTCGATCGCTTTGCTGTTTCGGATTCGTCGGCGGATTCGTCGTCCAGCAAATTGGAAACGCTGGCGGAAGCCTCGGAAACGGATAGCGTTCAAACTCAAAAATCTCAAGGAGAAAAATCCCCTCAAGAACAATCTTCATCGGATGCTGCGGGAAGTGCGCTGCCTTTGGGAATTTCGATTCGGCAAATCGCCGTTCTTTCTGGAAATGTCATCTTTGAAGACGGGGAAGTGCAGTCGCATTTGGAATTGAAGGATTTTTCGGTGCGCGTTCCCGAAGTTTATTTTTCGGATAAAAAAACTTCGGCGGGTTTAGAGCTTTCGTTTGCGAGCGGCGGCGCGTTGAAGGTTTTTGCCGATTACAATATGCAGCAAGGAAACTTTGGCGTTCGGGTAAAGTTGTCGGATTTTTCGATGGGAGCCGTGCAGCCTTATTTGAAAACGGCTTTGCAGTTTCAGGATTTGTCGGGCAAAGTCGGCGTGGATATTTCGGCGACGGGCAATGTAAAAGATGTTCTGTCGGCTTCGGTGAAAGGTTCGGTGTCTGTGGATGACGTGGTTTTGACGGAAACTTCGGGAAAGACTTTGGAAGTTGCACATTTGGGCGTGGGGATTGGCGACGTGAACTTGGGCAAGAATCGTTTTGTTCTGGATTCGCTCACTTTGCGTAGAGCGTCTGCGCATTTCGACCTGTATAAAAATTCCAACAATATCCAGGTTTTTTTGACTCCGAAGAATAGTTCTGGAGAGTCTGGCGAGCAGGAATTTCGGGATTCCGTGCTTGCGGCTTCCGTGGATTCTACGGCTGCCAAAACGTTGGACACCAATTCGGAAAAATCCCCAAACGATTCGTTGAAAAATGAACTTTCCCAAACGCCATCTTTGCAGGCTTCGCTCGCGAAACTTTCCGTATCCGAAACGAAATTCACCTTTAACGACAATACGATTCCCGGCGGCTTCTCTTATACGGTTTCGGGGATAGCTCTGGATGCGTCGAATATCGCGCTTGATAAGCAGGTCTCCTTGCTTGTGCACGCGGCGCTTCCGCATGGCGGTTCAGTGAAGGTTTCCGCCAAAATGCTACCTTCGGACAGAACTTCCTTGCAAGCGAATATCGATGTGAAAAATGTGAATATGGCGGACTTTTCCAAGTATTCGGAACATTATACGGGCTATCCGCTGGAAGCCGGTTCTCTTGGATTCGCTTCGGACAACGTGATTCGCCATTATGAAATCGACAGCCGCAACAATATCGATATTTACAATTTGACTGTCGGGGACAAGCCTTCGGATGCCAAGCCCGAATATACGGTTCCGATGAAAATCGCCCTCTACATTCTTAAAGATAAGGATGGCAAAATTGCTTTTGACATTCCGGTGAAAGGCAATTTGCAGGATCCCGAATTTTCATACGGGAAAATCGTCTGGCAGACGCTGGTCAATTTGCTGGTAAAGGTTGCGCTTTCTCCGGCCAAGTTGATATTCGGAAATTCGACGCCGAGCGATTTTGCGTTTGATATTGCCGCCGACGACTTCACCAGCGAACAATATGGAATTGCACAGGAATGGACGAAGGTTCTTTCCCTGAAGCCGGGTTCCAAATTGACGGTTGTGCAGGTTTACAATCCCAAAAAACAGCAGGAATCTTTTCTCCGCAAAATGGAAAAACTCGAATTTTACAGGGCGCAGACGGGCAAAGCGAATTTGACGCCGGTAGAACGCAAGGCGGCATTAGAAGCCAAAGACGACGATGCGTTTAAACAATTTCAAGAGACGTGGAAACGCCCTTCGGATAAGGAGTTGCTGGAGATGTTGAATCGCCTCGCCCAACAGCGAAATGAAAAATTGCAGAAAATTCTGGCGACACAGGATGGAGTGTCCGCGCAAAATTTGAAGGTCCGTTTGGCGACTGCCGAAGAGCGTCGTTCCATCGGCAATAAATCCGTATTCCGGATGTCGGTGCAGTTGCCGTGATTCGGGGAGTCTTCATTCTTTTTGCTGCCGTCGCTGCTTTTGCCGCGGTTCCGGCGAAGTCTTTTTTTGTGCGTCCTTCGGCGGATTCGCTCGTCTTTTTCCGGGTGGATTCCATTGTGGTTCAAAACGGAGACGCTTTTGACGATTCCAAAGCGTATTCCTGGGCGGATAGTCTGGTTTATCGGATAGGAAATACGATTCATATTGAAACCCGTGAATCTGTTGTAAAAAAACTGGTTCTTTTTGATGTCGGCGATTCGGTGAATTTATATGAACTCATCGAAAGTGAAAAAAATTTGCGAAGCCAGGCGTATATCGCCGATGCGCATATTACACGGAAAATTTCCTCAGATGGAAAAAATATTTTGTATGTCAAAACCAGCGATACCTGGACGCTGACGATTCCGCTTTCCTTGGAGCGTCCGAGCGATGGACCGGTTTATTTTGGCATTGGGCTTTGGGAAAATAATTTCTTGGGATTCGGGCAGACTATCGGCGTGTACTATTCCCATGATGAATTCCGGGATCGCTATATGGCGCTTTATAACAACGCAAATTTCTTGTTCCGCCATAACCGATTTGAGCTTTCCATTTCGGAAAATACCGATGGCTATACAAATTATGCGACCATGTATAAGCCTTATCTTTCCCGCAGCAAAAATGAATGGGCTTATACGGCAGCGGGCTATATGGACAAGCGGGATGTCAAGTATTATTGGACGGGCCAATTGCCTTCTTCGAAGGTTGCAATTCCCGTCGCCGATTCCGTCAAAAAGGATTTGCCTAGTTTCAATGACAGGCATGGCAATGTTCTTCTTCGGGTGAATGAACTGGAAGAAGATTCGGCGTCATTCCGCTTGGGGCATTCTTTTGGCAATGAGGAGTTTAAAATTCATTTCTCGCTGGGTTATGATTATCACAGGCTGGGACGTTCCTATAAAAATGCTAAACGGCAGTTGTTTTTAGAAAACAATCGGGCTTATGCGTTGGATTCTTCGGAGGTTGAAAAGTGGATTCCCGAAATGCTCGATTCCCGTCTGGGCTTCAGTTTGGACTTTTCCCGCATCCGCTATGATCGCCTGATCAATTTTAAACACGCCAAGTGGACGGAAGACGTGGAAAAGGGCTATACCGTTAAAATCGGCTATTCCAAAAATTTCGAAGCATTGGGGGCAATGGATAACGACAGCCGTCTGGATTACAAAATTTCGCTGGCTTTGGGATCGAAACAGCATCACCTGATGCTTTCCGCCTGGTCGTATTTTTATTTTAATTCGGAACGCCGTCGGGATGTTTATGAACGGATTTCGATGGAATATATTTGGAGAAGCAACGATTGGTTTTCCACGGAATTGCGTGGGCATATCGATACTTACAAGGATGCGCCTTACGGCAAACAGCTTTCCTTGGGCGGGCTTTCCAATCAGGAATTCTATGGCTTTCCGACATACCTTTATACGGGGCAGGCGCGCTTCTTTGGGCAGTTGGAAGAGCGCTTCTTTCCCCATTTCGAAATAGGGACGGTTTCGCCTGTTTTCGCCGCCTTTTTCAAATTCGGAGAAACGTCGTCGGCAATTCACAAATTTGAACCTCGGGATTTGACATACATCGCGGGTTTTGGCATTCGATTCGCCATGACCAAATCCGTCTCTAATTTAGTGAACCATTTGAATTTTAGTTGGCCTTTGAACGGTCCGCTCAAATCGGCATCTCCTAAAATCAGCCTGATCGGATTGTTTTCCCTGTAGAGGATTTATGAACCGGAAACTTTATGTTGTGGAATTTATCATCGGCGTTATTGCCGTTGTTCTCGGGTGCTGGATTTCTATTCTGGTGTGGCGTGACGGCTATTTTCCCGGAGCGTTGATGCTGGTTGTCACGGGATTTTTAAGTACGCTTCTCGCTTTCAAGGAATTGAAAAAAATAAAAGGCCCTGCATGGCAGGAATCCTTTCTGAAAATACTTCGGCGAACAATGCTCTTTTTGAATTTTACGTTGTCGCTTGTCGTGCTGGGAACTTTGTTTTCAATGGTCCTTTAATTAGGGATTTGCCGGGGTCAGCGTCTGGAATAGCTTATGGTATGTTGCTGAATCGATTCGGGCGTATGTGGAAATGATTGTTCCGAACTGGTAAAATGCGGAATCGCCCCGAACTCGCATATAGAACGGCATTTCCAGAGAATTCTTTCCCGTGAGCAGGGAATCGCCTTCGACATGCGCTTGCAAATCGCCGTTGATGTTGCGGATAGTGTAGTTGTTTTGGGAAGGATCCGGCTGAAAAACTTCAAAAATCATGTTTTCATCGCCTTGCCAATAACCGGTAAAAACGGTTTTTTCCTGTTTGCCGCAAGAAGTCAAAATGGCGAGCGAGGCAAAAGTGGCAATCCAAAACAATTTTTTCATCTTGTTCTCCGAAGGAATGAGTGCCTCTTTAAAATAGTTATTTTTGAAATTGTATGCGTTCTTGTTCTGCCATGTTGCTTTTCTTTTGCGCAATCTGCTGCGCGGAGTGGGGACCCGCCGAAGTGCATAATCTGCTGATTAAAAGGGTTCAGCTAAAAACGGGAGTCTATACGGGAAAATTGGATGCCGCCATGGATTCCGCCGGTCTGGTCGTCGTTGCAGAATATCACAAAGTGATGGGGGATTCCTATCGCCCGACGATTACAAGCGCAAATGATTATGGAAAACACGCTCGCCGTTCCAAACATTATGAAAATAAGGCACTGGATTTTCGGATTTCCGACGTCCCGCGGAATAAAAGGTCGCAGCTGGTGGCGTCGATTCGCCAAGCTTTAGGCAAACGCTTCAACGTCTTTTGGGAAGAAAAGAACACGGCGAACGAGCATTTGCATATCGAGCTTAAAGAATAGCCGCTTTATTTGGCGTCTGCACAGCAGCGGAAGCCGACAAAGTTGTACTGGTTCTGCGGGTAAAAGCTGTATTTGGTGCTGGAACAGTGGCTTTCGTTTTGCGTGTCCCAGGCTCCTCCGGCGACAAGGAAGCGGTTGGGCGCATTGGCGGGGGTCGCCGTCCATTCCCACAGATTGCCGTTCATGTCGTACATGCCGAACCAGCTCCGGCATCCTTCTTTTCTGCCGGCGCGTTTTGCGGATTTTGAATTGGTATTGCAGACCGAGGGACGGTAACTGTTTCCATAGGAATAGCGGAATCCGTCTTTTCCCCGGCAAGCGGCGCTCCATTCATCAAAGCGGCAGAGGCGTTTTCCCGCCTGTTCGCAAAGGGCGACTGCTTGTTCATGGGAAACCATGTCTTTGGCGATTTCTCCGGGAATGTTGGGATATTCGTAGGCATCTACGCACACGGTCTTGCCGTTTACAGGAACAGGGTAGGCGTTTTTGCCGCAAAGATTGTCGCTCGCCATATCGTAGCGGACTTTTTGCCAAGGCGTTCTATTGCCCGCGGAGTCTTCGGCCTGATAATAGACGTCGCCGGTTTTGTTGTAAGTCACCGCTCCGGTCAATTCTTGCGCTTGATTTGTATCGCCGACGGCGTAAAATGTTTTGCAGCGGATTTCGTTGCATTTTACTTTGATTTGAATAGGATCGTAATATCTTCCTTCGGGCGGTAAGATGAAGGCTTGAGGAGGAATGGAATCCCGATTGTTGTAAGCTTCGATGCTGTCCGCGATTTCCTTTCTCCGCCGATTCAGGCTGTCTTCTTCGGCTTTTTTCGCTTGGGCGATGCTGTCTCTGACAAAACGCTTCCGAGCGGCTATGCTGTCCTGTCGGGCTTTTTCTTCGGGCGAAAGCGGCTTTGGCGTCGCCTTGACAATGCTGTCTTGGATGCGGGCTAGGCTATCCGCGCGGGCGATGCTGTCGGCGAGAAGTGCGGCTGCAAGGCTGTCTTTGTAGCGTTGCAGGCTGTCTTCCTGGAATTTCTTGTCTTTGGCTTTGTCGTCGATTTCGGTTTTCCGTTCGGCAAGCATATCCGCTTTCATGTGGGAAAGCTGGCATTGGACGACAAATAGGGCCGCGAGCAGCAGCAACATCAGGACGAGAATCGTCAAGTGGTATTTTCTTTTTCTTTGAAGCTGGCGTTCGGAAGAATTTTTTTGTGCAGGTTTCATAAGAAATTCCCAATGGCAAAGAGGAATGGATAAAGGCTATTTGGATGCGGAGTCGTCAAAAAGAGCGCGCCAGTGGCGCTTGATTTCTTCTTCGACTTCTTTGACGCTGAGCTTGCGCCGAAGGGTGGTGCGGTAGGCGATGGAAATATAACCGGTTTCTTCGGAAACGACGATGACCATGGCGTCGCTTTCTGCGGCGAGCGCTTTGGCGGCTCGATGGCGCATTCCGTAACTGGTGTCCTGTTCCGAAGTAATCGCTGGCAGCGGAAGAATGCAGCCCGCGGCGACGATGCAGCGGCTGTTCAAGATGACTGCTCCATCATGGAGAGCCGAATTGGGGAAGAAGAGGGCGCGCAACAGGCGAGAGCTGATTCGGGCGTTCAGCGCTTCTCCAGTGTCGGCGTAGTTCCGGAGTCCCACGCGGTTTTCCAAAACAATCAATGCCCCGAATTGATTTTTTGCCAAGTCCTGAACGGCGGCTCCGATTTCTTCGGCAATTTTGTTCAGTCCGCTCTGGTGGAAAAAGAGATTTTTCAAATTCATTTTGGCGGCGGATTGGCCGATGCGGGTGAGCGCTCCCCGAATTTCCGGTTGGAAGAGGATGACGATGGCGATAATGCCGAGAGTCGCCAGATTGCTCAATAGCCAAACCAGGGTGTGCAGTTCCCACCATTGCGCCAGAATCCACCCGATAAGCAGAAGGCCGCCTCCGACAAACATCTGGACGGCGCGCGTTCCGCGAAAGAGCAGAAAGACGTAATAAGCGATAATCGATATCAGAAAGATGTCGAGAATATCCGCAAAGCGGACATCGATAACGCCAAATAATTTAAACAGGTGCATGGCGGAAAGCCTTTAGTAGTTGAAAGGATTCGACGGCTTCGCGGACATCGTGCACTCGGATGACGGTTGCTCCGCCCAATGCTGCCAAAATCCCCGAAACGACCGTGGGAATGAGGCGGTCGCTGTTTTCAAGTCCGGGCGTTTTTCCGATAAAGGATTTGCGGGACATTCCATAAAGAACGGGAAAGCGGGTATCGACAAATTTTTCGGCATAGGCGATCAAATCCAGATTGTTTTGCAAGTCTTT